>JBBSVM010000001.1:0-221875 GCA_038046785.1 Thermoplasmatota archaeon
CACACCGCGCGCCGCAACCCGAAGCTCGCCTACGTCATGATGGACAACGAGATCTACGGCCTCACAAAGGGCCAGGCCTCCCCCACCAGCGTGCTTGGCCTCAAGACCAAGACGACGCCGTTTGCCGGCGTCGGCAAGTCGGCGGACCAGCCCATCAACCCGCTGGCGCTCGCCATCATCTCGGGCGCCACCTGGGTCGCTCGCGCCTACTCGGGCAAGGTCAAGGAGATGACCGAACTGATGAAGCAGGCCATCAACCACGACGGCTACGCCTTCTTGCAGGTCATCAGCCCCTGCGTGACGTTCCACGACATCTACGAGGCGGCGAAGGCGAACCAGCGCCAGTTGGAGCCAACGCATGCGAAGGGCGACAAGTTCGCCGCCATGCAGGCCGCCATGACCGACCACTGGGTCACCGGCCTCTTCTACGAGGAGCACCGTCAGCACTTCGGCGCCGCCCTCGACGCACAGAAGAAAGAAGCCTCGTCGAAAGGTGTCACGGGATTGGCCGCCCTCTCGCAGAAGCTTGCCGCCACCTCGACGGCCTGAACCTCATCCACGAGGACACAGATTTCACAGAAACTTTTCTGAGCCAACTGGGCCGACCATTCGTTCGCAGGCTCCACCATCCCGCCAAAATTGCACAGATTCGAGTGCGGTTGAACCGTTTGGCTCATCTGCGAAATTTTGGAGGCCTTGTGCAAGGAGCCTGAATGGTTTTGCCCGTTTGGAAAAGAAAGAATCTGTGAAATCTGTGTTCGAGTCGGAGATTCAGTTGACCGTCTCGCCGGTCCCCGACTCGCGCAGGAAATCGCTGAGCGCCACCGTGTAAGCGTCGCCCGACGCCTCCAGCATCGCCTTCGCAAGCGGCGCGAGCGAGCGGCCCGCTTCCTTGGCGTCGTGCGACAGGAAACGCTCGCCCTCCATCGTTAAGTCGAGCGCCACAAGGACGGCGAAGAGGTGCGCAGGATGGGCGGCATTCGCGGCGTCGCGCCGGATGCGCTGCAGGAATGCGGCGCGGTCGAGGCGGCGATGGTCACGCGCCAAGCCGTCCAGCCAGGAGCCGACGGGACCGAGCCGGGCGAGTTCGGGAAGCCCAAAGGTTCGTTCGCGGCTCACCGCTTCGTCGTGCGCAAGTCGCAGGAGAGAACGCGCCTCGACGTCGGGGTGGCGCGCCGCGAAGCCGTCATCGCCGCCCAAGATGTGCACGACAGCTGCAGGAAGTCGGTCACGGTGCGCGGCCAGGATGTCGGCGACGTTGCGTGTCGCGCCGCGATGGCCTTCGGCCGTGAGGATGCGCACCGGTTCGCGCTCCCAATCGGCGAGGCTCAGGGCTGCGAGGAAAGCGTCCTGGTCGGGGTAGGCGTGGCCTGCGAGCTCGAACTTGGCGTCGCCGTGCCCGCCGCGCGACGCCTGCTCCAGCAGGCCCTGTTCATCCAGCCGACCGGCGCGGTAGAGCTCCTGCAGAGCATCAAGAAGGAGAGGTCGGCGGCAATCAGGCAGGACGACCGCGAGCTCCACCGGGCGCGCGGGGCCGGCGCCGCGCAGGACCCGTTGCGAGAGGTGGCCGTGCAGGTGGCCGACCCGTTTGCCGCACGGCCCGCAGACGATGAGCGCGGGTCCGCCCGCGAAACGAAGCTCCAGTCGTGGTCGGTCGGCATGCGGGCAGGAGCGGTCCGTTTCGCCGGAGAGCGTGAGGCCGGTCCGGGCGGCGAGGTCTTCCCACCACTCGGACGGAGGCGCCGGCGATGCGCCAGTGGACCACAACTCGCGCCCGGCAAACATCCAGAGACCATGCTTGGAGGCGAGCGGGCCGTAGGCGAGCATCAGGGCGAGCGGATCGTCCCAGTTCTGGATGCCGAGATGGACGAGGCGGCGGACATGGCCGCGGGCCAGGAAAAAACGCCGGTTGCCGTCCACGCGAGCATCGAGGAGAATGGGTGCTGCATTCTGGCGGGCAATCTCTTGCGCCACACGAATGGCGCCCAGAATCTCTTTGTCGAAACGTGCTGCGAACCCGAGCTTGCCGGATTCCAGGCGACGGCGCAGCTTGGTGAGCGGAGCGGGTTCTGCACCCACGGCAACCGGCAACACGACTGCGGGGTCGTTTGCGACGGTCCGAACACGCTCGAGGAACTGCTCTTGGACCGATCCGGAAGCGGTGCGGAGCGCGGACTTGCGTCGCATCTGTGGCATCCCGGTCGGCTTCTGGGAGAGAGGCTTCGGGAGCGCCACGCTGCCTTGAACCGGGATTGGCTGATAGGCGCTGCGTTGGAGGCTACCAAGAGAGAAGTTCGGCTCCCGTGCGGCCAGCCGCAACGTCGCGACTCGCCAACCGAACCGTCACCTTCTGTCCAAGCGTGGCCACGGTTTCTGGCCCGTCCAGGTCGTGGGCGGCGGCGAGGCGGCCAGCGCGGCTCATGGCGGAGGGGTCCTGCGCGCGCTCCAACCGGCTCTCCCACTCATCCACGCTGAACGGTCCGCCTGCGACGTCGCGGATGGGGATGCGCGCCTCAATGCCGTCGGGGCGCACGACGAACAGGCTCGCCGACGTGATACCAGTCAACCGGGCGGGACCGGACCCCTCTTCGGCGGCAAGGACGAGGCA
Source organism: Thermoplasmatota archaeon (assembly GCA_038046785.1). Lineage (GTDB taxonomy): Archaea > Thermoplasmatota > E2 > JACPAO01 > JAHFTW01 > JAHFTW01. The sequence goes on from JBBSVM010000001.1 coordinate 2,609, forward strand.
GCTCGCCTTGATGCGCCGTTCGAGTCCGGATGCTTGGCGCTCTTGGTTGCTGCAGTGGTCGCAGAGCGCGCGAAGGGATTCCTGGCTGTGCGGCACCGGCCCTTTGCGGCCGCCAATCAGCCACGCAAGGTTGCGGTGGACGACGAGGTCGGGGTAGCGCCGGATGGGGCTGGTGAAGTGGCAGTAATGCGTCGAGGCGAGGCCGAAGTGGCCGGCGTTGTCGGGCGTGTAGAACGCGCGCCCCATGCAGCCGAGCAGTTTGAGCGTCGCCACTTCGGCGAGGTCGGCGTCGGGGTGGGCGGCGAGCCGCTCGACGACGATGCGGAACGGCTCCAACCATTTCGGACGCTCTTCGGCGGGTAGCTGCGCGAAGCCGGGGAGCGGCTGCGGCGCCTCGGGTTCTGCGGGCGCCATGGGCACATCCGCTTGGAGGCTGGCGCCGCCGCCAAACAGGTTCAATTTCCCCCCGCCCGCTTTGAGTTGATCCAGCAGGCTCTCCAAGCGGGCGGGCGCGGTGCGCGCCTGCGGCCGACGCGGCAATTCGAGGTTTGCCTCGATTCCCATCGCCTCGAGCTGGTGCGCGAATCGTTCCGCCTTCTCCGGCTCGGGCAGCGGGTGGCAGCGGTAGAGGACGGGGACATTGGCTGTGCTCAACTCCTCCGCCACCGCTTCGTTCGCGGCGACCATGAAGGTCTCAATCATGCGGGTCGCGTCGTCGGCCCGTTTCTCCAAGAACGAGAAAGCGGTCGCACCAAGCAAGACCTTGAGTTCGCCCGTTTCCAGTTCGAGGCCGCTGCGGTGGCTGCGCATGAGCTGGGCGACGTTGAGCAGGTTGGCAAACGGCGCCACCCCTGCGCGGGCCCGTTCGAGGGCAACGCTGTAACTGAGATTCTCAGTGACGCGGATGATGGAATGGTAAGTGGTGCGCCCAGTGATGCGGCCCGCACCGTCGAGGTCGATGGCGACGCTCAGCGCATACCGGTCGCCATCGGCGCGCAGGCTGCAGAGGTGGTCGCTGAGGCGGCGCGGCAGCATCGGCAGGACGCGGCCGGGCAGGTAGACGCTGGTGGCGCGTTTCTTGGCGTGCCGGTCGAGCAGGGTGTCCTGCACGACATAGGCGCTCACGTCGGCGACGTGGACCCAGAGGCGCCACCCGTCGCCCTGCCGTTCCAAACCGACCGCGTCGTCGAAATCGCGCGCGTCGGGCGGGTCGATGGTCCAGCATGGAATCGCACGAAGATCGGTGCGCCACGGCTGCGCTTCGTGCGTCGGCTCGCCGAACTTCGAAGCGGCCTCCTCCGCGCGTTCGTCGTCGCGGTGCTCGAAGAACTCCTCCTGGTTGACGTGACGCCGTGTGAGTGCCGCCACCGCATCCTCAGGCGACCACACCCCGACGCCGAGAAGGAACTGCACCGCGTCGCTGGAGTGGGTCGTGTGCGCGCCAATCCAGTCGGAGGCGAGAAAGCCGAGCTGGCGATGGAGTTCCATGCCGAACGCGTTGGTTGCCCCCAGGCCGCCAATGCCCGCCACGGGCTCGCCGCCATCCGGAACACCATCCCATTCGACGTATTGCGCAAGAGCGGCTCCGACCCAAGCAAGCGTCGTTCGGTCCACGTCATCGAGTCCTGCCTCGGAGATCGGCACTCCCGCGTAGACTCGCCCCTCGTCGGTCTCTTCGGCACGCACCAGTTTGCCCTTGAGACGAGCCAGGTTGGACCAAGCCGCATCCATCTGGCGCCGCTCGGCAAGGCTCCACGGTCGCCAACGATCGCCGCGCCCCGCCACCGTCTCGAAGCGCCCCACGCCGGCGCGGCGGCATCGGTCGAGTGCGTCGCGGACGTCGCGCAATTGCTGCGGCGACGGGTCCCCCCTGGCCCAGGCGCTCGCAATGTCGGACTCGCTCCAGTCGTCGCGCCCGGCCGTGCAGGTGGCCGACCAGAGTGCCTCCTCGAGTTGCCCCAGGTCTGACTCCGGCTCCTCGGCAAGTGCTCCACCGCCATGCTGCGCCACGATGGCCTTGAGACGAGCTGTCGCAGGGGCAAGGTCGGCCGGGTTGTCCCCGAGCCGTCCGTCGTAGCGCACCTTGAACGCGCGCCGCTTGAGGTGGTCCGCCTTGACCTCTTTTGGTCCCGCCGTGGTGAGGAGGCGAATCCAATTCTCGCCCTTCACACGTCGGCGCTCGATGAAGAACCCCAGATTGTTGGGTGGCTCCAAGCCGTGCAGGCCAGCCGTGAACTCGACGAGATCGCCCGGTTTGCCCATGTTAGAGTCCCGAGGCCAAATCGCGCAGCGCCGCAAGCGGGTCGCGCGCCTTCACGACGCCGGAGGCAAGAAGGACCCCGTGGGCACCAAGTTTCCGGGCCGCTTTGACGTCGCGGCCGGTCTTGACGCCGGCGCCGCACAACACCAACGTGTCGGGAGCCATGTCGCGCACGGCGGCGACGGCGTCGGCGACGATGGCGGGGTCGGCGGAGGTGACGCTGACGTTGCCGCCGATGAGCTCCGGTGGCTCGATGGCGATGGCGGTCGGCTTGAACTTGGCGAGCTTGCGCGTTTCGGCAAGCGAGTCGGCGCAGAGCAGAGTCCAGAGGCCGGCGGCTTGGGCAGAGGCGAGACTTGCCTTCAAGTCGGCCGGCTTGAGTTTGTGTTCGGCGTGATTCAAGAGAGTGCCCATCGCGCCGGCCTGCTTGGCCATCGCGGCGGTGACGAAGCCGGTTCCAACGCCGGCGGCCAGCCCATCGACGTGCTGCGCGAAGAGCGGGACCGAGCGGCCGTAGCGCGCCAGGTTTGCGAGCTCGGTGAGCGGGGGAGCCAACGCTGTTCCCGGCTGTGTCGCGCAGGCGTCGAGGAGCCGGCGGGCGCCCGGTCCGGTCGCCTCGGCGTAGAGTTTGGCGTTGACGACGATGCGCGGGAAGCCCACGAGGCGGCGAACCCGGTCGGGTCCATCAAGGCTTTGACGCCGCCCCTTGTGGGACAAGCGTGGTCTCGGCGCAACTGGTGGCCTCCATCCTCACGCTCCTGCCCGCGATGGCCATCCTGTTCTGGATCCTCAACCGGTACGAGGGCTACTTCGAGCAGAACCGTCTCTTCTTCGCGCTCATCCTTGGCATCTTCAGCGGCCTGCTGCTGCGCTTCCTCGAACTTTTCCTGTTCCAGTTCGAGACCGCTGCGACCGTGATGCTGCAGGGACTCTGGCTCTCTCTTCTCTACACCGCCATCGGCTACTCCGTCCTTGAGGCGCTCGCCAACCAGGCGGTTCTCGGCTTCAAGAAGTTCCGCAGCCGCAAAGACACACCCTACTATGGCGCCAGTCTCGGCGTCGGCTTCGGAGCGATGTGGAGCCTGCAGGTCGCGACCATCCTCGTCCAACCGGTCGTCTCGCCCGCCCTCGTTCTCCACCCGGCAACCGCCGCCAAGCTCCTCGAGGCGACCCTGATGAGCGCGGGGCTGGTCATGGTCCATGCCGGAGCAGCCATCTGGGTGGGCAAAGGCTCCAGCGACGGCAAACTCTGGCGCGGCGCCATGATTGGTGCGTTTTGGCTCATGCCGGCGCTTGCCATCTACTGGTTCATCGTCGCCGCCTCTCCAGGCCTCCTTCCCGCCGCCGCCATGGCGGGCTACGGCCTGTTCGTCCTGCTGCAGGCGCAAACGCGCATCCTGGAAACCATCGTCCCCATCGAGGTCCGCGAAATGGTGCGGCGCGAGCGGCGGCGCAACTTGCGCAAGGGAACCTGAATCAGGCCACCATGCGGTAGGTGGCCGATTTCGGCTCCATCAGCAGATCCATCGCGAGCATCCGCGTGATTTCCGCCTCAGCGCGGTCTTGGTCCAGTCCGGCGCGCTGCAGCGCATCGACGAGGGTGCGGTGCGCCATCGGGCCGCCGACCCGTTCGAGCCAGCGCGCGACCTCTTCGGCACGGGCGGACTTGTTGATGATGCCTTTGGCCGCAGCGGCGGCAGCGTCGGCAGGGGAGTCGTGGCGCGGCAGCGGGCTGGGGGGAAGTGCTGTGCCAGCGCCGCCCTTGCGCCGTGCGCTCGCCTCGGCGACGGCCGCCTGCGCTTGGGCTGCGTCGTCGCCAGTCCAGAGCGGTTTGCGGGCCGCGAGGTCCACCTTGCTCTTGCAGCGCGGGCAAGTGGCCGTGGCATGGCGTAGCTCGACCGCCCAGGGTTCCCGGCAGCCGGGGCAGAGGGCGACAGCGAAACGGGCGGCCATCTGTGTTGTCACAGCACCACCACCGTCCCGAAGGAGTTTCCGGGCAGCCGGTACGCCATCCGGTCGGAGCAGGCGGCGCAGCGCAGCAGGCCCGCATACGCCACGGCGTCGAAGGGGGCGAGACAGGAGTTGCAGCGGACGTGTAGGCTCATGCGGGAGGTGACCGAGGCACCGCGTGGGCATGACCTTGCCCAAGGGGGAAGTGAAAGCACCGGTTGGGCCAAGTGCCGGGCGGCCTTGGGGCGCTTGTTGGCCAGCCGCGTCCGCTTCAACCCCGCCGAGCGGCGTCTCATCGCCCGTCTCGACACACCGGAGCGGGTCCAGACGTGGCTCAACACCATGCCCTACAATTGGGAGCGCGACGGCGAGACGGCGCGCACCCTGCGTGGCGTTCTTGCGCACAAAACCGCCCACTGCTTGGAGGCGGCCATTAGTGCCGCCGCCATCCTGGAAGCGCACGGCCACACTCCGCTCATCCTGGACATCGAATCCATCGACCTCCTGGATCATGTCCTGTTCATCTTCCAGCGCGACGGCAAATGGGGCAGCATCGGCCGCAGCCGCTGCGCGGGATTGCACGGCCGCAAGCCGCTCTTCGCCACCCACGACGACCTGGTGCGTTCCTACATGGCCCCCTTCATCGACACGACCGGACGCGTCAAGGGTTACGGGGTCCTCGACTTGCGCGAATTGAAGGGAGTGCCGTGGCGAGCCTCCAGCCGCAACGTCTGGTCCATCGCGGCGGCGCTCAACGACCACCGCCACACGCCGCTGCCGACGCCGGAACCGTTCTACCGGAATTGGAAGGCGCGCTACGACGCCTGGTGGGAAGCCAACGGCCGCCCCGCGCACGACTGGCCCACCTTCGCGGACTACCCCGACCGCGCGACCTGGATGGGGCCCTGAAGGCGCAACCCCTTTGACCAGGCCCCAAGTGGCGAAGGCGTGCAGTTCGACACGGTCGCCTCCATCCTCGCTGGCCAGAAGACCGGCCAGCAGGTCCGCCTGCGCGGCTGGGTCCATCGCCACCGCGCCTCCGGCGGCAAGCTCGCCTTCGTCGTCCTGCGCGACGGCTCCGGCACCGTGCAGTGCACCGTCAAGGGCGGCGTCGTGAAGGACGATGAGTCGCTCGCCCAGGCAGTCCGCGCCAAGATTGAGGCGAGCGTCGCGGAGCTGGTCGGCGACGTTGCAGCCGACGCGCGCGCCCCCGGCGGCTTCGAGGTGAAGGTGAGCCACTTCCGCCTGCACGAGCCAAACGGCCAGGCGACTGGAGACTTCCCGCTGCGCGGCGAGCAGGGCACCGAGTTCGAGCTCGACATGCGCCACCTCTGGCTGCGCAGCAGCGAACTGTCGGCCATCCTGCGCATCAAGCACCGGCTCTACAAGGCGGTCCACGACTTCTACGACCGCGAAGGCTTCACGCAGGTGGACCCCAGCGTCATCACGACGAACGCTTGCGAAGGCGGCTCGACGCTGTTCACCTTCGACTACTTCGGCCAGACCGCGTACCTCTCGCAGTCGGCGCAGATGTACCTGGAGGGCTGCATCTTCGGACTGCCCAAGGTCTACTCCATCACCCCGTCGTTCCGCGCCGAGAAGTCGCGCACGACGAAGCACCTGACGGAATTCCACCACCTCGAAGCGGAGTACGCCTGGTGGAACGCGGAGGAGAGCCGCGTTCACCAGGAGAAACTGGTCACCGCGATGGCGCACGACGTCGCCACCCACTGCGCCGCCGACCTCAAACTGCTCGGCCAGGACCCCGCCCGCCTGCTCAAGATTGGAACCTTCCAGCCCACCGAGGGCGGCGAGGACGTCGAAGGCAAACGCTTCCCGCGCATCGACTACAGCCAAGCGGTGGAGCGCCTCAAGCAGCTCGGCTTCCACGTCAACCATGGCGACGACTTCGGCGTGCCGCACGAGAAGGCGCTCACCGAGGGCAAGATCAACCCACTCTTCATCTGCGATTGGCCAGCCAGCATCAAGGCGTTCTACATGGCGGAGAAGCCCGGCACCGACCGCGTCTTCTGCTCCGACCTGATGGCGCCCGATGGCTTCGGGGAAATCATCGGCGGCAGCCAGCGCAGCGAGGACATCGCCTCGATGAAGGTGCGTTTGATGGCGCAGTGGCGAGCCATGGGCGAGTCGAAGGATTTCGACGACCGGCGTCAGTTCAAGCACGAATGGGACGCCATCCGCGCCAAACTGCCCGAGGGCGCCTCCGACGCCGACGTCGAAGCGGCTTACCTCAAGCCGTACGAGTGGTACTTCGACCTGCGCCGCTACGGTTCCGTTCCCCACTCTGGCTTCGGCCTCGGTCTCGAGCGCGTGCTGCGCTGGTTCACCGGCCAAGAGCACATCCGCGACATGCTGCCTTACCCGCGCACGCCGGCACGCGCCTACCCATGAGCGAGCGCACCTTGCAGCGCAGTCGTGCGGCGCAGCCCGTCACCGACGAGCTGCTCGCCAACTATTCGGCGGCGCGCGCCTTCCTCTTCGGCGAGTGGTTCGGCGCCGCGCTCGCGGTGGCGTCGTTCACGCTGCTCTACCTGTTCGGCTTCGCCGCACCCAACGTCTCCGCGACGTCGGCGCTTGTCGTCTGTCTCGCCCTGCTCGCCCTCGCCGGATTCATCTTCGCCCGCAACTGGATCTATTACGAGCGGCTCGGTTTCCATTGGGCACGCCGCTGGCACCTGGGCGCCCTCGTCGTCGCGGGTTCCGCCGCCATCTTCTGGCTTCTTTTCGGTCTCCTGACCCTCCTGTCGGCGCTCGGCATCGACGTGGGTCCGCCTCCGAAATAATCCGCCGATTGCGCCGATTTCGCCGAGGCGAGCAAGTATCGGTGCAATCGGCGTAATCGGCGGATAGGTGGGAGGCGCTTGGCTTATGCCCTCACGCAATCCCGAAGCCGTGGCAGTCCTCGGCATTGAGTCCACTGCCCACACCTTCGCCGTCGGCGTCGTCGAGGAAGCGTCGCCCGGCCGCGTCCGGGTTCTCGCCAACCAGCGCGCCATGGTGCAGCCCGCCCAGGGGGGCATCCACCCCCGTGAGGCGGCGCACGAACACGCCGAGAAAGCACCCGCCATCCTCGCCGCAGCCCTCCAGGAAGCTGGCGTGCGGCCCGAGCAGCTCGACGCCGTCGCCTTCAGCCAAGGACCCGGGCTTGGCCCCTGCCTGCGTGTTGGTGCAACGGTGGCTCGCGCCCTCGCCCTGCGTCACGGCAAGCCCCTCGTTGGCGTCAACCACTGCGTCGCCCACCTCGAAATCGGGCGCGGCCTGTCGGGCGCCACCGACCCCCTCTTGCTCTACGCTTCGGGCGGCAACACGCAGGTGCTTGCGCTCTCTCGTGGCCGCTACCGCGTCTTTGGCGAAACCCTCGACGTCGGCCTCGGCAACGCGCTCGACAAGTTCGGCCGCGCCGTCGGCGTCCCGTTCCCCGGCGGACCGGAAATTGAGCGCCTTGCGGCCCAAGCGGACCGCAGCCGTCTCCTCGATCTTCCCTACGTCGTCAAAGGGATGGACATGAGTTTCAGCGGCTGGCCCCTCGCCGCCGAGCGACTGCTTGCCGAAGGGCACGCGCTGCCGGACGTTTGCCACGCCATCCAGGAGCACGCTTTCGCGGCCCTCGTCGAGACCAGCGAGCGCGCCCTCGCCGCAACGGGCAAGAAAGAGCTGATTCTCGGCGGCGGCGTCGCCTGCAATGCTCGTCTCCAAGAGATGGCACGCAGCATGGCCGAGGCGCGCGGCGCCTCGTTCTTTGCCCCGCCGCGCGCGCTCCTGGTGGATAACGGCGCGATGATTGCCTGGCTTGGCCGCTTGATGCTTGGGGTCGGCGGCGCCATCACGGTCGAACAGTCGGAGGTCCAGCCGTACCAGCGGACCGACGGCGTCGAGGTGACCTGGCGATGACCCACACTGCCCCATCATCAGGCGCCGAGGCGACCCTCGAAGCGGCGACGCTTCTCGGCCGCGCCGTTCTCGCCAAGCGCCGCTTCGCCAAACCGTACCGCCACCCCATCTTGGATTCCCGCCTGCGCGCCGAACGGACCCGCGACGAGGCGAAACTTCTTGCCGCTGCCCGCCGCGCCGGCGTGCCCGTCCCGATTCTCTACGACGCCGACCGCCTCGCTTCGACGCTGGCTCTGGAGCTCGTCGCGGGCCGGACTCTGGAAGCGCAACTGGAGGTGGACACCCCTGCCACCCGTGCCGCGCGTTTCGCAACCCTTGGCAGCTTCGTGGCGCGCCTGCACGGCGCCGGCCTCGTCCACGGCGACTTAACGCTGCGCAACATCCTGGTGCCCGACGCCGCGTCGCCCGCCTCGCTGGTGCTGCTCGACTTCGGGCTGGGTGGCTTCTCGCAGGAGTCCGAGCCGCACGGCGTGGACCTGCACAATCTCGAGGAGGCGCTTGAGGCGGTGCGCAGCGACGGGGCGGAGCTCTTTGCCGCCTTCCTCGCCGCCTACTCCTGGCACGGCGCCGCCGCGGCGCTCAAACGGCTGGCCGAGATTCGCGAACGGGGGCGCTACCGATGACCACGCTAACCTTCTACACCACCAACAAGGGCAAGGCGACCGAGCTTGCCCGCCAGGTCGAACCGTTCGGCTACACCGTGCGCCAGGACGCTTCCGGCTACCCCGAGGTCCAGGCCGATACGCTGCGCGAAGTGGCCGATGCGGGCGCGACCTGGCTTCTCACGCAGGGCGCACAACCACCCTTCCTGCTCGAGGACTCCGGGCTCTTCGTGGAAGGCCTCAACGGGTTTCCCGGTGTCTATTCCCGCCACGCCCTCGACACCATCGGCATCGACGGCATCCTGCGCCTGCTTCGCGATGCCTCCTCGCGGCGCGCCCACTTCGCCTCCTGCCTCCTGCTCGTCGAACCGGGCGGTGCGCGGCTCCCTTTCGAAGGGCACTGCGACGGCGCCATCGCCACCGCGCCTTCCGGTGCTGGCGGCTTCGGCTTCGATCCCATCTTCCTTCCCGACGAAGGGGATGGCCGCACCTTCGCCGCGATGGCGGGCACAGAAAAGGCCGCGCTGAGCCACCGCGGCAAGGCGGTCGCGGCCCTCCTGCGTCACCTGCGTCAAACTGGAAAGCCCTAAAGGCAACCGCGACACTGGTGATGCTGCCATGGCTGGCTCCAAGGGCGTCATCGCCACCCTCCTGTTTCTGATTCTCCTCGTCCTGGGTGCCGCCGCAGCCGCCGTGGTCATCGACCACGACGACCTCAACACGCTCGACCTTTCGGAGAACGCCTACATGGCGACCTTGGCCATCCTCGTGGTCGCCATGGTCATCGCCTTGGTCGCGCTCATCATCTTGCTCGCCAGTCGCCGCCCGCTGGAGGCGTCCGGAGACACCTCGTTCGTCCCGCTCGACGGCTCCTCCGATTCGGCAGCGACCGAGGCGCCCGCGTTCAGCGTGGATGAGGCCGACCCCGCGCCGCAGCAGTTTGCCCAAGGCCCCAAGGTCACCGTCTACGACCTGCCCTCCCTGCAGCCCGCCTACCGCTCCTTCAGCCGCGAGCAGGGCGGCGCCACCTACACCTACCCGCGCGAGGTGTCCAAGGCCATCTACAGCAACGACCACCTCGATGTCGGGGGCGGCAACCACCTCAAGGTGCGCACCCTCGTCGCTGGCCCCGAGGACCCCGGCCCCATCCCGGCCGAGCAGATTGCTCCCCTTCCCGTCGAGCTTGGCCCCGACGACGTCCCGCAGCCCTACCGCTCCAAGCTGTTCGCCCCCGGCGCCGTGTCGCCAACGGGGAAGCCCGCCGACGGCGAGGCGTTCGTTGCCCAGCTTGCCAAGGCGCGCACGGCCGCCAAACCCAAGGCGGTCCGCGTGCCGACCTACTACGGCTACCCCGGCGACGTCCACCCGGTGGAGGACATCGAAGGCATCGGCGCCATCTACGGCGAGAAGCTGCGCAAAGCGGGCGTCTTCACCACCGACCGCCTCAACTACGAGAATGCCCAAGAGCTCGCCGACAAGGTGGGCGTCCCGCGCGGCACCGTGGACACCTGGCAGGCGATGGCGGAACTCGTGAAGGTCAAGGGCGTCGGCCCGCAGTATGCCGAAGCGATGGCCCGCGCCGGATTGGGCGGCATCGCCGACCTGAAGCGGCGCAGCGCCGAGCGCATCAGCGAGCAGGTCACCAGCTACCTGGAGAGTCTCAACGCCACCGTCGTCGGCAACGCCGTCACCCCGAAACGCGTGGAGTCGTGGCAGAAAGCGGCCGCCAAGATGACGCGGGTCCGCCTGCAGGTTCCCGCGCAGTAGACGATATCGCCATCGGACGCTGGACAAGGATTGGGATGCGCGGCAGGTCGAAGATGGTCGCCTGACGGGTCGGCTCCGGCAGCGGCGTCGCCAGCCACTCGAAAGGCGGATTGAAGAACGGTTCCGAGAGCGGCATCCCGATCTTGCGGAACGCGGCGCCCAGCTCTTGGTGCCACGCCGCCTGCCGGGGCTCGCTCGCGAAGAACTTCGTCAAGTCCTCCCATGGCCCGCCCCGCAGCCGCTCCCAGAGCGGGGCGAGGATGGTCTCTTTGCGGTTGAGCCCCTTCGAGTTGACCCACTGCGCTCCCGCTTTCAGGAAGGTGGCCGCCACCTCGTCGGCGTCGTGCGTCGTCGGCGGGCAGGCGGGCGTGTAGTTGGCGAAGGTGGCGATGCCGGAGTCGCTGAGTTTGCGAAGCGCACGCAGCCGTGCCGGAATGGCGGGTGCCGCGGGCTCCAGAACGCGCCGGACCTGGTCGTCGAGGGTGGGCACCGAGAGGCCGACGCGGATTTGGCTGAACTGCGTGAAGAGGTCCAAATCGCGCAGCACGAGCGGCGAGCGGCTCAGAATCTCCACTGGCCAGTCGCGGCGCGCGAGGACCTCCAGACATTTGCGCGTGATGCGGTGTTCCGCCTCGGCGGGCTGGTAGGGGTCGGTCGCCGTGGAGAGATAGGTGGTGTGTTTGAGGCCGGCCTTCTCCGCCTTGGCAATCGCCCGCGCCAGCCGAGTCGGCAGGTCGCGCTTCACCATGACGTAGGATCCCCACCGTTTGCGCTCGGCGTGGATGGTGTCCGGGACGTAGCAGTAGGCGCAGGCGTGCAGGCAGCCGGCGTACGGATTGAGCGACCACGCTTCCCTCGTGACCTCGCCCCCCATCGTGAAATCGGTCAGCCCGCCGGCGCCGTCCGATTCCATGACCTTGCAGGCGCCATAGGAGGCGCGGCCGAGGCCGTCGGCCCCCGCCGTCGCATCGTCGAGGCTCAGTTGTGCAAGGCCGTGCGCGCGGCGCAGCATCGGGTGGAGGGCGTCGTTGCGGTAGTCCATCGGCATGGTTTGTGGGATGGGGTCGCCGGATGCTTCAACTCTGGGCGGGGGTGGGTGAAGATGCCGGATTTGGTGACAGAATTGGTGCCAGCGGGGGCTAAATAGGGGCGGTTTGTCGGAAGGTTTGGCCACGTCTCCTGCCGCTCGTCACTGACGGCACCGGGCGCGACCAGATTCCAACGAGGAACTACAATGTCCCGCCACGCCAGCAGCAAGCCCGTCCGCGATGCCGCCCCCACCTGGGTCCCGCTTCGCGCCCGCGAAGTCGAGCAGAAGATTGTCGAGCTCGCCAAGGAGGGCAAGCAGCCCGCCGTCATCGGCCTCATCCTGCGCGACTCCTACGGCATCCCCTCCGTCCAGGAGCTGTGCGGCAAGAAGGTCGTCCAGATCATGAACGAGGCGGGCCTCACCACGAAGCTGCCCCAGGACCTGCAGAACCTGGTGCGCCGCTCCATCCACCTCCAGGAGCACCTGCAGGCCAACGGCCGCGACCTGCACAACCTGCGCGGTCTCGAGCTGATGGAGTCGCGCATCCGCGGCCTCGCCAAGTACTACACCGGCCGCGGCGAACTGCCCGAGGGCTGGAACTACACCCGCGCCGGCGCCCGCCTGCTCGTCGAGTAAGACGGAGCTTCGTGGACGCCCCGCCCGCGCGGGGAGCCGCCTCCGCCATTGACCTTGCCCGTTTCGCGGCGCAAGCGCGGCAGGCAGCCAGCGTCATCCAGGACCGCCCCAAGGGGACGCGCTGGCTGCTCGACTGCGACAACGACGCCGATGGCCTCACCGCTGCCGCCGTCATGGCACGCGCGCTCCTTCACGCGGGGCAGCGCTTCACCATTCGACCGAGCCGCGACAAGACCGAAGCGCACTACCGTGCCCTGCTGGACGAGCCCGCCGACGGCTTCATCCTGCTCGACAAAGGCACCAGCCACGCCGCGCAGTTGGCGGCCGATGCCAAACGGAACGGGCGCCCGGTCCTCATCGTGGACCACCACAACGTCACCGCGCCGCCGGGGGAGGGTGTCACGCTCCTCAACCCCCGCACCTGCGGACTGGACGGATCACGCGACGCCTCGGGCGCCACCACCGCCTTCGCTCTCGCCTTGGAACTGGCCGGGCTTGCTGCTTGGGCCTGGGCCCCCCTTGCGCTTTCCGGCGCCGTCGGAGACTGGCAGCACATGGGCGGCTGGCAGGGCTGGAACCTCCACCTCGTCACCGAGTCCGAGAAGACCGGCCACGTGCGCACCGTTGCGATGCCGCGTTTCATCGGTGTCTCGCTCGCCGAGGCGCTCAGCCACGCCCGCCCCGCCATCCCCAGCCTTGCCGGCGACCCTGCAGCCAGCGCCGCGTTCCTGCGCTCCATCCAAGTGGACCCGGAGGCCGAAGTCGAAGAGTTGGACGCCGAAGCGCGCACCCGCTTGGTCTCCGCCGTCGTCGCCCGCCACCTTGCTGCCGGCGCGAACGGGCAGGGACTCGACCGCCTCGTCGGGCCGCTCGAATGGAATGTCAAACTGGACGCCTCGCTGCGCCAGGTGTTCCGCCTCGTCGACGCCTGCGCCCGCGAAAGCAACCCGCAGGCCGCCCTCGCCTGGTTGATGGGCGACCCATCCGCGAAAACGGAGGTCACCGCTTGTTTCCAGCGCTACCGCCAAGCGCTCGCCGACGGCGTGCGCGCGTTGCGGGACGGCAACGTCACCGCGCGGGCAGCACTCCAAGTCGCATGGACCGAGCGCGCCGACTACACCGGCATGGTGGCGGGCATCGGCATGACCCACGTCGTTGCCGACCGCCGCCGACCTCTCGCGATCCTTGCCGTCCGCCCGGACGGCCTTGTCCAGGCCTCGACGCGCGGGCTGCACGAGCAGGTCGCGCGCGGCATGGATCTGGGCGCCGCTTGTGCCAAGGCGGCCCACACGGTCGGCGCGGAGGGGGGCGGCCACCCGGTCGCAGCTGGAGCAGTGGTGCCCAAGGATGCCGCCGAACCATTCCTCGCGGCGCTCGACGCCGCTCTCGTTGACCAGAAATTCCTGGAGGCGTGATGCACCGCATCACGTTGCGCATCGAGGCCAGCTCCGCCGAGGAGGCACGCCACCTCGTCGCGTCGCTTGCCCCTGAAAATGGAACGTTCCTGACCGCTCGCGTTGAGGGAGCGTTCATCGTCCTCGACGCCGAAGCGACGACTGCGCTCGGGCTCCTGCGCACCGTTGAAGACGCCCTGCAGTGCCTCCACGCTGCTGGGCTTCGCGCCTAACCCCTCAGTCGTGGTTGTGGCCTTCGTGGCCGGGCTGCTTCGAGCCGCCCTCGGGGGCGGGCGGGAAGGTCTCGACCAGTTTGATGGAGCGGCGACCCGCGACGGCGCGAATTTGGCTCACGACGGCAAACTTGGCGCGCGTCCAGGACTCGTCGAACTTGGCGGCGTCGGGGACGTCGAAGGCGACTTCATCCTTCGTGACGGCGACCTTGTAGCTGCCGGGCTGGAACAGGTTGGCGAGGACAGCATCCACCTTGGCGGCGTCGTCGGAGATGAGCTCGCGCACGGTGTACTCGTAGGTGAGCGGCTTGCCGGCAAGGTCGTGGTTCAGGTCCACGCGCACGCGGCCGCCCGCGACGCGGGTCACGATGCCGCGCTCGCCGCCGAGGTTGACGGAGAGGCCGACCTGGGGCTGCACTTTCTGGGACTTGAACTGCGCCATCGGGACATCCTTCACTTTGTCCGCCTTGCGCTCGCCATAGGCGTCGGCGGCGGCGAGGTCCACTTTGACCGACTTGCCAGCCTGGCCGTGGCTGCGGATGTGCGACTCCAGGCCGGGGATGATCTGGTGCTGGCCGAGGGCGACGACGAGGCTCTGGTAGCGCTTGCCCTCGCGGAAAATGTCGTTCTTCTTGGCGACTTCTTCCTGGTTCGTTTCGACAAGTTTGCCGTCGACGAAGAGGGTGTAGTCCAGGCGGATGACGTCGCCGTCCTTGAGGGCCATGGCGCGGCCGACTCGGGGGGCCTACATAACGAAAACGGCGGGCGGACCGAGGTGGCTTACCGGCGGCGCTGGAGCTTCAGGACGCCCAAGACGATGAGAAGAATGCCGGCTGCGATGTTGGCGACCGTGGCGAGGGCGGAGAACAGGAAGCGGAACGCCAGCACGGCGACGCCGAGGGCGACCAGCGTGACGCCGTAGGCGGTGGAGCCGCGCGACTTGCCTGCGAGGACCAGGACGCCGAGGACGATGGCGGCGACGGCGCCGAAGAGCACCAGCAGGCCGCCGAAGCCGAGGATTCCGACGGCGATGAGGACGCCGAGGACGAGGAGGACGATGCCGATGACCTGGTCGCTGTCGGTGCGGGCCATCCTAGCACCCCGGCCCGGTGACGGAGTCGTAGATGCAGTCGCCGCCCTCAGACTCGTAGAGCGTCGTCTGCTGCGAGCGCACGCGGAAGAGGACGAAGTTGCCGCTCTGAACCGCGGCGCAGGTGGAGGCGTCCACGTCTGGCATGGAGTAGCGGATGCCAAACAGCTTCGTCTCCACGGTGACGCTGCCCGACTGGCCTGCGTTGAACACGCTGCGCGGGACGCAGGATTTCTCCACGACGGTTGCCTCGATGGCGTAGTCCGAAGCGTAGAGTGCTGCTCCCGCGACAACGAGGAGGACCAGCAGACCGCCGACGATGAGCCCAATGAGGCCGAACAGCTTCACAGGCTGGCCAGAGGAGAGGGGTTGTTGGCCTTTGCGAGTGGCCGAGGGCAGCGCGCGCCATCCTTCGGCTGCCGCGCTGGACTTATCTGCTTGAAGCGCAGTATCACAAACCATGGCTGACAAGGACGATTCCCGGGCACTTCTCTATGTGGGCATTGGCGCCGTCGCCGCCGTGGGCGCCGGATTCCTGCTCTGGCGCTATGCGCTCGACGAGAAACAGCGCGACTCCGTGAAAGGCGCCGTGCACCAGGCGCTCGAGCGCGGCAAGACGGTCGCAAGCGACGGTCTCCACAAGGCGCAGAAAGTCGCCTCCGCCGGAGCCGAGAAGGCGCGCCATCTGGCCGGCGACGCAGCGGCTGGCGTCAAGCACGCCGCCGACGGGGTCGCCTCCAAAGTCCGCCACCTGCGCGACTGAGAGCGATGAGAAAGGGTTGAAGCGGAGGGCGCCCCTGCCCCACATGTGAGCGGCAGCCGGTCGAAGAGCGACTGGGAGAATACAACCTACGGCAAGGCGACTGCGAAGGCACCGGAGCGGCGTGAGGAGTTCTCCTCATTCTCCGGCCGTCCGATTGAACCGCTCTATGCCGCCGACGACCTGGCCCGCGACGACGCGGACAGGACACTCGGCTTCCCGGGCGCCGCACCTTACACGCGTGGCGTGCAGCCCACGATGTACCGCGGTCGGCTCTGGACGATGCGGCAGTACGCCGGTTTCAGCACTCCCGAGGAGTCGAACAAGCGCTACAAGATGCTGCTTGCGTCGGGCAGCACCGGCCTCAGCGTCGCCTTCGACCTTCCCACACAAATCGGCATGGACTCCGACGACGAGCGGGCGCTTGGCGAGGTGGGCAAAGTCGGCGTCGCCATCGACTCGCTGCGCGACATGGAGGTGCTGTTCGACGGCATCCCTCTCGACAAGGTCACCACCTCGATGACCATCAACGCCCCCGCGTCGGTGCTTCTCGCCATGTATCTCGCCGTCGCCGAGAAGCAGGGGGCGGACCTGCGCAAGGTGTCGGGCACCATCCAGAATGACATCCTGAAGGAGTACATCGCGCGCGGCACCTACATTTTTCCACCCGGCCCAAGCATGCGGCTCATCACCGACATCTTCGGCTACTGCGCCAAGAACGTTCCCGACTGGAACACCATCAGCATCAGCGGCTACCACATCCGCGAAGCGGGGTCCACGGCGGCACAGGAGCTGGCCTTCACCCTTGCCGACGGCATCGCCTACGTGCAGGCCGCCGTCGATGCCGGCCAGAACGTGGACGAGTTCGCGCCCCGACTCGCCTTCTTCTTCAACGGCCACAACGACTTCCTCGAGGAGATCGCCAAGTACCGCGCCGCGCGCCGCATGTGGCACCGCATCATGACGGACCGCTTCGGCGCCAAGGACACGCGCAGCACGATGCTGCGGTTTCACACCCAGACGGCGGGCTCGACGCTCACGGCGCAGCAGCCGGAGAACAACGTCGTGCGCGTCGCCATCCAGGCGCTCGCCGCCGTGCTCGGCGGCACGCAGAGCCTGCACACCAACTCGATGGACGAGGCGCTCGGCCTGCCGACCGAAAAAGCGGCGCGCATCGCACTGCGCACGCAGCAGATCATCGCGCAGGAATCCGGTGTTGCAGCCACCGTGGACCCGGTTGCCGGCAGTTACGCCATCGAAACGCTGACCAATGACCTGGAGCGCGAAGCGACAGAGCTCATCGTCTCAATCGACAAGATGGGCGGCATGCTGCGCGCCATCGAGAAGGGGTGGGTGCAGGCGCAGATTCAGGAAGCTGCCTACCGATTCCAGCGCGAAGTCGAGGAGGGCGACCGCACCGTCGTCGGCGTCAACGACTTCGTCCTCGACAACGAGGCGCCGATGGAGCTCCTGAAAGTGGACGACGGCCCCGAGAAGGCGCAGCTCGCAAAACTCAAACGCGTCAAGGCGGAGCGCGACGGCGCCCTCGTCCAGGCCAAGCTTGCAGCACTTGACAAGGCGGCGGGCGGCACGGAGAACTTGATGCCCTTCATCATCGACGCCGTGCGCGCCTATGCAACGCTTGGTGAAATCTGCAACACGCTGCGGGCCGAGTGGGGCGAGTACACGCCTGTCGGCGACCTCTAATTCCTCAGTCGCAGATTGCGCAGATTTCACAGATTCCAAGGGGTCAGAATCTGCGCAATCTGAGAAATCTGCGACCACCGTCGGCGCCGCAGCCTCCAAATCGGTTCAGGCAATCGGAGTGTATGGCCCGCCTGCGCTTCGATGCGACCCCAAACCCCAACGCCCTCAAGGTCACAGGGCCGTCGAAGTTCTGCAACGGCTCGAAAATCATTTCGAAGCCTGAACAGGCCGTGATGCCGCTTCCCAAGGCGCTGCTTGCGATTCCCGGCGTCGTGTCGCTGTTCTTCCTCAACGATTTCGTTACCATCACCAAGGTCGCCGACGCCGAATGGGATGCGCTCACACCCGCCATCCAGCAGGCGCTGGAGCAGCACCCGCACGCTGCATGAGTCGACGACGGACGGACCACAGATTTCACAGATGACACAGATTCGTATCTGTGACATCGGCGTCATCTGTGGTTGGCGGGCGTCGTTTTCCGCAATCGCAGCGCACGTTTCTGCGCAATTCGCACCGCTTCTCCGTCAGCTTCAAGAACCACTCCTTGTCGTGGGTGGATTCGTGAGCACCTCGCCGCTGCATCACATGCCGATGCGCATGTGGGGCGGTAGCCAGGCGCTCACCATTTTTGTCGGCAAGTGCACGTAGAATCACCTTCGTGCCTTGCTGGCGTCGAAGGTGAACCCTGATGATGTACCAGCCCAAGCTTTGCGAAACCCACGGTCCGACCGTCCTCTCCAGCCTCCGCTCCAGCCGCCCCGCGCGGCCCGTTGCGGTCCTCACCATCCTCGGCGTCGCGGATGGGAACGTGGAACCGTTGGGGGCGGAGGATTGACCGACCGTTCTTCCGAGGCGCCTGCCGAGCCACAGTCAGAACCGAGGAACAGCCGGCGCCGCCCGGAGCGGCCCGATGTTCTGCGCGCACCGCGCATCCCCGCCGCCGCGAAACGGGTGCGGCCGCTCGGCCCGCTCTATCTTCTGACGCTGCTCTCCACCGTGGATGGCTCCCTCTTGCTCCTGGCCGCGTCGGGCCAGTTGAGCAGCCTGGGCGGCGCCGTCGTGGTGGGTCTCACCGTCATCGCGGGCGCCGGCTCTTGGTTGGCGGCGCGGCAGGCCTTCGATGGCCGCCGCTCGGCCTCCGACCTCGTCGCCTTGGCCCTTCTGGGGCTGAGCACGCTCGCCGCCACGGTCGCCTCGGTCTGGCTGGGTGCGACGCTTGGAACTGCCTTGACCCTGCACGTCTTGCCCAAAGCGGCCGGGGTAGTGCTTCTGCTGGTCGCAGTCGAGGTCGCCGGTTTGCGGCTGCCAAAGGTTCGCGGACTTCCCATCCCGCTTGCCGTCATCGCAGCATCCGCCGTGCTGGAGGCCATCGCCCAATGGACCCCTTAGTCGGGGCGCTTGTGGCCTCTGCGGTGGCGTGGCTGAGCATCGTCGCCGCAGCGGTCTTCCCGGTGCGCATGGACCTCGGACTGCTGCGGCTCCTCGGGGCGATCAGCATCGCCCTCCTCGGACTTGCCGCCTTCGGGCTGCCGGTTCCGGGTTGGTTGTCGCTTGCGGTGCTTGCCGCCGGCATCGTGGCTGCCCTCGCGGCACCCCGGATGCGTCGTGAGACTGGCAAGGGCTTTGTCCCCTGAACCGAGCGCCACCGTTATCCTCATCCTCTTTTTCCCAACGTCGTGGCCATTCTGTGCGTGGACCAGGTCTCGGTCGCCGTGGCGTCGCTCGACGATGCGAGCCGCATCTACGAACGCATCCTCGGACTGCGCGCCGGCCACGACGAGACCGTCGCCGAGCAGGGTGTCACGACCCGCTTCTTCCCAGTCGGCGCGTCCGACTCCGTGGTGGAAGCGCTCCTGCCCACCGGACCCGACACGCCGGTGGGGAAATTCCTTGCCAAGCGCGGCCCCGGCGTCCACCACATCGCCTTCCGCACCGATGACCTCGACGCCGAGCTCGCTCGTCTCAAGGCGCTCGGAGTCAAACTCATCGACGAGACGCCGCGCCGGGGCGCCGAGGGCAAACGCATCGCCTTCATCCACCCCAAAGAGACCGGCGGGGTCCTCATCGAGCTCTGCGAAGTGCCGCACGGCAAAGCGGGTCCCGCCGGCTCGCACGGCGGAGCGCAGGGATGACGCCGCCCGCTTGGACCGTTGAGCGCGTCGCTTCGGTCGAATCGACGATGGACGCGGCTCGTGTTAAGGCGCGCGCAGGTGCCCCTGACCGCTGGGCGATTGTCGCCGAATCGATGACCGGCGGCCGCGGCACGCACGGCCGACCTTGGCACGCCCCCACCGGCGGCCTCTACGCCAGCTTCATCCTGCGCGGCGTCTCCGACCCGCACCTGCTCACGCTGGCGCTTGGCAACGCCGTCGCCGATGTCCTCGAAGTGGCCGGCGTCGAGCCGAAGCTGAAGTGGGTCAATGATGTCTGGGTCGGCGGCAAGAAGATTGCTGGCATCCTCGTCGAAGCAGAATCAACCGGTGCCTCTTTCGACTTCATCGTTTGCGGCATCGGCATCAACCTGAACGGCCACGCCGCGGCGTTTCCTGCCGCGCTGCGCGACAGCGTCACCACGCTGGAGGACGAGTTGGCGTGTGACGTCTGCATCCCCGACTTGGAGGGATTCCTGTGGCAATCAGTGGACCGCTGGCTCGACCACGCCGCCAACGCCCCGGGCCGCGTCCTGGAGCGGTTCCGCGAGCGCGACGCCCTGCTTGGCCGCCGCGTCGCCGTCGAATCGGGCGGCAAGCGAGTCGAAGGCGAAGCGACCGGAATCGACGACAAGGGGCGGTTGCTGGTCCGGACCGCCACGGGGACGACGGCGGTCGCAAGCGGTTCGGTCACACTTTCCTGAACGTCCGGAGCCATCTTCGGCATCCGCCGAATCGCCCTTCGCCACGTTTTTATGGACGATTCCAAGGTCGAACCTGTCCATGCCTGTCGGCATCATCAGTTATGGCGCCTACGTCCCGCGCTACCGCATCAAATCGGAGGAGATTGCACGCGTCTGGGGCGACGACGCCAACGTCGGCAAGGGGCTCAACGTCCTCGAGAAATCGGTTCCCGGCCTCGACGAGGACGTCGCGACCATCTCCGTGGAGGCGGCACGCCAGACCATGCGTCGCGCCCCCACCACGCCGGACGACATCGGGGCGATCTATGTGGGCTCGGAATCGCACCCCTACGCCGTGAAACCGACTGGCACCATCGTCCAGGCCGCCCTTGACGCCAACCCGTTCATGACGATGGCGGATTACGAGTTCGCCTGCAAAGCCGGCACCGCTGCCGTGCAGACCGGCATGGGCCTGGTCCTGTCGGGCATGTGCAAGACCGTGCTCGCCATCGGCGCCGACACCAGCCAAGGCGCGCCCCGCAACGCCCTGGAGTATTCCGCCTCCGCCGGCGGCGCCGCGATGCTGCTGGGCGCCGACAAGAAGCAAATTCTCGCCGAGATTCAGCACACCGTCTCCTTCACCACCGACACCCCGGACTTCTGGCGCCGCGAGGGGCAAAAATACCCGAGCCACGGCGAGCGCTTCACCGGCGAACCCGCCTACTTCCGCCACGTGCGCGAGGCGTCGGAGAAACTCTTCGCCAACACCAAGACGACTGCGAAAGAATTCACCTACGCCGTCTTCCATCAGCCCAACGGCAAATTCCCCGCCACCATCGCCGAGAAGCTCGGCTTCACGAAGGGGCAGTACGAGACCGGCCTCCTCGCCCCGCGCATCGGCAACACCTACTCCGGCGCCGTCCTGCTCGGGCTTTCCGCAATCCTCGACGTCGCCGACCCCGGCGACACCATCTTCGTCTGCGGCTACGGCTCGGGCGCTGGCGCCGACGCCTTTCAGATGAAGGTCGGCAAGCCCATCGCCGCCTACGACCGCAGCCCGCGCGAACGGCTCGAGACGCAACTCGCCTCGACGACGCAGCTGGATTACGCGACCTACGCGAAACACCGGGGCAAAATCATCCTGGGAGGTGCCGAGTAATGGCGCGCAAGCCCCCGACGCCGCGCAAGGTGCTGCCTGAAGCGTTTGTTCTCGGCGCTGCCCACACCCGCTTCGGCGAGGCGTGGGAGAAATCCTACCGCGACCTCATGACCGAAGCGGGCCTCGCCGCACTCCAAAACGCCCGCATCGGCGGCGACGCCATTGACGCCGTCTTCGTCGGAACCATGAGCACTGGGAAATTGGTCGGCCAGGAACACATCGCCCCGCTCCTTCTGGATGGCGCCGGGCTCGCCGACCGGCACATCCCAGCCACCCGCGTCGAAGCGGCGGGCGCCTCCGGCGGCGTCGCGTTTCGCCAGGGCGTCAACATGATTCGCAGCGGCGCTGCCGACATCGTTGTCGTGGGCGGCATCGAGAAGATGACCGACGTTTCGGATGCAGATGCCGCCGCCATCGGTTCCGCCGGCATCGACCAGGAGTGGGAACATTTCGTTGGCGCCACCGAGACCGCGCTCTGGGCGATGATGGCAAAACGCCACATGGCGGAATTCGGCACGACGCGCGAACACTTGGCTGCCGTCGCCGTGAAGAACCACGCGCACGGCGCCAAAAACCCGCTCGCGCAGTTCCGCCGCGCCATCGATGCCGCCGCCGTCCTGCGCGCTCCCATCGTCGCCGACCCGCTCGGGATGTTCGATTGCGCTCCCATCTCCGACGGTGCCGCCTGCGTCGTCCTCGCCAGCGCTCGCATCGCCGAGGGGCGCGCCGACGCGGTGCGTGTCTCTGGCTCCGGAATGGCCTCCGATACGCTGGCTCTCCACTCGCGTGGCAGCTTGACTTCGCTTGCCGCGACCGAGCACGCCGCCCGCCGCGCCTACGCGGAAGCGGGCATCTCGACCGCCGATGTCCAACTCGCTGAGGTCCATGACGGCACGACGATGGGCGAGCTGCTTGCCATCGAGGATCTCGGATTTGTCAAGAAAGGACAAGGCGGCCCCGCCACCTCGAGTGGTCGTACCACGTTTGGCGGCGACCTCGCCGTCATCAACCCTTCCGGCGGCCTCAAGGCGCGCGGCCACCCGGTCGGCGCCACCGGCATCGCGCAGGTGTGCGAAGTGGTCTGGCAGCTGCGCGGCCTTGCCGGCGAGCGGCAAGTCAAGGATGCCCGCATTGGCATCACCCACAACACGGGCGGAACCGGCGCCACCGCTGTCGTTCATGTCCTTGAGCGGAGGGAGGAGTGATGTCGGTCCCCCGTTTCTGGAGGGAGATCCCGCAGCGTTACAACCTGCAAGCCAGCGAGTGTGGTGCCTGCTCGGGCACTTTCTTCCCGCCGCGGGAGGTCTGTCCGACCTGCCGCCGGGCATCCCTTGGCAAGATGTCGAAGGTCAAACTTTCCGGGGTCGGCACCATCGTGGAGTGGACCTGGGTGCACAAACCGGCGCCTGGGTTCGAGCTGCAGCTCCCCTACCTCGTCGCCCTCATCCAGAGCCCCGAGGGCCCCATCTTGACCGGGCAGATTGTGGATCACGATCGGGCCGAACTCACGGTGGGCTCCTCGGTGCGCGCCGTCTTCCGTCGCATCGGCCAGGACGGCGAATCGGGCGTCATCCACTACGGCACGAAATGGGTCCTCGACCCGCCCTCTGCGGCGGGGGATGGCCGCGAGATTTCCACGACACGACAGGAAAGCGCAAAAGGCGATTCCAAGCGGGGCCGACGCTAGCGACAACAACCTGTCCAGACGGCTTGAATACCCTCTGCCAAGTCAGGTGGCGTCATGGGGGTGCGCGTCGCCGTCGGAGGAGCCCTCGTTGCGGTCGCCCTTCTGGGGTTCACCGTCGCCGTGCCGCAGAACGCG
The DNA here is from genome assembly GCA_038046785.1 of Thermoplasmatota archaeon. Classification (GTDB taxonomy): domain Archaea; phylum Thermoplasmatota; class E2; order JACPAO01; family JAHFTW01; genus JAHFTW01. The sequence goes on from JBBSVM010000001.1 coordinate 25,764, forward strand.
ACGCTCGGCGTCCGCCTCCCGATTGAGGAGCTGTTCCGCGACGGTTTCACCGGAATCGACGGCGATCCGGTGGGCATCGGGGACCAGGATGTCGGGGACCTTCTGGACCGCATCGACGGCGCGGGGCTGGACCCCAACCTGGCGCGCAACATCGACCCGCGCGCACTTGCCGATCTTCTGGATGGGTTGAGCGCCGACGAACTGCGCGCCCTCGGACTCAGCGACGAGGAGGCACGAGCACTTGCTGAACGGCTGCGCGACCCCAACCTCAGCGACGAGGAGCTTGCCGCCATCGCAGCAGGACTCGCCGCGAAAGGGCTCGCGTTCGCCAACGCCGACGCGGATGGACGCTTCGACGCCGGGGAGGCCGCCTACCTCGACGTTGACGGCGACGGTGAAGTCTCCGCGGGTGACCTACGTCTGGGAATCCTGGCGCTTCTGCTGGGCGTGGACCGTGGCCTCAGCGATGAGGGGCGCACACTGTTTGCCGCCTACCAGGTCGCAGGTGCTGCGGGGCTGCAGCGTCCCGCAACCGCCAATGACCGCGCCAATGCGACCGCTGGCACCGCCTCCCTCACAGTTCCCGGCTACCCGAGCGACCGCGCCATCGGCCCCGCGCCCGTGGTCTGCGTCCAACTCTACACGCCGTCACTCACCTGCCACACCCGCACGTTCGTCCAGGGTCGCATCACGAAGCAGGAGGGTTCCTACCTCTTCCTTCTGGACAGCAAGAGGACCCCTGTCGTCGTGGAGCCGCAACCGGCGGGGCCGCGCTCCTCCGGCACCCTCACCCTCGACTTGGACAGCACGTTCTGGACCCCGGTGCCCACTTTGACCCCCGGCGACAAGCTGGTGGCGATGGACCGCAGCGACGTGAAGCTCGCGCGCGACGCGAACGGCATGCTCTGGGCGCGCGGACCGGACGGCCCCGTCACGCTCTCGCTGACCTGGGCGGTGGACCTCTCCTACTTCGATCTGCCCCCTGAACCGCAGGCGCGCTCCCAAGATGTCCCCGAAGCCCTTCGCCCCAGTTTGGACTCGGCGACCCTCGCCATTGGTCTGCGCATCGCGGACCTGGCGGGCGCCTCGGGCCGCCCGCTCGTCCAAGGCATCGAAGCAATTGCCCGTTTCGCGCGCGGCTTCGAGTCGGGTCTTCTTCCAGACCGCGACGAACGCAGCGACGACCTGCTCGCCGTGGCGGAGTCGGCCACCGGCTGCGCACGCCACCGCGCCGAACTCTTCACGCTCGCAGCGCAGGCACTTGGGGCCCCAGCCCGATTGGTTCTCAACGAGGCGCACGCGTTTGCCGAAGTGTTCGTCCCCAACACCGGCTGGCACCTGGTGGACCTCGGGGCGTGCGGGAGCCTCCAAGTCAAACCGCTTGCATTGCACAAAGAAATTCTGGCATGGCACGACCTGCCCTACGCTGCGGGCGACGCGCCGACCAGCGACGCCTCCGGGACTTCGGTCGCCACCGCCATCACCATCACCGAGTCTCCGACGCAGTTGCGCCGCAACATCGACTTCACCATCGCAGGCGAAGTGAGCAGTCCCTCCGGCGCCCTGCCCGCCGGCATCCCCATCACGTTCACGACAAACCGCACCAAAGAGTCGCCCGGAACCCCCTTCTGCTCGGCAGCGACCCAAGCGGGAGGCACCTACCGCGCGACCTGCCAGCTCGGCCCCGGAACCCCGGCCGGATCCTTGCAGCTCGTTGCCCGCCTTGCTCCTGCCGTCGTCGCAGGAGCGCCCAGCCTTCCCTCTTATTCCGACCCGCCGTTCACGCTGCAGAAGGCCACCTCCCTCAGCATCAGCGGACCGACGCGCACCTCCGCCGACGTCCTTGGCGCCTACACCGTTTCCGTCGTGGACGAAGACGGCGCCCCCGTGGCTGAGCGCACCATCACCCTCACCGTGGATGGCAACACCACCCTGACGCGCAGCACCGACGCCACCGGGCGGGCGCGCTTCACCTTCGCCGTCGCCGTCGGCGGCCACACCTTGGCGGCCCGATTCTCCGGCGACGACACCTACGACGCCTCGGCCAGCTCGTTTGGTTTCCAGGCGGTGACGGCGCGGCTCTCCCTCAGTGTGGATCCGGTTGCGCTCGATGCGGGCCGGCTCGAAGTGGGCGGTCTGCTGGTTCCCACCTCGGGCTCCGCGTCGGGACGGCCGATGCGTCTCGTCTGGAACCCCACGCCGGACGCGGAAGAAATTCTCACAGTCACGACTACCACGGGCGGAGCGTTCCGCGCCGTGTTTGCCACGCCCGCCTCGCCCGGGCCCGGCCTGGTCGCGGTGCGCGCCCCCGATGGCCTCGGCGTGGACGTCGCCTTCGCCCGCGCACTCGACCTGCAGGCGCGCCTCGACGTCCCCGAACGTTGGGCCACCGGGCAGGCCATCCCCGTCCGCGTCGAGGTTGAATCGGGCAATGAGCCGGTTCCCCTGCGCATCCTGCTGGACGGCGGCATCGCCGCCGTCGTCACCGCCGCCCCCGACGAGCCGGGCCGCGCCCTTGTGCTTGCCCCGGCGGGGTCCCACATCCTCCACCTCGAAGCGGGCGAAGGGGTCCGACTGTCCGCGCAGCCGGTTCAGGTTGTTGTCGGTGCCGCCGCGATTCTCCTGCAACCGACGGCTGCCACAGCGCCCGGGGGATCACTCGAGCTGCGCGGGACGTTGACCTTCGACGGTGCCCCCATTGCTGGAGCTCTGCGCGCCCGCATCCTCGACCAATCCTTCGACGGGTCGGCCGGTTCCGACGGAGCGTTCGTCCTGCGCCTCCTGCTGCCCAGCGATGCTCCCCCCGGTGAGGCAACGCTGACGCTCGAAGCGCCCGACCTTGGACTGCAACAGACGGCAACCCTGCTTGTCCGGCGACCCGCCAACCTCGCCATCGAAGCGCCTGGCCTCAGCCTTTACGCATTCGGCTCAACGCCGATGACCGTGCGCGGCGAAGGCAAAGTGACCGTGCGCGCCGACGGCGAACCTCTCGGCTCCGGTGGCCGCATCGAACTCCCCAGCAGCACCTTCCTCATCCGCTGGATTGACGTGGAAGCGAAGGCCGAACCCTCCTCGCCCGGCTTGGCCCCCGCGTCGGCGCAGCTCACCGTCGTTGTGGTCAACCCCGCAGCCCTTCTCGTCCTCCCCCTCCTCTTCATCGCCGTGCTCTGGTTTGCCATCCGCACCGGTCGCTCGCTGCAGTCGCGTCGCGCCCACCGCAGCCGCTTCCTTCCGCCGCGCCCCGCCTCGTCCATTCGAATCATCGAGCCGCAACTTCCGGAGCGCGCGCCCTTCGCATTCGATCCCCGCCTCGACCGCGACCTCGTCGTGCGCATGCCCAACAAGGGTCCCTGGCGCGTTGTGGACGGCCTCGGACGCGCGGTGCGCATGCGCCAGGACGGCCGCCAGGTCACGATTGCGCTCGCCCCGCTGCCGTTCGGCCCCGTCACTCTGTTCTTCGACGATGGCCGGCGCCGCCTACGCCTGGACATCACGCTGGGCGACCTGCGCGACGCTCTCGATGCTGCCACGGTCCAGCTCATGACCCGCATCGGAGCCGACGCCACCTGGCCTTTGACCCTCGAACGGTTGGAAACCGGACTGCGAACGCGCGACGCCCGTCTGGAGGACGCGGTGCGCGTTCGGGATGCCGCGGAGCGAGCGCTCTACGATCCGGACGGCTGCAACCGTGACCGATTCCACTCCTTCTTCGAAGCGCTCGACGAAGCCCAAATGCCCGCCAAACCGGGCAGGAGGCGCGCTTGAGCTCCACCGCCGCGCAACGCTCTCCCGCCCTCCCCGTGGCGTTTGCCTGCACCGCCTTCGTCGCAGGACTTGCCCTGTACGGCCTGTTTGTTGCGCACGTGTTGAGCCTTGGCGCCGCCATCGTCGAACAGCCCATCGAGTCCGCCGAGGCGTCGGGGCCGGTGGCTGCAGGTGCTGCTGGGACGATCCTCCTCCTGCTTTCCGGCTGTGCGGCTCTCCACCCTGCTCTGCGCGACCAACGCCTGGCGCCGCTTGCCGGATTGGGCTGGCCCCTCGCCCTGGGAGCCATCGCCGGCGCCGCCGTCTTCAAGGTCGGCGCGGCGGCGTTCTTCCTCTCCGCCGCTCTCGCTCTGCCTGGTTTCGTCACCGCCGCCCTCGCCACCACGGTGCCTCCCGCCCCCCGCCCCGGGCTGGCTCGTTTCCTGGCCCGCAGCTGGATGACGACCGGAACGGTGGCCGGCTTCGCTCTGGCCGCCGCTGTCGGCCTCCAGCCCTTGGAACAGGCGCTGCCCCACATCCCGTGGGCTTCGGTCGTCTTTGGCCTCATCCTTCTGACCCTCCTGCAGTCCGCCGCGCGCTATGTCGCGCGTCACGGCGGTGAGCCCTCCGGCCTGGCGCGCGACCATCAGCAGGTCAGGCACCCGCACGAAACCGACGCCATCCGCGCCGTCGCGGAGCCTCTGCACGCCTACATCGAAGAGGGCCGCGCGCCGGACGACTACGTGCGGCTGGCCGAGCGGCTCGACGGCGGGCGCGGCCACGCCATCCCCACCCCGCCGCCCTCCGACTCCGGGAGACCCGCTTTGCCCGTCAGTTTGGCCGCTCTTGTCGCAACCCTCCAGGCCGCGGCCCTTGCAGTTCCCGCCCTTCTTCTTCCCACCCTTGGACCGGGGCTTGGGCTTCTCCTCTTCGGGCTGGCGCTTCCGTTTGCGCGCTCCAACCTTGCGCCGCGACAGGAACCCGCTTCACGCGCCGCGTGGTTCGCCTCCGCAGTCACCATGGCACTTGGCGGCGCTCTTTTGGTGATTGCGCTGGCGCCGCACGGCAGCACGATGGGGTTGCTCCTTGGCGCACCTTCCCTGTTCCTCACCCTGGCGATGCTGCGCCGCCGGCGCCGCCCCGACAATCTCGCCGCCCTGCGCCGCGCGCACGCTGAACTCCTCGCCCAGCGCAGCCGGCGCCAGGTGCGCGCCGGCCTGGTGGTTGCCGCCAGCGCTGCTGCCGCACCGGTGGCGCAGCTGCTTGCTCGCCTCCTGCTGGGATTGGAGAGTCCCGCCATCCCGGTCGAAGGATTGGCCGTCGTGGCGCTTTCCGGCCTTCTCTTCTCGCTTGCCGCCCTCGCGTCGGGCCCCGCCGCCCGCCGCCACCGCGCCGCCGCCCAAGCCGCCCAAGAGGAGCAGGTGGCCCAGCGGCGCAACGCACACCTCACATTCTTGGAGAACTTGGAGTTGACTTGATGGCACGACAAGGTGTTGACGCAGTGTTGGACACGGTGGCCCGCTACGTGGTGGGGAACCGACGCATCCTGGAGAAGGTCCTGGCGGGGGCGATTGCAAATGGCCACATCCTGTTCGAGGACTACCCCGGCCTGGGCAAGACGCTCCTGGTGAAGGTGTTCAGCCGCGCCCTCGGGCTCGAGTCGCGCCGCATCCAGTTCACCCCCGACATGCTGCCCGCCGACATCATGGGCAGCAAAATCTGGAACCCGACGACGCGCCAGTTCGAGCTGTTCAAGGGGCCCATCTTCACCTCGCTCGTCCTTGCCGACGAGATCAACCGCGCTCCGCCCAAGACGCAGTCGGCGCTGCTTGAGGCGATGGAAGAGCGCCAGGTCACCATCGAAGGGCAGACCATCCCCATCTCCGCCCCCTTCTTCGTCCTCGCGACGCAGAACCCCATCGAGCAGGAGGGCACCTACCCGCTGCCTGAGGCGCAGATGGACCGCTTCCTCATGCGGCTCTCGACCGGCTACCCGGCCGACATGGGCGCCGAAAAAGAGATTCTGCGTCGCCGCATCGCCTGGCACGCCGAAGACCCGACCCAGACCGTGCCCGCCGTCTGTGACGCCAAGACCTTCCGCGGCTGGCAGGCGCATGTCGAGAAGGAGATCTTCGTGCACGACGCGCTGCTGGAATACATGGCGACGTTGGTGCGCAAGCTGCGCGAGCACCCCAAGGTCGAAGTGGGCCCGTCGCCGCGCGGAGCGCTGGCGCTGCTGCGTGTGAGCCGTGCCCTCGCCTTCGTGCGGGGCCGCAGCTACGTCCTGCCCGACGACGTCGTGGAGATTGCGCAGGATGTCCTCGCCCACCGCACCATCATCGAGGTGGACCAAGCCCTGGAAGGCGTCACCGGAGCAGTCATCGTGGCCGAAGTGGTGCGCAGCGTGACGCCGCCCCCTCGCACCACCGTGGTGGCCCGCTAAATGGGACTCGGACGACCATCAGCATCGTTGGTCTGGCTGGGTGGCGTGCTCGCCGCATCGGCCGTTGCCGCGGGCAACCTCGCGGTGCTGGGGCTCGCTTTTCTGCCGCTTGGGCTGGCCGTCGCCGCCGCCGTGGGTCCGCGCGCCCGCGTCGTCGAAGCGCACGTGGAACAGATTCCCGAGCGCGCCGTCGTCGGGCAAACGGTGGAGATGGTGGCTCGCCTCAAGGTCGCTGGGCGCGGGCCGCTCCACCTGCGCGTGCTCCTGCCCGACAGCTACCGCCTGGTGGAGGGCCGCTCCGTGCACCACAGCTGGGTGTCGGAGGCCGGCGAGCGCGTGCTGCGATTTTCTGCGGCGTGCGACCAGCGCGGCGTCCAATCCATCGGCCCCGTCGAAGCGGAAGCGCCCTCCGCCTGGCTGCTCGGAGGCTCGACCCGCAACCGCCACGGTTCTGCCAGCCTGGTGCGCATCGACCCGGTCGCCTCCCGCCTGCGCGACGTTCCGGCATCCCGGACGCGAGCGCGCAGCCCGATGGCGGAGCTGGACGTGAGCCCGACCGGCATCCTCACCTCGCAGTTCCAGGACATCCGCCCCTACGTGCGCGGCGACCCGCACCGCAGCATCAACTGGAAGGCCTCGGCTCGGCGCAGCGCTCTCCACCAGGACTTGAGCCTCTATGTCAACGATTACGAACGCGAAGGGCGGCGCCAAGTCTGGGTGTTCCTCGACGCCCGCCCCGACCGCGTCGGCACCAGTCTCGACAATGCCCTCGAACGACGCATCGAGGCGGCCCTCGCCCTCACCTCGACTCACCTGCGGCGCGGCTTCAGCGTCGGCCTCACCCTCTACAACGTTGCGCTGGACGGCACCCCGTACCCGGACTCCTCAGGCCGCCAGAGCCGCCGCATTCTCGAACTGGTCGCGAGCCTCCCCCGCCCGCCCGGCCCCGCGACACGCCTTGGCGAGGCGGTCAAATCGGTGCGCGGCCACCTCCACCGCGCCCGGACCGTCGCCTACGTCGTCACGACCCTGCAAGGGGGAGAGGACGAGGATCTGCGCGTCCTGCGCACAATGCTGGCGCGCCGCCGCGGCCGCCCCCCCATCGCCGTCGTCCATGTCGACCCGGCGAACCTCCTGCCCGATGCCCAACGCAACGGCCTCGGGCGCACCCTTACCCTTCTGCAGAACCCCCACCTGGACGCCGTGCGCGCCACCGGCCTGCGCGCCATCCGCTTCGACCCCAAGTCGCAAAGCCTCGCCACCCTCGTGCGGAGGTTGAGCGCATGAGCGAACGCGTGCGCATCCCGCGCAGCCCCGTGGGCGGCCAACTCGTGTTGCTGGTTGCGGCCGGCGCGCTCGAAGGACTCCTCCTCGCCAACGGGCCGTTCCTGAATGAGTACGCGGCGGTGCGCCTCGGGCCGCGCGGCGCCTTCGTCAACATCGTCCTCCTCTCCGCCCTCAGCCTGGCCGCCTTCGGCGCCCTCGCCGCGACAATGCGCTGGGCCCGCATGGCGTTCCTCGCCGTTCTCGCCGCCGCCGTCACCTGGAGCCTCGCCCGCTCCAGCCTCCACCCGTGGTGGCTCTTCAGCTCCGAGCAGATCGTCGTGCACAGCCCGCCAAACGGGGCCACCATCGCAGCGCACGTCTTCGCCCTCGCCCTCGCCTGCGCGGCGACCCTGCTCGACGCCCTTGCCGCCCACCGCCTTGCCGCCCGCCGCGAGGGGATGCCGGAACGGGAAATGCGCGCGCAGAGCCGCCGCCTTGCCGCCGCCGGGTTCTCTCTCCTCGTGGTCGCCTCCGTGCTGACGCTTGTTCTGCCCGCGGCGCTCGACTCGTTGGCCGGAACCCTGCAAGGTGCGGTCTCAGGCTCAGCGACGCTTGTCCTGCTGGGCGGCTCCGCCCTGACGCTCGCGCTCGGGCTCGGACTCCTGGTGGTGCGCCCGCAAGTCGAACGCACCGCAAACCTCGAAACGAAAAGTGGGGACGCGGAGATTTGACCTTCGTCGCCGGCAAGCCGGCGCCGAAGGATTCCTTCGCGCTCGGCAAACTCCGCGTCACCCCTGGCTCGCTTTGCTTGCAGTGGGGACGCGGAGATTTGAACTCCGGACCTGGGCATTATGAGTGCCCCGCCCTAACCAGCTAGGCCACGTCCCCGTAGAGCAAAACAACGGACGACTCGACCCGGTGACCGGGCCGCGGCCGACCGGGCTTTGCTTAGTGGAGTGGCGGGGATTTGAACCCCGGGCCTCGTCCATGCCAAGGACGCGATCTTCCAGCTGATCTACCACCCCAAACTGCGGGCAAATTGGGGCGGTGAAACGCCGCGAGCCGCTGCGCGACTCGCGGCCACCTGCCGCCCCGTTTTGCGGTCGCGCGCTCCAGAGGAGCCCGCGGGCAACGCGGCGACAAAGCCGGGGTATAAGAGTTGAATGGAACGCTGCGTTGAACGCGCGGCTACTTGAACGGGTTCTTGGGCGGGCCGCGCAACTGGGTGAGGGTGCGGACGACGAACAGCAGGCCGACCAGGTTCAGGGCGGTGAGGACGAGGAGGAGGCCGTCGAGGACGCGCCAGCCCGACTCGTTGGCCTGGACAATGGATGACCCGGAGCTGCTCGCCGGCGTCGGCGTGTCGTCGCTCGCGAAGGGGCCTGGCGTGATGCGCAGGTCGCCGGGGCTGACGCGGCCGGAGCCGCTGGTGAACGATTCGGCGTCCAGGAAGAGCCCGCCGCTCGTCGTGACCGCAAGCGAGCGGCTGTTGCCTGCGGGGGCCGTCAACTGCTGGCCAATCAGGGCATCGCCGGCGGCAAGGTAGGTTGGAGACCCCGTGGAGAACTGCACGTCCCACGCGGTGGCCGTCTGGGAATTGTCCAGGTCCGCAATCCAAACCGACGTGGCGCGGGCGAACCATCCCGGAGTCGCCGTCAGCAGCCGGCCCACGTCGCGGTTCGTGACGTCCACTCGGGTGCCCGCCGCGTAGGAACCGAACGGGGCGAGGCGGATGTCGCCATAGCTCACGGAGTTGGAGCCGTCCAGGTCCACGTAGATGGGCTCGGTCGGCGCGACGTTGTCGAGGCGGCCGTTGCCGTTGGCGTCTGCGAACGCGAACGGAGCGCGAACGGTGCTCAGGCTGCCGTTGATGTCCGCGTCGTTGCCCGCGACTTCGGAGAGGAACGGAGCGGCCGCAGTGGCGGGAAGCAGTGCGACAACGGCGAGGGCGACGAGAAGGGCGAACGGTCGGGCCATGCTGCAAGCAGGAAGCCCATCCGGAAAAGCCGCCCGGTTTCGTTCCGAAGGGCTGCGCCCTTTCGAATCTGCGCTCAAGTGCGGTCGCTGCGCCCCCCCACGACTCAACATCCAAACCGTCGAAGGCTCAGAACAGCAGGCCGAGCGACGACAGCTCCGCCGTGATTTTGTCCACGGCATCCTCGGCGTCGGTCTTCTTGCGGGCGCCGGTGCAGACGAGCTTGCCGGAGCCGAAGATGAGGACGACGACCTTGGGGTCGCTGAGACGGTAGACGAGGCCGGGGAACTGCTCGGGCTCGTACTCGACATTCTCCAAGCCGAGGCCGATGGCGATGGCGTTGAGGTTCAGCTCGGCGCCGAGGTCGCTGGTGGCGACGATGTTCTGGATGGTGATCTCCGGCTCGTCGATGGTCTTGAAGCCGTTGGCACGCAGCTGGTTGCAGACGATGCCGACGGCCGTGTGGACCTCTTCGATGGATTTGGCGCCAGTGCAGACAACCTTGCCGCTGCGGAAGATGAGGGCGGCCGTCTTGGGCTCGGGAACGCGGAAGACGAGGCCGGGGAACTGCTCGGGCTCGTACTCGGCGTTGCTGAACGTCGCGCTGATGGCGTTCAGGTCGAGCTCTTCTCCGATGGAGGTGCTCGCGACGACGTTCTGGATGTGGATGACAGCCATGGTGGTCCTCCGACTTGCGTTTGGGACCGAAGGGCCATATATAAAGGTCGGACTCCCGGGGAAAACCGGTTCATATTCTCCTTAAGAGGCGGCCAACGTCCTTATCAAGCGGGAGTTTCGCCTGTTTTCCAGGGGAAGGGCGCATCGAGCGTTCCTTCACCCGACCCCCCGGCGCCCTTTTGTTGTGACCGCATCTGGTAGCAGATGCGCGCCATGGACGAACCAGCCCTTGCGCAACCGCCCACCGCTCCCGACGACGGGGCGCCCGCCGCGGCGGGGCGAGCCATCGGGCGCACCGAGCTTCTGCGCGACCGCATCGTCGAGCACCTCAAGCGTGGCCCCGACTCCATCTCCGGCCTCGCCCGCACCCTCTCTGCGGGCCGTGAGGCACCCATCCATCGCCTGACGGTGGCTGGCTACCTGCAAGCGATGGCGGAGGCGGGCCAGCTGCGCGAACTGGACCGGCCCCCCAGCAAACTCTACCAGCTCGCCAACCCGGAGAGCCACTGGTCGCTGCACCAACGCCTGCACCGCCTTCTCCAGGACACCCCGCGCTCGGAGCGCGAACGGGTCCGCCACGCCGTCGCCGTCCTCCAGACGCTGCTGGGCCGCCCCATCTTCCAGGCCGAACTCCTGCACGCCGGATTCTCCGCTCTGCCCGACGACCTGGAGCGCGTCATCGTCGGCGACGCCACCCGACGCCACTACCGCGACCTCTTCGGCCGCCGTTTGAGCCCCGACATCAAAGTTCCAGCTCGCGACCCGCTCCTCGCCCTCAAGCCAGAGGACCCGCTCTTGCGGTCGGAGGCTGTTCTGGAGCTGGTGCGCCGCCTCGCCGTGAAGGGAACCGGCGCCGACCATCTTGTTGCCGAGCGCCCGCCGGGTGCACAGCAGGTCTCCCTCGACTTGGGGGCGCCATGACCGCCCACCCCGTCGCGGCCACCGACGCTGCCGCACGCGCCCAACTCGAGAGCCGCATCCTGGAGCGTCTCACCCCGACCACGCAAGAACAGCGTGACGTCGCGCGCGACGTCGCGGATCTGCTTGCCGCCGCCGACCAGGCGCTTGCCGCCGCGCGCCTCTCCGGTCGCGCCACGATGCAGGGTTCCATCGCGAAAGGCACCTGGCTGGCTGGCGGCGGCGACCTTGACCTCTTCCTGCTGCTCGACCCCTCGGTCCCAACCGAAAAATTGGAAGGCGCTGCCCTCGCCGTCGGCGCAAAAATTCTCGAATCGGCGCAGAAGCGCTACGCCCAGCATCCCTACCTCGTCGGCACGTTTCGCGGTCGCAGCGTCGACCTGGTTCCCGCCTACGCTGTCGCCTCCGCCGCAGCGAAAATGTCAGCCGTGGACCGCACGCCATTCCACACCACTTGGGTGACCAGCCGGCTCGACGACGCGGCACGCGCCCAGGTGCGGCTTGCCAAACGCTGGCTCAAAGGTGTCGGCGTGTACGGCGCCCAGACCGCAGTCGGGGGGTTCTCCGGGTACCTCGTTGAGGTGCTCATCGCCCACTTCGGCTCCTTCGCGCATTTCCTGGACTGGCTGGCCGCAGAGGCCAAGCCGCGCCGCATCGTGAGCCCCACCGCGCAGGGCGCCAATCGGCTGGACCAGGTGAACGACGAGGTGAGCCCGCTCGTCGTGGTGGACCCGGTGGACCCCGCCCGCAACTGCTCCGCCGCCGTCACCGTCGAGACCTTGGCCCTTGCCTGCGAGGCGGCGCGCAGCTACATCGCCAACCCGCAGGAGCGCTTTTTCTTCCCCGCTCCGCCGCACAGCGTTCCGGCCGCCACTCTCCACGCCCACCAGCAACGCGTCGGCGAATCGTGGCAGGCCCTTCTTCTGCGTCCGCGCACCGACCGGCTTGACATCGTTTTCCCGCAATTCCAGAAAGCGGCCCGCGCCATCGCCGCCCACCTCGAAACGGAGGGGTTCCCACTCGTCCGCCTGCGCAGCCACGCCGATGAAGCGAGTCCGGCAGTCCTGCTGGAGTGGGTCACCAAGGCGGTGGAGCTGCCCGAACGCCGCATCCACAAAGGGCCGCCAGCCGTCGTCCCCGCCAACGCGGCACGATTTGCCGCCAAGTACACCAACCATCCTGACGCCCTCGGCCCGGTCACGACGGGGGAGGATGACCGCGTCCAGGTCGAATTGGCGATTCGTCACCGCAGCGCATTCCGGCGCCTTGCCGCCGACCTTGCCTCTTTGCAGTTGGGCCGCCATGTCACCGATGCGTTGGGCGACGCCCGGCACTGGAGCGACCCCGCCGAGGCGACCCCCGATTGGGCCGCCGCCGTCGCCGACACCATCCTCGACCGTCGCCCCTGGCAGCGCTAATGTCGCTCCATCTCGTTGGCTACTCGGAACGGGGCGGGCCCCATCTTGTGGCAACGGGGGCCGAAGGCGTGGTGGACCTGCCCATCGCTGGCCCGTTCGCGTGGCGCGCCTCCGCCGTGCGCTGGTGCACCGGACGATGGTCCGATGCCGGCCACGTTGCCTGCCCGACGATGGAGGTCGTGGGAGACGAAGGGCAATGCCTGCCCTGCTCCGGCCTGGAGCATCCCGAGTGCGTGTTTGAGCCGCTGTGCCAGAACAATCCCGCGAGCTGTCTCTGCGTCGGGACCTTCAAGGGCGTCGAGCATGTCGTCTACCTCGCCTTCCACGGCATCCTCCCCAAGGTCGGCATGACGCAGGCGCGCCGCGTCGAGCGTCGGCTGCGCGAGCAGGGAGCGGACGCCTACTTCGTCGTGCAGGGCGGCCTCGACCGGCCCGGCGCCCGCCTTCTCGAACGTTCCATCCGACTTCTGCACAAGGTTCCCGAGCACCGCAACCACCACGAGACGCTGCCGCAACTGGCCCGCCCGGTCGCCTGGCCGACCATCCTGGAGCGCGCCGCGGCGTGGCGCATCCGACTTGCCGAACACGAGCCCGGGCTACTTGCCACCATCGAGGACTACCCGGTGGCGCAACCGCTGCCCGCGCGCCCCCGTCGCGTCACGAGTTGGGGTCTGCACGCGGGCACTTGGCTCGGCGCGAAAGGATCCCATCTCTTCTACCAAGAAGCGCCGCGAGCGGGGAAGCTCGCAGTCGGCCCCTCCATTGCGGCCCTCAAGATGCGCGACCTAGTCGGACGTCGCATCGAACATTCCGACGCGCGCGCTGACGAACCGGCTTAGCGTTCCACAAGGTTGCGCCGGCGCACGGTGGCGACGGCGGCGAGAGCGAGCAAACCGGCCAGAAGGCCGCCCGCCGGAGCGTCGCGGGAGCTTGCCGCGTCAGGCGTCACGAGGCTCGAGGCGTCGAAGCGGAAATCCTCGGTGCCGAAGCCCTCCTTGAAGTAGGGCTCGTTGGCGGTGGTCTTGACCTTGAGAAGGAGCGTTGCGCGGCCGTCCTTCGCCTCGACACGGGCGAGCTCGTCCGCCGTCGGGGTCCCCTCATTCCGGATGGTGATGGTGACGTCGCGCTCGTACCAGTAGAAGAGAACCTGGTTGCCGTTCTGCTCCTCGACGCGATGGTTGGCGGGATCCAGCATGTCGGCGATGCCAATCTCCAGCGTCTTGGGCTCAATGGAGATGGGCAGCCACTTGTGGTTGCTTGCGACGCCGGCGAAGGAAACTTGAATCGGGGTCTGCGGGTTGAACGGGTAGGTGGCGTCCTCGGAAATCTTCCAATAGTACTGGAAGAGCCCCTTGAACGTGGCGGACTCGCCGGGCGCCGGCACGATGGCGCAGTCGCTCAGGTCCGGCTTGCGGCAGGGCTTCTTGTCCTCCATCTGCAGGTTGACGAAGGCAGAGATGTAGCCGCAGGGCGGGCCAGCACAGGCGTCGCTTGCCGGAACAACGACCGAATCCTCCAAGGCCGCCTGGGCCGGAGTGGCCAAGACTGTCAAAAGGAGGGCAGCCGCGAGGCAGACAATCCAACGCATGGCTACCCATCCGGGCACGTGTCGCTTAAACGTTGTGGGGTGGGCCGAATTTCAGCCCCGCGCCAGCCAACCGCGGATTTCGCGGATTGCCCAGAACCCCGCTCTCCGCTCAGCACGCGGTTCGCTTGGCGAAATCTCTCGCGAAACCCTAAGTGCGCGGCGAGGCCTGGGGAGTTCGTGAAGCACGTTGACCGAACTCACTTTTCTGGGGACCGGCGGAGGCCGGTTCACCACCATCAGCCAGCTTAGGCAGACCGGCGGACTCTACCTGCGCGACCGCGGGCTGCGCGCCAACATCGACCCGGGGCCCGGCGCCCTGCTGCACATGCACCGCTACGGCCTCGACCCGACGCTCACGGACGCGGTGCTGGTGACGCACGCCCACCCGGACCACTGGACCGACGCCGCGATCCTGCTTGAGGGCATCACGCGAGGCGGCATCGACCGCAAGGGCACCCTCGTCGCCCCGCGCTCCGTCCTGCGCGGCACCCATGCCGAGGGCCACTCCATCGGACCGGTTGTCACGAAGTACCACCAGCAGATGATGGCGAACTGCCACGAGGTGGCGGCGGGCCAGAGCGTCAGCCTGGAGGGCATGTACAGTGTCACGGCGACGAAGCAGATTCACAGCGACCCGGACACGGTCGGCTTCAAGATTGGGCTCACGCACGGGCAGTTCAGCTACATCCCCGACGGCATCTACTTCGACGGCCTCGCGGACCAGCACCAAGGCAGCCGCATGGTGGTGTGCCAGATGACGCGCGGCGGTTCGGAGCGCATCCCGCACCACATGTGCACCGATGATGTCGAGCGGCTCGCCGACCAGATTCGGCCGCGCCTCCTGCTGCTCACGCACTTCGGTTACAAGACGCTCAAGGAGGGCGACCCCGGCCAGTGGGCAGCCCGCATCACCGAGCGCACCGGCGTCCCCACCGTGGCGGCGCGCGACGGCCTGCGCGTCACCATGGGTTCGGAGTTCCAGATGGAGTTCCTTGACAAACCGGCAGCTCCCCTCGTCGCGCACGGCTGAATCCTCGGCACAGCGACCCGCCGCCCCGCCAGACGCCCGGTCGGCAAGGGTTATGCCCAACCGGTCTGCTCCATCGGCGTGGACGGCGTTCGAGTCGGCTGGACGGCGCTGCTTGCCACCCTCGCCGTCGGCGGCCTTGCGCTTGGCGCCGCCTTGCAATTCGAGGCACACCTTCCCCCCGACGTCGAGACGCAGCTGGAAAACAACGAGCGGGCTGGCCCCGGCAACCCCATCCCGCTCACCGGCCTTCTGGTCGCAGCCGCCGGCGCGGGGTTTCTTGCCCTGCTGTCGCGCAAGCCATCGACCCAGCGCATCCTGCCCACGTTCGTCGCGTTTCTGTCGCTCTACCTTCTCACCATCTTCGTGCAGACCGCGTGGCCCGACCTGAGAGGCGTCGCGTTGCAAGGGGTGCGCGCCGGGGCGCTCTCCATCACCCTCATCGTCTCGAACGGGACCGGGATTCCCTCTGTCCATGTCCCGCTCTTTGGAACGCTCGCCGGACTCCTTCTCGCGACGCTCTGGGCCGCCCGAACCCTGCTTGGACGCGACCGCCCGCGCAGCCTATCCGGCCTGGTGCGTGAACAGGCGGCCCGCCACACGTTGAGCGCCCCCATCACCGCCGTCGCGGTGGCCGGAACGCTTCGCTTGGTCGGGGAGATTCCCGACGGCCAGCCGCTGGCGCGCATCCTTCTACCCGCCCTCGCCGCGGCGCTCGTTGCCGTGGAGGGAGTCGGTCTTGCCAAGCTCTGGCAGCTCGCCCGCACGGCGCAGGATGGCCGCTGGTCGCCGGTCGCCCGCGAAGCGTGGCAAGGGCTCGCCCGACTCGAATGGGCACTGTGCGGAGCCGTGGCGCTTCTGGTGCTTGCCGCATCGTTCCTGGACCGCCTTCCGCTCGAGAGTTTGCGGCCCAGCCACGCGTTTGGCGTCACCCTGCAGAGCCACACGCAGTTCGTTCTCCTCGCTCTGGTGCCGGCCCTGCCGCGACTCGCCGACGGCGGCCGTGCCCTTGTGGCGCTCAAGGAGGCCCCGCCGCTGGCCCATGCGTCCGGACCGCACCCACTTGCCATCGTGACGGCCGCGATGGCGGGCATTAGCCTCGTCCTCGCCTCCCTGGGCTGCTGGCTCCTGCCCGGCGCCCTCGCCCCATGGCTTCTGGCGTTCCTGCCCGCAACCGGCCTCGCCCTTTCGCTGGGTGGCTCCGCATCCGCCATCGCCCTTGCCGTGACGGCGTTTGCGTCCTGGGCGTTTGGCAACGATCTCGCTGCAACCTTCGTGGCCAGCGAGGGCTCAGAATTGCGCGACACTTCCAGCGCTTTGCTCGTCAGCCTCGCCCGCTTGGTCGGCCTCACTCTTGCCGCTGCCGCCGTGGCCCGCCTGACGCGCCGGCTCGGCCAGGACGAGCGGCCCTCCATCGCCATTCCGCTCTCCGCCCTCGCAGGCGTCGCGACCGGTCTCGTTGGGCTGCTTCTCCTCGCGTTCGACATCTGGGTGCTCAGCACGTTCCGTGGCCACTCCGTGGCGCTCGGCTCCCTTCTCGCCTCACAGGACACTCCGGTCCAGGTCGCCATGGCCCTTCTCGCCATGACCCTCGGGTTGGCGGCCGGGCTTGCTCTGGCGCGCCTTGGGCGGCCCGAATGGTTTGGCCGGCCCCCGCCCCGCCCCCTGGCGCACATCTCGAATCGGCCAACGGCCTCATAGGCTCGGACCCTTGCCGAGTCGTGACCGTCATCGTGCGCGACCCCATCCACGGCTCCATTCCGCTGGAGGGCTGGGCGCTGCCCCTCGTCGATTCTCCCGTCGTGCAGCGCTTGCGCCGCGTCCACCAGCTCGGCACGGCGCACCTTGTCTATCCCGGCGCGCGCCACAGCCGGTTCGAGCATTCGCTTGGCGCTCACCACCTCGCGGGCCGGTTGGCGGTCGCCTTGGGGCTGACCCCGGAAGAGACGCGCACCGTGCGCGCCGCCGCCCTCCTCCACGATGTCGGGCACGGCCCGTTCAGCCACGCCTTCGAAGAGCTGGTGAAGGAGACCGGCCGCCGTCACGAAGAGA
Source organism: Thermoplasmatota archaeon (assembly GCA_038046785.1). Classification (GTDB taxonomy): domain Archaea; phylum Thermoplasmatota; class E2; order JACPAO01; family JAHFTW01; genus JAHFTW01. The sequence goes on from JBBSVM010000001.1 coordinate 42,873, forward strand.
CCAGCGGGGACCTCATCAGCTGGGGCCCGCTTGCCGACCTACTGCGCCAAGGCGGCCTCGACCCGGTCGCCGTCGCCGAAGCGGTGGCTGGCAAAGGCCCGCTTGCCCCGCTGGTGTCCGGTTCGCTCGACGCCGACCGCACCGACTACCTTCTGCGCGACGCCCACTACACCGGTGTCCCCAGCCTGGTGGACCCCGACCGGCTCCTCGAAGTGGTGGCGCGCGACCCGAAGCACGGCATTGTCCTCCTGCCCAGCGGTTTGACCGCCGCGGAGGCGCTGCTCACGACGCGGTTCCTGATGTATCCCGCCGTCTACCTCCACCGCACCGTCCGCAGCACGGAGTCGATGCTCCTCGCCGCCATCCGCGCCCTCATCGCGGCCGGCCATGCGACCCTGCAAGATTTGGAGCGCGAGACCGACGACCAGGTGATGGCACGGCTTCGGAGCGCCGGGGGCGAGCCGGCGGAACTGGCCAGCCGCCTCGATGAGCGCCGCCTCTACAAGCGCGCCCTCGAATTCCGCCCCGCGGCACACCCCGAATGGGGCCGCCTCGCCAAGGATGGCCCTGCCCGTCGCCGCCTCGCCGCCCAGCTGGCCGACGCGGCGGGGCTGCCGCACCATCAGGCGCTGCTGGATGTCCCGCAGCAGCCCAAGTTCCGCGAGTTGGCGCTCCAAGTCGCCCAAGCGGATGGCACGCACCAGCCGCTGCCCGAAGCGAGCCGCCTGGTTGGGGTGATGCAGGAGGCGCGCGATGATCATTGGCGCGCTTGGCTCTTCTGCCCCAAGGGCGAGCGCGAACGGCTTGGACGCATCGCGCAGCGGGAACTCGGCGATCTCGCCGTTGGCGCCGTGGCGCCTCCCAGCGGCACCGCGCCCCCTCCCAAGAGTCTCTAACCTCGATGGCTGTCGCACCTTCGATGATGGAGTTGGCGGCGCTGCGCCGCATCGTGGAGAGCCACCTGCGCGTCTACGACGCCCGTGAAGAGAAGCTGCGCGGACAGGTCGCGGCGCAGATGCTCTTCGTCATGGTCCCGGCTGTGGGGTTCGAGGCGCGCTTCGACGCCGCCCGCGCCGCCATCCTTGCCGTCCAGCCGGAGTCGGTGGTCTTCCTGCGGCGCGAACGGGGCGAAGACATCCTCTTCGTTGCGCCCCGCCCACGCGAGGCGCCGACGCGGCCCGGTCTGCGCCTGGGACTTTTCCTTGCCACCGTTGCCACCACCGTTTTGGCGGGCTCGCTTGCATGGGCCGGATTCACCGGCGGCTTCTCGGGCAACGTCTGGGCTGACCTCGTCGTGCCGGAGAACTTGCTCTGGGGCGGCCTCTCGTTCGCATTGCCCCTGATGGCGATTCTTGGCCTGCACGAGTTGGCGCACTACGTCACCGCCCGCCGCCACGGCCTGCGCGCGACGCTGCCGCTCTTCCTGCCCATGTTGCCCGGCATGGAGTTGCCGACCGGAACCCTGGGCGCGTTCATCAGTCTCAAAGACCCGCTGCCCGACCGCAAGGCGCTCTTCGACGTGGGCGCCTCCGGGCCCATCGCAGGATTCCTCATCGCCGTCCCAGTGGTCATCCTTGGTCTTCTGCTCACCGCCTCCTCGGCGCATCCGATTCCGGACCTGCACCGCCCCAGCATCCTGGCCGATGGTGCAACCATCCTGGCGGACGGCACCGGCGCGACGCTGCTCACGGTCACCGACGCCCAGCCCGGCTTCTTTCTCTTCAACGTGACCGCTCCAGGGGAAGGCCCCTGGGCCTACCGCGTCACCGCCACCCTCACGGTGAACAACACCGAACAGAGCGAGACCCTCGACGCCACCCTCGCAGGCGGCGCCACCGAGCGGCGCAACCTCGAACTCCCGGAAGGCACCACGGCGGCCGAGCTGCGCATCACCTGGGATGACGGGCTCCTGAGTTTCGGCGACCCGCTGCTGGTGCAGTGGCTCGGCAAGGCAATCCCGGCCGACGGATACCTCAGCCACCCCACCTTCTTCGCCGGCTGGGTCGGCCTGCTTGTCACCGGCATCAACCTCCTGCCGGTCGGGCAGCTCGACGGCGGCCACGTGGCCCGCGCCGTCTTGGGAGACCGCACGAAATACGCCGCCTACGCCGCGGTCGGACTTCTGATGGTGCTCTCCTTCCTCTTCAACTCCTGGTTCCTCATGACGCTCTTCATTCTCTTCATGGGCATCCACCACCCGCCTCCGCTCAACGACCGCGTGCCGCTCGACAAGCGCCGCCTTGCCGTCGCCCTGGTCGTGCTCGCCATCTTCATCGTGAGTTTCGTCCCGGTCCCGGTGATGGGCTGATGGCGGGTCCGGATTTCGCCAACGCCAAGGCCATCCTGTTCGACATGGATGACACGCTCATCAACTGGCGCGCCGCCGAGGCGGGCGCCGTGGCCGCCCTTTCCACCTCGCATTTCGTTCCGGCCGGGGCGACGCACGACACCGTTGTCTCCACCTACGCCACCATCCTGGAGGAGACCTGGGAGATGTGGCGGCGCGAGCGGCGCTGGATTTACGTCACCGAGCGGCTGCGCACGCTCACCGAACGGCTGGGGCTTTCCGGCCTCGACGCCGACGCCCTCGGAGCACAATTCCATGTCGAGGCGGCGTCGCGGTTGGCGCTCCTCGACGGCGCCGACGAGGTGCTTGCCACGGCACGGCAGGGGCGCCGCACCGCACTCCTCACCAACGGCCGACCCGAGATTCAGCGCCCCAAGGTGGACCGTTTCCGCTTCGACACGAAAGTGGATTTCGTCGGCATCACCGGGGAGTTGGGGGCGTGGAAGCCCGACTTGCGCGCGTTCCGCATCGTCCTCGACCGCCTCGGAGTCGCCCCGGAGGAGGCCATCATGGTGGGCGACGCCATCGACTTCGACATCGTTCCGGCCAAGCGGCTTGGCATGGGAACGGTCTGGGTGAATCCCACCGGCTCCTCCCATCCGGACGCCGACCTGGTGGTGGCTTCTCCTGCGGGCATGCTGTCCCACTTCGCCGCGCTGCACGCGCAACCCTCTTGACCGGAACGGCGGTGGCGCACGCGTGCAGTCCTACCCGGTGAAGCCCGGCCAAGCCGCGAAAGTCAACCTCGCTGACTCGTTCGACGCCTCGTTCGACTCCCACAAGAAAGAGGGCGACTGGCTGGTCGGCTCCTACGGCTCGATGCCCTCCATCAAGGTGCGCTACGAGGGCAAGAAAGAGCTCCAGGTCGACACCGTGACGGACAAGTCGTTCGCGCTCAAAGTGGCGGCCGGCGACAAGGCGGCGCTCGCCGTCGCCATGGACACACAGCGGCGCTGGAACGAGTTCCTTGAAGGCGTCACCGGCTACGACGCCAAGACGCGCGGCAAGAAGGCGCAGGAAGCGGCGAAGAAGAGCGCCTGAGCCATCAACGCCGGGCAAAGAAGAGACCGCGCAGGCTCCACGTCCAGTCGTCGAACGTCGACGCGTCGGCGGGCGGTGCCGCGTGCTCGAAATGGAAGGTGGCCTGCGTCAAGTTGCCGCTCACCGCAAGGAAAATCGCATCGGTTGCGCTGCCGAGGAATCCCGGCTGCGCCGTCCCCTGCCGCTCGCCTTCGTCGCACCGCTCCAGCGCATCGAGGCTTGCCCCGTAACGGAACGCTCCAGTGGTGAGCGGCCCCGCCGCCGCGTCGGCGACGAGGATGGCGAGCCCCGTCCGGTTGGGCGCCGGCTCGACATGCTCGACCGCTCCGACGCCCGATGCGACAATTGGGGCCGGTAGGCTCCAAGGCACCTCGCGCGTCGCGGTCGTGCGGTGGACGCTCTCGTTGCCTTGGAACATGAACGCCATGGGCGCCAGGTAGGCGTTGTTCCACGCCCAGACCTGATAGTCCCCTTTCGCGAGTTGCGGAAGTTCCCCCGCGCCGGCCGCAGGAAGGAGGAACGCGTAGTCGTTGAACCCTCCCGACTTGACGTCCACGGCGTGCAGGTCGGCAGGGGCGCACGCCGTCGGCACCGGGTCGGGCACGATGGCAAAACCGTAGCGGATGTCGGTGTTGCCGTTGTTCTCGCCCGGGTCCCGGTTCGTAAAACTTGGGACGCGCGTGACGTTGCGCAGCGTCAAATGGAAACCGTGCACCTTGCCATCCGGCGGGACGGTGAAGTTGAGTTGCAAGCTTTCGCCTGCATGGACCACGGTCGGGAGCGCGGGCTCGGGCGGTGGCGCCTGCGTCGATGCGGACCCGACGGCGAGGATGGAGCCGCCGATGCCAGGCGCCGCGGCGGACGCATCGGCGCCTTCGTCGTTCGACGCCGGAGTGCTGCAGCCCGCGACGACGACGGCCATCGCACAGAGCAGGATGGCGCGTCTCATGCCATCGCCTTCAGCCTGGCTTCAAGTTCGGCGGCGTCGAGGTCGGTGGTGATGAGCGGAATCTGCTCGGCCTCGGCCAGCCGGTAGGCCAGCTTGTCCACGTCTTCGGGACGGTGGTAGACGACGAGGCTCGGCTTCATCGGATGGACGCGGATGGCAATCATCGGGCTGCGTCCGTACTTGATGCCGGTGAAGCACAAGGCGCGCTGCGTGCTCCAGCCGTAGACGCGAACGTAGTCGGTCGCGTTGAGGCTCGCAATCGCTTTGATGGAGTCGATGAGCGTGAAGCCTTGGACCTGCTTCTGCGCCAGGTTGGCGGTGACGAGGACGCGCCCTTCGATGCGCTCGATGAAATCGCTCGCGGCGATGTTGCGCCGATACTCCCCGATGGCGAGGATGCCCTCGGTCGGGTTGAGCAGGCTGTGGTACTTGGCGAGGATGTGGCCGCCGGTGTCCTTGTCGGCGGCGACGAGCGCCTCGACGATGCGGCGGATGGTGGCGATGCCTGGAGATTTGCGGCGGCCCGATTCGTAGTCGCTGATGACCGAGGGATTCACCTCGAGCCGCGCCGCAAGCTGCGACTGGTTGAGTTCGAAACTCTCGCGCCACTTCCGGATGGTGGCGCCAGCGTCGTCGCTAAGGGTGATCTCCCCCGCCATCTTCTCCAGGATTGCCTCCTGCATTGCAGATTAAGGCGCGCCCCGCCGCTTGAAGGTTTCGGCATGAGGCGACGGAGCCGTCGTCGTTTGGCGAAGCGCTCCTTTGCGCCCAACGGAACGCAGATGACGCGGATTGCGCGGATGTCACCCCCACAGCATCCGCGAAACCCGCGTGAAACTGTCTTGGGGGTCGCCGGCGGCACAAACCCTTTGACCGACTCCATCTCTCGAAGGGCCGCATGAGCCTCTCCGTCCAATCCGACCGCAAACCGATTCTGAGCGGTCAGGAATCTTCCTTGCGCGTTTTCCTGGAAAACCAGACGCCGAGTCGCGCGCTGCCGATTCGCACCCTTGCCCACGCCTGGGTCGCCGCCGGCCAGAGCATCCAGGTCGGCCGGATGACGGTGCGGCTCATCGCCACCGACAAGCAGGGTCACCCATTCACAGCCGGCACCCTTCATCCCGGTCGGCTGGAGCTGTCGCGGGTTCTGCTGCAGTCGCACGGCGTCGCCGAGGCGGCCTGGCTCGCCTGGTGCGACGAACACGTCGAACTTGCGGCGCACGGCTTCGACCGCGCCTCCAACTATCCCGCCGTGCAGCTCGATGGCGCGTCCGAACTGGTTGTGGCGCGGCTGGCCCTGGGACTGCGCGACCTGGCGTTCATCGTGCGCGACCAGAGGGCCTAAGCGCCGCCTCCGGCTCCGATTGCTGTGGCAAACGAGCCCCTCGACCTCCTGGTCATCGGGGGAGGGATCAACGGCGCCGCCATCGCCCGCGACGCCGCCCTGCGCGGGCTCTCCGTCTGCCTCGTCGAAGCTGGCGATTGGGGCGGCGGCACATCGAGCCGAAGCAGCAAGCTCGCCCACGGCGGCCTGCGCTACCTGGAGCAGTTCGAACTCGGCCTGGTGTTCGAGGCGCTGCGCGACCGCGAGCGCTTCCTGCGCCACGCCCCGCATCAGGTGCGCCCGCTGCAGTTCCTCTACCCCATCTACCCCGAAGTGGCAGCACGCCGCACCGTGCGCGTCGGGCTCTGGCTCTACGACGCGCTCAGCCTTGGCAAGTCGCTACCGACTCGCAAGTTCCTCAAGCCGACCGCGGCGCGCACCCTGGTTTCCGGCCTCGCCGAAACCGGACTAACCGGCGCGGCGACCTTCTGGGACGCGCAGATTCAGCACGTCGAACGGCTGGTCGCAGAGATGGTGTGGGACGCTCGTCGCAATGGCGCCGCCGTGCACAACCACACGCGCGTCGAACGCATCTTGCTCGAGTCCGGCCGCGTGGCAGGCGCTGTGGTTCGCGACGCATCCGGCGAATCACGCACCATCCGGGCATCCGCGGTCGTCAACGCCACCGGCTGCTGGGTCGACGAGACCTTGGGCCCGCTTGCGGCCGGAAAGCCGGCGAAAGTGCGCAAGACCAAGGGCATCCATGTCGCGGTGCCCCGCGTCAGCGACACCGCCGTCATGGTGAAGGCACGCGACGGGCGCAGTTTCTTCGTCCTGCCCTGGGGCAATCACTCTCTCATCGGCACCACCGACAGCGACTACCGAGGCGATGTGCGCGCGGTTCGGGCCGAACCGGAGGAAGTGAGCTACCTCCTCGACGAGGCGAGCCGCTACCTTCCCGGCCACCCCTTGGAGCCCATCCTCTACACCTATGCCGGAGTGCGCGCCCTCGTCAATGAAGAGGGCGTCACCGAATCCAACGTGACGCGGCGGCACATTCTGCATGACCACGGCAAGCGCGATGGCGCAGCGGGACTCTGGAGCCTGCAAGGGGGCAAGATCACGACGGCGCGAACCCTCGCGGAGGACTGCGTGGACCGCGTGGCACGTTTTCTTGGACGCCCCGCGTTGGCTCGCGTTCACCCGACCCGCAAGACGCCCTATCCGGGCGGCGAAGGAGTTGAGAGTTGGAGCCGCTGGCTCGGGACCGCAGCCGGACTCGCCCGCGCTGCCGGTGTTCCCGAGGATGTCGCGGCTGCGTTCGTGGCGCGTTGGGGCGCCCTCTGGCCGCGCGTGCTCGCCTGCGACGGGCGGCCCGAGGCGCGACAGCTCCTGGGGGCGACCGGACTGCTTGGATGCGAGGTCAGCTTCGCGGTGCGGGAACAGCAGGCCATCCATCTCGACGACGTCGTGTTGCGTCGCACCGATTTGGTGTGGCGCGGCGGCGACCCCGACGGGGCGGTCGCCAACTGGATGATGGCGCTGCTTGACTGGGATGGCCCGCGCTTGGGAACGGAACAGGCGCGTCTGGCGCAGGAAATGCTCCACTTCGCGGTTCCCGAGGCGCACATCGAACCGTTGGCGTAGCTCCCTTCTCCGACCATTGGTCGCAGATTCCTCAGATTTCGCAGATGCTGAACGGTTGCAGAATCTGCGCAATCTGCGACAACGCAGGACTCAAAGTGGCGCGATGCGGCCGAAGGAGCCCAGCGTCACGATGCAGGGAACGGCGCGCAGGGTCTCCTTGCGTCCGTTCTCCCATTCCAGGGTGCCGTCGCAAGTGCCGTCGAGGTTGAGGTCGACGCCCCAACAAGTGTAGCGGCCGCCCCAGACCGGTTTGCCTTCGCCGCCGTAGGCGACGTTCTTGGGTGGGATGCCGGGCGGGGCGCGCAGCGTCATGGCCGCCTTGCGCAGCGGGCCGTTGGGAGAATCGAGGTGACCGGTGAGGATGCGGCCGTCGGCCGACTCCTCGATGCGCAGGCCGTTGGGAAGAACGCGCAGCGTCGTGCATTCGGGATAGCGCTCCGCCATGAAGGCGGCGCCGAGGGCGGAGTTGACGTAGACGGTGGCGGCGTGGCTCGTCGTCGGGCCAAGGAGGATGAAGCAGTCGAAGAGGCCGTGCGTCGGACTGCGGATGCGGCACCACTCGTACTTTCCTGGCACATGCGCGAAGGGGGCGAAGAACTCGTAGAGGACGCCGGGGGTGTCGGGAGGCGCGAGGAACACGGCCCGCCACCTTCGGGCGCGGCTCATCAGGCTTTGTTTTTACGCGGCTTGCGAGGATGCAGGACTGAACGCCTCATTTGATTACAAATCTGTAATCGACCACCGGCTGGCCTCGCCCGGCGACCCGGCCCCGTTCACAACGCGAAAACGGCGACGCGATCAATCATCATTTCAGATAACAATCCAACTGTTGAAGCGCGTTGGTCCTTCAGAGGAAGCGGAGGTGTCCCCGGAGGGCTTATAGGAGGCGCTCCAGGTGGTTGAAACTGGATTGGGATGCACCGGCAGGTGGGCCTCACGGCTCGCCTGTTGCCCCGGTCCATGGCGGACCACACATGCACCTACGCGAAGTGCACATGGAGAACTTCAAGTCGTTCAAAGGGAAACTTTCTGTCCCCTTCGAGCCCGGCTACACCGCCATCACCGGCCCGAACGGCTCGGGGAAGTCGAACATTGGTGACGCCATCATGTTCGTCCTCGGCCCCAATTCGCCGCGCGCCATGCGGGCGAAGAACCTGGGCGAACTCATCTTCAACGGCGGCAAAGACGGAACCAGCAAACCCAGCGAAATGTGCACCGTCAGCCTCGTCTTCGACAACGCCGATCGTTCCATGCCGGTGGAGGCCGACCAGGTCACCCTGACGCGCCGCATCAAACGCGCCCCCTCGACGGAGTCCCCCGACGGCGTCACCTCCTCGTTCTACATCAACGGCCGCGGCTCGCAGAAGAAGGAGTTCGTGGACCTCCTCGCGCACGCCCGCATCAGCGCCGACGGCTACAACATCACGCTCCAGGGCGATGTGCGCAACATCTGCCTCATGACGCCGACGAAGCGGCGCGAGATCCTCGACACCATCGCCGGCGTCACCGCCTTCGATACCGACATCAGCGCCGCCGACCGCCGCAAGGCCGACGTCGTCGCCAACCTGGAGCGCATTTCCATCGTCCTCGAGGAGCTCAAGCGCAGCCTCGACCAGCTTGACAAAGAGAAGGGCGCCGCCGTGCGTTACCGCGACCTGCAGGCCACCATCAAGCAGGCCAAAGGGGCCGTCGCCTGGCGCCGCCGCTCCAACGCTCTCAGCCTTATCGCGCAGCAGCGCTCCAGCCTGGAAAAGTTCCAGAAGGACCGCGACGGCTACGCCAAACAGGTCGCCGACCTCGGCGAGAAACTCAAGGAGGCACAGGCGCAGTTCGCCCTCGCCGAGCAGAAGATTCGCGCCGAAGGCGGCGAAGAGGCGGCCAAACTCCAGGAGCGCCTCAACGCCGCCATCGGCGCCGCGCACAAACTCGAGGAGCGCCTCAACTTCGTGCGCGCGCAGACGCAGGAGGCGGCCGAAGCAGCCGCCCCCGCCGCCGCCGAGCTCAAGCGCATCGAGAAGGAGTTGGCGGGCAACCTCAAGCTGCGCGACGCATCGGCCGGCGAGCAGGGCGCAGCGCAGGCTGCCCTCACAAAGGCGAAGCAGGAACTCGAAGCGATGCGCGACGCGCTCTCCAAGGGCGACAAGTCCGCCTCCGCCATCCACAAAGAGCTCACGCAACTCAAAGTCGAACACGAGGCGAAGCAGACCGAGCTGCACGAAGCGCAGCTCGAAGCGGACCGGCTCGGCGAGAAGCTCACGGCCCTTGGCAAGCTTGTGGCCGACGGCGAGGCCGCGGCGCAGGCCCTCCAGGTGGACCGCGACGAGGCGACCGCGGCACTCAAGGAGATGACCTCGGCCGCCGGCGGCTCCGACAAGAAGCGCGCCGAGACGCAGAAGCGGCTCTTCGAGCTCAAGAAGCAGCAGGCGGAGGCGGCCAAGCAGGCCGACGACCTCAACCAGCGCATCCTGCGCATCCAGCGCGAACTGGCCGAACTGCGCGCCAGCGAGGAAGCCTCAGCTCGCGCCCAGGGCAACATGACGGGCGCCGTCAAGGACATCCTCGAAGCGCGCGCCAAGCGCGAGATCAAGGGCATCGTCGGCACCGTCGCGGAACTCGTCAAGGTGGACAAGAAATTCCAGGAAGCGGTCCGCATCGCCGCCGGTGGACGCCTCACTGCCGTCATCGTCGAAGATGACGCCGCAGCCGCCGCTTGCATTGACTTGGTGAAGCGCAACCGCTCCGGTCGCGCCACCCTCCTCCCGCTCAACAAGATGGTCCCCGGCCGCCCGTCCGGGCAGGCGCTCATGGCGCAGAAGAAAGAGGGCAGCCTCGGCTTTGTCATGGACCTCGTCGAGTTCAACCCGCGCTACCAGAACGCATTCTGGCACGTCTTCCAGGACACGCTGGTGGCCGACTCGATGGCCTCCGGCCGCCGCCTCATGGGCGGGGTCCGCGTCGTCACCCTCGATGGCGAGCTGTTCGAGAAGTCGGGCGCGATGACCGGCGGCAAAGATGCCAAGAAGGACGAGGTGCAGTTCACCAACGCCGACCGCGGCCGCGTCGACGAGCTCCTCAATGAACTCTCCAAAGTCGAACTCGCGCACCAGGGCGCTCTCGACCTCGCCGCCAAGGCTGGACAGGAGCTCTTCGACTTGAGCACCCAAGCCGCCGCGTCAGGGGCGCAGGAGGCCTCCTTCGAGGATCGCCACAAGGAGTTGGAGCGCCGCCTCGCAGGCCTTGCCGAACGCGCCAAGACCGCCGCCGCGGAGCTCGCCCGCGCAACCAAAGAGCAGCGCCAAGTCGAAGCAGCCCGCGAGAAGCTCACCGCTCAGATTCACCTCACCACATCCCGCCTTGACGAGATGGACAAGCTCCGTGTCGAGAAGGGTCGGCTCCTGCTCAAGGGCAGCGGCAAGGAAGCGCGCGAGCGCATGGAGGCCCTCGAAGCCCAGGTGCTGGAATGGACCAGCAAGGCGCTCGGCTCCGAGAACCGCCGCGACGTCTCCGCCAAGCAGATTGAGCTGGTCGAGGCGCGCCGCAACGAAGTGGCGGCCAAAGTGACCGAGCTCGCCAAGACCCAGGAGCGACTCGCCAAGGAAGCCAAGCTCCACGCCGAGGCGCACGCCAAGGCGGCCGCCGAGGTCGAGGCGCTCATCAAGATGCAGAAGAAGGCGACCGGCGCCCTCAAAGGTGTCCAGGAGGCGCGCGACGCCGCCTACAAGGCCACCGTGGACGTCCAGTCCCGCATCACCACGGCGCAGGGCAAGATGGATGCCACCTTCGCCCTCATCGCAAACAGCAACGCCAAACTTCCCGCTCTCGAAGAAGAGGCAGGCGAGGCGGCCGTCGAGCTCGCGGAGAACCCGTTCGAGCCCAAAGACGAGACGACGGTCGGCCCGCTTGACGAACTGCGGCGCGAGCTGCGCAACCTGGAGGCGCAGTTGGAGCGGCTCGGCTCCGTCAACATGCGCGCCCTCGAGGAGTACGAGACGCAGGCGACCCGACAGGGCGAACTGAAATCCGAGGTCGAGCGGCTCAAGGCCCAGCAGACCGACCTGGAAAAGCTGGTCGCCGAGATCTCCACGCGCAAGAAGGAAGCGTTCATGGCGGTCTTCACCCGCATCAGCGCCAACGTCGCCGAAGTGTACGCGCAGATCAGCATGGGCGGCCAGGCGTTCCTGAAATTGGACGACCCGAACGACCCCTTCGCGGGCGGCCTCACGCTGATGGCGCAGCCGCCCGGAAAACCGCGCTTCCGCATCGAGTTGCTGTCCGGCGGCGAGCAGAGCCTCGCATCCATGGCGCTCATCTTTGCCATCCAGCGCGACGACCCGTCGCCCTTCTACTACTTCGACGAAGTGGACCAGAACCTCGACGCGGTGAACTCGGAAATCCTGAGCCGCATGATCAAGGCGCAGTCGCAGTTCGCGCAGTTCATCGTCGTGAGCCTGCGCAAGGTCACCCTGAAGGAAGCGAGCCACATCTACGGTGTCACCCAGGGCAAGCCGGGCGAGTCGCAGATCATCGCCCGCTTCGATGTCGACACGCTGCCCGACGAGGAGAAGGGCGGAGCGGCCGTGGGCGAGGATGGAGAGGACGACGACGCCGATGGCGCCGCCGGCCCCGCCGCCACGGTGCAGGCGCGCAAGAGCCGCAAAGGCCCCGCCAGCAAGCCGAAGCCCGCGCAGAAGTCGAAAGAGATGACGCTCAGCGAGATCACCGGAGCCATTTCCCGGGAAGTGAAAGCTTGAGCCCGCCCCCGCAACAGACCCGCTTCGCCGAACACCTGACGGTGCCCGCCCCGACGCAGGCGACCCTCAAGACCGCCAAAGTGGTGCAGCACCTGCTCTACCACAAGGCGCTCGTGGCGGACTCCGACGACGGCCGCCGCATCACCGACTTCATCACGGTGCTGTCGCAGTCCGAGGACGGCGAGCATGTCAGCCTCAAAGAGGGGTTGACGCGCGACGTCGCCATCGCCTTCGAGTTGGTGATCCAGAACCACCTCGATCCGTGGGACATCGACCTGTCGAAGTTTGCGACGCTCTACCTCAAGGAGGCGCACACGAACGGCGTGGACATCGTCACCGCCGGCCGCGTGATTCTTCTTGCTTGGGAGGTGCTGAAGAAGCAGTCCGACCTCGTCGCAGAGAAAGCCATCTTCACCAGCCAGCCCTCGAATGACGAGCTGGGCTGGGAGGACATCGAGGAGATGGGGTTCACCGATGAGGTGGGCTACAACGAACGCATCCTCGCCCTGCCGCGCGCCCCCATCGACGAGAAGATTCGGCACAAGGGCGACCGCCGCGTCACCCTCATGGAGCTCCTCGATGCTTTCCAGGAAGTCCACGACGAGGCGCAGCAGCGCATTATCCTGAACGAGCAGAAGCTCACCGCGCGCCTCGCTCTGCGCCGCAAGATGCGCGGCCGGCTCGGCTCCATGATGCACCGCGAGGATGTCCAGGCGGAGATGGCGGAGACCTGGAGCCGCATCCTCGACTACCCGGCGACCCCGGTGCCGTTCAGCGCGCTGCACGAAGCGGAGCCGCTCGACCTGGTGCAGACCTTCACCAGCATTCTCGCCCTCACCAAGGAAGGCAAGATTGCCCTCACGCAGGAAGAGATGCCGCGCGGAGAAATCTGGATGACCCCGCTCCTGCCCGAAGCCGCCGCCCTCGTCGCCGAGAAGGTGGGCGCATGAAGGGCCCGATGCGCGCCGCCAACCCCGGCGACGACCCAATCGTTGTGTCGCGCAACCACGGCAAGCCGACCCAGGCCACCGAGTTGGCCAAATCCTTGGCCGCTTCGCGCAAGAAGGGCGAGGCCCCTAAGACGAAGACCTCGCAGGGCGCCGCCGTCAGCCCCCTTTCAAGTGGCAAGCCGACGACCGCTTCGTCCTCTGCGCCGCCACCCGCTCTTGCCCCCTCACCCTCGCCGAAGGCCGCCCCCAGGAACAAGACGGCGCAACTCCGTTTCCTCGGCATGAAGCCGATGCATGTCGTTGAAGCAGCACTCTTCGCCGCAGGCAAGCCCATCCTGGTCGAGGAGATTGTCGAACTCACCGGCCTGCGTGAATCGGACGTCAAAGCGGGCATCCAAGAACTCACGAAGGCGTATGCCGAGCGCGACACCATCCTCGAGGTCGGCAAGGCCGGAACGAAGTGGGGCATGCAGGTGAAGAGCCAAGCCTCCGAGCCCGCCGCCAAGTTCGCCCCGATGGAGATTCCCGCCAAGACGCTCAAGACGCTGGCGCTTATCGCATTCCATCAGCCGCTGAAGCAGTCGGTCCTCGTCGAGATGGTCGGCTCGAAGGCGTACGACCACGTCCACGAACTGCACGAGCGCGGCCTGGTGAAGACGCGCGAAGAGGGCCAGACGAAGATTCTCTACGTCACCTCGCTCTTCCCGGAATACTTCGGCCTCGACGCCTCGAACCCCGAGGAGATTCGCGCCACGATGGCGAAACTGGTCGGCCTCGACCCGGCGCTGCTTGCCAAGCCGGCCGAGCCGAAGGTGCGCTACGAGGAGACCCAGGAGCCGGCTCCGACCGAGGAGCCCGCCGCGGCCCCTGCGCCAACCGCCACGTGAGGCCGATTTCCAGGAGAAAAACGGGCCGTTCTTCCGACAGGGTTTAACCCCCTCCGGGGCTCCCAAAAATGCGACCCCCCAGGGAGGCTTGGGGCGAGCCCGGAGAACCGATTTTCATGCCCGAATCCACCAGCCCAAGCGCCGCGCCGTCCATCGCCTACGGCGCAGAGAGCATCCAGGTCTTGGAAGGCATGGAAGCGGTCCGCAAGCGGCCCGCCATGTACATCGGCTCGACCGATGCGCGCGGCCTGCACCACCTCGTCTACGAGGTCGTGGACAACTCCGTGGACGAGGCGCTTGCTGGCCACTGCGACAAGGTCGTCGTGGTGCTGCAAGCGGATGGCGCCTGCCGCGTCGAGGACAACGGACGTGGCATCCCGATTGACATCCACGCCAAGTCGGGCCGGCCCGCCCTCGAAGTGGTTCTCACCGTCCTGCACGCAGGCGGAAAGTTCGACGAGTCCTCCTACAAAGTCTCCGGCGGCCTGCACGGCGTCGGTGTCTCCTGCGTCAACGCCCTCAGCAGCACGCTCATCGCCGACGTGCGTCGCGACGGCCGCCACGTCACGCAGACCTTCCACAAGGGCGCCCCCGAACCCATGCAAGAGTTGGGGGCCAGTGTGCCGCAAGAACGCGGTACGACCATCACCTTCTACCCCGACGCGACCATTTTCGAGACGACGGCGTGGGATTTCGACACGCTCGCCAACCGCCTGCGCGAGCTGGCGTTCCTCAACGCCGGAGTCAAGATTGTCTTCCGCGACGAACGCGCCGCCGCCGTCGCCAACCCGGTGGGCGGCGAAGGCTCTGCGCGCGAAGAGACCTATCACGCCACCGGCGGCGTCGAGGAGTTCGTGCGCTACGTCAACCGCAGCCGCGCCCCACTCCACCCGCAGGTCGCCCGCGTCGAGGGGCGCAAGGACAAGGTGAGCGTCGAGATCGCGATGCAGTGGACCGACGCCTACAACGAGACCATCTTCACCTTCGCCAACAACATCAACACCGCCGAGGGCGGCACCCATCTCATCGGCTTCCGCAGCGCGCTCACCCGCTGTCTCAACGATTACGGCAAGAAGAACGACCTCCTCAAGGGGCTCGAATCGGGCCTATCGGGCGAGGACTGCCGCGAAGGGCTCACCGCCATCGTCTCGGTGAAGATTCCGCAACCGCAGTTTGAGGGGCAGACCAAGGGCCGCCTCGGCAACTCCGAAGTGCGCGGCATCGTCGAGACGCTCCTCAACGAGAAGTTTGAGGAATACCTTGAGGAGAACCCCAACGTTGCCCGCACCGTCATCGACAAGGCGGTGCTCGCTCTGCGCGCCCGCGAGGCGGCCCGCAAGGCGCGCGACCTCACGCGGCGCAAAGGTGTCCTCGAAGGCGGCGGCCTGCCCGGAAAACTCGCTGACTGCCAGAGCCGCGACCCCGCGGCGTGCGAGATTTACATCGTCGAAGGTGACTCGGCCGGAGGCTCCGCCAAGCAGGGCCGCGACCGCACCAACCAGGCGATTCTCCCCTTGCGCGGCAAGGTGCTCAACACCGAGAAAGCCCGCCTCGACAAAGTGCTGCAGAACAAGGAGATTCTCAATCTCGTGCAGGCCATCGGAACCTCGATCGGCGAGGATTTCGACGTCACCAAGGCGCGCTACCACAAGATTGTCGTCATGACCGACGCCGACGTGGACGGCGCACACATCCGCACGCTGCTGCTGACCTTCTTCTACCGCTACATGAAGGGACTCATCGAGCAGGGCTACGTCTACATCGCGCAGCCGCCGCTCTACAAGCTCAAGAAGGGCTCGCAAGAGGTCTACGTCTACGACGACCGTGCCAAGGACGCCAAGATGGCGGAATGGGACCCCAACAACACGGGCAAGGGCATCAACATCCAGCGCTACAAAGGTCTCGGTGAAATGAATCCGACGCAGCTCTGGGAGACCACGATGGACCCTGAGGCGCGCACGCTCCTCCAGGTCACCGTCGATGACGCCGTCCTCGCCGACCAGATTTTCGTGACGCTCATGGGCGAAGCGGTTGAACCGCGCCGCGACTTCATCGAGGCGCACGCCCTCGAAGCGATGATTGACACCTGAGGTGACCCATGGCTGACACTCCCACCCCCAAGCCCGCCTCTGCACCCTCCAACGGCGCTGCCCCCGCCTCGCCGCCTCCGACGCCGGCCGGCCCTCCCGCCGCCATGCCGCGCGGTGTCGCCGCGCGTCCCATTGAGATCGAAATGCGGCAGTCGTTCCTCGACTACGCCATGTCGGTCATCGTCGCGCGCGCCCTCCCCGACGCCCGCGATGGCCTCAAGCCGGTCCACCGCCGCATCCTCTACGCGATGAACGAGTTGGGCATGGGCCCGACGTCGTCCTACAAGAAGTCCGCCCGTGTTGTTGGTGAAGTTCTTGGTAAGTACCACCCGCACGGCGACTCCTCGGTGTACGAGGCGATGGTGCGCATGGCGCAGGAGTGGAACCTGCGCTACCCGCTCGTCGATGGGCAGGGCAACTTCGGCTCCGTCGATGGTGACTCCGCCGCCGCGATGCGGTACACGGAGGCGCGCCTTGCCAAGCTCACCAGCCCGCTGCTCGCCGATTTGGACAAGGAGACCGTGGAGTTCGTCCCGAACTTTGACTCCACGTTGACCGAACCCAACGTCATGCCGGCCGCCTTCCCCAACCTCCTCATCAACGGCTCCGCCGGCATCGCCGTCGGCATGGCGACCAATGTCCCGCCGCACAACCTCAACGAGATTGTCGATGCGACGCTCAAACTCATCGAGGACCCCGACACCGAGCCGCTGGCGCTCGCCGAGTTCGTCAAGGGACCAGACTTCCCCACCGGCGGCATCATCCACGGCCGCGGCGGCATTCTCTCCGCACTCCTCACCGGTCGCGGCAAGGTGGTCGTGCGCGGCAAGCACGACGTCGAACAGATGCAGGGCGACCGCGAACGCATCGTCTTCACCGAGATTCCGTACCAGATCAACAAGTCGGAGCTCATCATCAAGATCGCCGAACTGGTGAAGGACAAGGTGCTCGAAGGCATCTCCGACCTGCGCGACGAGTCGGACCGGCGCGGCATGCGCATGGTCATCGAGCTCAAGCGCGACGCCATCCCGGACGTCGTCCTCAACCAGCTCTTCAAGCACACCGAACTGCAGTCCAGCTTCGCGATCAACAATCTCGCGCTCGTCGATGGCCGCCCCAAGACGCTCGGTCTCAAGGCACTGCTCGACGTCTTCCTGCGCCACCGCTTCATCATCGTCACACGGCGCACCGAGTTCGAGCTGCGCAAGGCGGAAGCGCGCGCGCACCTGCTCGAAGGGTTGCTCATCGCGCTCGCCAACATCGACGCTGTCGTCGCCCTCATTCGCGCCTCCAAGGACCCCGAGACGGCGCTCGCCGGTCTGCGCTCCAATTGGGGCCTCTCCGAGGAGCAGGGCAAAGCCATCCTCGACATGCGGCTGCAGAAGCTCACTGGCCTGGAATCCGACGCCATCCGCGCGGAGCACGCCGAGCTGGTCAAGCTCATCGCCCACCTCAAAGGCGTCCTCGCCAACCCCGAACTGGTCTACGCCATCATCAAAGAGGAACTCCTCAAGGCGAAGACAGAGTTCGGCGACGCGCGCCGCACGCAGATCGTCGAGTCCGACGTGGACATCGACGACGAGTCGCTCATTCCCGAAGAGGAATCGGTTTACCTCTTCACGCAGGCGGGCTACCTCAAGCGCATGCCGATTGCGACGTGGCGCGAACAGAATCGCGGCGGCAAAGGGCTGCGCGGTCTCAAACTCAAGGGCAAAGATGGCGCGGACGAGGAGTCGACCTCCGACGTTGTGGTGGAGTCCACGACCGGTTCGACGCATGACTGGCTCTGCTTCTTCACCAATCATGGCCGCATCCACTGGCTGAAGGGCTACAAGGTGCCGACCGGAACACGCTCGCACAAAGGCAAGCCGGTCGTCAACCTGCTCCAGCTCGATGCCGGCGAACTGGTCGAGACCATCATCCCGGTGCGCGACTTCGAGGAGGGCACGAAGGACGCCTCCGGCCAACCGGTTGCCGAAGGCACCCCGATGCCGACGCTCTTCTTCGCGACGAAACGCGGCACCGTCAAGCGCACGCTGCTCTCGGACTACAAGAACGTCCGCGCCAACGGCATCATCGCCATCAACCTGGACGACGGCGACGAACTGTTGGCGGTGCGGCGCACCGACGGCAACGCCGACATCATCCTCGCCACGAAACTTGGCCAGGCGTGCCGCTTCGACGAGTCGGAGGTCCGCACGATGGGCCGCGGCGCCACCGGCGTGAAGGGCATCGAGCTGAACGCCGGCGACGACGTGGTCTCGCTCGCGGTGGCCGAACCCGGCACCGAGATCCTTTCCGTCACCGCGAACGGCTACGGCAAGCGCACCAGCCTCGACGAGTACCGCAAGACCCATCGCGGCGGCAAGGGCGTTCGCACGATTGTCGTGAACGAACGCAACGGCCCGGTCGTCGCCATCCGCACCGTCACGGGAACGGAGTCGCTCCTGCTGCTGTCGCGCAGCGGCATGGGCACCCGCATCCCGGTCGACCAGATGCGCTCCATGGGCCGCAGCACGCAAGGTGTCACACTGATGGACGTCGAGGAGGGAGACACGGTGACACAGGTCGCCGTTTTGCCCCCGGACGAAAGCGATGCTGGCACTTCGAGCCCCATTTCCGAGGCACCAACGCCTCCCTGAATGGCATAGAGAAGGCGCACTTTCGGACATTCTCACCACAATCGTCTTTAGTGTGGACCGGAGTCGAAGCGCCATGAACCGGTGGTTCGCCGTCGCTCTGGCTCTTCTGTTCCTTCCCGTGGCGTTTCCTGCCACGGAGGCGCAGGACGCCGCCAGTCCCGTGAAAGTCCTCGAGGACGCGACCGGGGACACCCTCGTGAATGTGGGAGGAACCCCGCAATCCCCCAACGGCCGCTGGGCCGCCGCCGACTTGACTTCTCTCACGCTCCTCGAGACCCTCGACGCCATCGAGATGACCTTTGGCGTCGGCAACCTGGAGAACGACCCGGAAATCATCCTCATCGAAGATGTCACTTACCAGGCGACCTTCCTCGTCGGCGACACCCTCTACCGCGTCGTTGCGCAGCGGCAGGCGGGCCAGGGCACGAGCTTCTTCACGCAGCTGCAGCAGTATGACCCTGGCCGCGGCGACTTCAGCACCATCGCCTTCGACCTTCCCATGGAGGTGGGCGCCGACGCCTTCAGCATCTACCTGGAACGCGGCCTTCTCCTCGACAGCCAGGGCAACACACCCGGCCCCGCGACCCCGCTGGGCGGCTTCCACGCCACGGTCGAGTCCGCCCTGTTCGGGGGCGGTGCCAACATCTGCATCCCAGCCTGCGCGCCGCTCGGCGGCTACGAGGTGAGCGATCGCATGCCCGATGCGGGCAACGGCACCATCCCGTTCGCGCTCGTCTTCGGCATCACGCAGACCGGCACGGCCCGGCTCGCCAGCGACGTCCCCATCCGCACCTCGAACGGCGAGGCGACCACCTTCGTCTTCCAGGTCCAGGCGAGCAACCTGGCCGCTGAAGAATCGCGCTTCTCGCTGGTGGCCGCCAACATCCCGAACGACTGGGAGTTGCGCCTTCCCGCCAACCGCATCGACATCCCGGCCAACGGCACCGTCCTCTTCCCCGTCCTCGCCACGGTGCCGTTCAGCCACAGCCACGGCCTGCTCCAGGCGTTCACGCTGGAGCTCGCCAGCCTGTCGGACTCTGTCTCAGTCGGCCGCATCCAGCTCGGTGTGCGCTACGCCCAGCCGCCGCAGCCCGCCGGCCACCACGATTTGCTGACCTTCCACAGCCACAAGCAGTCCTTCGGCGCCCTCAACGACGCATTGCAGACCGCGCTGAGCCAGCCCCAGGTGGCGCTCTTCATGAACGCGGAGTCGGACGACCCTCTTGACGACGGCTCCGAGGTGCCCGGCGACACCTGCGGCGGCGTCGGCATCCCGACCTCGACCTACTGCTGGACCATCCCGCTTAGCCCCGGGCTCGACCTCGGCCTGGATTTCGACCTCGCCCGCACCGGCGCCCTCTCCGTTCCCATCCGCAGCACGGTGCCGTTCTCCGGCGCCGGGTTGTCGGGCGAGCTGTTCTACTACCCCGCACCGACGGGCAATTTCTTCCCAAGTTTCGACCCCGAGGAGGATGGCGCCATCCGACTCGCCAACCTCGCCCCCGACGGCCTCGTGGAGATTTCCGCCAACTCGCCGGGCCAGGTTCTCGCGGCCACTTTGACGCCGACCGAGGAATCGGACTACATTCCCTACTTGCGCGGCGCCTCCCTGGAACTGCGGCTGCGCTTCGAGGGCACCGGCATCGACCCGACCTTCTTCCCCTTCGGTGGCTCCTTCGAGCCGCTGCTCCAGTCCGGCGGCTCGCTGAGCCTGCCCCTCATCGAGTACCACGACAAAGTGGAGGGCCTCTTTGCGGCAGTCTCGACCCTTTCGCTTGAGGCAATCTCGGAGCAGGACCGCCTCGCCAACCCTGGCGACCTCGTCCTCTTCGACCTCGTCTTGCAAAACGAAGGCGAAGACGGAACGTTCCGGCTCGACCTCACCGGCACCCACCTCTCCTGGGCCTCGATTGTGGAACCCATCCTCGACCCGGAGGGCGAGGGGCTGGAGCTCGCCGAAGGAGCCAACCAAACCGTCCGTGTCTTGGTACGCATCCCCGACGACGCGGTGGGTGGCGAGGTGACCGGTGACATTGCCGATCTCGTCCTCTCGGCCACCAGCACGGAGGACCTGAACCGCCGCGCCCTGGTCCGCCTCGTGGCGCGCGTGGACACTGAGACCGAGCACGACGACGACCGGGCCGCCGCCGAATCCATCCTGGGCGCCGCCGACTCGAAATCGACCCCCGGCCTCGCTCCGCTGAGCCTCCTCGCCGCCTTGGCCGCACTGGTCCTCGCTGTGCGCCGACGCCGCGAAACGGAATAGCGCGCCCGACACCGCCAGCCGTCGCAGTTATATCCAGGCCGACGGGTCGAACCGACCATGACGGAGCGGCCCGTTCGCGTGCTCGTCGCCAAGCCTGGCCTGGACGGCCACGACCGCGGCGCCAAAGTGGTCGCCCGCGCGCTTCGCGATGCTGGCTTCGAGGTCATCTACACCGGCCTGCGCCAGACGCCGCAGCAGATTGTCGCCGCCGCGGTCCAGGAGGACGTCGACCTGGTTGGCCTCTCCTGCCTGTCGGGCGCCCACATGACGCTCTTCCCGAAGATCAAGGCGCTCCTGGTAAGCGAGGGCGCCGAGGATGTCGTGGTGTTTGGCGGCGGCATCATCCCCGACGACGACGCGGCAAAGCTGAAGGCCTCCGGCATCGAAGCGGTTTTCGGCCCCGGTACCGACACGCGCGAGATTGTCCGCTTCATCGACGCCCACCCCCGATTCGCCCCGCTGCGCCCGGTGGCGGCCCCGGCGTGATGGACGCCAAGCACCTGGCCGACGGCGTGGCCTCGGGCAACCGGCGCGCCATCGCCCGACTCATCTCAAAGGCGGAGAACGAGGAGCCGGTCGGCCAGGAAGCACTTGGCCTTCTCGTGCGCCGCCCGTCGAAGGCGCACATCGTCGGCATCACCGGCTCGCCCGGCACCGGAAAATCCACGCTCACCGACCGTCTCATCGAGGCGGCGCGGCGCGTGGGCTTGACCGTCGGCGTCGTCGCCGTGGACCCCTCCAGCCCCTACACGGGGGGCGCCATCCTCGGCGATCGCATCCGGATGCAGAGCCGCAGCACCGACCCGGACGTCTTCATCCGCAGCATGGGAACCCGTGGCGCCCTGGGCGGGCTCGCGACCCATACCGCCGACGCAGTGCGCATCCTCGAAGCGGCGGGCAAAGACCTCATTCTCGTCGAGACCGTCGGTGTCGGGCAAGCCGAAGTGGACATCGTCAAGCTCGCCGACACGGTCGTTGTCGTTCTCGTCCCCAACCTGGGCGACGACATTCAGGCCGTGAAGGCCGGCCTCATGGAGATTGCCGACCTCTTCGTCGTCAACAAGTGTGACCTTTCCGGCGCCGACAAGGTGGCCGCTGAGGTCGAGGCGAACCTCATGCTTGCTCACCCGCCCGCCGCCCCCGACGGCGGCGAGCCGTGGACGCCGCCGATTCTGCGTGCCGCGGCTGAACGCGGCGAAGGGGTCGTTGCCATTTTCGAGGCGGCCGGCCGTCACCGCGCCTGGGCTGAGACGTCGGGCGCCTGGACGCTGCGCCGCAACCGGCGGGCGCAGGAACAGGTGCGCGCCATCCTGGAACGCGAGGTCGCCCGCTTCGCCTTCGAGACGGACGGGACGCCCCGCTCCGCCTGGACTTCGCTCTTCGACGACGTCGCCGCCGGTCGCGCCGCTCCGCTCGATGCGGCCAAGCGTCTCCTCGCGGCCTTCCGTCGCTCTTGAGGCGCGGCGCAGCTCAGACGTCGTTCGGGACGTACTTGCTCATGTCGGTCGCCTGCGCCTTCTGCGCGGCGATCATGTCCGGGGTGAGGGCGCCGTAGGTGACAAGGATGCGGTCGCCGTTCTTCATCTGGTCACCGCTGACATCGGACCAGGCGACCTCGCTCCAGTCGTCGCTGCCCTTGGGATCGTAGAACACCTTGAGCTGGTGCGTCGCATTGCCCGTGTAGGTGCCCGCCAGCGGGTGCTTGGCGCCCATCGTCAAGCTGTCATCGGTGAGGCTGAAGTCGAGGACCTTGCCGACGGCGGTGAGCGGGATGCATTCGGTCCGGCCCGGGTGGAAGTGGTAAACGCCGTCGTCGCGGACGATGCGCCCCTGCGCGTCCTTCACGGGATGCATGTGATGGGCGTGGCCGCTCGCCGGGCTCTCGAACGACGCGTGGTTGAAGTTGACGCGCGCATCGTTGACGAAGAAGGTGATGCCAGAGTGCCAGTGGCCTGGGCACTCCTCGGCAAGCGCCTTGTTCTGCTGGTCGTTGAAGACGAACAGTCCGATGCCGGCGGCCAGAACGGCCAAAGCGATGACGAGGGTCAAGGGCTTCATGCTGGCTCGTGGGTGGCCGCAGCCCTCTTGAACATTCTGTTTGAGCCGAAAGTGTTTCGCTACGTGCCCTTCAGCAGGTTGTTCGCGATGACCATGCGTTGAATCTCCGAGGTCCCCTCGTAAATCTCGGTAATCTTGGCGTCGCGGAAGGCGCGCTCGACAGGGTAGTCCTTGGTGTAGCCGTTGCCGCCGTGAATCTGGACCGCCTCCGTCGCGGCCCACATCGCGGTCTCGCTCGAGTACACTTTCGCCATGGCGGCCTCCTTCGAGTAGGGCGCCTTGGCGTCCTTGAGCTGCGCCGCCTTGTGAATGAGAAGCCGGCTCGCCTCGATGCGGGTCGCCATGTCCGCGAGCTTCCATTGGATGGCCTGGTTGCTGCCGATGGGTTTGCCAAACTGCTTGCGCTCCTGCGCATAGGCGAGGCTCGCCTCGTACGCGCCCACCGCGATGCCAAGCGCCTGCGAAGCGATGCCGAGACGGCCGCCATCCAGGGTCTTCATGGCAATCTTGAATCCCTCACCGACCGGGCCGAGGACGTTCTCCTGCGGCACCTCAACGTTCTCGAAGAAGAGCGGGCAGCAGGGGGCGCCGCGGATGCCGAGCTTGTCCTCGGTCTTGCCGATGCCGAAGCCCGCCATGCCCTTCTCGACGAGGAAGGCGGTCTGCCCCTTGTGGCTCGCCGCCTTGTCGGTCTGCGCGAAGACAACGTACGTCTCGGCGAGGCCGGCGTTGGTGATGAAGAGCTTCTGGCCGTTGAGGGTCCAGCCGCGACCCGATTTCGTCGCCGACGTCTGCATGCTCACGACGTCGCTGCCGGCGTTGGGCTCGGTGAGGCCGTACGCGCCGAGCTTCTTGCCGGCGAGCATCGGCTTGAGGTAGCGTTCGTGCTGGTCGGCATTGCCGTAGGTGAAAAGGGGCCAGCCGGAGAGCGAATTGTTGACGGAGCAGATGACCCCCGTGGAGGCGCAGACGCGCGACAGCTCCTCGATGGCGATGCAGTACGACACCATGTCGGTGCCAGCGCCGCCCTGGGCTTCGGGGAAATTCATGCCCATCAGTCCGAGTTCCCCCATCTCGCCAGCCAGAGCGGTCGGCCACTGGTGCGTCTCGTCAATCTGCTTGGCAAGCGGCCGCAGGCGGCGTTCGGCGAACTCCCGGACGGTCTGGCGAATCAGGTCATGCTCCGCACTGGGCCGGAAGTCCACGAGGTGGCGACGGGATGGCGGATTTCAAGACTGCCGTGCGGCTCCCCCGGCGCATGGACATCCCGGACGAGGTCGTTGCCGGCGTCGTCGCGGGGGCGGCGATTCTGCTGCTTGGGCTGCTGGCTTGGATTCGACGCCTGCGCCGCCGCGTGAAGGAAGTGGACAGCCTCAAGCGCAGCCAATCCACACGGTACGGTCAGACGCTGGAGCAGTTCGCCCCGTTCCTCGAATCCTGGCCGTGGGACCCGAAACGGTTCCGTTTCATCGGCTCGCCCATCGATGGCATCCAGGTCACCGACGACCAGCTCCTCATCGTCGAAATCAAGTCCGCCAACTCCCGGCTCAGCCCCGACCAACAAGCCATCAAGGCGCTGGTGCAGTCGGGCCGCGTGCGTTGGGAAGAGGTGCGCATCCGATGACGCAGCCCACTCACAGCTTGCGCGACGACATCCTCGACGCCTACGCCGCCGCCCTCGCCGCCGTCGAGCCGGCTCCTCTGGTGAAGCGCGCCGTGCGCCAGGGTTTGCTCGATGACTGGCTGGGCAACAAGGAACGACCGACGCCCATCCACGTCCTCGCGTTGGGCAAGGCGGCACCCCGCATGGCGTGGGGACTGCTTGAAGCCAAAGTTCCCTTCACCGGTCTCGGCATTGCGCCCGTCGGCTCACAGGTCCCCAAAATCGATGGCGTGCGATGGGTGGCTGGCGAGCACCCGATTCCCGGCGAGCAGTCGTTTGCCGCGGGAGCCGCCATTCTGGAGTGGGTCGATGCCCTCCCGGACGACGCCCCCGTCCTTGTCCTGCTCTCTGGTGGTGCTTCCAGTCTCGCCGAAGTGGCCGCCCCGCGCGTCCGGCGCGAGGACCTGCGCGCGCTCTGGGCCGATTGGTTGCGGCAGGGGCTCGGCATCGACGAGATGAACGCCAAGCGCAGCAAACTCTCCATTCTCAAAGGCGGCCTGCTCGGAGAGCGGCTTTTGCGCATCACGCCCAATCTCCGCGTCTGGCTTCTCGCCGACGCCGCCCCCGCGACCGCTCCCGCGGTCGTCGCATCGGGGCCGTTCTGGCTCGCCGAGCAACCGGGACGCATCGCGCACCACATTCTGGCCAGTAACGAGGACGCCGTGGCCGCCGCCGGCATCCGGTTGGCCAATCTCGGATACCAAGTGTTCCGGCACGGCCGCCGCATCGAAGCCGATGCGCAGTCGGAGGTTGCTGGGTTCCTCGACGCCTTCGCAGCGCTTCCCGCCGGCCCTGTCGCACTTGTTGGCGGCGGCGAGGCTCCGGTCGCGGTTTCGGAGGGGGCGCCACCAGGAGGCCGCTGCTGCCACGCCGCTCTTCTCGCGGCCAACCAGATGTCGGAGCGGGGCCTGGATGCCACATTCGCAGCCATCGCAACCGACGGCAACGATGGCTCGTCGGGCGCCGCAGGAGCGGTGACCGACAAGGCCGATGCGAACGCAAAGGCAGCCGCTCGCTTTGAGGCGGCGAGCCGGCTCAACACGC
Source organism: Thermoplasmatota archaeon (assembly GCA_038046785.1). Taxonomy (GTDB): domain Archaea; phylum Thermoplasmatota; class E2; order JACPAO01; family JAHFTW01; genus JAHFTW01. The sequence goes on from JBBSVM010000001.1 coordinate 68,532, forward strand.
TGGGCAGGCTGGTGCATGCCGGGCCGACCGGGACGAATGCGAACGACCTCTGGGTCGCCCTTCGCCGTTAAATAGAAGGGGTTCGTCGAAAACCTATGCTCGAGAACGTCCCCACCATCCGGTCGGCCAAGGAGATCCTTGACCAGGCGTTCCTCAAGGCGAACAAAATGGAGGTCCCGGACCCGGACAAATACCACCGCGTCCGCAAGACCGAGGAGGCGCAGATGAAGCACATCGCCGACACCTGCGCCGACACCTTGCAGCGCTACGTCAAGTCCTTCCCCAACCTGTCGCGCGCCGTCCCCTACGAGGTCGAAGTGCTCGACATTCTGGTCGGCATCGACCCGCTCAAGAAGGCGCTCGGCCACGTCGACTGGACGCAGGAGAAGATTCGCGAACTCTACTCCGAGATTTCGAGCGCCATGCGGCGCGAGCGCCACATCGAGGGGCTGAAGATGCAGAAACGCCGCTTCTCCGGCCGCGCCGGCAGCCTGATGGACAAAGTGGACAAGGCGCTCAAATTCCTGGCCCAGGCGCGCGACGCTGTGCGCCCCCTTCCCACCATCCACCCCGGCTACCCGACCGTCGTCATCGCCGGCTTCCCCAACGTCGGAAAGTCGAGTCTCCTCTCACGCTGGACGCGCGCCACGCCGGAGATCGCCTCCTACGCGTTCACGACGAAGCAGGCCAACGTCGGCCACTTCACGGTCGAGGACAAGAATGGCAAGCACATGGTGCAAGTCGTCGACACGCCCGGTCTCCTCGACCGCCCCGACGCCGAGCGCAACCCGGTCGAGCGACACGCCGTCGCCGCCCTGCGTCACACCGCGGATGCCGCCCTCTTCTTGATTGACATGAGCGAAACCTCCGGCTACACCATCGCCGAGCAGGAAAAACTCCTGGAGCAGGTGCAGGCGGAGATGTCGGGCATCCCCATGATCATCGCCGAGACCAAGGCGGACCTGTTCAAGTCGAACACCGACCGCCTCAAGATTGCGCCCCTCACCGGCGAGGGATTGGAGGAGCTGCAGCGCGCCATCGTCGCCCTGCTGCCGTTCGAGGCGCCGGTCGTGGAGACCGACCCGCTCGAATTGTGGAAGTCCACCCGCGACCCGCTGTTTGGCTAGGGCTCGCCCACCGACCTTAAGTCGAACCGGCAAGTCGCGCCCCTGTGCTGGACATCAAGGTGCTGCGCGAGACGCCCGACGTCGTGCGCGCCGACCTGCGCAAGCGCGGCCGGGACGTTGCTGTCGTGGATGCCGTGCGGGCCAAAGACGAAGAGTGGCGCGGCGGCCTCAACAAACTCCAGAATCTTCGCGCCGAGCGCAACAAAGCGGGCAAGCTCATCGCGGAGGCGAAGAAAGCGGGCCAGGACGCGAAACCGATTCTTGACCAGATGGCCGCTCTCAGTGCGGAGCAGGCCGATTTGGAGAAAGCGGTCCCCGCCGCGGAAGCGGAGCGCGACCGATTGCTGCGCTCGATTCCCAACCTCATGCACCCCTCGGTGCCGGTGGGCAAAGACGACTCCGAGAACGTCGAAATCCGCGCCTGGGGCGGCAAGCCGACCCTGCCGTTTGCCGGCAAGTCGCACGTCGACCTCCTCGACTCGCTCGATCTCGCCGACCTGGAGCGCGCCGCGCGCGCCTCGGGCGCCCGCTTCGCCTACATGAAAGGCGACCTGGTGCTGCTCGGCCGCGCCCTGGAGTTTTTCGCCCTCACGCAGCTCTCTGCGAAGGGATTCACCGCCATCGAGCCGCCTTACCTTCTGCGCCGCGAGGCTCTCGAAGGCGCCATCGACCTCGCCGACTTCGAGTCGGTCATCTACCGCGTCGAGGCCGGCGTCGCCGACGACGGCAAGGGCAAGGCGCCCGACCTCTACCTCATCGCGACCAGCGAGCACCCGCTCCTGGCCCTCCACCTGGGCGAAATCTTGGAGGATGCAAAACTGCCGCTGCGCTACGCTGGCGTCTCGCCCTGCTTCCGCAAGGAGGCGGGAGCGCACGGCAAGGACACCAAGGGCATCTTCCGCGTGCACCAGTTCAGCAAGGTCGAGCAGTTCGTCTTCTGCAAGCCGGCCGACTCGTGGCGCATTCACGAGGAGTTGGTGGCAAACGCCGAGGCGCTCTACCAAGCGCTCGGGATTCCCTACCGCGTCGTCAACATCTGCACCGGCGACCTGGGCAGCATCGCGGCGAAGAAGTACGACATCGAGGCGTGGATGCCGGTGCAGGGCGCCTACCGCGAGGTTGTGTCGTGCAGCAACTGCACCGACTTCCAGGCGCGCCGCACCAACACGCGCAGCCGCAAGAACCCCGGCGACCCGACCGAAATCGTGCACACCCTCAACTCCACCGCCATCGCCGTGCAGCGCACCCTGGTCGCCATCCTGGAGAACTTCCAGCAAGCCGACGGCTCCGTGCTGATTCCGGCCCCGTTGCGCCCCTTCTTGGGCGGCCGCGACCGCATCAAAGCGCTCGTTTGACAGGGTTGGTCGCACCCCATCACCATACACCTTAAGTATGGAGTAAGCGCCGTTCTCTCTTGATGCGAGCCATCTTGGTTGCCGCCTTCGCCCTGTTGAGCGTGAGTCTCCTCAGCGTCGCGTGCGCCCAGCCGACGGGCTCGGATCTCACAAGCGCCTCGCAGGAACTCCTGGACACTGTGGACGGCGTCACGGGCGGACTCCCCACCGACGTGGTCCCCCAGGCGCCCTCGAAAGGGCCCGACCTGGGCGCCGCCTTCTCCGCCGTCGGCCGCTTCTTCGCCGATGTCGCAGGCGCCATCGGGGATGGCGCCATCGCTTCCGCAACCCTGGTCGCCGATGGCGCCCTCGCGGTCTCTTCCGCCCTCTCCAACGCCGTTCTCGCCACGAGCGACGCCGCCGTCACCGCCATGCAGGCCATCGGCGGAGCGACCGCGGTGGCCCTCCAGGCGACCGCACAAGGCCTTGCCGCCTCTTCGCAGGCGGTCGCTTCCGTCTCCATCGCCACCAGCCGCGTCCTCGCCGACGGCGCCACCCTCGTCGCGCGCACCGTCGTGGACGGCGCCGCCTTGGTCGCAGCGCAACTGGGCGCCCTCGCTGGCCTCTACGCCAGCCTGGTCGGCTCGCTGCGCCCCCGCAAGCTCCCCGAACCCGCCTTCGTTGCCATCGTCGCCACCGGCACCGCCGCAAGCGCCACCGCCGCCGCAGTCGGCCTCTGGGAGGCCATCCGCCGCTTCGGCTTCCTCGCCGGCCTTCCCGCGGTGGCAGGTTTCAGCCGCATCGAGGACGACGAACTGCTCAAGCACCCCATGCGGGCCCGCGTCTTCTCGACAATCCAGGCCAACCCCGGCATCCACGCCAGCGAATTGGCGCGCCGCCTCGACGTCGGCTGGGGCACCATCGTCCACCACCTTGAGAAGCTGCAGAAGGGCGAACTGGTCGCCATCCGCAAGGTGAACAACCAGAAGTGCTTCTTCGAGATGGGCGGCAAGGTCAGCCGCGTCGACATGGCCATCGCCGGTGCCGTGCGCAGCGACTCCGCCAGCCACATCGCCGCCTTCGTGCAGTCGCACCCGATGACGAGCCAGAAGGCGCTCGCCGGCGCCCTCAACATCAGCCCCGCGCTCGCCAGCTTCCACGTCAAGAAACTCGTGCACCTGGGCGTCCTCGAGAAGGCGCGCCGCGGCAAGGAGACCCTGCTCAGCACCACCGAGTCGCTGCGCCGCGTCCTTGCTGGCGAATCGGGTGCCGTTCCCCAGGCGCCGGTCCTCGTCGCCCCGATGATTCAGGCCTGAGCTGGCCCCATCCGTCTTTAGCGTTCGACCGGCTCGACGGCGCGTGGAGACGCACGCAGTCCTTCTCTCCGGGGAGCATCGGACGCTTCCTGCGGCAGAGCTGCGCGCCCTCCTCGGTGTCCACGCGCCGGGCGCGCAGGTGCGGTTCGACGCGGGGCTTGCCTTTGTCGCTGGGGCTCCCGATGGCCAGATTCGCGCCGCCCTGTCGCGCATGGCGCTCGCGCACGCTTGGGGCGCGTTCTGGGGCGAAGCGACCGACACGCAGGAGGGACTTGCCACCCTGGAGACGGAGGTCCGGCGCCGCGCCGACGGCAAGGGCACGCTGGCGGTCGTCTCTGAACGGATGGGATTCACCAAGTCGGCCAACAGCCTCCTGGTCGAACGCCGTCTTGGAGCCGCCGCCGCGGCGGCCGGCCACCGCATTGACCTCAAAGCACCGGAGCGCACACTCTTTGCTTGGCTTCTCGACGGCCGCATCCTTGTTGGCGAGCAGTTTGGCCGTCCCGACCGCAGCCGGTTCGAGAGCCGCATCAGCGACCGGCGCGCCCACTTCAGCCCGGTGGCACTCCACCCGCGCCGCGCCGCCGGCCTTCTCCACCTCGCCCGCGTCGCACCGGGCGGCCGCATCTACGACCCGTTCTGCGGCACCGGCACCTTCGTGCTGGAGTCCTCTCTTGCTGGCTACGACGCGTGGGGCAGCGACCTCGACGCCTGGATGGTGCAGGGCACCCTCCAGACCCTCACCGACGTCCCCGCAGAACCGCTGCTTGGCAACGTCTTCGTCGCCGACGTGGCCGACACACCAGCCATGATGGGTCAAGTTGCAGGCATCGTCACCGACCTGCCCTACGGTCGCGCTTCGACCGGACATGGCGAAGAGGTCGCGGCGTTGTACCGCCGCGCGTTCGCAGCATTCGCCGAGCTCCTGCCCGCCGGCGCCCACGCCGTCGTCGGCCACAGCGACCCCGCCCTCGTCGCACCGATCGAGGAGTACGGCTTTCGCATCGTCGAGCGGCACGAGGAGAAGGCGCACCGCTCCCTGACGCGCCATTTCGTCGTCGCGCAACGACTCTGATGCGGGTCGCGGCCGTTAAGAGCAAGGTGGGGTTCCACTCTGCGTCATGCGGGACCCGGGCGCGCAGATGGCGGTGACCTTCCTCGGCACCGGCGCGAGTTGGCCCACTGCGGAGCGCGGCCTGAGCGCCATCGCGGTCAAACGGGGCGGAGAAATCATCCTGTGGGACTGCGGCGAGGGAACCCAGCGACAGTTCCAGAAGTCGGGTTTGAGTTACCAGCAAGTTTCGCAAATTTGGTTGACGCATTACCACGGCGACCACTGCTACGGCCTGCCCGGGCTGCTCAAGACGATGGCGCTCAACGACCGCACCGAACCGCTCTGGGTGTACGGCCCCCCCGGCCTGCCCAAGCTGGTCGAGGCGTGGCGGATGCTGCGCGGCTGGCCCAAAGAGTTCCCCATCCACGTCACTGAAGTAAAGCCGGGCGACGTCGTGGAGAAAGCGGGCTACGCCGTCCATGTTTTCCAAGGTGACCACGGCATCCAGAACATCGCCCTCGCGCTGCAGGAGCCGAACCGGCCCGGCTTCTTCGACAAACCCAAAGCGCTCGAGCTTGGCATCCCTGAAGGACCCCTGTTCGGGAAGCTCCAGCGCGGCGAGACCGTGACGACGAAGGATGGCAAGAGTTTCACGCCCGACCAGGTCATCGGCCCGCCCCGCCCCGGCCGGCGCGTCGTCTATTCCGGCGACACCCAGCCCTGTCTTGGCGTCCTCGAGGCGGCCGTCGGCGCCGACCTCTTCATCTGCGAGGCGACCTTTACGCACGACCTCGTCGAGAAGGCGCGCGAGGTGCGCCACATGACCGCCCGCGAAGCGGCCGGCATCGCCGCGAAAGCCAAAGTGCGCAAACTCGCCCTGACGCACATCAGCCCGCGCAACCGCGACACAAAACCGGTCCTCGAGGAAGCCAAAGCGGTCTTCCCGGACACCCTCGTCGTCAACGACTTCGACACCATCGAGGTCCCGGTGCGCACATGAGTGACGTCCCGGAGGATGTGGAGCGCGCCCGAAAGCTTCTCGCCGCGGCGCAGGTCCGCCCCGCCGCGGCCTCCGCTGGCGTCGGGCCCGCCGCGAAGGTGGACAAATATTTCGGCGAGAAACTTCCCCCCGTCTGCGCCAAACTGGGCTGCTGGGTAAGCGACGACGGGAAACGATTCTACTGCATCAACCACGCCTGCCAGAAGCACCTCAAGCGGGAGACCAAGCACACGCGGCGTGGCAACCCGCTCAAGATGCTCGACATGCCCGTCATCCATTTCCGCTGCCCGCGCTGCCAGTCGCGCAACATCCAGATGCATCTGCTCGCCAACCGCTACGCCTGCAACGCCTGCCTGCACGACTGGCGTTGACGGTTCAAGACAAATCGCCCGCAATCTGCGTCATCTGCGGCTGGCGGCGTGGTCGGTGCGCCGACTGGAACGCAGATGGCGCAGATTCGAACCTTGTTCTGAGGCTCACATCGGGCCGACAATCTCGCCATCTTGGGTCTCAGGGCAGAGCCACCAGGCCCACTGCTCGGGAGTCAACGTGTCGTTCGCTTCCGCTTCGACGATTACCTCGATGTCGCCAAGGATGTGCGGGCGGGGCGGGAAGGCGACCTGGTTGGCAAGGGCCGCTTGTTTCGAGAGCCGGAACCGGATGGTGGCGAGATCGGGCGTGAGGCCGTGCAGGATTTGGCCCCGCGCCGAGTCAATGATGCGCAGCTCCCAGATGCGGCGCCGGAATGCCTGCAAATCCACCACGGAGCCTGCGATGCGGTCGGCCGACGCCTCCAGGTTGGCGTCCGGGAAGAGGTTCAAGATGGCCTGCCGGACGCGCTCCGGCGCCTCCGTCGGGCGAATGGGGGTGGCAACCCGAATCTTCACGCCATCGCCACCTGGACGCCGGGCTTGAGGGTTGGGATATCCTGATAGATGGCGCCAGGATGGAACTCGCGTGGCATCCGACCGTCCCTCTACGACCGCAGCGCGGCCAAGCAGCGCGGAGCGCCCAAGTGTCGAACAGTACTTCATGGACATGACGCACTTGGTGAAAGCGCGCGGCACCTGTCCGCGCCGCCAGGTCGGTGCCGTCATCGTCAAGGACAAACGCGTCCTCACGACCGGCTACAACGGCGCGCCGCGCAACTTCCCGCACCCACTCGAGGTGGGCTGCCTGCGCGACGAGCTGAATGTCCCGCGCGGCATGGCGGCCGACATCTGCCCCTGCCTGCACGCCGAGCAGAACGCCATCATCCAGGCCGCGACGACTGGCGTCAGCATCGAAGGCGGCGACCTCTACTGCACGACGCAGCCCTGCACGCAGTGCAGCCGCATGGTCGCCAACTGCGGCATCAAGCGCGTCATCTTCCAGGAATCCTACCCCGATCCGCTCGCGATTGGCATCCTGACCACGGCGGGCGTCGAGCTGTGGCGCTGGGATGGCACCGCAAACGCGGCGACCCGCATCGCAGGCAACACGTTCGAACAGGCGCAGGACGAGCTGCGCCGACAGTGGCGCGAGGCGCCTCCCGCCCTCACGCCCAAGCTCCCGATGGCGGGCGAGGCTCCGTTCGCTCCGACACCGCGACCGCCGACCCCCAGCACGACTCCATCGGTCCGCACGGTGGGCGACTGGACGGTGCGGGACCTCTCGGGAGCCCCCGACCGGGCCGAAGTCATCCGACGCCTGGCGCAAGAAAAGGCTGAGAAGCGGCGCAAGGATCGAGAAGGGCTCGCGTAGAGGCCGTCAGCGACCAAGCCGGTCCAGCAGCGCCGCGACCTTGGCACGGAACCCATCGAGGGAGCCGTCATTGACGAGCATCTCGTCGGCCAGAGCAATGGTGCGCGAGATGCCCCAATTGAGTTCCCGCTCGTCGCGCGTTGCGAGGACGCCCCGGTCCACCGAATCGTCGGCCCGGGCGCGCTTCACCATGCGCTCGAAGCGATGACCCTGGTCTGTGTGGATGGCGACCAGCGTGAAATCGGCGCCCAGCTCGCGCCGGAAGACGGCAACCTCGTCGTTGCTGCGAATGCCATCAATGAGGACGAGGCGGCCGGCGGACGACGCCTTGATGCGTTCGACCGTGCGCAGCGCCCAGATGTCCTTGCCGTGCGATTCCCGCAGCCCGTTGGCGACCTCGCCGACATGCTTGGCGTCACGCGGCAGACCGCGCCGTTCGACCTCTTCCCAGATGAGGTCGCCCATGCGAACGACCGTGGCGCCACGCGCTTTGGCGACCTCCATGGCCTCCGACTTGCCCGAGCCGGGCATGCCGGTGAATCCAAGGACGCGCATGAGGCCGCCACCGTGCTGCGGGCGATAAACTCCCATGCCACGCTTCAAGAGAGGCGCTGCGCTACTCGCCGCATGGACGAACCTGCCTGCTTGGAGACGTTGCGGCAGGATGGCTCCCCCGCAGCGTTGGTGGCGTACCACGCCCGGCACAAACTGGAGTTCATGGCGCACCGCCCGCTCTCCGCTGCAGCGCTTGGCCGCCTTGTTTCCGGCGCTGGCCTTGCCCCCCGCGAGTGTCTGGAGCGCTACCTCAACGACGCCGCCGGCTGCTTCGCCTTCCCGGTGACGCCGGGCGCGCTGGCAAACGCCCTGCAGCATGGCTTTGGCATGGTGCACGAACAGACGACGCCCACCGAACGGCAAGAGGCACAGAAACTCACCGAGGCGGTGCGGCAGGGCGCGTCCCCCGCTTCCGCGCTGGCGCAGCTTCGCGCCTGGGCCGAACGGGCCGACGCCCCGGAGTGGCTGCGCACCCAGACGCTTCTCACCGGTGCCTGCCGGCACGGCTGATTCAGCTACGCTGGCTCGCGGTCGGGCCAGCGAGACCGAAGCGCGTCGTCGAGGAGGAAGGCGATGCCAATCAGTGCGGCGCCAAGCCCCCACGAACCGAGGACGTCGCTGATCCAGTGCGCCCGGAGGTGGACGCGGCTGATTCCCACCATGATGGCAATGCCGAGAGCGACACCCACTGCGACCGGGTCGAGGCGGTTGCGGCGCTGGACGGCACGCACGCCCATCAAAATCGCAAGGCCCCAGGAGACCGTTGCCCCCATGGTGTGGCCGCTGGGGTAGGCCCGGGACGGCTCGTCGGGGAACCGGCTGAGGTCTGCGGGCCGGAAACTCAAGTTGCCCAGCCGCGTGCGACCGTCCGTCTCGTTGACGAGGATGCCGCGGCCTGTCTCCGTATCGCCGAGGATGGTCTCGTTGTCGCCGGCTGCGATGCCGTCCACCACGTACTCGCCGTCTGCGGGGTAGGGTCGGCCATAAGCGCCCTTGAAGCCATCGACGAGCAGGCCGCCCGAGAGCGAGACCGCCACGAGGATGACGGCGCTTCGCCGCGCACCAACGCGCCAGCAGAACAGCGCCCCGAACACGGTGGCGGCGACCGCCATCGTCTCGTCACCGGGGCTGGAGAACCAGCGCCAGGCGCGCTCCTGCGACTCGCCGAAGTTGGCGACGACGAAGCGGTCCACGATGAGGTCTGGCTCGTCGAAGAGGCCGGCGCCCACGAGGAGGCTGATGGCGAGGAAGAGTCCCGCTCCGGCCACGACGAGTGTTTGTGCCGTCTTGCGTTCCATGCGCTATGCCTTCTTCTGGCCGAAAATGATGGGTGCGGAGCGAGGTGCCGCGGCCGACGCCGCGGCGGGCGGGGCGCTCGTTGCCGGTGCGGCTGCGGTGGGTGCGCTCTGGCCCGGAAGCGCCATTTTGTCGAGGTCCGGCGGGACGCCGATGATGCTGTAGCCGGCATCGACGTAGAGCAGTTGTCCGGTGACACCCGATGCGAGGTCGGAGAGGAGGAAGAGCGCCGACTTGGCAACGTCCTGCTGGCTGACGTTGCGGCCGAGCGGTGCGCTGTGCTTCATCCAGTCGAGAATCATGCTGAAGCCGGGGACGCCGGAGGCGGCGAGCGTGCGAATGGGTCCCGCCGAGATGGTGTTGACGCGGACGGCTTTCTCGCGGCCGCAGGTGAAAGCGAGCTCGCGGGTGAGCTCCTGCAGGGCGGCCTTGGCGGCCGACATGACGCGGTAGCCAGGAACGAAGCGGTCGGCGCCGAGGTAGGTGAGACTGATGATGGCGCCGCCCGGGTTCATGGCGGGCATGGTGTGGCGCGTCAGGCGAACCAGCGAGTAGGCCGAGACCGTGAGCGCGGTGTTCCAGTCCGCCTCCGTCGTGCGCACCACCTCGTCCTGGAGAGCGCTTGCGGGAGCGAATCCAATGCAGTGCACCATCATGTCAAAGCCGCCGGGGTGCTTCTCGGCAGCCTGCTGGAAGAAGCCGGCGACCGACTCTTCGGTCGCGACGTCGCACTCGAGGTAGCCCTCAATCCACGGCTTGTCCTTGAAGAGCTGCAGGACGCGGCTCAGGAAGCGCTTCTGGTAGCCCATGATGCAGGTGGCACCGTGCGCGGCCAATTCCTGGGCGATGGCCCAGGCGATGGAGTCGTCGGAGGCGACGCCGAAGATGAGGGCGCGCTTTCCCTTCAGGCTGAAGGTCATGCGCTGCGGAACGACCCCGTGCTTGAAGGCTTTCCTTTCCACTTCCGGGCCGCTCCTGCCCTCGCACCACCGCAAACCCCTTGACGCCACCCGGTCGTCGCCGCGCGATGCGCGCCATCCCGCTCCTTGCCCTCGGCCTGCTGCTCTCCAGCCTGGTTGCCGGCTGCGTCGGCAACTCCACCCCCGCCGCCACGGCCGACCCATCGTCCGTTTCCCCCTTCCCGGCCGCCAACACCGGACCCGACGGCGAGTTCGTCCCCCACGTCGTGGTCGGCGTCCTCGACACCGGCGCCATTCCCTACCACGAGCAGTTCCGGCAGACGAGCCAGCCGGAACTCGCTTTCGAGCACCCGAGCAGTTACCTCTCCGGCTACCCCGCCGACACGCCTGCACTCCCCCTCACCCTCGAACTGCGCGACAACGAGGGCCGCCTCAACACCACCTCTGCCGATTACCTGAAGGCCGACGAGAAGCTCTGGGAAAGTGCCAAGGACCGCACCCTGCACTGGCTGCCCGGAACCCGCTTCGTCGGCAGCATCGGCTTCACGACGCCGCTTCCCGGCGGTGGCCACGGCTCCATGACGGCGGGCCGCACCGGCGCGCTCAACGTCAGCATCAACGACGGCCGCGTCCTCATGGTCGCCGTCACCGCGCCGCTCGCGCTCAACCTGGCGGTTGGCGAAGACGAGCAGGCGGAGGCGACGCGCTGGATGGCCGACCAACCGTTCATCGACATCCAGTCGCACTCCTGGGGCATGCCCTTCACCTGCGCCGGCATCGCCACGACCCAGATTTACGGCTGGGCGGAGGCGTTCAAGTACGCCCGCGAGAAGCAACTCGTCTTCGTGGCCGCCGGCAACGGCGCCGGCAACACCGGCATCACGCCCGGCTACCCGAGCCAGTGCCAGGACAACTCCGGCATCGCAGGCGTCGTCACGGTGGGCGCCAACGACAACGACGGCACCACGACCTGGGGCAACTTCTTCCCTGCCGTCTCGGGCGACGGCTGCGGCAACCCGAGCGTCAACGAGGCCACCACCAACGAGTTGGACAACTCCGGCGGCGGAACCTCCAGCGCCACCCCGTTTACCGCAGGCGGCGCCGCGAGTCTTCTCCTTGAAGCGCGCCGCATCTTCCGCGACCCCAACGTCGGCGTGCGCGACGGCGTCATGGCGCGCGCCCAACCCGGCGCCATCCTGCCGGAGCAGGGCCCGCTCGCCGACGGCATCTTCACCATGGACGAGCTGAAATCGGTCCTGTTCCACACCGCACTCTCGCCGCCCACGCTCGATGAGTCGGACGGCGAGCAGTGCATGGTGGGCACCCGCGTCCCCACCGATCCAGAATCCCCCCTTGCGCCAGGCCTCTTCCCGTTCATCGGCTACGGCGAAGTGAACCGCATTTCCATCGCGCTTGGCATCGAGGTCCTCCAGGGAGTGAAGGCCGAGCCGGAGCGCGCCCGGGAAGACCAACTCTACCAGCAGGACCAGGACGCGCGCCGCGCCTTCTGGGGTTAGCCGCTACAACCAGCCGCCAATGGTCGGGTGGTCGAGGAACGCCGAATCGTAGAACCGCTCCGCTTCACCTGGGACCTGCTCCCACGACACACCCAGCCGGTGCAGGATGTCGGCGCGGATGGCAAGGCCGGCCGCGATGTCGGCGAAGCGAATCTCCGCCGCATCAACGACGCCAATCTCGTAATCGGTATCGTCCACCAGATGAAAGATGGAGCCCGCCAGGAGGTCGCGCGTTGCAAGTCGCGCCATCACCGCAAAGAGTCCGTCGCGCACGGCAGCGGGGAGGTCGGGCCATCCAGAGAACGTGCCAAGTCCTCGAATCGGCTCCAGACGTCCATCCTCCGTGAGCGTCTGTGCCGTGATGCCGGACGCGCCGCCTTGGAACCCGAGCCAGCGCAGGTCGGCGGCGAGATGGAACGGCCGCGCCACCGCTTCCGCCTCAGCAAACGGCGCAAGGGCGACCTGCCACGCCTCCGCCGGAGAGCCCGCTTCTTCGTCCTTCCCGGTCGGCGTGGGCGGCCAGCTTGCGGGGTTGAACCAGTTGGCTCCGCGCAGAAGGAGACGCGCAATTTCGGCATCGACGTCGCCCCAGACCCCGGCTTTCTTGGCGTTCGCTTCGAAGGCCCGGTGGACGGCGTCGGCTCGCTCCTGTTCGCGCCGCATCCGGAACGGCGACGCGGCGACGCCGATGTGCGATTGGTACTCCGCTTCCAAACTTGCGCCGGGCAACACCTCGACGCCGCGGCACGAACGGTTGACGTACACCTCCGTGCGGCGGCCAAAGTAGAGGTGGAACGGGAAATAGCGGCAGTGGGCGGGCCGCTCGTTGTAGGCGGTGCAGGCGCGGTTGGAGAGCAGCGTGCAGGCACCGCACCCACCTTGGAGCCCAAGCAGCGTCATGTCGCCGGAGCGGGTGACGGGCAGTGCGGGGAACGTCTTGCGCAAGGTGCCGAGTTCGAGGGCGGAAACCTGGGCAGTGAAGGTGCAGCAGAAGCCGCACCCTTCGAGGCAACGGTAGCTGAGACCCTGGAGTTCACCGGGGGGATGGTCCCCCGTCAAGCGCCACCGAGGCTCAAGCGGAAGGCGCGAGCCGTTTCGGGGCAGGCGCCGGAGAGCTCTGCGCTCGCGCCGAGGCTGCTGGGCAACTCGTTGCGCGCCAGTTCGCTCCAGCCCGAGCGGGCGAGAAGGTCAGGGATGGTGGTGGTGAGACCGTACGCCTGCTCGATGCCAGCCCGTCGCATCTCCTCGACGCCGCGCTCAAGGAGGATTCGACCATGGCCCTTGCCGCGCATCCGGTCGTCCACAACGAGGGAGCGCAGGAGGGCGGTGTTGCCGTAGCGCTCGTAGCCGATGGCGCCAATGACACGGCTGTTCTCGCGCAACACGAACAGGTTGCCCATGTGGTCGCTGACCCCCTCGGTGGGAAGCTTGGACTGCTTGAGCAGGCTGGTGACCGCGCCGAGGTCCATGGGACGCGCGGGGTGCAAGGTGGCCACGCTACAGGGAGCGCGCCCGCCAGCTAAGGCCTTTGGCGCTGGCCGGCTCCTTGGCGTCGTTCTCCTCTTTGTACCCAACTTTGGCCGAGCGTGCAGAGGGGCAGAGGGTGGCGAGCGGGCAGACGCCGCAGCGCGGACGGCGCGCCACGCAGACCAGGCGCCCATGGTCGATGACGCGGTGGGTATAGGCGGTCCAGCTCTCAGGGGGCAGCAACTGCTCCAGCGCGGCCGCAATGGTTTCCGGATTGGTGCCTTTGCTCAGTCCGAGGAATGCGTTGATGCGCACCATGTGGGTGTCCACCGTGACTCCGGCTCGGATGCCAAACGCGGTTCCGAGGACGGCGGTGGCAGTCTTGCGACCAACACCGGGCAGCGTGGTGAGTTCCTCGATCGTGCGCGGCACCTCGCCCGCAAACTCCTCAACAAGAAGGCCCGACAAAGCGCGGATGTTTTTCGCCTTGGCGCGCCACAAACCGATGGAGTCGATGGTGCGTTCGACCTCCCGCAGCGGCGCGGCGGCGAGGGCGACCGGCGTCGGCCAGCGCTTGAAGAGCGTGCGCGTCGCTTTGTTGACGGCAATATCGGTCGTCTGCGCCGAAAGCGCGGTTGCGACGAGGAGCTGGAACGGCGATGCGTGGTCGAGCGCACAGGTCGATTCCGGATAGGCCGACTCCAGCGCGGCGACGATGCGCAGGGCGCGCCGCGCCTTGTCCGCCTTCGTCTCCCTCGGCACAACTCTTGCACGGGGCCAGAGTATGTGGACGTTCAGGCGCGGGGCGTCTTGTCCTGGACGAGGCCGATGATGTTGCCTTCGGTGTCCTCGAGGTAAGCAGAAAGGACGGGGCCGACATCCCGTTTCGGCAGGGCAACCTTGGCGCCGTTGGCCTGGGCCTTCGCGAGGGCGGCGTCGAGGTCGGCGACCTTGATGGTGACGACCGGGTGCTGGAGGACCGATTGACGCGTGAGCAGGCTGCCATTGATGCGGGCCGGTTCTTTGGGCGCGAACGTCTTTGGGTCGATGGCCGTGGTTTTGGCAAACGCAAAGCCGATGCCGGGCGGGCGGTTCAACTCCCAACCGAACGTCTGGCCGTAGAACTTCATGGCGCGCTCCATGTCGTCGGCGGGAAGTTCGAAGTGGACGACGGGGTCCATGCTAAAGGCAGCTACGTATTGCTGAATGAATTTTTTGTTGCCTTCTTGACCTTGGTCTTTACCCTACGCTGGCCTACTCTTGGAACATCGCTCCAAGTTCGGCCCGCCCAATAAGCTCCACGCCCGCGCGCTCAGCTAAGGAAATAGCTCCTTTTGTGAACGAACTACTTACTACAACTACGGCTCTAGAGCACGCATAGAATGTCTTTGCGGCAATTACTTCTTGAACGGCTGAGTTGCCAACGGGTGCATCCCAACGTTTCACCTGAATTGCGAGACGTTCGCCCCGGCCGTTTGCAATTAGATCTGCGCCTTGGTCACCGCTTCCGCCGTTCTTTAGCACCTTGTAGCCCATGGTTTCGTAGTACTTGGCAACAAAATCTTCGAACTCCGAGCCAGTCATGAAATCAATTGGCAGTTTGCTAGCTTTTGGCGCGCTTAGCGAGGCCTCATAGATTTTCAGAGACTCAATTTTTCCCGCAGTCTCCAATCTACGCAGCAAATCTGAGGGCACCGACAAGCTGCGGAAGGCAAGAAGTTGTAAAACTTGTGCAAGTTTTGTGGACGCATCTGTTCGAAATACTTTGGCCGTCGCGCTGACAATCTGGTCTACACTTTCGTCCGGGCCTAGTTCCAGCGTCGAAGCAAAATCTGCAATCTCCAGTGCTTTCTGCTCGCGATCCAAAATTCGTTGAAGCTGTTCACGATTGCCGAGGTAGCCTTTCAGAACAAGTAAGGCTTCGAATTTCTCAAGATCTGAGTCGCCATTTTCCAGATAGTTCCTTACCAAATCTCGATTAGCAGGCAACCCGAACCAGTCATTGGCACGCTTGTCTTTTTCCCGTACTTCTGCCTCCACCACGTCCCGTATCGCTGTTTCAGTTGGAAGCTCGCTCCCGGGCGGATGCACACGACGGCATCCAGCGCAAACCAACTTCTTGGTTCGGTTTTGCCACCAAAGTTTTGTCCCGCACGAGCACACTACGCGTGGTACAACCTCGCTTTTCCAAAACATAATCTAGTTGCCGCTGAAATTTGCGACGCGCTTCTCGACATAGGCAGCGATGCCTTCCTTGGCATCCTTGCTCGCGAACAGTTTGGCCTGCAGCTCGCGCTCCAGGGCGAGGCCGTACTCGAGGGGCAGCTCGGTGCCGCTCTGGACGCTGCGCTTGATGTGGCCGGCGGCCCAGGCGGCCTTGTTGGGGATGGTGAACTGGCCGGCGTAGTCCAGGATGGCTTGGCGGAAGCTGGCGGCGTCGCCGCCCTCGATGCGCTGGATGATGCCGAGCTCGAGCGCCTCCTCGAAGCTGATGTTGTTGCCGGTGACCATCATCTCGATGGCCTTGCCCTTGCCAACGATGCGGGCGAGGCGCTGCGTGCCACCGGTGCCAGCGAGGACACCGAGGTTGATTTCCGGGAGGCCGGTCTTGCCCGCGTCCTTGCGGGCGATGCGGATGTCGGCCGCCATGGCGATCTCGAGACCGCCGCCGACGGCGTGGCCGTTGAGCGCCGCGATGACCAGTTTCGGGGTCTGCTCGAGGCGCGAGAGCGTCTCGTTGGCGTGCAGGCAGAAATAATACTTGAAGCCGGGCGTGACACTGTTGAGCATCTGGATGCTCGCGCCCGCGGAGAAGAACTTCTCGCCGTTTCCGGTGAGAACGATGACGTGCACGTTGTCGTCGAAGCGCGCCTTGAGGACGGCCTCGTCGATGTCGCGCATCATGAGGTGCGTGTAGGTGTTCGGGCCCGACTTGCCGGGTGCGAGCGGGGCGCCGGCCGCGTCGGAGGCGAGCTCGATGACGGCGATGCCGTTCGGGGTCGTCGCGTAGTTGACGAGCTTGTTCGTCATCGCGGTGAACTTGAGGGTCGCTTGAGCGGTGGCCTGGGCCATGGCCAAACCACAGGTGGGCGCCATTTGAATCCTGCTCCCGGCCCCTCCTGTGGCTGGCCTACAGGACGTAGGCGTAGAGGAACCAGAAGTGCATGGCCGACCCGAGGATGACGAGGAGGTGCCACGCCTCATGGTCGCCCATCCAGCGGAACCCCGTCAGGTTGGTGAACAGGGTTGGCCGGTCACGCACGTAGAGGAACGCACCGCCGGAATAGACCAGGCCGCCACCGATCAGCCAGCCCATGCCGCCCACGTCAAGGCGCGCCAGCAAGACGGGCGCGGCGATGACGGCGCACCAGCCGAGCGCCGTGTAGCCGAGGATGTGCACCCATTTCGGTCCGAGTGGGACGGTGAGCGCGAGGACGAGGCCGACGATGGCGACCCCCCAGGCGAGCGCGAAGAGCACCCAGCCGAGCGTCCCCCCCACCAGGAGGAGGGCGACCGGGCTGTAGGTTCCGGCGATGAGGAGGTAGATGGCGACGTGGTCGAGCCGTTCCAGCCAGTGCTCGGCGCGCGCCCCGGGGACAGCGTGGTAGAGCGCGCTCATCGTGTAGAGCGCGACCAGGCCGAACGCGTAGAGCGCGACGGTCGCAAGGGCGAGCGGCTCGTCTGCGCGGACAAGCAGCAGCGGCAGCACAACGATGGCGACGCCGCCGGCCGCCATGTGGCTGATGCTGTTGAAGCGCTGGCGCAGCCCCACAACCCGTCCACTCGGTCGGGCCACTTGAAACCACGCGCCGGCCCCCTGTCGCAAAACCGCTTGCTTATCTGCCAAGCAAAATGGAATGGTGGTCGTGGAAGGCTGGCACCGGGTTCTTGGCGCGGGAGAGCTGGAAGAAGGTGTTCCGCGCTTGGTCGAAGTGGCGGGCCGCCTTGTCGCCGTCGCCTTGGTCGGGGGCGAACTGGTGGCCGTCGATGGTCAGTGCCCGCACAAGTTCGGCGACCTTTCGCAGGGGGCCTGGAAGGACGGATGCGTCACCTGTCCGGTCCACACCGCAACGTTCGACTGCGCCTCGGGCGCTCCCAAACCGGGCAGCGAATGGGCGGGCCATCTTCCCGTCCACGAGGCGCGCATCAACGACGGCAACGTCGAAGTCCGCCTGAACGGTTAATCGTCTCCGACGAACCACAGATTTCACAGATGCCGTATCTGTGCAATCTGGGGTTCCGTCGTCACGTTGGCGGTCAGATGGAGAAAAGCCGCCCGCCATCGACCGGCATGACGATGCCGCGCACGAACGACGCGGCAGGACTGCAGAGGAACGCGATGACCGCGCCGAGCTCGGTGGGCGTACCAAGGCGCCCCTCCGGTGTCGCGTCGATCCAGCTCTGCCGGATGGCTTTGGCGCCCTTGCCGGTGCGCAGGCCCATCTCCGTCTCCAAGTGCCCCAGCCGTTCGGTGTCGACGTAGCCGGGGAGGATGCTGTTGATGGTGATGCCGGGCGGCAACTCGCGGCTGAGGGTCTTGGCCCAACTCGCCATCGTGGCGCGGATGCTGTTGCTCACGCCGAGGCCGGCAATCGGCTCGCGAACGCTGGAAGACAGAACGTTGACGATGCGGCCGTAGCCGGACTCTTTCATGCCGGGCAGCAGAGCCTGGACGAGCAGGTGGCTCGCCAGCAGATGGCGACCATAGGGCTTGAGGAAGTCCGCCTCTTTCGCCTCCAGCAACGGCCCCGAGGGCGGCCCTCCGGTGTTGTTGATGAGGATTTGGATGGGGCCTGCCTTTTCCAGGTGCGCCTTCACTTGGCGCTCCAGGCCGGCGCGGTCGTCGAGGTCGGCCACCAGCATGTGCGTCTCCTGGGCGCCGGCATTCTTCAGGATGGGACGCAGCGCCGCAAGCTTGTCCGGGCTGCGGGCGAGCAGGGTAATGGTGGCGCCCAAACTGGCCAGTTCCATCGCGGCTGCCTTGCCGATGCCTTGGCTGGCGCCGCAGACCAGGGCGTGCCGTCCCGTGAGGTCAAGGTCCACGCCGTGGCGACCGATGAGGGCGCTTTGATGCTACCGCTGATGTTCCCGGAGGACGGCGCGCACCGGGCTCGCGTCGGCGTCCTCAAGCCGCAACGGCAAGGCGACGAGTTCGTAGTGGCCCGGCTTGACATGCGAAAGGACAAGCCCCTCCAGGTTCATCATGCCGTGCCGGAAGAGCGCACGATGGGCAGGGAGCCCTTTGGAGTCGAACAGATCGGTGCTTGGCGTGTCGAAGCCGACGAGCACGACGCCGCGCTTGCCCAGGGCGTCGATGAGATCGGGCTCGGGCGCGGCGAAGTCGGAGTTCCAGTTCTCGGGGTCGGGGAAGGTCCCGGTCTTGAACAGGATGCGCGGCGCCGTCGGCTCCTGCACGAGGTCAACGAGGCCGAACCGTGTGCCGCGCTTGGCACGAACCTCGACCACTTGGCAGGGGCCGACGTAGGCGTCGAGCGGGAGGTCGCTGATGGCGCGCCCCTCATGGTGATAGTGCTGCGGGGCGTCGGTGTGGGCCCCGACATGGTAAGACGAATGGAAGTCGCCGAGGTCGATGCCGCCGCCTTCTGCCAAGCGTGCCGTCTTGCGCGCCGTGAAGGGAACGTCGCCGGGCCAGTTTGCGATGCGCGGGGAGACAAGCGGGCTGATGTCGAGGACGCGCGAAGCCTGCGAACTTGCTGCGGCGGAACCGGACGCGTCGGCCACCTGGTCGGCCAAGGTCTTGGCGTCGCGCCACGCTCCGGCCTTCATCGGTTCTGTCCAATGTGCGCCACGACCTTGAACTCGACGGCAATCGGCGTCGGCAGCGCCTCGACCTGGACCGTCGTCCGCGTTGCTTGGATTTTGCCGAACGCCTTAGCGTACTCTTCGTTGAACGCCTTGAAATCGCGCTTCATGTCGGTGAGGAAGACCTGGACATCGAAGACGTCGGCAAGCGTCGCGCCCGATTCTTTGAGGACCGCCTCGACGTTGGCGACGACCTGCCGCGTCTGCGCGACGATGTCGTACGCGAGCGGTTTGCCGGCGGCGTCGCGCGTCGGGCCGCCGGGGATGGCATCCGTACCGGGTGTGCGAGGTCCGATGCCGGCAAGGAAGAGCAGGTCGCCGACGCGGCGGGCGTGCGCGTAGGCGCCAACCGGCTTGGGCGCTGACTTTGCGTGGACGATGGCCTTGCTCGCCGGAGGAGTCGCCGAACTGGGCGCACCAGGATATCCTGCGCCACTGTCCTCATCCGCAGAGGAATGCGCGCCGCTCCAACGCTCGGTCTCGTCCGAGGTCTCGAACGCATTTGCCCCTCCGAGGACGTTGCGGTCGCCGTGGTGCTCGTCGGGGTCCGCCTCGTCGTACTCCTTGTCGGCCGCTGCTTTGCCGGTTGGAACCAGTTCGACGATGGCGGCGCCGGTACCGTAGATGGCCTCGTAGGCGTGCACGGTGCCGGCGAAATTGTTTGACTGGCCGGAAACGGCGGCGAGCCACCAGACCGCCTTCATCTTGGAGTCGCCGTTGGCCTGGCTGGCAAACTCGCGGGCGAGTTGGCTGGCATCCTCCAAACGGCCGCGGGAGAGGAACTCGAGGTACTTGCGGTTCCACTCGTCGTCCTTGCGGCTGTGGATTTTGTCCTCCTTGAACGGAACGACGCCGCTGAAGAGCCGGTTGGAGAGCGCGGTGACGGCGACGGCGACGACGCGCAGACCGCGCTCGGCGATGGCTTCGCGCGCCGCCTTGCCAAGCACGATGGTCTCGGCGCGGTCGGCGTACATGTTGCACGACACGATGCTGGCGGGAATCTTGTTGTCGGGGTTGAGAAGTTTCAGCGCGACGACGCTGCCGGTGTCCACGGGGAAACCGCGGTAGGAGACGGCGCGCATCTCCAGGCCGCGCTTCTGGCCCGCCGCGACGTAGGCTTCGCCGAACGGCTTGTCCACGCGCAGCTTGTAAGGGATGACGCCGAGCTCGTGCCACTCCTCGTCCACGTGCGTCCACGCCGGTGCAGGGTCGGTCTGCACCTGGTGGCCGATGACGCTGGGCCAACGCGTCGAATAGAGAATGAGCAGGTCCGGCTTGAGTTCCTGGATGCGCTTTCGGACCTTCCCATAGGCGTCGCGGATGCGACGGTAGCCCGGGTTCGCGTCGGGCACCAGGAGCGGGTGCGGCAGGTGCGGGACAATGAATGAGGCGACGACGCCCGACTGGGCCGCAGATTTCGCAGATTGCGCAGAGCTCCGACGGTTCTGCGAGGTCTGCGGAATCTGCGGTTTGGTCCGGCGCGTCATGTCATCAACCTCGGCGTGACCTGGCGCGTCTTGGGATTGGGGTCCCACTCCAGCACGGCGTTGCCAGTGCCGATGACGGTGCCGTAGCCGTGGAGCTCTGCGGGATACGAAGGAAAGTCGAGCGCCGCGAGAAGCCACGACAAGCAGCCGGCGTCCGCTTCCGACGTCGCCTGGTCGATGAGGTCAGGCAGTTCGTCGAAGAGCTGCTTCCCTTTGCCGTCGCGGGCGAGGCCGATGGCGTGCATGTCCCACAAGTGCTGCCCGTGGTGGTAGATGTGCTCGTGGCTCATGTCCTCGGGCACCTTCGGCTCGCGGGTGAAGTGGCGGTGGCTGATGCTGTTGCTGGCGAGCAGCAAGGCGCGCTTGCCGGAAGCTTCGATGGCCTCCCGCGTCGCCTGGCCGAGGGCACGCATCTGCTCTTGGCCGACCTCGTTCGAGTAGTCGTTGTAGACGCGGCAGGAACTGATTCCGACGATGGGTTTGTCCCACTTCGGGTTCACGAGGTGGCACGCGGCGATGGTACCGTAGTCGATGCGGTACTCGGGGTTACGCATCATCTTCATCGTGAGCCCCTTCTTGGCGCCGCGGGCCGCGATGTCCTCGGCCAACTCCACATCGACGTCGAAGTCGAAGTTGTAGCGGAACAGGTTGGGGAAGATGGGGTCCACGCTGAGCGATTTGAAGTGCGGAACGCCAAGAATGTGGTGGCCGACCCGGGTGCGCCAGTGCGGCGAGTGCACCAAAATGACATCGTAGTCGCGGGTGGCGCGGGCGAGACTGTGTCGGAGACGCTCGTAGCCCCAACGGATTGTCTCCCAGCCACCTTCACTGCGCGCCTCGTTCTGTTTCGGATTGTCGGCGTAGACGAGATGCGGCGGGTGCGGCGTGAGACAGCCGGCGACAATGGAGCCGCCTCCGGCCCGAACCGCAGATGACGCAGAGCGCGCAGACCGAACGTTCTTCTGCGCAATCTGCGCGATCTGCGGTTTGGTCGGGCGCTGTTTGCTGGCCATCTCAGGTCTCCTTCATCGTGATGTTCTTCGCCTCGGAATAGAAATCGACCGACCACTCGCCGCCTTCGCGGCCGACGCCGGACTCTTTGGAGCCGCCAAATGCGGTGGCAAGGTCGCGCACAAGCCAGCAGTTCACCCAGACCATGCCGGTCTCCAGTCGCTCCGCAACGCGGCGCGCTTTCGTCGCGTCTTTCGTCCAGACGGTGGCCGTCAGGCCATAGCGGACGCCGTTCGCCAACGCAATGGCTTCGGCTTCATCCCTGAAGGACTGCACGGTGACGACGGGTCCAAAAATCTCCTCTTGGATGAGCCGACTCTCCTGCACGACGCCGGTGACGAGGGCGGGGGTCAGGAACGCGCCGTCGGCAAGCTCGCCTGCGATGGTCGGCCGGTCGCCGCCGCAGAAAACCTTGGCCTCTTTGCGCGCCAAGTCAAGGTAGCCTTCGACCTTGGTGCGATGCGCAAGCGAGTTGAGGGGACCGATGTCGGTCGCCTCGTCGCGCGGGTCGCCCACCTTGAGCGCTTTCACCGCTGCCTCCAGCTTTGACAAGAATTTGGCCAACAAGCTCTGCTCGACGAGGACGCGGCTCGTGCAGAGGCAAACCTGGCCGCCGTTCGTGAAACCGCCGCGAACCACGCCTGCGACCGCAGCATCGAGGTCACAGTCCGCGAAAACAACCGCAGGATTCTTGCCGCCGAGCTCCAGGCTGAGTTTCTTGGGCGGGCCAGAGGCGGCGGCCTGCGCAACTTTGGCGCCTGTGGCTGTGCCACCGGTGAAACTCACGGCACGGACGTCCGGGTTCCGGATGAGCGGGTCGCCCGCCTCGGGACCGAGCCCCTGCACGACGTTGTAAAGTCCGTCGGGGAGGCCCGCCTCGGCAAGCAGGTCGGCAAGAGCGTCGGCGGTGCGCGGCGTCAACTCGCTCGGCTTCGCGACGACCGCATTGCCGAGACCGAGCGCGGGGGCGACCTTCCAGGTCAGCAAGTAGAGTGGGAGGTTCCAGGGCGTGACGAGGCCGACGACGCCGACCGGAGTGCGCGATGTGGAGTGGACCCAGCCGTCGCTGTGGAACTCCGGCTCTGTGCGCTGCTCGAGGAAGTCGGCGTAGAAGCGGAAGTTGCGCGCGGCCCGTGGGATGTCGAGCGTGCGGGCGAGTCGAATGGGTTTGCCCGTGTCTTCCGACTCCATGCGCGCGAGCCGGTCAAGGTCGCGCTCGATGAGTTCTGCGGTGCGGCGCAGGATGCGGCAACGCTCGGCAAGTTCGAGGCTTGCCCACGAGGGCTGCGCCTTCGTCGCGGCGACCACCGCGGCATCGACGTCCTCGGCGTTGCCGCGCGGGACCTTGCACAGCACGACGTTGCGCGCCGGGTCCACGTTGTCGAGGTAGGCACCGGATGCGGGCGCCATCTTGCGGCCGCCAATGCGCTGCGACAGGCGCGGAACCGATTCGGCTTGAACATCGCGCTTGGCGTGGCCGTAGGCGCGGGCAAGGTCGCGTTGCGCCACTTCACGGTCGCGCTGGAGCCAGCCGAATCCTTCGCTCACGGCTCATGCCCCCGCATCAACGGCTGGCTGCCGATGTAGTCGTCGTTGTCGTAGGTCCAGTGGTCGGTGTCAGGGTCCCACTCGTCCCATGTCGCAATCGAGCCGAGCGCCTTCAGGAACTTCGGCGGGACGACGCCCGGAACAATGAACGCCTTCTGCCGGTGCAGCGGGTAGGGGTTGCGCAGCGTGAAGCCGAGGACGCCGAGAATGGCACGCGCGACATACCAGGTCGCCCTCGGGTTCCAGCCATGCGCGATCTTGACGACGACGCCGAGGCCGTCGGGGTAGTCGGGATGCTCGATGGCGAGGCCGAGCAGGCCGTCGGCGCCTTCCTTGGCGATGACTTTGCCGCCGCACGATTTCAGGATGGTCGTGTCGAGCCGGTTGAAGCCGCCCACAAGGTCCGGGTTGCGCACCATCGCCTCCCATACCCAGTCCTTCTTGCGCGTCTTGGCGAGGTGGGCGTAGAGGATGGCGAGCTCGTTGACCGTGTTGCTGAGCGTTGGCAGGCCGCAGCCGTCGCGCGCCGTGCGGGCGGGGGTCCACTTCGGGCCGAGGATATCGGCGACGACCTTCGTGTAGGCCTGGAACCAGGGGTGCTGCGGCAGCAGGTAGCCGATGCGCGGCCAGCCTTTCGCCTTGCAGCCGGCAAGGATGGCGGCGTGCTCACCTGAGCAGGTGTGGTACCAGCGGCGCGGACGGCGCACGCTGCGGCCAAACGGGACGAGCGGCAGATCGAGCGGCGCCTGCATGAGGCCCCACTCCGTCTCATGGAGAAGGCTCTGCGCGGCTGCGACGTGCTCGGTGTCGCCGTTGTGTGAGGCGAGCGCGATGGCTTTCTGCTCCCACGATGACGTTGCCAGCTCTTTTGCGAACACTTTCATCGCGAGCGGCTTCATCATGCTGCGGCCGTAGCAGAGAACGTTGCCGCCGAACGAGTGAATGAGTTTGCCACCGTGCGCCCACGCGACGGCGCCGTGAATGGTCGTCTCCGAAATGCCGAGGCGACGGTAGTCCACGAGTGGCTCCCACTCGACGTCGCGGCCCGTGGGGATTCCTTTCTCGCGTGTGCCAAGAGGGCCCTCTGGGTAGAGCTCGGAGCCGGGGCCCTGAATGCGGTCGCCTTGGCCGTCACTGCGAGCGCCCGTTTTGGTCGCAGATTTCACAGATTTGCGCAGAACGCGTTTCTGTGGCTTCTGCGCAATCTGCGACTTCGTCCGGCGCGTCACGCGGCGACCTCCTTGCGAGCGAGTTTGGGCGTGACTTTCTCCATGAAAGCCGCCATGTTGCGAATGACGCGGTCGGAATCGTGGTTGAAGAAATCGAACCAGAGCATGAGACGGTCGTCGGAGTGGTAGCGCGCGGCAAGCTGTTGCGCAACGTCGTCGGCGGTGCCGATGACAGCGTTGTCGGACGCCTCGCCGACTTTCTTCGGGTCGAGGGTGCCCTCCAGGGCGTTCCAATATGCGGCGAGCGCTGCCTTCGCCTCCGCCTGCGCGGCGGCGCGCCGTTGCTCGGGCGAGAGGACCGGCTCCTCGTTGAGGAAGACCAGGACGGTGCGCGGCATGTAGCTGCGTTTCCACGGGCCGCCCTCCTTGTGGAACACCTTGCGCATCCGTTCGTGCGTCGCGTCGATGACGGTGCCCGGCGTGATGCTCAAATTGGCGACGTGGGCGGGCAGGAACTTGTTGGCGAGTTCGTGCGCCTGAGGATCGTGCGAGCCGACGACGAGCTGCACCAGTTCGCGGCGCCACGCCTGCGGGATAATTTTGAGGGGGTCGAAATGGAACTGCTTCGGGACGCGGATGCGTTCGTTTTCTCCCCCCGCCATCGACGAGAGCCTGCCTTCCGCTTTCGCCGCGTCGCGTGCCTTCAGCCACTCCGGCTCGCTGCGGAAGTCTGCGCGGCCGATGGTGCGTTCCGGGACCTGGCCGCCAGCCAGCGTCTCTCCCGAGAGCAGCCTGGAGAAAACCTCGCAGGCCTCGAGAAAGACGGTGCCTTTCCACAACCCGAAGGGCAGCGCTTTCTCGAGCGGAGTGCGCGGCTCGATGCCGTAGGCGCGATTCATGTAATCGAAACGGCCGGCACTGAAGCCGACGTGGATGCGGCGCCGTTCGGCGGGGTCGAGGCCGTGCAGGGCCGCGAACATCGCGATGCGCTCCGCCGCGGCGACCGGGCCGCCGTTGCAGAGGATGTTCATGACGGCAGAGCCCACCTCGATGCGCTTGGTGCGGCGGAAGATCGCATGGGCGAACTGCAGCATGTCTGCGTTGAGGCCGACCTCCCCCTGCCAGTGCGGGATGACGGGAAGCCGGTTGCCCTTCTGCACTTCACTGCTAAGATGGCTTTCCGCGAGCCAGGCGACGCCGAAGCCGAGCCGATCCGCCGCCTCGATTTGCGCCATCGCGTTGGCGAACATCTCGCGCTCCGTCGGCGTGCGCCCCGCGACGGGGGTCTGGCTGATGGAGAGGAAAAGGTCGAACTCCACGTCAAACCGTCCAGGGGTTGGTGCGCTTGAAGCCTGCGGACGGCTACGCCGGGCTCGTCCCGGCTTGGTGCGTCACTTGGTTGCGCACGGTCCAGAGGGCGGGCCAGAGGGCGCCCTGGACATCCACCTCAAGCTGATGGACGGCATAGCCCTTCAGGCTCTTGACGTCGCGGCCGATGATGCGCTTGACCAGGGCGAGGTGGGTCTGGCGCCAGAGCGTGAACGCCATGTCGACATCAGTCATCATCTCAAGCAGCCGCAGGACATCGGGCTGCGAGCGAGGCTGGACGTAGATGGAGAGGATGTCGCTCTTGCGTCGCTTGAGGAGATCCTGGACTTTGGGCCAGAGGGCGGGCGCCTGCTGCTGAATCTGCCGGAACCCGGGCGACTCGGCGCCGGAGCCCTGTCCGAGAGCGGCGCGAATGACGTGGAAGTCCCACGGCGTCATCGTCTCCAGGACCCGCAGCGCTTCCGTGTTGATGCGGAGCGTCGCGGAGGCACGCGCGAGAAGGGGATAGGCCTCAACCAGGCGGTCCTGCTCGATGAGGGTGCCAACACTCTTCAGCTCGAAGAGAACCAGCTTACACCACAGCTCGAACGACTGGTGCACAACTTGGAACATCAGTTCATCGTGGTGGACCCGCTCGCCCTCGGATTTCTGCAGCGCAAGCAGTTCCGGCACGCGCATGTAGGTCTCGTAGTCGGTGGTCTTGCCACTGGAGAGTCGTTGTGGGTTGTTGTGGCCAATGGGGCCGACGCCGGAGACCGCTGAGGCGGCGGCGGCGACCCAGTCGCCCGCCTTCCCGGCCGCCCGTTTCGCCTTCTCCTTGATGCCCGTTCCTTTCGTGGAGGGGGGTTCCATTGTACAAAACCGCACATCAATCCAGGTTGAACCCGCTCTTGAATCTTGCCGTTTCTCTCATATCCAAGGCGCGCCCATCTCTTGGTATGGCTGGATTCTTCATCGCCGTTGCTGGGGGCGCGCTTCGCCTCACGGTCAAGTACCTCCTGGTCCCCGTCCTGGTTAGTGTCGCCACCGCCCTCGTCGCCGACGAGGTTGCCAAGAGGATGCGGCGCCGCACCGAGGCAATTGACGCCCGCCTCGCGGCGAACCGCCGGGTGCAATCCGCGCTCGCAGCCTGATCGGACCCCGTTCGGCTCCGTTCGGCCTTAAATGGCCTCGCCTTCGCACCGCCGTGGCCGTCGATTTCACCCTCACGGATGAGCAGCGTTTGATTCGCGACATGACGCGCGCCTTCGTCAACGAGCACATCACCCCCGAGATTGTCCGGGTCTGGGAGCAGGCGGGCGACCACCCGCACGACATCTACGAGAAGATGGCTGCACAGGGCTTGCTTGGTGCTCCGTTCCCCACCGAATACGGCGGCGGCGGCCTCGACGCGGTAAGCTACGCCATCCTCACCGAGGAGCTCGCGAAGGGCTGCAGCAGCCTGCGCACCTCCATCTCCGTGCACGGCTCGCTGTGCGGTTCCACCCTCAAGGGTTTCGCCTCCGCCGAGCAGAAGAAGAAGTGGCTCCCCGACATGGCCGCCGGCAAGAAGCTCGGCGCCTGGGCGCTCACCGAACCGGGCTCCGGCTCCGACGCCGCCGGCATGTCCACCACCGCCAAACTGGAGGGCAACCACTACGTCCTCAACGGCACGAAAGCGTGGATCTCGAACGGCGGCATCGCCGATCATGTCATCGTCTACGCCAAGACCAACCCCGCCCTCAAGCACAAGGGCATCAGCTGCTTCATGGTCGAGAAGGGCACCGAAGGGTTCGAGTGCGTTGGCGTCGAGACCAAGAACAAGCTCGGTCTGCGCAGCAGCCCGACCGCAACACTCGCTTTCACCGATTGCCGCATCCCGAAAGAGAACCTCATCGGCAAAGAGGGCGACGGGTGGAAGAACGCCATGTACGTTCTCAACCACGGCCGCCTTTCTGTGGCAGCCGGTGGAGTTGGAATCGCCCAAGCCGCGTACGAGGCGAGCCTGAAGTACGCGAGCGAACGCAGCGCCTTCGGCCGCCCCATCGGCAACTACCAGCTCGTCCAGGCGATGCTCGCCGACATGGATGTACAGATTCAGGCGGGCCGCCTCCTCGTGTGGGAAGCCGCCCGCAGCCGCGAGGCGTACGACCGCGGCGAAATCACGCGCGACCAGTGGACCCTCGCCGTCAGCCGCGCCAAGCTGTTTGTGGCCGAGATGAGCCTCAAGGTGTGCGAGGACGCCATCCAGGTGCACGGCGCCAACGGCTACACCGACGCCTACCCCGTGGAGCGCTACTGGCGCGATGCGAAGATTCTGGGGATTTACGAGGGCACGAACCAAATTCAACGCCTCATCATTGGTCGGCTTGTGACTGGCTTGCGCGACACGTAGATGCCCACCGCCGTGCGTCCGTCGTCCGTCAAGGCGACGGTCGCCCGTTTGGAACAGCAGCTCGCCGAGCAGGGAACCCCTGCGCGCGCCGCCAGCGCCAAGGCCTACCTCAAGTCCGACCTCGAGTTCCTCGGCGCCGACATCCCGAGTGTCCGCCGCGTCGCCGTCGCGTTCACGAAAGAGGAGCCCGAGATGGACCACCTGCGTCTTCTGGCCATCGCGACGGCACTCTGGAAGCCGCCCGTCTTCGAGTTGCGCGCCCTCGCCGTCGCCCTTCTCGAGCGCAAGCAGAAACTCCTCGCCGCCGCCGACCTGGACGCGCTGGAGAAGATGACGCGCGAGGCGAAGACCTGGGCGCTCAGCGACTGGCTCGCCATTCACGTTGTCGGAGCCATCGTGCGCCGCGAGCCGAGTGAGCTTCGCCGCCTCGACCGCTGGGCGAAGGACGACGATTTTTGGGTGCGGCGTCTCGCCCTCATCTGCCAACGCGTCGATTTCGCGAAAGGAGAAGGCGACTGGCCGGGCTTCGTGCGCCGCGCCGACGCGATGCTCGCCGAGAAAGAGTTCTTTGTTCGCAAGGCGATTGGCTGGATGCTGCGTGAACGGAGCAAGTTGCGACCCGAGGAGGTCGTCGCATTCGTCGGGCCGCGCAAAGAGCGCATGGCGGGCCTCACGTTCCGCGAAGCGACGCGCAACCTCGCCGACGGCCACCGCGTCGCACTTGGGCTCTAACGTTTCGGCTCGGGCCCAAGGTAGAGGCCACGCCGGAAGCGCGGAATGAAAGCCATGAGGACGGCGAGCCGCGACAGTTCGGTGCGATCGAAGCGGCCCTCAGTAAGCCAGCCGATGGCGCCTGTCGTGGAGCCGATGCGTGGGTCGTTGGCGATGGGCCCCAGGACGTCGCTCACCATTTCGCCCTTGATGGCCCTCGTCGTGAGCCACTCCGGGTAATGGAACGCCGGCCCCCAGCCGTGCGTTTCCCAGCCGTTGCGGTCCAAGATGGCGCACGCCTGCGCCTCCAGGTAGCCCTCGTGGCCGGGGAACGGGATGAGCCCCGCCTCGATGCCGACGGCATAGTCCGCGTCCGGCCAGGCGGCCAGGGCGGCACGAGCGCGGTTCTGGGCGCCGGTCAATGTCTCTCCGTCGCGCGGCTGCTCGGCGACACCGCTTGCCACCGCGAATCCTTTGACATCGGTGGCAATGCGCGTGGTGCGGGTGAACTCCTCGAGAACGGCGGCGACCTTGACGCCGTTGGCGGAGCCCACCGCGACGCGGAGGGGCTGCAGGCGGCGGCCGTCGGCGTCGATGTGCCCCGCCGCGATGCGGGTGGCGCTGATGGGAAGGAGGTCCTCGGCGAGGACATGCGGAACGACGCGCACATCGAGAGCCGGAAGGCGGCGTTCCAGGCGAGCACGGTTGATGGCTTCGGCGCCGCGCTCGGTCTCCGGACTCACGACGATGCGATCGTAAGGACCCGTTGCCGCCGGACCCGCCCCGTCGGAGAGCGGGCGCACAGCGAGGGCTCCGCGGTAACCCGCCTCGTCGAGGTAGCGGCGCACCCGCTCGGCACGCTCGGCCCAGGGCGCCACGGTGCGACCGGGGCGGGCGGCGAGCGGGCCCTCGGTGAGCCCGACGAAGAGGTCGGTCGCTCCCTCGGCGGCGGCGCGCAGCAGGGCGCGATGGCCGGCATGGAGGGGGTCGAAGGTTCCGCCCAGACAGACCCGCACGGCACGCGGAGCCCCAGCGCTCAAGATAGCGCCTTCGCCAGGCAACTTTTAGGTCGGATGCCCATCGAGGCGGCATGGCGCACCGTCTCGCCGTCATCGGGCCCGGCAACATGGCTTCCGCCGTCGTGCGCGGCCTGCTCGCCACGAAATGGGCGACGCCGTCGCAGATGGCCGCCATCCACCCCAAGCGCGAACGGACGGCCGCACTTTCCAAAACGCTCGGCATCGAGGTTGTCTCCGCCATGAAGGCGGTGGTCGGGGCCGAAGTCATCCTGCTTGGCGTCAAGCCGCAAATCCTCCCTGAGGTTCTCGCCGAGCTGGCGCGCCACGTTCAGCCGGGCCAGGTTGTCCTCAGCATGGCGGCCGGTTTCCCGACGCGCCGCATCGAATCGGCCCTCGGCGACGTTCCGGTCGTGCGTGCCATGCCCAATGTTGCCGCCACCGTCGGGCTGGGGGCGACCGCCATCTGCCCTGGTCGCAACGCCAGCAAGGCGCACCTCGCCGTCGCGCGCGAGATTTTCGGCGCCGTCGGCACCGTCGAGGAGGTCTCCGAGAGTCTGATGGATGCGGTGACCGGCCTGTCGGGGACCGGGCCGATGTATGTCTTCCATTTCGTCGAGGCGATGGCGGATGCCGGCGTCAAGGTCGGCCTGTCGCGCGAGGTCGCGACACGGTTGGCCATCCAGACCCTCATCGGCTCCGCCCACTTGGCGCGCGATTCGCACCTCCACGCCGCCGCCCTCAAAGACCAGGTCACCAGCCCCGGCGGCACCGCCATCGCGGCGCTTCATGTCCTGCGCCGGGAAGGGTTCCAAGCCATCGTCATGGACGCCGTCGAGGCCGCGACCAAGCGGAGCGCCGAGCTGGGCCAGGCTCCCCATTGAGCGGCGGCAGCTTCACAAAAGGCGGTCCAGTCGCAGCCCCTGCGCCGACGTAGCACAGCGGTAGTGCAGCTGTCTTGTAAACAGCAGGTCGTGTGTTCAAATCACACCGTCGGCTTTCATTGGCAGTTCGGCAGGCCTGCGCGGTCCGCAATGGAATGCGGACCGTGCCGTCCAACGTGATTGACCTTCGTTTGAAGGTCGAGTGGGATCACACCGTCGGCTCTCCAGAGAAACGCGTCCTCGTGCCGCCTGCGGCCACGCCGTTGCCGCAACTTTCGCTTCACCCCCCAAGAGGCTCAAACGACTGCCCGCATTGGACTGTGGCGTGACCGTCTCCCCAGCTGCCCACGAGGTGCTCGGCTGCCTCGCCGCCTTCGACCACTCCGGCCCCCACCGCACCCCGCCGCTGCGCCGTCGCACCCATCTGAGTGAGGAGTCCTACCGCGCGGCGCTGCACGAACTCTCCGACCTCGGCCTCGTCCGGTTGGAGCAAGAAGACCTCTGGGTCACCACGCTCGGCAGCCACATCGTCGACGCGGCGTTTGCCTGACGGACTCCTTTTCATCCGGCCCTTCATCCCAACCGTGTGCTCAAAGTCGCCCCCAGCATCCTCTCGGCTGACTTCTCCCGCCTCGGCGCCGACATCGCCGCCGTCGAGAAAGCGGGCGCCGACTGGCTGCACGTGGACGTCATGGATGGCCGCTTCGTGCCGAACATCACGCTTGGCCCCCCCATCGTGAAGGCCATCCGGCCGCACACGAAGCTCCTACTCGACTGCCACCTCATGATTGTTGAGCCAGAGAAATTCATTGCCGACTTCGCCGCCGCCGGCGCCGACAGCATCACCGTCCACGCCGAGGCGTGCACCCACCTGCACCGCACCATCCAGCAGATCAAGGCGCTCGGCAAGAGGGCGGGTGTCAGCCTCAACCCCGCCACACACGAATCCATCCTGGAGTACGTCATCAAGGAGGTGGACCTCGTCCTCGTGATGTCGGTCAACCCCGGTTTTGGCGGCCAATCCTTCATCGAAGCGGTCGTGCCAAAGATTGAGCGCATCGCCAAGATGGCCACCGCCGCCGGTCGCGGCAAGACCCTGCCACCGCTCGAAATCCAAGTGGATGGCGGCATCAACGGCGAGACCGCGCGCATCGTCGAGAAGGCGGGCGCCACCGTCGCCGTCGCCGGCTCGTTCATCTACGGCTCCAAGGACATCGCCAAAGCCATCAAGGCGGTGCGCGGGACGCAGAAGCGGCTGGCGTAACCCCGAGGCGAACTCGACACTCCAAGCGCTTCACCACCAACCTCTTAGCCTGGATTTGGAGGTCGGTGGCTGATGCTGTTGGCCTTGATGAATCGAAACTCGTCCCGCGCTCTTGGCCTTCGAGCGGCAGTCATCATCCTGGTTTTTGCGTTGGCCGGCTGCGCGGATTCCAAAGCTGCGGGCACATCATCGAACTCGCCGTCGGCTCCGTCGTCTGCGGTTTCTGCGTCCCTTGCGCCGTCAACTCCCAACAGCCAACCCATCCCATGGACCGTTAAGGCCGTTGAATGGAACGGCGACATCGGAACCGTCCAGTGTGTGTTTGGCGCTCCGGCAGTTCCTTCTGGCTGTTTCGTTCCCGGTCTCCCTTCACCCACCAACCCCGAGGCCCCGAACACGTTCGAATCGGAAACCCAGGGCCCCGTCATGCTCGCAGGGAACCTGACGTTGACCTGGCAGCCCACCACGATGCTGACACAATCCCTCTGGGTTCGGTTCTTCGAAAGCGAGGGGGACCGCCGCCTTTTGCTCAACATCACCGGCACGTCGCCTCTTGCTCTGCCTCTCGACAGTCTGAACCTCACCGCCAACGCCCGGTTGCAGACCTACATTCTGCCTGCAGCCAACCAAGTCGGTGGCGCCCAAGTCCTGTTCGCCGCTGGACAACCCATCAGCCTAAGCGGTACTGTGCTGAGCCGACCCACCTAACCAATCCGCTCTGCTCAGAAGCGCAAATCTGGGGCGTTCCCCTTTTGTATGGGGTCCATGTGCGACAGTTCGTGCTCTCGCATACGAGAGCCTGATTTCGGGCGGTTCCCAACCGACGCCACGTTCCCGGAATCAGGTTTGCATCCAAACGGCCCGGTTAGTGTAGCCTGGTTAACATATGGGATTGTGGCTCCCTTGTGCGGGGTTCAAATCCCCGATCGGGCCCCTTCATGTCCGCAGCGGCGACTCTGCCTTCAGCGACTCCTGAGGTTGCCGACAAAAAGCGGCCGGCGAGCCATTGGTGGCGTAAACTCGCGGCGTTGCTCCTGGTTCTCATCTCCGTGACCAGCGGCATGCTTGGCCTCGGCCTCACCACCTCCGGCAATCTCTGGGGAATCGCCTTGATGATCGTCATGCCGCTTGGCATTTACGCCGCCTCCCGCGTTACCCCCGAAGCAGGAACGACCGGCTACTTCGACCGGAACATCTGACCCGCCTCCACCTGCGGTTTGAAGTGCCATGGCGCGATGGCGCGTTGTGGCGGAGTTCACGATTGGCCCCTGGAGCCTCGTTTCCGCCCGCCTCCTCGCCGTCGGCGTCGTCGCCTACGCGGTCGCGGCCGGCTTCACAGCGCGGCGCGGATTTGCCGAGACGCGTCCCGATCGCTATTCCACGTTGGGCACCACGGCAACCCTCGCCTGCCTTGCGGTCCTGCTCTGGGTGGTGGGACCGCGCGCCCTTCCAGCGCCTTTCGCGCCCGCCCTTCTGCTCGTCCTCGTCTCCTCCGCGGTCTTCTCGCTCGCCTACACGGCACTCCAGCTCCAGCGGCTCGTGGACCGGCTGCGTGATGCTCTGCCCGCGCTGCCCACCGCTGGCCCCCAGGACGCAGAGACGCGGCGCAAGACGCCCCACCTGCTGATGGGACTGATTCTCGCATCCTACGCGGGCATCGGCCACTTCATCGTCTTGGGGCTGTCGCGCATTGGGCTCGGTGACCCCGGCGAGCCGCGCAGCAACCTCCTTGCCGCCGTCGCCGAGCCGTGGCCGGTCTCCGGCCATCTCGTGGCGCTTTGGTGGGTCCTCTTCCTCCTGTTTGCTCTCCTTCCCGTTGAACTCATCCGGCTGCGCACCCCCGACGCGCCCTTCCCGTTCAAGCGCACCATCCTGAGCCGGCTGCGCAGCCGCGAGGAGGGGTTGATGGGAGCGCACATCCACATGACTGCGGCCCTCGCCACCGCCTGGCTCCTTGTTGCCGCCGACCCCGAACAGTGGCGCACGGGGATTCCTGCCTGCCTCGCCATCCTCGCGGTCACGGTGTTCGCCGACTCCGCGAGCGCTCTGGCCGGCAAGCGCTGGGGGCGGCGCAAATGGTTCCACAACCGCGACAAGTCCTGGCTCGGCTCCGCCGCGGGAACCGCCGTGGCGTTCCTGGTCTGCCTCCCACTCTTGGGGGCTCCGGTCGCAGTCCTTGCTGCAGCGCTGTTCTTGTTGGTGGACCTTCTCGCGCCGGTCCCATTCCCGCTCTCGGACAACCTGCTGAATCCGCTCGGACTTGCCGCCGTCCTCGTCGCTGCGCAAGGGCACATCGATCCGCTGCTCCCCTGGTTCTGAACCGCCACGCAGAGAGGCCGACGGGCACCCTTTTGACGCCGAGGCAAGGTGGGCCTTCGTGAGCCGCCGCGTCGCGTTGGTATCTGCCGGGATGTCCCGTTTCGGCAACCGTCCCGAGGCGACTCCCAAGGCCCTCTTTGACGAAGCATGGCGCGAGATGGCCGCGCGCGCTCCCAAATGGAACGGCAAGGCGGACGAAGCTTGGATTGGAACCGTCGGCTTCGGCGGCCACCAGCCCGGCAACTCCGCGGCCCTGTTCCTTCAGGGCACAGCGAGCCTTGGCGCCCCTGCACACCGCGTCGAAAACGCCTGCGCTTCCAGTGGCTTCGCCATCCGTGACGCCTGGCTTGCCATCCGCAGCGGGGCCGTCGACGTCGCGGTCGCCGCCGGCGTCGAATCGATGAATCCCTTCAGCAAGGCGCACCGCGGCTACTGGCTTGGTGTCTCCGGCGACACGGAGGTCGAGCGCGCAAGCGGCCTCACGTTCCCCGGCGTCTATGCCATGATGGCGCGAGCTCACATGGACACGTTCGGCACGACGCGTGAGCAGCTCGCCGCCGTCGCCGTCAAGAACCACGCCTTCGGGGCGCACAACCCGCACGCCCAGTTCCAGAAACCCACGACGCTCGAGAAAGCACTCGCGGCCCCCATGATCGCCGACCCCCTCGGTCTCTTCGACTGCTGCAGCACGACCGACGGCGCTGCGACGCTGCTACTCGTCTCCGAGGAGCGCGTCTCGGAGTTCACGGACAAGCCCATCTGGCTCACCGGCTCCGGCGCCGCCACCGACACACTCGCCCTGCACGACCGCAAGAGCTTGACGACGGTGGCCGCCGCAACGCAGGCAGCAGCACAGGCGTTCAAGGGAACCGGCAGGACGGTGGCGGACCTCGACTTCGCCGAAGTCCACGACTGTTTCACCATCGCAGAGATCCTCGCCATCGAATCCATCGGCCTCGTCAAAGCCGGTCAAGGCGGGCCCGCCACCGCGGCGGGCCGCACCAACGCGGGAGGCGACCTCGCCACCGTGAACCCCTCTGGCGGCCTCAAGGCGAAGGGGCACCCGCTGGGTGCGACGGGCGCAGGGCAGGCGGTCGAAGTGTTCGAACAGTTCCACAGCCTCGCCGGCGGCCGCGCCGTCCCCGACGCCCGACTCGCCCTGACGCACAACGTCGGCGGCTCGGGCGCCACCTGTGCAGTCCATGTCTGGGAAAAGGGGTGGGCGTGATGTTCGCGCTTGCCATGCCGCGCACGAAGCGGGGCATGAAACTGCAGTTCAGCTTCGACGAGGACGAACTGAGTCTCGCCTGGGACGCCGTGCGCAAGGCGGCCCTCCCGGCCGGCTCCAAGGTCGCGGCGCACGGATTCGAGAAGCCCATCCCCGCCTGGTTCTGGATGGGCACCGGCCTCGTCGCTGCCGACGACGCGTCGCACCATCTGCGCGCCATTGCCACGACGCTCGGCCCCAGCGTCGCCATTCACTCCGCCGGACCCGCCCCTGATGTTGAGGCCGCCGCAAAGCTTGCCTACGATGCGACGACCGCGCGCCGCGAGGATGCGTGGCAGCGTCACCGCAACGCCCGCGATGCACCCGATACGGAAGCGGATTCGCCGCTCGGCGCCTACGTCACGCAGGCGCGGCACGACGAGGTGACCACCTCCCGCATGCGGCTTCCCAACGGCACCGTCGTAAGCTGGACCCAAGTCGGTGCAGGTGCTGCCCCCACCGAATTCGCGCGCTGGCAGGAAGCGTTCGGCCCCTACCACACGGTGATGATCGCATTCCCCGACGGCACGCGCACGGTCGGGCTCTGGTGTGGCGAGTCGCCGCCCACGAACGGACAGGCCGTTCAGCCTGCTCTGCGCCGGCTCTGGAAAACGCAGACGGCGTGGCGGCACGGCGTGGTGTTTGTTCCCGCCTAATCTCCAGGTGTTCTTCTCCTGTCGGCGGCGCAACCCTTTAACGGCTCATCCCACCATGGCGAAACCGTGCCCACCGACGTCCTTGTGGAGAACTTCCATGTCAAGGGCTCGCCAAAGCGCAACTGGCCCAAGAAAATCGTCTGGTGGGACGAGACCCTGCGCGACGGCGAGCAGACCCCGGGCGTCTACTACACGCACGACGAGAAGCTGGAGCTTGCCCGCCTCATCTCCGAGACCGGCGTCGATGTGATGAACGTCGGCATCCCCGCCATCTCCCCCAACGAGCTGAAGGCTGTGAAGGCGATTGCCAACGCCGGCCTCGACGCCAGCATCCTCGGTGCCGCGCGCACCGTGCGCAGCGACATCGACGCCGTCATCGCCTCCGACGCTCCCGAGATTGCCGCGTTCATCGCCGCCTCCGACGTCCACCTCAAGCACAAGCTCAACATCACACGCGAGAAGTGCATCGAGATCGCGGTTGACTCCGTGCAGTACGCGAAGGACCACGGCCTCAAGGTCACCTTCGTCACCGAGGACACCGTGCGCGCCGACATGGGTTTCGTGACAACGCTCTACCAGGCCGCCATCGACGCAGGCGCGAAACGCGTCCTTTTCTGTGACACCGTTGGCGTCATGACACCAAGCACCATCGGCTGGTGGCTCGACGAAATGGTGGGTCGCGTCAACCGCAAGGTCGAGTACGGCGTGCACCTGCACAACGACTTCGGCTTCGCTGCCGCCAACACCCTCACCGCCCTCGAGCACGGCATCCCCTGCGTCAACACCACCGTGAACGGCATCGGCGAGCGCGCCGGCAATGCCAGCTTCGAGGAGGTCGTCATGGCCCTCGAGGACCTCTACGAGCGCCCCAGCGGCATCGACAAGGCAAAGCTGTTCGCCCTGAGCCGCCGCGTCGAGGAGTGCACCGGCGTCCCGGTCGCCTTCAACAAGGCGGTCGTCGGTTACAACGCCTTCACGCACGAGTCCGGCATCCACACGGATGGCGTCATCAAGAAGGCGGCCACCTACGAACCGATGAAGGTCGAGGAGCTCGGACGCCGGCGCCGCTTCGTTTTCGGCAAGCACACCGGGACCCGCGCCGTCGAGACCCGCATCACGGAGGCGGGCCTTGCTGCAACGAAGGAGCAGCTGCTCGCCATCGCCAACGACATCAAGGTCCACACCGAGGAGCACACGAAGGAGTACGTGCGCGACTTCATCGCCGCGTACCGCACCTGGGACCGCGACAACAAGGGTGTTTCACCGGAAGTGTTCTGGGCCATCGCGAAGAAGCACGGCATCAAGGTGCCGAGCAAGATTCCGTTGACTGTTTAGGTCGCAGATTGCGCCGATTTCTCAGATTTTTCCTTCGCGCAGAACGGCGAGTCTGCGTCATCTGAGCAATCTGCGCCAAGCGTCGTCAGATGACCGTGCTGTGCCCCTTCTTCGGCAGCGGGTGGTGCTTGTTCGCCGTCGCGGCAAGGCGCGCAATGAGTTCGCTGCGCAACTGGCTCGGCGGGACGATGTGGTCCACGATGAGGTCGTTGGCGGTGACATGGATGTCGATGTCGCGCTTGTACTCGGAGCGCTTGGCTGCGATGAACGCTTCCCGCTCTTTTCCGGCGGGGACTTTGGCGATGTGGTTGGCGTAGACGGCGTTGATGGCCGCCTCCGCACCCATCACGGCAATCTCGGCGCCGGGGAGGGCCAGCGTCGCATCCGGCTCGAAGGCGGGGCCGCACATCGCGTAGATGCCGGCGCCGTACGCTTTGCGCACGACGACGCAGAACTTGGGAACCGCCGCGGTGCTCGTTGCGTAGATGAATTTCTTGCCGCGTTTGAGGATGCCCTGCGCTTCCACTTCGCTGCCGACCATGAAGCCGGGCGTGTCGCAGAGGTAAATGAGCGGGACGTTGAAGGCGTCGCAGGCGGTGATGAACTCGGCCGCCTTGTCGGCGCTGTGCGGGAAGATGGCGCCCGCCCGCACCGCCGAATTGTTCGCGACGATGCCGACGACGTGGCCGCCGATGCGGGCGAAGCCGGTGCGCAACTCCTCTGCGTGACTCGCCTTGATTTCGAACCAGGAATCGCCGTCGACGAGACGGACAATCAGCTCGCGCATCTCGAACGCCTTGTTGGGGTCCTCCGGCACGAGGGCGGCGATGCTTGCAGTGGGCGAGGCAGGGTCGCGGCTCTCGAAGCGGGCCGGCCGCTCGTCGCAGTTGTCCGGCAGGTAGCTCATCAGTTTCCACGCGGCGAGAGCTGCCTCTTGCTCGGTCTCCACGACGACATGGCACTGGCCTGACTGCTCCATGTGGAAGTCGGCGCCGCCGAGCTCCTGCATGCCAATTTTTTCGCCGGTCACCATCTCGACCATGCGCGGGCTTGCGATGCAGAGCGCGCTCATGCCGCGCACCATGATCATGAAGTCGCAGAAGATGGGCGTGTAGGCGGCACCCGCGACGCAGGGACCGTACAGGACCGCCACCTGGGGGATTTTCCCCGAAAGCAGGCTGTGGTTGTAGAAGTATTTCCCGATGCCGCGGATGTTGGCGAAGAAGCCCGCCTGGTCGGTGATGCGAGCACCGGAGGAGTCAATGAGGTAGAGCACCGGCTTCTGCGAGCGCAGCGCGCGGTCCTGGACGCGGATGAACTTCTCGACGCCGCGCTCCGCCATGCTGCCGGCCTTCACCGTGTAGTCGTTGGCGATGACGTAGAGGGTGCGCTCGCCCATCCTGGCAGCGCCGGTCACCATGCCGTCGGCGGCAAGCCCCTCCTCGGCACGCAGGTTGTTGGCGAAGAGGCCATCCTCGAACGCAAGCCCGTCGGGGAAGAAGAGGTTCAAGCGGTCGCGCACGAACAGCTTGCCCTCCTCGGCCAGCTTGTCGTGGTACTTTGCGGGGCCGCCTTTCTTGAGGCGCTCGATGTCGGCCTGGATGGATGCCTCGCGGTCCGTCGTCTTCCCGCTCACGGCCATCGCACCGCCCTGAGGTTCTTCAAGGCGCTGGACCCAATTCGAGGACCACTTGGCTTGTTTCCAGAGTAGCGCCGGGCATGAGATGGATGGCCGTGACGGTGCCAGCCGCAGGGGCTCGCACCTCATTCTGCATCTTCATCGCCTCCAGCACGAACAGAACATCGCCGCGCTCGACGCGTTGACCGAGGGTGACGCGCAGGGATTCGAGCTTGCCTGTCATGGGTGGCTTGACCCGCACAGGTCCCGACGAGGCGGCGCCACCTTCTCCCGCCAGCAGGTCGAGCTCCAGGATGGTGTAGGTCACCTCGCGGTCGGCGATGCGGGCGCGACCGGGGGCGAGAAGCGCAACGTCATGGCGGGCGAGCGGGAACGATTCGCCATCCACGGTAACGGTGCGCCCCTTGTGATCCACCACCACTTCGTACGACAGCCCATCCACGACGATGGTCGCCTTCATCCCTCCACCTCCCACGATCGGCGCGCTCCGGCGGCGACGATTTTGGGCATGCTGGCGCGCAGATGCGACCCCGCCAAGCCGCCACCCGGGGCCGCATCGAGAGCGGAGACGAGGGCCGCAACCGAGGCGCGGTTGGCTTTGCGCTTCACCTCGTTCGTGCGGCTGATCTGGCCCGCGATGTCCGCCTCTTCCAGGAAGCGGGTGCTGATGCGGCCGGCGCGGAACTCGGGGTGGACGAAGAGCGCCTGGTGGAACACGTTGTTCGTGGCGAAACCCTCCAGTTCCAGCTCGCCAAGAGCGCGCACCATGCGATCGCAGGCGGCATCGCGGCTTCCGGCGTGAACCAGGAGTTTCGCCACCATCGAATCGTAATGGCTCGGCACGGTCCACCCTTCGCGCAGTCCTGAATCAACGCGCACACCGGGGCCCGATGGGGGGTTCCAGCGCCGCACCGGACCGGGGCAGGGAGCGAAGTTGTTGGCGGGATCTTCGGCGTTGATGCGCGCCTCGAAAGCGTGACCGCGCAAGACGATGTCCGATTGTTGGAGTGTGAGCTTCCCGCCCGCCGCGATGCGCAGCTGCCACTGCACGAGGTCGACCCCGGTGACCAGTTCGGTGACCGGGTGCTCGACCTGGAGGCGGGTGTTCATCTCATTGAAGAAGAACTGCCCCGCCTCGCCCGGCTTGGCACCCTCCGTGTAGAGGAACTCCATGGTTCCAGCATTGGTGTAGCCGACCCGCTTGGCGAGCGCCACCGCTTTGGCTCCGATGTCGGCGCGCTGCGTCGGCGAAAGGGCAGGGCTTGGCGCCTCCTCGACCAGCTTCTGGTGGCGACGCTGGATGCTGCACTCCCGCTCGCCCAGGTGGATGACGTTGCCGTGCTTGTCACCGAGAATCTGCACCTCGATGTGGCGCGGCCGCTCGATGAATTTCTCCAGGAAGACATCGGGGACGCCGAAGGCGCTCGCAGCCTGCGCCGTCGCTGCGGCGAACTGCTCGGGCAAATCGGCAGCTTTCCGGACAATCCTCATTCCGATGCCGCCGCCGCCTGCCGCCGCCTTGAGCATGACCGGGTAGCCGACGCGCTCCGCCTCACTCGCGGCGTGCTTGGCATCGCGCAGCGTCGTGGAGCCAGGGGCAATGGGGACGCCAGCCGCAGCCGCCTCGGCACGGGCGCGGGTTTTGTCGCCCATGCGCTCCATCGCCGCAGGCGGGGGACCAACCCAGGCAAGCCCAGCCTTCTCGACGGCACGGGCGAAATCGGCGCGCTCGCTGAGGAAACCATAGCCGGGATGGATGGCGTCGCAGCCGGTGTCGAGCGCGGCCTGGATGATGCGTTCGCCGACGAGGTACGATTCGCGGCTCGGGGCGGGGCCGATTTTGACGGCCCGGTCCGCCATCTGCGTCCAGAGACCGCCGGCATCCGCGTCGGAGTGGATGGCGACGGAGCCGATTCCCAGCTCCCGGCAGGCCCGGATGACGCGCACCGCGATTTCGGAGCGGTTGGCCACCAGAACCCGTTTCAACACGGATTGGCCAGACGAAGGGGCTTGAAAAGCTCACGATGGGCCGCCTGGAACACAGATTTCACAGATGCCTCTGTGAGCCGCTCTGGCTGGAATTCGTTCGTGGGTATTCGCTTCCCGCCAAAATGTCACAGATTGCGGCTCGGCCAAACTCCAGTCTCATCTGCGCAATTTTGGCGCAACCTCCGCTTGTCCTTTGAATGAGATTCCCTAACGTTGCGCGAACGAATCTGCGGAATCTGTGGTCCAGGGCGGCGCGAACGTCTACGTCCGGGCGTGGACTTTGCGGTGCAGCGCGTTCTGGACCTGCACCTTACGCTTGGCGGCGCCGGGGGCAAGGGCGTGGTCGAGCACCTCGGCGAGGTCTTCGGCGAGGAGGATCTCGATGCGGCTGCGGTAGGAGTGCTCCAAGAGGATGTCGTCCTTGTTGCTGTGCGGTACGACGGCGCGCCGGTAGCCGAGGTCGGCGGCGCCCTCCACCATCTGTGTGATGCCTTCCACGGCGCGCAGACGGCCGGTGACGGCGAGGCTGCCGAGGATGACGGTGTCCTGGCGCACCGGGAGATCCTCGAGGGCGCTGATGCAGGCGA
The DNA here is from genome assembly GCA_038046785.1 of Thermoplasmatota archaeon. Classification (GTDB taxonomy): domain Archaea; phylum Thermoplasmatota; class E2; order JACPAO01; family JAHFTW01; genus JAHFTW01. The sequence goes on from JBBSVM010000001.1 coordinate 110,269, forward strand.
CCGCCGAGGCGGCGCTCAAGGCCTGAACGTCGGCGCCCGCCTGCTGAAGCAGCGACTGGACATGCAAGTCGATGCCTGCCATGTCCGAGCCGCGCAATCGTTTGACGACGGCGCCCACAGTGTCTGCGACGGTGGCGTCTCGTTCCAGGCCTCCGCCGAAGAAGAGAGTGCCTTTCTGGCGGTCGCTGCTGATGGTGGCGTCGGCTTCGACGGGGACGACGATGCCGGCCGGCTCGCCGGTTTCGCCGGTTCCCATGAAGGCGCAACCGATGGCAGTTCCAACCTTCTCGCCGCCCACCGTGAGCGCCTCTTTGGCGGTCGCGACCTCGATGCCGCGGCGCGTGACTTGGTATTCCAGGCTCTGGCTCATGCGCTTGGCACCCAGGACATGGTCCACGGTGACGCTGGTCGCATTCTCGTCGCGCGCAATATCGCCAGCGGTGCGCACCAGGCCGCCCAGTTCGCGCAGTCGGAGCGTGAGTTTGCCTGTGTGGCCGCTGCGGCGCTGCGCTTCGCGAATGACCTCGGCGACGGCGCCGCCATCAAAGTGCGGGATGCGACCGTCGCGGCGCACTTCCTGGGCGACGAAGCGAACCAGTTTGCGACGGTTGGCGTCGGTGTCCTCCATGACCGCGCGCACGTACACTTCGTAGCCGTAGCCGCGAATGCGGCTGCGCAGCGCAGGGTGAAGGCCCTGGAAGCGCGAGTCGGTCGGATTGAGAACATCCATGTTGCCCGCGGCGACCAGGATGAAATCGCACGGGATGGGCTCAGTCTTGGCTTGCGCTCCCGAGGATTTCTCGGACTGACCGGTGATGCTGTACTTGCGGTCCTGCATCGCGGTGAGGAGTGCCTGCTGCGAGTCGAGGCGCAGGACGTTGATCTCGTCGATGAACAGGAGTCCTTTGTTGGCGCGGTGGATGGCGCCCGGCTCGACGCGCAGGTGGGTCGGCGTCTCAAGACCGCCCGACTGGAACGGGTCGTGTCGAACGTCGCCAAGCAGCGCGCCGGCGTGGGCTCCGGTGCCATCGACATAGGGGGCGGGGGAGACGCCAGCTGGCCGTTCGATGATGAGATTGGGCACCAGCTTTCCCGGCTTGGCGCCGAACTGGCGCGCCACGAAGAGGAAGAACAGCGTCACCAAGATGCAGAGCACCAACGTGGTGATGCCGCCGGTCCCGCCGATGGAGTAGAGCGCGTAGAATCCCGCCGAAAGAATGGCGAGAGCCAGCAGAACCTCGATGCCGGTGAAGAGCCGGGTGAGCCGCTTGGCGCGCTGCTGCGCGTGGAGGGAGAGCGAGCGCCCTTCGCCCGCAGGCAGGGTGCGGACGTGCGGGACGTTCTGGTCCTTGACGTTGGGCAGGATAATGACATCGTCGAGAGGCGTGGCGGGGAGAATCTGCGCCATCGCCTTGGCAATCATCGACTTTCCGGTGCCGGGGTCGCCCAGCAGGAGTAGGTGGCGGCGCTGGCGGGCCGCCTTCTTGGCGACCTCGACCGCCTCCTCTTGGCCGATGACTTCGTCGATGAGCAGCTCGGGCAGCGGCAAATCCGCGGTGCTGGCCAGCCCTTCGGCCTCAATCCAGGCGTGCGGGTCGCTGAGCTTGAGACCGTGGCCGTTGCTTGCAGGCTCCTTGGCTTTGCCCTTCGTCGACACTTTCGCCTTGGCGGGCGTTGCGGACACCTTGAACAGTTTGCGTGACATCACTTGGCCTCCGCGACCGCGAAGTGGGCAACGCGGCGTTTGACGGTGAGCAGGTAGGTGACCATGCTGATGGCGGCGAGCCCCAGCACGGAGCCGACGGCGGTGATGGCGGCATTGGGCAGGCCAAGCGCGGTGGCAAGCGGCGGCGGCGGCACGTTGGCGGGCGGGATGGGGAGCTGGCAGGCGGTGCTGGCGGGTGCTGCCAGGATGGAGCCGACCTGCATGGCGCCGTAGTCATTGACGGCGAAGGTGAGGACATCCTCGCCGATGGCGTTTTTGTGGGCGACGAGGCCGTCCTGCGTGTCGTCGAAGAGACTGGGTTGGATGGTGTACGCCTCGAGGTTCTGCGGGTCGACGCCGGTGCCGAGCTGCATGACCGAGGCGGCGATGGCGCCCGGGAAGGTGCACTGGTTGAAGCTCACCACGAGCTTCTGGAAGTCGGTGAGCTGCGGCGACGGCGGGACCGGATTGGTGGGGTCCACAACAGGTGGCGGCTGGTTGGGGTCGGTCGTCTCCGCGGTCCGGTTGCTCTGCCACTCCATGTAGACAATGGCGACGGTCTTCTCGGTCGGCGTGATGGCGAGAGCGTTCACGTTGAGGTCGAAGGTGTCGTGGTTGCCAAGCAGGCGATGCAGCTCCGGCCCCATGTCGGAGCCTGTCGCCTCCCACTGCGTGCCATAGTAGCCGAAGCTCCCTTGGATGCGCGCCGGCTGCGTCGCGCCCTGCTTGAGCGTGGAGACGATGGCGAAGTAGCCGTCCGGCGTCGCGGCGAGAATCGGGTGGCCGCCGCGCAGGCCGGTCGTGGAGACGTAGGTGGTGTTGCCGGTGAGCGGATCGAGCGCCCAGATGTCGATGTCGCCGATGCGGGCGCGGCTGCGGTGGCTGTAGCCGTTGTCCACGACGCAGGCAACGTAGATGCGCCCATCCCAGGCGACCGGGTTGCTGGCATCCATGCAGGGGCCGATGAGTTGTGAACTGTTGAGCCGGGCATCGAGCCGTTTCCAGTCGTTCTTGTCGTTCACAGTGCCGATGGTGGCGTCAATCCAGCCCGCGTAGCCGGTCGTGCTGTTGCGGTAGTCCACCGCTTTCTCGAACCAGACGGCGGCGACACGCTCTTCGGAGCGGTTGACCGGGTTCGCCTCTTGGCCAATCTGCGTCTCGTTGGCGGGCGGCGGCACGGTGCCGTTGGCGGTCAGCGTGTAGTTGGCAAACGGTGGCGGCGGGATGCGCGGCGGGATGTTGAGCACGTACGCGTTGGCGATGATGTTGGTGGGCGAGCGGCTGCGGACGTAGTGGCCGGAGGTGTAGCTGCTGCTCGCCGAGTTCTGCTCGCTCGAGTGGCCCGCCTTGTAGAGACCGATGAGTCCCTGGTAGCCCGTCGTTTCGTTGCCGTTGGGGAGGCTCCAGAGGTAGAGAATGTAGTTGTTGCCGCGCGAGTCGGTGGCGATGCTTGCCGATTCGCCGAGGAACGCGAGGCCGTTCCCGCCGCCGCCGTAGGATGTCGGCTGGTCGGTCCAGCTGAGTCCCTGGTTGCCGGTCGTGAACGCGGTGTGGGTGAGATCGTTGCGGCTGCGCGGGGTTGGCCCGTTCGGGGCGGGGTTGCCGTGCAGGGCGACGAACGCCATGCCGCTCGGGTCGTCGGGGTCGATGGCGAGTTGCGGGTTGCCGAAATGGTAGTCGGAATCGTAGACTCGGAAGGGGCAGCCGTACACGGTGCGGTCCGGGTCGGACGGGTCCACGAACTGCTGCAAGTAGTCCTGGTTCGTCGTCGGTGGGCAGCTGAACTGCAGTTGGGCGGGAGCAGCCGCAGCGTTTCGATATCCGGTGTCGAGCGGGATGGGAGTGAGAGCGTGGCTGACCAACATGCGGCCGTGGCGCAGCGTGTTGAGGTCAACGACTCCGGGAAGTGGCATCAGGTCGAGCGCCGTCGCCGCAGGGGCGAGGGCCGCGGGGGAGAATGGCTGTGCGGAGGAGGAAGCCGTGGCAAGGTTGGGGGTCGCAGCAGACGGAGCCGAAGCGCCGGGAACTGCAAGACCCGCCAAGTGGGCGGAACTGGGGGCAACCAGGAGAACGAGAGCCACGCTGACGATGAGGCGGGCCCAGGGTCGGTCCAGCATTGCGCGACCACGACCGCGGCGCGGGATAAGCGTTGCCTTCCCCTGACAGAACGGTGACGTCGGTTTGTGAAACCGTTTCGCTTCGCCACGCGCTACTTGTTCAAGGCGTGAATCGCTTTTCCGTGCAGCGCTTCGGCGGCTTCCATGAGGCCCTCGCTGAGCGTCGGGTGGGGGTGGACGGTGAGCGACAGATCCTCCACGGTGGCGCCCATCTCGAGGGCGAGCGCCGCCTCTGCGATGAGGTCGGAAGCTCCGGGGCCGAGAATGTGCACACCGAGCAGGCGGTCGCTCTTCTTGTCACCGATGACCTTGTAGAAGCCGTCCGTCTCCGAGGCGGCCATCGCGCGGCCGAGGGCGGCGACGTTGAAGGTGCCAACCTTGACGTCGTGGCCCGCCGCCTTCGCCTGCGCTTCCGTCATCCCAGCGGTGGCAATTTCGGGGTCGGTGAAGATGACGCCCGGGATGGTGGCGAAATCGGCCGCTGCGCCGGACTTCTTGCCCGCAAGTGTCGCAGCGATGACTTCAGCAGCGACGACGCCTTCCTTGCTCGCTTTGTGCGCAAGCATCGGACCGTGCGTGATGTCCCCGATGGCGAAGACCGTGGCGACGTTGCTGCGTTTTTGCAGGTCCGTCACCACGAAGCCGCGCTCGTCGAGCTTGACGCCCGCCTTCTCCAGGCCAAGCCCCTTCGTGTTGGGGCGACGGCCGACGGAGACGAGGACGACGTCGGCGTCGATGGTCTGCTCGGAGCCCTTGACCTCGAAGGTGACTTTGACGCCGGAGCCGGAGACCTTGGCCTCCTTGGCGCGAGCGCCGAGGTGAAGGTCCCATTTGCGGCGCTTGAGGATGCGTTCCAGCCCTTTTGCGATCTCGGCGTCCACGCCGGGGACGAGCTGGTCCATCATCTCGACGACGGTGACCTTGCTGCCCAGGTTGGCGTAGGCGCAGCCGAGTTCGAGGCCGATGACGCCGCCGCCGATGACGACCAGGTGCTTCGGCACTTCCTGCAGTTCGAGGGCGCCGGTGCTGCTGACGATGCGCTTCTCGTCGAACTTGAAGCCCGGAATCTCGATGGTGCTCGAGCCTGTGGCGAGGATGACGTTCTTCGCCTGGAGGGTGCGCTTGGCGAGCCCAGCGACGTCGATGACGCCGGCGCCAGCGAGTGTGGCGCGGCCGTTCACAACCTCGACCTTGTTCGCCTTCAGAAGCCCGGCGACGCCGCCCGTGAGCTTGTCCACGATGCCTTGCTTCCATTTCACGAGCTTCGGCATCTCGATGATGGGATCGGCGAAGGTCAATCCCTTCTCGGCGCCGTGGATGGCGTGCTTGTAGTCCTTCGCGGCCGAGATGACAGCCTTGGACGGAATGCAACCGACGTTGAGGCAGACGCCGCCGAGCTTGCCCTCCTCGATGACCACGGTCTTGAGCCCAAGCTGGCCGGCGCGGATGGCCGCGACGTAGCCGCCGGGACCGGCGCCGATGATGGCGACGTCGTACATGGATGGGCTGGACGCGCCGGATTTGCCGGATTGCGCACTCTGCGGCGGCATCTGCTCCATGACGCCCACGACTACGCCTCCCCGACGAGTCGCAGATTACTCAGATTGCGCAGAACGGAGGTAATCTGAGAAATCTGCGCAATCTGCGACCGGTAGGGCATTTACAACGCCTCCAACAAGAGGAGTTGCGGGTTCTCCAGGTACTGCTTCAGCGTGTTGGCGAACAGGGCGCCGTTGTAGCCGTCCACGATGCGGTGGTCGAACGAGAACGAGAGGTTCATGCGCCAGCCGATGACGATGGCTCCATTCTTGACGACGGGCACCTGTTTCATCTCGTGGACGCCCATGATGGCGACCTCGGGGTAGTTCAGGATGGGCGTCGCGAGCAGGCCGCCCATCTTTCCGAGGCTGGTGATGGTGAAGGTCGAGCCCGAGAGCTCCTCGAGCTTGGCCTTGCCCGCCTTCGTGCGCTCGGAGAGGTCAGCAATCTCCTTGGCAACGTCAAGCATCGACTTCTTGTCGGCGTCCTTGACGACCGGCACAATGAGGCCGGCATCGGTCGCCGTCGCGATGCCGAGGTGGATGTAGCGTTTCTTGACAATCTCCGAGGTGGTCTCGTCGAAGGCGACGTTGACGTCGGGGTGCTTCTTCAGTGCCGCGACGGCGGCTTTCGCGATGAAGGGCAGGAACGTCAGCTTGACGCCCTTCTCCTCCGCGAGTCCCTTGGCAGAGTCCCGCAGGGCGACGAGTTGGTCGCAGTCCACTTCGGCGACGTAGGTGAAGTGGGTCGCAGTGAACTTGCTGCGCTCCATCGCTTTGCTGATGGTGCGGCGCAGGCCACGCAGCGGGACGCGCTCCTCGCGGTTCGCGTCGCTGCTGTACTTGACGTCCGTGTAGCTGAAACGCGCTCCGCCAACACCTGACGGGGCGGCGGATTCTGCGGCGGGCGCGGAGCCCACGGCGCCGCTGCCGAACTTCACCAAATCGTCTGCGGTGACGCGGCCGTTCTGTCCGGTGCCGAGAATCTGGTTGATGTCGAGGCCCAGTTCGCGCGCCTTCTTGCGAATGGCGGGCGCGGCGGTCGCTTTGTAGCCGGCGGGAACGCTGGAGCGGGCTGCGGCGGGCGTGGAAGCGGTGGCGCCTTTGCGCTCGATGATCTTGGTCGCAGCAGCAATCTCCTTGGGCAGCTCGAAGAGTGTCTTCTCTTCCTTGGCTTCGGCTTTCGCCTCAGCCTTCGCGGGCTTGGCCTCGCTCTTGGGCGTGGGCGCCGTCGGGGCGGGCGCCGCGGCCGGAGCCGCAGGGGCAGAACTGGCCTCGCCCGCTTCAAGGATCTCCACGATGACCTGGCCCACTTTCGCCATCTGGCCTTCGGCGACGTGCTGCTTGGCGATGGTGCCCTTGCGCGGGCTGGTGAGCTCGACGGTCGCCTTGTCGGTCATGACCTCGACGAACGGCTCGTCCTCCTTGACGGCGTCGCCCTCTTTCTTGATCCAGCGGACGATTTCGCCCTCCTGGATGCCTTCGCCGATGTCGGGCAGTTTGAACTTGAAGGTCATCGCGGTGGCTCCTAGAAGTTGATGGTCTCCTCGATGGCCGCCAGCACTTTGTTGGCGTTGGGCATGTAGAGGTTCTCCAGCGTGTAGGGAAACGGCGTGTCGTAGCCGGTGACGCGCTTCACGGGTGCGAGCAAGTGTTCGATGGCGTGCTCGGCGATGGTGGCGCTGACCTCGCTCGCGAAGCCGCCGGTGAGGGGGGCCTCGTTGACGATGACGGCGCGGCCGGTCTTGCGCACCGAGTCGAGAACGGTGGCGCGGTCCCACGGGTTGATGGTGCGCAAATCGATGACTTCGCAGGAGATGTTCGCCTTCTCGGCGGCCTCGGCGGCGGCGGTGCAGAGCGGCAGCATGGCGCCGTACGACACCAGGGTGACATCGTCGCCTTCGCGAACGACCGCAGCCTTGCCAATCGGCGTCGTGTAGTACTCCTCGGGGACGTCCGCCTTGACGGCGCGGTAAATCTTCTTGGGCTCCATGAAGATGACTGGGTCGTTGCTGGCGATGCTGGCGTGCAGGAGGCCCTTGGCATCCACCGGGTTGGAGGGGATGACGACGGTCAAGCCAGGTGTGTGCGCGAAGTACGCCTCGCCAGATTGGCTGTGGTAGTGGCCGCCGCGGATGCCGCCGCCGTACGGCGTGCGGATGACCATCGGGACGGAGTATTGGCCGCCCGAGCGGTAGCGAATCTTCGCCGCTTCCGACACGATTTGGTCGAAGGCGGGGAAGATGAAATCCTGGAACTGGATTTCGGGGACGGGGCGCAGGCCGTAGAGCGCCATGCCGATGGCTCCGCCAACGATGAGAGACTCGTTGAGCGGGGTGTCGAGGACGCGCGCGTCACCGTACTTGGCCCACAGGCCGTCGGTGGCGCGGAAGACGCCACCGTTCTTTCCGACGTCCTCACCGAGGATGACGACGTTGGCGTCGCGCCCCATGGCTTGGTCGAGGGTGTGCGTGACGGCTTGGATGAGTGTCATGACGGTCATGTTAGGCGACCTCCTTGCGAGAGTGGGGTTCCCCTTTTACTGCAGTGCGCCGCCTTGCGGCGATGAAGTAGAATGTCGCGCTCACAAAGCAGACGATACCGCCCAACATCGGCGCGCTCGACCCAGTGCCAAGCGCGTGGCCCAGATAGGTTACCATGAAGGCTACCCCGACGAGGGACAAAGCTCCGCCAGCAGCCATGAAGGGACTCAATTCCGGCATGGTCTGAGCGGACATCAATGCGCCCCCGGGATGCCGTGCTCGTTGAAGTCCTTCATCATCGCCGCCTGCTGCTCCTTGAGGATGGGCGGGAGGTTCTCGTAGACGTCCTCGAACATCGTCTCCGCCGGCGAGTGAGGGCCGTTCTTCTCGGCCTCCCGGACCGCGGAGTCGACTTCGAGGATGGCGGCCTTGGCGACGGCGTCCATCTCCGCCTGAGTGAGAATCTTGTTGCGCAGGAGGTATGCCTCGAAGCGCTTGAGCGGGTCCTTCTCGGCCCACTTCTTGAACTCCTCGGGCGGGCAGTAGCGGCTCGGGTCGTCCGACGTGCTGTGCGCGCTCATGCGGAAGGTGACGAGCTCGATGAGCGTCGGGCCTTCGCCGTTGCGGGCGCGTTCGACGGCGTCGGCGGTGACCTTGTAGACGGCGAGGATGTCGTTGCCGTCCACTTGGATGCCGGGCATCCCATAGGCGGCCGCCTTGATGGCGTACGATTCGGAGGCGCTCTGTTTCGCAGAGGGGACCGAAATGGCCCACTGGTTGTTCTCCAACATGAAGATGCAAGGGGACTTGGTGACGGCAGCCATGTTGAGGCCGCTGTGGAAGTCGATTTCCGAGCTGGAGCCGTCGCCGAAGCTGGTCATCGCGACCTGCTTGGTGCCCTTGAGCTTCATCGCGTAGGCGGCACCGGCGGCCTGCACGATCTGCGTGCCGAGCGGGCTGCTGATGGAGAAGAAATTGATGTCCTTGAAGGAATAGTGGACCGGCATCTGGCGGCCCTTGATTTCGTCGGCGGCGTTGCCGAAGCACTGGTTGGCCATGCGCAGCATCGAGACGCCGCGAAGCAGAGGTGTGCCCGGGTTGCGGTAGTGCGGGAAAATCCAGTCATCCTCGTTGAGGGCATACGCGGCCCCGATGTGGCACGCCTCCTGCCCCAAGCAGGAGAGGTAGAAGCCGATGCGGCCCTGGCGCTGGAGAAGAATGAGTTTCTCGTCCATCTTGCGGATGCGCACCATCGTGGTGTGGAGCCGCTTGAGGTCGGTGTCGGAGAGGTCCAACCCGAGGTCTTTCTTCTTGCTCTCCAGAAGGCTCAAAGGTTCCGCCATTGGGCTCAAGTCCCGCCAGAAGGGGGTGCCGCTTAAGCCTGAGCCAAGAAACATGAAAGCAAAATCATGGATTCTTGGCCGATGGTGGAAATCGTTCAGCCCAATCTTCGCACCGGTGCGGACTGAGATTGAAAACCTGTTCCGAACCGGGTGGCTACGCGATTCGCGAAGCTTCGGCCCGGTCGAGGTGCCAGTTCACGACGCTGATGGCGTGGTTGCCATGCATCCAGGCCGGTCCCAAACTGACACGCTTGGCGCCGCGCCGCTCCAGCAGCGCGTACTCGTCTGCCGCAAACGGGACGTGATCGGAGAGGAGGAACAAGGGGTCGGCTGGCGGCATCCAGTCGGCGATGCCCTCGCCCTCCGGGTCGAGCAGGACGAGGTCGCCTTTGCCTGCCAAATCGTCCAGGAGCCCCTCGAGCCCGAATGCGGCCACCGACAAGCCCGCCTGCGCCTCCTCCCAGTCGGGGACCGACCAAGGGGTGGCGAGCGCCTGCTGCAGCCGCGCTGCGGTCGAGCGCTCGTCGGGGTGGAGCATCTGGATGCGCGACCCTTCGATGCGCACGGTGCGGCCCCGGCCGGCGTCGCGCTCCAGAACGGCGTAGAACTCCGCGTCGCGGCGCAAGCCGTGGCTCAGGAAGAGGGCGGACTGGATGTTGCGGCAGAGCAGGTCGACGCGGCCCGCCTTGCCGGCGAGGTCGTTGAGGCTCCAGGCACCCGACGGGTCGGCGGTGTGGCTGACGGTGACGAAGCGGCGCAAACGGGGCCTCAGCGTCCGCCCGCCATTCCGCCGCCGCGCTGCCCGGGCATTCCGCGCATCATTTGGCGTTGGAGCTTGCGGTTGCTGCCGAAGCCCTTCATCATTCCTTTCGTCGTCTCGTAGTACTTGAGAAGCTCGCGCACCTCGTTCGTGGTGCGGCCCGCTCCGCGCGCGATGCGGCCGATGCGGGGCGCCTTGAGCAGATTCGGCTCGTCGCGCTCATCCTCCGTCATGGAGTCGAGGATGACCCTGTAGGTCTTCATCTTGGCTTGCGTGCCCTCCATGTCGCGACCCTGAAGCATCTGCCCCATTTGGCCCGGCAGCATGGAGGCGACTTTGCCAAGGGGCCCCATCTTGGTGACCATGTCCATCTGCTCGCGCATGTCGTTGAGGCTGAAGCGGCCCGACAACATCTTGCGGGCCATCTTGTCGGCGTCCTTGCCCTCGGAAGCGGCTTTCGCTTTCTCCAGCAATGCCTCCAAGTCGCCCATGCCGAGCAGGCGGCCGATGAAGCGCTTCGGGTCGAGCGGTTCGAGTTCGTCCACGTGCTCGCCGGTGCCGATGAAGACGACGGGGGCTTGCGTGACGGCGACGGCGGACATTGCGCCGCCGCCCTTCGCAGTGCCGTCGAGTTTGGTGATGATGACGCCGGTGACTTGGACGGCGTCGTGGAACGCCTTCGCCTGCGACTCCGCCTGCTGGCCGACGGCGGCATCCATGACGAGGAATTTCTCGTCCGGCTTGGCCGCCGCGAAGATCTCCTTCATCTCTTCGATGAGCGACTCTTCCAGCTTGTCGCGGCCGGCGGTGTCGACGATGATGATGTCGGATTTCTTCTTCAGCTCGGCCAGGCCGCGCGTGACGATGCCTGCGGCGTTGCGCTCGCCCTTCTCGCCGTAGAAGGCGACCTGCACCTTGTCGGCGAGCTGCTTGAGCTGGTCGTGCGCGGCGGGACGGTGGACGTCGGCGGCGATGACGCCGATGCGCATGCCCTTTTTCTTGAAGTGGAGGGCGAGCTTGCCAGTCGTGGTCGTCTTGCCTTGGCCATACAGGCCGACCATCATGATGGTCTGCTTCTTGAGCGGAATCTGGCGCGGCGCGCCGAGGATTTTGACGAGTTCGTCGTGGACGATGCGGACGACATGCTCGCGGTTCGACATGCCGGCGAGCGGCTTTTCCTCGAGGGCGCGCTTCTCGATGATTTTGCTGAGCGCCAGCACCTGCTTGACGTTCATGTCGGCCGAGATGAGGGCGCGCTGGATGTCGCGCGTCACCTCCTTGATGAGCGTCGCGTCGATGTGACCGGCGTTGGCGAGCTTCTTCAGGGTGGACCTGAGGGATTCGCCAAGACCTTCCATGACCATGGCCGGTTCGACGGATTGCAGGTATTTGAACAGCGTTCAGAGGACGGCGAGGAGTTCGGCGACCGTGATTCCCGATTGCGCCAGAATCTCATGGAGTGTTCCGGTGTCCAGAGCATCGTGAAGGAGCACAACGGCGCGGCGGCCGTCCGCCTCTCGCTTCAGGGTGAGATGGCTGCCTTTCTGGTGGTGCGGTTCGAAACCGATTCGACCCATTGCGCGCACCAATCGCCGTGCAGGAAGGGAGCGTGGAAGTTTCAGCCGACCACCACCAAGGAGGCGTCGAGATGGTCTTCGGGGACCGTCTCTCCATCCAGCTCCAGGCTTTCGGTGTAGGCCTGGATGGCCTCCTTGATGTTCTCGAGCGCCTCGGCTTGGGTGCGGCCTTGGCTGATGCAGCCGGGCAAGCTTGGGCAATGGACCACCCACCATCCTTCCTCGCCGGGCCGGAGGAGGACTTGGCGCTTGGCAGCCATCGTGGCGAATTGCGTATTGGCCATACTTGACGCTTGCGAAGGCAGAACTCGCTATCGCCGCCCCGGACTGGCCGCGGCCTGTGCGGTTTCACTCAGCCCACAATCAAGTCCAAAGCGACGCCGAGTCCCTTCGGCTCCTCGCGCAGCCCCGGCAGCGCCCGTTTGGCCCGCTTTACGACGCCCCGCGCCGCGCCGGCTTTCATGCCGTCGGCGCGCAGCTGGAAGTAGAGCCGGCGCAGCGTTTTGCGAATCCCGAGCCAGTTCCAGCGCCGGCACGCCAAGGCGCCAAGCAGGGCGTCCTTCACCAGGTCGCGTCGGGTCACACTCACTCCGCAAGGATGCGGGCCAGGACGATGCGCAGGCCAGCCGCCGTCGGCCCCTTGGCGAAGTAGTCCACGCCTGGCGTCCACGCTTTCGAGGCGATGTCGAGGTGGGCCCACTTCGTCTCCTTGGCGAAGTGCTTCAGGAACGAGCCGCCGATGCTGGTGCCGGCGCGGCTGGTGAGGCTGATGTTCTGCAGGTCGGCGTAGGCGCCCTTGTTGGCCTCGTCGTACTCCTCGCCCTGCGGCAGCTGCCACGCCTTGTCGCCGGCCGCCTTGGAGTCGGCGACGAGCTGCTCGGCGAACTTGTCCTGGTTGCTCATGACCGCGACGTAGGTCGGGCCGACGGCGTAGTCGCAGGCGCCCGTGAGTGTTGCCATGTCGATGATCCAGGTCGGCTGGAACGTCTGCGCGTGCGCGAGGGCATCGGCCAAGATGAGGCGGCCCTCGGCGTCGGTGTTGAGCACCTCGATGGTGGTGCCGTCCTTCGCGGTGACGATGTCGCCGGGGCGCTGCGCCGTGCCGGAGGGCATGTTCTCGACGCAGGGGGTGATCCCGATGACGCGATGCTTGACGCCGAGGCGCTTCAGGATGCCCATCAGCGCGATGGTGTTGCAGGCGCCAATCTTGTCGTACTTCATCTCCCACATCTTGTCGCCCGGCTTGAGCGAGATGCCGCCGGAGTCAAAGCAGACGCCCTTCCCGACCACGACGAGCGTTTTCTTGGCGCCCTTCGGGTGGTAATCCATCGTGATGAGTTTCTCTTCGTTGACGGAACCCTGCGCGACGCCGCAGAGGGCGTTGTAGCCCTCCTTGCGGAGTTGGTCGCGTCCCTTGATGGCGATGGTGAAGCCGTGCTTCTTGGCGCGCTCTTGAGCAGCGGCGGCAAGGAAGGTGGGGGTGGCGATGTTGGCGGGCGTGTTGGAGAGAATGCGCGAATCGTTGACCGCCTCTGAGACCAAGGCGGCGCGCTCAATCGCCTTTTTCGCCGCGTTGCCGGCGGCGCCGGCCGGGACGAGAACCTGGAGCGTCGCCAGCTTCACCGGCTTGGGCGGAGCGGGTTCGCCCTTCTTCGGCGTCTCGTCCTTCTTCGATTTCCACTGATCGAAGTCGAGGGCGCCGATGAGGCAGCCGTGCGTGACCGCCTGCGCGGCCGCCGCGTCCTTCCAAGTGTCGAGGACCAGCGTCGTGGCGGCGACGGTGCAGCCGAGGCCTGCCGCCGCGCGGGCGCCCAGGTTGGCCAGCGTGCCAATCTTCTCCTGCGTCAGCGCCTTCACGTCGCCGAGGCCAACGAAGATGACCCAGCCTTTCGAGGAGGGCAGGGTGCGCACGGTCTTGAACGGCAAGGACACGTTCTTGTTCGCGAGAAGGGCATGCACCGCCATGTCGGCGCCCTCGTCGAGGCCGAGTGCCTTGAGGCCGGGCGCCTTGCGGTCCTTGTCCACCCCGAGGATGAACGCGCTGGCCTTCAGATTGGTCGCGGAGACGGGGACGACGGTGACCATGCCTGCGCCAACGGGGGCGGGCTCTTAACGAAGGCGCCCGGTGCTGGCGCGTGGACTTGGCCGAGCGGACGCGCGATTTCCTCGCCGACCCGGTGCCGCTGCTCGCCGATGGCTGCGCGGCGAGGCAGAACGGCGCGGCCGCGGACGCCACGACGGTCGCAACGTTGCTGCGCGGTGCCGTCGTCGAGGACCTTGCGGTGAAGCGCAACGTCGTGTTCCTGCAATGGCGCGCCTCCGCGGCGCACGGTGCCGCCGTCGTTGCGTGGGACCAGGACGGGCGCGTCACCGCGCTCGACATCTGGGACTAATTGGTATGCCGCAAAACAAGCGGCAGCATCTGGTCGAGCGGACCATCCTCGATGGTCCAGGTCGCATGGTCACGCGTATAGTCGTCCTCGGGGTGGAACGCGATGCTGCGGCCAGCGACTTCGAACATGCTGACGTCGGGAAGCGAGTTGCCAATCGAGAGAACGCGCTCGAGCGGGATGCCCAGTTCCTTCGCGAAGCGGACAACGGGGGCGGCCTTGTCGTTGAGCGGCGTGCGGACGACTCCTTCGCCAGTGATGTGGCCCGCGTGGTCGTACACGAAGCCGTTGGCAGCGACGCGCGGGATGCCAAGCCGTTTCGCGACCGCTTCCGCCATGACATCGACACCGCCCGAGACGATGGCGACCTCGATGCCCTCGGCCTTGAGCGTCTCGACGGTGCGCTCGACGCCAGCCATGAATGGCGGCGTGCGGAAAATGTGCTCGAAATCGGAGCGCGCGAGCTTGGGTTTCAGCTTGAGCCAGAGCGCCGCGTCGCGGCGGATGAACTCCTTGTCATCGAACTCGCCGTTGAGGTACGCCCGCAGGCTCGCCTCGTTCTGCACGCCGAAATGCTTGTGCACCATCACCCAGGAGGAGCCGACGTCAATGAGGACGCCATCCATGTCGAAGCAGACCAACTCGACGGGAACCTCGGGGCCCGGCATCGGTGTCTTGGGACGCACCACGCGGTGCTTATGGTAGAAATTCGCCAGCGCGTCCTTCACGCGACCGGCTCCTTGAGGCCGGAGAATGTGATGCGGCTGTCGAAGTCTTTGGCGCCCGTGAGGACGAAGGCGGAAGTGTTCGGGGTCGGGCTGGTGAGGCTGCGGCCGACGGTGACGAACAGCGTGTCGCCCGCCACGAAGGCGCCTTCGCCGTCGGGCGCCGTCGCGGAGAAGCTCAGCTCGTAGTCCCCCGGGGCGACCGTGGGGCCGCCCGGTCCGCTGCAGACTCCGCCGTAAAACACCTTGTCCGGGTCTTGGCCGCCCTGGTCGTCGGGGCTGCGCACCGCAGCCTGCAGGCTCCACGGGCAGGAGGGCTCCCCCTCGGGCAACCCGACGAGCTGGTCCACGACGCGGACCCAGATGGTGGCGTCGAATGCCGAGAGCCTTCCGTTGCTGCGAAGTGCGTACGTCCAGAAGGCGTCTGCTCCGCCGAAGCCAGCACCGCTGCTGGCGGGCAGTTCCGTCTGGTTTGGTTCGACGCCGGTCGGAATCGTCCCGTTCATGCCGCCCGCGCTGTCGAAGTGCAGGGTGTCGGTGAGGACGACCGGCTTCGGCTTGGGAGTCAAGCTGGTGGAACTGCTGGAGGGTGCCGCACTCGAAGCGGATGACTCGGTCGCGCTCTCGGCACAGCCGGAGAGCAGCAGCAGAACGGAGGCCACCACGAGGACGCGCACGACCTTGTCACAGGGGGCGCCACAAAGGCGTTTGGGGCCGCAGCCCTCAAGAAGCAGCGCCATCCTGGCTTGGCTGACCCCCTCGCCCCAGAGCGGCTAACGGTGCCCGCAAGGGAACTGAGGAAGGTCGCCACATCTCTGACAAGGAACAGTGCCGCACAAGCGGTGGACTGGAGACGGTCCGTCGGGGCGCAGAAACGACACAGCCAGCCGCATGGAATGAGAGGGATGTGCCCTCGACGTCGCGGCTGGATTTGCTGAAACGTGCCATCGACCCTGGGATGCAAGCCCGCAAGGGCGCGCAGTCGGATGCCGCTTGCCGGCCACCCGCGAGGGTGCCCGGGAAACAGAATGGCGCCTACTCGGGGCTGGGGGGTCACCTCGCTTCGCTCGGTGCCCCATCCCCGCCCCGAGCATCCGCTCGGGCCTTCGGCCCTCGCTGCGCCGGAGCGCTGCTGCGCTCCGTCGCCTACTCGGCCAGGGCTTCGCCCTGGACCCCTACGTTCATGGCAAAGGTCCGTGTCGCTCTCTTGTGGCTGGAAAACCGGTCGGCTTTGCGCTTGCCTTGGTTGCTGTCTTCCTTGGCGCCGTCGTCGTTGGTCGCCTTCTGCTCGTCGGGAACGCGGCGTGGGGGTTGGTGCTTCTTGCCTCGCCGTTCCTTGTGGTCCTGATGGCTCGATTGGCGGGTCTGCCCGCCGCCCTCCTTGTCCTCGCCGTCTTCGTCCTCGTGGCGCTCGCCAGCCGCAGCCTGCTCGCGGAGCCGAAGGCTGGCTGGGTCGTGTTTCTTCTCGTGCCGGTGGCGGCGCTCACGACGGGGCTCGCTGCCTCGGTCGTCAAAGCGCTCACAGCGAAAGGAACGGGAGATGAAAAACGGGGGAAGGAAGGGGAAAAGGAAATCTGACGCGATTTACTTCTTCGCGGCGGCCTTGTTGGCCAGGAACGGCAGGCCGGTGCGGGCGTTGATGCCGACCTTCTTGCCGGCCGGCATGTCGCTCCACTTGCAGCCGGGCTTCAGCTTGGCGCCGATCTTGCAGAAGAAGTAGATCTGCTGCTTGCGGCCGCCCTTGAGCTCGACGCTGCGCGTCGCCAGGTGGTAGACTCCCTTCGTGGTCTTGTGTTCGTATGGCATAGTGGCATCCCGCCAGGAGTGGAACGGTGATGCCACGGCTATAACCTTGCCGAAACGCAACAGGAGGGCTCCAGGAGGGCGAAAACGGCATCTCCCCATCTGTTGCCTCCTGGTTCCCTCCTGGACCGGTTCCAACCTTCAAACGAAGGCTGGTCACCTTGGACGGCAGGGCCCTTGTTCCGCGGCGGGCCCCACCGGCAGGTCCTGGCTTTCGCTCGGAGATTTCTGAGGAAAGGGCGGTGGAGAACCGCACAGGGCCGATGACCCTCCCAAGTCGGGACTACCGGATTTGAACCGGTGTACTCCAGATTTACAGTCTGGCGCCTAACCGAGCTAGACTAAGTCCCGATCCGGTTGGATTGGGGCGCCAGCGGGACCAGCCCGCAAGCGGCGCGACTTGGAGGGGGTTCTTGATGATTGTCCTCCTTCCCTCCGCGTGGCTCGCTCCTTTCGCCTCGGACTGCGCGACCGTGACACTTGGCTGACGGTGCTGGTCGTGGCGTCGGCTCTCGCTGTTTTCGTGGCGTCCTGGATGTGGGCAAACCGTGGCGGGTTGGGGCCACTTACGCTTCTGCTTCCGTTCATCGTTTTTCTGCCGGCCGGCCTTCTGGCGCCCCGGCGCTGGCTGGCAATCTGGCTTACCACGACAGCGGGCGTCGGTTTGGTTTCCTACATCGCAGGCGAGGTGGCCGTCGAAATCCGGAACTGCGCGCCACGCGCCCTTCATTGCGACGAGGGCGGGTTCGCCGTCGTCCTGTTCGGAGTCTTCACCATCCTGGCCGGCTGCAGCGTGCTCTGGGGTTCCCTGTTGCGCATCGGCTTGCGTCGGCGTCGGCGCGGCTTAAATCAGGCCGCCGAGTGGCCCCCGACATGAGCAACACGCCGGCCGACCTCCTCTACTCCAAGAGCCACGAATGGGTCCGCATCGAGGGCCAGACGGCGACCATCGGCATCACCGACCACGCTCAAGAAGCGCTCAACGACATCGTCTACGTCGAACTGCCGAAGAAAGGCGAATCGTTCGAACTGGAAGCGGAGTTCGGCGTCGTCGAGTCCGTGAAGTCGGTCTCCGACCTCTACATGCCCATCGCCGGCACCGTCCTCGACGTCAACGGCAGCCTGGACGACGCCCCGGAGACCCTGAACGAGGACCCGTACGGCAAGGGCTGGCTCATCCGCGTCAAACTCAAGGACCCGGCGCAGGCCAAACAGCTGCTCTCCGCCGCCGGCTACCTCGCAACGCTGGGCAACTGAGTCGCCAACCCCTCCGCCGCGAGGGCTTAAGGCGCGTTCCGGGGTCGCGCGGCCGATGCACCTGATCCCCAACCACGCTCTCGAGGCCGAGATGGCCGCCGCGGCGGGCGTGCGCAGCGCGAAGGAGCTCTTCTCGGAGATTCCCGCCAGCCTGCGCATCGCGGGGCTCAAGCTGCCGACTGCGGAGCCGGAGCGGCACATGGCGCGCCGGCTGCGCACGCTGCTTGCCAAGAACCACTCCTACGAGCGCATGCCGAACTTCCTCGGCGGCGGCCACAAGCCGCAGCTCGTCCCCGCCGCCGTGCGCGCCGTCGCCCACCGCCAGGAGTTCATCACGAGCTACACGCCGTACCAGCCCGAGGTGAGCCAGGGCCTCCTCCAGGTCATCTTCGAGTACCAATCGCTCATGTGCGACATCACTCGCATGGAGGTCTCGAACGCGGGCATGTACGACCAGCCCACGGCGCTCGGCGAGGCCGCCCTCATGGCAACGCGCGTCAACGACCGCATGCGGTTCCTGGTTCCTGAGCACCTGAGCTGGGAGAAACACAGCATTCTGCGCAACTACACCGTCGGCCCCGGCATCCAGCTCGACACGTATGGCTACGACCCGGTAACGGGCCGCAGCGACCTCGCGAGCCTTGCCGCAAAACTCGGCCCCGATGTCTCGGGCGTCTACCTCGAGAACCCCAACCATTTCGGCGTCTTCGAGGAGGAGGCCAAGAAGGTCGGTGAACTCGCGCACGCCGCCGGCGCCCTCTTCGTCATGGGCGTCGACCTGACCGCGCTTGGCGTCTCGGCCCCGCCCGGCAACCTCGGCGCCGACATCGTCGTCGCGGAGGGATCCTGCTTCGGCGGCGCCCCCGCCCTCGGCGGTCCGCTGCTTGGCACCATGCTCAGCACGGAGGCCATCGTGCGCAAGATGCCCGGCCGCATCATCGGTGCCACGAAGGACGAGTCCGGCAAACGCGGCTTCGTCATGACGTTGCAGGCGCGCGAGCAGCACATCCGCCGCGCCAAGGCGACCTCGAACATCTGCTCGAACGAGGCGCTGATTGCCAACCAAGCCGCCATCCACCTCACGATGCTCGGCCGCACCGGCCTGCGCACGATGGGTCTGCAGAACCTGGAGGCGGGCGCCAAACTGGAGCAGGCGCTTGCCGCCGGAGGGCTGACGCGTCGATTCACGGGCGCCATCTACAACGAGGTTGTCACGCAAGTCGCCGACCCGAAGGCCTTCCACGAGAAGGCGCTCTCGCTTGGCGTCCACGCCGGACACCCCCTCGTCGCCGATGTCGCAGCCCTTCGCAACTGTCTGCTCTGGGGCAGCACGCCCATCCACAACGACGAGGATTATGCTCGCCTTGCCGCCGCGGTCAAGCCCGACCTCAAGGCGGTGAAGGCATGAGCGCCTCCCCACTGGCCCTTAAGACCCCGACACCGGGCGTGAGTCTGATGGTGATTCCGCACGAGGTGCCTCTCGTCGTCGAAGAGGCGCGCCCCGGCCAGACCGGCACCTACCAGGGACCCGCGGACGAGCGCCTCGCCGCAAGCCGCGTTCCCAAGGCGCTGCAGTGGAGCCCCGGAAACGAGCGCGACTTCGGCCTCAGCGAGCCGCAGACGGTCGCCCATTTCACCAAGCTCTCGCAGAAGAACTTCGGCAATGACACGGCGCTCTACCCGCTCGGCTCCTGCACGATGAAGCACAACCCGAAGGCGTGCGACGAGATGGGCACGCTCTCCACGGTCAACCTGATCCACCCCGGCCAGGACGCGCGCACCATCCAGGGCAGCCTGGAGATTTTCTGGGAGCTGGAACGCTGGCTCGCCGAGGTCACCGGCATGGACGCCGTGTCGCTGCAACCCGCCGCCGGCGCGCAGGGCGAGTTCCTCGGCCTGCTCGTCATGCGGGCCTACCATGACTCGCGCGGCGAAGGCCACCGCGACGAGATTGTCCTGCCCGACACGGCGCACGGCACCAACCCGGCCACGGCGTCGATGGCGGGCTACAAGGTCGTGGAGATTCCAAGCGGCCCCGACGGCCTCGTCGACCTCGCAGCACTCAAGGCGGCCGTTGGCCCCAAGACAGCCGGTTTCATGCTCACCAACCCGAACACGGTGGGCATCTTCGAGAAGAACATCCAGACGGTCGCCAAGATCATTCATGACGCGGGCGGCCTTCTGTACTACGATGGCGCCAACCTCAACGCCATCACAGGCCAGGCGCGCCCTGGCGACATGGGCTTCGACGTCGTCCACATCAACTTGCACAAGACGTTCGCCGTGCCGCATGGCGGCGGCGGACCCGGCTCCGGCCCCATCGGGGTCAAGCGTCGCCTCGAGCCGTTCCTGCCGGTGCCGCGCATCATCAAGCGCCCCGGCATCGGCTTCGACGCGGAGGGCATGGACAAGCACCCGCAATCGGTGGGCAAGATCAAGGCGGGCTACGGCCAGGGCGCGGCACTCGTGCGCGCCTACAGTTACATGTGCATGCTCGGCGGCGAGGGCATCGCGCGCGCAGCCGAAATTGCCTGCTTGAACGCCAACTACGTCAAGGCAAAACTCGCCGGGACCCTCGACTTCCCGCACCCCGGCCGGTCGATGCACGAGTTCGTCGCTTCCGCGTCGGGTCTCAAGAAACGCACCACCATCACGGCGGGCGATGTCGGCAAGCGGCTCCTGGACTACGGCCTGCACGCTCCGACAGTCTACTTCCCGCTCTTGGTGCCCGAGGCCATCATGTTCGAGCCGACCGAATCCGCCACCAAGGCGGAGCTGGACCGGTTCATCGCCGCGGTCCAAGCCATCGCCGCAGAAGACCCCGCCATCGTCCACGCCGCTCCGCACACGACGCCCGTGAAACGGCTCGACGAGGCGCTCGCCGCGAAGAAACTGGTTCTGCGCTGGCACACCCTCGACCGACTCGGTTGAGGGCCCGCGCAGGGGCTCAAATGCGGTTGCGCAAGCCAGACAGGCCCCTTCGGGTCGGTCCGGGGGGTTTGGAAACGGTCATCTCCCCCATCGGTCTCCACGCGCCGTTCAGCCTGCGATGACGAAGCTTCGCGTCGGATTGCTCGTGAACCCGGTTGCCGGTCTCGGGGGCCCTGCCGCCTTCAAGGGCTCCGACGGTCACTGGAAAGAGGCGCTCGCCGCCGGTTACCTCCCAACCGCGCCGGAGCGAGCGCGCAAGTTCGTCGAGCTCGTCGGCGACGCGGTCGAGTGGTGGACCGTTCCTGGCGCGATGGGCGGCGACCATGTGCGGCAGGCACGCCTTGTCCTCACCGATGCTGCCTTCACGATGGGCGCGACCAGCAGCGACGACACCGTGCGAGCCGCACAAGCGCTCGTGGCCGCCAAACTGGACCTCATCTGTTTCCTGGGCGGGGACGGCACCGCCACCGACCTGTCGCGTGCCGTCGGAACAACGCAGCCGACTCTCGGTGTGCCGGCCGGCGTCAAAATCACCAGCCCCGTCTACACCCACGATGTCGCCGAGGCGGCCTGGCTCGTGGCGCAGTTGCGTCCCGGCTTCGAGACCATCCTGCGCGACACCACCGACCTCGACGAAGAGGCATACCGGGCCGGCGACGTCGACATCACGCTGACGGGCAACCTGCGCGTCCCGCTCAGCCCCGCCATCCAGGACGGCAAGGTGGCCACCGCAACAGAGACACCGCTCGGCCCGCTCGTCGAGCAGCTCCTGCGCGAGTGGGACTCCGAGGCGCTCACGTTCGTCGGCGCCGGCTCCGTCTGCCAAGCGGTGAAGGCGCAGTTCTGGGGCAAGCCGACGCTGCTCGGCGTGGACGCCATCCTCGGCTCCCGCATCGTCCAGGCGGACCTCGACGCGCACCGCATCGAGGCGCTCGTCGCCGAGCAGAAGGCGAAGGGCGCCCCGCTGCGCATCATCCTCTCAACCATTGGCGGACAGGGCATGCTGCTGGGCCGCGGCACGCAGATGTTCACGCCCGCCATCCTGCGAAGTGTGGGCTGGGAGAACCTCAAGGTGGTCGCCCCGCCCGAGAAGCTGCTCGGCCTCAAAGGACTCCACATCGACACCGGCGATGCCGCCCTCGACGCCTCCGCGCCCAAGCACATCCGCGTCATCACCGGCTGGAACGAGACGCGGCTCCTGCGCCTGCTTGCCGGTGCGCGCGCCCCGCCCGAAGCCAACGGCAACGGGGACGCCAAAGCTGCTCCCGCGCCCACCCCGCCCACCCCGTAGCGACGCTTTTTCACGCGGGCCCCCGTCGCGGCCGCATGGATTTGGAGAGCGCCACCGCCACGCCGACCAGCCCCGTCGCCGTCACCATCCGGGCCCGTCACCACGCCATCGTGCAGGACAAGCCGGTCGCCTCGGGCGGCAAGGACGCAGGGCCGATGGCGTCCGAACTCCTGCTCGCCTCCCTTCTCGCTTGCCAGCACAGCACCTTCGTCAAAGTGGCGACCAAGCGCCGCGTCGTCGCCGCGGTCGCCTCGCTCGACGGCGAGCTTGCGTTCGCCAATGGCGACATTGCCGCGATCCGAGTCCACTTCGTCCTCGACGCCCCCGCTGCCACCGACGAACAGGTCGCGACCCTCCTGCGCCTCACCGACAAGGCGTGCACCATCAGCCAGGCGCTCAAGCTCCCCGTCGAGGCCCGCTTCACCCGCGCGTAGCCTCCCAAGCGCCTATCAGCAGGGCCGGTGTCGCCACGTTGTGCGCGTCGCCTTCGCCGTCGCAGCCATGGCGGCTCTCCTGCTGTCCGGCTGCGCCTCCGCCCCGCACCGCGTCACCGTCGCCCAGGCTGCCCTCGACGGCTCCGGCCTCGCCTGGACGCGCAGCGACCTCGCACCCGTCACGTCGGGCTGGTTCGGAGCCGGCCTCGTCGAAACGGACTACACCTTCTCGCCGGCGAACGAACCGCCCTATGCTGGACTGCTGCAGCTCTTCGGCCTTCGTGACGACATGCAGCACTCCACCACCGAACTGCTCGCCCTCGCACGCTCCAGCGTTGAGAACGCCACCGCCGCCAACGGAATCGAAGTCGAAGGTGCTGCGACGGAAGGAAGCCGCACCCTGCGCAACGGGCTTGCCACCCGCTGGTTCACGCTGGAAGGCACCGTCGTGGACGCGTCCGGGCTCTTCTCCCGCGAGACCCGCGTGCGCATCCTGGGTGAAACGGGCTACGACGCCGCAAGCAAGACGCACGTGGTCGCCGTCGCCATCGCCCAAGTGGATGCCACCACCTGCCCGCCCATTGTCGGGCCCTGCACGACCCGCACCGACTTGACCACCTGGACCAGCCTGGTTGGCGACACGCGCGGCACCATCTCCAACGCCAAGAGCAGCCACGGACTCATCGACAACCTGGTGAGCCATGACTGAACCTTCCATCACCAAGCAGCCGCCCGTCGCGCGCTTTGCCGCCGGGCCGACCATCCGTGAATGGAGCCGCAAGAACGGATTCTCCGACTGGATGGTGGCGCGCCTCGTCCAGCTCACCGACCGCCCCAACGACCTCCTCGAAGGTTTGCTCGCCAAGCCGCCGCGTTACATCCGCGCCAACCCGTTGCGCATCTCCGTTGAGGAGCTGAAAAAGCGGTTGGAGAACAAGAACTTCAGCGTCGCTCGCAACGAGCTCGACCCCAACGTGCTCAAGATTCGCCAGGCGCCCATGAGTCCGGGTGCAACCATCGAGCACATGCTGGGGATGAGCACGCCGCAGGACCTTGCTTCTGCCTCTGCACCGCTCGCACTCGGGGCTCAACCCGGCGACATCGTCGCGGACCTCGCGGCGGCACCCGGCATCAAGACGCTGCACATCGCAGGCGACCTCGCGACCGGCCGGCGTGCGGAAGTTGGCGCCATCGTCGCGGTGGAGCCGGACAAGGAACGAATGCTGGGGCTGCGCTTCAATCTGGAGCGCTGCGGCGCGACGAGCGTCGTCCTGCGCCAGGAGCGCGCCCAGGACACGCCAGGCGAAGCGTGGGCCGACCGCGTCCTTCTCGACGCGCCCTGCACCGGCGAAGGGACCATCCCGAAAGACAAGAACCGCCGCTTTGCCAAGCCCGAAGAAATTTCCCAGAACGTCATTTTGCAACGCGAGCTGCTTGCTGCCGCCGACCGCATCCTCAAACCGGGCGGGACCTTGGTTTACGCCACCTGCACCTTTGCCCCCGAGGAGAACGAGGCGCAGCTCCAGACCTTGCTCGAGAAGGGCTACCGCATGGAGCCGCTTGACTTCGAATCGGTCGGCTCCGTCCCTCTCGCAAAGGGCGTCACGACTTGGCCCGGGTTCACGCTGGACTCGTCGCTCTCCAAGGCGCGCCGCTTCCTTCCGGGCATCCACCCGACGCTCGGCTTCTTCGTCGCCAAGCTCACGAAACGGGAGGGAGCGCCGTGAGGCTCGCCACCGTCGCGGAGGAGAACGCCCTGCTTGGCTTCCTGAACGCCATGGAGGAGGGTCTTGCGGACCGAGTGGTGGGCGACGGAGCCCTCGGCGTCGTCGAGCGCGACGGCATCCGCTTCGTTGTGGTGACCAGCCAACGCGTCGCGGGGCTTCCCGAAGCGCTGCTCGCAAACGCCCTCTCGGTCGGGCTGCCGCTCGGCGTCCTCGAAGGAGACGGCTTCCAACTCGACCTGCAAGGCGCGATGCGGGTCGCCAACCACACCAAGGCGCAAACGCTTCGCGTCACCGAACAGTCGGCGCAGCTGTTCCTGTACGGCCGCAACGTTCTGGGCGACTCCATTCTGTGGCATGAACCGAGCCTGCGGCGCGGCGACGCCTGCATCGTCTGCAACGGCCGCGGCGAGGCGCTTGGGCTCGGCGTCGTCGTCGGGCCCTTCAAAGGTCCGCGGCAAGCGGTGCGCCCGGTGCAGGACCTGGGAACCTACCTGAGGGACCAGCATGAGTGAGCCGCCCGCCGCACCCAAACTGGAGTACACCGTCATCGTCGCGCTGCGCTCGGGACCCGCCGGCAAGGAGTTCCTCATGGTGCGCCACCGCGAGCGCGGCTGGGAACTGCCGGGTGGAAAACTTGAGCCAAGCGAAGGGCCGGTGCACTGCGCCCTGCGCGAGTTCCGCGAAGAGACCGGCCACCTGCTTGCCGCGCCGCATTACGTCCTCAAACAGCGCAAGCCCAACGGCATCTGCCACGTCTTCACCGGCGGCCTTGGCGTCGCCGTCGAGGGCAAAGGGGCCGACGAGGCGGTGGCGGAGCACGCCTGGTTCAGCAAACTGCCGCGCGGCGAAGGTCTTGCGTTCCCAGACGATCCCTATGCCGAGATTGGGGCGAAGCTCGGCATCGACTTCGGTTGACCCGCACTCAACCGTACAGGCTGCTCCACAAATCCGCGAACTCGTCCTTCAGATTGGGCGTCGGCTTGTAGGCGAGAAGAAGTGCGAGGAGACCGGGCCGGTCGGTCGGCTCGAAGCGCCCATCCGCATCCTTGCGCACGACGCCAGCCGCCTCCAGCTTGCGCAGGTGGAAGCTCAACTTGCTCTTGCCGAGGTCCAGGTCGTCGCAGATGCGCTTGTGCTGCAGTGGCCCCTCCTGATCGAGGAGATGAAGCGTGATTTGCAGCGGCAGCTTGGCGCGCAGCGCGGCAAGCTGATCGCGCTGCCGCGCCGTCGGAGCGGGACCATTCCCGGCCTCCCCCGCCGCGTAGAGCCGGACGTAGCGCTCGTCGCGCTCCTGACGCAGCAACCCGTTTTGCGCCAGGATGGCGATGTGGTACTCCACCAGCGCGACGGAGGTGTCGAGCTGGCGCGCCAACTCCCGCACGTGCAAGCCAGGGTAGGCCTGGATGGTCGCGACGATGCGGCGGCGGATGTCGAGGTCGAGCAGCCTGCTCATTTCGACCTGCGCGCGAACGGCAGGAAGGGGGCGACCAGGCAGCCGACGATGGCGAGGTCGAAGGCGCTGTTGAGCACCTCAAGCGCGCCGTGCGTGAGCGGGAAGCTGGAGGGGTGGTCGAGGTGCTCCTGGCTCGGGTTGACGTAGAGGGCGTAGAAGGTGATGAGACTCTTCACGCAAAACAGGACGAAGGCGGCCGTCACCCAGTTGAGCTGCGCCTTTCCGCTGGCGGTGCGGGCGCGGTAGGCGAGCACGGCGAGGAGGAAGCTCAGGAAGGCGACGCCTCCGACCAGGACCAGGGAGACGGTGGCGCTGTCCATCATGGTGGACGGCGAGATGCAACCGGACTTATGAGGGCCCCGTTCAGCGGCGGCGCGCCAGGCCGGCAAGACCCAGCAGGGCAAGGCCAAGCAGCGGACCGACGCCGGGGGAGGCGACGCTTGCAGCCTGTTCGGCGCTCACGACGAGGTCGCCCACGGTGAGTGTGCCGTCCGGTTGCAGCGTGAGGGGAAGGCGGCCGCCCACGTCGGTGAAGATGTCCAGTTCGAGCGGCCCGTTGCCGGAGCCAAGGTCGGCGTCGAGTGTGAATTCCAGGGAACCTTTGGCAGGGATGGAGGCGAAGGTGGTGCCTCCGAGCGTGTAGGTCCATCCCGCGACGTTGCGGGGCTGAACGTAGACGTGCTGTCCGCCATCCTTGAGCGCGCTGGTGGCGAGGATGATGTAGGCGCCGGGGCCGGTTGCGCGGGCGCTCGGGATGAGGTAGATGCCCGGGCCCTGGGCTGGAACCGAGGCGACGTTCACGCCTTCGTCAGCGATGGCGGTCGGGTCCTCGTAGAACAGGAGTCCATTGGTGCCGGGGATCGGGATGCCGCCCGGGGCGACGTCGCGCAGATCGCCGTCCTTGCGCGACTCCACGAGGCTCACGCCGATGGCGTCGCCGGGCTTGATTCCGACGCTTGCGAAGCTGGTGAAGGCGCGCAGGACGCTGGTGGAACGGGAGTCGGTCTCGACCTCGACGAGGAGGCTGTCGAAGTCGCTGCTGAACGCGACGCCGTCTGTCGTGGTGAGGGTGCGCTCGACCGGGCCTTGCGGCGTGGTGATGGTGAAGGTGACGGTCCAGGTGCCCTGGCCGACGGCGAGCGACTCCGCCATGAGGCCGTACAGTTCGGCGCGCAGGTAGAAGCCGTCGCCTGCCGCACCGGAGCCGACGCTCGGGTCGTGCGCGAAGCCGATGAAGATGGCGTTGATGTCGAAGCCGCCGTACGGCTCGATGGAGTCCGTGCCTTCGTCGCTGAGCAGGTACATCTCCAGCTCGTTCGCCTCGACGACGCCGTGAGCGCTGGCGGGGGGAACGGAGGCCAGAAGAGTCGTGGCCAGGAGGGCAACGATGAGCCGGATGCGCACGCCGCGCCATGAAGGACACCCTTGAAGAGCGTTGAGTCGGGGGACGCGGAGCGCAGCACATTTTTGTTGTTCAAACAACGACAAAGGTTATGTTGCCCCCACTTTTGGTCAATCTGTGAACAAGCTTCTCGCCGCAGTCGTGGTTGGACTTGCCGCCCTCGCCTTGCTTGCCCCCACCGCCATCGGACATGGCGCTGCCGCCGCGCGCGAGATCGATACCCGCATCCTCGCCGACGACGACGGCCTCATCGGCTACGGCCCCGACTCCTGCTCCGCCGCCCCGGTCTGCCCGCTCTCAAACGGCGCGCTGGACCTCCTCTCGCTCGACATCCGCGAGGCAAAGAACGAGACGGGCGCGCACGTCCTCTGGTTTCGCGCCGTCTATCAGACCGACCATGTCGGCATCCCGGCCGAGCTGCACCTCACCTTCACCGCCGCCGGCGCCGAGCATGAATTCGAGTGGAGCTCCACCGACCTGACTGCATTCTCCTCGACCACCTTCGCCGCAGTCGCCGGTCCAACGCCGGTGGGCGACGGCCACCCCCAGGCGGTCGATGGCATGGTGCTTGCCTCGGCTCTGGGCCTTTCCCCGGGCGACGTCATCAGCGACCTCGCCATGGAGTCGCACGGCGAATCCGGAGAAGACCTGATGCCGGGCGGCTGGACCGTCCAAGGCATTCCGTTCGACCCCGTCCCCAACCCCGCCTCCGAACTGGAGGAGCACGAGCACTACGACGGCACTTACACGCTGCTTGGCCCAGCCCCGCTCGTCACCGCGATTCTCAGTGACCGTTCGGCAGGCGCCGCCCGCAGCGCCACCCTGACGGTCACCAATGCGCTTGCCGGAACTGCACAGTTCACCATGTTCGATGTGGTCCCCGCAGCGCTTGCGACTCTTGACCTCGCCTCGCTCGCCCTCGATGGCGCCGCCACCAAGAGCGCCGTCCTCACCGTCGCCCCCGACGCCTTCGGCACGCTCACCGTCACGGTTCGCAGCGACCTCGGCGCCTACCAAGTGCTCAGCCTCGACCTCGGCGCGGCACCCATTCCGGCGACACCTTCCCACAATGGCACCGCGCACGACCATGACGACGCGGACGGCCACCATGACGGGGAGGCCAACAAGGCGTCGCCGCTGCCGCTGCCCTTCCTTGCCATCGCGGCCGCAGTGCTTCTGGCCCGCCGCCGCGCCTGAGCACTCAACAACAACCCTTTTTCCCTCGTTCCGGTCTCGACAAAACGTTGGCCCCTCCCATGCGCGCGACCCTGTTCCTTGCCCTCGCCGCCCTGGCCGTCGCGGCCCTTCCCTCCGCCTCGGCCCACGGCGCTCCTACCCCCGTGGACTTCATGGCGCGCCTGCTCGCCGACGACAACGATGACTGCGGCGCTCACGGCGACCCCAACCCGGCAGGCAGTTGCCGCGGCTCGGATGACCTCATCGCCCTCGACGTCCAGGAAAAAGCCAACGGCGAAGCAACCACACTTGTGTTCCGTTTCTGGCTCGACAAAGGCACCACATTCCCCGTCACCAACACGCTCACCTTCCAAGCGGGAGGCGCCGCGAAGAGTTTCGCCATCAAGACAACGAACGGTCAATCCTACACGGTGGAGTCCGGCTTCGACGCCGTCGCGGCTCCCAAGAGCGTCAACGATGGAACGCGCTCCACGGTGGACGCCTCCGTGGACGCCGCCAAAGTGGGCGCCATTGGCACAAAGCTGACCAGCATCAAGGTGGAGTCGAAGTCCGGAAGCAACCTGGGCGATTACATGCCGGGCGGCTGCCGCAACAACCTCGGCGAGTGCAGCGGAACCGACCAGGAAACGCGGTACAGCACCGACTACACTCTGCGCGGCCCGGCCTACTACGCCAAGATGGATGCGCCCACGACACCGATTCGCGTCCCCGCCGGCGGCGACTCCCAGCTGACCCAGATTACGCTCACCAACTCGCTCTCCAAGTCGGCGCAGACCCTCACCCTCACGCTCACCGGCGCGAACGGCGTCTCGGGCGGGTTCCACGCGGGCGAGCCAACCTCCGCATCGCAGTACACTTCGACGAAGCAGGTGGCGCTCCAGGGCAAGCAGCAGACCGTCCTCCACCTGCGCCTCCACGGCGATACCATCGATGCGGCCGGAACCCTGACGCTCACGCTCACCACCGACCTGGGCGGCCGCGTCGTCGCACAGATTCCCTACGAAGTGGTTCCCTCCGGCTCCGCCACGGACCTGCCCACGACGGCGTCGTCCCCCGCCACCTCGAGCAAAGGCTCCCCCGCCGCTGCGGCTCCCCTGGTCGCCCTTGGCCTCCTCGCCATCGCCCTTCGCCGGCGGTCCTGAATGGGAACTTGGCGCACCTGCGGGGCGCTCCTCCTCTTCGTCGCCCTCGTTGCCGCGCTGCCAACTGCCGCGGCGCACGCAGAGGTCGCATCGAGCGAGCCTGCGGCCGGGGCCCACCTCGACGCTTCACCCTCCTTCGTCTCCTTCTCCATGACGCAGACGGTGGACCCCTCCGCCACCAGCCTTAGCGTCACCAATTCTGCGGGAGACGACGTCACAGCGGGCGCAACCGAGGTGCGCGACGCGGGCGGCCGCTCCGTGGTGCGCATCGCACTCCAACCCGATCTTCCGGGGGGCATCTACACGATGGTGGTGCGCACCATCAGCCCGGATTCCCACCCGGTCTCCTACAGCCGCTCGTTCGCCATCGGCGCTTTCACCGCGCCCAGCGAAACCGGAGGCGGCTCGGCCTTGGACCTGGAGGCGGGCACAGCGCGTTTCCTCAGCTACCTCGGCTTGAGCCTGGTGCTCGGCGCCGCCGCCTTCTCGCTCTTCGTCCTCCCCGGCCGAGCCCCTGCCTCCAAGCCGCTGCTTGTGCGCCTCATCGCGGCGGGTGCTGCCGCCCACCTCGCAGGCACGCTCCTGCAACTCCATTACACCTCGGGGGCGAGCGGACTCGGCTATGGCGAACTGTTCCACACCGATGTCGGCCAGAACTTGTTCCTGCGCGCCGCTGTCGCCGCGGCCGCCGTCGTCGTGGCGCTGGGAGGTGCCGCGGGCAAGACCGCGGCGGGGCCAACTCTGGCCTCGCTCCTTCTCGCAGTCAACCTCCTCCTCATCGCGCTCGGAAGCCACGCCACGAAGGCGGGCCCGGTCACCGTCGCCATGGACGCCCTCCACATCGCCGCGGCGGCGCTCTGGGCGGGCGGCCTCTTGGTGTTCCTCGCCATCGTCGCGCGCGGCCTCGACCGCAGCGACGTGGCAACGTTGCGCCGAGTCGGCGCGCGCTACGGCACGTTCGCCTTCGTTTCCGTCATTGTGCTCGCGGCCACCGGCATCATCCTGACCCTCGCCCTCGTCGAGCGTGACATCCTCCTCGCCGGCAAGCTCGTCGAATCACCCTACGGCATGCTGCTCGCAGGCAAAGTCTCCCTTTGGTGGGCGATGATCGCGCTGGCCGCCATCAACCGCTACGTTCTCCTCGCGGAGGCAGAGGATGGTGCCTTGTCGCGCGGCCTGCAGCGCGTCGCGGCCCGCCTCAGCGGCAACCGCATCAAGCCGCTTGCCGGCACCACGAAACCCTTCGCGCGAACGCTCGGCGTCGAGGCAATCCTCGGCGTCGTCGTCCTGGTGTTTGCCGGATTCCTCACCAGTATTTCGCCGCCCGCCGTTGCGACCTCAACCAACGCGCTGACCTTTTTTTCCGAGGGGGATAGCCACGCCGTTCAGCTCGTCGTCGACCCGACACCGCAGGCAGAGTCAACATCGACGCTGCGCTTCACCATCCTTGACTCCGACAACGCCGCCGTCGTCAGCAACAGTTGCGGCCGCGACTCCTGCGTTACCCTTGAAATCACGGCGCCCGGAAACGCGACCCCGGAACGGCGCGTCGCGGTGCCGCGAGAGGGCGCCTGGGTCGTTGAAAATGCGCTCTGGCCGGTGGCTGGAAACTGGACCCTCGGCCTCACGGTCTCGACGAGCACTGTTTTCCGAGACACGGTGACCTTCACCGTGCCGATTGCTTGAGCCAGAGAATCGGCACGAACCCGGATTGGACCGGAATCGAACCGGCGACATCCAGATCTTCAGTCTGGCACCCTCTCGAGGGGCTTCGCCCCTTCGAACCCCAAGGACGGCGGGACACTCGCTCTGCTCGGTCCCGCAGGCCAAATGCGTTCAAGGGAAAAGTGGGGTGGACCGGGATCGAACCGGCCTCGCGGGCGCAAGGCCAGCTCAAACCGGTTCGCTCCGTCCTGCCAGCCTTCGCGGCCGACGCTGCGCGCGGCCTCGCTTCAGTGGGGTGGACCGGGATCGAACCGGCGACATCCAGATCTTCAGTCTGGCACTCTCCCAGCTGAGTTACCACCCCGGGGAGTATTCGCGCGACAGATGGCCTGTATTTGAAACGCGGGGTTCGCAAAACCCTACTCGTTGCCCTCGGACGGGCTGTAGCCGTACCCCACCGCCCGGGGCCTGCGGCCCCAGGCGTCACCCTCGCGCGCCATCGCGCTGCTGCGCGACGGCGCAGCCGAACTACTCCGTACCAGCATCGGGCGAGTAGTAGTATTCCCCCGCCTGCCGCTGTTCGCGGTCGAGGCGCGAGCCTTCCTTGTTGATGCGGGGGCGGCGCGTCTCCGGGTCGCGGCGGAACGTCACGCCGACATCCTTGAGGAAGCGGTTCATGCCGTCGCGCAGGGTGTGCGGGCCGGTCGCGGTTCCGGAGACGGCCGGGGTGCCACCGAACACCATCATCGAGTCGGAGACGAGGTCGAGGAAGTAGACGTCGTGGTCCACGATGAGGGCGGACTTCGCCTTCTTCTCCATGACGCGCCGAATGGTCTTGGCGGCGTTGATGCGCTGGTTGACGTCGAGGTAAGCGGACGGCTCGTCGAGGAGGTAAATGTCGGCGTCGCGGTGGAGCGCCAGCGACACCGCCACGCGCTGCAGTTCGCCACCGGAGAGGGCGCTGACCTGCTTCTCAAAGAGCGCCTTGAGTGTCATGGGACGGGCGACTTCCGACTGGTAGAACCCCGGCTGCAGCAGTTCGGGCGCCTGCGCGGCGAGCAGCTCTTTGACGGTGCCGTCGAACTGTCCGGCGGTGACGTACTGCGGTTTGTAGCTCACCTTGATGTCGCCGAGCTTCACCTCGCCGTCGGGCGGGATGACCTTGGCGAGCATCTTGACGAAGGTGGTCTTGCCGGTGCCGTTGGGGCCGACGACGCCGACCACTTCGCCGTGGTGGATGGTCCCGGGCTCGGTCTTGAGCTTGAAGTTGCCGAGGTCCTTGCTGAGGCCAGGGAAGTCGAGAAGTTGAATGAGGTCAGCCTGAGCGCGCGGCGGCCGGGCCTCGAACCGGATGGCCTCTTCGCGCACGCGGATGTTCTCCTCATGCAGGAAACCGCCGAGGTAGGTGTTGATGCCGTGCCGCACCGTGCGGGGCGCCGTCATGACACCGTAGCTTCCTTCCTCGCCGTAGACGAGGTGGACCTGCTCGGTGAGGAAGTCGAGGACGGCGAGGTCGTGCTCAATGACGAGGACCCTCTTCTTCTGCGCGAGGTCCTGGATAACTTGCGCCACGCGAAGGCGCTCATGGATGTCGAGGTAGCTGGAGGGTTCGTCGAAGAAGTAGACGTCGGCGTCCTTGAGCAACGTCGCGGCGATGGCGGTGCGCTGCAGTTCGCCACCCGAGACCTGGTCCATGTCGCGGTCCAGGATGTGATCGATGTTGAGGCGCGGCACGACGAGGTCCCAGCGACCGTCGGTGTCGGTCTTGCGCAGCAGTTCGCGGACCTTTCCCTTGAACGCCTTGGGGAGCTGGTCCACGTACTGCGGCTTGCGCGCCGTGCGCACACCCTTGTCCACCACCTGCTTGAGGTAGTCCCCCATCTCGGTGCCCTTGTACTTGGCGAGAATGGGCTCCCAGGTCGGCGTACCCTCCCAGTCGCCCATGTTGGGAATCTCTTCGCCGGCGAGAATCTTGATGGCAGTGGTCTTGCCCATGCCGTTGGGGCCAAGGATGCCGGTGGCGGCGCCCAGGCGGGGGACGGGGAGTTTGAAGAGACGGAAACCGTTCTTGCCGTACTGGTGGACGAGGTCCGCCTCCAACTCCTGCGGCAAGCCGATGATGCGGATGGCGTCGAAGGGGCACTTGTTGACGCAGATGCCGCAGCCGATGCAGAGCTCCTCCGAGATGATGGGCTTGCGGTCCGGTCCCTCTTTGATGGTGTCGATGACGCCGCTGCGCACCGGCGGGCAGAACTTGATGCATTCATGCTGGCATTTCTTCGGTTGACACCGGTCGGCCAGCAGGACAGCAATACGCATGGAGCACATTCTCCACGGCTGCCCGGTTTTGAAGGGTTCGCACCGCGAAGGGGTTGTCCGGTCCGCTATCCTGCCGGTTCGGCAGCCGCCACCGCGGCGGTTCGGCGGGGAATCGTCAGGAAAGCGCCCAGAAGGACGACCGCCCCGCCGGCCAGGACGGCGCCGGGGGGAATTTCGCCCACAAGCGGCCAAGCGAGCAGAGCGGCGCCTACCGGTTCGAGGAGAATCCAGGTCGCAATCGTGTGGGCGGGAAGATGCTTGAGGACCCAGTTCGAGACTGTGTGGCCGCCAATCATTGGCACCGCGGCGAGAAGAACGAAAAAGAGGAAGTTGGCCGACCCCAAATTGGCGGTGAGCGGCTGTCCAACGAAGGGCAAGGCGACAAGGAGGGCGAGCGCCGCGATGGCGTAGACGGGAACGGCGTACTCGAGCAGAGCGCGCTCCTGCCGAAGTCGGCGGCCAATCAGCATGTAAACGGTGGAGCCGAGGCCAGCGACAAGCGCCAGGGCGTCGCCGAGAAGCGCCTTGCCGGAATCGGGGGCGAGCGAGCCGTCAGCGAGGGCGATGACCACGCCGCCCGCCAGGGCGACGGTGACGCCCACCCAACCGGAGCGCGTCAAGCGGTCGCCGAGGAGGAAGTGGCCGCCAAGCGCCACGAAGACGCACTGCAGCGTCACCAGACAGGTGGCGGCCGCGACGCTGGTGAGAAACAGGCTGGTCACCCAGAGCGCGAAATGGAATGCGAGCGCCACGCCCGACGCGGCGGTGATGGCCCAGTCGCGGCGCGAATACTGCACCCACGCCACCGTCGCGTTGCCGCAGAACGGGAGAAGGATGAGGACGGCGAAGGCGAGGCGCCAGAACGATGCCGTGAGCGCGGGAGCGTCAGCGAGTCGGAAAAGTGGCGCCGCGAAGGAGACCGACGCCACCGCGACCGCCACGCCGAGGGCGGGGGGGAACGCGGGTTTAGCGGGGGCCACGCGATGCGCAGAGAGACCCGCCATTTGAGGCCGCCCCGATTGGAAATCCTG
This sequence comes from Thermoplasmatota archaeon, assembly GCA_038046785.1. Classification (GTDB taxonomy): domain Archaea; phylum Thermoplasmatota; class E2; order JACPAO01; family JAHFTW01; genus JAHFTW01. The sequence continues at coordinate 144,559 of JBBSVM010000001.1, forward strand.
GGATTTCAGGGATTTTGGGATGCCAGGATTGCTTGGCCCATTGGCAAGAGACAACTCCCGAAATCCAAGAATCCCGAAAATCCAAGGATTTCCTGAAACTGGTGGCGATACAGCCTCAGGCGGGAGCCTTTAACGGCAGAAAGGGTCCAGCACGCGATGAAGCCCGAAGCGGTCCTGATTGACGCCTGCCGCACCCCGATTGGCCGCGCATTCAAGGGCGCCTTCGCCAAGACCCGCAGCGACGACCTCGGCGCCTGGTGCGTGGAGGGCTTGCTCAAGCGCACCAACCTCGACGCCAAACTCGTCGAGGACCTCCTTGTCGGATGCGCCATGACGGAGGGGCCGCAAGGCTACAACGTCGCGCGCCAGATTGGCCTCCTCGCTGGATTGCCCGACAGTTCGGGCGCCGCGACCATCAACCGCTTCTGTTCCTCGTCGCTCTACGCCATGGCGACCGCGCACAGCGCCATCGAGTCGGGCTGGAACGACTGCATCGTCGCCGGCGGCGCGGAAACCATGAGCATGATTCCCATGGTCGGCATGACGCCCGAACTCTACATCAACCCGCGAATGTGGCAGGCGCGCAAGAGCTACTACAACGCGATGGGCATCACCGCCGAAGAGGTCGCGGCGCGCTACAAGATCAACCGCGAAGAGATGGACCGCTGGGGCGTCCGCTCGCACACCAAAGCAGAGGCTGCACAGAAGGCGGGCCTCTTCGACGCCGAAATCGTCCCCATCACCGTGCCGGGCGCCGATGGAAAGCCCATCACGGTGTCGCGCGACGAGGGCATCCGCGCCGGCTCCACCTACGAAGCGACCGCGAGCCTGAAGCCGGTGTTTAAGCCGGACGGCGTCGTCACGGCCGGCAACGCCTCGCAGATGTCGGACGGCGCCGCGATGAGCCTCCTCACCAGCGCTAAATTCGCCGAGCAGCACGGCCTCAAACCCAAGGCGCGCATCCTCGGCGCCGCTGTTGCTGGCGTCGAGGCGGAGGTGATGGGCATCGGTCCCATTCCCGCCGTCACGAAACTGCTCAAGCAGACCAACACGAAGGTCTCCGACCTCGACCACTTCGAGATCAATGAGGCGTTCGGCTCGCAGGTGCTTGCCAGCATCCGCGCGCTTGGCGTTCCCGAGGAAATCGTGAACCCCAACGGCGGCGCCATCGCTCTCGGCCACCCCCTTGGCGCGACGGGGACCCGCATCGCCTCCCACATCCTCAACTCGCTTGGCGCCAAAGGTGGCGGGCTCGCCGTCGAAACGATGTGCGTCGGCGGGGGACAGGGCTACGCGGTTCTCTTCGAAGTGTACTGAAACGCGCAACTCGGCTGCATTTCCGCTTCAGCCCTTGCAGTTGGATGCGCCGAGGCCGCAGAGGTCCGCCACAACGCCTAAGCGGCACTCTCCGTGTGCCGCACTATGCAGCGCCCCCTCTGGTTGGCTGTTCTTCTCGTCGCGACCGTCCTTTCCGGATGCGCCTCCGTTGCCCCGGACGCGGCTCCCGCCGATGCCGCCCCCGCAGGGCTCACCAACGTCGGTGGCGCCCTCGGCAAGTCCGTGGTCTCCGTCCCGCCGGGCACCTACGACCTCACAGGCCCCTACAGTCGCGTCCTGGTGGACGGCCCGTTGGCCATCCTACCGCCCGAGCGCGTCACCATCCCCTCGCCCATCGACGGCGCCGCCATCGAGATGGGCATCAACCGCCCCGAAACCGCAGGACGCGTGCCCATCCTGGTCTTCGCCAGCCCCTACTTCGATGCCGAAGGCTCCATTTCTGGGACGCTCTATGATGCCGCCCCCGACGTCGCGGGAGCCTACTACGGCCCCGAGCGCCCGGTCACCTCCACCCTCGGCTCGTATGGCACGCTCATCAGCAACTTCGTCCCGCACGGCTACGCCGTCGTCGCCCTCGCGGTGCGCGGAACGGCGGGCTCGGATGGCTGCAATGACCTGATGGGCCCCGATGAGATCACCGACCTCGACGCCGCCATCACCTGGCTCGGCGAGCAGGAGTGGTCCACCGGCGCCATCGCCATGACGGGCGTCTCCTACGACGGCTCGACGCCCTGGTCGGTCGCGAGCACCGGCAACCCCTACCTCAAGACCATCATCCCGATTTCCGGCGTGCCAGACATCTACGGCCTGATGTACCGCAACGGCTCCAGCGAGTCGCGCGGACCGGCCCTGCTCAACGCCCTCTACATCGAGGGCTCCTATTCCTCGGGTGAGCCGGCGTCCGCCCCCGGCCGCCTCTGCCCCGAAGCGTACGAAGGGCTGGCGCTCTCCGTCGTCGCAGGACTCGCCGGCTCCGACCCGACCGGCTACTGGGCGATTCGCAACCGCAAACCTGGCGTGGAGGCGAACTACCAAGGCTCCGTCTTCAGCATCCAGGGACTGCAGGATTGGAACGTCGACCCGAGCCAGGTCATTCCGTGGGTGGACGAATTGGAGGCGCGCGGCCTCAAGACGAAGCAGCTGCTTGGCCAATGGGGCCACGCCTGGCCGGACGGCATCGGTGAAAAGGGCGTCAACATTGACTGCTCCGACACCGGTGGCCTCCCCGGCGCCTGCGCCCGCGCCGACTGGAAGGAGTCGCTCCTGCGCTGGCTCGACTCCGAACTCAAGGGACTCGACGTGGACACCGGCGCCGCCGTCCAGGTGCGCGACTCGATGGGCCGCTGGCGCAACGAGGAGCACTTCCCGCCCCACGACGCGACGCAGCAGGCGTACCACCTCGACACCGGGTTCCTCGCGCCGAGCCCCGGTGACCGCCACACCATCATCCTGGTCCCTACGGTGGACGAAGGCATCCCGCCGCAGCAACCTCCCGCGGTCGCCACCGACATCAAGTCGCTCGCCGACTTCGAGCTCGGCCCGGTTGAGCGCGACCTGCTCATCAGCGGCCTTCCCAAACTGCACCTCTCGCTCACCCCGCAGGGACCGGGCGGCTACATCGGCTCCTACCTCTACAGCAAGTCGCCCGACGGCGAGTTGACGCGGCTCGGCTGGACCACGATGAACCTCGCCTACGCTGACGGCACGACCACCCGCACCGAAGTCATCCCGGGGCAGACCATCCGCGCGAAGATGGAGATTCAGCCGATGGACGGCGTCGTCCCGGCCGGCCACAGTTTGGTCCTTCGCGTCTGGGTCTTCACCGACGGCGACCGCCTGCCGACCCTGCCGCCCGCCCCTGTCAGCCTCGAAATCGGCGGCGAGATGGAGTCGGTGCTGGTCATCCCCACCATCGAGCGCGATGCGAGCGTCTACTTCGTCCCGCCCACCGTTGAAGCGCCCTCGGCCTGAGACCGAACGGCCACGTCAGCAGCAGCCAGGTTGCTCGAAATAGCGCGGCCAGTGCGGCTTGCAGCGCGGATTGAACTCCGCCTGGCACGCCGGGCAGCGCGAGCCGGAGGAAGCGTAGTCGGGCGCCGTCATTGCGTGGCCGCACGCACCGCACAAGACGGAGGGTTCACCGAACCGGCCCACCGGCCACGGGATGGCGCCGTGGCCCGCTGCTTCTTCATGACAGGCGTGGCAGGGCCACCAACCGTCGCAGCAGGCGAATTTGAAAGCCACAACGTCCGAGGGCCCTTGCCAGTGGACGCAGCGCGACTGCGCATCGACGGGACGGCCGCGCAGAGCCACCGTCATGGACGGTCGGCAATGGGGAGGACGAACTTGAGCGCGGTGTGGGTGTCGTCGAAGCGCACCATCTTGATGTCCTTGAGGCCCGCCTCGCGGCCGGCGGCGATGATGTCCTGGTCGTGGAACCCATGCTGCGCCTTGCGGTAGACGATCCACAGCGCGCCGTCGGGGTCGATGCGGGTGCGCCAATCTTCGAAGCCGAGCGAGTCGCGGTCCTGCGCCGCGATGATGAGAAGCGGGACCGACCTGGACGGATATCCTTCGGTGAGACCCGCCGCCTCTGCCTGCTTGGCGAACCACGCCGGGGTGGCGAGGAAGTTGCCGGTGGCGCCCTCCTTGATGCCGAGTTTGTCCAGGAGGGTGGGGGGTTTGCGAATCTTGTTGGCGATGCGGTCCACTTTGTCGCCGAGGGGGAACTCCATGACGGCGCCATCGACGCGAATCTTGAGTTTGCCCTTGGCGGTGCCAAGCACCTCGATCTTGTGGTACTTCACTTCGCCGCGCCGTCCGCCGGAGAAGACGACGTGGTCGCTCGCGAAGTCCGCCTCGACGTTGACCTGCTTGCCGCCGACGGTGACCGTGCCGTGGCTGTTTGTTCCCATGAAGTTCCCGACCCGGTTCTGCTTGATGGCGGTTCCGGCCGCCGGGGGCCGCAGATTTCACAGATTCCACGGAAAGTATTGGGGCTGCCAGTCGTTAGTGGACGCTCACATCCCGCCAAAATGGCACAGATTGTGACGCAGTTGAACCGCAGGCTCATCTGTGACATTTTTACAACCTCGCAGCTAAAAAATTCCGATGCGCCTTGCCCGCCTGGCGCAAGAAGGAATCTGTGAAATCTGTGTTTTCGGCGTGTCAGCGGCGCATCAGACGGTGCTTGAGCCAGTCCGAGGTGGTCTCCGGCTGCCAGTCGCGGAAGGTCTCGTAGGCGCCCTTCTCGCGGCGCGGGTTGGTGGCGAGGTGCTCGAACATCCACTGGTACCATTCGCCCCAGCGCACCGACTGCACCTCGCCGCGCTTCCACGCTACGTACTTCTCCAGGCGGCGCCACGACTCGCGCAGGAAGCCGCCGATGGCCTGGTCCACGGTCTCCATGGGCACCATGCGGCTGTGCACGAGGACACCCATCATTTCGAAGGTCATCATGACGGCGGTGGCCGCCTCCTCCATGTCGGTGCCCGCGTTGCGCACCTGCTCCGCCGTGGCGCCAACGGGCAAGGAATAAATTTTGGCGAACGCGATGCGGAACTCTTGCGTGTTGAACGCTGTCACAGTCTGCAGGGCGACCTGCTCGCGCCGGCTGCGCTCCGCCGCGATGATTTGGTAGCCGGCGAACAGCGTGCCGACGACGATGCCAATCTGGGCCGCCAGCTGGAAGTAGGGCAGATAGTCCGTAATCATGGCGTCACCGGATTCGCTCCCCGAATCAATCCCTCCAGGAACAGTTCCCCCGCCTTGTACGACGAGCGTACGAGGGGGCCAGAGGCCACGTAGAGGAAGCCCATGCTCTCGGCCATCTTCTGGTAAGCCGTGAAGGTGTTGGGGTGGACGAACTCGGTGACCGCGAGGTGGCGCGCTTCCTGTGTCGGCCGCAGATACTGTCCGAACGTGACAATGTCCACTTCGGCGTCGCGCAGGTCGCGCAAACATTCGGCGACCTCGTCCACCGATTCGCCAAGCCCCAACATGATGCTGGTCTTGGTGTGTTTGGCGCCGAGCCGCTTGTAGGCTGCCAGGACACGCAAAGTCTGGTCGTAACCAGCACGCCGGTCGCGCACCCCAGGCGTCAGGCGGCGCACGGTCTCGATGTTGTGGGCGACGACATCCGGCTTGGCGTCCAGAATGCGGGCGAGCGCCTTCTCGTCGCCTTGAAAATCCGGCGTGAGCACTTCGACGAGGAGTCCAGGATGGTCCCGCTTGCACCGCTCGATGACCTTGCCAAAATGGTCGGCGCCGCCGTCGGCGAGGTCGTCGCGGTCCACGCTGGTGATGACGACGTAGCCGACGCCCATGATGCCGATGGTCTCGCTCGCCTTGCGCGGCTCCTCCGGGTCGAGCGCACCGGGCTTGCCCGTGGGAACGGAGCAGAAGCGGCAGCCGCGGGTGCAGGTGCCACCCATGACCATCAGCGTCGCGGTGCCCTTGCCGGACTTGCCGCCTGACCAGCACTCGCTCAAGTTGGGGCAGCGCGCCTCTTCGCAGACGGTGCTGAGGCCGCGCTCGCGCAGCGCCTGCTTGATGGCGCCGTACTGCTCGCCGCTCGGGGGTCGAATCTTGAACCACTCCGGCAGCCGGGGTCGCCCCGAGCCCGCCATCGGCAGGGACGCAGCACCTGCGATGGGGAGGCCCGGAAGACCCGTCATGACCTCTTCGACTTCGAAGCGTCGGAAAAGGGTTGGCTTGCCCAAGACGACTGCACTCGATGCGCTACGGCACGACGCGGGATTCGCCCAGGGCCAAGTCGAGCAAGTCGTCGCGTGGCTTGCCGCTTGCTTCCCAGGCGGAACGGATTCGTTCGAGCGGCTCCGTGAGCGGCTCCTGCGTGAGAACAAAGGTTCCCCAATGCATGGTTGCGAGTCGCTTGGCGCCCAAGTCGGCGAGCGCCTTCACGGCCTCGTCGGGGTCCATGTGCACCGATTTCATGAACCAGCGCGGTGCGTAGGCGCCGATGGGGAGGATGGCGGTGTCGATGCCGGAGTGGGTCTGCCCGATGGCTTGGAACCAGTGGCCGTAGCCGGTGTCGCCGGCAAAGTAGAGTTTCGGCCCGCCCTTGGGCTCCACAATCCATCCGCCCCAGAGGCGGTCGTTGGTGTCCCACAGTGTGCGGCGGCACCAATGATGGGCGGGAACGAAGGTCATGCGGGTGCCGTTGATGTCGGCCGACTGCCACCAATCCAGTTCGGTGACATTGTGCAATCCTCTGCGACGGAACCAAGGCGCCGTTCCGAGGGGGACGAAGTAGCGCACCGAGGGGCCAAGGCGGCGCACCGTCCAGGAGTCGAGATGGTCGTAGTGGTCGTGGCTCAGGAGGACCGCGTCGATGGGCGGCAGTTCGTCGAGCGGGATGCCCGGGGGCGTCTGGCGTCGGATGCGGCCCGGGATGCGCCGACTCAGCACCGGGTCGGTCAAGATGGTGAGGCCGCCCGTTCGGATGAGATACGTGGCGTGGCCAATCCAAGTCAGGCTCGCCTGGCCGGGCGCAACGGTGGGCAGTGGCCCCCGCTTCACGAGCACCTTGGCCGCCTCGGCAGCGCGGTCGTGGCCGCGCCCCGAGAATCCGCCTTCACGCAGAATCCGCCAGAGATCCCGGAATGCGGGCAGAGGATGGCTCAGCCGGTCGTCGAAGCGCCCCACGCCACCGAGAAGGGAACACGCACTTGAGTGGTTTGCGCAACGGGAAGCCGGATCGGTTGGTGCTGGTGCTCGCTGTGGTTGCGGGCGGGTGCTGCAATCGAGCGGGAGCCTCCAACCGGCATCTCCCAGAGAGCGTTTGCGTCGAGGCCGGCGTCGGCCCAGGCGCGGCGGGTCCACTCGATGGGCTCCATGACCGGCTCCGGGCTGAGACGGAAGGTGCCCCAATGCATCGGAACCATCGCCTTGGCGCCGAGGTCGCGGAAGGCCTGGACCGCCTCCTCCGGGTCGGTGTGGACGCCGCCGTTGTGCTCGCGCGGGGCGTAGGCGCCGACCGGCAGGAGGGCGACGTCGATGTTGGGGTGGCGTTTGCCAATCGCCTCGAAGCAAGTGCCGTAGGCGGTGTCGCCGCTGAAGTAGACTTTGCGGCCGTTCGCGTCGGTGATGACCCAGCCGCCCCAGAGCGAGTGGTTGCGGTCGAAGAGGCCGCGCCGGCTCCAGTGGTGGGCCGGGACCAGTTCGATGCGCAGCCCGCCGAGGCCCGCGTCCTGCCACCAGTCGAGTTCGGTGACGTCGAGGAAGCCGTGGCGCTCGAACCAGCCTGCGTTGCCATGCGGGACAAACATCGGTGTGTCCTTGGGCAGGCGCAGCAAAGTGCGCTTGTCCATGTGGTCGAAATGGTTGTGGCTGATGAGGACCCCGTCGATGGCGGGGAGCCCTTCCCACGGGATGCCGGGTTCGACGAGGCGCCGGATGCCGCCGGGGAGCGTGTTGGACCAGATGGGGTCGAGCAGGAGGGTGCGGCCGCCCATCTGAACGATGAAGCTGGCGTGGCCGGCCCAGGTGATGCGCACTTCGCCGGGGCGCGCCTTGCGCAGGTTCGCCTGGGGGCGCAGGGGGGCATGCAGGCCTGGCGTGCTCTTGCGCAAACGGCTCCAGGGGCCGTGGACACCCCAGAACCAGAACATCTCCTTGATGCTGGTGAGCAGCCGGGGCGTGGGGTAGGTGATGCGGTGGTCCCAGGTGCGGGCCGGTCCGGGCGTCCCAGGGGACGGCTTGGCCGGAAGGGCCGGGGGCGTGCCGAAGAAGTCAATCCAGGGCGCCTCGTTCTGTCGGGTCGCATTCGTTTCCATGACGGACATTCTCCCGCGGCAGCCTTTGGTCTCTTGCCCAGGAGGCTATAGAGAGTGCGGTGAGGGACTCGAATGGTGGACCTGTCGAGGCGGCTCCGCTGCGCCGTCGGCAGCCTCAAATGGCGCGCGGCCCAAGTATCCGCCCCGGTGTCTTGATGCCCCGCGCCATCCCCGACCCCAACCTCCAGCTCGCCGACGCCCTCGACGGCATGGCCGCCGCCATCCACAAGGGGCGCAAAGTGCCCAAAGCCGACCTGGAAGCGGCCGGCAAAGCGGCGCACCATCTGCGACCCCGCCACGCGCCCGAGGAGTCCGCCAACGCCGTCCGTTTCGAAGTGGCGCGCGCCGCCCTCATGGTGAACGCCCCCGGCGCCGCAGCCGGTGAGAGCCCCGCAACGTGGGACGCCGAAGATGCGGCGCGCCGCCTTGCTGTCGACCTGCGCGCCTACGCCACGCACACCGTCCCTGAACCGGTCGAAGCGGCCAGCAGCCGCGCCCGGCCCGGCCAGGTCGCGGCACGCCTCAAACGGCGCTACGCTCGGATTGGAAAATAGCCCGATTTAGGTCTGGCACGGGATTTCGCCCAGGACCTCGGTGACGGTCTCCAGCGCCCCCATGTAGCGCAGGGCGAGGAGACGGGAGCCTTTGATGTGGAGGCGACCCGACAAGATTGCTTTGCGCTCCGTCAGTTCGCCACGTTGGACGGAAGCGAACACGTCGTAGGGTCCTTCGATGGTAAACGTGGGCTCTGGCAGCGTTGCCAGGATGTCGTCCCCGTCGTGCCCCATGCGCCCGTCGGCGAGCCCTGTGCCGTCGAAGTGGGCGTAGAGGTAGTGGTAGCGCCCCGGCGGCGTTTCGCGGATGCGGATGAGCAGCCGAAGGTCCACGCCTTTCACCGCTTCCGCCACGCGCGGGTCGCTCTTCATGACCTCAAGCGCCTTGCGGCCCCAGCCCGGGCCGAGGTACGGGATGCTCAACGGCGCGCAGCACTGTCCGGATGGTCTTGAACCGACCGACACGCTTCCAATCCTGCCTCGCGCGCGGATGCTACCCATCCGCACTCCCCCACCGCACCCGCTAAATCCGAGGAGCGAATCGAACGCCGCATGAGCGGTTCCGTTGCCACCGTCACCGACGCCAGTTTCAAGGATTTCACCGCCCAGAAGGGCGTCGTCCTTGTCGACTTCTGGGCCCCCTGGTGCGGCCCCTGCCGCCGCGTCGGCCCCGTCATCGAGCAGCTCTCGACCGAGATGCCCACCGTCCACTTCGGCAAGCTCAACACCGACGAGAACCAGATGACCAGCGTCCAGAACGGCGTCATGAGCATCCCCACCATCATGGTCTACAAGAACGGCCAGAAAGTGGACCAGATTGTCGGCGCCTACCCGAAGGAACACTTCGTTGCGGCGCTCAAGAAGCACGCCTGAACCGTTTCGGCGTTCTCGCCCTGTTCCGCTTTGCCATCGCATCGGCAAAGAAGATAAACCCGCACCCGGTCAAATTGAGTTGTGGGGCGAAACGAGACGGGAGGCGCGCATTCCGTTCCGGCGGCCAAACCGACTCAAGTGCTGCGCGTCGGCCCGCCGCCCAAGGGCCGCATCGCGGACCCGCTCCTCGCCGCCCTTGGCATTTTGGTCCTTCTCGGCGCGGTCGTGTTGGGGGCGGTCCTGCCTGACGTCGAAGTGCTGCCCAACCAGTTTCGCGTCAGCTTTGTCGAGGAGCAGACGCCCATCCCCGGACAGACCTCCTACATCGGCCGGACGACGGCGCGGTCCGAAGTTCTGCTCGACCTCGACGTTCCCGTCGACCGCGTCACCGAGATTCGCTTCGTCTTCAACCTGAGCGATGATCTGCCCTCCAGCGAACCGGACTCGTTCGCGGTCAAGCTCTTTCCGCCCGGCGGAACCGATGCGGTGGACGACCCATTCGTCATCACGACGCCACGCGGCGAAGCCGTTGGCTCCACGGGCGGGGCCGCTACCGAGTACCAACCCACCTCCACGCTCGTGTCGCGCACCATTTCGGTGAACGCACGCCCCCAGGACAACGTCACCGAGACCTTCGACCTCACGCTCGACGAGAACGCCATCGCCGAGCGCATCCTCGCCAACGAACGGCGCCCCACGACCGGGACGTGGCGCCTCCTGGTCCGTCTCAGCACGTACGGCGACTGCCCCGCCACGGCGGACCCGCTGTCGTATGTTCCTCCCGCTCCCAACCCGAGCGATCCAACCAACGTGACGTTGCCCCCGGCTCCCGACCCCATCCTTCTGAACCGGGCAGCCATCTGTCAAGCGGCGACGGCAAGCAACGACCCCCGCGGCACCGACCCCGGCAACCCGTTCACCATCGAGTCTATCACGGTCATCTCCTTCGGCGTGGTTGCCGAACGACTCGGGTGAATTATGGCTGGAACCGATACTGTTGTGGGAATTGTGGGCGCCGTCGTCCTGGTGGCCGTGATGGTGGGCGTCTTCGCCTACGAGTACAACAACGCCCCCGTGGCAACCAATGGCGAGGAGGCGGCCAAAGCGTCGTTCCTCTCGGACTATCCCGGCCTCAACGCGACGGGCGACCTCGACGGCGACAAGACGCTCAATTTCCAGGACGCCGATTTGGATGGCGACCGGCTCAACAACTCCGCCGACGCCTCGATCGCAGTCGCCGTCCCGCTTTCCGGAACGGTCGCGCAGGCGACGACGGCCGCGCAGTCGGTCAACCTTCAGGTCCAGGTCGAAGCGGGCATCGAGATGTTCACCGCCTCCATCACCTACGACCTCGTGGCGCCCCAACCTGCGGCGCTCGCTCCGGCCATCCCGACCTTCCAGTTCACGCTGCTCGACGCAAGCGGCGCCTCCATCGCATCGGGCAGCAACACCTACTCCGGCCAGAGCGGCACCAACACGCTCGAAGTGGATGGCGGCGAGCTCCTGCCCGGAACCTACACGCTGCGCGTCACCGCCTCCAACCCGAGCCCCGGCGGCGCCTTCTCCGGTGAAGCGATTCTGGACTACGGCGGCCACGCCCACGAAGCGGGCCACAGCCACCCGGGCTGACACAACCTGCGCCACCAGCAGCGTTGGTGACGCCGAAAACACAGATTGCGCAGATTTTTCTTGCTGTACGAGGGCAAACGAACCGATTCGCCATTGCCAAGTCTCCAAAATTCCACAGATGAGACCGCGGTTCAACCGCAACCCGCATCTGTGCCATTTTAGCGGGATGTGAGCGTCCACGAACGAATGGCCAGCCCGATTCCATGGGAGAGATTCTGTGAAATCTGTGTTTCGTCGGCGCAGTTGGGACGACGGACTACGGATTGCGAGGAGCCAACGCACCGCTCCTGACCGTTAGACTGCAAAACGCAGCAAAGCTGCGGCACCGCCAAGGCCCGCGAGCCGTGCACCCGCCTCGTGACCGGTGCTGACGAGGGTGATGCGGGCACGTCCCTGCTCTGCAGCGCGCAGGTTCGCATCCCAGGTGCCCGAGCGCACCAGTTGGTCGGTGACGAGGAGCGTTTCAATTGCGCCCGCAAGAATGGCGGCGCCCACCGCTTCCGGCCCGTACGCCACCGGTTTGCCGTTGGCGATGCGCTCGTACGTCTCGTCGACGAGCCGCGTTTCGGCCGCAACGCGGTGGTCGGCCGCCACGCGTTCCGCGATGCCGCGTCGAATCGCCTCCTGCAACCCGACGCGCCCGCCTTGCGAGGTTCCTTCCGAGATGGCGCCAGCCACCAGGGCGGGCTCGCGCGACCGAATCTGGTCAAGAAACTCGTCGCGCCACCAGCCGGGACCGACCACAATGAACGGCAGCGTGGCAGGAACGCGGAACAGTTTGAGACTGCGTGCAGTCTCCTCGTAGAACCGACTCTTCGCCTCCGCGGCACCAGCGTGCCGTTTGCCCGGGATGTTGGCAGGAAGCGTTCCAAGAATCTTCATGCCGCGCGGGGCGAGGATGGCAAACTGCGCCTCGGCATCATCGATGGCGAGCAGGAGCACCTGCGGCGCCGTGGAGCCTGCGACCGCTTCCTCGACGAGCCGCAACTGCCAGCCCTGCAGCGCACCGCGCTTCTGGATCTGCACCTCCATCCCGTCCGGTTTGAGGGCGAGCGTGTGGTGCCGCCCCATGTCCTGTGGCCCCGCCTCGATGGGTCCGAGGACGCGGAGGTGGTCGTCGAAGTCGTGCCACTCCACGGAGTCGGCGCGCACCCCGAGCCGCATCGGCCGCTTCTCCGCCTTGCCTTCACGCACCTTGTCGCCGCCCCCGGCGACGTCGGCGGTGCGCACCGTGTCGGCGGTGACGCGGTCGCCGGGCGCGATGAGCGTGCGCAGCGTCCAGAGATCTTCGAGAGCGTCGAGCTTGAGGGTGAGAAGCCCCGCCGCCACATCCTTGCCCAAAAGTTTCACGCCGGCACATCCCGCAGCGCTACCGGGCCGGCGGGCAGCACCGCGATGGCCTCCTCGATGGAGACGCCGAAACGTTCGGCGAGGGTGGCTGCCGCATCGTTGGGGTCCACGGTTCCGGGACTCACTTCGACGATGGCAGTAGTCCAGTGGGCAAGCGCCTCCTGCGTCGCTCCGACCAGTTTGGTGACGCGGCGCGGCCCTTCCTCGGCGCGCGGGGCATCCTTGGCGATTGGCCGACCATCCATCGTGAACTCCACCGCGCCGAGCCACCAGCGCATCGGCAGGTCGGACTCGACGTTGCGTTTGCCATGCACCATCCAGGCGCCCTTCGGGACGTACTCGCCGCTGCGCGGGGTCTTGCTCACCTGGCTGGCATTGACCCAGTAAGCGCTTGCGGGGCCGGCTTGGCGCCAGGCGCGGCTTGACACGACGGCGAAGTGGCAGGCGGCGCGCAGGTCGTCAGCCGAAATCTCCACGGGAGCGCCATCGGCGGGCCGCACAACGATGCTGGGCGCGCCGTGGATTTCGGCGTGCACGTAGCGGTCGCCGTCGCGCAGGTACTTCTTGACGACCGCGTCGTTCTGGCCTGCGTTGCGTCCGCCGACGGCAAGGAATCCGCTTGGCGTGATGCTCCAGCGGTAGGACTCGAACCAGAAGTGGCGGCTCACCCGCTCGACGCGCACCGGAGCCGCACCGAACCCGTCCAGGCCGGCCTTCTCGAGCGCCGCGAGCTTCGCCTGGGTGTCGTTGCGTGCGACTTCGGCGCCGTCGCGGCGGCTGCGCTGTTTCTTGACGATGTCGTAGAACGCGGTGGCATTGTCCTGCACCGACAGGCGAAGGTCCACCTCGACGCGCCGCACCGCGCCATCCATGCCGGTGAGTTGCAGAAGGGCGGTGCCGTTGTGCGGGCGCAATTCGGGGACCTGCAGAGCCTGCGGATTGCCCGCTTCGCGGCCGGCGGCAAGTTTCGCCTCCACCTGGGCCCAGCTGTGGTTTCCACGTGCCCGGTTGAGGTCGGCCAGGAGGGTGGAAGCGGCCTGGAAGCTCGCGTAGAGCGCGTCGCCGTCCGCCTGCGCGACTGCCGCCTCCGCGTCGAAGCGTGCAATCGCCTCCTCAATCTGGCGCACTTGAAACAGAATCTTGCCCTTGGCCTCCTCGAAGCGCGGGCGGCGCGGGTCATCCGGTTCGTCCCCATCCTCGCCCTCGGGGCCGCCGACGAAGAGGGCGTCGAGCGCCTCGCGGAAGGTCGCGGTCTCCTCGTGGCTGAACGCGGGGGCGGGGTAGCGCCGCATCACAAAAGGAACCGCATCCACCAGCTCGGGCGTCGAGCCTTTCAATTCATGGACCAAAGCGGGAGCGAGGTCGTTGCGGGCCAGGTCGCCGCGCAGCGAGGCGACAGCATCCTGGACCGCCTGCTGCTCTTGCGGGTTCAGCTCGGCGGCGACCCGCTTTTTCTCGACGTTGGCGCGCAGGCAGAGCTCCTCCGCCCAGAGCGGCCCGAAGCCGAGGTCGCCGGCCAGAACGCGCACCAGGTCGCGCTTGCCCGCGGTGAGGGCGGCGGCGAACACCTCCGGCGCCATGCGCAGAGCATCGGGGCCGGCGGGAGGCGGCTTGTAGGATTCGCCTTTCTTGAGCCGCCGGACGCCATGCTCTTCGCCGCGCATCGGCAGCAGGATGGTCCCTTCGCCGTCGAGGAGAAGCATGTTGCCGTCGCCAAACAGTTCGAAGACCAGGCTGCGCTTGCCATCGCCGCGCTCCATGTCGAGCCGCAACAGCCGGTCGAAGCCGATTTGGCGGAACCCGCTCACCCGGCTGTTTTCGAGGTGCGAGCGGAGGACTTGGGCCAGCATGCTCGGCTTGTCGGGATTGTTGGGCGGGCGTTTGGTGAGGGTGAGGAAGCGACCCGGTTGGACGAGCAGGTCGAGCTTTGCGGTGCCTTTGCGGCGCAGACGGATGAGAATCTGCTCTTTGGCAGGCTGGTACACCCGGTCCACCCGGGCGCCCACCAGCAAGGGGGCCAATTCGGCGGCAAGGGCCGCCGCGTCCACGTTGGAGATGGCCTGCTTCAACAGGGGGCCGACGACACCGTTCTTTAAAGGGCCCCATCCTGGCCGCGCCGTGGCCGAGGAGAAAAAGACCGGAGCGACGGACGACTACCAGTTCACGGCGCCCGATTTCGACGAAACCGCGTTCATCCACAAAGAGATGGTCTCGTTCCGCACCACAGTCATCCTGTTCATTTGGGGCATCGTTGCCGCCGCCGCGAGTTGGGCCGCCTACCTCGCCTCCCCCGCGACCGGCTGGCTCGCCGGACTCGCCATCTGTGCCGCCTTCGGCCTCTCCCTCAAACTGCTCTTCCCCCGCCTCGGCGCCGACATCGCCCACTTCAAGCGGCGCGAATGGATGGGCGTCGGCTTCCTCTTCTTCTTCACCTGGCTGAGCTTCTTCATGGTGGCCATCAACCCGCCCGTCACCG
The DNA here is from genome assembly GCA_038046785.1 of Thermoplasmatota archaeon. Taxonomy (GTDB): domain Archaea; phylum Thermoplasmatota; class E2; order JACPAO01; family JAHFTW01; genus JAHFTW01. The sequence continues at coordinate 159,576 of JBBSVM010000001.1, forward strand.
ATGTCGCCTCGCCGCAGGTCTTCCTCGACACCGTCCCCGCCCAGCAGACCGGCAGCGACGTCGTCGTCGAAATGCTCGCCACCGACAACGCCGGCATCGCCTCCGCCGACCTGCGCATCGTGGATGGCGCCGGAAACCCGGTGGACGCGACGATTGCGACCCTCTCGACGGGCCGGCTTGCCGCCACCATCCCCGACGCCGCCGCTGGGAACTACCGCGCCATCGGAACCGCGAGCGACGGCCGCACCGCGGATGCAGCCAGCAACCTCACCTTCGTCGTCGGCAACGTTCTGCACCCCCCGACCAAGCGGGTCCTGTCGGCCCCCGAGGACTTCGTCGTCGTCACCATCGATGGCCAACTCCCCTGCACCGCAGAGAGCGTCGCCCTCGCCGCACCCTGCGTGCGCGTCGTCCTGCTGCGCCCCATCGACGGCTCCGACGCCATCGTCCTGGAGTACAACGAGCTCTTCGGCGGCTGGGGCGCCTCGAGCGCGTTCAAGGGCTGGAAGGCCGGCAACAACACGGTCCAAGTCGTGGCGGAATTCCAGGAGCGTTTCCTCGGCGCCCAGCGCATTCCGGGCGGAGAACTGGTCCTGGAAACCCCCGTCACCATCACGGTCGCCAATCCGACTGGAACCAAAAGTGTGGAGCTCACCCCGCAGCCGGCCGCCCGTTCGGTCCACGTCCCCGGCTTCGAGTTCGCCTTCGCCGCCCTCGCCATCGTTGCGGTCGCGGCGGTCGTGGCGCGGCGCGCCAAGAACCAGGATTGAGCCTCCGGCCGACGGGTGCAAAGCCCGTTCGCTCCTGGAGCACACCCGCAGCCCCCAAATAGGGGTGCCATGTGGCGAACCCAACGGGCCTGTAGGCTAGTTTGGTAAACTTCGTGGTTCGGGACCACGTGTCTTCGGTTCAAATCCGAGCAGGCCCACTTCAGGAACAGAGGAGCGGGCGTAGCGAGCGACGGTTGTTCCTGAAGCCGAGCAAGCCGTCCGCGCAGCGGACGGCTGGCGAGCTTCAGGCGGAGAGGAGATCCTCCGGCAGAGGATCGCAGCGACGGTTGCCGGAGGCGGGGAGCGGGCCTTGTGCCCGCGACAGAGCGACCGCAGGGAGCGACGACGGTTGCTCTTTGAGCCGAGCGAGCCGCCGGCGCAGCCGACGGCTGGCGAGTTGGGTTGGTTGCCGTTGTTGGCAATGCACCCTTCTTGGGGTGGTTTGCTATCGCGGGGTTCGGCGCCCCCTCAGCCTTGGAAAACCTCTCCGCAGTATGAACTTGGGTCGGGAATTGTAGACGGAGAAACCTGGAGGCCGAAGTCGCTCAACAAGTCAGCCGCATGCCGCTTGAAACCTGATGGACTTGTGTCGGGATGCCAGGTGAACTGCAAACGATCAAGAATGGAGACTTCAAGGTCCGCCTGATTCGGTAAGCGGATCTCGACGGTTTCCAACAACAGCAAAGCGTAGTCGTCATCCAATGTCAAGTCCACTCCGCCAACCCAATTGGTGTGCCTCACCTCAAGACCTCTTTTCTCTAGGCCTAGAAACCATTTCTCGATGCGATCTGCCTTGACATTGTCCGCACTAAAATAGACGAATCCTTCCGCATCATAGTAAGAATTGCGATCCCCAATCCTCACGCTTGACTTCCAACCGTCCTTTGCACTCGAAACAAACTGGTCGGCGAGGTTCTCACGTACATTGGGCTCAAGGTTTGTGACATCTTGTAGGAAAGCCATGAACGCCTCCCGCACTTGGGAACTAGGAGTCGTCGGAAAGTAGCGGCCACCAAAAACGGGTGCGGAGCCCGCGTCCGCATCATACCACAAGAATTCGCCGTCCCGATTACCTCTCCCAATTTCGTCCAACACGACTGAACCTTTCTCCCGCCATCCCGAAACAAGGGGCGAGCCAGGAAAAGGCGAAGGCCCAGAATCGACGTTTCGATGGACCGGTGCTTCAACGCCTTCTTTCGTAGCGGCCGCCAAGGCATCGAAAGAACCACCCAAAGTCCACTCGGCACTGTAACCCTCGCAGACTTGAGCCGAACACCCGCTCAGCGACAAAGCGGTCGCGAATGCAACCGATGCCAAGAGAATCCGCACTACGCTGGCTTGACGTAGATACGGATGAGTTTTGCCATACCCGCCTCGACTGCCCGATAGGATGCGGATTCGAACATGCGGAAAACCCCACGTTCAGGCGAGCCCAACGTTTGCGCCCTCCTCCCGCTTCATCCCTGGTCGGCCCGCAACCGCCGCGCCGCCCACGCCATGCCGACGGCCGTGGTGGCAACCCCAAGGAGCGCAAGCAGACCAACGGTCAGCCACACTTCGGGATTGGCGGAGCCGCTGGCGAGCCGTGCCGCAAGATTGAGCGGGCTGACCGGGAGCATCAGGCTCACCAGGCCGAGGAGGATGGCAACGAGGGCGTAGGCCGCCTGCACAGCATTGGAGCGGCCAAGCGCCGCCCCGAGAGCGACGCCGGCTCCAGAGAGGACGAGGGTGCAGGCGAGGCTGAGGGCAAGGAGACCTGCCAGGTTCTGCACGGGCAACTTGTTCAGAGCGAGCAGCCCGACCCAGAGCAGGAACTGCAACGGGGCAAGCAGGAGCGGAATGAGCATCTTCCCGGCCAGGATGCGCACGGTGCCAAGCGGGGCGCTGCGAAGAAGGACGAGGGTACGGGTCTGAACTTCCTGCGTGACGGAGTCTCCCGCCACGGCGCCGGAGAGGAAGACCGGCGTAAAGAGCAGAAGCGGGACGAGGGTGGCGTAGACGAAAGCGTAAGGCAGGGCGGCGCGGCTGGGCGGCTCCACCTTGAGGATCTCCTGCTCAAGCCGGCCCTGTCGCTCCGTCCGAAGGGTCTCCTCGTAACGTTCCAGGAGCCCTTTCATCTGCGTGATGAGGAGCGTCGCCGGGATGCCGCCCTCTTCAACCAGGAGACTGATGCGGCGCGTCCCGTTCGCCTCCTGCGTCTCCTGCACCACCGCGTCGATGCGCCCCTCTTGGAACGCTTCCACTGCCGCCTCTGCCCCCAACTTTTCGACGTCAAGGTTGCGCTCGCCAACCAGGACGAGGTCGAAGCCACCTGGACCCACGTAGGCCACGTCGGCGCTGGTGCGGGCGTTGGAGGCAGAGGGGTCGTAGAGGCCGGTGAGGCCGACGGCGAGGAAGGCGCTGAACCCGGCGATGAACAGCTGCACGACGAGAGCGACCGTGATGGTCTTCTCGCGCCCGATGTCCGCGAGCTCTTTGCGGGCGAGGGCGAGGATGCCCGTCATGCGGCGCGGCTTGGGGCGGAGTGTCATGCGAGGGCTCCCGCCAGGATGGCCAGGTTGTAGGCACAGTGCAATGCCCAAGCGGCGGTGAGCGCCGTCAAACTCCAGACCCGGCCGCGGCCAACGCCGAGGGCGCCGACCCAAGCGGCCGCGATGTGCAGGACGAGCGGCGCAATCAGCAGCAGCCCGGAGCCGCCGCCAAGCACCGCAAGGAGGGAGGCGCCGTTGGGCAGGAGGCCGAAGCCCACCAACCCGATGAGAAGAGCGATCTTCTCACCGAGGAAGAAGCCGGAGCCGACGAGGAGGGCCGAGGACAACGCGCTGCGTGGCCGAGTCCCGGTGCGGTGGGCGCGCACGGCGGTCTGCTTGAGCGCCTCCTCGACGAGCGCCGCGCCAAGCAGGACGCCAGGGATGGCGGCCCAGAGGCCAAGCGGGATGATGAGGGACAGCAAGAACAGCTGCAGCGCGAACGCAAATGGCACGGCGAGGATGCCCGCCGCGAAGAGCGCTGCCCGGGTCGCGGTGAGCCGGCGCAGCGACGCGAGGAGACGGGCGGAGAGGTTGGCCTGCCCATGCAGCGTCTCGTCGCGCATCAGGCCGAGCGCGAGGAGTGCGAGGGCGACCGTGACGAGGGTGAGCGGCAACGTGGCGTAGAGGAACGGGCCCCATCCAACCGGGTCGCCCTCGATGGAGGCGGAGATGACAGCAACGGGACTGAGGAATGCGACCTGCGGAATCGCGGTGAAGATGGCGGGAAGAAACAGGAAGGTGCTGATGGCGGTGGTGGCGCCGGTCAGCAGGAAGGTCAGTTCACGTGGCGAGCGGGCGAGCAGCCCAAGCAGGAGGCTGGTGGCGAGGACGATGGCGACGATGAGCAGCGCCGCGACCGCGCCCTGCCAACCTACGCCGACTGCGACGGCGGCGGCGCCCCACGACAGCAGCCCGAGGGCAAGGTAGGGGATGGTGCGGCCGGCGAGAATCTGCCACGGGCGCAGCGGCGAAGAAAGCAGCAGGACCGTGCGATGGCGGGTGCGCTCGCCCAGCAGCGTTGCGGCGTGCATCTGCGCCACCAGATTCATCGGGATGAGAAACGCGAACGTCAGGAGCAAGCTCTGCACCGGGAAGGGCGGGCTGACGTCGCGCGGGCGAACGTCGAGCGTTCGGGACTCCGGCGGTGCTGCTTCCAGGACAGGGTCTGCGACGGGGGCGGTGGGGGTTGTGGAATCAGGCGCGGCCGTCGCACTCGGCTCCCCGAACGTCGGAGCGCGCGGCGCTGCGAGGAGGTTGACAAGGAGCGGGAATGCGGCATCTTGGTCCGCCTCCTTGGCGAGTTGTGCATCGAGCCACGTCTGCGTTGCCTGCCGCAACGCCGTCAGCGCTGCTCGCCCCCGATTGCCTGCCTCCGCGTGAGGCTCGTCGTCAATCCAGAGCGCAATGCGGCCGCCCAGATCTGCCTGGCTGGACTCCAACACCTCAAACCGGGAATCAGAAGCGACCGCTTGCGCAAACGGGGAACCTGCCGCGACGCCCACAGGGTAGAGCCCGGCTTGGGCGTCGAGACGCGAGGCGGCAAGCGGGCCGGCCAAGGCGATGCCGACAAGGACGAAGACGAGGAGGGGAACGGTCTTGCGATCGAGGAACGCGGTGCTGCGTTGAAACTCGTGCACCGCAACCCGCCACGCTCCCATCTTACACCGCCACGCGGCGCAGGATGTCGTCCAGGCTGGGAGGCAGCGACTCCACTTCGACCGGGGTTCCGCCCGCCGAACGCACCTCGGCGAGGGCGCGCTCGAGCGCTTCAGGGCTCGAAACTTCGCCAACGTGGAGCGGCCCGTGCGCGGCCGAGCCGGTGAAGGCCCGGTCGGCGTGGAGTCGGTAGCGTGGCGTGCCAAACGATTGCCGCAGCGCCGCAAGCGACCCCTGCGCGGCGACGCGGCCTTGGTGAAGAAGGACGATGCTGTCGCACATCTCCTCGACCTGGCGCAGGTTGTGCGCCGAGAGGAGAATCGCTTTGCCCTCGCGGCACAGTTCGAGCAGGAACTGGTCCAGTTCGCGCCGCGTTGCGGGGTCGAGGCCCGAGGCGGGCTCGTCGAGGATGAGGACGGGCGGGTCGTGCAGCAGGGCGCGCGCGATGGCGACCTTGCGGGCGGAGCCTTTCGAGAGCTCGCCGATTGGCTTGCGCCAGAACCCCTCGTCGAGACGAAGCCGGCGCAGCAGATGCTCGGCACGCTGCTTGGACGCGCGCCGCGACAGGCCGTAGAGACCCCCGAAGAAGGCGAGGCAGGCGATGGCGGTCTGCTCCTCGTAGAGCGGCGTGTCCTCCGGCAGGTAGCCAATCATTGCCCGGGTCGCCGGCTCCAGCGTCGGCCGTCCCGCCACGGTGGCGGTGCCGCGGCTGGGCTCGATGAGCCCGCACAGCATTTTCAGAGTCGTTGACTTCCCCGCACCGTTGTTGCCGACCAGGCCGACGATGGAGCCGGGCCGCACCTCGAGCGTGATGCTCTCCACCGCCTGGACGGCTTGGTAGCTCTTGCCCAGTCCGTCGGCGCGCAGCACCGGCGCACGACCCGGCAGCCCCACTTGACGGTGGCGATTGGAGACCATGCGAACGTCACAGCACTTGCTCGAACACCTTGTAGGGCGCTTCCTTCATCCCATGCCCGCGGTAGGCGCGCAAACCCGATTCGTTGTTCGACTCCACGTAGAGACGAATGGAGCGGACGTTGCCTTCCTTGCGCGCCGCCGCTTGGATGGCGCGGTAGAGTGCAGTCCAGACGCCCGTGCCGCGCTTGGCCGGGACGACGTACGCCGATTGGATCCACCAGTACCAAGCGTCGTGCCAATCGGACCACTCAAAGGTGACGTAGGTGGAGCCGATGACCTGGCCCTCCGCTTCGGCCACGAACAAACGCCCCTTGGCGGGGTCGTCGAGGATGGCCTTCACGCCGCGCCGCACCACGGTAGCGTCGAGGTGGAGGCCCTCCGAGTCGAGGGCGTTGCCAAGGGTGGAGCGCACCAGCGCGTCAAGATCAGAGACGCGGCCGGCGCGAACGGAAAGGCTCACGCTCGTTGCGATGAGGAGCAACAACAAAAGGGGAGAGGGAAAGGAAGAGGAAGCAACCCGTCGCCATCAGGCGACGGGCGGCAGAAGGCCGGACGCGCATCAGCGCGGCCGGCTTTGCTCCGATTCGCGAACCCGAGCGATTAGCGAGGGTTCGCGGAGCGGAAGCAGTCGCGGCAGAACACGTCGCGGCCGGCGGTCGGCTTGAACGGCACCTGGGTGGCTTGGCCACAGCGGGTGCAGGTCGTGTCGAACATCGGGCGGTCAGCGCCGCCGGCGCCGCCGAAGCCGCCGGAGCGGGGGGGGCGGTCGCCGAACGAGCGGGGGCCTGCGGGGCGGTTCTTTGCGAAGCAGTCGCGGCACAGCACGGGGCGGGTGCCGGAGGGCTTGAAGGGGACGGTCGTCTGTTTGCCGCACTCGCCGCAAACAACATCGAAGTCTTGGCGGGGGGGCCTGTCGTTGTACATTTCTATTACCTACTTGGGGAGACCCTGCGGCCCCCCACGATTTCTTCCCACTCACCCCTCCTATATGAAGAAGCCGGGTGGTAGTTTCACAACTGTTCGACCGGCAGCCGCGCGCGCATTCGCGCAAGAGCGCGGCGGCCGATGCGACCCGCCACCAGGGGCGTTGCCACCAGGGTCAGAACCCAGACGTAGAGCGCTCCCGCCGCAGTCAAGATGGCGAGATTCTTGGTCTGCAGGAAGTAGAGGCCGGCCAGGGGGAGGAACGCGGCGATCGTGGTAAGCGCAGTGCCTGTCACGGCGCGTCCCACCGTGCGGTAGGCAGCGTCGCGCGCCTCCATTCGGTCGAGGCCTGCGGCACGCTTGGCCCATGCCGCCTCCACGACCTGGATGTGCCCGTCCACGCCGACGGCGACGGTGACCGCGAAGGCCAGCAAGAACAGTTGCGACAGCCGCGCGACGTTGGCGGGGGCGCCTCCATCGGCGGCCTGCTGGTAGAGGGCGTCGAGGGCGGGGATGCTGGCGAGAAGCAGGAGCGCGCCGAGCAGGACGATGGCGATTCCGACGAGGGCGGCGAGGATGCCGTGCCAGCCGCGCCGTGCCCACGCGACGAGCAAGCCGAGGCCGACAACCGCGGCGACGCCGAAGATTGCGAGTTGGACGTCGCGCACGATGGTGGTGGCGACGGCGTCGCGGTTGAGCGGGGCTCCAGCCGCATGGACGCGGTAGCCGTCGCCGAGGTCGGCAGCAAGCAGGGCCGCTTCGTCGCGCAGGCCATTGGCGAGCTGGGCAAGTTCCTCCGCATTGTCCCACGGGTCGGCCTGCGCCGCGACGACGGCGAGCCGGTAGTCGCGCGAGATGGTGAACGGGGCGAGGTTGCGCCAGAGCGGGTCCTCGAACAGGGCGTCCAGCGCCGCGCGCGCTTCCTCGGTAGTGTCGGGCAAGTCTTGGCTCGGTACGATTCCCGCCTTGCTCACTGCGCCGGGGATGACGATGCCGCCGGGAAGGTTCGCAGTTGCGCCTGCGACCGCGACGTCGGCGAACCCCTGGTCGGTTGCGGCGTCGGCGCGCAGGATGTCCACAATGCTTGACGCGGAGCGGATGCTGGTGCGATTGGCCGTGCGCTGGGTCGCCGCTTCGAGGGCGCGCAGGGCGTCGGGCTGGGCGATGTCGCCCTCGACGACGAGGTAGCCGCGCTCGAAGGCGCCGTACTCCGCTTCGACGCGGCGCTGCAGCACCACGTTGGGGTCGTCCTGCGGGAACTGGTCGCTGCTGCGGCCCGCCTCTGATTCCACCCGCAGCGTCCCGACCGCTCCCACCACGACGAGGGCGATGAGAAGCAGGATGGCAACGCGGGGGCGGCCCAGTTGCGAGGCGGTCCGCGCAACCCAGGCGCCGATGCGGTCGGGCCGAGAGCGCGGCGGGCGCTCAGGTAGGACGGCACGCAGGGCAGGAGCAACGGTGAGGCTCGCGACGAGACCGAAGCCGATGCCGAGTGCGCCGAGAAGTCCCACTTGCGCGAAGAGCGGAGCGGAGACGCCCAGCAAGACGAGGAGGCCGAGCGCCGCGACGAGTGCGCTCAGGGCAACGGGGGGACCCACCTCGCGCAGAGCCTGCGAAAGGGCGACGCTCGCCGCGTTGCCCGCCTCGCGCAGTTGCCGGTTGCGGTGCAGGATGTGCAGCGCGTAGTCCATGCCGATGCCGGTGACGAGCGGGGCAAGGAAGATTGTGAGGAACGAGACCGGAATGCCGAGCCAGCCGACCGCACCGAACGCGGCGGCGGTGGCGGCAAGCAGGCCGACGGCGGCAGCAACGATGTCGCCGATGCGGCGCACCACGAGCAACAGTGCGAGAGCGGTCGCGGCCACCGCGACGAGGCTCCAGGTCGCAAGGTCGGAGGCGGTGCGCTCGTCGGCGACTTGGCTGATGGTGGCAAGGCCGGAAGGCTCGGGCGGCCCTGTCACACGTTTCGTCCCATCCAGCAAGCCATCCTGGGTCTGGAGCTGCCACGCCTGGGCGGCACGGGCGACCTCGGCGGCGGTGTCGCGGGTGGCGCGGTTGTCTTGGGTTGTGAGGAAGAAGAGCGCAATGGCGCTTCGTCCGCCCTCCGCGAGCACTTCGCGGCCCGAATCGCCGCGCACTTCGTCGCGCACCTGGCCGTAGGTGACCGGGTCGGAGGGCACCGAGTAGCTTGCGGGTTCGGGGTTCCCAAGCGTCACGAGTTTCTGGAACATGTAGTGTCCCGCTCGCATCGCCTCGTAGACGCTCAGACTGGAGCCGACGCCCGGCACCTGCTCGATGGCGGCGGTGAGACTTTCCTGCTCCTGAACGAGGGCATCGAAGCCAGCGTCCGAACGCAAATCCACACCCCGAAGTGCGGGCTGATAGAGGGCAACGAAGCGTGTGCCGTCCAGCTCGGCGAGAAGGGCGCGGTAGGCTTCCACCTCGGGCCCAGGCGGGACCGTGTCGACGAAATCCACATTCGTCTCGAGCCGGGTGATGCCGAGGCCGCTTGCGATGAGCAGGCCGCCGACCAGGAGCAGCACCAAACCTGGCTGGCGCGCGGGGAGGTCGGCCAACCGCGTCACGCTTCGCGCGACGGCGCCGCCGTCATCAAGTTTCTCCGCTCTGGCGTGGACCTGTCCAGTTCAGAGCTTGAGGTCAGCCTTGACGAAGCCCGCGATGTCGGTCGGGAACACCGCGACCTTCACGCCAGCCGCCTTGAACGCGGCGAGCTTGCTGGCGGCGGTGCCCTTGCCCTTCTCGACCAATGCACCGGCATGGCCCATTTTCTTGCCTTCTGGTGCGGTCTGGCCGGCGACGTAAGCGTAGACTGGCTTGCGCTTGGCGAGGCCGGTCTTCTGGATGTACTCGGCCGCCTCCTCTTCGTGGCCGCCGCCAATCTCGCCGACGAGCACGATGGCTTTGGTGTCGGCGTCGTTCTCGAAGAGCTTCACGGCGTCGAGCAGGGTGGTGCCCGGGATGGGGTCGCCGCCGAGACCGAGAACGCTGCTCTGGCCGATGCCGGCCTCAGAAAGCGCGCTGACAATCTCGTAGGTGAGGGTGCCGGACTTCGAGGCGACGGCGACCGGGCCGGGCTTGAAGATGACGCCGGGCAGGATGCCCACCTTCGACTTCGGGCCAGGGCTGCAGGCGCCCGGGCAGTTGGGGCCGATGAGGGTGACGCCCTTCGCCTTTGCGTAGTTGACGAAGACGGCGGAGTCGTGCACCGGGATGTGCTCGGTGATGACAATGACCACTTTGCAGCCGGCGTCGACCGCCTCGATGACGGCGTCCTTGGCAAACGGCGCCGGGACGAAGATGAGCGAGGTGTTGGCCTTGGCGACCTGGACCGCCTCGGCGACGGTGTCGAAGACGGGAACATCATGCACTTTCTCGCCGCCCTTGCCGGGGGTGACGCCGGCGACGACGGTGGTGCCGAACTGCTTCATCTGACCGATGTGGAACGTGCCCTGCGCGCCGGTGGCGCCCTGGACGACGATGCGGGAATCAGGCGTGAGGACGACGACCATTACGCCGCACCTCCTGCTTTGATGACCTTGTACGCGGAGGGGTTCTTCGCCATCTCGGCGGCCTTTTTGCTCGCGTCCTGGAGCGTGTTGGCGGTCTCCAGTCCGAACGAGTGGAGGATCTCGTTGGCCTCCTTGGCGTTCGTGCCCTTGATGCGGGTGATGATGGGGAACTCGACGCCCTCCTTTTTGAGGACCTCGACGAGCCCCTTGGCGACGGTGTCGCATTTCGTGATGCCGCCAAACAGGTTGAGGAACATGACGGCGGGCTTCGCCTTCTTCATGAAGCGCACCGCCTGCGCCACCTTCTCCGGGTTGTCGGTGCCGCTGAGGTCGAGGAAGACGCCCGCCTTGCCGCCGAACTGCGTCAGCGCGTCGAGCGTGCCCATGGTGAGGCCGGCGCCGTTGGCCATGACGCCGATGTTGCCGTCGAGCTGGACAAGGGCGACGCCTGCGTTCTTGGCATCCTGCTCGAGCTCGGTCATCGTCTCGTCGCGCTGCTGGAACTCCTTGTGGCGGAAGAGGGCGGAGTCGTTGAGGACCACTTTGGCGTCGCCGGCGACGACCTTGCCGTCGCGCAGGACCGCGAGCGGGTTGACCTCGCACAGCTCGGCATCCACTTTGACGAACATGGTGTAGAGCTTGGCCATGATGGCGGTGAGCTGCTTCTGGATGTCGGCGTCGAGCCCCGACTTGAGGAGAACGGCGCGGGCGTGGAAGGGCTGGAAGCCGGTCATCGGATCGATGGTGACCTTGTGGATGCGCTCCTCGGGCACCGACTCGATCTCGACGCCGCCGTCAGCGCTGAAGATCATCATGAAGCGGCGCGTGGCGCGGTCGACGAGGAAGGAAAGGTAGAACTCCTTCGCAAAGTCGAGCTTCTGCGCCACCATGACCTTCTTCGTGATGTGGCCCTTGATGTCGAGGCCGAGGATGCTCTTGGTGACCGTGCGCAGTTCGGCCGCGTTCTCGGCGAACTTGACGCCGCCCGCCTTGCCGCGGCCGCCGACGAGAACCTGCGCCTTGACGACGACGGGGTAGGCCGCCTGGCCAATCTTCGCCTCGAGCTCGGTCATCGATTCGACGACGAAGCCCTTCGCGCAAGGGATGTGGAAGGACTCGTAGAGCTCACGGCCCTGGTACTCGTACAGGTTCACAACGGCGCCTCAGGCGCGCGACTTGGGCGCTCCATAAGAGGGTTGCCCGCCCTCACTCCGGGGCGGGGCTTTGCCCACTCCGAACGTTTATGCGTCACAGTTAGCGTCCAGGCCTGGTCATTATGGCCCTCACCAACTACGTACCGAACGCCGGCGCCAAACCCTTCGGGCTCGTCTGCCTCCTGCTGAACATCATCCCTGGCGTCGGCACCATCGTCGCCGGCGTGCGCGATGGCAGCAACCTCGTGCGCGACATCATCATCGGCATCCTGCAGTTCGTGCTGACCATCGGCATCATCGGCTTCATCTGGAGCATCGTCTGGGGCGTACTCATCTACCAGAAGTCACCGAAGTAGCTTCGCGAACTGTGCTCCTTCCCCTTTCCCCCCAACCTTTTCTCGGGCCCTCGAATGGCCATCCGATGCGAACCCTCCGGCTCCAACTCACGCCGGCCGGTCGCATCACCTGGAGTCTCCTCAACGTCCTGCCCCTGCCGGGGCTTGGCGCCCTCTGGGTCGGCTGGCGCAACCCGCACAGCCGCCTGCTGCGCCACGGTTGGTTGCAGATGGTGCTGGTCGTGTTCGGAAGCTGGCCCCTCCTCGTCCCCGGCGCCATTGGCTTTGGCTGGGCCATTTTCGACGCAGTGCGCATCGGGCAAGCGGACCTTGCGCCGTTGCCCCCGAAGGCACAAGCCCAAGAGCCCGCGTAGCCATCGCGCGTCGTGGCCGCAAGCAAGCCCGTCGTCCTCGTCACCGGAACCTCCAGCGGCATCGGCCGCGAGGCGGTTGCGCATCTGCGCAGCGCGGGCGCCCTCGTCATCGCCACGGCGCGCAAGATGGACGCCATCGCCGACTTGGCAGCCCCCGGCGAAGTGGAGTGCCTCGCGCTCGACGTCACCGACGACGCCTCGCGGAAGGCCGCGGTCGCGGAGGTCCTCGCTCGCCACGGCCGCATCGACGCCCTCGTCAACAACGCCGGCTACGGTGCGATGCTTGCCGTCGAAGAGACCCCCGGCGACGCGATGCGGCGCATGTACGAGACGAACCTCTTCGGCCCGCACGAACTGGCGCGCCTCGTCCTGCCGACGATGCGCAAGCAAGGCACCGGCCGCATCGTCAACGTCGCCAGCATCGCCGGCCACGTCTCCGTCCCGCTTCTTGGCGCATACTGCTCGACGAAGTTCGCTCTGCGCGCCTTGACGCAGGCACTCAACAATGAGATTCGTCCCCTCGGCCTGCGCGCCGCGCTCATCGAGCCGGGCGTCATCAAGACCAACTTCGGGACGCACAGCCTCAAGGAGGCAACCACCGCCGGAGCGAACCTGGAGGGACCGTACGCGCCCTACTACCGGCGCTGGGGGGAGATGCGGATGCTGGGCGGCGGCGCGCACCCGCGCGTCATCGCGCGCCGCATCGTGCACGCCTGCCTCGCCCAATCGCCGCGCTTCCACTATTTTGCTCCCGCTCAGGCGAAGCTCGGCAACCTGTCGAAGCGGCTGCTGCCCGATGCGCTCATCGATTTCGGAATGCGGTTCTGGCTGCGCGGAAAATAGTTGGACGTCTGACTCAGATTTCTCAGATGACTCAGAGACATCGCTTCTGTGAACTCTGCAGAATCTGAGTCAGGCTAGGCGCGCGATGCAACGCCACCCATGAAGACGGCAACGAGGTAAGCCGCCGTGCGCGCCGTGTTGCCCGTTGCATCGAGATTGGGCGCGCACTCGACGAGGTCCATTCCCGCGCAGCGCGGGTCGGCGGCGATGCGGTGGACGAACTCGGCGGCCTCCGGGAGGGTCATGCCGCCGATGCCGGGGGCGCTCACGCCGGGGGCGATGGATTGGTCGAGGACGTCGAGGTCCACGCTCAGCCAGAGCCGGTCGGTGCCTTTGCGCGCTCGCGCAAGTGCCGCCTTCGCCGACGCGGCGGCCCCTTTGGCGCGCACCTCCGCCATCGTGACAGGCTTGAGCCCGAGAATGGCCGCGCGCTCGGCCAACTGCTTGGTGTTGGCGAAGGGCCGGATGCCCACCTCTGCGACGTTGACGGCGAGGACCGGTTGGCCCGCAAGTTCGGTGAGGATGCGACCGTACGGCGTTCCGCTCGATGGCTGCCCCTCGTAGGTGCGAACATCGTAGTGGGCATCGAGGACGACGAGGCCGAGTTTGCCCTTCTTGAGTTTGCGCGACTGTGCGAGCGCTTGGACGACGGGGAAGCTCTGGCTGTTGTCACCGCCCAGAACGACGAGCGGCTTTTCCTTCGCGAAGACGCCCTTCAAATTCGCGCGAACCGTTTCGTGCGTGGCAAGGGTGTCGTTTGCGTCGAGGCCGGCAACATCGCCAAGGTCGTGCCAGCGCAGGCTAGCGAGGTCGATGCCGCGTTCCGGGTCGTGCGTGGCAAGGAATCGGAACGCCTCCCGGATGGCGGTTGGACCACCGGCGGCTCCTTTGCGCCCAAGGACGGCACCGTCGAACGGCAGGCCGCACAGCAGAACATCGGCCTTCGCTCCACTCGATTGGAGTTCCAGGAGGCGCGGGTCGGAGGGGGACTTGCGCAGAGCGGGATAGGTCGCCGGACTGGGCTGGAACGCCACGTTGGGCTTATCCAGAAGGGCGATTTGAGCGCGTCGTGAGCAACGGATTGGATGCCGACCTGCTGGTGAAGTCCTGCACGGTGGCGACGATGGAGGGGCCCCAGAAACCGCGCGACAAGCATGAAGCGGATGACGCCGGCCTGGAGGCAGGCTGGAGCATCGCCATGAAGAACGGCCGCATCACCTTCGTCGGCCCGGACTCGGACTGGAAAGGCAAGGCGGCCCGCGTCATCGAGGCGCGACGCAAACTGGTGACGCCGGGCTACGTGGATTCGCACAGCCACATCGTGTATGCGGGGGACCGATCCAAGGAGCTGAAACAGAAACTCCAGGGTAAATCCTACCTGGAGATTCTCGCCGCCGGCGGCGGCATCATGAACACCGTGCGTGCCACCCGCGAGGCAACAACGAACGAGCTGGAGGAGCAAGCGGCTGTGCGCGCCCGACGGATGCTCGCCTGCGGCACCACCACCCTCGAATCGAAGTCCGGCTATGGCCTCACCACGAAAGACGAGCTGCGCATGCTCGAGGTCAACCCGAAGCTCAGCAAGCGCACCGGCCTCCCCATCGTCAGCACGTTCCTGGGCGCCCACGCCGTCCCGGACGAGTTCAAGGGGCGCACCGACGCCTACGTCGACCTCGTCGTGGACGAGATGCTGCCCGCCGTCGAAGCGCAGGAGATTGCCCGTTTCTGCGACGTCTTCGTCGAGGAGGGCGTCTTCACGCTGGAGCAGGGTGAGCGCATCTTGATGGCGGCGAAGAAACGCGGCTTCGAACTGCGCTTGCACGCCGATGAGATTGTCAACACGAAGGGTGCCGAACTCGCCGCCAAGGTGGGCTGCGTCAGCGCCGACCACCTGCTGCGCATCAGCGATTCCGGCATCCAGGCGATGGCGGACGCCGGCACCATCGCGACGCTTCTGCCCACCGTCCCCATCACCTTGATGAAACCCGAATGGGCCCCCGCCGCGGGTCTGATGGAGGCGCTCGTCCCGGTCGCCGTCGCCACCGACCACAACCCGAACAACCCGGTCGTGGACCTGCAGTTCGCGGCGCAGATGTCCTGCTACGCGATGGGGCTCACCCCGAATCAGGCGCTCACGTCGGTCACCTGGAACGCCGCCTGTGCGCTCGGCGTGGAAGGCCAAGTCGGCTCCATCGAGGTGGGAAAGATTGCCAACCTCGTCATCCACGACGTGGACCTACCGCAGAACTGGGTGGCCGAGCTTGGCCGCAACACGGCGAAAGCAGTCATCCTGAATGGGAAACTCGTCCCGCCGCAGTTGTGAGTGCAAATGCAGAAATCGACGCGTGAATCCTCGGCTTGGGTGCTCGTGCTCGCAATTGGCTTGCCCGTCATCGGTGCTGCTATGCTCGTAGGCATTCTTCCGAGGTTGAACCCTTTCTTGCCAGGCTTGCTCATCTTGATTGGAGCGCTGTTCGTGGGCCGAGCGACACAGAAAACTACGGCTGGCTTCAAACAGGACGGTGGGTTTGTGCGATACATGGCAGCGGGGCTTCTTGCGGGCGTTGGTCTGGCCGCCTTCGTGATTGGCTTCACTCGACCGGAATTCGCAGCGCTTCGACTGCCAGGCCTCGCTGTTGGCCTCGTTGGTCTCTATCTGCTGTCGCGAGTCATCCGGAGTGTCCGGACGCCACGACCTTAGTTCTGCGGCACACTCCTCCGATGCCCGGGGTCGCAGATTTCGCAGATGGCTCAGATTCTCCCTCGTCGCAATCGGTGAAATCTGCGCAATCTGCGACTAAGTTGGCAGGGCCGAAGGTGCCGAAGCCGGGGCGCGCACATCCTCCGCTTTGAGCGTGCTGCGTTTGCCCGAAGCCGCCGCGGCGGCCGACGCGGCGCCAAGCGCGCGCAGGTACTCTTCCGCCAGCGTCTTGGCGGCGGCGACCGCTTCTGGGCTGACGCGCCACTCGGCGCCGCTGGGCGGGTTGCCGGCGCGCGTGGTTCCATCCTTCAGCAGGGCTTTGACGTGCGAATCAGCGAGCGCCATGGCCGAGGTGACCCAAGGGCGGGTTCATGAGCGCTGTGGCCGGGGCATCAGGAGAGACGGACGCCGGCATCGGCCACGGCGGCGCGCAGATCGCCCGCTGCGACGAGATTCGTCATCGCTTTGACGTCGGTGCTGAGGATGCGGTCGCGGTCGAGAGTCGGGATGGTGGCGCGGATGCGATGGTGCGCCGCCCGGGAGCCGGCACCTGCCTGAAGGGGCGCTTTGAAGTCGAGCGCCTGCGCGGCGCAGAGCGCCTCGATGGCGACGACGTTGCGGGCGTTTTCCAGGACGCGGCCGAGCTTGAGCGCGGAGATGGAGCCCATGCTGACATGGTCCTCCTGGTTCGCCGAGGTCGGAATGGAGTCCACGCTCGCGGGATGGCACTGCACTTTGTTCTCCGAGACGAGCGCCGCGGCGACGTACTGTGCAATCATGAAGCCGGAGTTGAGGCCGCCCGACTCAACCAGGAACGGCTTGAGCCCCTCCGAGAGGTTGGGGTTGACGAGCCGCTCGATGCGGCGCTCGCTGATGCTGGCCACTTCGGCAAGCGCGATGGCAAGGAAATCAAGTTGGAAGGCGAGCGGCTCGCCGTGGAAGTTGCCCTGGCTGACGATGGTGCCGTCGCCGAAGACGAGCGGGTTGTCGGTCGCGGCGTTGATCTCGATGACGAGGACGCTCGCGGCGTTCTCGATGACGTCGCGGCACGCCCCCAGCACCTGCGGGGCGCAGCGCAGCGAGTAGGCGTCTTGCACCCGTTCGCAGCCCTCGTGGGAGTGGACAATGCCGGAGTCGGCGGTGAGGCGGCGCAGGTTGGCGGCGACGACGCCCTGCCCGACATGCGGGCGCACCTTGTGCACGCGGGCGTCGAGCGGGGCGACGGAGCCCATGAGCGCCTCCAGGCTCATGCCCGCCGCAATCTGCGCATCGGCAAGAAGCCCCTGTGCGTCGACGGTGGCGAGGCAGCCGATGGCGGACATCATCTGGGTGCCGTTGATGAGCGCCAATCCCTCCTTGGCTTCGAGGACCAAGGGCTCCAGTCCGGCACTGGCGAGCGCCTCGGCAGCGGGGATGCGACGGCCTTCCACATCCAGTTCGCCAAGCCCAATGACGGGGAGCGCCATGTGGGCGAGCGGGCAGAGGTCACCCGAGGCGCCCACCGAACCGCGCGATGGGACGACCGGGACGAGGTTCTTGTTGAGCAGGGCCACGAGGAACTCGATGAGTTGCCGCCGCACCCCAGAGCAGCCTTTGAGGAGAGTGTTGATGCGAATGAGCAGCATGGCGCGCACGACGTCGCGGGCCAGCGGGTTGCCGACGCCGACGGCGTGGCTCATCAGCAGGTTGCGCTGCAGCTCCCGCACCTGGTATGTGCTGATGCGCACATGGGCAAACTCGCCGAAGCCGGTCGTGATGCCATACGCTACCTCGCCCTTCTCGACCAGCTTCTCGACGACGCGGCGGCTCGCCTCAACGGCGGGCCAGGCGGGGGCATCCACGGCGACCAAGGCGCCGCGCCGCGCGACCGCCTCGACCTGGGCGAGGGTGAGCGAGGAGCCATCCAGCTTGATGGTGCGGGGCACGATTCGGGCAGCCGGCGTCTCGGTTTAAGCCTGAACGGCCGACTCGCACAGGCGTTGGCCTGTCCGGCCTGATTTTCCTTGCTCCGCCCTTGACCCACAAAGCCTACAAGGAGACCCAAGCCATGCCGAATGCGATGCGGTTCACGGTGACGCTCGACCCCGCCCCGGAGGGTGGGTTTACCGTCCAGTGCATCGAAGTCCCAGGTGCCATTTCGGAGGGCGAGACCCGCGAGGAGGCGCTCGCCAACATCCAGGACGCCATCGCATCCATCCTGTCGGTCCGCCGCGCCGAGGCGCGCGGACGCCACGCCGTCGTCCAGACGGTGGATGTGGATGCCGAAGCTGCCGCGTGACCTCTCGCACGACCGACTCGTTCGTTTCCTGCTGTCGCGCGGTTGGATGGTGGTGGGAGGCACGCGTCACACGGTCCTTGAGCGTGACGACGTTCAACTGACGGTTCCTCGACACACCAAACTCAAGACTAGAACCGTTGCGGCCATCCTCAAACAGGCCGGCGTCGCGGACTGGAGCGAACTTTGAACCGCAACTCCCAGGTCTCCTCGTGCCCCCACGGCGCCCAGGGGCAAGGTTCGGGGTCCACCCAGGTGCGCACGAAGCCGTTGATGTCGTAGAGGTGGCGTGCAGCGGCGAGGTCGTCGACTGTGAGCAAGTGAACGCCGCGGTAGCTCTGTTTGCGGGCGAAGCGCAGGGCGGTTGCCATGAGCCGTTGGCCAAGCCCAAAGCCACGCGCTTCGCGCTCCAGCAGAACCCAGCGCAGCTTTGCCCACCCCGGCCGCTCGGGGTCGATGTGGATGGCGATGGAGCCGACCCGTTTGCCGTCCAGTTCGGCAATCCACAGCGCCTCGCGGACGCGGTCGTCGCGCTCCAGGAACGGGATGAGGCTCTTGGCGACGTAGGTCTCGAACTCCGGCGTGTAGCCGAACTCGGCAGGATAGACGACCGCGTGGCGTTCCAGCAGCCAGCCGACATCGCCGCGACGGTGGCGACGAATGCGAGCCGTCGGACGCACGCGCCGAGTCGGCACGGCTACACCAGCGGAGTCTGCACACCTTCGCGTTTGGCCGTCTCCTTGGCGCGGGAGTAGCCGGCATCGACGTGCCGCACGATGCCCATGCCGGGGTCGGCGCGGAAGACCCGTTCTGCTTTCTGCTTCGCAAGCTCGGAGCCGTCGAGGACGACCACCATTCCGGCGTGCGTGGAGTAGCCGATGCCAACACCGCCGCCGTTGTGCAGGTGCACCGAGTCGGCGCCCGCCGCAATGTTGAGCATGGCGTTGAGAATGGGCCAGTCGGCGATGGCGTCCGAGCCGTCGCGCATCCCCTCGGTCTCGCGGTAGGGCGAAGCAACGGAGCCGGCGTCGAGATGATCGCGCGTCACCGCGATGGGGCCAATCTCACCCTTGCGCACCATCTCGTTCATGGCGAGAGCGAAGCGGTCACGCTCGCCCATTCCGAGCCAGCAGACGCGCGCCGGAAGCCCCTCGACGGGGAGGCCGGCGTCGGCGAGGTCAATCCAGGTGGAGAGCGCCGGGTTGCTGGGGAACATTTTCTTGACGAGCACTCCAGTCTTGCGGATGTCCTCAACGTCACCCCGCAGCGAAATCCAGCGGAACGGTCCGCGCCCTTCGCAGAAGAGCGGGCGAATGTAGGCGACGACGAAGCCGGGGAAGCTGTACGCCTCCTCGCGCTCCAGGCCACCGGCGACGGCACCCTCGCGCAGATTGTTGCCGTAGTCGAAGACGTGGGCGCCTTTCGCCTTGAAGCCGACCATCGCCTCGACGTGGCGCGCCATGCTGACCTGGGACGCCTTCGTGTAGGCCGCCGGGTCGCTGGTGCGAAGGGCAGCCGCTTTGGCAAGGGTCATCCCGGCGGGAACGTAGCCGTTGAGCGGGTCGTGGGCGCTGGTCTGGTCGGTCACCAGGTCCGGCTTGAAGCCCGCCTTAAGAAGGGCCGGGAACGCCTCCGCCGCGTTGGCGATGACCGCGACCGAGAGCGGGAGTTTCGATTTCGCTGCCTGCTCGACCAGTTTGCGCCCCTCGTCGAGCGAGGGTGCGATGCGGTCGAGGAAGCCGGAGTCGAGCCGGCGTTTGGCGCGCGCCGCGTCCACTTCGATGATGAGGCAGGCGCCGCCGTTGCGGGTCACGGCCCAGGGCTGCGCACCGCCCATGCCGCCGCAGCCGCCCGTCAAGACGATGCGGCCGGCGAGCGTCGCGTTGGGACCGAAATGGGTGCGGGCCGCCGCAGCGAAGGTCTCGTAGGTTCCCTGGATGATGCCCTGCGTTCCGATGTAGCACCAGGAGCCGGCCGTCATCTGGCCATACATGGTGAGCCCGGCCGCCTCCAGCTTGTTGAACTCGGTCCAGTTCGACCAGTGCGGCACGAGATGGCTGTTGGCGATGAGGACGCGGGGGGCCTGCGGCCATGTGGGGAAGATGGCCACTGGCTTGCCCGACTGGATGAGGAGCGTCTCGTCGTCACCCAGTTTCGTGAGCGCCGCGGTGATGGCGGCGAGCGCCTTCGGGTTGCGCGCCGCCTTGCCGGTGCCGCCGTACACGATGAGTTTGTCCGGCTCCTCGGCGTTGTGCAGGTTGTTCTCCAACATGCGCAGGATGGCCTCTTGGCGCCAGCCTTTGCAGCGCAGCTTCATGCCGGTTGTCACCTCGGGCGCCTTGCCCTTGCCCGTCTTTGCCTGCTTGGACCGTCCCAGAGCCACGACGGCGCGACCGGGCCCGCAGGCATAGCGGTTCCGGCCCCGAGCACTCCCCTTCGCTCCGGACCATCCGCCGATTGCGCCGATTCCGCCGACCCGCACGCGGAGCGCGCGGAACGGTTTCCACGCTCTTCCGCGACTTCCACGTGTGAAGATCAAAGTGGGCGGTCGGTGCAATCTGCGAAATCGGCGGATGGGCCCACTGGCATCCGTCAAGCGAGCGCTCCACATCCTTATCATCGGTTCATGGCCTCATCCCCCTGCCAGATGAAGACGCTCATCCTCTGCGTGGACCGCGACGACGACATCGGTGCCAAGGGCGGCGTTGCCACCCCCGTCATCGGCCGCCGCCGCAACCTCGAGGCCGCCATGGCGCTCGGCCTCGCCGACCCGGAGGATTCCGATACAAACGCCCTGCTCGCCGCCGTCAAACTCTACGACGACGAACTCAAGGCGGGCGTGCGGGCGGAGCAGGTCGAAGTGGCGACCGTGACCGGACATCCCAAGCTGGGGCTTCAGGCAGACCGCAAACTCACCGCGGAATTGGAGGAGGTTCTGCGCACCGTCCACCCCGACGAGATCATCCTGGTCTCCGACGGCGCCGAGGACGAGCAGATTCTGCCCCTCCTGACGTCGCGCGCGAAACTCAGCCATGTCCACCGCTCCATCGTCAAGCAGGCACCCCGCCTCGAGGGCGCCTACTACGTCATCACCCGGCTCCTCGACGACGAGAAGCAGGCGAAGCGCTTCGTCCTCCCCTTCGCCCTCGTCCTCCTGCTCTGGGGCTTGGCCTACCTGCTCGGCCTGCAGACCTACGCCTGGGGCGCCACCCTTGCCGTCGTCGGCCTCTGGCTCCTCGTCCACGCCATGAAGTGGGAAGAGCGTGTGTCGCATCTCTTTGCCGACATCGGCCGCGGCGTCCGGTCTGGGAAACTCGGCCTCCTTGCCACCGCCATCTTGTTTGGTCTCCTCGTCGCGGGCACCCTCATCGCGCTGCGCACCGTGCAGGATCACGTCTCTCCGCCGGGCGTCCTCATCACCTATCCGACCCTTCTCGAGGCCGCCATCTTCCTGCAGGCGTTCCTGCCCTATCTCATCCTGGGCCTGCTGATTCGCACCGCCGCGGCGCTTCTTGGCACCTGGTCGCGCGGTGAACGAGCCGGAGTCACACACTGGACCGCTGCGTTCACCCTCATCGCCCTCGCGTTTGCGGGCTCGGTCATCCTCGACGCCTCGGTGGACCGTTTGCAGGGGGCCGACTACCTCCACACGGTCACGCTCGCCCGCATCCTGCAGTTGGCGGGCGGCGTCGCCGTGCTCATCGTCGGCCTCCTCGTCAACCGCTACGTGCGCGCCACCTCGACGCGGACGGCGTGATGGAGTGGACCGATTGGTCGGCGCAGATGGACGCCATCCGAGCGCAGTTCGGATACGCCGAGGCGACCGACCGCGAGGCGGCCCTGCTCCTGCGGGACCGGATGCCCGCGCCGCAGCCATGGCGGATGCTGGGCGTGCAGTTGCGCAACCGGCGCAACCTGGCCATCCTCGGCTGCGGCCCGAACCTGAGCCGCACCCCCGTCGCCGAGTTGGCCGGCAAAGTCATCGTCGCCGCCGACGGCGCCACGAGCTGGCTGCGCGAGCAAGGCGTCATCCCGAACCTCATCGTCACCGACCTCGACGGCGCCGAGGCGGACCTGGAATGGGCGGCCCGCCAGGGCGCGCTCATGGTGCTCCACGCGCACGGCGACAACCAGGACGCCATCGTGCGGCTCGCTCCGCGTCTTGGGCCACTCGCCTGGGGCACCCACCAGGTTGAGCCGACGGCGGACCTGGAGCCTCTGCGCAACCTGGGAGGATTCACCGACGGCGACCGTGCCGTGCTGCTCTGCGAAGCGTTCGGCGGCCTGCGCGCAACGCTCTACGGGTTCGACTTCGACGCTCCGCCAAGTCCCTACTCGGGCCGCTTTGACCCCGCCACCAAGCCGGCGAAATTGCAGTGGGCGCGTCGCATCGTTGAGGCGTGCCAGGTGCGCGGCAAGTTGCAGCTCACGCTGTGGCAGCCTTAGCACGAGTTCGTCTTGCGAGCCAATGCATGCCCCGCGAGTCACAGATTGCGCAGATTCTCCTCTTTTACCACGTTTCGGAATGGAAGCAATCTGCGAAATCTGAGGAGCCTGCGACGCGTCAGAATGGGGTCTCGGCGGCCAGGTCATGCGTCGTCGCGGCGCGCTTCATGTTCACTCGCCCCGTCGCATCCAGCGGGCGTAGTCGCCGTTGACGAAGGCAGGGACGCGCTCGAAAAGGGGCAGCTCGTACGGGTGGTTCGCACGCCACCGACGCTCCAGGTTTCGCACACGCTGCTGCCGGACGCGCGCCTCCACCACGAACTCCTCCTCGTCATGGCGGACGCCCTGCCACCAGTAGAGTGAACGGACGCGCTGGATGTAGGCGCAACTCGCGTACGCCTCGTCCACGGCGATGCGTGCCAGCCGGTCGGCGTCCGCCTCCGTCGCCACCGTTGTGCGCAGCAGCCAGACGCGCCAGAACAGGCCCATGCCCGACCATCGCGACGCCCCCACAAGAACCCTTATGCCAAGCGCTTCGGTCGAAATCCTGCTCATGGAGATGCTCTGGATTGTTCTCGCCCTCGTGGCCGGCTGGGCTCTCCTGCTCTACTGGCTCGGCGCCACCGGCCGCCTGGCACGCTGGAACATGGGGCTCCTCATGGGCATCGCGCTCATGGTGCGCACCCAGCGCGGCACCGGCACCATCGAGTTCCTGAGCCGTCCGAAACGGTTCTGGAACCTTGTTGCCGACGTCGGCATCGTCGTGACTCTGCTTGGCATGGCCGCGATGACCATCCTGTTCGTCTGGAGCGCCCTCTTCGCCCTGCAGCCCGACTCCGGTCTCGAGCCGCTTGGCGTCGCTGAGATTCTCGTCATCCCCGGCGTCAATCCCTTCGTCCCGCTCTGGTACGGCCTCGTCGCCCTCATTGTCACCCTTGTCGTCCACGAGGGTGGCCACGGCATCCTGGCGCGCGCCAACAACATGCGGCTCAAGTCGCTCGGCCTCCTCATCGCCGTGGTCCCCATTGGCGCCTTCGTCGAGCCCGATGAAGCGGACATGAAGGCCGCATCGCGCCGCAAGCGTCTGCGCGTCTTTGCGGCTGGACCCGCCGTCAACCTCGCCTTCGCCTCGCTCAGCCTCCTCGCCTTCAGCAGCTTGGTGGGTGCTGCCTCGTTCGCCCCCGGCGTTCACGTCGCAGGCGTCGTGGTGGACGGCCCCGCGGCCGACGCTGGCGTGGAAGGCGGCATCACCTTCGTCAGCGTCGGGAACGTCACGCTTGCCGACTGGACCGCGTTCCGTGGCTACCTCAACACGACCCGGCCGGGCGATGTCGTCGCGCTCGCGGCGAACGACGGCCGGACGTTCCAGGTGACGCTGGAGTCACGATGGGAGCAGCTCACGCCGGAGCAGCAACAACAAGTGGTCGCCCAGAACGCGACGCTGGCCGAGTCGCTGCAACAGCAGAGTTTCCTTGGCGTCCGCCCGCTTCTGGAGAGCGATGTCGGCTTCCTCTCCGCCCCGTTCGAGCAGGGCGGCATCGGATTCCTCAAGCTCATCAGCCTCCCCATCGGAGAGATTCGCGGCAGCCCGGTCCTCTCCACCTACATGCCCGCCTTCCTCGAAGCCCCCGCCACCGAGGGCGCCTACTGGATTGCCGCAACGCTCTGTTTCTGGCTCTTCTGGATCAACCTCATGGTGGGACTAACGAACATCCTGCCGATGGCCCCGCTCGACGGCGGCCACATCTTCCGCGACGTCGTAGGCGGCGCCGTGCAGCGGCTGAGGCCCAGCCTGGACGAGCCGCGCCGCGAACGGGTGGTCGGACGCATCGCGGCCGGTGTCGGCTTCTTCATCCTCGCCGCATTCATTCTGCAGATTGCCGGACCGTACCTGGCGCGAAGTTTTGGATAACCCCATGAATCTCCGTTGCGCTGAGTTGCGAGCGCTCGCGCGAGCCGCCAGGGGGTCGCGGGGGGCCGCGGGCCCCCCCCCGGGGGGGTTTGGGGGGGGGGGCGCCCCCCCCCCCCCCCCCCCCCCCCCCCCCCCCCCCCCCCCCCCCGGCCAGCCAAAGGCTGTCCAGCCGATCGACCGTGCTTGCGGTCGTGCGACATCCTCTTATGAACGGCCACCTGAAGAGACCCTGAAGATGGCCGTCAGCTTGGAACGGGTCACCATCCCGGAGCGGCTCCCCGAGGAGCGCGTCAAGTCCTACGACGAGGCGGTGCTCGGCTACACGCGCAAGTTGGCGATTGCCGAGGCCCAACGCTGCATCGACTGCAAGACGAAGCCCTGCACCTACGCCTGCCCTGCGCTCACCAAGGCCCCGGAGTACATTCAGGCCATCGCGGCGGGCGACTTCGACAAGTCGCTCGACCTCTGCCTTGAGACCTACCCCATCCCCGGCACGCTCGGCCGCACCTGCTTCCACCCGTGCGAGGACTCCTGCGTCGTCGGCTTCAAGGGCGAACCGGTCGCCATCTGCACGCTCAAACGCGCCGCCTTCGACTACGGCCAGTGGCCCGCCATCGTCCGCCCCGCGCAGACCGGGAAGAAGGTCGCCATCGTCGGCTCCGGCCCTGCCGGCCTCCAGGTCGCCTACGACCTCGTCCGCAAAGGTCACGCCGTCACCGTCCACGAAGCGCTTCCTGTCCTCGGCGGCATGCTGACCGTGGGCATCCCGGAGTACCGCCTGCCGCGCGACGTCTTGACGCACGAGACCGACAAGCTGCGCGAATGGGGCGTCACGTTCGAAGTGGGCTGGCGCCTCGGCGAGGGCGGCCACACCATGGAGTCCCTTCTTGCCGCCAACGACCTGGTGTTCCTCGGCGTCGGCTGCCACAGCGCAAAAGAGATTCGTGTCCCCGGCGAGAAGTCCAAGGGCGTCTCGCACGCTGTGGACTGGCTGCGCGATCTGGAGCTGGGCGCCGAACTCGACCTCAAGGAGAAAAAAGTGGTCATCATCGGCGGCGGCTCCACCGCGATGGATGTCGCCCGCAACGCCGTGCGCCAAGGCGCCAAATCGGTCCACATCGTCTACCGTCGCGGCCGCGGCGAGATGACGGCGAGCCCCGAGGAAGTCGTCCAGGCCCGCGACGAACGCGTCAAATTCCTCATGCTCGCCAACCCCATCCAGATTCTCGCCCGCGACGACGGCACCGTCAAGGCGGTCGAGTGCATCCAGATGGAACTCGGCGCCCCCGACAAGTCGGGCCGCCGCGCCCCCGAACCGGTGGAGGGCTCTGAGTTCCTGCTCGCCGCCGACCAGGTCGTCCTCGCCGTCGGTCAGAACCCGAGCGTCCTCCACGACGCAGTGAAAGGCCACATCACCCTCAGCAAATGGGGCGACATCGTCGTGGACGCCGACTGCCGCACCAGCCACGCCCGCATCTACTCTGCCGGCGACATCGCGCTTGGCCCCTCCAGCATCATCGAAGCGGTGGCGCAAGCCCGCAAAGCGGCGCAAGCGATGGACCGTGTGTTGTCGGAATCCAAGCCGAAGGTCGTGACACCGTGATGCCGGACGTCACCGGCGTCGTCCCGATGCAGCGCATGAGCGTCGCGCGCGGCACCGTCACGCTCGATGCTGCCCCGAGCGAGAGCCAACTCGCCGCGGCGGCCGCGGCCGCGAACCTCGCCGCCAAGGACGCCGCCCGCATCTTCCCGCACCTCGTCCCGGCGCAGTTGACGCATCTCGACTGCGCGCTCGACGAATTGGGGCCGAAGGTGACCATCACGATGACCGTGCAGGGGTACGCCCGCACCAGCCTCGCGAGTTACGCGCTTGCCGGCTGCTCGGCGGCGCTGGTGAGCCTCGCCGGCGACGCGGGCCGCATCGTCGAGGTCCACGTCGTGCAAAACGTCGAAGGCTGACGCTTCGAATCCGCGCGGCCGAGTGCCCTCAAGGCGCCGGCTCGTCCAGGCTCCACTGCCCTTTGCCGCCGTGCGTTTCCATCGCTTCTTCGTAGATGCGTTCCAGCTGGTCGCTGGAGCGCTCCAGGCTGAGCGTCTCGGCGTGGCTCCGGCACTCGCCGCGCAGGGCTGACCCCGCTCGCACGGCGCGCACCATCGCGGCGGCGGCACCCGCGGTGTCCCACGGCTCGAACAGGTAGCCGGTTTCGCGGTGGCGCACGAAGTCTGCCAGGCCGCGGGCGCGCACGGCGGCCACCGGTGTCCCGGACGCCATCGCCTCCACCGCCGTCATCCCTTGCGTCTCGAATTGGCTGGCGGAGGCGAACGCGTCGGCGCTCGCATAGGTGGCTGCAAGTTCGTCGTCCGGAACAAAGCCAAGAAGTGTCACGGCCCCCTCGACGCCGAACTTGGCGATGGCGCGCTCAATGCGGGGCCGCTCCGGGCCCTTGCCGCCGATGGCGAGATGGAGGTCGGGCACCTGTCGGCGCGCCCAGGCGAAAGCTTCCACGAGGAACGGCAGGTCCTTCTCGCGCGCCAACCGGCCCAGACTCAGAACGACCGGGCCGCCGTTGGGGCTGAGTCGTTTGCGCATGGCTTCGCTGCGCGCAGAGGGGTGGAACCGCTTCGTGTCGACCCCGTTGGGGTGGACTTGCAGGTTGGGAATCTTGTGGCCCGGAACGTGGCGCGCGAGCTCGCTGGCGCAACTCGGGCTGGGAGCGAGGACAATGTCGCAGCGGCGGAAGAAAGAGCCGGTGAGACGCCACACCAGGCGGCGCGACAGGTTGCGCCCGCCGAACGGGACGACGTAGGGCACCAGATCGGGGATGAAGGTGTGGTAGCTCGTGACGACCGGCAGGCCGACTTTGTTGGCGGCGCGCAGACCCCATAGCCCGAGCAGGAACGGGCTCTGGATGTGGACCACGTCGAAGCCCTCCTCCTTGAGGATGCGCGCCGTGTCGTGCTCCTTGGAACGATGGCTGACGTGGAAGTCCGGGTAGCCCCAGAATGGGAAGCCGCGGTAGCGCGTCACGCCCGCCGTGCGCTCCGACTCCGGGCCGGGGCAGAAGATGTGGAAGCTGTGGCCGCGCCGCTCCAGCGACTCGGTGATGTTGCGCACGCTCGTGGTCAAACCATCGATGCGCGGAAACCAGCTGTCGGTGAAGATGGCGACCCGCATGGCTCCACCGAATCGAGCCGGGCGCCCCACTTCAGCCTTTTCGGCCAGCCAAATCCTCCAGTCCCGGGTTTAAGGGACGCGTGGATAGAGGGTTTGATTGACAGGTCCGTTTCAGGAGACACAACCCTGAAGTGGCCCTCCGGGTCGCCGGGGGCGTGAACGGAAAGGCGGTCGGCTGGGGGGCTTCGCTCTTGCTGCTTGCCGCCGTCCTCGCCTTCGTGCCCGGTTCGCTTGCCATCGCCACGGGGCCCCGCGTCGCCTTCATCACCTTCCTCATCGTCTTCGGCCTCATCTTGGCCCTCTCCGCCATCGTCGGCCCCTGGATGCTGCGCCGCAGCGCCAAAGCGCAAGGGCTCGCCGCCTGCCCGGTGGGGACGCGCTGCGCCGCCTGCAGCAACTGGATCTGGAAACCCCGCCGCACCTGCGCCGCCTGCGGTGCCGCAACCATCTATGCTGCCGCGGCCGACCGCGACGCGGCCAAGAGTGGGACCTGACAGATTTGAACTGTCGACCAGCAGGTTATGAGCCCGCCGCTCCACCGGACTAAGCTAAGGTCCCGCACGCAAACGACCGATTGGCCGGTTATGAGCCCGGCGCTAGCCTTGGGCTCAGCCGAGCCCAAGGCGCCCGGCCGGCCCGCAAGGGCCGGGCGGTCCACCGGACTAAGCTAAGATTCCATGCGGAAAACGACGGCCGGGCTCGGAAAAAGGCTTTCAGCAGGACCCAAGTCGCGCGCCTTGCGCCAGGTGGCGCCGAAGCGCCCCGCGCTTCGCCACACGCTCCGTTAGTCTAGCGGCCAAGGATTTAGGCCTTTCAAGCCTGCGGCACGGGTTCGAATCCCGTACGGAGCACTTCATCGGAGGAGCTGCGAGCGCAGCGAGCAGCGACGGTCGATGAAGTGCAGGCCGCCGAAAGGCGGCCGGACTCTCCGGTCGTCGTGAGACGACCGGAGAGGGCACGCCAGCGCAGCGGCGCTGGCGATGGTTGCCGAAACCGCAAAAGAGAATCTTGAACCGGTTCACCTCCCCGCCGCACCCTTATCATCGCGACCCGCCCATTCCAGATCGGTCCTCATGGTTTCGATGAAGGAATCCCTTGTGCGTGTCCACGCTGGCGCCTTCAACGCCCACGATTCCGCTCTCCTTGGCAACACGCTCCTGCCGTCGGCCCCATGCTGGCGCGACGGCGAATGCCTCGGCGAGGGGGCAGCGGGATTGCGACGCGCGTTCGAGGCCGAGCACAACGCCGGCGAGGTGGTGGGTCAGGTCATCCAAGTGGATGGCGAGCCGATGGTGTTGGAGTGGGGCGGTCCTGAGGGGCGCCGCGAACCGCTTGGCGTCTTGCGTTTGCAATCGCAGGGCGACCGCGTGAGCGAGGTTCGCATCGATCATGATGCGGCGCTGGTGCGGCGCCTGCTGGACCGCGCAGCACGATAGGCCTGCCCTGGTTTGTCCTCAGCGCCGGAGCGGGTCGCCGGGCGGCGGGCGCGGCTTGGTGAAGAAATGCGACGTATCCACGTATTCTTGGCCGCCCATGCGAGCGAGGAAAGTCACCTTGGCGGGGTCCACGTTGCCGCGCGCGTCGAGAACGGCATCTTCTGCGGCGAAGTGGACGATCTCGCCGAGGACCAGGTTGACCTTCTGCGTGCGTCCCACCTCGACGATGCGGTCGAGGCGGCACTCCAGGTGAACCGGGGAGTCTGCAAGGCGTGGCGGCGCCACCTTCGCGCTTGGCACGGTGCGCAAACCAAGCGTGGCGACCTCGGAGACGTCGGGGGCGTAATCGCCGCTCGAGGCCACCATCGCGTCGAGGTTGCCGCGCGTGGTGATGTTGACGACGAACTCGCCGGAGGCGCGGATGTTGCGCGCAGTGTCCTTCGGGACGCCGGGCGAGCGGTCGAGGATGGCGAGGCTCACCATGGGTGGATCGGCGCAGACCGCCTGGAACCAGCTGAACGGCGCCGCGTTGACGACGCCAGTCCTCGGATCAAGGGTGGTCACCCAGGCGATGGGGCGCGGCGCGACGCAGCTCGTCAGGAACTGGTAGTTGCTGCGCGCGTCGCGTGCCGCGGGATCGGCTTCCACGACGGCGGGACGGTGCTTGGGTTGAAGGAGTTGGCCACCATCTCCGCCCCGCAAGCCTTTCAAGAGTCGCAGGCCCTTTGCCAGTGATTCCCCGTGCCGCCCAATGCGCCCACCCTCAGCCGCCTGTTCTGGGACTCCGTCAAGGCGCACGGCGCCCGCCCGGCGCAGGAGTGGAGCACGCCCGAGGGCTGGAGCTCGCGCACCTACAGCCAGTTCGGCGACGCCGTGGCGGACCTCGCGCACGCCCTGGCCGCCGAGGGGGTCGCGAAGGGAGACCGCGTGGCGCTCTGGAGCAAGAACTCGCCGCGCTGGGCCGAGGTGGATTTCGCCAACCTCTCCGCCGGCTTCGTCACCGTCCCCATCTACGACACGCTGACGGGGGAGAAGGCGGCCTACATCCTGCGCGACGCCGAAGCACGGGTCCTCTTCGTCCAAGATATCGCCCTCCTGGAACGGCTCCTACCCAACCGCGACGGGCTGCGCCACCTGCAACTCATCGTGCTCATGACTGGCTCGAAAGCGCTGCCGGGCGTCATGGACCTCGCGGCGTTCCTGGCGCGCGGCCGCAAGCACCGCCAAGCCAACCCGCGGCTGCTGCCCAGCGCGGTCGCCGCCGTGGATCCCGACGACCTCGCGAGCCTGGTCTACACCTCGGGCACCACCGGCGAGCCGAAGGGCGTTATGCTGACGCACGGCAACTTCGCCTCCAACGCCTGCACGGCGCTCTCGCTTGTCGACATCACGCCGGAGGATGTCTTCCTGAGTTTCCTTCCCCTGTCGCACGTCTTCGAGCGCACCGGAGGCCACTTCGCCGCCTACGGCGCCGGCGCCAAAGTGGTGTTCGCGCGCAGCATCGAGACGCTCACCGACGACATGGCGTACGCCAAGCCGACCATGATGATGGCGGTGCCGCGCCTCTACGAGAAAATCTACGCCAAAGTCCAGGACAAGATGGCGGGCGAGTCCGGCCTCAAGCGCAAGCTGTTCGCCTGGGCCATCGGCGTCGGCCGCGACGCCATCGCATTCACGGAGCGCAACGAGCCGTTGCCACCGCGCCTGCAACGCCGCCTCAACTTCGCGACCAAGCTGGTGCTGCACAAACTCCAGGCGCGCGTGGGCGGCCGGCTGCGCTACTTCGTGTCGGGCGGAGCGCCGCTTGCCAAGGAGATTGAGACCTTCTTCTGGGCCGCCGGCATCCGTGTCCTGCAGGGCTACGGCCTCACCGAGACGAGTCCGGTGACGAACGTCAACCGGCCCGGCGCGATTCGCTTCGGCTCGGTCGGCCAGGTCATCCCGGGCACCGAGTGGCGCATCGACACTTCGGAGTGGCCGCAGGTCCCGGGCCGCCCGACCGAGGGCGAGGTGTGCTTCCGCGGCCCCGGCGTCATGCAGGGCTACTGGCGCAACGCCAAGGCGACGAAAGAGGTGTTCGACGGCGACGGCTGGTTCCACACCGGCGACATCGGCACCGTGGACAAAGACGGCTTCCTCTTCATCACCGACCGCAAGAAGGAGATCATTGTCATGTCGAACGGCAAGAAGGTCCCGCCGCAGGCCATCGAAGGGGCGCTCAAACTGCAGCCCCACATCGCCAACGCCTGCCTTCTCGGCGACAAGCGCAACTACATCGCCACCCTCCTCGTCCCCGACTGGGAGGCACTCGAGAAGTTCGCGCTCGCCAACGGCATCGGCCACGCCGACCGCGACCGCCTTGTGGCCGACCCGCGCGTGGTCAGCCTGTTCGAGCGCGAAGTCGAAGCGGTGAACACCACCTTGAGCCGCTACGAACAGGTGAAGACGTTCTGGATTCTCTCCGCCGACTGGACCGTGGAGTCGGGCGAATTGACGCCGTCGCTCAAGATCAAGCGGCGCGTCATCGCCGAGAAGTTCCAGCCCGCCATCGAGAAGCTCTACGCCGCCGGCAAGGGCGGGTAAACGTTCCGCCAAGCCTTAAGCGACGGTTTCGTGCCCCCTCGTGTGGCCCGCGCCCGCACCGCCGGAAAGAGCGCCAAGCGTCCCGCCTCGAAGGGTTCGCGCAAACCCGTTCGGGCAGCACGCAAACCGGTGAAAACGGTCAAGCCGAAGGCCCGCCCGACCAAGCGGCCGAAGGTTGGCAAGGCCGCCAAGCGGTCTGGTTCCGCAAAGCCCGCTAAGCGGGTTTCGCCCGCCCCGAAAGGTGTCCAGGTCAAGCGCCCCGCGGCACACAAGCCGAAAGAGGATGGCATCGCGCTTGGCGAATTCGAGGTGCGCATGGCGAGCGCCAGCCCCGTTGCATCGCAATCTCCCATGGCGGTCGCCGCGAAGGCCGCAACGGCGCAGGCGGGCGGAGCGCTCACCTATGCCCAGACCGGCGTCAACATCGAGCGCGAGGACAAAGCCATCGAAGCGCTCGCCGGCATGGTCAACTTCAGCCGCATCGGGTTTGGCGCCCCAATGGGCCGCATCGGCCACTTTGCCGGCCTCGTCGATTTCGGCCCCGAGCACGCCCTCGTTCTCTGCACCGACGGCGTCGGCTCCAAGGTCGAAATTGCCAACGCGATTCGCAAGTGGGACACCGTCGGCATCGACTGCATGGCGATGAACGTGAACGATGCGCTCTGCGTGGGAGCCGAACCGCTCGCCTTCGTGGACTACCTTGCGCTGCAGGACCCCGACCCCGAGCTGACCCGCCAGATTGGCATCGGCCTCAACGAGGGCGCCCGTCAGTCCAACTGTAGCCTGATTGGCGGCGAGACCGCGAGCCTGCCCGGCATCATCAAAGGGTTCGACCTCGCCGGGACCTGCCTCGCCTACGTCAAGAAATCCGACATCGTGGATGGCACGAAGATTGCGCCCGGCGACGTCCTCATCGGGCTCGCCTCCACCGGCATCCACTCCAACGGCTACTCGCTGGCCCGCAAAGCGTTCGAGCGCTCCGGCAACGCCTACACGGCGCCCTGGCCGTGGACCGATGACGCAGCCTACGCCGGAAAGCGCGTTGGCGATGTTCTTCTCGAACCGACCCGCATCTATGTCCGCGAAATCATTGCCCTGTTGCGCTCCGGCATTCCCGTGCACGGCCTCTCGCACATCACCGGCTCGGGCCTGCGCAAGCTGCGCCGCATCAACCAAGGCGTCGCCTACCACATCACCAAGCCGCTCGCGGTCCAACCGGTCTTCCAGCGCGTGCAGGAGCTCGGCGGCGTCGCCGATGCCGAGATGTACAAGACCTTCAACATGGGCATGGGATTCGTCGTCGTCGTCCCCGCTGCGGCGGCGAAGAAGGCGCTGGCTTTCCTGCGTTCACAGGTTTCCTACGAGGTCAAAATCGTCGGCGAGGTGCGCGCCGGCAAAGGCGTCCACCACCCCATCGGCGGCGTGCACTGAACGCGCCCACCGCCGGTCGCAGATTGCACAGATTTCTCAGATTCGACGGCACGGAGTATCTGCGCAATCTGTGAAATCTGCGACAAAAAATGTAGCTACGCTTCAGGCCTGAGACTGAATCCTTCCGGTGCCGCCTCAAGGTAGAATGCGGCAAGGTAGAGGTCGAACTCGACGTTGAGTCCGAGCCCGACGCCGGATGGGCACTGGCCCACCATCTGGCCGGCGCCGCACAGGGCATCTTGAGCAAATCCGCGCGGCTCGACACGCAAGAACAGCTCCTCCACGCCCGCCAACGGCTCTCCGCCCGCCGCCGCGCCTTCGGGGTCGAGACGAATGGTGAACGAGACCGCGTCGCCGCTGCGGGCGATGGCAAACGGTTCGCCAAACGCTTCGCGGCCTGCCACGACAATGTCGAGCCCGTCGAGGCCGGGGGTGCGTTCCGGGTCGAACACCACGTCGACGACGATGGTTTCCCAGTTGCGCAGGATGGGGAAGGAGAACGAGGTGGAGTTTTGCAGCAGCGGGCCGGCGGGCAGCGTCTCGTCGCACGAGCCGCCAACAAGGGCCGCTTGGGCGGCGCACTCCAGGATGCCGCGCACATGCTCGATGCGCTGGAACGGCGCGCGCGGCGTGTCGGGGACCAGGATGAACTCGAGGGAGCGCTCGTTGGTTCCCGGCTGGGCGATGATGGTGACCCCCTCGTAGCCGGCAAGCGTCACCGTGATTGGGTAGGTCCCGGGAGTCTGCGGCGGGAACTGGAACAGCCCCAGGCCGTCGGTCACTTGGGTCACATTGGTGCTGCCGAGCTGCACGAGGGCGCCGGGAAGCCCGACGAAGGTCGCGCTCTGCACAAGGCCCGCAATCACCATTCCCTCCGCCTGCGGCGCTTCGGTCGCCTCGACGGGGGCCTCTCCCGCACAGCCTGCCAGAAGCAGGACGAGGAGTGCCAAGACGGCGTGGCGCACAGGGTCGCACTCGGTTGGGAGCGCTTCAGCCTTCTGGAAGGTGCTACGGCAGCCGGGTGAAGCCCGCGGGGGCTGGGGCGACGTAGAAGACGGTGACGATGACTTCGAACTCCATGTTGGCTCCCGCCCCGACGCCGAGGAAGCAGCCGTTGGCGCCCGTCGGATCGCACACGGCGTGGTAGCCATACCCCATCGGGTAGGCGTCCAGCTTGAACAGGGTGGCGTTGCCTGGCAGGGGTCCTGCGGTTCCGCCGTCGTAAGCGGTGTCCGGGGTGAGGCGCTCGGTGAAACTCGCCTGGCCGGAGAACTGCGCGTACTGCTGGTACTCGTTCAGCTGCTCTGAATCGCCGGGGGAGCGCAGCGTAAAGTGGAAGCCGTCGTAGGTGGCGGGGGCGGGCCGCTCGAAGGCGAAATCGAGGACGATGGTCTTCCAGTCGGGCTCCGTGAGGATTAGAACGACTGCATGGACACGACATGAAACTGTTGATCTAGCCAATAACTCTAAAAATGCTCCATCTGCTACCAATCTGATGATTTCGAAAATTATCATCTTCGCGCTGACGCTTTGTATGCTCGGGGCCATCGGCACATCTAGCGCTAAGTTGACAAGCGAGAAATCGGGACTTACGGAATCCGCTTTGGAGCCATGCGCGATCGTGGCTGCCACTTACGCTATGGAGAGCTGCACTATCGCTTGTGTGCCATTTACTGTCCTTAAGGTGTATGGCTTTGGTGACGGAGGAACCGTTTCAGTAAGTTGCGGCGGAGCTAGTGCATCTTGCTTTGTCAACGCATCCTGTAGCGCAGAATCAGGTCCGGTTCAAACGGTTGGCATCGGGGTTTGTCGCGTCACCCCCAGTGCCTTTACGGTCACGACGGCGGTATGTGTCTCTCCTGCACCCAGTGGGCTCAGCGCCTCCGAGTCTCGTTAGCGGAGCGTCAGTGCACTTCTGGCGACTGCTTAGCTTAAGCGAGAAAAATCCGCAGGCGCAGATTCGACATAGAAAACTGTAGCGATGATCTGGAACTCGATGTTCTGGCCCGCCCCCACGCCAAGCAGGGGAATCGGAAGAGCGTGCCACCCATACCCCTGTGGGTAGACTTCCATCTTGAACTTGGTCGCGTTCTCCGGCATCGGCCCGGCACCATCGGGATAGGATTGTCCGGGTTCTATGCGGAAGGTGTAGGATTCGCTACCGTGGAACCGACCGTATTGCTCGTAGGTGCCGACTGAGGCCGCGTCGCTCTGGCCACGCAAGGTGACGCGAAGACCATCGAAGGTCGGCTGGCCCTCGAAGGCGACATCTACGATGATGGTGCGCCAGTCCGGTTCGGTGTCAAGGAAGAACGTGCTCTCGTTAGCGAAGAACGGGTCGGGCTGTCCGACCTCGCTCAGAATGATGCCACAGTCGCCTGGAATGATTAGGTACTCGGCAGCACAGTCGAAGTGGCCGTTGAACGAGACCGTCGTGTTGAACGGTCCAATGGCAGCCCGGTCAATGCTGAGAACGAACTCCAGTTGCGTCTCGCCGGGGCGGGCAATCAGGGTTGCGCCAGCGTACCCATCCGCCTCGGCGACGACGGTGTAGAGCTTGGAGCCTTGCGGTGGGAAGCTGAACGTTCCGCCTGCGTCGCTTTGTGTCGTCACGTTGGACTCCAGGAGGGTCAAGGTGGCGCCGGAAATGGGGGCAATCTGCTCATCCACGACGACGCCGCGGATGGACAGAGTGTCCGCGACCGAAGCTGTGGACGCAGATGCGGAGGCGTCGAGGCTCGCAGGCGAACCGGTCGAAGCGCAGCCGGAGAGCAGGGCGGCAACCAGGGCGACCGCCACGAGGAGGGGGATGCGCCGCCGAGGCCAAAGCATGATTTCGGCGTGACGAAATATGGTTCTTATCCCTTGTCGTCGCGGTGGTGGAGAAGTCAACTTTGGCTCGCACAGGCCAACGCCTGTCCATTGACATGGAAGCTTTACGCCCGGAGAGGTCCACTTTTTAGTCGAGCCTACCTCGCCCCAGTGTGTCGGGCCTCACGGAGTACGTGTTCAAGATTCGCTCCGACGACAACCTGCTCTGCCAGTTCACGCAGGAGAACCCGCAAGTCCGCATCATCTTGAACCTCCTGCGCCCCGCCGCCGCGGCCCCCGTCGAGAAGGCGATTGTCACCTTGCTGGCCGACAAACAGACCCGCACGCGATTCCTGACCGGCCAGTTCGCGCGCCGCTACGGCAGCTTCGAGATGCTCTCCGAGAACGACGACTACGCAAGCGTCGAAATCAGCACCGCCATCCTGCAGTATTACGTCAAGCACGACCCCATCCAACTGACCCTGCGCATGCTCGGACCGGAGACCATCTTCCACCCCGTCGTCGTCGAAGGCGGTTACATTCTCATCAGTGTCCTCAGCCCCAACCCGGCTGGCTTGACCGCCTTCAACGAGTTCACCAAGCACATGCGGCAGGTGGTCCCCGCCGACGACTTCAAGCTCCTGCACGTCGGCCCCTACCAACCCGAGTTGCGCCTGCGCGGCCGCGGCAAGTCCTTGACGCCACGCCAGTTGGAGGTCCTGAAGATGGCCATCGCGATGGGCTACTACAACGACCCGCGCGCCGTCACCCTCGACGAGCTCGCGACCGCCTTCGGCGTCAGCAAGGCGGCCGTCCACAAGCGACTGCAGACCGCCGAGAACAGTCTCATCCGCGGTTACGTCCAGGACAGTTGAGGTTGGCGATGCCTGCCCTCTGGATGTCCGGCATCCGCAAGCAGTTCGGGCGACGCGACCTCTGGGCCCCGCTCGACTTGACGGTTGAGGCGGGCGAACGGGTTGCCCTCCTCGGCGCCAACGGGTCGGGAAAATCCACGCTCCTGCGCATCGCCGCCACGGTGAGCCCTGCGACGGCAGGGGCGGTCGTGGTTGCGGGGCTGGACGCCAAGCGCAACCCCGAGCAGGCACGCGGAAAACTCTCCCATCTGCCGCAGGACGCTCCCTGCTACGCCGAACTGACGCCGCACGAACATCTGCGCTGGTGGAGCCGCGTCCAGGGCGTCACCGTGGACCCCGACGCAGCCCTCGTCGAAGCGGGCCTGGCGACGATGGCGCACAAGCCCACAAGCTCGCTCAGTCGAGGCCAACGACAGAGGCTCGCGCTCGCCATGGCGCTTGCGCCCGACCGGCCCTTGCTCATCCTGGATGAGCCGTTTGCCGCCCTCGACGCCGATGGGGTGAACGCGCTGGAACGTCAGCTCACGGGTCGCGGCAGCGCGATGCTCATCGCCCTCCACGACGAAGCCCAAGCGCGGCGCATCGCCCACCGCGTCCTCCGTCTCGACGCCGCGGGGGTGAGGCCGACATGAATCTGGGTGCTCTCCTTTGGAAAGATGCGCGACGCGAACTGCGCGGCAAGGAGTCCATCGCGGCGGGCGCGGTCCTGGTCCTGCTGTTTTTCGTTCTCAATCTCCTCGCCTTCCCGACGCTGACCGGCGAGCCCCGCACCGCAGCCGTCGTCCTCTGGACCCCCATCCTCTACGCGACGGGCGCCCTCGCGGGCCGCGCTTGGGCTGCCGAAGCAGACCGCGGCACGCTCGAACTCTTGCGCTCCGCCCCGGTTCCGCTGCTTGCGCACGGCCTGTCGCGCTGGCTCATCAACCTCGCCGTGACTCTCGGTCTCGGCCTCGCCAGCTTGGCCGTTGCAGCGGCGCTGTTCGCCCTCCCTCTGACCCTCGCCGTCGTCGTGCCCATCCTGCTTGGCTCCTTTGGACTCTCTGTCGTGGCGAGCCTGACCGCCGCCATTTCCGCACAGGCACGCAGCCGGGACATTTTGCTGCCGATTCTCCTGGTTCCGACCGCGGCACCCCTGCTCCAAGCGGGCATCCACGCCACCCTCTCCGGCCTCGCTGGCGCACCGCTTGCCGCCGCGCAGACCTCCCTCCTCATCCTGGCCGGCTACAGTCTGCTCGCCCTCGGGGCGTCGCTGCTGCTCTGGCCGATTCTTCTGGAGGGCGAATGACCTTCCCCCCAATCGGTCGGCCACAACCGCTATGGCCAACCGCAACTGGAGGCAACTCGTGAAGCCGGAGACCGAGACGCGCATCCGCCGCTTCACGCTCGCCGCCGTCCTGCTCGGCTTCCCACTCCTGCTCTACCTCACCTGGTTCGTGGCACCGGACTGGAGCTACCAGAGCGACGTCACGGCGCCGCTCACGCGCAAAATCCTCTTCTTCCACCCGCCATCTGCCTGGGCGAGCTTCGCTGCCTACGCGGTCGTCTTCGTGCTTGGCATCGGCTACCTCAACGAGCGCGACCTCCGCTTCGACCGCGCCGCCCGCGCCGCCGCCGAGGTCGGGTTCATGCTGAACAGCATCGCGCTTGCGACCGGGACCTTCTGGGGCGTTCAGGAATGGTCTGCGTCGGGCCAATCCTCGCTCGCCACAGTCTATTCCGAACCGAAGGTGCTCGTCGTGGTGGTGCTCTGGCTCACCTTCGCGGCGTACCTCCTGCTGCGTCGCTTTGTTGACGGCGCCGAACGGCAGGCGCGCCTGGCCGCCGTCTTTGGCATCCTTGGCTTCATCGCGGTGCCGGCAAGCTTCCTCACCAGCCGGCTCCTCACGACCAGCCTGCACCCCGACATCGCCGGCCCTGGCAGCAACCCGGACGCAGCCGTGTCGGGCGACGTCGGCGGCATCCTGCTCGTCGGATTCCTCGTCTTCCTTGCTCTCTTCATCCACCTCTGGCTGCAGCGCCTGCGCATGCTGCGTCTCGAGGAATCCATTGCGAACGCGGAGACTCCATGAACGACGCCACCACCTTCCTGCTTGCCTTCCTGTCGGTCTTCGCGGGCATCGCCTACTACCTCGTCTGGCTCGAACGCAAGGCGAAGGTCTTGGAGGCGCGCCTGCGCACATTGGCCGCGAGCCACACCGCCGCAAAAGCCAACAACCCGGACCCTCCAGCCGAGCCCAAGGCATGAGAGTCAGCACTCCCGTCCTCGCCGCCACCGCACTCATCCTTGTTGGCGCCGCGACCTTTTTCCTCGCCGCGTCGCAAGGCGAGGCGAACGTCCGGCAGGTCGAGCAGATTGTGGGTGACCCTGCCGCCCACGAACAGGGAACCTACACTCTTGTGGGAATCCCGCAGCCTGAACTTGTTCCCGGCACAGGCCCGGAGGGAACACGCCTCATGGCGAACGAGGATGCCGTCCGTGAGACAAAGAGAGTCGTCGCCTGGAGTGCCGAGGGTGTCGCCTACCACTCCGTTCTCTCTACGCGCGTCGCACAGGCCGATGGCGCATTCGTCTGGACCGTGCGCAACGAGACCCGTGTCGTCGGCGCGACATCGCCCTCATCGACCACGAACCTCACCTTCCGCCTCCCCGCCTCCGGCCAGGTGTTCCCCGTGCAGGGCTTCGATGTCGGCGGCGGAACCCTGCCCGCCGTTTGGGCGTGGTACGAGCTTGGGACCAAGGAGCCACTCCAAGCCAAACCGAGCCAATTCATCGGGCGACTCTTGACGGAACTGCCCGACGGGACTCCGATTCCTGACGGCGTCCTCATCTGGCACGTCGAGTCCTACCTCTCCAGCTGCTCGAGCAAATTCACTCCGCCCGAAGTGGCCGAGAAGTACAACCTCACCGCGTAGCACCGGCCCAAATGCTGAAGTCGCCCGCCCCGTCGCCGGCAGCATGAAGATGGCCTTGGTTGCACTCGCCGCCCTCCTGCTCACGCCGGTCGCACTCGCCGCGGACACGACCGATTTCACCGAAGCGAGCTACCTCCGGGTCGCCTACGGTGACATCCCGCGAACGAGCGCCACCGAGCCTGCCAACCGCTGGAACGCGGTTGAGTACCAGCGCATCACCGACCGCGGTGCGACCTCCTGGGCCCCCGGCCTCTTCGAGCTCCCCAGCGGCTTCCAGTTCGACGGCGCCGACTGCACCTGCGGCAACGTCACCGTGGACATCCACCCCGATGGCCGCTACCAGATTGACTACCCCGCCGGCGTCCCGGCCGGGGAGTACGTCATGGCGTTCCGGTCGCACCGCGATGTCGGCGACTTCGCATTCACCTTCGAGCCGCAAGTCGTCCCCTCCGTGGCCACCTTCTACCTGACCGCCGATCAGTCCATCCAGTCGAACCTGGCGCCGACCGTGGCCGGCCTCACCAGCACCGCGGAAAACCCCGGCTACTCCATTTGGAGCTACGCGACCTCCGCCAGCGACCACGGCTTCTCGGGCACCTGGTTCGTGGTCGGCTCCAACCTCGTCGCCCCGGCCACTGCGTCGGGCCCGAACTACGTCCTCCTCGCCGCCGCAGCCATTGCCGGCGCCCTCGTCTGGGCCATCCTGGTGAGCCGCGGCCTCGTCCAGAAGAAGTCGCGCAAGCAGGTTGCCACCGTCGCCGCCCACGTCGAGGCGGCCCAGACCGACCCGGCCCCGGTCCTCGAGGGCAAGAAGCGCGCCCTTCTCGCCGCTCTCAAGGATGTCGAGTTGGCGCGCCAGGGCAACGAGATGACCGTCGAAGTGTACGACGTCGTCAAGGCGGACCTGAAGAAGCAGGCCGTGACCGTGATGCGAGCGTTGGAGCAAGGCAAGTAAACGGTCGCGGCCGGACTCCGGCCCGATAGGGCCGGACGAGGGCCGTCACCGTGATGCGCGCACTCGAGCAGGGAAAGTAAGCGATCCTCAGTTTGAGGCAGCCGCCTTGCGATAGACCGCTTCCAGCTCCGTCGTGATGCGGTCCCAATCGAACTGAGCGCTGCGCGCTTTGCTCGCCGCAGCCATGCCGTCGCGCAGCCCGGTCTCCGTGCGAAGTCGGCGCAGAGCAGCAGCCCACTCCACAGGGTCGTGGCCGAGCAGCGGCCCCGCATCACCGACCGCTTCGGGGATTCCGCCGATTCCGGAGCAGACGAGCGGCGCGCCCGCCTCCATCGCTTCGAGGATGCTGAACGGGAACGACTCGAAACGGGCCGGGTGGACGTAGACGAACGCTGCGCGCAGCAGCCGGACCTTTTCCTCTTCGGAGACCCATCCGGGGAAATGGATGCGGTCAGCGACGCCGCGCGACTCGGCCTGGCGTTTGAGAGGTTCCAATTCGGGGCCCTTGCCGACAAGGACCAAGTCGAGGTCGGGGACCTGCGGCCATGCGTCCACCAAGACTTCGAACCCTTTGACGGCAACCATGCGGCCGACGGCGACGGCGTAGGGTTTGGGAAGGGGCGTCTCGGGGGTTCCAACCATCGCCGCAATCTCGGACTTCTCGACCGCGTTGACATTGACGACGAGGCGTTCTTCGGGGAATCCGCGCGAGGCCAAATCGCGTCGCACCCGGTCGCTGACGCAGACCACTTGGCGAGCGTGGCGCAGGGTCGCCATGTAGATGCGGTCGTTGAGGCGGCTCGCGAGCCCAAGGAGGCCGCGCCCTTCACCGAACGTGTTGTGGTACGTGATGACCTTGCCAGCACACGCAAGGGAGCGGAACGCCTTGTTGTAGCTCGGCGACCAGCGGAAATGGAAATCCACGACGTCCGGTTTGAGGGCGTTGACGTAGGTGGCGACTTCGGGGGTGACGACGGGAGGCGGATTGTAGAAACGCTTCAGCGGGAAGCGGGACGGGAGACGGTGGACCGTGACCGCCCCCTCCATCTCCTTCCCCTCCGCGGACCCCGGCTGCTGCGCGGTGACGATGTGCACATCATGGCCGCGCGCCGCAAGCCGCTGCGCCACGCTTCGGATGCGCCGCTCGATGCCCCCCGCGTAGGGGAAATAGAACGGATTGAGGTGGACAATCCTCATCGTGACACCCCAAGGAGCCGGACCGCCCGCAAAAAGCCGCGCTCCCGAGATTCAGGTCGCCGGGGCCGCGGCAGCAGGGGCATCGGGCCAGATGCGCTTGGCGAGTCGCACCATCAGAATCGCGAGGATGATGCCGGCGACGACATCGGTGACCCAGTGGATGCCGAGGTACATCGTGCTGAAGACAATGAGGCTCGCCCAGACCGCCGCGAAGGTGCCAAACCGGGGAACGCCGCGCGCGACGAGGGCCATCGCGACCGAGATGCCGGTGTGCAGGCTGGGGAAGCAGTTGTTGATCTCGTTGAAGGCGTAGAGTGATTCGCGCACAATGGGATAGTGCAGAGCCAACTGCTGCACCGAGCCACCGTTGTTGGGGTCGATGTGGAACCACACCTCATTGACTGGCAGAAACAGGTAGAATGGGAGAGCAAAAGCGTAGCAGAGCGCGTAGGCTGTGGCGGCGCGGCGCGCCCGAACGCCATCGTTGCGCCACACCGAGATGGCGGTCGTGCTGATGATGATGTAGGGGAATCCGACCAGATAGACGAAGGCGAGCGAAGGCTGGAGGATGGCCCGGCCGGGAATCGCCTGCAGCCACTCGTGGAAACCGCCCTCGTAAGAGGCGATGAACGCAGTCGGCGCGTCACGCCACGGCAGCGCGGCAGTGAAGGCGGGGTCGAGAGCCGCCTGGATGTTCTGCGGGACCAGCATGGCAAGAAGTGCCAGCAAGGCGACGCCGTGGGCGCGCAACATTGTGACCGAGTAACGCCAGTTCCAGGCGCGCGGGTCAGGGAAGAACAGGCTGTTCGTCACCAGGATGGAGACGGGGAGGGCCACGAACGCGAGGAAGGCGCTCGTCGCCACGGCTCCCGAGAGTGTGTCTCCCATCGCCCCCGCGAGCCTGTGCCGCCCTAAAATGCGGCGGTCCCGCGCGCACAACCGTCATCAACCGCACCCGGTGTCGAGTCCCCATGGTCCGCCTCCCCGCCCTGCTTTTCGCAGCCCTTGCCCTCGTCCTTGCTGGCTGTGCCCAGGGCCCTGACTCCTCCCCCTCGACCGCCTCCGGCCCCGGCGTGGACGGTCTGCCCACCCTCGAAGGGTTCGCGCCGCTCGCCAAGACCGACCGGCCCCTGTTCACGGCCCCCATCCTCGTGGACGACGTGCGCGCTGGCGGCGAGCCAGTCATCGCCATCACCCAGGCGGGGACCATCCTGGTCTCCTCCCACCCTGGCTTCACCCACTACCACCCGAGCGAGGACCCGACGCACCTGCCGACCGAGCTGGTGTCGGAATTCGCCGGCCAGAGCTACGTCTGGCGCAGCACCGATCAGGGCGTCACCTGGACCCATATCGGCCTGCCCATTGGCACCGAGGCCGGTCCCCGCAGCTTGGCGCTTGGTGTCTCCGACCCCGAGTTCACCGTCATGGAGGACGGTGCCATCTGCTTCACCGACCTCGAGGCGCTCGCCGCCGCCAGCACCAGCTGCTCGCTCGACGACGGCGTGACCTGGCTGCCGGGCAACCCGCTCGGCTCCGGCCGCCCCGTGGACCGCCAATGGCTCGCCTCCTACCAAGACGAGTTCTACTTCACCGCGAACTACTTCGCCGGCCCCTCCGACTTCCGCGTTAGCACCGACAAGGGCGTGACCTGGACCGACCGCGGCTCCACGCCCTGCAACGGCGACGTGATTGCCAACCCCGCCAACGGCCACCTCTACCAGCACTGCAACCCTGGCATCACCGTCTCGACGGATGGCGGAACCACCTGGAGCGCCGTGCGCGCCCCGGACAACTCGACCGCGGCTGGAACCCGCACCCTTGCCGAGCCCGGCCTGGACGCCGCTGGCAATGTCTGGATGGCGTGGAGCCAGGGCGAGCACCAACTGTTTGCCGCCGGCACCCCCGATGAGGGCGTGACCTGGCCCTGGATCATCGACCTCACGCCACACTTCTCGTTCTTCGCCCAGAACCAGGTCGCCCTCACCGGGGCCGCGACCATCAACCACGACGGCTCGGCGACGAACGGCACCTTCGTTTGGCCCTGGCTCTCCGCCGGCTCCGGCGGCCGCATCGCTGTGAGCTGGATCGGCAACTTCGACGAGGAGAAAGGGTCGGAGGAGTACAGCGGTGGATGGTACCTCTTCACCGCCTACGTCCTGGGCGCCGACTCCGCCTCCCCCACGGTCGTCGTGAGCCAGCTCACCCCCGACGCGATGCACGTTGGCCCCATCTGCCAATCCGGGACCCTCTGCCAGGCAACGAGTGTGCAGGGAGACCCTGCCGGCGACCGCCGCCTCGGCGACTTCTTCGAGACCACCATCGGCGCCGACGGCTTCCTCTACGGCGCCTGGAGCAACACCCGCGAGCGCGTCGACGACACGGTCAGCCACGTGCAGTTCGTGCGCCAGACCGGCGGCGTCCGGCTCATCGAGGATGCGCTCTTGGGCTCGTTCACGCCGACGCAGGGCTGATTCGGCCACCCCCCAACGAATCCGCAAGCCGCATCAAGCGGGCGGTGCATGGGTACG
This sequence comes from Thermoplasmatota archaeon, assembly GCA_038046785.1. Classification (GTDB taxonomy): domain Archaea; phylum Thermoplasmatota; class E2; order JACPAO01; family JAHFTW01; genus JAHFTW01. The sequence continues at coordinate 203,849 of JBBSVM010000001.1, forward strand.
CATGCGCAACGCCATCTTGCTCGTGTTCGTCCTGTTCGCGGCCGGCTGTGCCTCACCTGCCTCCAGTGGCCTTGCCGTGAAAGGAGCTGACAGCATGACCGCCACGGACGCAGCCTTGCCGGGGCTCGAGGCGCGCGTCGAAGCCACCATCACCGATGTCGTCGCGCACCTCGAAGGCACGGCGCGCAACACGGGAAGCCGCACCTACCAAGTCTCCGCCATCTGCGTCGAGCCATGGAACGCCCGCGTCCGCGACAGCTCCGGCACCGATGTCGCGTGGGAGGAGGGCCGTGCCCACTGCGAAGCGTTCGGCCTGAAGCCGTTCAAGCCGGGCGACACCATCACCTTCAGCGCATCGTGGGATGGCAAGCTGCACAACGACGACGGCTCGACACGGCCGGCGCCCTCCGGTTCCTATCTCTTCAGCGGTCGCTTCGAGGTCTACACCGGCTCCGGCATCGAGGACACCGGCGAACGCCGCATCCTCGAACCGATGGTGACCCTCACCCTGTGAGAAGGTCGCCAAAAGGTCCCTTTGCATCCATCGCCCCGTCCACCGTGAGGCAGGCGCCGGAGACGAACGAAGCGCCGGGGGACGCGAGCCAGAGGGCCGCCTGCGCAATCTCGTCCGCCTGCCCCATGCGCCCAAGTGGGACCCCTTTGGTCAAGACGGGCCGCATTCCCAGGTCGTCGGCGAGCCGTTTGATGCCCTCGGTGCCGTCGATGGGGCCGGGACTGATGGCGTTGACGCGCAGGGGGGCCCACTCCACGGCGAGACTCTTGGTCAGGTTGAGGACGCCCGCCTTCGCGGCGCCGGAATGCGCGACACCAGGTGCTCCAGTCCAGGCATAGCCTGCCACGATGTTGAGAACGGAACCGCCAGGCTGCAACTGCGGGCGGAACGCGCGACAACTGTTGGCAGTCCCGTTGAGAACAATGTCCACCACCGTGCCCCAGGCATTCGGGCTCATCGCATCGAACGGAGTCGGGAAGTTGCCCGCCGCCGCGTTGATGAGCGTGTCCACCGGGCCAATCTTGGCTGCGACGGCCGCGACCGCGGCACCGTCCCGAACATCCACGCTGTGCGTCGTCACACGGCCCATGCCGAAGCCCGCAAGGTGCTTGCTCGCCGTGGCGAGATGCTCCGGTTTCCGGCTGAGGATGTGAACGTCCGCCTCGAAGCGCTTGAAACCGGCCGCAATGGCGAGCCCGATGCCGGTCGAGCCGCCGGTGACGACCACCGACTTCCCCGCAAAGAGTCCGGGGCGCAGGACATCGTTCATGCAGGCCGATGGCGTGCGAGCCGTTTGAGGGTGCCGTCCCCCGTCCAGCCCGCCTGCCCACCCACCCGTTTTTGTATCGGACGACATACCGGTGGCCGTTGCCCCGGCTCAATCCCGCGCAGCACCGTCTCTGGATGCGCCACATCGAACGCTCCATCGAGACCCTCCGGGAGGGGGATCGCCTTCTGCGCGGAGTGCTCTCCGACGTCGTCGAGCGCATGGTGAAGGCCATCCAAGCGGAGTCGGCCCGTGTCGACCAGGAAGGAAGCACGGCCGTGCGGTTCGCCATCGCTGCGCTGCCCCTGCGCCTTGTGCCCTATGTCGAAGATCCGTTCGTCGCGGCGCTCTCCTTCAACCTCTACTGCCAGCGCACCGGCATGAGCCACACCCAAGCCCAGAAATCCTGGGAAGGCGGCGCTGCAGCGGCCGCCGCGCGCAACCTGGTGTTCCTTCCCCCCATCTACCACGACTTGTGGAATGAGGGCGCCCTCGACAAGACCCGACTGGTTGCCATCGCGAACCGCAACCTGACGACGAAGGCGTACCTGGAAGTGGCGACGCTCATCCGCACCCGCCGCAAGGAGGACCTCGATGGCCTGCTCCTCAAGATGCCCCCCGGCTCCGTTCAGTTGGGCCGACGGGGACCGGGCGAGGCGATGGAGGCCGCCGAGCGCAACGGCTGGATGGCGCGGCTTGCCACCTTGGAGATTCCCGGCGAACTGGTGATGGAGGCGGGCGCCCAGGTCACAGATCCTGCCCCAGCTCTCGCCTCCGATGCGACGACGCCAGCGCCACCCGCATCAGAGGGCGAGAACGAGCCCGCCGTCGCGGCTCGACGGCCCGACGAGGCGCCGTTCGAGGCCGCCTCACGCGCCCTGCGTGCCGGCCTCTCCGGCGCCCGTTTGGCGCCCGAAGTTGTGGAGGCGCTCGCGCACTCCCCCGACCCCGGCATCCTCGTCGAGCGCTTCCTCTCTGGCCACCGGCGCAGCGGCACGACGAACCTGCCCGAGTTGACCAAGACCCTCTTCTTCGCCCACGCCGGCGTCATGCAGCGCCTCGTCGCCGACGACAAGCTCCTGTTGCGCCATTTCCGCCCGGTGAAAACCCAGAAGCGCGGCCAACTGTTCTACCGGCTCCTCGAAATCATCGAGGAGGCCATCACCGAGGTCACTCCGGAGGGCGCGCCCGGTCCAGGGCTCGGCGAAGCGGAAGCGATGCGGGCGGTGCGGCGCGTCATCATCGACCTCAACAAGGACCCCAACCGCTACCTCGTCGTGCCCGACGAGTGGCTGGGCGAGGTGACACGCCGCCACCTCTACTTCGGCAGCCGCACCCGCAAAGAGGGCGCCGCCTACAAGTGGTACCGCAAGATTGGCTCCACCTTCTACCTGGGCGCGCACAAGACGGAGGACGAGCTCCTGGAACGCGCCGCACGCCGGGCGCAAAAGGGTGTCGCGGCGTCCGCGCTCGACCTGGAAGACGAGCTTTCTGAGGACGACGCTACTTGAACGGCTCCGGCGAGCCAGCGAGGAAGCTGTAGCCTTCCGGGAGCGGCAGCAGGTAGGATGCCGTCACGTAGAACTCGAAGCTCTGCCCGAGCTGCAGATCGATGGGCAGGGTTCCGCCCGTCCCGCACGCCCAGACGAAGTGGCTGATGCGGGTGTCGCCCGTGAGGTTGAGGGCCGCGATGCTCTCGTCGTTGCGCTGAATCACGGGGGCGTCGTTGCAGGCGCCCTCATCGTTCAGGTTGTCGTAGAAGAAATTGCCTCCACAGAACGGGTCACAGACAAAGTCGGTCGCAACGATGACGCGCAGATGGCCGCTTGTCGCCGCGCCGATGGTTGGTGTCCAGGTGGTCTCGACGAGGAGGCTCTTCACGTCGTTGGCGCCGAGGAAGAAATCGGTCTGGACCTGGTTCGAGTCCAGCCCGCCGACGCGACCGCACGGCAGCGGCGGCATGACGCACTCGACGCCGACGCCTTCACCGCACTCCTCGGAGAAGAGCGCGCCGCCGATGTCGGCGCTGCACTCGATGTAGCCCTTGAACTTCTGCAGCTGCGCGAACGGCTTGCCGAAGATGACCTGGTTGAGCTGGATCTTCGTCACCTTGGGTTCGCTCTCCCCGGCGACCACCTCGGCGCTGGTCTGGCCGTCCTCGAAGAAGGGGTGGCTTGCCTTGACGAGGTAGGTGCCGGGCTTGAGGCCGCTTACGACGAAGCCGCCGTTCTCGTCGCTGCGCGCCTCCCGTTTCTCGGCGCCGGCGATGGAGATGACGGCGTCCACGATGGGGGTGATGGATTGGTCCACGACGACGCCGCGGATGCCGCCCGTCGTGTCGGTTGCGTCCACCTTGTTCGGCTCGTTCAGAGACGAGGAACCATCCTCCGAGGAGGCAGCACATCCGGAGAGCACGAGGGCAGCCAGGAGACCAATCGAGAGGAGAGCACGCATCGCAACCACAGCAGGCCACGCGGGAGTTTGGAGATAAGAATTGCCGTCGCGGCGAGAAACGGAGTGCCGCAGTTGTTCGTCGAAAAACAGGAGGCAGAAGGGGAGAAAAGGGGAAGGAAAACCAGGGGCAACGCTAGACGCGTTCGATGACGCGTGTGCTTCAGTGGCTGCCGTGTGTCACGGCGGCCAAGACTTGGGCCGCCTTGCCGGTGGTGCCGTTGGCGACGCCACCGAGAACCGGCTTGGCGTTGAGGCAGGTGGTCTCCAGGATGACGCGGCAGACGCGGTAGGGGTCCATGTTGGCGGCCGGGCGGCGGTCCTCGAGGTAGCCCTTGTCCTCCTGCGCGGTCTGCAGCGGGATGCGGATCGACGCGCCGCGGTCGGAGACGCCGTAGCGGAACTGGTCGATGCTGCAGGTCTCGTGGCGGCCGGTGAGGCGCTCCGTGTTGTTGGCGCCGTACTCCTGGATGTGGTCGTAGTGGCGGGTGCCGAGCGCCTTGCAGGCGGCCTCGATGACCTTCATGCCTCCCTTGCTGCGCATCGCTTTCGTCGAGTAGTTGGTGTGGGCGCCGGCGCCATTCCAGTCGCCGCGCATCGGCTTGGGGTAGAGCGTCGCGTTGATGCCGAACTCCTCGCCGAGCCGGTAGAGGAGCCAGCGCGCAATCCAGACCTGGTCGGCCGCCTCAAGAGCTCCGACGGGGCCAATCTGGAACTCCCACTGGCCGGGCATGACTTCGGCGTTGATGCCACTGATGCGCAGGCCGGCAGCGGCGCACGCTTCCATGTGGGCCTCAACCAGTTCGCGGCCGTGCACTTCGTCAGCGCCGACACCGCAGTAGTAGGGGCCCTGCGGGGCGGGGTAGCCACCGGTTTCGGGGAAGCCGAGGGGCCGGCTGCCGCGGAAGAGCGTGTACTCCTGCTCGATGCCGAACCAGGGCTCTTCCTTGATGGTTTTCTTGGCGACCTCGACGAGGCGGGCGCGGGTGTTCGTCGGGTGGGGTGTCTTGCCGTCGGCGAGGTAGACTTCGCACATGACGAGGATGTGCGGCCAGCCGCGGATGGGGTCGTTGAAGAACGAGACCGGGTGCAGGGCGCAGTCCGACTTGTCGCCGGTGGCCTGGTTCGTCGAGGAGCCGTCGAAGCCCCAGCGCGGGATGTCGGCGACGTCCTTCACCTCATCCAGTTCGATGACTTTCGTCTTGCTGCGCAGTTTCTGCGTCGGCTGGGTTCCGTCCATCCAGATGTACTCGGCAAATACGACCATGGCAATGCCCTCCCGGGCTGAAATCCTCCTATCGACCGAGAGGGATAAGGGTTCACTCGCACCGGAAATGATGGTCCAATCGCGGCAAATGAATTGATTTTTCAGACAATCAATATCAAATGTTCCATTGTGGTCCGTAACTTGATGGCCCGCGCAACGACTGTTCCACCTGCGGCGCTCGACAAAACCGACCGGCTTCTCCTGCGCGAGCTGGAGCGCGACGGCCGGTTGAGCCACCGCGAACTCGCAGCCCGCACCGGGCTCGGCCTCGCCACCGTCAACCGGCGCGTCCGGCAGATGGAGGCGGCCAAGACGATTCGCGGCTACACGATTCTTGCCGACCCGGAGCGGCTCGGCTGGACGCTCACGGCCATCATCGGCTTGCGCATCGAGAAAGGGTTCGTCCGCACCGTCCACGACGCCATCGCCAAGGACCCGCGCATCTTCGGCGTCTACGACGTCACCGGCGAGTGGGACGGACTTGTTCTGGTCCGACTGCGCGACCGCGGCGACCTGGACGACCTCGTCAAAACGACGCTGTCGCTCGCGCACATCCAGCGCACCAACACCATGGTGGTCCTCAAGACGGTGCTTGAACGCGCCATCGCCGGCCTCCCCGCCTGAACCGCTCCTGCGTTTTCCTTAAGCCAAGAAGAGAGTGGGGAGATTCCCACCCAATGGCCATCGACATCGCCAGCCTCGCCTCGGAGGGGCTGATTCTCCTCGCGTTCCTCGCCGCCTCGGCGTTCTTCAGCCTGAGCGAGACCGCGATGATCGGCGTCAACCGCATCCAGGTCAAGCAGCGCGCCGAAGCGGGCTCCAAGCGCGCCAAGCTTGTGGACCAGATGCTCGATGACCCGGAGACCGTCCTCAGCACGGTCCTCATCGGCAACAATCTCGTCAACGTCGGGGCGACCGCGTTCGCCACCTTCGTCGCGGTCGGGGTTTTCGGTGCCGAAGGTGCGGTGTACGCCTCCATCGTGATGGCGATCCTCATCATCCTGTTCAGCGAACTCCTGCCCAAGACCCTCTCCGTGCAGAACCCGCTCCCGATTGCTCTTGCCATCGCCAGGCCGCTGCGGACCGTCGAGTTGGTGCTCAAGCCGCTCGTCGCGGGGGCTGCCGGCATCAGCCGTCTCATCGCCCGACTAATTGGCGTCAAGGGAGCCGGCAAGGCGCCCTACATCACCGAAGACGAGATCGAGATGCTGGTGCGCGTCGGCGTCGAGCAGGGCGGCGTGGAACGATTCGAGCAGCGCATCATCACGGAGCTGTTCGACTTCACGGAGACTCCCATCGAGCGCATCATGACGAAAGCGGCCGACGTGCATTTCCTGCCCCGCAGTGCGACGCTCGCCGACGCGACTCGCATGGCAGCCAAGGAGGGACGCACCCGCATCTTGGTCGCCGATGGCGACTTCGACCATGTCCTCGGGTTCGTCCACATCAAGGACCTCCTCCACTTCAAGGACGAGGAGCTCGACCGGCTTCCCGTGACGCTCCTCCTGCGCAGCGCCATGAATGTGCCGCACACGCTCATGGCGAGCCAACTTCTCACCCAAATGCAGCGCGAGCACCGCAGCCTCGCCGTCGTCCTCGACGACACGGGAGCCCACGTCGGCATCGTCACCTCGGAAGATCTCCTCGAAGAGTTGGTGGGCGAGATGCACGACGAGTTCGACGCCATCCGGCCGAAGCACAGCGAACACCCTACGCCAGCATAGCGGTCGAAACCAAGCACAGGCTTGGCCAGATTTGCGCCTGAAACGCAGCAGCGTTTCAGGCGGAGCGGCGCAGCGAGCGGCACTCGGGTCGAACCTACAACGAGCGAAGCGAGGAAGTGGTTCGACCCGATTTGGCGACGGAGCGCAGCAGAGCTCCGGCGCGAGCGAGGGCCAAAGGCCCGAGCGGCAAATCTGGTCAAGACCGTCTTCATCGGGGGACTGCTTCGCAGTCCCCCCATTGAAAGTGGGCTTGACCAGATTTGAACTGGTGATATTCACCATGTCAAGGTGACGTCATAACCGCTAGACCACAAGCCCGTGTGCGGTGCCAGGATGCCCCAGCGAAGCGGCCGACTTGGGGCACCCATTTAAGCCATGCCGTGCGGCATCACTGGTCCTGCTCGCAGCAGGGCTTGATGAAGTGGCATTTCGGACAATCGTAGTGCGCCTTGACCCAATCCATCGCCGTGCCGCACATCGGGCACGCCATCATGGGGGCTAGTCCTCTTCGTCGTCGCTGTCCGCGCCCGCCGCGCGGTCGGCGGCCTTCCACTTCGTAAAAACATCCGTGATGGCCGCCTTCAACTCTTTGCGCGCGAGGCGGACGACGCTGCGCGCCTTGCGCAGGTCGTGCGATTGGGCCTGGAACGGCTCCGAATCGGCAAGGAAGCCGTTGACGACGGAGAGCGGCTCCTCCCACTGCGCCAGGTCCTGCACCGACTTCACCTTCTGCGCCAGGCACTCCTTGACGAGGGCGACCATTTCGCTGGCTTGCTCGCGGTAGGCCTCAATCCACTCCGCAGCAGAGGGTTCGCCGGCTTCTACGGTCTCGCCGGCGGCGGCCGCCTCGAACGCGACGACGGCGTCGGTGAGTTTGCGCTTGGTGTCGCGCAGGTTGCCGCGCAGCGCCGCCAGCTTCTCGTCTTGGACCCCTTCGGAGTCGGCGAGGTAGTTGTCGAGAGCCGTGATCTGGTTGTCCCACATGTAGAGCAGCTCTTCCTTGCCGACGGGGCGGGCGGCCAGTTCGGTGGCGTTCTTGAGGTGGGCCTCCGCCTGGGCGAGGGCGTCGGCGAGCTGCATCATCGACGCTGGACCGGCGTCGCGGGCATAAAGGAAACGGAGGGAGCGTTAGGCGTAGATGCCCGATGCGGTTCCGTGCCCGGTGTGCAGTTCGCCTTTCTCGAATTTCTTCACGGCGCCGAGGAAGTCGGCCTGCGTGATGGAGGGGCGCTCGGCGCGAATCGCCCGCATGCCGGCCTCGGTGCAGATGGCGGCGACGTCGGCGCCGGAGACCGCCTTGAGGCGCGGGGTGAGGACGCTCACGTCGACATCCTTGTCGAGCGTCATGCCTTTGGTGTGGATGCGGAAGATTTCCGCGACACCTTCGGGACTCGGCAACGGAACATCCACGATGCGGTCGAAGCGGCCTGGGCGCAGCAGGGCGGGGTCGAGGATGTCGCTGCGGTTTGTGGCGGCAAGAATGCGGACGTCGCCGCGGTTCTCGAAACCATCCAGTTCCGCGAGGAGCTGCATGAGGGTGCGCTCCACCTCGCGGTTCGAGGTGGTTCCGTCGTCGGTGCGGCGGGCGCCGACGGCGTCAATCTCGTCGATGAAGATGATGCTGGGCGCCTTCTCGCGGGCCAGCTTGAACAGGTCGTGCACTTTGCGCGAGCCTTCACCGATGAACTTCTGCACCAGCTCGCTTGCGACGAGCCGGATGAAGGTGGCATTGGTGGCGTTGGCGACCGCTTTGGCCAGCATCGTCTTGCCGGTGCCGGGCAGTCCGCGCAGCAGAACGCCCTTGGGTGGTGTGATGCCGAGTTTGGTGAACAGTTCCGGCTTGGTGAGCGGGTACTCGACGGTCTCGCGCAGCTCCTGGATGGCGCGCTCCAACCCGCCGACCTGGGCGTAGGTGACCTCCGGCTTCTTGATGACCTCCATGCCGGAGACGTGCGGGTCGCGGCTTGACGGCAGCATGCCGACGACGGTCAGGTTGCTCTGACTGAGCGAGACGCGCGTGCCGGGGATGAGCTTCTCGCGGTTGACGAAGTCTGCGACCGGGACCACGAAATTGGGTCCGGTGGAGGACTTCACGACGGCGCGCCCATCCACAAGGATGTCGAGGATGGAGCCGACGATGAGAGGCGGGTGCTTGGATTTCTCAATCTCGATGGTGAGGCGCTGAATCTCTTTCGTCATGGCGCGCACCTCTTCGCGCAGCGCCTTGACCTCTGCCGTCGACTTGCGTTTGTCGTCGCGCAGCTCCGCATTGCGCGCCTCGAGGACCGGGGCCGCCTCCGTGCCGTCGCCCGTCGCGGGCGGTGAGGCCGGTGTCGGTTCGGGGGCGCGGGCGGGCATCTCCACTCTCCTTCTCCTTCGTTCAGGTTCATAAAGACGCGCCCTTTAGGGCTTGCCGTCGGGACGGGGAAACCGTCCAGGGATTGCCATGGCCACCTGTGAAATGTGCGGAAAAACCGTCGGAACGCGGCGCTACCTCGTCGAGGGCACCACGATGAACCTCGGCCTCGAATGCAGCAAGTACGGCTCGCCTCTCGACGCCCCGGCGCCGGTCGGTTCGGCAGGCGCCATTGCGCAGAACCTCGAGAAGCGCGCCACGCGCATGACGAGCCGCAACGTCTTCGACGCGCAGGAGACGAAGGTTCTGGTCGAGAACTACGGCGCCCGCATCCACAAGGCGCGCGAAGCCAAGGGTCTGAGCCATGAGCAGCTTGGCAACAAAGTCTCCGCCCGCGTCCCCGAGCTCAAGCACATCGAGGCGGGCAAGCTGCGCCCGAGCGACGACTTGACCAAGAAGCTCGAGAAGGAGCTCGGCATCACGCTGCTCGAGGTCGTGGATGGCCCCGCTCCCGTCGTCTCCGGCGCCAACAAGAAGACCGGCTCCGGCGCGCTCACCATCGGCGACATCCTGAAGGACGCCCTCGCGGCCAAGAAGCGGTAACCATGGAGAGCCGCGCCACCGCCATCCAATCGCCGCAGGACTTGGCGAACTGGGTGCGCGCCGGCCAGGTCGCCGCGGACGCGCTTCGGCACGGCCGCACGCTCACAATCCCCGGAGCGCGCGTCATCGACGTCGCCGCCGGAATCGAGTCGGTCATCCGCGACGCCGGCCTCGGATTCGCCTTCCCTGCCACACTCTCGCTCAACCATGTCGCCGCCCACGTGACGCCTCCCGCTGGCGACGCGACGGTGCTGAAGGAGGGCGACCTGGTGAAGCTCGACTGCGGAGCCGAGTTGAACGGCGCCCTCTCCGACAACGCGCTCACCATCGAGGTCGGCTATCCCAAAAACGACGGCCCGTGCGGCCGCCTCATTGACGCCTCGGCGGCCTGCCTCAAGGAAGCGATTGGCATCCTGGGACCCAACGTGGATCTCGGCACCGTCGGCGCCGCCATCGAGATGACCGCCAAGGAATTCGGCTTCAAGACCATCCAGAACCTCACCGGCCACAGCCTCGAGCCTTACAATCTGCACGCCGGGCTCACCGTGCCCAACTGCTCGATGAAGGTGGGCCGCCGCCCCCGCATCGGCGACGTCCTCGCCTGCGAGCCGTTCGTCACCGACGGCGCCTCCGGCCGCGTTGAGAACGCCGGCCCGGGCCACATCTACCATTTCCAGGCCAACCGGCCGCTGCGGCTTCCCGCCCAGCGCACCCTCGCCGCTGCGGTCGCCAAGCGCCACCCGAAACTCCCGTTCGCCGGACGCTGGCTCAACGATCTGCTCGAGCCGAGCAAACTCCAGTTCAACCTGCAGCAACTACAGAAAGAAGGCGTCCTGAAGCACTACCCGGCGCTGGCGGAGGCGTCGGGCGGAATGGTTGCGCAGACGGAAGCGACGATTGTCATCACCGAAAGCGGCTGCGAAGTGACGACCAAGCCATCGACTCCTTGACCTCCGCTTTCTCGCGACCGCACGAGTCGCAGATTGCACAGATTTCTCAGATTCGAAGTGGCGTGAATCTGCGCCATCTGCGAAATCTGCGGCGAAGCGGGCGCGGCGGCCGGACTAATCTTCTTCTTGGTAGCCGCACTTTTTGCAGAAGCGCACGACGAAGCGGCCCTCGACGCGGTACTCGAGGCTCAGGTTGTCTTTGGGACAGATCTTGCGCTTCACGCCGGGGCGCAGCGTGGTCGCCGTGTCGTCCGTGTCCGAGTTGAACATCTCCTCGGCGTCGTCGTCTCCGTCCTCGAATTCTTCTCCCATGGGTCACCGGGTCGGCACCGCACTCTTGGCCTTGTTCATGACCGTTTGGGTGCGCGCGAATCGCATCACTGGACCTGGATCTTGACGCCCGCGTGGGTGCCGCCGACCTTCTCAACGGTGACGTCCAGGATGCCGTTGGTGTAGGTCGCCTTCGTGGTCTTGGGGTCCACTTTGGCGGGGAGCTTGATGCGCTTGTGGTACTTGCGCCGGTCCGTTTCGACGCCGATTTCCAGTTCCGCCTCCGTCATGTTGAGGTTGATGTCCTCGCGCGTGACGCCGGGCAGCTCCATGGTGATGGCGATGCGGGTGCCGTCATCCATGACGTCGGTGAGCGGCTCGCGCTCGTCGGCGACCACTTGCGGGATGCCGGGCATGCCTGGGTTGGGCTTCACCTGCGGCTTGTTGCCGAAGCTGGAGAAGCTTGGCTTGCCGTCGGGGCCCACCTTGACCGAGAAGCCGCTCACGAACGATTTTGACGGGTCGGCACCGAGGTTCTTGAAGGCGTCCTGCAGGTTGCGCTGCATCTCCTCGACGAGCTTGCGGAACTCGCTCGGGTCGATGCCCATGTTGCGGAACCAGGCATCCATGTCGCCGCCTGGGCCGGGGGTGCCGGGGAATCCAGGCGGGAACCCGGGGAAGCCGCCTTTGCCGAACGGCCCGTCGGGGCCAAACGGGTTGCCGCCAGGAAAGTTCGCCCAGGGGTCGGCCGGTGGAGTGGGGGGCTTCGGGCTGCTCATGGTCCGCGCATTGCCAGAACTTCTACAAAAATTGAGCGCGGAGGAACCGACCCGCCTCTGGGGAACCGCCCAACATTTCAACGGCGTGACCATGCCCTTTATGAGCGTCGGCTGGTTTTCTCCAGGCATGTCCGAACCGCGCCTCGACCGCGTGCTCTGGGCGAGCCTCGCTCTCGCGACCCTGCTTGGCCTCGCCCCGGTGGCGGCGATGCCCTCCGTCGAAGGCACCGTCGAACGGGTCGAGAACAGCGCCGAGTCCCTCCCAGGCCCCCCGGCACCGCCCGAACCGGAGGACATCCTGCCGACTCCCGAGGTCCCAACCGTGCGGGAAGTGGTCGAAACGTTGGTTCCGGTTCTCGTCCGTGCCCGCGCCGAAGTGGAGGACGCCGTTGCGAGCCTGCCGGACGCGCAGCCCCTTCTTGCCGAAGCGGAACGGAAGATTGGCGACGCCCGGTCCGATGCCGAAGAGTTGGCCCACGAGGTTCCCGACAGCATCCTCTCCACCTCCCGCCCGATGCAGACTGAGTCCACGGCCGAGGCGCCCGCCGACGCCCCCTCCGCCTTCGCCCCCATCGTCGCTGCCGCCTCCATCGTGGTGGCCGGCGCCGGAGCAACCCTCTTCGCGTTCTGGCTCGCCGGGTCAAGCGGAAGTGTCAGCGTCGGAGCGAGCGCGGTTGCCGGCAAGGACCTGCGCAAGCTCCTGCCGTTCGCTTCCCCACTCTTCACCCGTTTCAGCAAGGAGACCGTCCTCGGACACCCCCGCCGCGAGGCGCTCTACGCCCTCATCCTGCAGAACCCCGGCATCAGCCTCCAGGCGCTCGGCGACGGCACGGGGCTGTCGCGCACCGCCGTCCTGCACCACCTGCGCCTCCTCGAACAGCAACACATCATCGTGAGCATCCGCAAGGGACGCAGCCGCCACTACTACGAGAACGGCGGCCGCTTCGGCCACGACCAGAAGGACGCCTACGCGGTCCTGCAGAACGGCCGCAGCAAGGAGATCGCCGCCTTCATCCGCGCCCACCCGGGCACCCTGCAGAAGGCGCTGTGCGAAGGGATGGGCATCCAGCCGTCGATTGCCCACTGGCACGTCCGCCGCCTCGTGGACGCCCGGCTCGTCGAGTCCATCCACAAGGGACGCACCGTCTCCTACTTCCCGGCCGCCGCGTTGACCGGACTGCAAGCGCCGGTCCCCGCCGAGCCGCTGGCCGCGGCCGCCCCCATGACCGCCTAAACGCCCCGCACGGTTACGGGCGCGGGCCGATGCCTTCGCCGTCCAGTTCCCAGGGCTTCGGCTGGCGCTGCGGCGGCTGCGACGAGCCCGGGATGATGCGGTCGATGGCCTTGAACACCAGGAGGGTTGCCTCCTCCACCTTGTGCTCCGTCGCCAGGATGCTGCTTGCGACCTTGCTGGCCTGCGCGGCGCGACGGCGCGAGGCCGCCGACAGGCGCGCCTCATTCGTCATCGCCTCGAAGCCGCGCCAGAGGCCGCGGGCGACGAGGAAGAGGACGCCAGCACCGACGCCGAAAATCATGAAACTGATGCGCTGGCCGGTCAGGTCCTGGACCGCCTCGGTCCCTGCGGTGCGGTAGAGCACCTGGGCGTGCGCGACGATGGCGAAGCTCGCCGCCAACAGAATGGCGATCCAAGGGCCGGCATCGCGCGCCTTGAGCAGGAAGTGCGCGCGCTGCAACGTCGTGTAGTTGACGTAAATCCAGGTTCCAATGAGGATGAGGTAGGCAACGACGCTCGGCACCAGCGTCTCGGCCTCCTGCAGCGGCCGGATGCCCTCGGTGAGCGCACCGGCGGCCAGCAGTGAGAAGCAGAGGAGGTGAATCTCACGCACGATTTCGTCCGAGCCGCGGATGTTGCGCGCCGCGCGCACGAGCCACCAGGCGCCCACCAGGATGGTGCACGCGACCGCAGAGCCGTACAGGAACGGCAAGCTCGGCCCGCCACGCGCCTCCCAGAAGGGAAGCCCGAGGCTGAGGGCGGCGAACAGCAGGAACGGCAGCGCCAACCAGGAGCGCTGCCGGGGGTGGAGAAGGACGCGGTGGATGTCGTACACCATCTCTTCCAGCACGAGGACGAGATTGAGGCCGGCCAGCAGGAAGAGGCCGAAGCTCACGAGCACCGCCACCAGGAACAGATCTTCGAGCCGCAGGGCAAAACCGCCTCCCACGGACAGCGCGTACAGGAACAGCACGACGATGCCGGCGATCCAGACGGCGCGGGTGCCCATGCCCATGACGAGGCCCGGGGCGGCCAGCAAGAACATGAGAGCCGCGAGCGTCGCGATGCGCTCCGTCAGGCCCGCCCACTCGGGCCGCAGGAGGGGGATGAGGATGCTGGCGACAAGAAGTGTGATGCCAGCGGCCGTCCAGACCCCCCAGCCTTGGCCATGGAAGCTGGCAGCGGTGATTCCGGGTCGGCGGGCGCGGCGCAGGATGGGCAGCGGACTGCGGTCGGGCTCCGCCGTTGCCATCGTTCACCCGTACGGGTAGAATCCGCGACCGGATTTCTTGCCAAGGTGGCCTGCCTGCACCTTCTGCACAAGGAGTGGGCAGGGGCGGTATTTGGGGTCCTTGAAGCCGTCGAAGAGGACGTTGAGGATGGCGAGGCAGGTGTCGAGGCCGATGAAGTCCGCAAGGGCCAGTGGCCCCATCGGGTGGTTCATGCCGAGCTTCATGATGGCGTCGATGTCCTCCGCTGTTGCGACCCCCTCGTGGAGGCAGAAGATCGCCTCGTTGATCATCGGCATGAGAACACGGTTGCTGATGAAGCCGGGGAAGTCACGGCAGGCGTGCACCTCCTTGCCCATCTTGCGCCCCGCCTCGGTGACGGCGGCCACGGTGGCGTCGGAGGTGTCGGCGCCGCGAATGACCTCGACCAGCTTCATCAGCGGCACCGGATTCATGAAGTGCATCCCGATGAAACGATCCGGCCGCTTCGTGGCGGAAGCGAGCAGCGTGATGGGGATGCTGCTGGTGTTGGAGGCAAGGATGGCGCTCGGGCCGACGATGGCGTCAAGCTCGGCGAAGAGCTTGCGCTTGATGTCCGCGTTCTCGACGATGGCTTCGACGACGAGTCCGCATCCGACGAGCGCCTTGTTGTCCGTGGCCGTCGTGATGCGCGCGCGGGCCGTGGCGGCCTGTTCCGAGGTGAGAATCTTCTTCTCAGCAAGTTTCGCGAGGGACCGGTCGATGGTGGCGATGCCCTTGGCGACGAACTCGGGCTTGATGTCCACAAGGACGACCGAGTAGCCGGCGACGGCTGCGACCTGGGCGATGCCGGCGCCCATCTGGCCTGCGCCGACAACTCCCACGGTTTGGATGCTCACGCGCAAGCCACGGCGCGGCCCCCTCTAAAGTCCTACTTCTTCGCGGACTTGCCCATCTCGGCGAGAACGCGGTCGCGCGCCTTGATGTAGCGGTCTTCGGGAATCTCGCCTTTGCGGCGGGACTCCTCGAGCCCGTCGAGGACCTTTTGCAAATCCGCCCGGCTCGACTCCTTGAGCTGGTCGGTGGGGAACAGCAGCGTGACCTCGTCCTTCTTGCGCACGAAGGCTCCCGCGATGGCGATGAGCCCCGCAACGAGAATCCACGGCAGAAGAATGCCGGTGTCGCGCTCTGAGTAGGACTGCCCGGCGGCCGTGCAGTCGTCGACCGGGTCGCCGGCTCCCGCGCAGGTGGCGGTGTTGCTGAGGAACAGGAAGATGCCGATGCCCGCAACAACGAGGGCAATGGGAAGCGTGACCTTCAGGAGCGGTGTGCGCTGGATGGTGACGCGGCGGGCCATGCGTTGGCACCAAGGCTGCGGTAGAAAACGGTGCCTCTGCGGAAGGCCGCTACACTTTGAGGAGGATGCTCACGGCGTTGCCGCCGCCCAGGCAGAGTGTCGCGACCCCTTTGCCGCCGCCGCGCCGCTTCAGCTCATGCGCCAATGTGAGGGCGAGGCGCGCTCCCGAAGCGCCGATGGGGTGACCAAGCGCCACGGCGCCGCCGTTGACGTTGAACTTTGCGTCCGCGATGCCGACCCCCTTGGCGACCGCACAGGACGCGCTGGCGAACGCTTCGTTGTGTTCCAGCAAGTCGATGTCCGCGATGCCGAGCTTCGCCTTGGCGAGAAGATTCTGGACGGAGAGGATGGGCGCCTCCATGACCCACTCCGGCTTCGTCCCCGAGGCGTCGTAGGCGAGAATCTCCGCGAGGATGGGGAGTTTGTGCGCCTTGGCGTAGGCAAGCGAGGCGACGACGAGGGCAGCGGCGCCGTCGGAAATCTGGCTGGCATTTCCTGGAGTGACCTGTCCGTCCGGCTTGAAGGAGGGTTTGAGCTTGGCAAGGCCAACCGCAGTGGTGTCGGCGCGAATGCCCTCATCGTGCCGCACAACAATCGGCTCGCCTTTGCGCTGCGGAATCGAGACCGGGACCAGTTCTGCGTCGAATCGGCCGGCGTTCTGCGCGGCCAGGGCGAGGCGATGGCTGCGCTCCGCGAAGGCATCCGACTGCGTGCGTGTGATGTGGTGCCGCTCGGCGACAATCTCGCCGGTGACTCCCATGGCGAAGTCGTTGTACTGGTCCCAGAGGCCATCGTGCTGCATGTGGTCGAGGAGTTTGCCCTCGCCGAACTTGATGCCAGTGCGCGAGCCCATCAAGAGGTGCGGCGCGTTGGTCATGGATTCCATGCCGCCCGCGACGACGACCTGCCGGTCGCCCGCCTTGATGGCCTGGGCCGCGAGCATGATGGCCTTGAGCGCCGAGCCACACACTTTGTTGATGGTGACGGCGGAAACGGAATCGGGGATGCCGGCCCAGAGCGCTGCGGCGCGGGCGGGGTTCTGGCCGAGGCCGGCTTGGAGGACGTTGCCGAGGATGACCTCCTCGATGTCGCTCGGCTTGAGGCCGGCGCGCTCGATGGCGGCCTTGACGGCGACAGCGCCGAGCTGGGTCGCGCTCAGGCTGGAGAGGGCGCCCTGGAATTTGCCAATCGGGGTGCGGGCTCCGGCGATGAGGACCGGTCGGTGGGCGTCGTCCACGCAGCTTCCACTCGGCCCGCCTTGATGAACTTAAGGGGACAATCGCTCAGCGAAGGCCGATGGTCTTCGCAATCACCATGCGCTGGACTTCAGAGGAACCCTCGCCAATCTCGCAGAGCTTCACATCACGGAACATCCGCTCGACCGGGTAATCCTTCGTGTAGCCATTGCCGCCGTGAATCTGGATGGCTTGCGTCGTCGCCCACATGCCAACCTCGGAGGCGTAGAGTTTGCCCATGCTCGCTTCCTGCGTGAAAGGCAGCCCCTGGTCCTTGCGCGTTGCGGCTTTCGTGAGCAGCAGGCGCGCCGCCTCGATTTGCGTCGCCATGTCGGCGAGCTTCCACTGAATGGCCTGATTGTCGGCAATCGGTTTGCCAAACTGCTTGCGCTCCTTCGCGTACGCCAAGGAGGCATCGAAGGCGCCCTGCGCGAGACCGAGGGCAAGGCTGCCAATGGCGATGCGTCCGGCGTCGAGCGTCTTCATCGTCCCGGTGAACCCTTCGCCGACCTTGCCGACGACGGCGTCGGCGGGGACCCAGAGATCGTCGAAATAGATCTGGCTCGTGATGCTGCCGCGCATCCCCAACTTGTCCTCTTTCTTTCCGAGGCGCAGCCCCTTGGCGCCCCGCTCCGCGACGAACGCGGTGATGCCGCGCGGGCCCGCCTTGGGGTCGGTCTTCGCCATGATGGTGAAGACGTCGGCGATGTGGCCGTTGGTGATGAACTGCTTCTGTCCGTTGATGCGCCAGCCGTCGCCGTCGCGCACCGCGGTGCTGCTCAGGCCGGCCGCGTCGGAGCCTGCGCCGGGTTCCGTGAGACACCAGGCGCCAATCTTCTGGCCCTGCGCCATCGGCCGGACGAAGCGCTCGCGCTGCGCGTCGTTGCCCTGCGTGTAGATCTGGCTGATGCCCAAGCCGTTGTGCGCCGCGAGCGACAGCGCGAGGCTGCCGGAGACGCGGGCAATCTCCTCGATGGCGAGATTGTAGCTCACCGTGTCGAGCCCGGAGCCGCCCCACTCCGTCGAGACCGTCATGCCGAGAAGGCCAAGCTCCGCCATGCGGGGAACCAGCGTGTCGCACCACCAGTCCTCCTCGTCCATCTTCGCGGCGATGGGAGCGACTTCGCGCTCGGCGAACTCGCGCATCGTCTGGCGAATCAGCGTCTGTTCCGGAGTGAGAGCGAACTGCATGTTAAGCGGCTCCTGCGAGCGCCGAAGCGCGAGCCATCCGGGGGTCCTGGGGGCCGGAGGCCACCAGGCGGGGGGTAAGGTGCGGGGGGCAGAGCCCCCCGCCGCGCGGCTGCAAGCCGCGC
>JBBSVM010000002.1:0-214778 GCA_038046785.1 Thermoplasmatota archaeon
AGCAGCAGTCGTTCTACTTCGTCATGAAGTTCGAGTTCAACTTCAACGACTCCGTGCACAAAGCGTTCGCGCTCAGCACCGTGCAGATTGACACGCAGAACCCGGAGAACTTCGGCATCGAATACACCGCCGCCGATGGTTCCCGCAAGACGCCGTTCCTGCTGCACGCGAGCATCTCCGGCGCCATCGACCGCAACCTGTGCGCCATCCTGGAACACCAGGCGATGGAGGCGAAGGCGGGCAAGAAACCGGCCCTGCCGTTCTGGCTGAGCCCGACGCAGGTGCGCTTCATGCCGCTCAACGATTCGTTCCTTCCCGAATGCGCCCGCCTCGCCGGTCGCGTCAACGACGCCGGATACCGCGCCGACGTGGACGACTCCGCGCACGGAGTCGGCCGCAAGATTGCCGAGGGCGAGAAGGATTGGGTCCCGCTCATGATTGTGGTGGGCGAGAAGGAGAAAGCAGCGGGCAAGTTCACCCCTCGCATCCGCAAACCGGAATGGGGCAAGGAAGAGCCGTTGACCATCGAGCAGGTCATCGCTCTCTGCGCGACGAACTCTGGCTCCGAGCCGCGCGGGACGCTGCCGTTGCCCATGATGTTGAGCCAGAGGCCCATCTTCCGCGGGTAGGCATGACCCGCTTCGTCGCCCTCCTGCGCGCCGTCAACGTGGGCGGCCGCAAGGTCGAGATGGAGCCGCTGCGCGCCCTCGCCACCAAACTCGGCTTCGAGGATGTCGCGACCTACATCGCAAGCGGCAACCTCGTCTTCACCGTGCACGGCGCGCCCAAGGTGGTCGCGGCGGAATTGGAGGCGGCCATCGCAGCACGCTTCAAACTGGAAGTCCCGGTCATCCTGCGCACGGCGACGCTGTGGGAGCGCTACCTCGAATGCCCCTTCCCGGATGCGGCGGCATCGGAGCCGAACCGCGTCATGCTCGCCCTGGCCAAGACGCCACCCCGCAAGGAGGCGCCGGCAGAACTGCTGGCCCGCGCGAAACATGGCGAATCCATCGTCTTGCAAGGCGATGCCCTCTGGATTCACTATCCAGCAGGGCAGGCGAAGACGAAGCTGACGCCCGCCTCGGTGGACAAGGCGATGGGGTCCGCGACGACGGCGCGCAACCTGAACACCGTGCGCACATTGGCCACGATGGCGAATCGCGAGTGAACAGGCCATCAAACGTATCAACCCGGACCGGAGTGGTCCTGCGATGCGTTCGGCCCTGCTGCTTTTCCTCCTGGTCGCTCTCTTGCCCGCCGCCCAGGGCGGCCTGATTGGAACCCACACCTACGAGGAGCGCCTCACCTACGCTCCCGGCCTGCGCGCCGACGCCACGTCGTTCACCTTCCTGAGCGGCGCTCTTGAGGCAGATCTGACGGGCGCGACCGGACCGTTCGGCTTCTTCGGCGCCCAGGGCGGCACCCTCTCCGGCATCCAGCAAATCTGCTTCACCGACGGAGCCAACCCGCCCTGCCGCACCTCCACGGCGGCGGCGTTCACCGTCCGCGTCAGCAACGGCGGCGGCTTCGCAGTGGATTTCCCCAAAGCGGACAGCCGCGTCGATGCGAGCCACGCCCTCGGGCTGTTCGTGGACTTCGCCAACGAGCGCGACCTGCAGGCGCTCAAGCTGGAGAAGAGCCTCGTCGCAAGCGCCGTCGGGGGCCTGGTGAGCTTCCCTCGGATTGAATCGGTCCCTACCACGGCGGCCACGGTCCAGATGGTCTCTGCGGCAAGCGCCCGCATCGTTGCTCTCAACCCCGCCACCACTCTCACCGTCAGCGACGGCGTCTTCACCCGCACCCTGTCCGGCAGCAACCCACTGCTCTTCCAAGGAGCAGCCTTGCGCATGGACCCCGTTACGGCCAGCACACTCGTCCTGCCGTTCGAGTCGGGCGCCACCTCCACTTGGACGGCAGCGACTCCGGCCGCTTCCGAGGCGGGCCTCAAACTGAGCCGCCTCAACACCGTCATCGGGGACCTCAACGGCGCCAGCAAGAACGGCGGCACCCCTGCCACCTTCCCCGTGGACGGCCTGGGCGCCATCGAGCCGCTCGCGGCACGCATCGTCAACGGTGCCCTGGTGCGCGTTCCGGCGCAGGCGGCCACCCCCGCTGCAGCCCTTGCTGGCCTCAGCCTGGTGCGACTCTCCACGCTCACCGTGGGCGCCGACGAGGCAGGACTTGCTGCGACCGGCGACGCGTCTTTGGAGATTCAAGGCGGCCGCGTCCAGGAGGTCGAACCGCTCTACGGGTTCTCGTATGTCCAGCTCCCGTGGTGGAGCTACTTGCTGTGGGGCCTCGCCATCGCCGCCTTCATCGTCCGGCTTGCCCTCCACAAGCGACTGCCCAAACCGAAGGAGACGCGCTGGCACCGCCTGCGCTGGATCGGCTTCATCGCAGGTCCGCTCGCCTTCCTCTTGCTCTTCGTGCTGTGGGACCTCGAAGTGCAGGCGGCGTGGGGGACCAGCCTTCTCGCCGGACTCGCAGGCGGCATGGAAAAGGAGGCCTTTCTCGCCCTCCTTGCCATCGAAGTGGCGCCGTTTCTGCTCATGCTCTTCGCCGTCGCGAGCCCGCTCATCCTGCTGGCCCGCAGCCTGTTCCGCATCGCCAAGCAGGGCAACTTCATGGGACTCAGTTCCGCCATTGGCTACCTCCTCGCCTACCCCTTGGGCGCCATCCTGCTGTTGAGCTACCTCGACTTCGCCTTGCGGCAAGCGGCGGGCTGAGTGCAGCGCCTCCATCCGCACCTCGCCAAGCTTCTTGTCGAGCAGGGCTGGCGCGGGCTCACCGGCGTCCAGGAGCAGGCGTGGCCCGTGCTGCGTCAGGGCGGCCACGTCCTCATCGTCGCACCGACCGGGCACGGCAAGACGGAAGCAGCACTTCTCCCGGTGTTGAGCCGCATCCTGGAAGAGCGCGACCGCCTCGAGGCGGCCGGTCAGCCCTGGCCCCGCGGTTTCAAGGCCATCTACGTGACGCCGCTGCGCGCCCTCAATCGTGACCTGATGGGGCGCATGACGAGCTGGGCCGAGCCGCTGGGGTTGCGCATCGGTGTCCGGCATGGCGACACGACGCAAGCGGAGCGCGCCCGGCAGTCACGCGACCCGCCCGACCTGCTCTTCACGACGCCGGAGACGTTGCAGCTCCTGCTCTACGGGGACACGTTGCGTCGCCACCTCGCCACCGTGCGCTTCGTCATCCTGGATGAGGTGCACGATTTGGCGGCAAGCGAGCGCGGCGCGCAACTCCTGGTTGCCCTGGAGCGCGTCGAGGAGGTGGTGGGCCAACCCACAGCGCTTCGCGAGGCGCCCGCCAAGGAGCGATTCTGTCCTTCCAAGCACCATGCCCGGCCCGGTGGCGGCTTCCAGCGCATCGGCCTCTCCGCCACCATCGCTGACCCCGCAGCGGTCGCGCGCTGGCTGGGCGGAGCCCGGCCCGTCACGCTGGTGCGCGTCGAGGCGCAGAAACGCATCGAGCTTGCCGTCGCGCTGCCCAACGCTGAGCCTGGGGATGCGGCAACCGCAAGCCGACTCAGCCTCCCGCCTGCAGCGCTCGCGCACGTGCGCGCAGTGCGCGCGCTCGTCGCATCGCACACGAAAGTCCTCGTCTTCCAGAACACGCGCGACGGCGCCGAGCTTCTCGCCAGCCGCAGCGCGCTCCTGGATGCCGAGGCGGGTCGGCCGCCGCTGCTGGGGCTGCACCACGGTTCGCTTTCGGCCGAGCACCGCGCCGATGTCGAACAGCGCTTCAAGAACGGTGACCTGCGCGGCGTCGTCGCCACGTCGAGCCTGGAGCTCGGCATCGATGTGGGCGCCATCGACCACGTCGTCCAGGTGAGCTCGCCGCGCAGTGTCGCCCGCCTCGTGCAGCGTTTGGGGCGCAGCGGCCACCGCGTCGAGGCCGTGAGCGCTGGCACCCTGCTTGCCACCGGCGTTGAGGACGCCTGGGAGTGCGCCGCCGTCGCCCGCCGCGCCAAAGAGGGTCGTCTGGAGCCGCTTGCCCTCCGCGATGCACCGCTCGTCGTCGTCGCCAACCAGCTTGCCGCACTCGCCAACGAGTATGCCGAATTGCGCCGCGACTGGACCTTCGGGCTGCTGCGCCGCACCGGAGCGTTCCTGAACCTGGACGAGGCGCTCTTCGACGCGGCATGGCAGGCGATGCTCGAATCCAAGACGCTGTTTGTCGCCGAGGGCAAGGCGGACCGCATCGCCCGCGGCGGTCGCGCGCGCAAGCATTTTCTCGACCACATCAGTCTCATCGCGGACGAAGCGACCTACCGCGTCGTCGATGCCGCAACGCAGCGCTCGATTGGCACTGTCGATGCCGCTTTCGTCGCCGCCAGCCTCACCCCCGGCTCCACCGCCGTCCTCGCGGGCCAGAGCTGGCGCGTCGTCGAAGTGGACGCCGAGGCGCACAAAGTACGCGTCGCCGCGGTTGCCGAACTCGGCCCCATTCCGCAGTGGACCGGAAGCCAACTGCCCGTGAGCCATGAGGTGGCGCAGGAGGTCGCCCGGCTGCGCCGCGCGCTTGCCGAAACGGACGGCAACGAATTGGCTCACTATCCACTCCCGGAGGGTTTGGCTGCACCGGTGGCTGCCCACAAAGAGAAAGGGCTGCAGGTCGCGCATGACCGCCTTGTCACGCTCGAAATCGAAGGGCGCACCTGTGTCGCCACGACCTGCCTCGGAACACGCGGCAACGAGACGCTGGGCCGCCTCACACAGGGACTTCTTGCGCAGGAATTGGGGCAGCCGGTTGGTGTGGAATCCGATGCGTACCGCATCCACTTCACGTTCCAAGGCCCCGCGGCCGCTGATCGCATTGCGTCGTGCTGGCAACTTCTCCAGCCCGAAGGGTTGGACACGCTGCTGTTTCTGCTGCTTCGTGACCATCCGCAGCTGCGCTACCATCTCGTCCAGGTCGCGCAGCAGTTCGGCGCCTTGCCCAAGGAGCTGGAGCCAGCAAGCCTGCGGCGCGGTCGCCTCGACGCTCTTCTCGAGCAGGTGGCGCTGCAAGAAGAGACGTTCAACCGGCTGCTGCACGAACGCTACGACGTCGAGGCGGTTCGCACGCTTCTTGGCCGCCTGCGCAGTGGCGACATGACCCTGGTCACCCAGGGGGCCGGCCCGCTCACGCACCTCGGCCGTGACGAAATGCGGCGCAACCTGTCGGCGCCGCGCGACGAGGTTGTCCTTGCCGCCGTGCGCGAGCGCATCGAAGCGGCCGCGGTCTTGCTCGCCTGCTGCGCCTGCGCCGCGACGCGCGCGACGACGGTGGCTGACCTGTCGCGCCGCATCACCTGTCGGCGCTGCACCAGCAACCAAATCGCCGTCCTGCGGCCCTGGCACGAAGATCAGGTGCCTCTCCTGCGCAGCAAAGGCAAGCTCACGCCGGAACAGACGGCCGAGCGGACGCGAATGCAGCGCAATGGCGCCCTCGTCGCCGGGTTCGGTGGCACCGCAGCGCGTCTTCTGGTCGGCCGCGGCATCGGTCCCGACACGGCGGCGCGCATTTTGCAGAAGGCTGCCGACACCTCCAATCCCTTGTTCTGGCGCGAACTGCTGGATGCGGAGCTCACGTTCGCGCGCACAAGCGCATTCTGGGCGCGCTAACCGGACGTGCCGACGAAGTCGAAGACGATGTGGCTCTCCTGCGGCGAGTAGTTGCGCACCGTGCGCGACGCGGAGAGCTGGCAAGGCCAGTCGTGACGGCCGAGCTCAGCAGCGACGGCTGCGGCGCGCGCCTCGGCGCTCTCGGAAGGAAGAATCTCGTGGTAGTGGACCGTCGCATCCGGCTTCGCCAGCCGCGCCGCCACATCGAGGAAATGCTTGGCGCCATGCGGGAGGTTGAGGAGGAGCCGATCCGCCTTGGGAAGTGCCATGGCGACGGCGCGGGCGTCGCCGGTGTGGAGGGTGATGCGGTCGGCAACACCGTTGGCTTCGACGTTGCGGGCGGCAAGCTCGGTTGCAGCCGGGTTGAGGTCCACCGAGTGCACGGTGGCGCCTTTTTTGGCAAGCTGGATGCCGAATGGGGCCACGCCGCCAAAGAGGTCCACGACCCTCTCGCCGGCGTGGACGAGGGCGGCCACCCGTTCGCGCTCATGCGCGAGGCGGGGTGAGAAGTACGCCTTGGCGGGGTCCACCCAGAGAGCGCAGCCGTTTTCCGTGATGCGCGTCAACGACTCCCCCTGGCCCGCGATGCGCTCCAACTGTCGGGTGCGGTAGGGGTCCTTCACGCCGCCGTCGGCGAAGACGGCGCGGCAGGCGTGGAATTCCAGAAGCGCTGCCCCCAATTCGGCGCGGTGGCTGGCGAGTTCGCGCGGAACCTTGACGAGGATGATGTCACCGAGGGTATCGAAGGCGCGTGGGGCCAGGTCGCGCAGCGGCTCGGGCAGAAGCTCTTGGTAACTGCGCAGCCGCGTCGCACGGGGTGTGAAATCGAAGGCGACGATGGGCAGCTTCGGGCCGCAGGCGTGCGCGACCGGGAAGACGACGTGTTCGCCGTCGCGCGCCACTTCGAGGTCGCTCCGGAGAACGCCGAGGTCGATGAGGCGGCGCCGGGTCGTCTCCGCTTCGGCACGCGGCACCTTCACCCCGTCGGCGCGCACCATGAGCCATCCACCCGCCATCGCGGCTTGAAACCGGCAGGTCGTCGCCCAAACCCAGGGCACAGTGAAAGGGCTTCAAGCTGGGCCGCCTCGCCGGGTGCGTGCTGGCGGAGGTGGCAACCGGGCTCGCCCTCGGCTTGAGCCTCGCGGTCCCGCCCGGGCCCGTCAACGCCCTCATCGCGCGCGAGGCGGTGCGCGGCGGGACGGTCGCTGGCCTTCGCGCCGGCTACCCCGCCCCGGTCGTGGACACGGCGTACATGCTGCTCGTCTTGTTTGGCTTGCCGCGCATCCTTGACATCGAGCGGTTCACGCCCCTGTTTGCCGGCGTCGGGGCCCTCCTCATGCTCTACCTTGCCTGGGGCACCGCCCGGCCGCAGGGTGAAACCAAACCGCTTGCTCCAGGCGCGGTCTGGCTGGTCACTCTCAGCAACCCGTTCCAGTATGCGTGGTGGCTCTCTGCCGGAACCGCCTTCCTCGCCGCGACAGGCGGCTGGGGGGTCGTTGGGTTCCTTGTGGCCATCTTCGGTTGGGTCCTCGTCTTCTCAACTCTGATGGCGCGCGGCGCCACCCGTTGGAGCTGGTTCCCGCCCCTGGTCACCGTGCTCTCCGCCGACGGACTTCTGGCCTTCGCGCTGCTGCTCGCCACGCAGGCTGCCGCGCACCTGTAGCCTCAAGCACCCCCTCCACCTCGGCTGTGCGATGGGGTTCTCCGAGACCGTTCAGATGTTCTTCGAGGGGCTCGGCATCCCGGCCTGGCTCGTCATCGTCCTGTTGACCATCACGCCCATCCTCGAGGTGCGCGCCAGCATCCCGGTCGCGATGCTGGTGTATGGCTACGGCTGGCTGCCCGCCTTCGTCCTGACGTTCCTTGCGAGCCTGCTCATCATCCCGATTGCCTACGCCATCCTTGTCCTCGGAGAGCGGCTGGCGCGCCATTCCAAACGGCTCGCAAAAGCGATTGACTGGGTGTGGACCCGCACGCGCCGCAAGTCGGAGCGCGCCGAGAAGGCGGGCAAGGCGGGTCTCTTCGCCATCGTGGCACTTCCGCTGCCGGGCGCCGGCACCTACACGGCGGTCCTCACCGCCTACGTCCTTGGCATGGAGCGCAAGAAGGCCATCCCGACCATCGTGCTCGGCGCCGCCGTCGAGTGCGCCATCCTGGTCATCGTCGTGCTGTTCTTCCAGGGCGCGCTTGACTACCTGGGCTGAAGGCGAACCCACCGACTCGGAACCTCTCCCCTTGCGGAACACTCCGCAGCGCGCGACAAGGGCAGCCTGCGCCCCCCGGACAAACGCCTACCGACCCGGCACGTCTCCCCAGAGCAGTTTGTGGAGTTGGAGGCCGACATGGATCGGGAGTGGCGCCGTCTCGGCGAGGACCCATTCCGTGATGGCTTTCGCGTCCACGCCGCCGACCGGGTTGAAGTAGACCGGGCAAGGAAACGGTCCGTTCGCGCGCACAATCTGGGCGGCGAAGTCATAGTCGGCGCGGTCCGCGATGACGAACTTGAGCTGGTCCGGGGCACGCAGGTCGGCAAGGAGAGCGAGGTCGTTGTGCTGGTCCATCTTGGAGCCGGGGCACTTCACATCCATGCTGATGCAGAGCCGCTCGCGTTGTGCTGCGGGGAGCGTGTTGGCGCGGGCGAAGGAGATGTTTCCGGAAGTCTCGATGAGCACCGAGAAACCGTCGGCGAGAATGGCCTCGACGAAGGTCCAGGCGTCCTTCTGAAGGAGCGGCTCGCCTCCCGTGAAGCAGACCTCTTTGGTCGGCTGGCTGCGGCACCACGCGACAAGCTGTTCGACGCTCTGGGGCTTGCCGCCGTGGAAGGCATAGGCGGCATCGCACCAACTGCAGCGCAGGTGGCAGCCGGTCGTGCGCACGAAGCTGGTGGGCAGCCCCATGCGGCGCCCCTCGCCCTGGATGGAGAGGAACGTCTCCGTGATCTGCACGGTGCCGCGACGACGGTGCGGCGGTTTAGGCCTTGGGGGGCTCAGCCACGACCGATGGCTCGCCCTTCTCGGTGTAGGCGGTGTGCAGTTCGACCGGTTTTGCCCGGGCGCGGATGCGCATGTTCAGCAGCTCGACGCCGAGGCTGAAGGCCATGGCGAAGTAGACGTAGGCGTGGCTGATGTGCTGCCCGAAGCTCTCGACCACCAGCAGGACGCCAATCAGGATGAGGAAGCTCAGGGCGAGCATCTTCATCGTCGGGTGCTTGGAGACGAAATCGCTGATGGGGCCCGCCGCGAACATCATGACAGCGACCGCAACGACGACGGCTGCGATCATCACGGGGATGACGTTGGTGAGGCCGACGGCGGTGATGACGGAGTCGATGGAGAAGACGATGTCCAAGAGGAGAATCTGCGCGATGACGCCGGCAAACGACGCCTGCACACGGGCGGCGGCGTGGCCGTGGCCGCCTTCCAAGCTGCCGTGGATTTCGTGCGTCGCCTTGGCGATGAGGAACAGGCCACCCACAAGAAGGATGAGGTCGCGCCAGGAAAAGCCGTGGCCAAGCAGCGTGAAGACGGGATAGGTGAGGCCGACGATGAAGGCCACCGACATGACGAGAGCGATGCGGATGAACATCGCCAGGGCGAGGCCGAGGCGGCGCGCTTTCGGGCGCTGTTCGGCGGGGAGTTTGTCGGCGAGGATGGAGATGAAGACGACGTTGTCGATGCCAAGGACGATTTCCAGGGCGGTCAGCGTCAGGAAAGCGACCCAGACGGAGGGGTCGGAGAACAGTTCCAGCACAGGCGCGCGACGGCGCGGGGCGCCTTAAGGTTCCGGCGGGGGCGGCGGGGGATCTCCACCCGAGCCGTCGGGCTGCTCACGGAAAGGGGCGGGCCGGGTGGGGGTTTCGCGGGTCGCCTGCTTGACGTCGCGGTGGGCGACGGCCAAGGCCGCCGGGGTGGGCGGAGGGGGAGGCAGGGTGGCGCCATCGACGGCGGGGTGGCTGCCCGGTTTGCTGCGCGGGATGCCGAAAAGGAGCTTGAGCAGGACGGGAACGCCAAACAGGGCGAGCGTGATTCCGATGCTGATCGGGGTGGGAATCTCGCAGCCAGCACCTGCGCCGAGGGCGACCTCATGCTGGACCGGAATGAACGGCACGAGGCAGGATCCGCCGGTGACCGCCTGCGCGTTGCCGGTGACCGTTCCGTACAGTTCACCGGTGACGAAGAATGGGTGCAGGAGAATCAGTTTCACGCCGACGTAGCTGACGGCGACGAACGCCATGTGCTCCAGCGTCGGGAGCCAATCCATGACGCGCGCCATGACGGCGGCGGCGAGGCGCAGGAAGAGGATGCCGATGACGCTTGCGACGATGATGAGGGGAATCTTGTCGGTGAAGGCGACGGCGACGATGACCTGGTCCACCGCGAAGGCGAGGTCCATCAGTTCAATCTGGATGATGACGGCAACCAAGGCCGGAAGCCCGAGTTTTCGCCACATGCCGCCGATGGACTTGGGGATGTTCTCGTGGCCTTCTTTGTGGCGCGCCAGTTGCAGGAAATGACGAACGCCGACGAAGAGAAGGTAGCCTCCACCCAGGACCTTCAGGATGGGCGTCTGGATGAGGAAGGAGGCAAGCAGGATGGCGCTGATGCGCAGGCCGTAGGCGCCCACCAGGCCGTACAGGAGCGCTTTCTTGCGGTCTTTGACCGGCAGCTTGCGCACCATCGCAGCAAGGATGGCAGCATTGTCGAAGCTGAGCACCGCTTCGAGCAGGAGCAGGGTGAGGACGATGGTGGCGTCGGCGACGAACGCCTCGGAGAACATCAGGCCACCCCGCCGTCAGGGACGCCCGCCGCCGCGAACCCTTTGGCGCGCAGGACGCAGGATTCGCAGGTTCCGCACGGTTTGGCGCCGCCACGGTAGCAGCTCCAGGTCAGCTCAATGGGGGCCTTGAGGCGGGTGGCAAGTCGCACGATGTCTCGCTTGGAGAGTTTGAGCAGCGGGGCCAAAACCTTGACGCTTCGTCCCTCCGCCCCCGCCTTGGTGGCGAGATTGGCGGTCTTCTCGAAGGCGCGCAGGAACGCGGGGCGGCAATCGGGGTAACCCGAATAGTCCAGAGCGTTGGCGCCGATGACGATGGCGCTGGCCCCCGCGACTTCGGCAACGCCGAGGGCGAAACTGAGGAAGATGGTGTTGCGGGCGGGAACGTAGGTCGAGGGAATCTTGGTTCCGATGTTCTTGCCCGCCTTCGGGACGGCAATGCGTTTGTCCGTCAACGCAGAGCCACCCAGCTGCCCGATGGGGAGCTTGAGGATGTGGTGGTCGCGGATGCGCATGGCCTTGGCGACCGCTTGGGCCGAGCGCAGCTCCTTCTTGTGGCGCTGGCCGTAGTCGAAGGACAAGGCGACCAGGTCGTAGCCCTCTCCTTGCGCCCACGCGGCTGCCGTGGTGGAGTCGAGGCCGCCGGAGAGGAGAACGACGGCGCGGGGTCGGCTCGGCACACCCGGCCGAGCGGGCCGCGTGATTTGAAAGGGAGGTTAGGCGCGCGTCCAATGCATGACCCAGTTCTGGTGCCAAGTCTTGCCGTCGTCGCGGGAGACCGCCTGTCACCACCGGCACGAGGTCGGGGTGCGGCGCCTACGCTTGCCGCTTGGTCGGCTTCTTGGCCTTCGCTTTCCCCTTGACGGCCTTCTGGTCCGAGTACCAGGCGCCCTTGCCGTAGCCTTCGTCCAC
Organism: Thermoplasmatota archaeon; assembly: GCA_038046785.1. Taxonomy (GTDB): domain Archaea; phylum Thermoplasmatota; class E2; order JACPAO01; family JAHFTW01; genus JAHFTW01. The sequence continues at coordinate 11,295 of JBBSVM010000002.1, forward strand.
GCCGACCTCGACGAACGCGGTGTCGGTGGTGAACTTGGTGCGGCGCATGAACTCGCGGTAGACGTACTTCGCCAGGTCCTCCGCCGTCGTCGAGGGCAGCGGCAGCAGGGCGCAGTCCTGGCGCGGGAACTCGAAACGCTTCGGCTCCCCAGTGTAGGGGTCGGTGACGCGGAACTTCACGGTGTCCTTCGTGACCTTGAGGTCGGAGTAGTGGTTCGACTCCGTGGGCACGAGGACCAAATGGTCAATCTCGTCGCCAATCTCCTTGAGCGTATCCGTAATGACGCCGAAATCGAGAACGATGCCCCACTCATCCTGCTCGCCGCGCATGTGAAGGTGGATGGCGTAGGTGTGGCCGTGCAGGCGGCCGCACTTCTTGTGCTCCGGCGTGATGTGGGCGCTGCTGAAGCGGATGCCCTTGCGCCAACCGTCAATCTTCAGTTCCAGCACGCGACCTGCGACGGAGAAGTCCCTCAAAAGGAGCGAGGTGCTGCAAGCGGCGTGGAGTTGGCAATCTGGGCCGTCGCGGCCTTCGTCCTCTTGAACATCCTGGGCTTCATCGCGGCCGCCTTGGACAAGCGCGCGGCGGGCCGCGGCGAACGCCGCGTGGCCGAGTTGACCTTCTGCCTCCTTGCCTGGGTGGGGGCCTGGCCGGGCATCGTTTTCGCGTTCGTGTTGCTACGCCACAAAACCCGCAAGACCCGGTTTCTCGTGCCGTTCACCATCGCCATCCTGGCCAACGTCGTGTTACTTGCTTCCTTCGCGTGGTTGGCGTGGCGGTCCTGAAGCAGAGCCCGTCCAATCGCCTCCGCTCGCTTAAGTCGAGGCGGTTCGTCCCCGACATGTGCCCCGCAAAGCGACTCCGGTCGAGGCCCCCGACGTCCAGGCGGCCGCCTCGCCCCATCCCTACAAATTGACGCGTGTCGGGGTGCGTGGCGTCAAGAAACCGGTCACCGTGCACCGCCCCGGCCTCAAGCCGACCGGCGTCGTGGCCACCTTCGACCTTTTCGTGGACCTTCCCAAGACGCAGAAAGGCACCCACATGAGCCGCAACCTCGAGGCGCTCGCGGACATTCTCGACGAAGAGATTCGCGACGAGGTACCGAGTTTGGAAAATCTCTGCCGACGCCTCGCGCTGCGCCTCCTCGACAAGCACGGCTACGCTTCGCACGCCCACGTCAAGGCGGAGGCGGACTACTTCCTCACCCGCACCAATCCGGGCGGGAAGGCGACCATCGAGAACTACCGCCTGCTTGCTGAAGCGGAGGCGCTGCGCGGCAAGGGCAAGGCGAAACCCACTGCATCGCGCCGCGTCGGTGTCCAAGTCGTGGGAATGTCGGCGTGCCCCTGCGCGATGGAAACCGCCCGCCACCAGATGACGGAGGCGGGAAAGAAGCCCGCCGCCAACCTGCCCTTCATCACGCACAACCAGCGCAACGTCGTCACCCTTCTCCTCAACCTGCCCGGCGAGCGCGACGTCGAGGCGGCCGACCTGGTCGACGTGGCGGAGGCGGCGCTCTCCGCTCCCACGTTTGAGCTGCTCAAGCGCGGCGACGAAGGGGCGCTGGTCATCCAGGCGCACCACAACCCCCGCTTCGTCGAGGATGTCGTGCGCGAGGCGGTCCATCTTCTGGGCAAGCGTCACCCCAACCTGAAGGGCAGCAGCCTCTTCGTCTCCAGCGAGGCGCAGGAGTCCATCCACAAACACAACGCCTACGCGGAGCTGCACACCACGGTCGGAGCGAAGGAATGAGCAAGGCTGCGAAGGCGCCCTTCACCGTTTTCCTGGACCGCGACGGCGTGCTCTGCAAAGCGCCCCGCATCTTCCTGCGCCGCGCCAGCCGCTGGGTCTGGCTGCCCGGCGCCAAGGAGGCGGTGGCGCGCCTCAACCGCGACGGCATTCGCATCTGCCTCGCCACCAACCAGCCCTTCGTCGGCGTCGGCCTCCTGTCGCGCCGCCACCTCGAACGGCTGCACGCCTGGATGCTCGAAGAGATTCGCGCCGCCGGCGGCCGCATCGACCGCGTTGAGTACGCCGACCGCGCCTTCGGTCGCCGCCACAAGCCGCGCCCCGGCATGCTCGAGGATGGCGGCAGCGCGCTGGGTACCGACCCCGCCCGCTCCGTCATGGTGGGCGACAACCTGAAGGACGCCGACGCGGGACGGCGCTACGGTGCCCGCACCCTCCTCCTGGCCACAACGCACCGCCGCGCCTCCCTGGAGGATGGTGTGCGAAAGAACGGCTGGGACACTCCCATCGTCGGGTCGCTCCTGGAAGCCAGCGACCTCATTCTCGCCATGGCTGGGTTCCAACCAAAATCGCCTTGAGGCCAGCACGGGCTTGAGGCGCCCATGGACGTCCTCGACGCCGGTGTCTTCGTGTCGAAGTGGGAGGCGCCGGTGCCCAAGCAGACGCAGATGGCGATGTGGGGACCGCTGCAGGCGCGCGAGATGGGACTCGACGGCTGGGAAGTCCAAGACGGCGGCGAGACCGGCTTCATCCTGCACAGCACCGGCACCCACCTGCGCCTCGGCCGCGGCACGGCGACCCTCATTTTCGTGCGCCGCCTCGGGCGCGCCTTCCTCACCATCACCATGGCCGGCTACCCCGCCGACGCGGCACCGCAGCAGCGCAAGCTCGATGCTCAACCCTTCGTTTCCGCGTGCGAGATTTTCCTCGGTCGCCTTGCCAAGGAGTCCATCCGGTTCGCTTTCATGGGCGAGATGACGCTCGTCGACAACACGGGGACCAGCAAAGTGATCGAGGCGGCCCCCGCCAAGGCCCTTGGCGGCGGACGGCGCGCCCTGAGCGACGACGCCATCGAGACAGTCGGCAAGCGCAAATCGGATGTCTGGGAAGTCTGAGCATCGCCGGTTCGAATCCGCGCCACACCCTTCATCAAGCGGGGTTTCCTGCGAACGGCGTGGCGGCACAGCGCAACTTCGGTCTCGACCTGTTGCGCGCCGTGGCCATTCTGATGGTCCTTGCCAACCACGCTCTCCTGGGTTTTTTCGCCTGGTTTGGCCATGTGGCGTGGGAAGGCCCGCTCGCCGGCATCAGCATGCTCAGTTTTCTGAGCATTGAGTGGCTCTTCGTCCTCAGTGGCTTCCTCATCGGAACCATGATGATTCGCAGTTTCGAGGCGGGTTCCACTTGGTGGATTCGCGCCCGGGAATTTTGGTTGCGGCGTTGGTTTCGCACGGTGCCGCTCTACTACGTCTTCCTCGTCGTCAACATCCTTGCAACCGCAGTGGGCATCGGTCAAGGTGTCTATTCGGTGAAGCACGCGTTCTTCGTGCAAAATCTGGTCGGCCCGGAATCCTATCCGTTCTTCTACAACGAGGCTTGGTCGCTCGCTCTTGACGAATGGTTCTATCTTCTCATGCCCGTCCTTGTCGGCCTTGCCGGTTGGGGATTGCGACTTGGCCCGCGCACCACGTTTCTCGCCGTCGCTTTGGCTTTGATTGCTCTTCCCGCCATGGGGCGCGCCCTCATGACACAGCCGACCAATCTCTTCGAATGGGATTACGGCGTCCGTCGCGTCACAATTTATCACCTCGATGCTACCGGGTGGGGCGTGCTCGGCGCCATCACCAGCCGCTGGTGGCCAGGTTTCTGGCAGCGTTCCCGCCGCGCCAAAGCCATTGTGGGCCTTCTCTTCATTGCCATCGGCTGCTATCTGGTCGAGACACAGTACTTTGGCGGCGGTATTGTCGCCCGCCTTCCACGCCTCAACAACATGCTCACTCTCAGTTTGCTGGCCGCCGGAACCTTCCTGGCGCTGCCCTGGATTTCCAGCCTGCGCGAACGCAAAGGAATGTTTGGTTGGGTGGTGGATCGCATCAGCGTCTACTCCTACTCGATTTACCTCTGCCACATCCCCATGATGTTCGCCCTTCGCGCGGCACTCACCCCGGAGGAGGCCGGTTCGCTGGCACTCGTCTCAGCCCAGACGGGAGTCTGGTTCCTCCTCACGGTAGCGCTGGCCGCGCTCGTCCATCACAGCTTCGAGAAACCGGTCTCGGACCTGCGCGAACGGTTCACCCGCAAAGTGGATGCCAGCCCGTTCGCGGGAACCGCACAGCCTCCGGCGTAAGGGAAACCAACGCGCACGCTTATCCGGGCGCCGTCGGGTCGCTCGGTCAGCATGGCGCAGCGCAACGTCGGCTTGGACCTGCTGCGCGCCATCGCCATTCTTCTGGTGCTCGCGAACCACGCCTTTCTGACGTTCTTCGTGCAGACCGGACACGCCACCTGGACCGGAATTGCGGCATTTCTGAGCACCCTGACCATCATCAGCATTGAGTGGCTCTTTGTCCTGAGCGGATTTCTCATCGGCACGATGATGATTCGCAGCATGGAAGGCACGGGAACTTGGTGGAGCCGCGCCCGTTCGTTCTGGCTGCGGCGCTGGTTCCGCACCTTCCCCGCCTACTACTTGTTCCTGATCATCAACATCCTCCTCGTCGCCATCCAGGTTGCGCCGGGCGCCTACTCCGTCCGCTACGCCTTCTTCGCGCAGAATCTTGTGGGTCCGATGGCGACGCCCTACTTTTTCGTCGAGTCCTGGACGCTCGCCCTCGACGAGTGGTTCTACCTCGCCATGCCCATCTTGGTGGGACTTGCCAGCCTGGCCTTTGGCGCAGAGCGTCGGCGCTCCTTCCTCTTCGCGGCTCTTGCTCTCATTCTCATCCCAACCTTGGCTCGATGGCTCGCAGCACCTGCCTTGGACGCAACCGATTGGGACCAGCGTTTTCGCGGCGTGACGCTTTATCACTTGGACGCAACAGGATGGGGAGTTCTTGCCGCCATCGCGAGCCGCTGGTGGGGCAAGGTCTGGTCCACGCACGTGGCCGGAAAGGCGGCGGTGGGCGGTCTACTGACGGCGACGGGGCTGCTGATGTTGGAGTGCTATTCGCTGGATGTTGGGCCGTGGCGTTCGTTCCCGCGCCTGTGGAGCGCGCTTCCGTTGACGCTCACGGCGGTTGGAACGTTCCTCCTTCTTCCGTGGGTGGCCAGCCTTCAGGGTTTCCGGTTGCGCGCCGCGACCGTGGTGGAGCGCTTGAGCCTGTACTCCTATGCCATCTATCTCTGCCATCTCCCGTTGGCGTTTCTCCTGCGGGCAGCCCTGGACTCGACCGAGAGCGCCTCGCTGGCCGCCATCTGGGCGCAGACTGGGCTGTGGTTGGCCCTCACCGTGGCCAGCGCGGCAGCCATCTACCACGGGTTCGAGAAGCCGGTGTTCGATCTGCGCGAACGGTTCACAGCAAAAGTGGATGCCAATCCGTTCACAGCGGCTCAAAGCTAAGGAAGAAGCTCCTCGAGGGTCGCGACGCCTTCCGTCGCGACGACACTCACGGTCGCTCCGCTGGGCAGAACGACGGGAAGAACAGAGATGCCGTCGCGCACCAACCGGTATCCGCCGTCGAGCGGATGCCCCTGGAAGAGCACAATTTGGCGGATGCCGGATGGGATGGGATGCGGTGGATCGGGGCCGTCGCGCAGATTTTCCAGCGCGCTCTTGTCGAACTGAAGCCCGCGCGACTGGGCCACCTGAATCTGCCAGACCCCCGGTGCGGGCGAGAACGGCTGCAGGTGCCAAGCAAGATAGTCCGGGTGCTCAAGCTCAATCCAGGGCGAGCCGTAGAACACGAGGAGGGCAGTCTCGTTTGGAAGAAGCACAGTTTCCATGCCGGACCAAGAATCGCTCCAAGCTTCCGCATCGTTCTGGAGGGCAAGTGCATCGTCCCAGTCTCCAAGCCAAAAGGCAGGGAGGACACAAAGCGCCGCGACCGCGACAACTCCGCCCATTTGTGCGGCACGCGGCACAATCGGCTCTCGCACCGCGGCAACAATCGCTTCGAGCAGCCGTGCGCACCCGACGGCTGCTGCAGGAATCAATGCGAGCAGGTAGCCGTCCGGGAAGACCGGCCAGCCCGCGTACACAAGAGAATAGAATGCAACGGCGGGCAGCGCCCACGCTGCGAAGAAGCCGCTCGGGGCATCGCGCAAGCGCGGTACAACTGCAGCGGATGCCACGGTTCCGGCCAGAGCGACCGCAACGAGGAACAGGCCCTCAAAGCGGACGTAAAGCACCAAGTGGGCGAGGTTGTCCTGCACCGCTGCCCAGCCGCCGACCCAGACCGGGTTGGAGAGGATGAAGACGCGCGACTGGACGGAGAGGCCGAAGAGGAACGGGTCCAGGCCGCCGCCTGCCACGACGGCGGGCAGGAGCCAGGCAACGGTCGCCGCAATGCCGGTGCCCGCGGTCCACGCAAGAGCGCGCAGGCGCAGACCGGCACCCCACATCGCAAGGGGAGCAAGGAGAAACAGACTGGAAGGGCGGATTCCCACCGCGATGCTCGCAAAGAGTCCGAGAGCTGCCCAATTCGCTGGGCCCGGGATGCGCCGCGCACGCAGCGCGGCGAGGGCGACGACTGCACTGGCCGCCCCTTCCAGGGCGTAGGAGAGAGGGGCAGTTCCATTCGCCAAAGCCATCGGGCTCGCGACGACGAGGAGGGCAGCGCCCACCGCGGCGACCCGCCCCACAACGTGGCGTGCCACAGCGTAGGTCGCGGCCACCAAGACCCCCGTGGCGAGCACGGAGAGCCAGGAGAGAGCATCCACCGGGCCGACGGCACTGGCCATCCATTTGCCAAGCGCGACGGTGAGTGGGTAGTACGGTGGGTGCGGTCGCACCTCGACAAAATCGTAGTCGACGACGGCGACCGCCAGAAGCCCCGAGTCCAGCGTCGTCAGGCCGTTGGCGCGCAGAAGGGCACGGGTGGCCAGTCCCAACAGGGCAAGACCGGCGCAAAGGAAGGTGTCCGCACGCTCCCACCGCCACGTCTGCACGCACATCCGACGGCAGGGTCGCCAAAAGGGGTTCTGGTCAGATGGGAAACATGTTGGGGGCGACGGCAAAGTCTGAAAGAACGCCGTTTCTCCACAGAATGTGGAGACGTCCCAGGCGATGCGGTGGGGGAGCACTTGGCTTGCCGCCCGCGATGGCAGGTGGACGCGAAGCGATTGGGCGGTCGTTGGCCTTGCCACCCTCGCCGTCCTAGCGCGCTGGGGCGAGCGGGCGCGCTACCTGATGAGTTGGGACTCCCACACCTTCGCCATCGCTCTCACCGACTACGATGTCAATGGGCTCCACCCGCACGCCCCCGGCTACCCTGTGTACGTCGCGCTTGGGCGGCTGGTCTTCGCGCTTCTGCCGGATGCCAACGACGCCTACATTCTGCTCAGCCTCCTCTTCACCGCGGCGTCACTCGCTCTTGCCTACGACCTTGGCCGCCGCCTTGCGGGCCGAGCCGTTGCCCTCGCCGCCGTCGTGCTTCTCCTAGCATCGCCGCTCGTCTTCGCGCACAGCGTCACCGCCAACGTCTACAGCGCCGACTTGCTGGGCAGCACCGCGGTGGCGTGGCTGGCGTGGCGCACACGGCACATTCCGACCAGCCGCAACATCCTCGCATTGGCGGCCGTGTTCTCGCTCGCAGTCGGCGTGCGTCCCTCTCTGGTATTCTTCCTCGGCCCGCTCGTGGCATGGGCTGCCCTGCGGCCGCCGTGGGTGCTTCGCGAGCAGGTGCGCCGTTTGTGGAAGCCTGTCGCCGCTGGCATCGCCATCGGCCTCGCCTGGTTCCTCCCGATGGTGCAGGGGAGCGGCGGCTACGCTCGTTGGAAGCGCGCCAACGACCTGCAGAGCGAAGTGGTGTTCGAGCACACCGCGTGGCAGGATGGCTGGACCTACGTCGCCCTCAACCTCGACCGGCTCGGCCTCTACCTGCGCTGGGAACTGGGCTGGGTTCTGCCCGCACTGGTCTTGCTGCTGGCCGCGCTGGTTGTTCTGCGCCTGCGCGGGCCGTCCCGCCCGGCGCCCCCCGCCCCCAAAGAAGGCGCCATTTTCCTCGTGCTGTGGGCGGTTCCGGCGCTGCTGTTCTACCTCACGGTCTATTCCGGCTACGCCAACGGCCCATCCGGCTACACGCTCATCCTCCTTCCAGCCAGCTTCCTGGCGGCGGCGTTGATGGCCAAGCAGGCGGCGGGTCGCCTGGCCACGCCCGCCGTGGGAGCGGTGCTCTGCGTTGCCGCGCTCGGGATTGCATCTGCCGGACTGCTTGTGAACACCGGCGAGGTGGAAGATGTGCGCTACGAGGAACACGACGCCTGGATGGAGTCCTGGCTTGGGCTTCCCGCTGCGTTCCCGTCCTCCAACTCCACGCTGGTGACCGCCTACAACTTCGCCCCCCTCTGGTACTACTTCCCTTCCTACGACGTTTTCGAGTACCGCCCCGCTGGCAAGGCGGTCGGAGAGGTTCCCGATTTCCTGATGATTCAGCACGCCAAGAACGGCACGGCGAAGCCGGATTGGTACGACGAAATCGCCGACCACAAGACGTTCGGCCCCAACCCTCTGCCCAACGGCACCCGCCATCTCGTGCTGTTTGATTTCCAGCTCGCCGGCGAGAACGGCGGAACGCGTGCCGTCAAAGCGGACATCCCGGTGCGCGAGGCGTTCCTTCCGAGCGGCTGGCGCGTCCTTGTGGTGGACACCACGCCCGATCGGCCGCTGCTGGAGGACTACTTCACGATGGAGGGGGCGGCGTGAAGGAAATTCGGGCACAGCACTGGCGAACAGTCGCCCCGCTCCTCGCGCTCTATGCCGTCGCGTTGGCCATCCGCCTCTGGGTGGCGGGCGGGCAGCCGTACGGCGACGAGGCGGCCCACTACTACGTCGCGCGCCATCTCGGGGCGGGCCCCACGAACGTCTTCCCGCCGCAGGAGATGGAGTTCCTGTTCTGGCAGCGGCCGTTCTTCTCTCTCCTGCTCTGGCCGGGCGCCCAGTTCGGCTTCGAGGCGTACCGCCTGCAAGGTCATCTGGTCTCCGCCCTCCTCCCGGTCTTGGTCGCGCTGCTTGTTCGATCGGGCGGGGGGCGGGTGGGATGGTCCATCGCCACCGGTCTGGTTGCGGCGGCGTGGCCTCCCGTGGTGCTGTGGAGTGTTCGCGTCTTTCCCGATCCGCTCCTTGCGGCCCTGGTCCTTCTGGGGCTTTTGGCGTGGCGCTCGGGCCGCATCGGCACGGCGGCGGCGCTCTTCCTCGCTGCGACCTGGGTCAAGGAGGTGGGCTACCTGGTCCCGTTCGCCCTGTTCGCGACCGGCCTCGTTGCCGCGTTGCGCACCCGCGAGGCGTCGCTCTGGCCGCTTCGCCTCAACCGCCCCCTCACCGCCCTCGCGGCCTCACTCGTGCTCGGTCCGCTGCCGCTCCTCTATGACCTTGCCATCCTGGGCGGGCCCGCCCCCGGTTGGTCCACCTCGCCGCTCAACATCTCCCACCTGGACGGGCTCTTCTTCTCGGTCTGGTTGATTCCGCTGCTTGGCCTGGGGCTGCGTTGGCCTACGACGCGCAACCTCTCGGCCGTCGCACTGCTCTATCCCGGCTTTTACATCCTCTACTCGATGACAGGCCGCGGCATCGAGGCGTGGTACATGGTGCTGCCCAGCCTCTTGGTGCTGGCCGCCGCCTCGCTCACGCTGCACGAAGCCTCGACGCGCGTCCGCCCGGCGCTGCGCGCCGTCCCAGCGGCCCTCGTCGCCGTCGCTCTCCTCGTCGCATTCCTGCCCAGCGGGACCGCTCTGCGCGACCTCGCGACCCCGGCGTCGCCGGAGCAGGCCTCGCTCTCGGAACTGGCAGATGGGCTGGCCCGCGATACCCGGCTAACTGAGGCGCTGGACGCCATCCCCGAGCCCCAGACGGTGGGGATCTTCTCGGTGGACATGCCGTGGTTCTACGTCGCCTATCCACTCACGGAGCGCTTCGCGTTCCTCGGCGTCGGCTTGACGGTGTTTGGAACTCTGCCCGAGTGGCGCGCCGCGTTCGACGACGCCGACTGGACCGTGGTGGCCAAGAACGACGCGGAGCTGAACCGCGCCATCCGGGCCGGCTACGCCGATTGCTTGCGCCACGACAACCCGGACTTCGCAGTCTTCGAGACCGACGCCTGCCCACGCGGCTTCGACGCCGTGGAAGGCGAGATGGCGCGGCTTCGGCCTCTCGTGCTTTCGACCGCGTTCCGGCAGGCGGTTCCGTGCAGCGACGACGTCGAACTCCTGGTCACGCTCACAAACCGGGGAGCCGATGCACTCACGCCCCGCGTGCACGCCCTCTCCGGCGACCGCAGCGCAGAGGTGAACCTGGAGCCGCTGCCCGGCAACACCACGCGCACGGATTCCATCCCCTTCCCGCTCCCGGACCGCTGCCGCATCCCGGACAGCTTCGATGTCGGCATCACGGTGTCCGCCGCGGGCCAGGATGAGCTCTACCAAGTCCTCACGGTGCGGTTGTAAGAACAGCTCCTCTCGACAACGGCCTTCAACCCGGAGCCGCCTGCGGCTCCCGTGTCCAGCATGACCGCCCTCGTCGCCCTGCTGCGTCCGCGCCAGTGGTACAAGAACGGCATCGTGCTGGTGCCGCTGCTCTTCAGCAACAATTTCGCGAACGCCGCGCTCTGGCCGCGCGCCATCGTCGCGGTGGCGGCGTTCTGTCTCTTGTCGAGTGCTGCGTACTGCCTCAACGATGTGCGGGATGCCGCGCGCGACCGGCTCCATCCGGTGAAGCGGCTGCGCCCGGTCGCCTCGGGGGCTGTCCCGGCAGGTGTCGCCGCCCTGCTTGGCGTGGTCGTGGCCGCAGCCGGCCTCACCCTGCTTGCCATTCTCAATCCTGCAACCTTCGCGCTGGGGGTCGCCTACCTCGCGCTGCAGGTTGCCTACAACTTGGTCCTCAAGCAGGTGTTCCTGTGGGACCTCCTCGCCATCGCCATCGGGTTCGTCCTGCGCGCCCTGGCGGGCTCGTCGGCCCTGCCCGTTCCCCCCTCGCCGTGGCTCATCGTCTGTGCGTTCCTGCTCGCTTTCCATCTTGGCTTGGCCAAGCGGCGCCACGAGCTGCTCGTCGGCGCGGATGCCGCGCACCGCCCGGTGTTGGGGCTCTACACCGTCGCCTTCGTCGAGCAGACACTGCAGGTCTCCACGGCGCTGCTGCTTGCCGCCTACAGCCTCTACACCTTCTTCGGAGCCAGCATCGCCATGATGACGACGCTGCCGTTCGCGTTCTACGGCGTGCTGCGCTACAATCTGCTCGTCCATCGCCGCGACGGGCGCGACGAGGCGCAGATGCTTCTCGGCGACCGCGCCGTCATCGCCAACGCCTTGGTCTGGGTCCTCGTCGTGGTGGCGGTGCAGGCGGGCCTTGCCGAACGGGCGTGGATCTGGCTCACGTAGGGGGGACAGGAGGCTCGGTAGCCGCCGGAGCGGACTCGACCGGGAGAACCGTGGCAGGCACGCTGCGTTTCACCACGAGCCAGACGGGAAGGGTCAGCAGTCCGATGGCGGCGCCCAATCCCAGGGTGGCAAGACGGACCAAAACGGTCGCAGCGCCCGCCGTGCCGGAGTCCGCCCCCGCCGCAAGCAGGATGCCCACCATGCCCGCCTCGGCCGCCCCCAATCCGCCGGGCAGGACGCTGGCAACACCTGCGAGCGTCCCGATGGTGAAGACCCAGATGCCGAACGTCCAGGAGACTTGGAAGCCGAGCCCGTCGAGGATGAGCTTGACCGCGGCGCCTTCCAACGCCCAAGCGCACATCGCAAACGAGAGGGCGACGGCGAGCGTGAGAGGCTTGGCGAGGCGGCCGAGGCCGTCGCCCAGTTCGCGCACCGCATCGCCCAGGCGGGCACGACGGCCGGCCAACCGCGCCACGGCCGCCCAGAACTTTGGGCGAGTCAGAAGAATCAGACCGGCGACCACGGCGAAAGCAAGCAGGATGATGGCGCCTCCCGCGAAGCCGAGCACGGTGGCAGAAAGCACGGCGAGCCCCGCAACGGCCGCCATGTCGAGAACGCGCTCCATGACCACGGCGGGCAGGACGGTCTCGGGACGCAGCCCGCGTCGTTCGGCAAGGGCCCACGCCTTCCACAGTTCACCCAGCTTGGCGGGCGTCAGAATCAAGAGCAGGCCCGCCCCGAACAGCAGGCTCGCCTCGCCCGCCGGGGCGCGCACGCCCAGCCGGTGCAGCAGCCAGAGCCATTTGCACAGGCGCAGGAAATAGCCCAGGAGGACGAAGAGGACAGCGAGCACCAGCGCGCTTGGGGCGACGGTCCCGAGCGCCTCCACCACTTCGCCGCGGTGACGCCACGCCAGCACTCCGAGGATGGCGAGGATGGCGAGGCTCGCGCCCAGGAGGACTGTCGCGATGCGCACCCGAGCCACGCCACCGCCACGCCTGCCGGGGAAGAAGCCTTCGTCGTCGGAGACTCTTGTCACATTGGCACCGCCTCCATGAACCTTATAGAGGAGCCAGAAGTGAACGGGGTATGCGGTGGGCTCTTTCCGAGGCGTGGAAAAGCCGATGCCGGGACGCCGCCGCTCCCTTCGCCGTTGCCCTGGTCTTGGCGGCCTTGCTCGACCATGATTGGGACGGCTTCGTCTTCCGTACCGTCGTCGAGCAGTTCCTCGCGGGCCAGAGCCCCTATGCGGTGGCAGCCGAGCAGCCCTTCTACGCCTACCTGGGCGTCACCGACACGGGAACGCAGTGGTGGGCCTACCCGCCGCTCATGGTCCTGGCGATGGCGCTCACATCGCTCCCCACGCTCCTCGCCAACCTGCCGCCCTGGGCCGACCGGGTGCTGTGGAAACTTCCCATGGTGCTCTCGCTTCTCGCCCTCGCCTGGGTCGCGGGCGCCTGGGCGCGCCGCTTCGGTTCCGACGCAGGCGAAGTCCGCAAAGTGGAACGGCGCTTCCTCTGGAATCCTTACCTCCTCCTCGTCGCCGCAGCCTGGGGCATGACCGATGTCGCCCTCATGGCGCTCTACCTCGGCGGGCTGCTCGCCTACGGCAACGGCCGCCCCGGCCGCGCCGGACTCCTGGTTGGCCTGGCCTTCCTGGTGAAGCCGTTCCCCGCTTTCCTGTTCCTGCCCATGGTGCCCTACCTGGTGCGGCGGCACGGCTGGGCGTCGCTGCGCCGGTTCGCCCTCTTCGCGTTTGGCACGGTGACGGCGGTCTGCCTCCCCTTCTTCCTGGCCGACCCCGGCGCCTTCCTGCAACAAGTGGTGGGAATGCACTTGGCGCGCGGCGTGCAGGGCTTCACCCTCTGGCAGCTTCTGCCACGCGGCCTCCTCTCGGACGGCGCCGTCAAACTGCTGAGCCCCATCCTGCTCGTTGCCTCGCTCGTCGGCGTGGGCTACCTCTCCAGCCGCCTCAAGGGCAAAGGCACCAGCCTGCTGCTCACACTCCTGGCCGGCATCGCGTTCCTCGCCTGGAACCGCGTCGTCAACGAGCAGTACTTCGTTCTCATCGTCGCCCCCATCTTGATCCTCGACCAGCTGCACATCCTTGACCGGCTCGGCCATTTCCTGACGCGCTGGACCCCGAACCTGTTTGCGGGCGTCATCATCCTGGGCGGCTTCCACTTCCTCACCTTCTTCCCTCCCGACGTTGCGATGCCGCTCTTTGGCCGACCGGTGGACCAGGTGGCCGAGGCGCTGCGCAGTGCAGCGCCCTTCTTCTGGTGGCTGCTGCAGCAGACCCTCGTCCTCCTGGTGACCCTCACCCTCCTGGCGCTTGCCTGGCTCGCCCTGCGCATCCTGCGCAGCCAGCCTGGGACCACGCCCGTGCGCGCCGGTTCCCTGGTGCCCACGGCCCTCCTTGGCCTCGCCCTCATCACCGTCGGCTTCCTTCCGATTCTCCCCACGGCCGCGGCCCCCGCCGCCACGTTCGAACCTGCCATCGCAGAACCGCGCGTCGGGGCGTTCCATTATCTGTGGTGGCAGAACCCGGCGCACGACCCCGATGAGGCGTACGGCAACTGGGTCGGTGTGACGCAGGATCCGGCCAAAGGGTACTACACCAGCACGCGCGGCGTGGCGCGCGACCATGCCGAGCAGATGGTGGCAGCCGGCATCGACCACGCCATCGTGAGCTACCACCGCGGCGAGGGGCCGCGCTACGCCACGTTCCAAGAGGAAGCTGCGCGGGCGGGCCTGCGCGTCGCTCCGCTCATCGAGCTCAACCAGGTGTACGACCAGCCGCAGCATCACCCCATCGACGAAGAGGGCAAACTGCTGCCCTTTGCCGCCTACCGCATGGACGAGGGCACGCGCGCCGCCATCGTCGCGTTCGTCCTCGACCTCTCCGACGGCCTGCGCGCCCCCAACGCGCTCCAACTCGACGGGCGGCCGGTCCTCTACTTCTACGACTCCTACATCTCCAGCATTGGTTTCGCCCCGGAGGACAAACGGGCGCTCGCCGAAGCGCTCGTCGCCGAGGTGGGCTACGATGCCCTGCGCAAAGCGTGGGATGAGCCGGCGATGAATGGCACCCTTGATGCGGTGCTCGCGCACCACCCCGCCCGCTTCGCCGACTTCTTCGGCCCCGATGGCGGTCTCTGGCGGTCCGCCCACCTTGTTCAGCACCAAGCGTTCTGGCGCTCCATCCGTTCCGAGCTGGAGGCGCAGCTTGGCCCGCTCTACTTGGTTGGCGGCGAATCGTTCAACGAGCGCGCTGGCCTGATTGCGGGCACCGCGAAATCGGTGGCCGAGCTCGAGGTGTTCGATGCCGGCTTCATCTATTCTCCCAGTTTCACCTGGGGCACACTGCCGCGCGACACCTCCTTCACGGACGCCTTCGCGCGCTGGGAGGACCGCAACCGCTGGCTCTCCGCCTTCGCAGTGGGCCTGGGTGCGGACGACGCCCTCGGCATCGCCCCCTCCTACGACGACCGCGGCATCCGCGCCAAAGGGTTCGAGATCCCCGCCTTCCCAGATGGCGAGGCTGCCCCCTCCCTCTACGATCGCTCCTGGGACTCGCTCGCGGCCCATCCGCCCCGCCTCGCCCTCATCGCTACCTTCAACGAGTACTTCGAAGGCTCCAGCATTGAGCCCACGACGCAGCTGGGCGACCGCTGGCTGCGTGAAACCGAGACGCAGAGCGCTGCCTTCCGTGCGCTGCCGCCCGCCAACGACACCATCACCATCCTTCTCCACGAACGGGCAAGCCGCACCACCGAGGGGCTCAACGACCTCGACACGCCGCACGACTCCGGCCTTGAGCTGGTCGCCGCCGCAAGCCGCAGCCACCCCGGCACCCGCATCGCGGCGGTGGATGCGCAGGCAACACGCATCGCAGAGCTTGCCCCCCGCATGGTCGCCATCGAGGGGGGCCGCGCCGGCTACGAGGTCTCCGCTTCGGCCCTCGCGGCGTGGCAAACGTGGCGGGACGCAGGCGCGTCCAGTCTCCTCATCGGCCCCGAACTCCAGAGCGACCTCGCCGCCGCGCTCCCGCCGTCGTGCCGTGCCGGCCTGGAGCAGCTCACGCCAGCAACGCTCCTGCCCGGCGACCGCCTGGAGCGGCGCCAGACCTCGTTGGTGCTGGAGCGCGGCGGCGTCGGCCACACGGTCGGCCGCTCCTGCGGCGACGGATTCGCATTGAGCTTCTTCCAGCCCTGGGGTTCCAGCCGCGAAGCCGATGTGCAGGGCGCTGGCCCCAACCCGCTTGCTGGCATCGGCCGCACGGTGAATGCCACGACGGAGGCGGCCTGCCTCGCCGTCGCCTTCGGCCTGCTCGACCCGAGCGAGCCGACAACCTGCTCTGCATAGTCCCTCAAAGGCGGTGCCCGCGAGCGAAGTGAGCGGGCTTGGGCGGTCGAAGACCGCCCGTCGTCACTCTGCGGTGCAACGCGCAGCGTTGCGCTGCTACGCGAACCGTTTGAAGACGCGCAAGATGCGCTGGTTCCACGGCACCGTGTGCGTCGTTCCGCCCGCCGACTGTTTGACGCGGGCGCGGTTGGCGTGGTACCAACGGTAGGCGGCCATCAGCGTCTCCTGGTTGCTGCGCTTTGGGGTCCAGCCCAGGATGCGCGCGGCCTTGTCGGTCTCGACATAGGAGTCCGACGACATGGTGCCGTAGTGCCAGCGCGTGAGAGGCGAAAGGCGCAGCTTGTCAAGAACGAAGAGGCCAGCGATGGTGGTGCGGCGCGGAGTCGCGAGGAAGCGCGGCGGGTGGCCGGCGGCGGCAAAGAGCGGCGTCAGGTCCTCACGCAGTGTACCGAAGCGGCTTGCGGCGGCGTTGAAGGTGTCGGAGCCTTTGGGGTGCGACGCGGAGAGAAGCAGGATGTCCACCAGGTCTTCCACGTCGAGGAGCTGGTACTTGTTGTGGCCCTTGCCAATCATCGGGATGCGTTTGCCGTCGGCAATCCAGTCAAACAGAATCTCAAACACGCCGAGGCGCCCTTCGCCGAGGAAGGTCTTGGGCCGCACGATGGCGACGTGCAGACGGTCGCGGAAGGAGGCGGCGAGCCGCTCCGCCTCCACCTTGGAGGAGCCGTACGGCCCGATGGGAATCATCGGGTTTTCCTCCGTGATGGGGTGCTCTTTGTGCAGCCCGTACACGGCGGTCGTGGAGACGAAGACGAAGCTCGCGACACCGGCGGGCACGGAGGCTTCGAGCAGGTTGCGGGTGCCATCCAGGTTGACGCTGAAAATGAAGTCCCGGTCGCGCAGGATGGGAAGTGCTGCAGCGCCGTGCAGGACGCAATCCATGCCCGCGACCGCCTTGGCGACGGCGGCGGCGTCGCGGATGTCGCCCTGGATGTAGTCCAGTTCGATGCCGTCCAGCTCGGCGGGGCGCGGCGCGTTGTCGAGGACGCGAATGCGCTTGCCCTGGCTCGCCAGCCGCTTCACCAGGGCTTGGCCGAGAAAGCCGGCACCACCGGTGACGAGGAAAGAGTTCAGGTCCCGCACAAGGGAGCGACCACCGGCGGGCGGTGATAGGGTTTGTGCGAGGGAAAGCTCATTGTGGGCAGCCCGTATGGGTCGGTATGGGTCTCGCACAGCGCTTCTCCGGCGTCGTAGGCTGGCTGGCGGTGGTGCTGTTTGCCATCGGAGCATTCGCTGGGTTGGAGTTCCTTCTCGCCCTCAGCCTGTTCGGCTTCCTGCCGGGCGGACTCATCTTGCTGATTCTGCTGCGTCGCGGCCCGTCGGGCCTGCCAAGCTCGCGCAACGTCGCCCTCGCGGTCTGGGCGACCGTTTATGCCGTCGCCCTCGCCGTCTTCCTCTTCGCCCCGCACACGTCCGCCAGGGATGCGGTTCACCCCTTCGCGACGGCTGCCATGCTCGTCGGCTTGGCCGAGCGCGCCTGGGCGTATGGCCGCCGCGACTGGCTCGAAGGGCTACTGGGAGCGCTTGCGGCGCAAGCCGCCTTCATCGCCTTCTTCGTTGTCCCAAGCGCTCCGCTGCCGGCGGTGACCTTCACCCTCGCCGCCGCGCTGTTGGCCGCAGTCCACATCGTCCCACTGCGCCGCGCGACGCGCTGGGCCGCCGCCGTGGGCGTCGTGCCGTTTGCCTGGAAGCTCGACCTTTTCCTCGCCGGCATCCCGCTGCGCATCGCAGAGGTGGCGGTTGTCGGTGCGGTCCTTGCGGCGCTGGTCTGGAGCGAACGGCAGGTTTCCCAACAGGAGAGAAAATCCCCAAAGAACCCCCCACTTCACGTGGAAAATGGCTAAATAGGGGGGGCTTGTCGGCACGAAAGCCGGCAGGAGGCCCATCCCGGGCCGCACGCACTGCCGTAGGTGATTCCCATCGCCGAGACCACCACACTGGACGCTGTCACGAAGGCCCTTGAGGCCTCCAAGGCCCAAGAGCGCAAGTTCACGCAGAGCGTGGACCTCGCCATCATGCTCAAGAACGTCGATTTGAGCATCCCGAAGAACCGCATCGACGAGGACATCATCCTCCCGAAGGGTCGCGGCAAGCCCGCCAAGGTCGGCGTCTTCGCCCAGGGCGACGGTGCCTCCAAGGCGCGCAAGGTGGCGGACTCCGTCATCCAGCCCGACGAGTTCGACGCCCTGACGAAGAACAAGCGCAACTTCAAGCGCATCGTCAACAACACCACCTACTTCCTCGCCGAGGCCCCGCTGATGGCCAACATCGGTAAGACGCTCGGTGTCGTTCTTGGTCCCCGCGGCAAGATGCCGCGCCCGATTCCCCCCGGCTCCGACCCGTCGCCCCAGGTCAACAACCTGCGCAACACGGTCAAGGTCCGCTCCAAGGACAAGAAAGTGTTCCACTGCCTGGTGGGCCTCGAGTCCATGAGCGCCGCCGACATCGCCGAGAACATCGACGCGGTCCTCAAGCGTGTCGAGTCCAAGCTCGAGCACGGCCGCCTCAACCTCCACTCCGTCTTTGTGAAGACGACCATGGGCCCCTCCATCAAGGTGATCTAAGATGAAGGGCAGCACCGAGGGCCACGCCCACGTCGCCCCCTGGAAGAAGGAAGAGGTCGCCTCGCTCACCAAGCTCCTGGTGGACAACCCGGTTGTCGCCATCGCCGAGGTCTCCGGCATCCCCGCCCCCCAGATGCAGCAGATGCGCGTCAGCCTGCGCGGCAAGGTCGCCGTCGTCGGCAGCAAGAACCGCCTGCTTGCCATCGCGATTGCCGAGGCCGAGAAGAAGCGCCCCGGCATCGGCGCGCTCGCCGGCAAGCTGCACGGCCAGTCCGTCATCCTCGCCACCTCGCAGAACCCCTTCAAGCTCTTCAAGAGCCTGAAGGCGGGCGCCTCGATGGCGCCGCTCAAGGCCAACCAGATTGCGCCCAACGACATCTTCATCGCCAAGGGTCCCACCCCCTTCGGCCCCGGCCCCATCGTCGGTGAGCTGCAGAAGGTCGGCATCCCGGCGAAGATCGAGGGCGGCAAGGTCGTCATCTCCAAGGACGCCACCCCCGTCAAGGCGGGCCAGGTCGTCTCCGCGGAGCTGGCCGGCATGCTCGCCAAGCTCGACATCAAGCCGGTCGAACTCAAGATCGACCTCAAGGCGGCCTTCGAAGCCGGCACCCTGTTCGGCCCCGAAGCGCTCGGCATCGACGAGACGGTCATCTTTGGCCAGCTCGGACTCGCCGTGCGCACCGCCAACGAAGTGTCGCTGCAGATGGCCTGGGTCACCCCCCAGACCGCCGACGCCATCCTCGGCCGCGCCTACAAGCAGGCCATCGCCTTGGTCCTCGAGAAGGGCCTCGACGTGGATGCCGCCGTCAAGCAGACGGTCACCGACGACTACGCGAAGCTGCTCGCCACCATCGGCAAGAAGGAGAGCGACCTCTCCGACGAGCTGAAGGCGCGCCTCGGCGACGCCGTGAAGATCCTCAGCCAAGTGGCCGTTGCGGCTCCCGCTTCGGCCGGTGCCAAGGCGCAAGCCGAAGTGCCCGAGGAGAAGGGAGTCAGCGAAGAAGAAGCGGCCGCCGGATTGGGCGCGCTGTTTGGTTAAAGGAGGAATGAACACCATGGAATACGTCTACAGCGCGCTGCTCCTGCACAGCGCCAAGAAAGAGGTCAACGAAGCGAACGTCAACGCCGTCCTGAAGGGCGCGGGCATCACCCCCGACTCTGGCCGCGTGAAGGCCCTTGTTGCCGCCCTCGAGGGCGCCGACATCGCCGCCGCGATCAAGAACGCCAGCGCGGCCCCTGTGGCCGTCGCCGCTGCCCCCGCGGGTGGCGCGGCTGCCGCGAAGGTCGAGGAGAAGCCCGAGGAGAAGGGCGTCTCCGAGGAAGAGGCCGCGGCAGGCCTCGGCGCCCTGTTCGGCTAGAACAGGGCAAGAGGCCTGACGTAGCGAGGCCGAAGGCCGAGCGGACCGGCCGGTCGTGCTTGCACGACCGGGCGGGGCTGCCGGCCTCGGCGCCTTGTTCGGCTAATTCGTTCGCACGAATCCTTTCCCCCTTCCCCTCCCTCTTCCACCCCTTCTTTGAAATCAAGGCTTGAGCGAAGCGGCTCCGCCGTGTTCACTCCGTCTTGCGCGCCTTCTTGCCCAAGTTGAGAAGCGCCAGCCCAAGGAAGATGGCCACCAACCCGATGGTGATGGCGGGCGCCAGCAACGGGTGGAGATTGCCGGTCAAGGCAAAGAGCCGGTTGTAGAAGTAGGTCCAGGCGAAGGAGGCAACCAGCACGGAACCGACCACGGGGAGGATGAGGTGGCGCGTTGGGATGCCCGCAAGACGCCCCACTGCCGCCCCGACGAGGGGGCCGTTCACCAGGAACGGCACCAGCATGAAGGCGAAGAGGCCAAGCGGTCCCCAGCGCCGCGCGAACGCTTCGTGCTTGCGCGCCTCCGCTTCGAGGTCGCGCAGCTTGCGCATGACGAAATTGGGCGCGTCGCGGTAGCGTGCGAGGGCGTAGAGGAAGAGCGGGAAGGCGAGCGCGCCGATGGCGATGTCCTGCGTCGCCGAGAGCTGCGCCACGAGCCAGGGCGGCGCTCCACCCCCGAGCGCGATGGGGAGGGCCGGTTCGCGCCCCAGAACCAATTCCACGGCAAGGCCGCGCGCCAGCGCCCCCGCCCCGACGCCATCCACAAGCTTGTACGCCAAGAGTTCAGCGGCAACAAAGAGCAGCAGGACAGCGCCCGCCACGGCGAGGGCGCGGCGCAGGCCCGCTTCCCCAGCGGCCTCCGGCGCGGGCGTCTCCACGCGGGCACGACCGGTTGGCCCCGGATGAAGGTACGGCCCTGGGCCTCCTGCGGCCGCCGTTCGTTTCATGAGGCGGGCCGGACTCGGCGGCGTGTGCGCATCTGGGTCGTGGACAACGGCAGCCAGTGGACCCACCGCCAATGGCGCGTCCTGCGCTACCTCAAGGCGGACACCCAGATCGTCCCCAACACGACCCCTGTGGCCGATTTGAAGGCGGCCAACTTGGACGGCCTTCTCCTCTCGGGCGGGGCGGCCCGCGTCGGTCTCGACGGCAAACTTGGCGCCGTCGGCGACTACCTCGACCAGCTCGCCATTCCCATCCTCGGTGTCTGTGCCGGCCACCAATACATGGCCAAGCACTTCGGCGGCGAGGCGGCCCCGGGAGCCAACGGTCCGGAGTTCGGCGCCACCGAGATCACAATCCTCGACCCGGGCGACATCCTGCGCGACGTCCCCAGCAAAACCACGGTGTGGTCGAGCCACCACGACGAAGTCTCCGTTCTGCCACCGGAGTTCAAGATTCTCGCCTCATCGGAGGCGTGCCCGGTCCAGGTGATGCGGCACAAGACGCGGCCGCTCTTCGGGATGTCCTTCCACCCCGAAGTAGAACACACGCAGGCGGGAGTCACCATGTTCAAAAATTTCATTCGGATTTGCGAGGAAGCAAAACGCTCCTCCTGAGTCCGCCCCCGCGCCACCCCCAACCTTCTAAGCGACAACGGCTCTGGCGCGGCGTGCCCGATTCGCGCTCCAACTGGCGCCGCCTGCCCCTCCAGACGCAGGCGTTCTTCTTCCTCATCCTGGCCGGGATGTTCTACCTCACCTGGCTCATCTTCGAAGACTTCGTCATCTACCTCATCACCGGCATCTTCCTCGCCGTCATCGCGCTGCCGATTGACAAGTTCTGGGAGAAGTTCTTCTCGAACCGGGTGGCCGCCGGCTTCACGATGTTCACGATGTTCCTCATGCTCGCGTTGCCGCTGTTCATCCTCGGCATCGCGATGTACAAGGACGTCTCCAGCCTCGCCGCCAGCTTGGAGGGCAAGGACCTGGACAGCCTCATCAACCGCACCGTCGAACGCGACACGCCGCGCGAAATCCTGGGCTACGTCTATCCCGGCCAGAACGCAACGGAGCTCAAACTGAGTCTCGCCAACGCCACCGCGGAAGGCAAGATGTGGCTCATCAATTCTCTGCAAGATTTAGGTCGGGAGATGGTGGCTTCGATCCCGGAAATCATGATTGCCATCACCATCATCCCGATGGTCATCTACTACATCCTCGTCGATGGCGAACGGTTCGTCGGCTGGTTCCGCCGCTCAACACCGCTGCCCGCCCGCCAGGTGGACTACCTCCTGCGCGAGACCCGCAACGGCCTCAACGCCGTCTTCATGGGTCAGATTCTCACCTGCATCCTCCAGGGGGTTCTGGGTGGCATCGGCTTCGTCATCACCGGCCTGCCCAACCCGGTGCTGTGGGCCGCAGTCATGGCGCTCTTGGCGCTGCTGCCGGTCGTCGGCACCAACATCGTCTGGATTCCCGCCGGTCTCTACCTCATCATTGATGGCAACCTGTGGGGGGGCATCTTCATGCTCGCCTGGGGCACCTTCGTCGTGATGATCTTCATGGACAACGTCATCCGGCCCAAGCTGATTGGCCGCCACTCGGACATCCACCCGATGTTCGTCCTGGTGGGCGTCCTCGGCGGTGCCGCGGTCTTCGGCTTCATCGGCCTCTTCCTCGGCCCGCTTCTGGTTGGCGTCACGCTTGCCATCCTGAACGTGTATGAGGCGGACTATCTCGACCCCGAGATCAACCTCGTTGAGGAGCGCGAGGAGAACGTCGGCGGCGAGCCCGCTGACCCCGACACCGCGCCGGCGAGTTGACGATTCCCGCCGAGTCGCAGATGACGCAGATTTCGCAGATACTTCCCGGGACCAGAATCTGAGACATCTGCGCAATCTGCGACCGAGCGGGCGCGTTGAACAATGCTACGTCAGAATCTTGCCCAATTGGCCAGTCGCTGCGGCCAGTTTGATTTCCTGCGCGATGCGGCGTCCGGTGCTGAGGCCGGGAGCAATCATCTCCGAGTAGGGTGAGCCGCCGACGAAGGGATTGGTGCCGGCGACGATGCGGGCGCTGATTTCGAAGACGCGGAATTCCAGCTTGTCGGTGACGACGGTCTCCAGGCAGAACGGTCCCCAGAGGCCGCCAAACAGTTTGTGCGCCTCCTTCACGACGTTCTCGCCCATGCGGAACACCTCGGGCAGCAAGGACTCGCGGATGACCATTGGAATGTTGCCGGTGACGACGAAGGTGGGTGCGATGCCAATCTCGTCCATGTCCTTGAGCGAGCCGAGCCGGTTCATCTCGTCGATGTTGGATTCGTCGCGGCGGTCGATGCTGAGCATCTGCAGCGTGCTGGTGGCCACGACTTTGCCCTTCGCGTCCTTGAGTTCGACTTGGTAGCCCTCCTTCACGAGTGGGCTGTGGAAGTAGTGGAGGTAGTAGCGGGTGCCGAGAACGAACTCCTGGATGGTGTAGGGTTCGCCCTCCTGGATGTGCCGCTTGAAGTCGTGGTAGGACTTGGCGATGAAGAAGCCGCGGCCGCCTTTTGCGCCGTGGTACTTCACGATGGCCGGCTCGTTGATCTCCTTGGGGTCGGAAATCTTGCGCGGCATGCGGATGCCGGCCGCCTCGAGCCAGGTGCGCTGCTGGTCGCGGTCCGACTCCCAATGCAGGACGTTGCGGTTGCCGTAGATGGGGAGACCGATGTTGACGTAATTGTCCGGCCCAAGGTACTCGACGAGGGAGCCGTGCGGGATGAGGACGACATTCTCCTCGCGTAGCTCTTCGGCCATGCCGACGAGGTCATGGTAGCGCTTCAGCTTCAGGATGCGGTCCGGCTTCGCCTTCGGGAAGGCGTCGTAGTAGCGCACGTCGCGGTCGCCGGCGGCGATGGCGAGGGTCTTGAAACCCTCCATTTTGGCGCCGTGGAAAATCTGCAGGCTGGAGTGGCTCACCGCAGTGGCGATGGTCAAATCACCCGTGTCGTAGCCCTTGAGCCAGGAGGCGACCGGTTGTCCCATGTCGCGTCGAGGACGGCGCCACCCATAAACGTAGGCCCCCTCCCGGTGGCGTGGAGAAGAGGGCTCTGCGCAATGAGGTGCAGGCACGACTGCGCGCCCTTGCTCCGGCGCAGCGCGCCCTCGAGGAGCAGCTCGTCGGGCTCGCCGTGCAAGCGTCGCCGGAATGGCAGACGGCTGGAACGCTCCTGCTCTATCGTTCGCACGGCGTCGAGTTTTCTACGGTCGGCCTCGCGAATGCGGCGTGGCGTGAAGGGAAACGCACCATCTTCCCGGTGACGACCTCGGAGGGGATTCGCCTGCGCCAGGCTGCCTCCTGGACGGAGTTCCGTGCCGGCGCGAACGGCATCTTGGAGCCGACCGGTCCCGCAGCGGAACCCTCGGAGGTGAAGCTCGCCATCGTTCCCGGTGTCGCCTTCACCCGCGCGGGGGGCCGGCTCGGGCGGGGCGGGGGCCATTACGACCGGTTCCTGCCAAGCCTTGCCTGTCCCATCTGGGGGCTCGCCTTCGACGCCCAAGTCGTGCCCGCTCTGGAGCTGGAGCCGCACGACCGCGGCGTGGACCGGGTCTGGAACACCTCAGCCATCGAATAGTGAACCGGTTCATGTTCGGTGTATTTGTTCGTCTTGCGACGGGCTTTTCGGCGCCGTAGTTCGCGCCTTGCCGAAGCAGGTCACGATGGGTTTATGCCGCGCCAAGCGCCCGTTCCCGTCCTGGTGAATGCCATGGACCACAACCCCATGCAGACCGTTATCCGCCGCCAAATGGGCATCGACGCCTTCGGCCTCGACGGCGACGACACTCCGCTCTGGGACTCCTGGGCCGACCGGCCGCGCGCCGTTGACCCGCTCTTTGGCCGGCCGCCCCAACGCTGAGGCGAACCCGACTTCGCCGGCAGGCATGGTGTTTTCGCGTCCGCCATGCTCGCGGACTCGTGGATCACACTCCGACCGTCCCCGCCGACGAGCGCGCTCTTCGGCTCCTCGAGCGCGCCCCGGAGCCGCAACGCGCGGCCCTCCTCGACGCGGTGGCTGTCGCGCAGACCGAGGCGGCCGCCGCCGGAGCCGAGCTGCAGGCGGAATTCGGCAAAGAGCACGTGGCCCTGATTGTTGGCTGCAACCAGTTCGTCCGGCTCTGGCGTGGCGGCACCCAACCGGGTGCCGTCGAACTCCTTCTTGACGGTCCTGCCAAGAGCGAACTTGCGACCAAATTCCCGCTTGGCGACCCGGACGGAGCCGTGTTCAAGCTGTTTGGTTGGGTCCGCCTCGACCCCGCCGCCGGGCCGGCCACGGCGCTCGCGACCGGCGTGCGCGCCGCGTTTCGCAAGGCAGCCGCAACCAAGGCCCCCAAGAAGTGAGCGTTCAGGTCGCAAACAGGAGATAGCCAGCGAGGGCGGCCATGCCGAAATCCTCGACGAGCGTCACCTTGGTGAGCGGCACCTTGAGGAAGGTGCCGAGGCAGGAGCATTGGAAGCGCTCGCCCTTGAGCAGTTTGCGCGCGACGCCGACCCCGCTGAACGTCATCACCGCGACTTCCGAGATGAGAAGGGCGCGGCTCTCCAATCCCATCAGCATCAGCAGGCCAAACAGCAGCTCGATGAAGGGATAGACGTAGCCGTAGGCGGGGACGCGGGAGGCAAGCAGGTCGTAGGTGGCGTAACCTTCGGCGAAACCGCGCAGATCCATCAGCTTGAAGCCGGCGAAGACGAGGAAGAAGCCCGCCATGAAGGTCGACACGGAGCGCGGCCATGCAAAGCGACCCGCCTGGAGGTCGGTGATGGCGAGAGCAACGGTGGCGGCCGTCAGCAGCGCGAGCACAACGATGAGCGGAGCGTAGCTTGCCGAGGCCTCGGGTGCGGGCGGGGCGGTTTCATCGACGAGCGCCATGCCGCAGTCGGGGCAGCGGCCGGGGCCATTCTGTCGCACCTCATCATGCATCGGACAGACGTACACGCGGCGGCAAAGCGGCAACGCGATGATGAGGCTAACGCGCCGCCTTGGCGCGCTTCTTCGGCTTCGGCTGCAGGCCCGCCGGCAGTGGGAGCCCTTCGCGTTTGATCCACGCCTTGAGTTGGCGGGTCTGGCCGGACCCAACGATGTAGCCGCGGCAGCGTGGGGCGCCGCAAAGGCAGCGCGGCGGCGGGTCCACGAAATCGAAGTGGTAGTCGTAGGTCAACTCGTCACCCGCCTTGATGGCTTTCTTGGCGACAATCCAGATGCGCCGGCCGCGGTCGTCTTGCGATTCGCAGTTGGGGGCGCAGGAGTGGTTGGCGAGGCGGGCCAGGTTCCAGGCGGGCGAGCCGTCGAGGTCGAAGCGCTTGTTGAGCGTGAAGACGTAGACGCGGCGTCGCGCCCACTGCCGCTCGGTGCGGCGCTCGCCTTCGGCTTTGGTGACTTTCGTGCCGCGGTACTCCATGATGCGTTGGCCTTTCGCGAGGTCGCGGGCGGCAAACAGGCCACGGCCATGCAGACGCGACGAGGAGACGGTGACGTATTCCCATTTCACCGGGTCGGCAAGCAGGGCCACGGCGCTTGCGACTCCGCCGTTCGCATAAGATTTGGGGATGGGTCCCGCTTCGACAGCCTCATGCTCCACCCCCCGACATCGCGGAGCGTGCGAACGGCTTCGGCCCTGGTCCTGCTGGTTCTCCTCGCGGGCTGCGCGTCCGCCCCCGCGACGACCGCTCCGGTCCCCGACCCCAACAAGGCGCCCGGCTACTTCGACTCGCTCTGCACGTACGAGAACGACCGCCGCTTCGTGTTCGATTACATCGGTCTCATGCGCCCGGTGGCGGGCAACGGTCTCACCTACGGCGAAGATGTGGAGCTCGGCGCTTGCGATCTCTACCAGGAAGACGGGGTCCACCTCGCGCTCGTCTTGGTTCCGAACCTCGGTGGACACGATCTCGATAGCTACGCCGTCGACCTGGTGCGGGCGTGGGGCCTTGGCGATGAGCAGCGGCTCGACGGCCTGCTTGTTCTCTACACGGCGGACGACGGTTTTGGTCGGCCTGCGGTGCGCGTCGAAGTGGGCTACGGTCTCGAAGGGGTCGTGAACGCCAACGTCGCGCGCGAAGCGGTGGATGGCATCGTCGCGCTCAAGAAATCCCGCATCGAGAACGGCAGCTCGGAGCCGGAGGCGACGGCGCACGCCCTCGCGGCAGGAACCAACGCCCTCGCCCTCTTCACGCAGTCCAACCACGAAGGGGTCGCTGGCGAGGCGAGCGGCGACGGGGGCGGATTCCGCATCCAGTGGTGGATGATTCTCATCGCGGTCGTGGTCCTCATGAGCTTGCTCGGCCGGCGTGGTCGCGGCGTGGGAGGATTCGCCGGCGGCATGATTTTGGGCGGCATGATGCGGCGCGGCGGACGCGGAGGCGGCGGCTTCGGAGGCGGACGTTCCGGCGGCGGAGGCTTCGGTGGCGGCAAATCGGGTGGCGGCGGCTGGGGCGGCCGTTTCTGATTGCATGAAAGCGGCGCGAAGGAGCAGTTTCAAGAATCGGGCCACCCCATGCGCGCTCGATGGCTCTCACGAAGAACGTCAAGCTGCTCATCGGCCTCGGCGCCCTGCTCATCGTCGGCCTGATGGTGATGTCGAGCTACAACGGCCTGGTCTCGGCCCGCACCGGCGTCGAGACGCAGGAGAACCAGGTCGGTGTTGCCTACGCCCGCAAGCTCGACCTCATCCCCGGCCTCACCGACCTCGCCCAGCAGTACCTGAAGAACGAGACCGAAGTGCAGGCGCGCATCGCCGCCCTACGCAGCGGGGCTTGCGCCGACCCGAAGAGCCTCGAGGAGCAGGACACCTGCAGCAGCCAGGTGACGGAGACGAACAACTTCGTCATCCGCGTCGTGAACGAGAACTACCCCAACCTCAAGGGCATCGCGCTCTATGAGAACGTGCAGACCGAGATGGTCAACAGCCAGAATAAAATCAGCACCGAACAGGTGCTCTACAACGACGCCGTTGGCGCCTACAACGCCAAGGTGCAGAAGTTCCCCACCAACTTGATGGCAGGCCTCTTCGGCTTCGAAGCGAAACCCTTCATCGGCACGAAATCCACCGGCGGCTCTGCGGCTGGCCTCGGAACGAACAACCTGAACTGAACCCGCTTCTGCTCGGCTCAGTCACTCCTTCCGGCCGAAGCAAAACGTCAAGGCCGCGAGGCGTCAAGTCTCCACTATGCCCTGCACCGTCGAACGCATCAGCTCCGCCCCCGCCACCCCGGAGGGCGACGGCATGGTTGTCCACCGCGCCTTTCCGAGCCAAACGGTCGGCCGCCTCGACCCGTTCCTGATGCTCGACGAGATGGGGCCGCTGACCTTGCCGCCCAACTCCCGCGCCGGCTTCCCCGACCATCCCCACCGCGGCTTCGAGACGGTCACCTACCTGCTCGAGGGGGAGTTCGAGCACCGCGACTCGCACGGCCACAAAGGACGACTCGGCCCCGGCGACGTGCAGTGGATGACGGCGGGTTCGGGCGTTTTGCATTCGGAGATGCCGTCTGCCACACTGCGCAAATCGGGCGGGACGCTGCACGGCCTGCAGCTCTGGGTCAATCTTCCCAAGCGCGACAAGATGATGCCGGCGCGCTACCAGGAGTTCCCGTCGGCGAGCCTGCCGCGCGTCGATTTGCCCAACGGCTTCGTGCGCATTCTTGCAGGTCGGTTCCAGGATGCGAAGGCGATCATCGCGACGCAGACCCCCATCCAGTTCCTGCACGCCGAGTTGAACCACGGCGCGGTGACGATGGATGTGCCCGCCGGACACCGCGCGTTCGCCTACGTCGTTCGCGGCTCGGGAACCGTGGCCGGAAAGCCGGTGCGCCACAGCGAGTTGGCCGTCCTCGCGGGCGACGGCGCCGTCGCGGTCGAGGCGGGGCCCGACGGCATCGGATTGGTTCTCATTTCGGGCGTTCCTCTGCGGGAGCCGGTGTTCCAGTCCGGACCGTTTGTGATGACGACGCGCGACGAAATCATCCAAGCCTACACCGATTACCAGGACGGCAAGTTCGGCACCATCGCGCGCTGAAGCTCACGTTGCATCGGCGCAAGGCGTGCTCTACCAGGGGACGTCCTTGAGTCCCATCCAGTACCCGATGCGGTTGACGCTCAGGTGCAGGACCGGCGTCAAGACCAGAAGCGTGGCAAGGACCACCCAATCGGAGAGGAAGGCGTCGGCGACCCAGCCGGTCGGGAGAAGCCAACTGAACAGGAAGATGCTCGCCAATCCGAACACCACGAAATCCAGCTGGTCGAAGGGAATCCAGGAGCCGCCGCGCTCGATGGCGCGCCGCCGCTTGAAGTAGGATTTCACCGCGTCCCCGACCAGGGCAAAGGCGCCGAGGATGGCGCCGAAGAGGAAGATGTTGCTCGTGGAGGCGCCAGCGCTGCGGCCGAAATCGTCCGTGTCGAGGACGAACGCGGTCACTGGGGCAAGGAGCGATAGGACGATGGCGGTGATGCCGCCAAAGAAGGCGCCGCCGACGAGGCCACGCCACGTCTTGCCGGGGCCGAGGATGCGTCGTCCATCCGCGGCGTTGCGGCCTCCGTCGATGGGCGCCGTCCAATCCGGAATGAGGCGTGCCACGAAGACGGGGGCCATGTTGGCGACGTAGGCGGGCAGGAAGAGCCAGAGCCCGCGCAAGATGCCGCTCCAGTCCACGGGCGGGCGACGAAGGCGGGTGCGATAAACCCGTCCGGGCGCCACATGCTGGCACACGCCTTGGCCTGTCGCGCCGCAGCAAATCGTCGTCGTGCCATCTCTTGGCATGGCCACCCTTGCCATCTCAGGTCTGTCCGCAGCCGCCCACGCCCCCGACGCCGAGCGTCTGGTGCGCGCTTTCGAAGCATACAGCAGCCACCACGCCACCCTTGGGCAGGCGTCGGTCATCGCGCACCTGCCGATGACGGTGTTCCTCGATGAGGCGCGGCGCGCCGGGGTGCTGCCCGTGTACCGGGGCCCAGGTTGCGAGTAAAGTCGCCGCAAAAGAGGAAAATCTGAAGTAGTATTGCCATGCTATTGCACTTTGTGACGCGACAAGTTGCCCTCGCGGAATCCACCTATGCGCGCCTGCGCCGCAGCCGCCACCCCGGCGAGAGTTTCAGCAAGGCCATTGACCGGCTCTTGGACGGCGCGAAGGACCCAATGGGCTTCGTCAAGCGCCTCCCGAAAGCGGACCTTACGCCGGAAGAGCATCTGCGGATGATTGAGGAGGACCGCAACTCCGATTGGGTGGATTTCTGATGGTGGTGTTGGACACCAACTTCCTGGTCGCTCTGCGGGCACAGGAGCCGGCCGCCATCCGCTTGCTGGCGGACCTTGCCGGCGAACGTCTCCTGGTCCCAAGCGTGGTGGCTGTCGAGTTTCTGACCGGTTTTCCGGATGTCGAAGCCGCCCGCGATGGGCTCGAGCGTTCGTTTCATGTGGAGCACACCAACGGCGATTGGCTTGTGGCGGCGGCTCGCATGCGACGTCGGTTGCGAGGCGCGGGTCGCGCCCGCCTTGCAGATGCGTGGATTGCAACGTGGGCCACTCTGCACGATACGTTCGTCGTCACTCGCAATGAGACCGATTTCCAGCGCCTCGGTGTGCGCACCCGCGCCTGGTGACTATGCCAATTTCTGCTCGCAGGCGGCGCGGCGCGCGCAGCCCCGGCAGCGTCCCGCCTGCTCGTGGTCGCGGTCGGCGCGTCCTGCCAAGGTGGCCGCCTGCATCTGCGCGAGGGTGGCGTCCAGGTCCGCCTTCAATTGCGGCGTCCAATCGACGCGGAAGATGCCGTCGGGGTACTGCAGGAGACCATACTGGGGCGCCTGGCCGTTGGCGTCCAGAAGCCGCAGGTAGCAGGCGAGCTGGAGGGTGTGGCTGCGGTAGGGGTGATCGGGGGTGCGGCCGCTCTTCACTTCGACCGGGGTCGGCCCTTCGCGGGTCTGCAGGATGTAGTCGGGCCGTCCTGAGAGTCCCCGCACGACGTCGCTCAGGAGGGGGGTCTGCTCGGCCAGGTCGCTCGCCAGGAGGCGGCCGGGGACGAGGCCGGAGGCGCGCTGCTCGCGCCGGTACCTGATCTGGGCGAGGAAGGCGATGACGAGGAGGGCGCCCGAGGCGGCGGTGGCGACGATGGCGGTGGAGAGCAGGATGACGTGCTGCTCGACGGCCCGCAGGTAGAGCAGCTCCAGAGTCAGGAAGGTGGCGGAGGCGGCAACACCAAGGATGCGAAACGCCCAGCGCAGGGCATAGCGGTAGTCCCGTTTCTCACGCTCGACGGCGGTCTGCTGCGCGCCCAGGGCGTCATGCCTGGCTTGGCCGCGCCGCGCCGCGTCCCCTGCCCCGGAGGCGCCCTGCTTGGCCAGCCACCAGTTGTGGGCGCAGTAGCCGAACTGCTCCACCTCCTTGGCTGAGGGCACAGCGGGGGCAGGGGTGGGAGGCGGATGACGCTTTGCGTCGCAGGAAGAAACCAAGCGTCGGCTTGGATGCTCGGCGGAATGCATACATACCTCCCCATCACATATCCATTTGTGCAGATGCTCGCAACGCCCCCCAAGCCAGCTTTCGCGCGTCCTGGTGCCAACCCCACCCTCGAGACCATCGAGTACATCCGCGCCGCGCTGCGCATGGCACACGGCCCCATCAGCCGCAACGAGCTTCGTCGCCACCTCACGTCGTGGGGTCATGGCACGAGCGGACCCAGCCTGAACGCCGCGCTTGGGTTCCTGGCCGAGGAGGGCGCCGTCGTCGAGGGCAGCAAGGGCCTGCAGTGGGCCGCGCCGGCTGAGGGCTCGATGCTGACGACCATCCGCCGCAAACGCCGCGGCATCTGAGGCAGTTGTGCCGCCCCCACTGCGGGCATCCGAGGTCATCTTCAGCGAGCGCGCCGATCTTGCCAAGGCCAACCTTGGCAAATCCAAGAAGCCCGAGGCGGCCAGCATCCTGCGCAGGCTCGATTACCTCGAGCAGCGTCTCCTGGCCGACGGCCAAGAGGGCGAGGTCATTCCGTTGCCTCTGCCGAAGCCTGCTCGCCTGCTCGAACAGGTTCACGGCGTGCTTGGCAGCCTTTACTGCTGCGACTTGCCCGATTTCTGGCGTCTGCTCTACACGATTGTTCGCGCCGACGGGAAGCCCTACGTGTACATCCTTGAGGTCGTCGAACACGCGCAGTACGACAAGTGGTTTCCCAACAAGGGCCGTTGAATCTTCGTCAGAACCCGTTGCGGCTGTCCTTTTGCGTCGCAAAGGGCACCTGAGACCCGGAAAGGGTTTGGCTGCGGGTCTTCCTTTGACGGCGCCAGATGGACATATATGAACAGCAATTTCCAGCCGAAACCAGCCACTTCCTTGAAACAATATATAATTTCATGGGTTGGCAGTTATGTATGGGGAGGCTCTCGACAGGATTCGTCCCGGGCAACTGGGATAGGAATTTGTTACCCATGAAAGCCAACCAAGCCTTCCGCAACGCGGATGAAGCCGTCTCGCCGGTCATCGGCGTCATCCTGATGGTCGCGATCACCGTCGTGCTCGCCGCCGTCGTGTTCGTCCTCGTCTCCGGCCTGTCCGGCGACCAGAAGGACCAGGCCCCGTCGCTCTCCTTCAGCAAGAAGGATGATGTCGACGGATCCGGCGCCTCGTTCATCCTCACCAGCGCCAGCCCCGATGCTGGCCTGTGGACCGCCTACACTGTCACCCCGACGACCTGCACCGCCCCGACCAACACGGCCGCGATTCTGGCCAACGACACGTGGGACTGCACCGCTTCGGCCAATGAAGGCGCCACCTTCACGATTGTCCACAAGGCCACCAACACCATCATCTACACCAACACCATTTAGGTGCGGTAGCTGGGTTTCCTTTTCCCTTTCTCCTTCCTTTCCGGACAACCTGCTCCCACCGGTTGAGGCACTCTTGCGCCCCCTGCGTTTTCTCGCCACTTTTCTTCTAGCCCTGACGCTGACACTCGGTGTTTTGGGTGCTACGGTGTTCACCGTGAACCCGCGGGGCGAATTTTCGCTTAATTTTTTGCCGCCTATCACAGCCGGAGACCCCGATGAGAAGCAGAATGCCTACAATCGCCTCCCAAGCGCGCCTGACGTCGTGGTGATTGGTAATTCTATTGCGATGACGCTCTCATCCGAGATGATGGAGCGGGTACAGGGAGCCGGCTTCAATTTTGCGTTCCCTGGAGCAAGTTTAGCGGATATGACTGCAGTAGTGGCCAGGATGGAAGCGGATAGCAAGGTTCCTGAAAATCTCTGGGTCTCCTTGGATGTGTTCTCGCTTTTCGCGGCCCCGCGTACACCTCGTCTCGCAAACCACACTAATGACGGATTGGAAGATATTGCGGCATTGTGGGGAGCGCTGATGTCTCGCAGCTATGTTCAAGACACATTCACCTCTATCGAATTTGCAATATTTGGATATCCCCAGGGAAGATTCCGCTTCGATTCAGCGGGTAATCTCCCTGAGGGTTTCCGATTTTCAGGTCATATTCGTCCCGAAGATGGCATTCCGCGAGTTCGGGAATTTTCACGCCTGCCGCGCGTGCTTGAGCCAGCGGATTTGCCAGGACTGCAATTGCTATTGTCCGAACTCAATACAAGCGGAGCAAATGTGACACTATTTATTCCCCCAATGCACCCATTCCTTATTGATTCTGAGGCGCATTCTGCTTGGTCGCAAGGTTTGGATGAATTGCGATTAACTGCCATAATTGCTTGCACGGCCGGGATGCGCTTCCTTGATCTCAGTAAGATTCCAGCCGCTGCTTCACCTGCACTATTCGAAGATTTCGAGCACTATTTTCCTGAAGTCGCTTCCAACGTTGCCACCGAATTAGGCTCAAACCGCAACGATTGCTGAAATCGATCCAAGTGGTCGCGTTCGCTGGCAAGAAGTCGGCGGCTAGTGAAGTTAGGCAAATCCTCAACTCCTAATCGTTCTACTTGGATGATTGCACAGCCGTCGCTGGGTCAGGCGCTGCGTAGCACAGGCGTTGGCCTGTCCGTTTTGGCTTTTTTTCTCTACAACCATCGAGCAACGATAGCATGCCAGAGGCGAAAACGTCAACTACCTTGAAATACAATCCTGTTGTGGCGCTCCCCATGCCCCTCATCATGCCCCCGGAAATCGAGGGGCGCGGTCCCACGTTGGCTACGCTGCACGAGATTGAACGCATCCTACGCCGTGCTGAGTTTGCCATCAGCGTCAACGAAATCAAGCGCCGCATGAATGCCAAGGCGGTGCGGCACGACGCCGTGCGCATGGCTCTCGACGAGTTCAAGCGGCTTGGATTCGTCATCGAAGGCTCGAAAGGAGTCCTTTGGACTTACAATCCGGATTCCAAGCTGCTCGCCGCGAGCACTCCTCTCTGACATGCCCGAGGTCCGCCTCCACGACGATTGTCGCAAGGTGTTCGTAGAACTACGACCCGTCCAGCGCAAAGCCATTCTGGCATGGGCGGATGTTCTGCGCCAGGACCCGACGGCGGGCAATCAGGTCCAACGCTCGCGAATGCCCAAACGTTTGCAAAGGAAATACGGTTTGACGAACTTGTGGCGCATCGCGTTGCCCGAAGGCTGGCGTTCGTTGTACACCTTGGAAGCGGCGCCTGGAAATGTCGTCGTCGTCGTTCTCCTGATTGTTGACCACAAAGAATACGATCGCCTCTTTGGCTATTCGACATCTTGACCCGCGTCCAATCCGAAAAGATTTCTCCGCACTCTCTGCTCCGGCGTGCTCGAAGTGTGGAGTCCGGCACGGATGTTGCGCTGGCTGGACGATGGCTAAGGACCCGCCGGGAAGGCTGAAACAACGTCTCGTGCTGCGTGCCAGGAGGAGACTGTTTGGCATCCCTTGGGCCTCTGGACCCCCTCATTCGGTTCATTGAGTACCTCGTTCTTGAGCAGCCCTTCGGGGCACTCTTCAACACCTACGCATTCATCCTGCTCTTCCTGCCCATCGCCCTGACCGGCTACTGGGTCCTTGCGGCGTGGCCGCGGCTTCGGTTGGGGTGGCTCGTCACGATGAGCCTCCTCTTCTACAGTTTCTACGACGTGCGGTTCACCGCCCTACTCTTGGGCGCGGCGCTCGTCGATTTCCTCATCGCGCTGCGCATCGGCGCGGCGGTGGGTGACCGGCGCAAGATGTGGCTTGCCGCCTCGGTCACTTTCAACCTCACGCTCCTGTTTTTCTTCAAGTACGCCGGCTTCGCGGTCGATTCCGCCCAGTCCCTCCTGCACGCACTCGGCGTCCCCGGCGAACTGCCCGCTTTCAACATCGTGCTGCCCGTCGGCATCTCGTTCTTCACGTTCAAGACGATGAGTTACACCATCGAGGTGTACCGCGGCGACGTCCAGCCCACCCGCAGCCTGCTAAAGTACACCGCGTTCATCTCCCTCTTCCCCGAGATGGTGGCGGGCCCCATCGTCCGCTACGAAGTGCTGGATCGCCAACTCGACGACCTGCCGCGCCGCCTGCCCGGTCCCGACGTGGTGGCAGCCGTCTCGCTCTTCTCGATTGGCCTCTTCAAGAAAGTGGTCATCGCCGACACCATTGCCGCCACCGTGGACCCGCTCTGGGCGGTCCCCGGCGCGCTGAGCACGGCGCAGGCGTGGGTCGCGGCGATTGGCTACACATTCCAACTCTACTTCGACTTCTCCGGCTACTCCGACATGGCCATCGGCCTCGCTCTCATGCTTGGCCTGCGCTTCCCCATCAACTTCCGCGCCCCCTACCAGGCGCTCAACCCGAGCGATTTCTGGCGGCGCTGGCACATCACGCTCTCGACGTTCCTGCGCGATTACCTCTACATTCCGCTCGGCGGCAACCGCGGCACAGGGCTGCAGGTCAACTCGAACCTGATGATTACGATGATTCTGGGCGGTCTCTGGCACGGAGCCGCCTGGACGTTCGTCCTGTGGGGTCTCTACCACGGATTCCTCCTCGTCCTCTACCGCCGCGTCCAACCGTTTTGGGATCGGAGGAACGTCTGGCTCCAGCGCAGCGCGACGTTCCTGCTCGTCGTCTTCGGCTGGGTCCTCTTCCGCGCCGCAAGTCTCGGGGACGCCTTCACAGTCTATGGCGCCATGTTTGTTCCCGTTGGCGGGCTGGCCGGGGTGGAGCCGATCGTCGGGCTGGCGGGAGCGGCCCTTCTCGCGTTCGTCTGGTTGGTTCGGCCGACCTCCGACCGCGTCTTCCCGATGACGTCCCGTTGGGCGATTCTGGTTGGAATCATGTTCGCGGCCGGCTTCGTCCTGATGGGCAACCAGGAAAGCCCCTTCCTCTACTACCAGTTCTAGTCCTGCGTCCAGGCCCCGTCGCCGAAGGTGCGAACAGGTCCTTTTGGCAGCCGGTACACGGGCCTCTAAGATCCCCCATCCAGCCAGCACAGCATTCGCTCGCCTTCTGCGCCCAATCGTGGGTAGGGCAACAGAAAACTACATGAGCAAACTACACCATTGTAGTCTATGCCCATTGTGAGCGTCCGCCTTGACCTTGAACAGGACAAGTGGATTCGCAAGCACGGCTTCAAACCGGGGACGTTCGCCCGCATGGCTGTGCACGAGGCCATCCGTCGGCAAGAAGTCAAAGACGCCAGCTCCTTCCTTGGGAAACACCGCATCACGTTCGATCGCTCCGTCGTGGAACTGATTCGAGAGGACCGTGACAACCACTGAGGCGTACGTCCTCGACGCAAGTGCTGCCGCGAAACGGGTGGCGGGCGTCGAGGAGCCGTCGGTTGAGGCGTTGAACGCTTGGTGGAACGATCGGCTGGAGCATGGGGCCGATTTTCTGGCACCCCACCTTCTGCGCTATGAGCTGGGGCATCTCTTGGCACGCAAGGCGCGCGAAGATGCACGCCTCACGCCTGCTCTGCGCGAGGAGATGCTGCGACAGGTTCTGTTGGGGGTGCGATTTGCCGACGGCAGCGGCACCGAGAACCATGCGCCGCCATTGACCTACTATGACGCCAGTTATCTTGCCCTGGCACGCGCGACGAAAGCAACGCTGGTCACCTACGACGACGTGCTGACAAAAGAAGCCAAGAACGCGCGTCTCAAAGTCTTCGCTCCGTCGTAGCGGGGCACAAGCCGGTTGGTTTGTGCAGAAAAGGGCCCCATCGCGTCGTGCGTCCGCCGCGAAGCCCGCCCCTACCTTCATGAAGGCCCGACACCGTGGGGAACCCATGCGCGCCTCGTTTGGGCTTGTCCTTCTGCTGCTGATGGCCCACTCCGCCTCCGCGGCATGGCCGAGCTTCCACAACGACGAGCGCAACACCGGCTTCCAGGCCGGTTCCGACTACGCAGTGTATGAGGACGTCTGGTGGAACCTCAAAATCGCCCCCGCCACCCAGGTCGAAGCAAGCGCGGTCGTGGAGGACGGCATCGTCATCATCGCCGACTGGGCCAAGACGGTGCGCGCCCTCGACGCGGAATCTGGCGCCGAGAAATGGAAGGCCACCTTCACCGCCAAAATCTCCGGCACGCCCGCCATCGCCAGCAGCAAAGTGTTCGTCGTCGATGAGTCGGGCAGTCTGAAATCGTTTGATCTTCAGAAAGGAACCGAGCTCGGCACCACGAATGTTGGAGCCACCAAGGCGAGCCTCACCATTCACGAAGGCAAGATTTTCGTCGGCAACGAAGCGGGCGAGATGAAAGCGCTCGACACCGAGACGCTCACCGTACTCTGGCGTTTCACACCCGCCGGACTCTCGGAGACTGTTCAGACCACAACTACCCCTCCCCCCAATCCTGTCACCACGACCACCTGCAAGGACCCCATTCCTACGGGTCCTATCCGCGGCGCCGCGGCGGTCTACGCGGGCAAAGTCTTCTTCGGCAGCCTGAGCCACTACTTCTTCGCCGTCAACGAATTCGGCACGGGTGGCCAAGCGACGAACCTTCAATGGTTCTTCAAGGCGGGCGACGCCATCTTCGGCTCCCCCCTCATTGACACAGTGCGCGGCACGCTCACCATCGGAGCGTTGGACGAGAAGGTCTACACGTTCCCGGCGTCGCCTTCCGGCCAAGGACCCATCCTCGTGAATGGCCAAGTCTGCAGTGCGCTTCGCAACACGCCGGTTTGGACCTATTCCGTCCCCTCCACCATCGGCCAGAGCAAGGTCTACTCCAGCCCCGCCTCCGACGGAACCCGCATCTACGTCGGCGCAAACAACGGAAACCTCTACGCCATCAACGCCGGCACCGGCGCCAAGGTTTGGGAGTTCGTGACCGGCGGCGCCGTCTACTCCAGCCCCGCCGTCAGCAACGGCATCGTCGTGGCAGGCTCCGACGACGGCAACGTGTACTGGCTGAACGCGACCGACGGCCTCAAGCTGAAGCAGTTCAGCATGGGCTCCGCCGTCAAGGCGAGCCCTGCCCTCGACGGCAAGCGCGCCTTCCTCTCCTCCTTCGAAGGCTCCGTCTACATGTTCGGCCCGAAGATTCCCCCGCGGCCCGACTTGAGCGTCTCCGCCGTCAGCTACCTCGATGGCGCCATCCGCGTCGCCGTGCTCAACAGCGGCAACGGCCCCTCCAACGCCACCAACATTCGCTTGCAAGTGGATGGCGTCCTGGTCGCGGACGCGCCGCTTCCCGCCATCGCCGCGGGAGCCACCACCACCGTGGTGCAGCCGCACCCGCTCACCGAGGGGGCGCACGTCATCCAGGCCATCGCCGACTTTGCCAGCACCGAGAAGGAGTCCAAGGAGTCCAACAACGAGCTGACCACGGCGGTCACCGCAGAAGCGAAGGCGTCGTTCCTGCTCTCTCCGCTCGTCTTCCTGGTCGCACTGGTTCTCCTCGCTGCGCGCCGCCGCTGAGACCGTTGATGGCCGGACAGGCCATGGCCTGTTCACTCTGTTCAACGTTGACTGAGTCTACCCAGCGCGTGGACGCAACAACTATACGGGATAAACACTATCGTATAAACATGGGTGAAATTCAGATTCACCGTCGCATCGTCGCCTGGGGCAACGGCTACGGCATCCGTCTGACGAAGGGCGAACTCGAACGCCTCGGACTCCGGCCCCGCGACGAGGCAGAGGTCATCGTGCGCGGCGAGCGCAAAGGCATCGACTTCAGCCGCCTCCGTTTCCTGCACTTGAGCGGCGACGCGGGCGCACGTCACGACGACATCATTGGCGAGGGCTTGGATGCCGATCACTGACACCTCCTGGCTCTACGCCTTCATCAACGACTTGGACGCCCACCACAACCAAGCCATTGCAGACGCTCAGGCTGCCAACAGTCTCGTCGTGCCTTCTCTGGTTCTGGCGGAGACTCTCCAACTCGCCTATTTCCGCTCCCGCCAGGAGCATGGCGAGACGCAGGCGCATCGCATGGAAAGGCAAGTCCGCCAAGACCTCGAGGGCATCGCGGGCCTGCAACTTCTCCCGAGCTACGACGCAGTGCTAAGCGCCACCATCCACGACCGGCACAGCAAGCTGAGCTACGTGGATGCAGCGACAATCGCCGTGGCCATCCGCACCGGAGAGCCGCTTCTGACCTTTGACGAGACGCAGAAGAAAGCGTTCCAGGCGGAACGCCGCGCTGCGTCGTAACCGCTTGGATCAACCCGGAGCGGCAACTCGAACACGCCATGGCCTGTTCACTCTGCCTTCCCAGTGTCCTACCGTAGAGGCTGCGTGGAAAGTCATCATATACTACCAAATAGTATATTCTTTTGCATGACGCGCCAAGTTGCCCTCAGCGAACCCGCCTACGCAGCACTCAAGCAGGCCAAGCAGGAATTGGAAAGCTTCAGCGACGTCGTGGAGCGCCTGTTGCGCAACGAACGGCGGCGCGGCGACCCGGCACGATTCGCCAAATTCCCGCACCGCTTCACCCTCAGCGCCCGCGACCACGCGCAGGAAGTGGAACAAGGACGGCAAGAGGACCGTCCCGATCCGTGGCAACCCAACGCCCCGCGGCGTCGGAGTGGGCGCTGATGCCGGTCCTGGACACCAATTTCCTCATCGCACTCGCCCATGGAGACGCGACGGCCCAGGCCGCCCTCGAAGTCGCCCGGGCCGACGGAGCGCTCTTGGTCCCGGCACAAGCCGCCCTGGAGTTTCTGTCCGGCGCGGCAGACCCCGTTGCGCAGCTGCAAGCCATCCGAGACTCGTTCGAGTTGGTGCACACCAGCGATGCGCACGTCCTGGAGGGTGCCGCCCTTCGTGCGAAGGCGCGCGCGTCGGGCATCGCGAAACCACACTGGGGCGACATCCACATCGCCGCGGTTGCCCTGCTCGGTGGGACCTATGTCGTCACCGCCAACAAACGCGACTTCACGACGCTTGGCGTCCCTGCCTGGCATTTTGGACGCGAAGGTGCGCCCCCGGGCTGACAGCATGGTTCACATCGCCGTGGGGCGCCCCATCTGTCGAGGGCGCCCTTTCTGGTCCCACCGAAGCGGGTCCTCGCAGTCTTCGGTTTCCTCGCAGTGTGGGCCTCTGAGGCGCAAAAAACGGCAGATAAACCTCGCGCAGCAAGGCTAAGAGCGCGGCCTGAGAGAGAAGCGGCCCATGCGCCCGCCCATCCTGGTCGGAGTCGCCGTCGTCGTGGCGGCCCTGAGCGTCGCCTGGATGATGTCGCTGCGCGCCGGCTCGCGCATGGCGGGAGAGTTCGAGAGCGAGGAGGCGGGCCCTGTCGCGTCGAGCGTTGCCGCCGACTGGTCCGATGTGACGCTGGAACCCTCGGCGTTGGTGCATGTCTCCTTGGACGGTCCAGCACGCCTTGTGTCCGAGCCGTTTGCCCCCGGCATCGCCCGTCCCGCATCCGCGGTCGCTCGCCCCATCGCAGACGGCGACGCGTTGGCGCTCTGCACGCCCCTCGCCCCCGCCTACGATGTGGTGGTCATCCTGCGCGGCCCCGCCGGAGTCGAGGCGCTGCGCTTCGCTGCGGTGCCGGTCTGCCGTTGACCGGTCCTACTCGCGCACCAAGCGCACGCCGCGCCGACGCCAATCGGCGCGCATCCAGAGGCCGTAGCCAAGACCGAGCGCCATCCCTGCAAGGTGAGCGTAGTTGCCGATGCGGCTGGCCGGATTGAAGGCGCCAAGGACGTCGAGGGCGGCGTAGCCAATGCCAGCAATCCAGAAGGGCACCGGGACGATGCCGTACACCAGAAGTTTCTCGTTCGGCATCAAGACCATGAGGAGGCCAAACAGCAGCATGAGGGCACCCGAGGCGCCCAGCGCCCCGCCGCCGTTGCCAAACGCTGCCGAGAGCTCGACCTGGAGAACGCCAGAAAGGGCTCCGCCCAGGAAAAACAGCAGCAGGAACCGGCGCGTCCCGACGAGCCGTTCGACGCTGGGGCCAAAAAAGAACAGCGTCACGCCGTTGAACAGCAGATGCGTGAAGCCACCGGTGTCGTGCGCGACGGTGCTGGTGATGAGCGTCCATGGGCGCCAAAGGACGTCCGTGTTGATGACGAAGGTCCACTGATGCAGGAAGACCGGCTCGCCGCGAAACACGCCGACGCCAAACGGCAACTCCGTCGCTCCCGCCTGGAGTTGTGCGATGGCGGAGCGCACGAGGGAGAGTTCGAGCTGCTGCACCAGCCAGACCCCCACGATGATGCCAAGCAGGGCGTACGTGCCCTCCGGCCGCCACGGTCGGCTGGCGACGGCGTGGTGGGGCTGCGGCCGACCCGCATCGCCCTGTTCCCAGACGCGCTCATGGATGGCCACGATGATGCCAGGCCCCGCTCTGTCAAAGCGGTGGCGGTCTGCCGACAACGCTTTTTCCCCGGCGCCACCCATGGCTTGGCGTGGTCGAGGCGCAGTTTCTTCATTTCCCCGCCGACGCGGTGCAGGTGGATCCGGTGCGCCTCGCCCGCCTGCCGCAGTCGGCGCAGAGGACGTTTGGCGTGGTGCGCGAGGCGGGCCCCCTCACGTCGGCCGAACTTCTCGTGCGCACCGGTCTGCCCGCGCGCACTCTGCGCTACGCCGTGCGGCGGCTCAAGCAGGAAGGGTTGGTCGATGCGCGCTGCAGCCTGCGCGACTGCCGCACCTGTTATTTTTTCGTCAGCAAACGCTGCCTCGGCCTCGGCGCCAGCGAGAGCCCGCTGCCAGCCGTCGCGGAACGCCTCATTTGACCTTGATATAGTCGGACGGGCCGCCGTCGCGAAAGCCGTAAGTAGGAACCAAGCCGACATCAGACGGTGCTCGTCGTCGAACCCATTCGCAACGAGGATGTGGATGCGGTGGCGGACCTCGCCGCCCGGACCATGAGCGAGCACTACGATCCGGAGTGGCTGGCCGCCCATGCCGCCGGCCGCGGTCCCTTTTGGGTGGCGCGCGATGTCGAGCGCAACGAACTGGTCGGCTTCGCCTTGGCGGGCCGCAACGGCGCGGAAGGGCATCTGCTTGCCATCGGCGTCGATGCCGCACGGCGCCATCGCGGCATCGGGTCTGCGTTGGTGCGCACGGTGCGCAACGATCTCGCCCGCTCCGGCGCCTTTCGGCTGACCCTTGAGGTGCGCGCGGAGGACACCGCGGCGCAGGCGTTCTACTCTCGGCACGGTTTCGCGCCGGAAGGTTTGGAGGCGGCCGTCTACCGCGACGGCGGCGACGCGGTCAAGATGGCGCGCCCGCTCTGAAATCTCGGTTCGCTCGATTTCAGAGCAACCGGGGCCCTCGCGCCGAGACCCCTCAGCGTACGGGTCCCTTCGGCCACCCGGACTGTTCGGCGTGCCAACAAGAGAACTCGCGCAGGATGTCGAGCGATGGCTACGCCCCTGTGAGGCGCTGCGGCCTCTCCCTGCGACCTTAGTGGTGCAGGGCTGCCAGGGCGAAGGCGGGGAGGTTGCGGTCGCGCGCGGCGGCCGGCATCTCCTCCTCATCCTCGTCGGCGGTGGCCGTGGTGGCCAGCCGCACGAAGCGCTCCTTCAAGCGAGCCTGGTGGTCCGGGTTGCCCTGCATGACGACTTGGGACAATCCCTTCCCCAGGTAGAAGACCGCTTTCTTGTGGTCGGTCTTGCTCTTGTGGATGTGCTGCGGGCTGACGGCCAGCGATTCGTATTCGCCGAACTCGCCCACCAGCGGCAATCCTGCCTCCTCGAAGTATCGCTTCATCTGGCACAGCAAGCTGTGGAGCTGAAGCAGCTCATCCTTGTGCATCCCATGGGCCAGAGCGAACCCGTTCGATATATATCTTGGGCCAGAAAAACCAGGAAAGTAACTCTTTTTTGAGTCAGAAATTCAAGAACGGGTGGATTGAACATCCTCCATCGGAAACAGGAAGAGGGCTGAACAACGTTGATTTTTCAGCCGAAAAAATGAGTTTGGAAGAGGGGGAAAAAGAAGGAAAAATCGGGCTTCGGAACGGCCTACTGAAGGTCGTCGCGTGTGAGGATTTCAACCGCGTCCGGCACTTTCGTGACGTTGCCCATCTTGACGCCGACGACGGTGGCGATCTTCTTCTCGGAGGCGATGTCGAGGAGGCGCTGCGTGATGACGCCGTCGAAGACAACCGCCTTGACGCCGCCCTCGGAGCCCTTCAGGTTGTCCGCCAGCTCGCGCACAGCCACGTCGCCCTGGAGGACGCGGCCGGTGTCGTCGAGAAGGGTCGCCTTCAGGGTGCCGGAGAGCTCGCCCAGGATCTGCTTGAAC
This sequence comes from Thermoplasmatota archaeon, assembly GCA_038046785.1. Lineage (GTDB taxonomy): Archaea > Thermoplasmatota > E2 > JACPAO01 > JAHFTW01 > JAHFTW01. Next base: position 54,486 of record JBBSVM010000002.1, read on the forward strand.
TGAGTGCGCGGGTCGCCTTCGCGGGGCGGGGAGGGGGCGGCGGGCTCGCTGCGCTCCTCGTCGCGGCGGGGGCGGCGCTCGCCGCGGTCGCGGCTCGGTTCGCGGCCCTCGGGGCGGTCGCGGGGTTCGCGGCTGCGGCCGTCGTCGCGGCGCTCGCCGTCGCGTCCACCCTCGCGGCGGTCGCTGTCGCGCCCACGGCCGCGGTCGCCGCCGCGCCGGTCGCCGTCGCGTCCACCGCGGCGGTCGTCACGGGCAGGAGCGCGCTCGGAGCGCTCGCGGCTCGGCTCCTCGGTCGAGGCACCGAATTCGTCGGAGCCGTCGCGGGGAGCGGGCTTCTTGCCGGAGGATTCCGGGCGGTTGATGGCGATGCCCATCTGGCTGACGAACTGCTCGGCGGTGAGCTTGTTCTTGAGGCACTTCATGACGAGCTTGTGGGGGAGCTCCTCGACCTCGCGGGTGGCGGGGGCGCGGGCGACGAAGTCCACTTCGCAGCTCTGCAGGATTTCCTTGGCGATGAGTTCGCCGCCGCGGTCGCCGTCCACGAAGACGATGGTGGTCTTCTCCTTGGAGAGCTCCTTGACCTCGTCGGGGATGCCCGTGCCTTCGACGGCCAGCGCGTTCTTGATGCCGCAGCGCAGCAGGTTGAGGACGTCGTTGCGGCCTTCGACCAGGATGACGGAGTCGCTGGAGTCCACGTTGGGGCCGGCGGGGAGCTTGGTGTTGCGGAACTTGGTGATTTCGGCCACTTGGACGGCGGCGCGCACCTCGTCGGCAATCTTGTCGGAGTTCTGGCCCGACCCTTCGTTGATGGAGGCGAGCAGCTCCTTGGCGCGGTCCGCCACTTGGCGGCGGCGCGCGTCGCGGGTGTCCTCGATGGAGAGCACCTTGACAATCGCCTTGGCGGGGCCGATGCGGTCGATGGTCTCGAGGCCGGCGGCCAGGATGGCGGACTCGACCTTGTCGAGCGCCGAGGGGAGGACGATGGTGCCGGTGGTCTTGCCGCCGCGCGTCTCGATGTCGACCTCGACGCGGCCGATGCGGGCCGATTTCTGCAGGTCGCGCATGTCGAGTTCGCTGCCGAGCAGGCCTTCGGTTTGGCCGAAGACGGCACCGATGATGTCCGGTTTCTCAACGACCCCGTCCGCTTGGACGGAGGCTTTGATCAGGTATTTCGTTGTGCTTGGATCGATAACCATGAGGGTGGTTCCTGGAGGCGGACCCCGGCTCACGCAGGCGGCGCGAGGCCGCGAGTCAGACGCCCCCGGATTCCAGGGTCGCGTCGAAGGTGCCGGCAAAGCCAGCGATGAACGTGAAAGGTCAGGCGGGTGCCCAAGGCACCAGGGCCGTCTCCGTTTCAACGAGGGCAACCTGGGCTATTTGATGGTTTTGGGAGGGGTTGGACGGGGGCGGGCCGGCGACGCCTTCGTCGGAGCAGGCGTTTGCTCCGGTTTGGGTTGATTGGGTTGAGATGAGGCCTTCGCTGGACTCTTGGAGGGGGCGGTCCGGGACGGGGTGGCGGGCGATGCCGCGGCCTTGGAGGGGGTGCGGGCGGGGCTGGGCAGTGGCGTTGCGCGCTGGACGACGGGTGCCTCGCGCTGGACCGCTTGGGCGGCCTGCAGGTGGTGCGGCGCGGTCGTCGATGAAGCACCGGTGCGCGCGTCATCCACGCCCAGGCTGCGCTCCACCTCTTCCTCGATGCGGCGCGCTTGCGCCTCGCTCAACCCGAGCTGGTCGCGCAGGCTGCGCAGGAACGCCCATTCGCGGTCGCTGACGTTGCCGTCGCGCAGGATGTGGGTGGCCTGGGCATGGTAGATGTCGGCCGCGCGGTTGGAGGGGGCGTCCTCCTCTTTGGGAAGCAGCCGGTCGGAGACTTTGTTGGAGAGCATCTCGATGGGCTTGAACAGGACGAGACCGGTGATGCCAGACAGCAGGAAGGAGCCGTAGTCGCCAGCGAACGAGAAGAGCTGCCCTTGCAGGACGACGTTCTCGACGAACTGCGTGAGCAGGAAGGCCACGACGAGGAGGAAGCCGACCGCGAACGACTTCACTCCAAACTTGAACTTCGGGCTGATGCCAAGGATGTTGTACTTCAGGATGGCAAACGCGACCAATCCGGCCGCCAGCAGCTCCAGGACGGGGGAGACAAAGTGCAGCAGGTTGTCCAGCAGCAACGCAAATCGGTCGGGCGCCACCAATCCCGCCACGGGAGCAAGTTGCAGTCCGGTGATGAGCCAGCCCACCACGAAGGAGGGAAGGAATCCCAGAACGACGTAGAGCGCCTGCGAGCGCTCGATGGGGTCTGAGGAGTGTGTTCGAGTGCGCAAGATGAGCACCAGCCCAATCGCACTGACCGCCACCCCGAGCAAGTTGAATGCAGTCGCTGCGTGGACGAACAGAGTCCCGTAGCGGATGGGGTCCACCAGGCGCGCGATGAGCAGCGCCGCCATGAGGAGACTGGGCAGGAACGCGAGGGCGCCCAGGGCCGGGCGGCGCGCGAGCCACGCCACTGGGCGCGGGAAACTCGCCACGAAGAGGAAAATGAGCGGCAGCATCACAAGGGAGCAGAAGGCGGCTTGAATCACCCAGAAGAGCGCCTTGGGGAAGAGCGGAGCCGCAGCATGGAAACCGTCCGCGACGGGGGTGAGTCCTTCGCTAATGGACTTGATGCCAGAGAGGAAATAGAGCGCCGCGAAGTGCATGTTGTAGCGGTGCAGCTTGCCGTGCCGCACGACGACGACGGCGAGGCCCATGAGAACCACGCCCACCAGCACGGGGAGGGCGACGCCGAGAATCTCGAGGGACTCCACGCCTCCGCGAGCGGTACGCACCGTGAAAGGGTTTGGTCGGCAACAGAGCGTTCGCTACGCGGTGCGTGGGGTGCGACGCCGGCTTAGAAGCCCAACGTGATCTTTCCGCCCTTCTTGATTTGGTCCAGGAGCGTGTCGTTGTGGCGCTCCATGGCACGGGGGTCGGAGACCTTGCTGCGCGCGACCTGGTTGACCTCGCGCACCTCGCGGCGCTCGGCGTCGAAGGCGGCCTTGCGCTCGCCGCGGATGGCCATGACCTTCTCGCGCATCTCCATGCCCTTGTTGTGGCACTCGTCCGCCTTGGTCTTGTGGGCGACGAAGGCGGCGTGCTTGGCGTTGGCCTCGGAGACGAGGATGCGGACCTGCTTGACGCCGGCGATGAACGCCTCGTGGTGCGCCTGCGCCTCCTTCATGGCGGCGGCGACCTTGGCGTGCTCTTCGTCGGCCTTCGCAAAGAGGGCGTCGATGGAGCCGTCGGTCTCCGACATGTCGGCGATGACGGTCTTCTGGCGGCCCATCTCCTGCTCTTTCGCCTTGAGCTCCTTCCAGGTTTCGGCGATCTTCTCAACGAGGAGGCGCTCCTTGGCAACACTCAGGCTGGTGGTCTGCTGCTGCTCGACCATGGCCTGCAGGTCGTTGCGCAGCTTGCGCACGGTGAGGGGGAGCGAGCGCTCCATGCCGCCGACCTTGCCTTTTTTCTCCTCAATGAGCGCCTTGGCCTGGTCTTGGAATTGGTTGCGCAGCTCCTTGTGCGTGCGCATGACCTCGTTGGCGGCGTCGCGGGCCGCCTTGTGGACGTCCAGCTCGGCGAGCTTGACGCGGCGCGCCTCGTTGAGCTGGTCGCGGTCGGTGCGGGCCGCCTTGGCGAGCTCGTTGTGCTCGTTGCGGGTGTTGAGCAGGTTGTTGAATTTGTCCTGCAGGTTGCGCACGTCGGCCTCGGTGAGAGGGACTTCCGGAACGGCCGGCGCGGACGCGGCGGCCGGGGTCTCGGGGGCGGTCGGCGCGGCGGGCGTGGGGGCGGAAGTCTCGGTCATCGTGCGGCCATCTGCCCTTGCGGGCATCCGCGCCGACTCGCCGGTTTGTAAAAAGACTTCGGAGCAGGCCGTCAGGCCAAGAACACCTGTACTTTGACCTGGTTCGCACCCGCGCCAGCGACCCAGGTGAGCGGCACCAAGGTGGCGGAGCGGGCGGGGACCTGAATCCGCGCCTCGGCACGCGGCGCTCCATCCACCAGCAGAGCGACGCGCAGAGGGGCGGGCGACGAGCCGCCGTTGCGGACGGTGGCGGTCGTGGTGACGGTCTCACCTGGGCGGGGCCGGGAGGGCTCGTGCTCGACCCCTGCGAGCTGGATGCCAGCCACCACGTATCCCGGCCCGAGTGGGGTGGTGGGGAGGCCTGCCTGCACCGTGACGTTGGCGTGCGCGGCGCGGTCGGGGCGCTCGCTGCCGTCCGCGGCGATCGGGACGAGGTCCAGTTCGAAGCGGGCGCGCTCCTTCGGGGCGGCGCCGTGGGGGATGCGGACTTCGAGCGTCGTGGAGCCGTCGAGGCCAAGCTCGACGCCGCGTTCGCCGTCGCCGCCCGAGAGCGTCGCAGGCCAGTCGGAGGAGCGCAGGACCGCGCGGGCACGCTCGACGCCGCGCTTGAGGCGGTCCACCACCAGTTCGACGCGGGCGGTGGCGCCGGGGGGCGCTTCGACATGGCCGACGTCGGTGTGCGCCCGCACCCAGGGACGTGTCAAGGTGACGGCCAGGAAGAGCGCCGCGACGATGAGGAGAACCAGAAGAAGCAGGAGCGCCAACTCGGCGTAGGAGCCAAACGCGTTGTCGAACGCGAGGCCGGTCGCCACGGGGGAGAGGAACGCAAGGCCGGCCGGTTTCACTTCCCGTTCGGCGGTGGGGGTGGGCGGGGCGACGGTGAGGGTGAGGCGGCTCTGGGCGGTGCCCCCCAGCGTGCTGGTTGCCATCACCGTGAGGGTCGTTGCTCCGGTCGGGAAGGTCTGGTTCGTGGCGAGCGCCACGTTCTCGCTGGCGCCGGCGGCGAGCTGGAGCGTCTGGGTCGCGCCGCCGAGGCGGAGCTCCACGCGGTCGGCGTCAAGGCCGGAGTTGGTCACGGCGAGGTCGAGGCGGAGGCTTTGCGGAGGCTCGGCGAGCTCCAGTGTCGTGCCGGAGAAGCTCACCGGGCCGCTGGAGAGGGTGGCGGTTCCTCCGAGAAGGCGCAGGGTGAGGGTGCCCGCCACGGGGGGCCGCGCGAAGGTGAACGTTCCGGCTGCACCCGAATCGGGGGCGCGGTCCGAGCCGGTGCAGTCATCTTGGGTGAGCGGGGCGGGCAGCGCACCCTCGTCGAGGTCCGATGTCGCAGCGGAGACGTTGTGGAGGAGGTCGCCGCCCACGGCGCCGAGATCGCTCGCTTCGAACGAATAGGAAAGGCCGCTTGGGCCGGTGTTCACGCGCCCCTTTCCGCCGGGCGGCGCGGTGCCTTGGAATGTCAAAGTGCGAACGGCACCGTCCGCCGCACTGGTGGGCAGGCTGGTCGGCCCCTTCGAAAGTTGGAACGAGAGCGTCGTGACCTGGCTCTCCGGGATGGCGGCCGTCGTGGCGATGGTGAGCGTGTAGACATCCTGGAGAGTGGGACCAGCGACATCGCCCACCAGGCTGAGGGTGATGCCAAGCAGGTCGGCCCCCTCGAAAGCGGGCTGGTTCGTGCTGAGGCATGGGTTCGGTGCGACGACTTGGTCGTCAGCGGGGTCGGTGACGAGAGAGACAGTGCCATGCGAGGTCGCCCCCACCGGCGCTAACGCCACGAGCAAGGCGACAGCCACGATGGCGAGGGCTCCCTGAACGCGCATCCAATCCCATCTTGGGACCGCCATATCAATGTTAAAAAGGCATGGAGTCGTGCCATTGGCATGGCCGACGCCGATCTCTCCAAACGCCTCGTCAAAATCCTCAACGAACTGGAGGAGCGTTTCGCAACCGGCACCATTCCGCTCAAGGAGATGACCGCCTACGTCGCGGAGCAGAAAATTGCCCACCTCGACGGCTACTTGCGCCGCAGCGGCGCCCTCGACTACCAGAGCCCGAAGCGCTTCTACCAGGCCGGCCCCGACCTCAAGGCGGTGCGCGAGGCGCTGAAAAAGAACAAGGTTCCGCGCGGCCTCGAAGGCCTGCTCGGCTCTGCGACCTGATGGCGTTCGTCCGCAGGTCCGCCAACGCCGCGGCCGCCCGCGCTTTCTACCACGCCTTGCGCCAAGCGGGCGCCCGACGTCGCCCATCGCGCGCCCACGTCGTTTCCATGAGTCTCGGCTGGGCGATGCTGGCTCTCGGCGTCCCGCTGGGCCTCCTGCTGCACAGCGCCGTCGTCTTGGGCGCAAGCATCGGCATTGGAGTGATCCTCGCCTTCGGACCTGCGGCGCTCTATCTCACGATCACAGGGTGGCTGGCCATCGGGTTCCGCAGCGCGCTCGACGCTGAAGGCTGGGAGCGCGAGGAGGAGCACCTGGCGCGGCGTCGCAAGCGCCTCACAGAGCCACTGCCGTTTCTCCCCATTCGATTTCGTCTCGAACCGCCCACCGTTGCTGTCGGCAGTCGGTGGCTCGCGCTGCGTGGTTTCGACCTGACCTCCGACAGCAGCAGGCTCGTTGTGCGCTCCGCCGGCGCGGTCGTCGCAGAACTCGACCTGGTCCCGCAAGGTTAAGCCGAGGCGTCGCCTGCCAAGCGTGCCGGCGTGAAACCCGGTCCCGCCGCGGCCCCTTTTCTTGGCTCGGTGGCTTCCCTTCCACGGAAGGGATTCAATTCGGGCGAAAGCCCACAAACTTCCCGAGCGAAGCGGCTTACGGGCCTTGTGCGTTATTTCCCCAGCACTTTCAGCGCGCCGAAGACGATGAGCAGGATGCCGACAACGAGCGTGATGATGCGCCACAGGTCGCCGACGGCGTCGACGAAGCCGGGGATGCGGCCAATCAGCACCAAGGCGCCCAGCACGATGGCGACGATGCCGAGGATGGAGCCGCCTCCCATCTTGCCCATGAGCATGAGGATGCCCAGAACAATGAGGCCGATGCCGACCACTTCGGTGAGGAACGGGATGCGAATCCAGTTCAGCAACAAGAGCGCGCCAAGGACAATCAGAACGATTCCGAGGACCTTGTTGTTGGTCATGCGGCGGGAAGGCCGGAAATGGCACATAACGGTGGCGACCGGATGTCGGGCGAGGGCGCGACCGACGGGTTTCAAGACCCCCTCCGAGCTGAGGAACTTCAGCAAGCAGATGCCGCGCAGACGGCATGGCGGCACCGGACCTCCGTTGGAGGGTCGCGGTGCGGCGGCGACTTGCTCTGACTGTAGCTCCGCCTGCCGACGGCCGGAGCAACCGTTTATATCCCCTGCCTCGTCCGCAAAACTGCGCCGGGGCAACCTGGCATTGGTGAGACCGCTTGGAGTACACGCGCTTTGAGAAGGCCCGCATCGTCGGCTCCCGTGCTCTGCAGTTGAGCATGGGCGCGCCTCCGCTCATCGAGTTGCCGGCCGATGTCCGCAACCCGGTGCGCGTTGCCATGGCCGAGTACGCCGCCAACGCCATTCCGCTCACCGTCAAGCGCACCGCCAGTCACCAGGTGAAGGCATCATGAACGAAGAGACCCAGTTCGACAGCCAGTCGGCCTCCTCGGCCGCGCCGGGCACCGAGTTCCTGGTCGCCGAGGATGAGTACCTCACCTCCGGCGTCCACATCGGCACCCAGCACAAGACCGCCGACATGAAGCCCTACATCTTCCGCGTCCGCAACGACGGCCTGTTTGTGCTCGACGTCGCCAAGACCGACCTCGCCATCCGCGCGGCGGCCAAGAAGATCGCGTCCTACGACCCGAAGCGCGTCATGTTCGTCTCGCAGCGCCAGTACGGCCAGAAGCCCGTCAAGGAGTGCGCTCTTGCCGTTGGCGCCAACGCCATCGCCGGCCGCTTCATGCCCGGCACCATGACCAACCCCCTCGTCGCCGGCTTCACCGAGCCCGACCTGCTGGTCCTCACCGACCCGCTCGGCGACGGCCAGGCCATGCGCGAGGCGCAGAACATCAAGATCCCCATCCTCGGCCTCGTCGACACCAACAACGAGACGAAAGGGCTCGCGGTCGTCATCCCGGCCAACAACAAGGGCCGCCGCAGCCTCGCCCTGGTGTACTGGCTTCTCGCCCGCGAGATCCTGGTCGCCCGCGGCGAACTCGCCGACCGCGCCGCCTTCACCAAGACGGTGGACGACTTCGAAGCGTCGCTCTAAGCGCGCGTCCGGTCCCTCCCTCCTTTTTCCTTCCTTTTCCCTCCCTTTCTAACCTCCCCACTCCTGCGGGCGAAGCCTCGTTGCGCCGGCGCCGCGGCCGCCCCTTCAAGGATGCGCTTTTTATCTCCACCCCTTGCCGCGCCTGAGCGGACATGATTCCGATTGTTTTGGCCCCCGTCGCCGGCCTGGTCGCCCTTCTTGCGGCCGCCGTCATCGCGCAGGGCATCCTGAAGAGCAAAGTGACCGACGCCAAGATGGTGGAGATTTCCAACGCCATCAAGCAGGGCGCCATGGCGTTCATGAATCGCCAGTACCGCACCATCCTGTTCGTGGCTCTCGCCATCGTGGCAGTGCTCCTCGCCGTCGCCTTCTTCGGCCCCGCCGACAAGAAGGTCGAGTGGCTCTGGACCACGGCTGGCTTCATCGTCGGCTCCGGCTTCAGCGCCGCCGCCGGCTACATCGGCATGCACATCAGCGTGCGCAGCAACCTGCGCGTCGCTGACGCCGCCAAGCGCGGCCTCGCCCCCGCCCTCAAGATCGCCTTCCACGGCGGCGCTGTTGCAGGCCTCGCGGTCGCTGGCCTCGCGCTGCTTGGCGTCTCCGGCTTCTTTTACCTCTTCCAGGAACAGGTTCACCTCGCCGACCCCGTGACGCCGCTCATCGGCTTCGCCTTCGGCGCCTCGCTCATCTCGCTGTTCGCCCGTGTCGGCGGCGGCATCTACACCAAAGCCGCCGATGTCGGCGCGGACCTGGTGGGCAAGGTCGAGGCGGGCATCCCCGAGGACGACCCCCGCAACCCGGCCGTCATTGCGGACAACGTCGGCGACAACGTCGGCGACTGCGCCGGCATGGGCGCCGACCTGTTCGAGACCTACGCCGTCACCGCCATCGCCGCCATCTTCCTCGGCTTCCTCATCGCCGGCAACACCGTCACCGAGCTGGTCACCTACCCGCTCCTGCTCGGCGCCGTCGCCATCGGTGCCAGCATCCTCGGCATCTTCTTCGTCAAGCTCGACAAGAAGCAGTCCATCATGGGCGCGCTCTACAAGGGCGTCTACGCGAGCGCCCTCATCGCCGCAGCCGGCTTCTACTTCGTCACCAACCAGCTCTTCGCCGGCTTCGACTTTAGCCTCTACTTCGGATCGGGCGTCACCGCGCAGAGCCTCTTCATGTCCACGCTGGTTGGCATGGCGGTCATGGTGCTCATGATGTTCATCACCGAGTACTACACTGCCACGCAGTACAGCCCGGTGAAGCGCATCGCCAAGGCCTCCGAGACCGGCGCCGCGACCAACATCATCAGCGGCCTCGCTGTCGGCATGCAGTCCACCTTCGGCACCGTCCTCGTCATCGCCATCGCGATGTTCGCCGCCTTCAACCTCGCTGGCCTGTACGGCATCGCCATCGCCGCGGTCGCCATGCTCAGTGTCACCGGCATGATTGTCGCGATGGACACCTACGGCCCCATCACCGACAACGCCGGCGGCATCGCCGAGATGTCGCACCAGCCCCCCGAGGTGCGCAAAATCACCGACGCCCTCGACGCGGTCGGCAACACCACCAAGGCGGTCACCAAGGGCTACGCCATCGGCTCGGCTGCCCTCGCGGCGCTCGCGCTCTTTGCCGACTACACGCACAAGCTCAACGCCGGCTTGCCACTGGGCGAGCACCTCGTCTTCTCGCTCGACGAGCCGCTCGTGCTCATTGGCCTGCTCATCGGTGGCATGCTGCCCTTCCTGTTCAGCGCCTACCTCATGGAGGCGGTCGGCAAGGCCGCCGGCTCCATCATCGAGGAAGTGCGCCGCCAGTTCCGCACCATCCCCGGCATCATGGAGGGCACCGGCAAGCCCGACTACGCCGCCTGTGTGGACATCGTCACCAAGGCCGCTCTCAAGGAGATGGTCATGCCCGGCATCATCGCCGTCGCAGCCCCGCTCATTGTCGGCTTCCTCTGGGGCCCGCTGGCGCTTGGTGGCCTGCTCATCGGCGTTCTGGTCTCCGGCCTCATGATGGCGCTCGCCATGTCGAACGGCGGCGGCGCTTGGGACAACGCCAAGAAGCTCCTCGAGTCGATGGGCAAGAAGGGCACCGACGTCCACAAGGCGGCCGTCGTCGGCGACACCGTCGGCGACCCCTACAAGGACACTGCCGGCCCCTCCATCAACGCGCTGATCAAAGTGATCAACACGGTGTCCCTGCTGTTCGCGGGCCTGCTGGCGACCTACGGCGGATTCCTGATTCGTTAGGAATCGTCGCTCTCTTTCCCCCTCCTTCTCCTGTTCTCGCTCCCTCCAGATCCGTCGGCCGGGAGGCTCGTGAGGTGGGGCTGAAATAGGAGAAAAAAGGTCACGTTGCGGTTCCCATGGCGCACAACCACGACCACGCCCCCGTCCTCGCGGCCTCCAACAAACTGCTGCAGAACCTGTTCGCGACCTCTGAACAGGCGATGTACGTCTACGTCGACGACGCCAACAAGGCGTGCAACGAGCTCTTCGCGGAGCTCCTGGGCTACGCAAGCCCCGCCGCTTGGGCAGCGGTCAAGACTCCGTTCCCGAGCACGTTCGTGGCCAAGGAATCGCAAGACGACTTGATTGGCACCTACCAGGATGCCATGGAGCACGGCGCGGGCGGAGTCACCGCCATCATCTGGAAACGCAAGGATGGCAAGACCGTGGAGACCGACGTCATCCTCGTCCCTCTCGAGATTGAAGGCCACCGCGTCGCCCTGCACTTCGTCCAGCCCGTGGACGACGAAGAGTAACCGCAGCCCTCAGCCTTCATGAGCCGGGTCGGCGTCGCCAGCATCGTGCCGAAGCTCGCCCCGCGCATGGACCGCATCGTTGGCTCCGCGACGTTGCGGATGAACAATCTCGCGGCGGCAAAGCGCGCAAGCGGCGCCGACGTCGTGAGCTTCACCGTCGGTGAGCCCGACTTCGACACGCCGCAGAGCATCAAGGACGCGGCCGTTGCAGCGCTCAAAGCGGGCAAGACGAAATACACGCCGACGTCGGGCATCCCGGAGTTACGCAAGGCCATCGCCGAGGTCGCAGCGCGCGAGCAGAACATCCCGTGCGGCCCGAAAAACGTCCTCGTGGCACCCGCCAAGCAGAGCCTCTTCTACGTTCTCCAAGCGGTTTGCGGCAAGGGCGACGAAGTTCTGCTGCCCGACCCCGCGTGGGTCAGCTACGACCCGATGGTGCGCTGGGCCGAGGGCACACCGGTCCCGGTCGGCCTCGACGCCACAACCGGGTTCCGCATGACGCCCGAAGCGGTCGCGGCCGCCATCACCTCGAAAACGCGCGCCGTTGTTCTCAACTCTCCCAGCAACCCGACGGGCGGCATCAACACCGCCGCCGACATCAAAGGCATCCTGGAGCTCGCCATCGACCACGATTTGTGGGTCATCTCAGACGAAATCTACCGCCACCTCCAATACGAGGGCAAGAACGTCAGCGTTGCGAGTCTGCCGGGCGGATTCGAGCGCACCTGGACCATCGATGGCCCAAGCAAATCCTACGCGATGACGGGATGGCGCATGGGGTGGATCATCGCGCCGGAGCCCTGCATCGAGGCGGCCGACCGCCTGCAGAGCCACAGCCTCTCCAACGCCACCAGCTTCGCGCAGGACGCCGTCGTCGCCGCACTCACCGGTTCGCAGGATTCGGTGCGCACGATGAAGGCTGAGTTCCTTGCCCGCCGCGATTTGATGCTCGCAGGACTTCGCGCCCTCCCCGGCGTCACCTGCCCGACGCCGGCGGGAGCGTTCTATGCCTTCCCCAAATTCGACTCCAAGCAGTGGGGCGGCCTCGGCGATAACGAGCTCGCGATGGCGCTGCTCGACAAAGCCAACGTCGCGACGACGCCCGGCAGCGCGTTCGGGTCACGCGGCGCTGGGCACCTGCGCTTGAGCTACGCTTGCTCGCGCGAGAAAATCGCTGAGGGCCTCAAGCGGATGGCGGCGTTCCAACGAGCCCTCTAAGTCGCAGATTGCGCATATTTCTCAGATTATTCCTGGGGCGGGGAATCTGAGCAATCTGTGAAATCTGCGACTCGTCGGCTCAAGCTTCAGCTTTGCCAAACTTCCCGTACAACCGGGAGCCCTTCGGCCAACCCGCAGACGTAGCCTCGACCTCAATCCCAGGCCGAATCGCTCCGGTGGGGCAAGCGTCGAAGCAGGCTCCGTCGGCGATGCACAAATCGCGGTCCACGCGCGCCGTGTCGGTGACAATCGCGGCGTCGGTCGGGCAAGCACTCTGGCAGCCGTTGCAGACGATGCAGTCCGCCATGAGCACCCATGCCTTCTTCGGCTCGGGAGTTGCCGCGGCCTGCTTCTTGATCTCCTCGACGTTGCCCTTCTTCTGGGCGACGGCGACGACCGCGTGCGCTTTTGCTTCCACTTTGACCTCGACCGCCTTGACGGTGAGGGTCACGCCTTCGGCTGCGACCTGGCGGCGGAACGCGTCGAGAACTTTCTGCGCGGTGGCGTAATCGGGAGCGACCTTGCCCTCTGCGGCGGAAGGGTCGGCAACGTCGAGGGCGGGTTTGAGGCTCCACGGGTTGGCGACCTTGCTCTGCGCGTAGGCGAGGGCGAGGACCATCTTGCCGCGCACCGTCTGCGTCATCGGCAGGTCGCCGGGGTTCGCGATCGCCTGGAGGCTTGCGAGGTCGGCGCCCCAGAGGGCGTCGCTGAACTCGCTGAGGGGTCCGCCGCGCGGCGCGTCGGCTGCGGTGTCGGCGGCCTTGACGCCGAGCGTCTTGTGGCGCTTGTAAGGAACTGCGCCGCCGATGAGTTGCAGAATGGGGTTACCGGCCGCCAGTTGGAAGCCAAGCGACGGGGCCGGAGTCGGGCCGGAAATTTTCATCTTGTAGACGAACTCCGGGATGGGAGCGGGCAGCGGGAAGACCATGCCGGGGTTGAGCAGGTTGCGGTTGTCCGCCTGCGCCTTGATGGCCTTGAGCTTGCGGTAGCGCGTCGGCCCGAAGACATTCTTGGCTTCCCATTGCAGCCAGGTGCCGCAGTGGTAGGCGCGGCCGCCGTGGCGCTTGGCGAGGCTCACGATGCGCGCGGCGGTGCCCCAACCAAGCGGGTAGGTTGGGCGGCGCTCGTCGTCGAGCGTGAAGATGAACCAATAGACCCGGCCGTCGTCGGTGACGTGGCCTTCGCAAGAGAGATCCTTGACACGCGCCTTGCTGCGCAGGTCGGCGAGGTAGGCGGCAGTGGCGTCGAGCGGGACGAACACCTCGCCTGCGACCAGGCTGGGGCCGAGGAGCTTGGCGCGAATCGGGTAGAAGCGAGCCGCCCATTCGTCGCTGGCAAGTTTGTCGTCGGCAATCTCGCCGCCGAGTCGTGCCACGATGCGAGCGAGCTCCTCCTTGGCGCCGTTGTGGTCGGCCTCGCGGAAGACGAGGAGGACGCCCCATTTCCCGGCGGCCACGGGCGACTTCTTGACGCCGGTGGCTTCGGAGCGCAGAGCGAAGTAGTCGCTGTTGTGCAGCATGGCGTGCTTGAGGCGCCACTTCGCGGTTGTTTCCTGGACGAGCTGCTGCGCCGCTGCGTCGCCCTTGAGGGTGATGAGGACCGGCTTGTCCGGCGACGCCTCGACCACTTGGAGCTTGATGCGAGTCAGGATGGCGGTGCTGCCGCCGAGGCCGACGATGCCGTCGAGCGTGTCGCGGTCGCGGATGGCGAAGCGGGTGCCGTCGGGGTTGACGCCCTCGGCTTCGAGGACCCATTTTCCGATGTTGCCGTTGCGCGTGGAGTGGATGCCGTGCCCGTCCATGGCGACGAAGCCGCCGATGGTGGCCGCGAGCGCGGAGGTCGGGTAGCAGGGCAGTTCAAGCCCCACATCATTGAGCCGCTTCTGCAGGTCCCACAGCACGACGCCGGCGTCGGCGGTGACGGTGAGCGCCTTCTCGTCGATGGCGATGTGCTTGTTGAGCGGGCTCAAATCGAGCACGATGCCGCGCCGCTTCGGTACGGCGCCGCCGAGCGCGCTCGTTGCTGCGGCGCGCGGCGTCATCGGGATCAAGTTGGCGCGGCAGAACGAGACGACCAGTTCCAAGTCCTCGGCGCTCTGGATGCGGGCGACGGCATCAGCACGGCGCTTCACGAGCAAGTCCACGATGTTGGGCGGGGCGCCGATGTCGGTCGAGTAGACCAAGCGGTCCGCCTCCGAGGTGAGGAGGTTCTCGCGCCCGATGCGGGCGGCCAACTGTTCCAGGAGGGCGGCCTTGATCAAGAGGACCAGGATTTCCCAGGAAAACGACCCGTATAAGGGTGCCTGGAAACGGTCTCCGCTTAGTTGCGGCTTCCGTTGTAGTAGAGGTCCAGGAAGGACTCCACATCGAACGATTGCGGCGTGAAGTCGTCGGCGTAGCGGAAGGAGACCTTGAGCCGGGTCGCATCGAGGTCGATGTCTGCCCCCGAGATGGCGAGCTCCAGCGGGCTTGCTCCGGTCACACTGCCGAGTTCCTGGTCCTCGTCGTCGCGCAAAGTGATGGTCACGGTCGAGCTGCCGACGGGCAGGGCGCTCCAGGAGGCGCGCAGGACGACATCGTCGGGGTGGTTGAGCAGGAAGGTGCCCCAGGCGCAGGAATCGCAGGTGGCGCCCGGCATGCCGAGGTCTTCCTGGGCGCGGTTGTGCAGGCTGGTGACGAAGGGGACCACGGAGGGTACCGGGAGGAGTTGCAGGATGACGCGCGTCACCTGGCCGGTCTTCACCTCGACCACTTTGACGTCGCCAAGGGTTCCTTCAGCCTGGGCAACAAGGGTGTAGCTCCCGGCGGGGAGGTTGCGGAAGGTGAAGCCGCCCATCTCGCTTGTGACATCGACGCGGTCGAGGTTCACCAAGGTGACGTTGAGGAAGGAGAAGGGGCGCAGAATCTGGTCCACGACGGCGCCGTCGATGCGACCCGTTTCGAGGGGGGCCTGCGGGGTGGCGTTTCCGGCGCAGCCCGCCAGCAGGGCCACCAGGGCGACTGCCAGGACGAGACGCATCATCGTTCGACCCGGTTGGCCGCTGTTAAGTCTTGTCGTCGGAGAGAAGAAACCAGGTCATCCGAAGAGCCCTTTCTTCTTGCGCCCCAGCTTGGCCGCGTCCTCGCCCAACTCGCCCGCCAACTCCTCGAGCAGTTTGCGCCCCCGCTCGGAGAGCTTCTCGGGCACCGCGACGCGCAGGGCAACGTGCAGGTCGCCTCGTCCGGAGCTGCGCAGGAACGGCATCCCCTTGCCGCGCACCCGCAGCACTTTCCCGGTCTGCGTGCCGGCGGGGACCTCGAGCGTGACCGGCCCGTCCAATCCTTCGATGGTGATGGTGGTACCAAGGGCAGCCGCGGGGAAGGAGAGGACCGACTCGGTGGCGATGTCCGCGCCCTCGCGTTCGAAGCGGCTATGCGGTTTGACCTGGATTTCGACGTAGAGGTCGCCCATCGGGCCGCCCCGTCCACCCACTTCGCCTTGGCCGCTCATGCGCAGGACCTGGCCCGACTCGATGCCCGCGGGAACGCTCACGGTGACGGTGCGGCGGTGGCGATCGTGCCCGGAGCCGCGGCAGGTGCGGCAGGGCTTTTCGATGCGCTTTCCGGCGCCCGAGCAGTCGGGGCAGGAGGTGACCTGGCTGAGCGTCCCGAAGGCGGTGCGGGCGAGGCGCTGCACCTGGCCGGTTCCCCGGCAGGTGCCGCAAGTTTCCACTTTGCTTCCCGGTTCGGCGCCTGAGCCGGAGCAGGGCGTGCAGTTTTCGAGCCGAGAGTAGGTGACGTCCACTTCGGTGCCCTTGAACGCCTCCTCCAAGGTCAATTCGTGCGTGGTCTGCAGGTCGCGGCCGCGGCTTGGGCCGCCCGCGCGCCCGCCACCAAACATGGAACCGAAGATGGAGTCGAACCCCATGCCCCCGAAAAGATCCTGGAAGTTGATGGTGCGGTACAGGTCCTCGGAGCTGTACTGCTGGTCGATGGCGGCGTGGCCGTACTGGTCGTAGCGCGCCTTCTTCTCGGCATCCGAGAGCACAGCGTAGGCCTCGCTGAGCTCCTTGAATTTGTCCTCGGCTCCCGCTTCCTTGTTGCGGTCGGGATGAAGCTGGATGGCGAGTTTGCGGTACGATTTCTTGATGGCGTCCGCGTCGGCGCCGCGCTCGACCCCGAGCACCTCGTAATAGTCGCGCTTCCCGGCCACGCAGGCGGCGACGGGG
The DNA here is from genome assembly GCA_038046785.1 of Thermoplasmatota archaeon. Lineage (GTDB taxonomy): Archaea > Thermoplasmatota > E2 > JACPAO01 > JAHFTW01 > JAHFTW01. The sequence continues at coordinate 70,750 of JBBSVM010000002.1, forward strand.
GAGGCTGGAAAAACTGTTGGCCCCCGGCAGGTTCATGCGGCCACCTCCGGGTGGTGGGCCGTGCATCCTCGCTGGCTCGCTCCTGCCGTTCTCGCGCTTCTTTTCGTTTCTGGCTGTCTCGGCGCGGCCAACGATGAGCCGTCCAGTTCCGGTAGCCCAGCAAACGGCGCGCCGGAGCCGGTCGTTCCGCCGCAGCCCGATTTCGATTTCTCCACCGTCATCCAACCCGACCACGGCGCACACGAAGTCGCGGCTCTGCACACGGCGGGGCACGGTTTGACGCAGGTTGGCTACACGTCCATCCAGGAGCTTCTCCCGCTCGGCGTGCGCGGCAGCATCACCCAAGTCGACGTTCAGGGCGATTGGGCTGTGGTGTCGGGCATGGAGGGCGGTCTCGCTTTCGTCCTTGTCGACCTCTCCGACCCGACCGACCCGGTCGCCACCAGCTGGTACCCGTCAGCGGCGGACGGCTGGACGGCGCGCCTCTCGGAGGATGGCAACTACGTCTTCTACGGCTGCCAGATGCTTGGGGCGACCGGCGACGTCACTGCCACGGTGCGCGGAACGTGCGAGGACCCAACCGCCATTCACGCTCCTTCGACAAGCAACCCGGCTGGCGTCGTCGTCGTAGATGTGCGCGACAAGACCAATCCCAAGTTCGTCGACTTCCTCGCCACCGGGGGTTCGCACAACATCCAGTACGCCTTCATCGGCGGCGTGGACACCATCTTTACCAGCGCCGTCACCATCCTCACCTTCGACCGCACCGCGGGCGAGCTGACGCAGGTCGCCGATGTCCCGGGCCGCCACGACGCCACCCTTGCGCGCCACCCCACCACGGGGCAGTGGCTTCTTCTCACCGGGACGGGCGAGCTCTCCATCTACAATGTGGACAACCCCGCTGACCCGCAGATGCTGTTTGAAGGAACAAGCGACATGGGGTGGACCGGCTGGCACGAACAGACCGTGGTGCCGCAGCTCGTCGATGGAAAGTTCGTCGTCGTGCTCGCCGGCGAGTCGTTCGTCGGCACCGGCGACTTGACGGGCGCTGAGGGCTCCAGCCTGCCCGACACCATCTTCATCGCCGACATCACCGACCCCGCCAACCCGACGCTGCTGGGATCGTGGCAGCCGCCGCTCGACCCGCGCCTGCCCTGGGTGAGTTACCTCTACTCGGTGCACGAAATCGCCGCCACGCCGACGGGTCAGGTCGCCATCGCCTGGTACCACGGCGGCGTCTGGGTGCTCGACATCTCGACGGAGGAGCGCCAAATCAGCCCGGTGACTCTCGCCGTGTTCCAGCCGCACGAGGAGATGACCGCGCTGCCCCCGAGCACCTTCGCGCAGGTTCCGGTGCCCGTGGTGCCGTTTGTCTGGGGCACCGGCTGGCACCGCAGCGGCCACCTCATCGTCCCCGACATGCACACCGGCCTCTACGTCCTCGAGCCAGCGTGGGGCCTCCACCCGGGCGGAGAAGGCGGAGCATAATATTTTATAGAAGTCCTGACTGACTTTGACCCGAAGACGGGCGCGCAAACCGCCCGCAACAGGAGAAAATCTCATGGGACGCATCATCGGCATCGACCTCGGCACGACGAACTCGGAAGCCGCCATCATGGAGGGCGGCTCGCCGCGCATCATCCCCTCCGCCGAAGGCAACGTGTATGGCGGCAAGAATTTCCCCAGCGTCGTCGCGTTCGGCAAGGAGGGCGGCGAGGTGCTCGTCGGCGACTCCGCCAAGCGTCAGGCCGTGCTGAACCCGGAGCGCACCATCAGCCGCATCAAGCGCAAGATGGGCCAGAAGTACACCGTCACCATCGACGACAAGTCCTACTCGCCGCAGGAAATCTCCGCCCTCATCCTCGCCAAGATCAAGAAGGACGCTGAAGCGTTCCTCGGTGAGACCGTCAGCGAGGCCGTCGTCACCGTTCCCGCCTACTTCGACGACGACCAGCGCCAAGCCACCAAGGATGCCGGCCGCATCGCCGGCCTCAAGGTCGAGCGCATCGTCAACGAGCCGACCGCGGCCGCCCTCGCCTACGGCCTTGACAAGGACACCGACGAAGTCATCGCCGTCTACGACCTCGGCGGCGGCACCTTCGACATCACCATCATGGAGCTCGGCGGCGGCGTCTTCCACGTCAAGTCCACCAACGGCGACACCAACCTTGGCGGCACCGACATGGATGACGCCATCGTCGAATTCCTCGCCACGGAATTCCAGAAGAAGTCCGGCCTTGACGTGCGCAAGGACCGCGCCGCCATCCAGCGCCTGCGTGACGCGGCCGAGCGCGCCAAGATGGAGCTCAGCGGCATGACGCAGACCGCCATCACGCTGCCCTTCCTCGCGGTCGGCCCCAAAGGCCCCGCCAACCTCGACGTCACTCTCAATCGCGCCAAGCTCGAGGAGATCATCCGTCCCATCGTCGAGAAGACGCGCGCCCCCTGCCTCAACGCCCTCAAGGACGCCAAACTCACCAAAGACAAGGTGAACAAGGTCATCCTTGTCGGCGGCCCGACCCGCATCCCGATGGTGCAGGCTTTCGTCGAGGAGATCTTCGGCCAGAAGCCGGTGCGCGGCGTCGACCCGATGCAGTGCGTCGCCCTCGGAGCGGCAGTCCAGGCGGGCATCCTCAGCGGCGAAGTGGACAAGGAGATCGTCCTCCTTGACGTCACTCCGCTGACACTTGGCATCGAGACGATGGGCGGCGTGCGCACCGAACTCATCGCGCGCAACACCACCATCCCGACGAAGAAGTCGCAAGTGTTCAGCACCGCCGCCGACCGCCAGAGCCAGGTCGAAATCCACGTCCTTCAGGGCGAGCGCGCCATGGCGGCGCAGAACAAGAGCCTCGGCAAGTTCATCCTCGACGGCATCCCGCCAGCACCTCGCGGCATCCCGCAAATCGAGGTCACCTTCGACATCGACGCCAACGGCATTCTCCACGTCGAGGCGGCCGACAAAGGCACCGGAAAGAAACAGAAGATCGTCGTCTCCGGTTCCACCAAACTCAGCGACTCGGAAGTCGAGCGCATGCGCAAGGACGCCGAGGAGCACGCCGCGGAGGATGCAGCGTTCAAGGAGAAGGTCGAGGCGCGCAACGGCGCCGACCAGGCGGCTTTCCAGGCGGAGAATCTCATCAAGGAGTCCGGCGACAAGCTCGGCGCCCACAAGGCCGGCGTCGAGGCGGCCCTCAAGGAGCTGAAGACATCCCTGGAGAACCAGGATGTCTCCGTCGAGGACCTGAAGTCCAAGACCGAGGCGCTGCACAAGGCGCTCGAGCCCGCCGTCATGGAGATGTACAAGGCGACCGCCGACGCCCAGGGCGCGGCAGGCCAGCCCGGACCCGGCGGCCCCGCCGACGGCCCCATCGACGCCGACTTCACGACCGAGTCCAAGAAAGACCCGTAGGCCCCGTTCCCTTTTTCCCCTCCGGCCGAGTCGGACGGGCAAGGGCTCGTAGGCTAGTGGATAGACTGGCGGGCTTCGAACCCGCTGACCTGGGTTCGAATCCCAGCGAGCCCGTGGCCTGCAAACAGGTCAATCATTTGGACGGTCTGCGGCCCTCCGGCGGAGGGCGCCGCCCCCGCTGGGGAACCTGGGGTCCCCAGACCCCCTTGCCGGCCCTGCTCAGGTTCGGCGATTCGACCACACAGAACGGGTTCAGATGATGCGCCCGAAGGCGCCCGATTCGGAGTCCACCAAGGCGAGCATGGCGTGGATGGCGGAGGAGCGCACCGGCTTCTGCAGGTAGCCGAACGCGCCGTCGGAGATGGCCTGGATGACGTCGGGGTGGTCCCGGTCCAGCCCCGTCATCAAGACGACGCGGGCGCCTGGGCGGTGGTTCAGGAACATGCGCAGGAGGTCCAGCCCTTTCTCGTTGCCGAGAAGCATATCGAGGAAGACGATGTCCGGAAGCTCCTGCTTGAAGAGACGGAGCGCGGACGTGGCGTCGCCCGCTTCGAAGATGTCCAATCGTTGGGCCGAGCTGTTGCGAAACGCGGCGACGAGCGCCATGCGGATCGTCACCGAGTCGTCGACGACCAGGACACGCACGCCCCGCACATGGGCAGGCCGCCTTTGGGTGTTGCGGTCGGCAAGCCCTTCAACCCGCTTGCTCGTGTGGGTCTGTGGCGGATGCAGGGCGGCTTGGCACCCAGGCGGTCGCCGTCGCGGTCTTGGTGCTCACCGTTGCGGCAACTCTTGGTGCTGCAACCCTGGCACGCGACGCTGGCCGCGCGGCAAGCCACCTGAGCTTCGAGGGGGTCGCAAGTGATCTTCGTGCAGCACTCCAGGAACGACTCACGACGCAGGTCCTTCTTCTCGAGGGCGTGCGCGGCCTGTTCGTTGCCTCGGATGCGGTAAACCGCGCCGAGTTTGGCGCCTACATGAACAGCATTGAACGTGTGGCGAGTGCTGGCGTGCAGGCGATTGGGTTCGTTCCCTGGATCCCGGTCGGAGAGCTTGCCGCCCACGTCGCCGCAGTCCGCGCTGAAGGGTTCCCAAACTACACGGTGTTTCCAAGCACGTCGGGACCGTTTGCCCCAATCACCTTCATTGAACCATTTGCGGGGACGAATCTCCTCGCCATTGGTTTCGACATGGCAAGCGATCCGGTTCGCGGCACGAGCCTTTTCGAGGCCAGCAACACCGGGAACGCCACCTTGACTGCGCCCATCGTCCTCGCCCAGGACCAGAACGTGGCGCCGCAGCCTGGCCTTTTGCTCTACCTGCCCGTCTACCGCAACGGTGCAGAAGTCACGACCCCGGAGAGTCGTCGCCTGGCCACCGTCGGGTGGGTCTTCGTCGCCGTGCGCGCCGCAGATGTGATGGGCAACCTTCTGCCCTCGGGGGCCGACCAGCGGGTCCAGCTCACGGATGGCCCGACCGCGACGGGAAAGGTGCTCTACGCATCGCATGGCGACGAGGGGCTGCTGGGGGCGGCCGACTTGATTGAGGTCGAGATTATGCATGGCGGACGCCAGTGGACGCTCTCCGTTGCCACGTTCGACATGCCCGGGGTGGCGTTCCCACTCACGGTTCTGCTGAGCGGCCTCTTTGCCAGCGCGGTGCTGACCGCAGTGGTCTGGCGCAGCGGCCTCGCCCGCAAGAAGGCGGAAACGCTCGTCCATGAGCGCACGACGGAGCTGCAGGCGGTCCTGCACGGCGCCAACGACGGTGTCCTGACGTTCGATGCGAGGCCGGTGGTCGAGAGCGCGAATCCGGCTTTCCTGCGCATGTTGGGGTACAGGACGGAGCAGATCGTCGGTCACCCCGCCAACCTGGTGCGCGACCCCGGCGACGCCTCTGCTGCGACCGACGTTGCCGACCTCGAAAACCCCGCATCGCCACTGTTCCAGAGGCCGTTCGAGCGCGTCCTGCAGCGCAGCAACGGCGAGAAGATCACGGTGGAGGTGAGCCTGTCGCGCTTGCCCCTTGCGTCGGGGACGCGATTCGTCGCCATCCTGCGCGATGCAACCGAGCGGGCACGCGTGCGGCAAGCGCTGGACGAGGCGCTGCGCAACGCCGAAGCGATGGCGCAGGCGAAATCGGATTTTCTGGCCAACATGAGCCACGAGATCCGCACGCCCATGAACGCCATCCTCGGCCTGAGCGACCTCCTGGCACAGTCCAAACTGACCGACATGCAGCGCGATTACATCACCACGATTCAAGCGTCCGGAAAGCACCTGCTTGGGCTCATCGACGAAGTGCTCGACTACTCCAAGGTGGAAGCGGGCAAGCTCGTGCTTGACTTGCGCCCCACGGCCATCGTCGACCTCATTGAATCGGCCCTCGACCTGGTCTCGCCGCGCGCGGCCGAGCGGGACCTCGCGCTGGGCTACCTTCCCAGCTCCACGCTGCCCCGCGCCGTCGTGGTGGATGCGTCTCGGCTGCGTCAGATTCTCCTGAACCTCCTCTCCAACGCCATCAAATTCACGGCCCAAGGAGAGGTCGTGGTGGAGGCGGCCGGAACGAAGGATGGCGAGGCGTGGATTCTCGAGTTCTCCGTCCGCGACACCGGACTGGGCATCGCGGCCCAGGACATTGAGAGGCTCTTCCATCCCTTCACGCAAGTGGACAGTTCGACGACCCGCGTCTTTGGCGGGACGGGACTTGGCCTTGCCATCAGCCGGCGGCTGGTGGAGATGATGGGCGGCCGCATCTGGGTGGAATCGACGCCGGGAAAGGGGTCGACGTTCCGGTTCACCCTTCGGGCGACCGAGGCGGTGGTGCCATCTCCTGTGGATCCGGCCCACCTGGTTGGGCAACGGGTTCTCGTCGTCGATGACAACCAGACCAACCGCACCATTTTCCGCGCCAACCTGGAGCAGCTTGGCATGGTGGTTGAACTGGCGCCGGGGCCGACCGAGGCGCTGGAGCAGCTTCGACGCGGCGCGACGTTCGACCTCCTGCTCCTCGATCATCACATGCCGAAAATGGATGGCATTGAGTTGCTGCGCGCCATGCGGTCTCTCGGGGTTGCCACGCCGGCCATCATCACCAGTTCCGTCGGCCATCAGCCCACCTTGGCGCCGGATGACCGCGTCAGCGCGTTCCTCAGCAAGCCGGTCAAGCGCTCCCGGCTCGCCGCGGCCGTGCGCGATGCTCTCGATGGGCGCTCCACCGTTCAACCCGAAGCGGCCAAGCCGGAGGCAGCAGCCAGCCGGCTGCGCATCTTGGTCGTCGAGGACCAGGCGGTCAACCGCACCGTGCTCCTTCGGATGCTGGAGAACTTGGGCGCGACGGCGGATGTGGCCAGCGACGGACGGCAGGCGGTCGAAGCTGCCACGCGCATCCGCTACGACCTCATCTTCATGGATGTCCAGATGCCCATCCTGGACGGAATCGAAGCGGCCCGCCAGATTCGCCGCCTGCCCGGGGGAGCTTGGCCCAACATCGTCGCCTTGACGGCTGCGGCGATGCCGGGCGACCGGCAGCGCGCACTCGATGCCGGGATGGATGGCTTCGTCGCCAAGCCGGTCCGGTTGCAAGGGTTGGCGGAGGCGCTCGCGAAGGCCGGTCAAGGGCGTGGAGGTCGGCCATGAGCCTCCTCGATCCGACGCCGCTTGCCAACCTCTTGGCCGACATCGGCGGCGACCGTGCGACCCTGGCCGCCATCCTTGCGCAATTCCTGGAGGAGGCGCCTGCCAACCTGGCCACGCTGCGTCAAAGCAGCGCGGCGGGCGAGGCCGCCGAGGCGCGGCGCGCGGCGCACTCGCTCAAATCCACCGCGGCGCAGATGGGCGCGATGCGGCTCTCCGAGCTCTGCCGCGACATCGAACACGCCGCGGCGGCGGGCACTCTGCCCACTCCGCAAGCGCTGGACGCCTTGGACGCGCTCTGGAGCGACACGCGGCGCGAGCTGGACGAGGAGCGCCGCCGGTACGCTGTGTAGTCCCGAGCCGCTACGCCCCGTACAAACGCTCAGGCCATTCTTTCCCAATGCTCCACGCTTGCGACCTGCAAACAGGTCGATCATTTAGACGGCGGGGCCGCAAGCGGCCCCGCAGGCCGGTCGTGAGCATCGCTCAACCATACAATCGTTCAGGCCATTCTTTCCCAATGCTCCACGCTTGCTTCTCGCTCATCTCGCCGTTGGCGAGCATTCCTTTGACGCGCTTGGGGACGGTGTCGCACGGCATCACGACGTTGGGACGCGTCGGTTCGTCGATGTAGTCGGTCTCCAGGACGAAGCGCCCTTCCGGCGACTTCTCCAGGGCGGGGCGCAGGTTGCTGCGGCCGCAGATGATGCTTGGAAGGAGGCCGTGGTGTTCGCCTTCCGCGACGAGGGGGCCGCAGTAGTGCTTGATGACCCGTTCGCGGCGCAGTCCCGCCTTGTCCGCCAGTGCTGCGAACTCCGCCATCGTCGCCGCCTCGGCGTGTTCGGTGTGCAGCATGATGGGGACTCCGGCATCCTTGGCAAGCCCCATGCCGTAGAGCAGAAGCTCGTTGTTGCGCTCCTGCACCTCGGCGGCCACCGGAAAGTGGGCGCGGCCGACCTCGCCGATGCAGTGTGCCAATCCCTCGGCGCAGAGTTTGGCAGCGACGTCGAAGCAGGCGCGCGAAAAGGTCGCTGCCGCATCCCAGCCCTGGGTTTCGGCCAAGCGCATTGGCTCAAGCGGGTAAGGACCGACGGCCGACCAGACGCGGACTCCAGTCTCGTCGCGGATGCGCTGGGAGAACGTGATGTGGTCGCGGCACGATTGCTCAAACGCCGCCACCGTGGTCGGATAGGACGGCAAACGGACATGCGCGATGCTGGTCCCCCCCGCCGCCATGAACTCCCGCACGGCGCCCAATCCCTTCCAGCCATCCGGCTTGCAATGGAAGTGGTTGTCGTGGATGGGAATGGTCAAGCCCAAAACTCCAGGGGGTGCAGGGGGCCGGAGGCCCCCTGCCGGGGGGCAAGGGGCGGGGGGCGGAGCCCCCCGCAGGCTGGCCGTAGGCCGGCCGCAGGTTCGAAGGGCGCAGCCCTCGCTTTCCAGCCATCGGGCTTGCAATGGAAGTGGTTGTCGTGGATGGGGGGTGCAGTCAAGGAGAGTCTCTCCTGGGAGGCAGTCCCCGCAGTTTCAGCCTTCTGCCCCGAGGAAGGTGGCTATAACCACCACAGCAATGGCCACGTTGCCGACATCGGCAGGCGAACCCCATGCGAAACACACTCCTCATCGTAGCCACCGCGGCGCTTCTTGCGACCGCCACAGTCCAAGCCGCAACCCTCGGCATCACCTCCACGGCGCCCACGTCGGGCGACTACACCATGGCGGTGACCACGGGCGACTTCAGCTTCGCCGCCGTCAACGCCACCCCCGTCAACAAGGCGGGCCAGGGCCACATCCATTACTTCCTGAACGGCGCCCCGTGTGAGAACACCTGCGCCGGCGGCGCTTCCTACGCCACCACCGACAAGAGCTTCACCTTCAAGGGGCTCAAGGCGGGCGACGTCGTCACCGCCGAGCTCGTGAACAACGACCACAGCAGCCTCGCCACCCCGGTCCTCCAGACGCAGTTCATCGGCGCCGGCCTCACCGTCACCTCGACCGCCCCCGCCAGCGCCGGCGACTACGCGATGAGCGTCACCGTCCCCGGCCTCAAGCTCAGCGACGTCAACTTGGTGAACCCCAAGAATGCGGCGGGCCAGGGCCACATCCACTACTTCCTCAACGGCGCCCCCTGCGCGGATGCCTGCGCGGGCGGAGCGGTCTACGCCAGCAAGAGCCCCAGCTTCACCTTCAAGGGGCTCAAGGCGGGCGACGTCGTCACCGCCGAGCTGGTGAACAACGACCACTCCAGCTTTGCGACCCAGCAGACCGTGACCCAGATCGTCGGCGGTGCCATCTTGCTCACCGCCACCCCGAAGGCTCCTGAGGCGACCCTCACCGTCAACGTCGGCCAGTTCGGCCTCGTCCCGGTCTCCGCCACTCCGACCAACGCGGCGGGCAAGGGCCACCTGCATTTCCTCCTGAACGGCGCCGCCTGCCAGGACACCACGAAGTGCCCCGGCTTCTACGCCACCGACGCGACCTCCTTCGTCTACACGAACCTCGTCGAAGGCGACAAGATTGGTGTCGAGGTCGTCAACTCCGACCACACCAGCTTGAGCCCGCGCATCGTGATGGAGCAGACCGTCGTGAAGGGCGCCCCCACCATCTCGACGCCCGGCTTCGAGCTGGTCGCCTTGGTGGCCGCCCTCGGCGCCGCCCTCGTCGTCCTGCGCCGCAAGCAGTAAGCAACCATCCACCTCCTTTCTCCCTCTTCCCATCCTTTTTGGTCTCCAGCCGATTGACCAAGCAATGCGCTTCGCTTTCCTGGCTCTCGCCGCTCTCCTGCTCGTTGTCCCTGCCCAGGCGCGCACCCTCACCGTCGCTGCCCACGACGACGGCATCCAGTTCTGGTTCGAAGTGGAGGGGCTTCCCGGCCGCAATCCGACCATCCCGTCTGACCCGGGCGAAACGCTGGACATTCAGTTGAGCAATCCGGGAACCAGTCCGCACAACATCAAAATCACCGGCATCGGGGGAACCCCCTGCTGCACCGGCGCAGGCGGCACGGCGGAGGCGACCCTGGTGCTCCCCAGCACGGCGCAGGCGATTCGTTACTTCTGCGAGGCGCACCCCAATCTCGGCATGGAGGGCATCCTCAACGTCGGCACGCCCGCGGCCTCGACGACCCCGACGGCGCAAAGTTCGACGTCCGGCTCGGCAGGAGCAAGCCTTCCTGCCCTTCTTGCGGTGGCTGGACTCGCGGTTGCCCTGATGCTGCGGCGGCGCTGAGCCGCTTCAGCGCGCCTTCTTCGCCTTCGGTTTCAGGCCCACCGTGGCGTGCGCCTCGTCGGGGCGCCGCTCGACGTCTTTGCCGACCTCTTTTGCGGAGGCCTTGAGCGCGGCAGGCGCAGCGGGAACTTTGCCAGCCGATTCCTTTTCCTCGTAGAGCTGTTCCACGGTTTCCCACACGGTGCGGATGTGCGGGATGGTGATGCTGCCCCCCACGACGAGAGCGACGTTGAGCGCATCGAGCAGCTCCGATTTCTTCCAGCCCACCTCGACGCAGCGGTCGCAGTGGTAGGCGATGCAGTCGTTGCAGCGCAGCACCGTCGAGGCGACGAGCCCGAGCAGTTCCTTCGTCTTCTCGTCGAGGCCACCATCCTTGCTTGCGTCGCGGTAGGCCGCCGAGTCGAGCGCGAAGAAGCGCTTCAGGTCGCGGTGGTCCTCCTTCAGCAGGTTGTCCGTCTTGCGGCGGCGGGAGGCGCGAAACTCGTGCAGGTCCATCTTGTCGGGTTGGCTGGACACAAGGCGGCCAGCGGCGCGCCAACGTTAAGCCGTTTCCTGGACTCCGCCGGGCATGAAACGCACCCGCGCCGCCGTCGCCCTCGACGTCGCGATGGCGATCCTCACCGTGGCGAGCCTGGTCCTTGTCCTCGTCGAGGATGGCGAAACCGATGCAGCCCGTCGCGCGACGCTGCTGCAGCTCGACGCGGCCCTCGTCCTCATCTTCTTCGTGGAGTGGCTGGCACGCGCCGCCCGCGCCCCGCGTCCGCTGCGCTGGGCCGCCAGCCACAGTTGGGAACTGCTCGGCATGATTCCGCTCGCGCTGCCCTTGCCGGAGGCTCTGCGCTTCCTCCGTGTCACCCGTCTAGTGCGGCTGCTGCGGCTTGTCGGCTCGCTTGGCCGCCTCTTCGGCGTATGGGAACGCATCGCCCGCGACAGCCGCATCGCACAGATTGGCGCGGTGGCGGGCGGCATCACCTTGCTTGGCGCTTTGGCTGGCTGGCTCGTCGAGCGCGACGCGCCCGGCACGCAGATGGCGCTCTTCGGCGACGCTCTCTGGTGGGCCGCCGTGACGGTCGCCACGGTCGGCTACGGCGACGTCGTCCCGGTCACCATCACCGGCCGCTTCGTCGCCATCGCCCTCATGGTGACCGGCATCGGCACGATTGGCATCCTCGCCTCCAGCCTGGCTGGCGTTCTCATCCGGCAGCACGATGATGAGGCCGGAGTCGTCTGGGAGCTGGAGCGTCTTGCGGCGCTGCACGCAGGCGGCAAGCTTAGCGATGGGGAGTTCCAAGCAGCAAAGGCGCGCACACTGAAGTGAGGGCCGCTTACGCCGTCGCCGGTTCGTTCACGGCCGGGTTCGGCCCTTCGTAGCGGAACACGACGAGGCCGTTGCCCGATTCAGAGGCGACGACATGGGTCGGATCGGCCCACCAGGCATCAAACGCGCTGCCGCCGAGGAGGCCGCCCGTGCCGCCCGCCTGGACGAAGGCGTAGCCGACGGTGCGCGGGCGGGCCAGGTTGGCGGCGTCGTGGATGTCGAACACCCAGAAGCCGGCGCCGTAGCTCGCCAGGACGACGCGGCCGTCGCGGAAGTCGAAGTAGTGCGGGCCGTAGCTGCCGCCGTTGGAGGTGGCGTTGCCAGGGATGCGCCAGTTGCTGACGAACTGCGGCGCGGCCGGGTCGCTGACGTCGATGACCGACATGTACCCGGTCGTGTCCTGGCCGGAAATCTCGGGCTCGGCGACGACGATGACCTTGCCATCGATGAGAGTCTCGGACTGGCGCGCCATGTGAATCTCCTTCGTCGGAGCCAGGCCGAAATCGGTGGCGGAGCCGATGCGGGTCGGGTTGGCGGGGTCGGTGACATCCACGATGACGACGCCGAGGTTCCAGTACGCGATGTACGCGTAGGTGCGGCCGGTGAGCGGGTGGACGCTGATGCTGACGTCGTGCGGCATCATCTCGTCCGGCGGCACGATGCTCTCGCCGACGGCGGCCGCGTCGATGTAGCTGGAGACCTCGACGAGTTGCGCGAGGGGGCCGGAGTCGTCAAGTCGGTAGATGACGAGGCGCTGCAGGCCCGGCGGCGCGAGGCGCACCGGCGTCACCGAGGTGCCAACGTACTGCCACGAGTAGACGCTCGCGAAGACGTAGTCCTCGCCGTCGATGTTGGCGTAGGTGATGCTGTGCGGACCGTTGGGGGCGACCGGTGTGAAGCCGGCCCAGCGCGGGTTGGCCTTGTCGGAGATGTCGACGATGTGGATGCCGTACGGCAGCGCGCCCGGGATGGAGGTGGGGTTGGTCGCGTCGGGGATGCCGGCGCCAGGAATGCGCTGCGTCTCCCAGAAGGCCCAGTTGCCATCGTCGGAGACCTCGATGTCCGCCTCGAAACCGGCGTCGAGTCGGATGGAGGAGACGTAGGTCGGGTTCTCGATGTCGCGCACATCGAAGATGACGAGGCCCTCGTCGGTGCCGCTGCGGCAGAGATAGGCGTAGCCGCCCTTCACCGCCGTCTCGATGAAGCCCTCCGCAACGCCGGGGGTGCGCTCCGGCGGGCCACTCAAAGTGGCAAGGCGGACGAGGTTGTACGAGGAGGGGAAGGCGGGGTCGGGGCCATCGGGGGAGAGCGGTTCGCCGATGGCGTTCTCCAGGGCGTCGTAGATTCGGCTCTCGGCTGCCGCGGTCTCCTCGGCAGGGGTCGCAGAGGGTGCTGCACAGCCAGCGACGAGGGCGACAGCGAGGAGGGCGAGGAGGGGGCGCACGGCCTCTCCACCGCACGCTCCAACATGATGTTTGTGCGCCGCAAGCCGTGCCTTCAAGTGGGCAAGGCCGGTCGCAAAGCCGTGAACGCCGTCGTCGCGAGAGGGCTGCGCAAGAGCTTCGGCGCGTTGGAGGCGGTCGCTGGTCTCGATCTGGAAATCCCGCGCGGCGTCTGCTTCGGAATCCTCGGCCCCAACGGCGCCGGAAAGACGACCACCATTCGGATGTTGCAGGCGCAGGTCCACCCGACGGCGGGGTCCTTGACCGTGCTCGGCCTCGACGCCGCCACCGGGGGCCGAGCCCTGAAGGCACGGCTTGGCATCCTGCCGCAGGAGAACAATCTCGACCCCGACTTCACGGTGCGGCAGAACCTGCTGGTGTATGCGCGCTATTACGGCATCCCTCGGCTCGAGGCGGAGCGGCGCGCCGACAAGTGGCTCGCGTTCGTGCAGCTCACCGACAAGCGCGACTCGGCCATCCAGGAACTCTCCGGCGGCATGAAGCGGCGCCTCATTCTGGCGCGCTCGCTGCTCAACGACCCGGAGATGCTGGTCCTCGACGAGCCGACGACCGGTCTCGACCCGCAGGCGCGCCACACCGTCTGGAACGCCATCCGGCAGCTGCGCCGCGACGGCAAGACCATCCTGCTCACAACCCACTACATGGACGAAGCGGAGCAGCTCTGCGACGACCTCATCATCGTGGACAAAGGTAAACTGCTGGAACGCGGCGCGCCACGCGACCTCATCGCCAAGCACACCGGCGGAGCTGCCGTCGAAGCGGTCGTCGGCTGGAGCGAGGAGGGCACCGCCGTCGCGGCCGCTTCGGCCAAACTCACGGCCGCCGGCATCCTGCACGAGAAACTTCCAGATCGCGTCATCGCGTACGGCGCCGCGGCCGAAGCCGCCGTCGCTGGTCTTGGCGCCAGCGAGGTCATCCACCGCCGCGCCAGCCTCGAAGACGTTTTCCTTCGCCTCACCGGGAGGAATCTGCGTGAGTGAAGCCCCGTCGGCACGGAAGACGACGGCGCCGCTTGACCTGCGCTTGTCGGGCGTTCTCGCGTTCGTGGCGCGCAACCGCGACGTGTACCGCAAGACATGGAAGACCAACTTCCTGCCGCCGCTTCTCGAGCCGTTCCTCTACCTGCTCTCCGTCGGCTACGGTGTTGGTGCCCTCGTCGGCACCCTTGGCGGCGTCCCGTACGCTGCCTTCGTGGCGCCCGGCATCCTCGCCATCACCGTGATGCAGTCGGCGTTCTTCGAGACGACCTACGGCTCGTTCGTGCGGCTCGTCTTCCAGCGCACCTGGGACGCCGTCACCGCGACGCCGGTGAGCCTGGACGACGTTTTGGTCGGCGAGATGGTGTGGGCGGCAACGAAGTCGGCCCTCAACACCGGCCTCATGGCCGTCGTCATCGCCGGTTTCGGGCTTCTCCCCTGGTTCGCCATCCCGATCGTCGTCGTGGTCGGCTTCCTTGGGGGCCTCATCTTCGCCGGACTCGGACTCCTCTGCAGCTCCCGCGTCAAGAGCATCGACGGCTTCAGCTTCGCAATGTATCTCTTCATCACGCCGATGATGCTGTTCGCGGGCACCTTCTTCCCGCTCGCCCAGCTTCCCGCCGGAGCGCAGGCGGTGGCGCAGGCCTTGCCGCTCACGCACGTCGTCGCCGTGCTGCGGCCGTTGGCCCTTGGCGACTGGGCTGCCATCCCTGCCCTCTCCGCCGCCTACGTGGCGGCCGCCTCCTTCGCCGCCCCGGCGCTGGCGCTCTGGCTGATGAAACGCAAACTGCAACGTTGAGACCCGGGAGCAATCTGGCACAAAGTCTATGCCGCGGGCAGGCGAGTTTGGCGCATGCGAACCGTTCCGCTGGCCGTCCTTTTCGCCCTGGCTCTGCTTTCTGGCTGTCTCGGTCCGGGTGCCGGAACCGAGCAGCCCGCCCCCGCCCCCACCACTGCGGCGGATGGGACCACGACCACGCCGCTCGGGCCTGCCTGGTCGTTCACCGACACCGCGGGCGCCACGATCACGCGCGACGGCAACCTCGGCCACCCGACGGTCCTCTTCTTCATGGCGACCTGGTGCAGCACCTGCCGCTCCAACACGCCCCGCCTGGCCACCATCCAGGATGAGTTCGCGGCGCAAGGTCTCAAGTCCTACTCGCTCAGCATCGAGCCCAACGACGACAAGGCGGACCTGGAGGATTGGAAGGCGCGCTACGACAACCCCTGGCCGCACGGCAACGACGCCGGCCTTGCCAACGCCAAACTGTTTGGCGTGACCAGCCAATCCAGCATCGTCGTCCTCGACGGCCACGGCAATCCCGTGAAGCAGTGGGGCTACGGCGGCGCCTCGGAGTCCGACCTGCGCAAAGCGGTGCAGGACGCCTTTGCTCGTGCCTAAATCAAACTGGGACCGCCACGAGATAGTAGTAGACCAGGTAGAATCCCGCCGCCGAGAGCAGGAGCCCCGAACCGATATGGATGGGGCGCACCAGGCGACGCAGCAGGGCCTGGGCGCGTTGTTGCGCTGCCGCGAGGGCGACGGCGGCGACGACGAGAAGGCCGGCAAACCCGAGCGCGAAGGCGGCGACCTGGGCGACGGCGGAGGCGGGGCCGGCGCTGCCCAGACTCGCCAGCAGAGCGAAGGCAAGGGGAAGGCTGCAACCCAGGCTCGCCACCGCAAAGAGCGCTCCGAACGCGGCGAACGTCGTCACGCTGCGGCCCTGCGGAGCGCGAATCTTGGGCGTCCACTTGGGGCCTCGCCCCAGCGCAACCAGAACGCCGAGCGCCACGAAAAGCAGACCGACGGCGACGGCGGCGTAGGAGAGCGTAAGCGACAAAGTTCGTCCCGAAAGGTCCGCCTGGCTGCGCAGTATCTGGATGAGCGCCCCGGCGACAGCGAAGAGCCCCACCGCCCCCGCCGCCGCGGCGAGGCCAAAACGCAATCCGGCGCGCCAGCCCATCTTGCCCTGCAGGCCGGCGTAGTAGCCGACGTAGGCGGGAAGGAGCACGACGCTGCAGGGGCTGAAGAAGACCCCAAGACCAAGCAGGAACGCGAAGGCAGCTTCTTCCAGCACGGTGCTCCATCGGTCCGGATGGCATCAAGGTTTTCCCAACTTGGCGGCGAATCTGGGAAAAGGGCCAAGAGTGCGAGCGGCCAGGGGTGGCTATGTCACGGTGCGAAAGCCTGAACCCGCCTCCGGGGGTCGCAGCGTCCCGTGAACGCCAAGCGCCTCTTGTGGCACCTGCTTGGCGCCACGCGCGGCGGTCCGCTGCGCATCCGCCTTCTCGCCATCCTCCAGGAGCGACCCAGCAACGCCAACCAGTTGGCGCTGGCGCTCGGCGTGGACTACAAAACGGTGCAGCACCACCTGCGCGTCCTGCGCGAGAACCGGTTGGCGGAACCGGGCGGCGACGGCTACGGCGCAACCTGGTTCCTCGGCCCTCTGGTGCAAGGGGAGTTGGCGGAGTTCGACCGCATCCGACTCCAGATGAAGCCGGTTCCCGTCGCGAATGTCGAGCCTTCCGCATCCGCCTCGCCAGCCAACGCGCCCATCGAATCCATCACATCCACAACGACCGATCTGGAGACTTGACATGAGCCCGCTGATGACCCTCACGTTCGCTTTCGCCGGCCTCAACGGCCTCCTGGCCCTCCTCCTGGGCGGCACCTACTTGCGCAACCACAAGCAGGTGAAGAGCCCCTTCACGATGGCGCTCGCGATGTTCGCGCTCTTCTTCGTGGTGCACAGCGCGCTCGTCCTCTACCACGGCTTCACCATGATGGCCACCTTCACGCCGCAGGCGGAACGCTTCCTCTTGTTCGAGTGCATGCTGGAGACAGCGGCGCTCGGCGCCCTCGCCTACGCCACCTTCCGTTAAACGCGCCCCGACATGTTTGCTTTTGGGGCACCAATTTGGGAAAAGCCGGTTATATTCCACAGCGCTCCCCTTCGCATGGCCAAACTCATCCTTGCCATGCTTGCCCTTGCGGGCCTCGCCCTCGCCGGCTGCATCGGCGAGACCCCCGCAAGCACCGTCACCAAGACCGTCACCAACCAGGCGACGGCCCCCACCCAAGGCGCCCTGCATTCGCAGCTGCACGCCCTCTACGCGGACACCCCCTACCTGAACGCCGCCGGCACCGCGCCGGTCGCCACCCCCGCCCACGAGTGGCTCACCCTCGGCGACGGCAACCTTGCCTACCTGCACTGGGACAACGACGACCCGATGAAGGCGACGAAACTCGCCTTCTACGGTGACGCCCTCGGTCCCCTCAAGGGCTGCAAAGGCGACGGCGGCATCAGCCAGGCGCAGATTGACGCCGGCTTCAGCCACTTCCACAAACTCAAGGCGGACTCCTTCGCCGCCGGCCACGGCCCCATCCTGGGCGCCCCCGCCACCACCGGCTACTGGCTGCGCCACACCGATGCCATGAGCGGCCAGTTCACGCACATCCCAGGCCTCGACAACCGCGGCGTGGTCGAAGCGTGCTGAGCCGACTCGCGCTCGCCGCCATTTTGGTGGCATTCTTGGCAGGCTGTGCCGGAACCGCTCCCACCTCTGCGCATGACGCCTTGCTCGTGCAGGGCCTGTCGGTTGGCGGGGCCGGTCAGCATGGCGATCAGTTCGAGCCCAAGAGCCTCACGGTCAAGGTCGGCTCCGCCGTCACCTTCCGCATGGCGGAGGGTTCCCCGCACACGGTGGAGTTCCAGGACACTGCCGGGGTCTCCAGTCCCAAGAGCGGCAACCTCAACCCAGGCGACGAGACGAAAGTCACCTTCGCTCAGGCGGGGACCTTCCGCTACTTCTGCGCCTACCACAGCTCAGTGGGCGGCTCCGGGATGCGCGAAGGGATGGTCGGCTCCATCACCGTCGCCTAAGGATTCTTGGTTCGCCCCTTCTCCCTCTTTCTCCCTCCTCCTGCAATTGTTTCTTCACAGACGACTCCCCGCCATGCGGAGCCCAACCGGGGAAGTTTTGGGCGAAAAATCGGCCTGGTGCCGATTTGAACGAACGCCAACTATTGCGAGCCGCCGCGGCGTCGGCGCGCGGCAAAGGGCGCGGCCATGAATTCCACGTAGTAGGAGACGGCGTGGATGAGGCCACGCACGCCCGCAATGGAGGACATTTGGTGGACCTCTTTCCGCAGGGCGCGGGCCACGTCCATGGTCCGTTGGCCTTCTGGGGCTGCCATTCGGGAAACCGCGGCCGCGCACGCCAGAGCGATTCCCACCGAAGCTAGGCAGAGCACTTGGAAGCCCCTCAATTCCCAAGCCCCAATGAGGGGTAATTCAGTTGAGAACAGGACGCCGCGGCCCATGGCTTGCCAAGCTGCACCGGCCACCAAGACGCCGAGACCGCCGGCGGCCGCCCGCACGATGGAGACGCCAGCCAAGTGTGCGGCACCGGCGCTCGCAGGCGCGCTACGCAAGAGCAGGTTGGTGCTGGCCAACTCGATGCCGCCCATGGCGTAGCCAGAGAGGAAATGCAATGCGGTGAGCACAATCAACATCGTCCATCCCGCGCCCCATCCGGTCAGGGCCCAGCCGACGAAGCTCAGGGCGAGAATGCTGAGCGAGACGGAGAGCAGGCTTCGGTCGCCGTGCCGATCGGAGATGTGCGCCCAGCCGCGAAGGCCGGCCAGGTAGGCGATTTGGCTGACGATGGCCAACACAGTGACCGCCAGGTAGCTGTAGCCAAGGCTTCGAAGGAGGTAAACGGCCGTGAAGGGCAAAGCGAAACTGATGGTCACGGCGGTGAGGCTGAGCGCGCCCAGGAGGCCTTGTGGTGCGTTGCGGACGGCCGTCCAGACTTGGTGCAGGCTTTGGCCTGCTGGGGCACTGGGCGGGGCGACGACGTTGGGGGTTCGCGCCAAGGCGGCCACGCCGGCCAAGCCGGCAAAGCCACCAAGTCCAAACAGGATGGCGTACCCGATTTGCGGGTTGCCGCCGGATTCGAAGAAGTCGAGGGCCGTTCCGGCCGCCAACATGACGACCAGGGTCGCTAGGGTCGCGCCGCGCAAGCGTTGCCCAAAAAATGAGCCGAGCTCGTCGCAGGGAAGCAGGTCGCGCATCCACCAATTCCACGCTGCCGTGGCAAAGACCGTCAGGACGGATGCAACGCCCAGAATCAGCAGGAGTTTGTTGATGTTCAGCGTCACGCCCGGCAGGACCAGGAGGGCTGCCACGAGAAGCAGCAAGACTCGGGCGGCACCCGCGGTCCACACGACCACCTTGCGGCGGTCTTTGATTCGTAGCAGCAGGGCGACTGCTGGCAGCTGCACGACTTGGGCGAGGAACGGCAAGGATGCTAGGATCGCCAGCCGCCAATTGTCGGCCCCGATGAGCACGGCAAGCCCAGCTAGGAAGGCACCGCCAGTCAAACCATCCATGAGGCGCGAGAAGACGGCATCTGCAAGCAGGGGTCGTCGAATCGCGTCGTCCAAGTGGTTCACCGATCGTAGCCCAAAATGGCCTCGTCGAGGATGTCGCGGATGGTTGGATTGACTCGGCTCGCCGTGTACAGCGGCAGTGTTGCTCGGCCGGCTTCGCCGACGCGTTCAACCATGGCTCGATCCCTGAGAATGCTCATCATGGCGCTGGCGAGGGCGGCTTCGTCACCGGCGGGGAAGATGAGGCCGTTGATGCGGTCGGTGACGATCTCGGCGGCGCCGCAACCGGAGGAGATGATGGGGGCGCGTCCGTAGCGCCAGGCTTCTAATGGCGTCAATCCGAAGCCTTCGATGTCGCTGGTCAGGAGCACCGCGTTCGCGCGGGTGTACGCGGCTGCCAGCAACCCGTCCGGCACCCAGTGCGCGAAGGTCACCGCGTTGGTCACACCGAGTTCGGCCGTAATCCACTGCAGCTTGTTGCGCCATTCCTCCGATTTGCCCTTGCTGGTCCCGCCGAGCTTGCTGCTGAACGAGCCGTTGCCGACAAGGACGAGGCGCGTGTCGGGGTTTGCGGTGTGAATCTTGGCGAACGCCCGGATGGCGAGGTCTTGGCGTTTCATGGGGTCCATGCGGGCCACGAGCAAGAAGACGGTCGTGGTGGGCTTGAGGTTCCATTTGGCTTCGAGTTCGGCCACCTGGTTCGGAGTGGTGTCGGGCCAGTCGTTGGCTTCGATGTGGGGGTAGACTTGCCGAGCCTTTCCTTTGAAGCCGGCGTCCATGAGGCCTTGCAGGTCGCGGCGGGTGCTGACCATGACGGCGTCGAAGTCCTCCATCACGCGCAGCATCCAGTTCCTCGTGTAGGGCGGGATTAGCTTGGGGTTGAACGGGACGTGCCAACGTAGAACGCAAGGGGCTGCCAAACCGAGGAGAGCCCCGACTTGCAGGAGCTGGAAGTCGTGGATGTAGGCGACGTCCAGTTCATCCGCGTGCTCCAGGAGGGCATCTGCGGTGCGCGCATTGAATCGGGCATATTGTCGGAAGTCCTCTCCGCTGAAGGGTTGGCTCGGCAGGCCATGGATGTCGGCCCAGAGTTTCTCCTTGCTTCGCCCGTACGACTTGAGCTCGTCAGCGGGCATGTCGACGTGGCGCAACTGGATGTCGCCCGGAAGGTCGACTTCGGCGGGTGCCCCGGGTTGGAGACTGTACCAGTAGGCGCGCTTCATCCAGCCTTGGCTGCGCAGGTTTGCAAGCGTCGGGAGGACCATGCGGCACACGCCGCCTGGGCTCAAGCGGTGCGACGGCAGGTCGGCTCCGGCGGGGCCACCTTGGCCTTCGCCGTCGAAGCGCATCAGGGGCGTTTGCGTGCTCACGAGAATGGTGTTTGCTGTCATGGTAGGGTTGGTGGGTTGAGGATGGATGCCCAATCGCCACGCAGGAGCCGGTTTGCGGCTGCGACGACGGCGGCGGGGCCAGATTCGGGAAGGACCTCGTCCGCGATGTCGCGGAGGGCCGGGCTGGCATTGGCAGGCGCCAAGCCAACGGTGGCGCGGTCCAATAGGGGAATGTCGTTCTCGCCGTCGCCGATGGCCACGATGGGTGTCGCGCGGTTGCCGAGGCTTGATAGGGCCCCGTCGAGCCCGACGCCTTTGTCGACCCGGGGGGGCAGGATGTCGAGGTGGTCGACGTTGGGCTGGATGGAACATTCGCCGACGAGGGCGCGAACCTGGGCTTCGTGTTCGCGCGCAACGGAGAAGGAGTAGCTCCGTTCTGAGATGGACAGGCCGGCATCCTTGCAGGCTTGGGTAGCATGCGCCAATTCCTGGCCGATGTTGAGGTAAGTCAGAGAGTTGAGCGGGCCGAAAAGGGCCCCGCCTTCGATGACGAAGGCGTCGAAGGATTCCGGTCCAATCCCTTGGGCTAGAATGTCTTCGGCGGGTCGTCCGGTTGCGAGGATGCAACGGATTCCCGCTTCCCGAAGCTTGGAGATGGCGTTCATGGCGGCCGGGTCGGGGCCTTTGCCTGGCTCCGCGAGCGTGCGGTCGTAATCTGTGGCGAAGATGGGCGCAATCTTCCACATGGCTGGCGCTGGGGCAACGGTTGGTTCGGGCATGGTTACAGCTTCGCGACGGTGAGTGTCTTGGTGGAGGAGACGTCCGGGGTCGTTCGGATGTTGCTGACGATGGCGCGGGCAAGGGCGTCCGGTTCGTGGCGCCGGAGGCCCTCGAAGACTAGGATGCCGAGGATTGCAAGAACACAAGCGAATCCGACAAGCGTTCGACGCCATTGCAGCTTTCGCAAGTGGGTCGAACGTTTTGCCTGTGGCATACCAAGCCCCACTTTCTAGGTGAACAAGACCCCATTGGGTGGACATGTTCACAATCCCCACGATTGCCGATGCTGACGTCGCTCATCGTCGCACGATTTGCGCGGTTGCGCGAATAATCCAGGAAGAGCCGGCTCAGTTTGGGGTGCCTTTGCCTGTCTCGGAGGCAACCGGCGCGGCTGAATACGGGCCGGCAATCTCGCGTGTGTGAGCGTCGGCGCCGGCCCCATCCTGCTGGACATCGCCATCATCGTCTTGGCCGCCAAGGTCGCCGGCGAGCTGTTCGAGCGGCTGCGCCAACCGGCCGTTGTCGGCGAACTCCTCATCGGCGCCCTCCTCAGCGCATCCCTGCTCGGCCCCCACCTCGGACTGCCCGACCTGTCGGCCGCCGGTGAGAGCGCCGACCGAGCCTTCGTCGAAACCCTGGCGGCGCTGGGCGCCATCATCCTGCTGTTCCAGGTTGGCCTGGAAAGCGATGCCAAGAAGCTCGGCAAGGTCGGCGCCAGCAGCCTCCTCGTGGCCGTCATCGGTGTCGTCGTGAGCTTCGCGTTCGGCTACGGTTCAAGCGTCGTGCTCGCGGACCTCTGGCCGAGTTGGCATGCCGCCGATGCGTCTCTGCCACCGCACTTGCTGCACCTCTTCGTCGGGGCGGCGCTCACCGCCACGAGTGTTGGCATCACCGCCCGCGTCCTGGCCGACATGAAGCGGCTGCAGACGGCCGAAGCCCGCACCATCCTCGGCGCCGCCGTCCTCGACGACGTGGCCGGCCTCATCATCCTCGCCATCGTCGCCGCCCTCATCACAGGCTCGGGAACCGGGCAATCCATTGGCCTCCTCGAGGTCGCCCGCATCGCCGGCACCGCCATCCTGTTCCTGACCGTCGCCGTGGTCGGCGGCCTGCGCGTGGTGCCGCGCGCCTACGATGCGCTCGTCGCGCGCGTTCGCATCGCAGGTTTCCCGGTCGCCCTCGCCTTCGGGTTCGCACTGCTGATGTCGTACGCGGCAAGCGTCGCCGGATTGGCCGACATCGTCGGCGCCTTTGCCGCGGGCCTGCTCTTGGCCCAGACCCGGCAGGCGCACGCCCTCTTCACATCCATCCAACCCATCGGAGCCATCCTCGTCGGCTTCTTTTTCGTCACCATCGGGATGCAGATGGACTTCCGTGCCTTCGGCGGCGACGCCCTCGGGATCCTTCTCGTCGGGATTGCCTTGGCCGCTGTCGCGGTTGTGGCCAAGCTGGCGTGCGGGCTCGGCGTCGTCCGCAAGCAAGCGCGCCGTTGGCCCGTGGCCGTCGGCATGGTGCCACGCGGCGAGGTCGGACTCATCTTCGCCAGCCTGGGACTTGCCACCGGCCTGCTTGGCCCCACCCTCTACGCCACCATGGTGCTGGTCATGCTTCTCACGACCTTCGTCACGCCGCTCTGGTTGATGCAGCTCACGGGACACTTCACGCCAGACCTGGGCGCCTCGGAGGGCGAATCGGAGCGGACGCGCCCTCCGGAAGCTTAGAAAGACGGGATGCGCACCTGCGAGTGGTGCCGCTGCAACATCTTGCCCCTGCGGCCGCCGCGGCGGTCTTTGCGGCGACGTTTACACTCTTGGCGATGGGGCGCCTGGGCAAGTGGCCGGTGCCGCGCGGCGCTGCTGCGCTCGGAGGCGGGCTGCTCACCGCGCTGCTGCTCGGCGTCGGCTGGAGTGCCATCGACTTGCAGGTCATCCTCCTCATTGTCGGCCTCATGGCCTTCGCGTCCCTTGCTGAGGAAGCCGGGGCGTTCGCGGGCCTGCGACGAACCCTCGACCGCTTGCCACCGCGACTGGCGCTGTGGATCTGCCTCCTCATCACCGCCCTCGCCAGCGCCGCCCTTCTCAACGATGCCGCCATCGTCGTGCTGGTCCCCTACTTGATTCCGGAACTGCGCCGCCTCGGTTTGGACCCAGCCGTCTCCGTCATCCTCATGGCGGTCGCCGCGAACCTGGGCTCCTTGCTCACGCCGTTCGGGAACCCGCAAAACGCCGTCCTCGCGCAGGCCGCGCATCTCTCCCTTGTTGACTTCCTGGTGGCCCAAGCGCTCCCGGTCGCGTTTGGTTTGGCACTGCTGGGAATCGCTGCGTGGCGCGCCCGGGTGGAACCGGGGCAGGAGCCACCTGTTGCTCCCCTGCGGCCGCGCGGCCGTGCCTGGCTCCTGGCCTGCTTTGCGCTGTTCATCGGTTTGGCGGCCTGGCCGGACCGCCCCATCGGGCTTGGAACGACGGCCGCCGCATCCGCCGCTTTGGCGTGGCTCGGGCTGCGTCCCATCCTTCTGCGCGATGCCGACCGCGCCGTTGTCCGCTCCTTGGACTGGAACGTCATCGCGCTGTTCGTCGGACTCTATCTGCTCACCGGTGGTCTCAGCCAGTGGGCTCCGCAACCGGACCTCTCCGTCTTGCTCGATGACCCGGTGCGCGCCGCGGCAGGCGTGACCGCGCTCAGCAACACGATTGGCAACGTCCCGGCGGTTCTCACGCTCCTGCGCATCGACGAAACGTGGTCGATTGCCCACGCCATGTTCCTCGTCAGCGTGAGTACCCTGGGTGGCGCGCTCTTCCTGACGGGGTCGGCGGCCA
This sequence comes from Thermoplasmatota archaeon, assembly GCA_038046785.1. Classification (GTDB taxonomy): domain Archaea; phylum Thermoplasmatota; class E2; order JACPAO01; family JAHFTW01; genus JAHFTW01. The sequence goes on from JBBSVM010000002.1 coordinate 95,105, forward strand.
GCCTCCTCGCAGCCGATCAAGCGCGTCGCCACGGCATCAGCATTCGTTTCGTGCCCTTCCTGCGCCATGCGGCGCCGTGGACCCTGCCCGTCCTGGTTCTCGCGGCCTGGCTCCACTGGTAGGCGACCGTCAGACCAGTCCAGCGGCCACGAGTCCGCCCACCACGACGAGAAGGGCACCGACGAAGAGGCGCAAACTCTCCATGGTGACTTTGGGCAGGAGCCGTGCGCCGAGGACGGCTCCCAGGCCGGCCATGACGATGGCGCCAGCGATGAGGCCCCAACCGCCGGCCGCCGTGATGGCGTCGGCGTTGCGGGCGTAGCGGGTGGAATAGACGGCGAGTCGGCTCCCATCGACCAGGATGGCGCACAGCGTGCCGGTGGCGATGAACGCCTTGGCGTCGAGCCCCAGCTTGCCCAGGAAGATGGACCGCAGCGCACCTTGGTGGCCGGAAAGGCCGCCGAAGAATCCGGAAAGGAGGCCACCCGGCACAAGGAAGCGCGAGTGGACCGTGAGTTTGCGAAGAGCTGGAAGAAGATCGAAGAGGGCGAACACGATGATGAGCAACCCCAGGACGAGGCCCAGCGCCGTCACGGAGCGTGTCCCCGACAGTTCGTACGTCCACAAGGCATCCGGTTTCAGGGCGAACAGCAAACTGCCGCCGACCAAGGCGGCCAGAGCCGCCGGGAGGCCGAAGCGCCAGACCGTGGCCCAGTCGGCCCCGCGCCCGACCAGAAATACCTTCGAGACGTTGTTGGCCAGGTGAACGAAGGCTGTGGCGGCAATGGCCACGTCCAAAGGGAACACCAACGCGAATGCGGGCAAGAGGAGGGTTCCCAAACCGAAGCCGGAAAACAGCGTCAGGGTGCTGGCCACCAAGGCGATGGCCAGCACAAGCAGGACCTCAAGCAACAGGGCTCGCGAGGTCGCCGCGCCTTAACAAGCCACCACGACGCCATGCGCCCGGCAGAGCAAGCAAGAGAAAACGGCAGAATGGCGACGGTGCGCGCCGCATTCGCAGGCGCCTCCCGTTCAGAACTCCATCCGTATCGGATGGTTCACATTCCTCCCCGAACCCTTCATCACCGGTCCGGGGTTCCCAGGAGGGGATGCCGGGAGCCATCGGTCGCATCACGGGACGCAGCGTCACCGAACTGCGCGTGCGCGTCGGCCCCGACGAGCCGGTCCGCCTCGGAGAAATCCTCCTTACCCACCCCGCCAAGGGGCCTGCGTACTACCTGCGCGTCGTGGATTTGGAATATGGCGCCGACGCCCGCGATGGCGACTGGGAGGAGCGCACGGCTGGCGCACTTCTTGCCGAGCCCAAAGGCGAACCGCTGATTCTCTTCGACCGCGAAGAGCGGCTCTACCAGGTCGCCGTCGCCGCCCCGCTCGGGCACCTTCTCGGGACGACGTTCCGCAAGCCGAAGAGCCTGCCTGCCCTCTTCGAAGAGGTGCGCCGTCCGGAGCGCGGTGACTTCTCTTTCCTCGCCCCGCGGCCGAACGATTTGGAGTTGGGTTTCCTGCGCAGCGGCGACGAACCGCTGCCCGACCGCATCGGCCTCGACCCCGCCGCCTTGGCGCAGCACGTTGGCATCTTCGCCACCACCGGCATGGGCAAATCGAACCTGCTCAAGGTCATCGCTGGCTCCTGCCTCGACTCCGGCAAGGTCGGGCTGCTTCTGCTCGACCCGCACGGCGAGTACGCCGACGGCGGCGCCGCGACTCACCGCGACGGCCGCCCGCTCAAGGGGCTGCTGCACCACCCGCGCGGCGACCGGCTCGAAGTCTACACCAGCCGCCCCATCCTTGGGTTCGCGGGCCGCGTCCGCGAACTTGCCGTCTCCGCCGCCGAAATCACCGCCGCCGATTTCGCCAATGTGTACCATGTCAGCGAAGCCCAAGAGGAAGCGCTCTGGGCCATCTCGGCCCGTTTCGGCAAAGGCTGGGTGCAGGAGCTGGAGCGGCTCGACGCCGAACAGATGGACCGCGCGCTTGGCGCCGGCAAGTTCCACCCGGGCACCCTCAACGTCCTGAAGCGGCGCGCCGAGCAGGTGCTGAAGCAGGGGGTCATCCACCGCGACGCCGCCCTCAGCACGACAAAGGCCATCTTGAGCAGCCTGGAGACGGGCAAGGTTGTGCTGGTGGATACCTCCGGCCTGCACCCAAGTGAGGAACTCCTGGTGAGCGCGGTGCTGGCACGCAGCCTGCTGGAGCGCTACCGCGATGCTGCCCGCGACCCTGCCCACTTCCGCACCTTGCCGCCCGCCTGCGTCATCCTCGAGGAGGCGCAGCGCGTCCTCAACGCCCGCGGCGGTTCCGGCAACGTCTTCGCTCAGATTGCCCGCGAGGGGCGCAAATTCAAGGTCGGTCTTGGCGCGGTGACGCAGCAGCCCCGCCTCATCCAGGACGAACTGCTCAGCCAGTTCAACACGCTGCTCATCTTGGGACTCGCTGACCCCACCGACCGTGATCGCGTCAAGGCGGGCGCTCGGCAGGACCTCTCGCAGGTGGCGAAGGAGATTCAGATGCTGGAGCCGGGCGAGGCGATTCTTACGACGCCGGGCGCCCCGTTCGCGTTGCCGCTCAAAGCGCACCTGTACGAGGAGCGCATCCTGGAGAGCCAAGCCGTCGTCGGCTCCCCCGTGCGCGCCGACGCCGGATTCTACTGAGGTGCACCGTGGTCCGTCTTTTCCACTTCAGCGACACCCACCTCGGCCACGCGCAGTACAACCGCACCGACCCCTCCGGACTCAACCAGCGCGAAGTGGACCTCGCCGTCGCTTTCTCCAGCGTCATTGACTTTGCCCTCGCAGAACGGCCCGACGTTGTCCTTCATGCTGGCGACCTCTTCGACGGGGTGCGGCCAGGCAATCGCCCGCTTGCTGTCGCGATGGAGGGGTTCCTGAAACTGAGCCGGGCCGGCATCCCGACCGTCGTCATCGCCGGCAACCATGAGCATCCAAGACTTCGCGAGACCGGCTCGCCGTTCCGGCTCTTCGAGCACCTGCCCAACATCCATGTCGTCTACAAGGGACGGCGCGAGACGGTCGAGCTGGCGCTCAAAGGCAAAACCGTGCGCGTCCACGCCGTCCCGCAATGCGCTGACAACGCGACCTTGGCGCGTGAAGTGACTGAGGCGCCCACAGCCGCCGCAGGCTTCGACATTCTGGTGGCGCACGGCGCCGTGCCGAGCCTTCCCGCCTTCTCGCACGCCGAGTTCAACGAGCAGACGCTGGATGCCGGATGGTTCGCCCCGTTCGATTACGTCGCCCTTGGCCACTACCACGGGGTCCAGCAAGTGGCGCAAAACGCCTGGTACTGCGGCGCCCCTGAGCGGGTCAGCATCGCGGAGGCGGCGCAGCAGAAAGGGTTCCTCGATGTCACACTCGATGGAGAGGTCGCCAAGACGACGTTCCGGCCACTGGCGGGCCGCCCCTACGACGACATCACACCGATCGACTGCGCAGGTCTCGACTCGGCCCAGGTCAAGCAGGCCGCCCTTGCCGCGCTGGAAGACGTCGCCCCAGGCGCCGTCGCCCGCCTGCGCCTCACCCAACTCGACGCCAGTCTGCGCGGTCTCATCGACCTGCGCGCCATTCGGCAAGCGGGAGAACGGGCACTCCATCTTGACGTCCGTTTGGAGTGGGCCGATCGGGCCGATCAAGCCGCAGGCGCCACCACGCTGCTCGGCCTCGGCGAGGAGTGGGCAGGGTTCCTCGCGGCGCAAGAGCTCGCGGGTCTCGACCGCGCCGCGCTGGACCGGCTCGCCAGGACGGTCCTGGAGGCGCCATGAAATTGGTTCGCCTTGAGATGGAAAACTTCCGGCGCGCCCGCCGCCTCCGTTGGGAGGTTCCCGATGGGGTCACCGCCATCCTCGGCCCCAACGGGGCGGGAAAATCGACCCTTCTCGAAGCGATCGCCTTCGCGCTCTACGGCACCGACGCCTTGCGCACTGGCAAAGAGCTCGTCCGCAGCGAGGGCGCCTCAGCCACCGATGCGGTGCGGGTCAGCCTCGAGATGGAGTGGGGCGGACAGGCCATCCACTTGGTGCGCGAAATGCGCGGCAAGAACCTGCAACCGCAGGCGAGCCTCACCGTGGACGGCGCCGTCCTCGTTCCTCCCGGAGCCGGCTCCAGCGAGGCAGCCACCCGGGAGACGACGCGCCGTCTCGGGATGGGTCTCGACGCGTTCCTCAGCACGGTCGTAGCGCGGCAAGGGGAGCTTGCCCGGCTTGCCACCGCCAAACCTCTCGAACGCAAGCAGCTCCTCCTTCGCCTGCTGGGCATCGAGCGGCTCGACGAAGCCATCGAACGGGCGCGCGGCCAGCGCCGCGATGCTGAAGCGGGCCTCGCCGAAGTGCGGCGCCGTGCCAACCCCGACGCAGAAGCGGTGGTCGCAGCTGCCGCGTCCGCTGCGGAATCGGCGGCGCGGGCGCGCGACAGCGCACGCGAACAGGCCACCGCGGCCGCCCAGGCGGCGACGCGCGCTCTCCAAGCGCTTCAGGAAGCGCAGCTGGCCGCAACACGTCAGCAGGCCGCGCGCCACCGACTCGAACTCGCTTCCGCAACGCTGGCCACGCTCGAAGCAAAGGAGGCCGAGCTTGCGGCAAGCCTGGAGAAAGCGCAGAAAGCGCGCACCGAGCAGGCGCGCCTTGAACCACTGGCGGCCCTTGTTCCCGTGCGGCAGGCCGCCGTGGAGGAGGCCCATCGGCTCGCTTCCGCAGCCGCTCTTCGCGCCGAGGGGTTGCGCTCCATCGCGCAGATGGAGAGCCGGCGTTCCCTCCTCGCCGCGAGCCTTGCGCAGCCCATTCCCGAAGACCCCGGAACTGCCCCCGACCTGGCGAACGCCGTGTTGCTGCGCGACCAGTCGGCCGCAGCAATGGCGGTCCTTGCCGCGCGCACAACGGAGGCGGAACAGCACGTCGTTCATCTGCGCGGCTTGGGCGCCGATGGTCCCTGCCCGACCTGTGCGCGCCCTCTTGCTGGCCACCTGCCATCCCTCTTGCTGGCGCAAGAGCAACGCGCCGCTGCGCTCGCAGAGGAAGAAACCGCGAGCCGCCGCCGTCTCGCCGCCGCCGAATTGGAGTTGGCTCGCCTCCGGGCTGCCGAGAGCGCCCATCGCCAACGCGCCCAGCTCCGCTCGCAAGCGCTCTTCCTGCGCGAACGCGAGGCGACGGAGGCGGCCCAGCTTGCCATCGACATCGAGAGTGCGCGCAGTCGCCTTCCAGCCGAGGTGGGCGCTCTCGACCCCCGCCCGCTTCTGGTCGCCCTGCGCGAGGCGGAGGCAGCTGCTTCGGCCCGAACCCGGCTTGCGGCACTCGCCGAATCGGTGACGGCGCAGGAGGCGGCAGTTGCGCGGACGCAAGCCGAGCTCAAGGGGGCGCGCGCCGCGTGCGAGGCGGCCAAGAGCGACGTGGCAGGACAAGGGCCGGACCCGACGCCGCTGGCCCAGGAGGCTTGGGCGCGCGCCCAGGCCATCGACCGGCGCTTCAGCCAGGAACTCGCCGCAGCGGAAGTTGCCAATGCGCGCGCCGAAGCGGCCATTGCGGCCGCCCGTGCCAGCCTCGCGGCAGAGTTGGGACGGCGCGAGCGCGAACGGACGCTGGAACGCGAGGCACAACATTGGGGTGCGCTCGCCGGCCGAAGCGGTGGCGGTCTGCTCGATCGTTTCCGCGACCATCTGGCCGCCCGCATCGGTCCAGCCCTCCAGGCGGAGGCAAGCCGGCTCCTCGCACGGTTCACCGGCGGCCGCTACACCGAACTCATCTTGGACAGCGATTTCGGCCTCTATCTCAGCGATGGCGGCGTCCCTTACACGCTGGAGCGTTTCTCCGGCGGCGAACAAGATGCGGCTCATCTTGCGTTGCGACTTGCCGCCAGCCGGCTGGTGGCAGAGCGCGCTGGCGCCGACGTTCGTCTGCTCGCGCTCGATGAAGTGTTTGGCTCCCTCGACCGAGAGCGGCGCGACCTCGTCGTCGCCACCCTCGAATCGCTCGGGGGGCTGTACAGCCAGGTGCTCGTCATCAGCCACCTCGAGGGGCTGCGCGAGGCGCTCGGGCAGGGCGTCGAAGTGGTGGAGCGCGACGGCGCAGCGCACCTGGTGTCCCACAACGGCTAACCGCACTCGGTTTCGTCCCCGGCCGCGTGGACATCGAGAACGCAGTCCAGGAAGCGCGCCGCCTTGGGGCCAGCTACGCTGAGGCACGGCACGAGACGGTGGAGGAGAACCGTTTGCAGATGCAGGACGGCGAGTTGCGCGGCCTTGTTGCAGGAACGACGGAAGGGTTTGGACTGCGCGTCCTGGTGAATGGCGCCTGGGGCATGGCCTCCAGCAACGACCTCGCCACGATGGGCGCCGCCGTGCGCGATGCCGTCGGCATGGCGCGCGCCGTGGCAAGCCAAGGTCGCCCCCCGGTGCGTCTGGCTGACGTTCCCGCCCTGCGCGCCAATGTCACCTGGGCGCCCAAAATCGATCCGCGCAAGATTGCGCCGGAGGAGAAAATCTCCGTCCTGCGCCACCTCGATTCCACGATTCGCGCCGTGCCCGGCATCGGCAACGTCACCGCTGCGGCCACCGACGCCACCGTGACGAAGCACTTGGTCACCTCGGACGGCACTGACTTGCGCTGGAGCCTGGTGCGCACCGTCGTGCAGTCCCACTTCACCGCCAAAGGCGACGGTCAATTGGCGGGCCGTTCCAGCCGCATCGGCGGCACCGCGGGATGGGAAATTCTCCAAGGCGAAGACCCGGCCGAGAAGGCCAAGAAAGCGGCGCAAGCCGCGGTCGCAGCTCTTGGCGCTCCCGCCGCGAAGGGAGGCCGCCGCACTGTCGTCATTGACCACGAACTGGCCGGCGTCTTCGCGCACGAAGCGGTCGGCCACGCATCCGAGGCGGACCTCATCACGGCGGGCGAGTCCTGCTTCAAGGGGCGCATGGGGCAGAAGCTCGGCATCGACGGGCTCGCCATCCGCGACGACTCCACCATCCCGGGCGCCTTTGGCAGCTTCCCGTTCGACGACTCCGGTGTCGCGGGTGCGAGCAAGCCCATTCTCGACAACGGCGTTCTGGTTGGTTACCTCGCCGACCGCGAGAACGGCGCCGAGTTGGGCGTGCGTCCCAACGGTGCGGCGCGGGCGCAGGATTACGGCTCCCGGCCGCTGGTGCGCATGAGCAACACCATGATCGCCCCCGGCTCGCACAGCGAGGAAGAAGTGTTCGCTGGAATCAAAGACGGCATTTACTGCAAAGGCTCGCGCGGCGGCCAGGTGGACTGCGCGCGCGGCACCTTCCTCTTCAATGCCCAAGAAGCGTACCGCATCGAGGATGGCGTCGTGACAACGCCGCTGCGCGACGTCAGCCTGACCGGCGACATCCTCAGCACGCTCACCCACATCACCGCACTTGGCAACCGCGCCCGCATGGGCGACCCCGGCTACTGCGGCAAGGGACAGTGGGTCCCGGTGTGCGACGGCGGCCCGCTCGTGCGCATCGCTGACTGCCTGGTGGGGGGAACGGCATGAACGGCGCCGCCGTTGCCAACGCCCTCCTTGCGCGCGCCGAGCGGCTCATCGAAAAAGCGGCCGTGCGTGGCCTTGAGGCGGAGGTTTACCTCGAGCAGGGGCGCGGTCTTGACGCTGAAATCGAGAAGGGGGTCCTCTCAGGCATGAATGCGCACGGCTCCGGCGGCGGAGCGTGGCGGGTCATCCAGGACGGCAGGCTCGGCTTTGCCTACTTCGCCGACGACGGCAAAGCCATCGCCGCCCTCGACGCGGCACTTGTTCTGTCGCGGCTTGCCCCGGCAAAGGGATTCCATTTCCCCGCCCCAAGCAAGGCGACCACGCTGCCATCACGTTGGGACGGCGCCATCGCCGAGCCCGACCCTGCGGCCCTGCTGGCCTCTGCCAAAGCGCTGATCGCGGGAGCGCGCGAGGCGGAGCCCAAGCTGCAGGTTTCGGGCGGCGGAGCCGGGCTCTCCTGGGGCGCCTCTGCCCTCGCCAACACTCATGGGGTGCGCGCCGCAGACGCCGCGACGATGGCGGGCGCCTCCGTCAGCGTCATCCTGGAAGAGGGAGAGAGCGCTATCTCGACGGGAGAGATGCAGAGTTCGCACCGGTTCGACCTTGACCCGCATGCCATCGGCCACAAAGCGGGCGCCACAGCGCGCTCGCTGCGCAGTCCGAAACCGGCACGCGCCGGCGTCGCCGACATCATCTTCCGCCCCGAAGCGTGCATGGAGCTGGTCGCTGGCCTCGCCGTGGCGGCTGCAACCGGCGACGAGGCGATGCGTGGCAAGACGATGTGGTCGGGCAAGCTTGGCCAGGCGGTCGCCAACCCGGCGCTCTCCATCTTGGACGACCCGCTCGACCCCGCGGCCCTTGGCGCCGTCGCCTTCGACGATGAGGGGGCGGCCACCCGCCGCATTCCCATCGTGGAGAAGGGCGTGCTTCGCAACTATCTTTTCGACGGCTGGGACGCCGCTGAGCACAAGCAAGCGAGCACCGCAAGTGCCGTGCGGGGCGGCTGGACGGCGCGGCCCACCACCGACACACATCACCTCACCGTGGAGGGGCCAAGTTCGGATTTGGACAAGCTGGTGGCTGGCGTGGAGGAAGGCTTCCTGGTGGAGTCGGTCCTCGGCGCGCACACCGCAAACGAGACGACGGGGGAGTTCTCCGTGACGGCGCCCAACGTCTGGCGCATCCACAAAGGCGCCCTCGCCGGGGCCGTCTCCGACATCGCCATCGGCTCCGATTTGTCCACCATGCTCCGCAACGCCGACGGCGTCTCGCGCGAGCGGCGCCGCATGGACGGCGCCAGCATCCCGCACATCCGCGTGCGCGGCCTCGACGTCTCCGTGTAGGCGGCCTCGGTCGGGGCGTTGGCGTTCGCCCCACGAAAGGCAAACCGTTATGTCGCCGCGGCACCGGATGGGAGGCGTGCGCATCACGCTCGACGCGGAGACCTTCAAGGCGCTCGCTTCCTCGAGCCGCCTGCAGGTTCTCAAAGCGCTCGACGAGCGGCGCAAAACGCTCAGCGAGTTGGCGCGCGACCTGGCGCTCAACAAGGCGACCGTGCATGAGCACCTTGCCCTCCTCTCGAGCGCCGATTTGGTGAAGAAGCGCGACGACGAGGGGCGCAAATGGATCTACTACGAGCTCACCTGGCGCGGCCAGAAAATCCTGCACCCGCAGGAGACCACCTCGTTCAACATTCTCCTCGGTCTCTCTGTCCTCGCCGCCGGAGGGGGCGCGGCGCTCCTGGTGCGCTCTCTGCTCGCCGCACGCGACGAGGCGACCCTGTTGGGGGACCTTGAGGCGAGCGACGCCACCCCGCTCTCCGACGGCACGGAGGGCCAGAAGCAGGCGCAGGACGCAAGCGCCTCGGGCGAACCCGCCGCGGCCGGAGCGCCCGCCCCCGAATCGGCCCCGGCCGACAGGGGAGTGGCGGAGTCCACGGTCATGGAGGACACGCCCGTGGATGATTCGGGGCTCCTCGGAGAGGGAGGCGCCCTGGCGCTTGCCATACTGGCCGCTGGAGCACTCCTCGGGCTCCTTGCCACCCTTTTGCGGTTCCGGCTGCGCCCCAAGAAGCCGCAGAGCCCCGGTTTGGAGTAGGCTCGCAGGCCTGCGGGGCCGAGCGAAGCGAGCGCCCCGCAGTCCAACGTGATCGACCTTGACTGAGGGGTCAGCAGAGCCCTCAGTTGGGAGCCGGCGCGAAGCGCCGGGTCTTCGTTTGAAGGTCGAGCGCGAACCAATCCGCAACACCCTTGAAGCTCGCAACGGTCAAGGGAACATGGCCTTCGAACTGCAGGTGGTGAGCCATCCGCCGCTCACCGGGGAGTCGGATGCTGTGCGGCTCGCCAAACTCTGGTTTGACCAGATTGGCTACGTCGCCCGCAAGGGACCCGACAACGGCATCGCGTTCAAACTGTTCTACGAGTGCTTCCTCCTCCACCCGACGCAGGCGTGGACGGTCGAGGAGTTGGCGGCGGCGTGCGGCACTTCGATGCCCAGCATCTACCGTCACCTGAACAAGCTGAAGGATTACGACATCATCGAGGATTTCTTCCTCGACCTGCCCGAGGGCCAGGGCGGCGACCGGCGCCGCGCCTTCCGTCTGCGCTACGGCGACCTCGCGAAGGCGTGGAACTTCGCCGAGGCGCACTTCCAGCTCGCCACCGAGAACTACCGCAAAACGGTGGACCACCTGGAAGGGTTGCTGAAACAGGCGCGGCAGAAGGCGTAGCCGCCCAGCCGAACCGCAGATTGCGCAGATGACGCAGAGATGGTGTTCTGCGCGGTCTGCGTCATCTGCGGATTAGACCGTCGTGGCGCACATCTTGAGAAACGCCTCGTGAAGCCGCGTGTCTCCGGTCAACTCGGGATGGAACGCCGTGCCGAGGATGCGTCCTTTGCGTACAGCGACGATGCCGCGCTCGGTCGTGGCAAGCACTTCGGTCGGCGCCTCCGCCTTCGTCACGACCGGGGCGCGAATGTAGATGGCTGGCACCTTGCCGACCCCCGTCACATTCAGCTCCGATTCGAAGGAGTCTTTCTGGCGGCCGAAGGCGTTGCGGTCCACTTCGCAATCGAGGAGACCCAAGAGTTCGATGTCCTTGTCCGCAACGTCGTGCGTTGCCGTCTTGCTGAGGATGATGAGGCCGGCACAGGTGCCAAAGAGTGCCAGGTCGCCGCGTCCGGCGCGGTCGAGGAGGATGCGCTGCAGCCCCGAAGAACGCAGAAGGCGGCTGATGGTGGTGGACTCGCCGCCCGGCAGGATGAGCCCTGCGCAGCCGTCGAGGTCGGCGGGGGTGCGCACGGCGACCCGCTCGATCGTCATCTGGAGCACAGCGGCGGCGCGCTGGAGGGCGTCGAGATGCTCGCTCACCGCACCTTGCACTGCAAGCACGCCCACCTTCACGGACCCGCCACCGCCTCTTTGCGATAAGGCCGCCGTCAGAGGACCGCCCCGTCTGCGGTGACGAGGAGGTGGCCCATGTAGGCGACTCCCGAGTAACTGTTCACCTGCACGACGAAGACGCCGCTCGGGAATGCGTTGCGCAGATTGTCCCCCCACAGCGTGCCGGACTCTTCGGAGTAGGGGCTTCCGATGGACCACACGGCAAAACCGCCTTGGTCGAGCAGCACGACGTCGATGTCATCCTTCACCGGGTTGAGGTCGTCTCGCTGTTCCACCCGGACAGTAAGCCGCTCCGTGTTGGCAGGAAGGTCCACCGTGAACTCCACCTGGTTGCCGGGGCCGGCGGGGACCGCTCCGGTGAGGAGCCCCTGGTTGGCCGGGATGGTGAACGCGTTGTCCTCGATGACCTGACCGTTCCAGAAAATGTCGGGGTAGCAGCGCGCGGTGAAGCGCACCTGGCTTGGGGTGTCGCCGCCGTAGAGCACTTCGTGGCCGGACCCTTCGGCGGAGTCGAGCGCCAAATCGGTCAGAAGGACGCGCACGCGGTCGCCCTGTTCGACGACGAAGCCGCCCGCCGGCATCGCGAAGGTCTCCGTGTAGTGGTCCACCGTGCCCGCCATCGGAAATGCTTCGGCGTACTCCACGGCGAACGATGGCTGCAGCGTGCGGTCGCTGCCGAACTGGTTGAACAGATGGTACCCCTCGCCGGGCTCTCCGCCCAGGATGACTGGGGCGGGCGTCCCGGCGCTGCGCACCCAGACGTCCAAGACGACATTGCCTTCCAGCCAGAGTCCGGCGGGCACGGGGTCGGAGAGCCATTCCATGAGGTCGTCGGTGAGGAACGCGCTCGAGAAGGCGTTGCCCTGGCTGGCTCCGGCAGCAACCGGGCCGGGGCCGAGCCGTCCGCCGGGTCCGAAGTAGAGCGTCGTCTCGACGAGGGGTGCTTCCCGGCAGGACGCAAGCGCGTTCTGGGCAGCGGGGTCGGCCTTGAAGTCCTCGATGCAGCCAGCCAGGAGGACAACCACGACAAGGGCAAGCAGGCGCACGGCATGACCAGCCGACACGGAGGCTTCAGGTTTGCGCGCCCAGGCCCTTCATAACCGGTGGGCAAGTGGGCGCGCCGTGGAGAAGGCAGCCAGCGCGAATCATCCGCTCTCCCTTCTTGTCGTGCAGCTGCTGTTCGGGCTCTTCCCGGTCGCATCGAAGAAGGTGCTGCCCTACCTCGACCCCTTTCCGCTCCTCGCAGTCCGCCTCACCGGCGCCGCGTTCTGCCTCCTCGTCCTCCACCTCCTTCTGGTGCGCAACCCCATTCCCATCCGGAAGGAGTGGAAAGCGGTCTTCGGACTGAGCCTGCTTGGCGTCGTGCTGAACATGGGACTCTTCATGGTGGGGCTGCAGCTCACCACGGCGGTGAACGCCGTGGTGGTCATCACCACCGTCCCGGTCTTCACCTACTCCCTCGCGGTCCTGCTGCGTCGGGAGACGCTCGCCCCGCGCCGCGCCATCGGCATCGCCATCGCTCTGGCAGGTGTCCTCTACTTGCTCGCGGCGGGCTATCGCTTCAATCCCGCCGGAGCCCTCGGCGACCTCCTCGTTCTCCTCAACTCCTTGAGCTACTCGGCCTTCCTGGTCTTCGCGCGACCCATGACGCAGCGCTACGATCCACTCTCGCTCACGACCTGGATGTTCCTGGTCGGCACCATCGTCTTCCTGCCCATTGGCCTCGCCCTCGGTCTGCGCGGCGATCTGGCAGCCGCGCCCTCCGAGACCATGGGGTGGTTGCTGTTCATTGTCCTCGGCGCGAGCGTCCTCACCTACGTCCTGAGCAACAAGGTGCTGCGCCACGTCCCCGCATCCACGGTGGCCATTTTCACCTACGTCCAGCCGGTCTTCACCGCGATTGCTTCCTACCTCATCCTCGATGCGCACCTCGATGCCAAGGTCATCCCGGCGGCGCTGCTGATTTTCGCCGGCGTCTGGCTGGTGGCGCGCAAAGCGCCGAAGGTCCTCGAGGGGCAGACGGTCGTTGATTAGCAGGAAAGAGATTCCTTGAGGAACTCGTAAAGCCGCTTGGCATCGCGCCGGTTGAGCCTTATTCCCTGTTTGGCCAAGATATGGTCAAGCCCACCAAGCGTCGGGGGCTTTGCTCGCCCTTCCGCAACAAGTTTCGTGCGAACTGTTTCGAAAGTTTGCGATAAACGTTGCTCCAACTTGCCCTCGATTTCGCCGCGGAACGCGACCCGCATCGCTTTGAGATTGTTGTAGTCCTGGTTGCCAGCCAGCATTCCAAACGGGATTTTCCATTCCCCGTCAAAGGCCTCGAAGAGAAGGTTATCGATGCCCCCGTTTCTCACGCTTCCACTATCTGGGAGCACTTCTTCCAGCACAGGCCAGAGTTTGGAACGAAACTCGGAGTAGTCCAATTTGGCAAGAAGTGGCCAATTCAGAGCGCTGCTTCCTCCGGCTGAAGGGGAGGGCTGGAGACTCCAAATTGCGGGCAATTCATCGATTGGACCTGCATAGAGTTCCTCGCCGGGTGCGTCCATTGTGAAGATTTGGCACTCCAGAATCCCTTCAGCGGGAACCAGAAAGTCCGCGAATGCTTGGACCAAGTTGTGGGCGAGTTTTGAAATCGTGCTTGGCTCGGAATTGGAAACTTCAACCCAGAGCGCCCAGGGCTCTGCGGAATGAGGCAATGAATCCCACTCTGGGCGGCAACCAAATTCTCCATCGAAGCGTGAGGCCAATTTTTCGAGTTTCAGCATCGACTTCGGGTCCGGGCGCTGAAGATTATAGAAATTCAGCAACACCGAATCGGTTGGCATCCCTCACGCCCTTTCAGTTGCCGCGGTCGGCCAGGCGAACGTTGAGCTCGGCCGTGTTGCGGCCCACCATCGGCTCGCCCAACTCCTTGGAAATCTCGCCAACAAGCTTGGCATCGTTGAAGTGGGTCGTTGCTTCGACGATGGCTTTGGCACGGGCGGCGGGGTTGCCCGACTTGAAGATGCCAGAGCCGACGAAGACGCCGTCGGAGCCCATCTGCATCATCTGCGCCGCGTCGGCGGGGGTCGCGATGCCGCCCGCGGTGAAGTCCACGACCGGGAGGCGGCCGAGGGTGCGCACTTCGCCCAGGACGGTGCGGATGGAGCCGACGAGTTCGTCGTAGGAGAGCCCGGCGTAGGCGGCGTCGAGGTCCGCCTCCTCGAGGCCCATGTCCTCGAGAACGGCCTGGTTGAGCTGGTCGTAGCGGGCGACGAAGGTGTCGGCGAGGCGGTCGAGTTCGCTGTCCTCCATGACTTTGACCATCTGGACGGCGCGCGCCATCATGCGGCGGTGGCGGATGGCCTCGGAGATGTCGCCGGTTCCCGCCTCGCCCTTGGTGCGAATCATGGCGGCGCCCTCGGCGATGCGGCGCACCGCTTCGCCGAGTTTCGTGGAGCCGCAGACGAAGGGAACGGTGAACTCCTTCTTGATGACGTGGAAGTAGGGGTCGGCCGGGGTGAGAACCTCGGACTCGTCAATCATGTCAACGCCGAGCGCCTCCAGCACGCGCGCCTCGGCGCCGTGGCCGATGCGGCACTTCGCCATGACCGGGATGCTCACTGCGTCAATGATCTTCGCGATCATGGCGGGGTCGCTCATGCGCGACACGCCGCCTTGGGCGCGGATGTCGGCGGGGACGCGCTCAAGCGCCATGACGGCGACAGCGCCCGCCTCCTCGGCGATGACCGCCTGCTCCGCCGTGGTGACGTCCATGACGACGCCGCCCTTCTGCATTTTCGCGAAGCCGCGCTTCACAAGCTCGGTGCCCCAGCGCAGGTTGCCCAGGTCGACGGCGCGGCTCATTCCAGGAGGCCGAAGCGTTCTGCGATTTAAGCGGCTGCGCCGCACGGTGGAACGGGAATCAACTCCAAAAAACAGGAGAGGAAGGGGGAGGAGGACTGAAACTGAAGGGGCGTCCTACTTCTTCTTGGACGCCTTTTTGGTCGTCTTCTTCGCCACCTTCTTCGAGGTTTTCTTGGCGGTCTTCTTCGCAGCCATGAGTGCAGTCACCCCCGGACTCCCAACTGATTCTCTGTTCAATAAGGGTGTCGGAATCAATCGCGCAGATGAAATGCACGTTGCTTTCGCGTCGAAAGGACGCAAAAATCGCGCAGAAAACTTCGCTCTGCGCGCGCAATTTCTGCGCAGAGAGCACATCGCACGGCGCAGAAGCCATTCAGGCTCGACGCGGTCGCGAGGAGAGCGTTCGCGACGCTCTCTGCCGGCGCTGAAGCAAGGGGAAAACGTGCGCGGCAACGTTATCGCACCTTGGCGACTCGCACCCTTGCCCCCCGATGACGAGGTTATCCCAGGCTGAGGGCCTGATACCCACTCGTGACATGAAGCTCAACGCGGAGGGGGGCTTCTAACCAACAACGTGAACAGAGGCTTGCCTCCGCGTTGCCGAGCGCACAGCGCGAGGGATGCTTCGGCTGCGCAGCAGGCAAGGTGGAACGCGGATGGGCGTGCCCCTCTTCGGCCAAGACGCCTTTGCGTTTCGGCCGCGCCTTGCGCCCGACGTCAGCGTCCTGGAGGTCGAAACGTGTGATGCGATGGGGCCGGTTTCGAATGCTCGCGGTTCCGGTTGCGATCGAAGAAGAATCCGAACGCGGCCGCCACTTCGACAAGCGTCCAGAAGATCAAGGCGCCAAAGTTGCGCGTGAAGAAGGAGACGGCGAGGCTGATGGCGGCGAGCAGGGCAAAGCCAAGCAGCACGGCGCCCAAAGGCGTGGTCTCGAAACGGCCGACATGCAGGCGACGGTTTGCGATGGGCCCCCCCTGCTTCGCTTTTTGCGGGCGCTTGTCGCTGCGCTGGCTGGCGGGAAGGGGAACGTAGCTCATGCGCTCAGGTGGGCCTGGAGCCCCTCCTTGATTTTGGCGTGCAGGTCGCGCCGCAAGCCGAGCGCGAAGAGCAGTTCGGCGGCCACGAAGAGCGGCGCGATGAGAATCTGGAACAGGTTGTCCACGAGCGCCGGCTTGCGTTTCTCCCAGACGCTGTGGCCGAGAATCTGCGCCACCCAGCTCACCGCGAAGACGACGGCGAAGAACGGGTAGGCGAACGTGGGGACTGCAGTGTGGATCTGGGCGGCGGTGGCAAGAAGCACCGTGAAGGCGATGGTGAGGACGACGCCGAGGGTAAAGTCGAGGGCGAGGTAGTAGGCAAGCAAGGCGGCGCTGATGAGCAGGGCCGGCGTCGGTTGGAGCCCGATCATGGGCGACAAAATGGGGAAGGAGAGAAGGCCCATGGCGCTCCAGGTGATGAGCGGGACGAAGAGGGCGTGAATCGCCTTGTTCGTGCCGTCGCGGTGATAGCTGGCGTAGATGGAGAGCTGCGCCTCGACCGACTTCATGGCCCAAGGATTGGCCCTCCAGGTACTTTTTCCTGCCGCCAACCCCAAATCGGGCCGTTGAGTGGCCCGTTCATGCCGAAGCCCGCCGCCAAACGTTCCCGCACCGCCAAGCCGGCGAGCAAGAGCGCAGCCAAGAAGGCGGCGCGGCCTGCCAGCGCAGCGAAGGCGAATGGAACGACGGCCGCCGCGTTTCTCGAGACGCGCCTGAATGGGTTCCGCAACCAGAACACCTGGTGGCACCACAACCAGGCGGGGACGATGGCGACGTTCGACCGTTCGTTCGAGGCGGCGGTCGCCTGGCTGCGCAACGGCCTCTCCAAGCCGAAGGGCAACCTCCATCCGCTCGTCATCGGCGGCCGCAACGTGGCGACCAAGGAGTCGTTCACCACGGTGAGCCCCGCCGACACGCGGCTGGCCACCGGTTCCTGGGCCGCCGGCGACCGTTCGCACGCCCGTGACGCCATCGCCGCCGCCAAGCAGGGACTCGCCGCCTGGTCGGCGACGCCGTGGGCAAAGCGGGCCGACATCCTCGACCGCGCCGCCGACCTGTACGTGAAGGAGTTCTACAAGCTCTGCGCCGTCATGTCGCTCGAGGCGGGCAAGACACGCTACGAGGCCTCCATCGACGTCGACGAGGCCATCGATTTCCTGCGCTACTACGCGCTCACGATGCGCGAGATGAACGGCTTCGATGTCGCGATGGGCAAGCCGTTCCCCAACGAGTCGTGCCGCAGCGTGCGCAAGCCGTGGGGCGTCTTCGCGGTCATCTGCCCCTTCAACTTCCCCATCGCCATCACGACCGGGATGGCGGCGGCCGCCCTCGTCACCGGCAACACCGCCATCCTCAAGCCCTCCGGCAAGGGCGTCCTCTCCGGCTGGTGGGTGTTCAGCCTGCTCAAGAAGGCAGGCATCCCCGACGGCGCCCTGCACTTCCTCACCGGCGCCGACCACGCCGTCAGCACCGAGTTGCTGGAGAACCCGGACATGGACGGCCTGGTGTTCACCGGCTCAAAGCGGGTCGGCATGGAAGCGTGGCGCACCATGGCCGCGCAGGGACGGCCCAAGCCGCTCATCGCAGAGATGGGCGGCAAGAACAGCATCGTCGTCTCCGCAAAGGCGGATCTGGACAAGGCGGTGCAGGGAGCGTTCCGCAGCGCGTTCGGGTTCCAGGGTCAGAAGTGCAGCGCTTGCAGCCGCATCTACGTGCACAAGAAGGTCGCGCGTGAGTTCAAGGAGCGGCTCGTCAAGCTCACCGAGGCGGCCCGCGTCGGCCTCCCCTGGGCGAAGGAGTCCTACATGGGCCCCACGATTGGCGCCGACAAGCTGCGCCTCATGGAGGAGCTGGTCGAGGTTGTCAAGGGCGACGGCGGCAAGGTTCTCACCGGCGGCACCGCACCCAAACGGGACGCAAACGGTGCACTGCTCAAGGGCCACTACTTGCGCCCCACCCTCGTGACAGGCCTTCCCGCCGACCACCGCGTCTTCCGCGAGGAGTTCTTCATGCCGTTTGCCGCCATTCTCGAAGTGGACTCCTTCGACGCCGGCATCGCTGAGGCGAACGCGGTGGAGTACGGCCTCACTGCCGGCTGCTTCACCGAGGACGAGACGGAGGCCGAGCGCTTCTTCGCAACCATCCAGTCCGGCGTCACCTACCTCAACCGCAGCGTCGGCGGCTCGACGGGCGCGGTCGTGAACGGGCAGTCGTTCGTCGGCTGGAAGAACTCTGGGACCACTGGCAACGGCGCTGGCGGCCGCTACTACTTGCTGCAGTTCACGCGGGAGCAAAGCCAGACCCGCGTCGCCTGAACGCCCGCGTCGCAAAGGATTTCTCCGGCCCCCTTGTCGGCGAAGCCGTGCAGCGTCTTCTTGCCATTGGACTCCTGGTCGCCCTCCTTGCCGGCTGCGCTTCGGCCCCCTCCGCGCCCACCGTGCTGCAGCCCGGCGCCGACGGCGGCTACGACATTGCGATGAATGCCAACCGGTTCTTCCCCGCCAACGCCCAAGTGCCCGTCGGCGCCTCGGTGACCTGGACCAACAACGAGCAGGTGCCGCATGACGTCAACGGCGTGAACGGCGCCACGTTCAGCTCCGACGCGGCAGGCAAGAAGATGGCGAAGGACGACACATTCACCTACGCTTTCACGGCGGCGGGCACGTACAGCTACGTTTGCAAGATTCATGAGAGCCAGGCGATGAAGGGAACCATCACCGTTGTTTGAGACAAGTTTGGGGTCTGTTTTGCATTGGGCTGTCCCGTAGCGCACCCTTTTTATCGTTTGGTCGTTGTCAAACGATTTGCCAGGACACCTGGCAGGTGAATCCCATGAACAAACTGACTACCCTTGGCCTGGCGGCTGTTGCCGTCCTGGTCCTCATCCCGGCCGCGCAGGCCGCCCACAGCGTCACCGTCTCGAGCGGCGACGCAAAAGCCGGCGAGTACACCATGACCGTCAACGTCAGCGACAATTTCAAGCTCGTTGACTTCAACACCGCGACGGAGAAGCACAAGAAGGGCGAGGGGCACATCCACTACCTCATCAACGACAAGGCGGCCCCCGGCGACTACGCCACCACCTCGAAGTCCTTCACCTTCAAGGACCTCAAGGCGGGCGACAAGGTCTCCGCTGAACTGGTCCTCTCCGACCACACCGCAAGCGGCACCAACTCGGCGGCCGTCCTCGACGGATCGCGCGTCCTGTCGAGTGTCATCACCGTCGGCTCCGCTGGCGCTCCCGGCGCCGGACCTCTCCTGGTCCTCGGCCTCCTCGCCCTCGCTGGCGTCGTCGCCCGCCGCAAGGCCTAAGCTTCTGGCCGTTCCCCTCTTCCTCTCCTTCTCCCTTCCTTCTCTCTCGTTTTCCCTTCTGCTTTTCAACTCCCTGCCCGTGGAAGGCGTGCCATGCGACCGGACGCGCTTCCCCTGCCCAAGAAGTACGTCCCGGACGAGATGGAGCGCCGGGTTCTCGCCGCATGGAAAACGGGGCGCACCTTCGAGCGCCAAGTTGAGGCCGGCCGCGCCGCCTACGACGCTGCGGGCGGTGACCCGAAGAGCCGCTTCATCTTCCTCGAAGGCCCCCCCACGGCCAACGGCCTGCCCCACCCCGGCCACGTCCTGACCCGGACACTGAAGGATTCGGTGTGCCGCTACCAGGCGATGCAGGGCAAGTGGGTGCCGCGCAAGGCGGGCTGGGACTGCCACGGCCTGCCGGTCGAAATCGAGGTTCAGAAAGAGCTCGGCATCGAACACGTGGACCAAGTCCTCGCGTACGGCCTTGACAAGTTCAACGCCAAGTGCCGCGACTCGGTGTTCCGTTACAAGAAGAACTGGGAAGCGATGACGGAGCGCGTCGGCCACTGGCTCGACTACGACGACCCCTACGTCACCATGGAGGACCGCTACATCGAGTCGGTCTGGTGGAGCCTCAAGCGGCTCTTCGACCAGGGGCTCCTCGCCAAGGCCCACAAAGTGGTCCCCTACTGCCCGCAGACCGGCACGAGCTATTCCAGCCACGAGGTGGCGCTTGGCTACAAGGACGTCGTGGACACCAGCGTTTTCGCCAAGTTCCACTTCACCTCCGGCCCGCACGCGGGCGCCAGCATCCTGAGCTGGACGACGACGCCCTGGACGCTGCCTGGCAACGTCGCCCTCGCCGTCGGCGCCGACATCGACTACGTGAAAGTCAAGGTCGCCAAGGCGAGCGACAAGGCCAACGCGAAGGAGGGCGACCTGCTCATCGTCGCCAAGGCGCTGCAGAAGAAGGCGCTGCGCAACGAATCGGTCGTCGTTGCTGAACTCAAGGGGCGCGACCTCGTCGGCTCGCGCTACACTCCGCTTTTTGCTGGCGCTGTGGACGCCTCCAAGGCCGCCAAATCGTTCCAGGTCGTCGCCGCCGACTTCGTCACCACCGAGGATGGCACCGGCGTCGTCCACACCGCCGTCATGTACGGTGAAGAGGACTACCAACTCGGCATGAAGGAAGGTCTCCCCGCCCAGCACACGGTGGGCCTGGACGGCCTCTTCCTCGCCCGCGTCCCCGCCGTCGGCGGAACGCCCGTCAAGGCTCCAGAGACGGAGGCTGCCATCTTCGCCCACCTGCAGGCTGGCAACTCTCTCTACCGCACCGAGTCCTACGAGCACAGCTACCCGCACTGCTGGCGCACCGGCCACCCGCTGCTCTACTACGCGATGGACTCCTGGTACATTCGCATGAGCACGCTGCGCGAGCAGCTGCTTGCCAACAACCAGGCGGTCAACTGGGTGCCCGACACCATCAAGGATGGCCGCATGGGGGACTGGCTGCGCAACGTCAAGGACTGGGCGTTCAGCCGCAGCCGTTTCTGGGGCACGCCGCTTCCCGTCTGGGTCTGCACGGCGTGCAAAAAACAGACCTGCATCGGTTCCAAATCTGAACTCGCCTCGCACGGCATCACCGTCCCCGAGCTGCACCGCCCCTACGTCGACCAGCCCATCGACTGCCCGCACTGCAAGGGCAAGAAGACGGCGGTGCGCGAGCCCTACGTCATCGACGTCTGGTTTGATTCGGGCGCGGCGCAGTACGCGCAGTGGCAAGCGCTCGGCCTCGACAACAAGAACCTGCGCGACCAGTGGCCGGTGGACTTTATCACCGAAGGCCTTGACCAGACGCGCGGCTGGTTCTACAGTCTGCTCGCCTCCGCCACCGCACTCGGGCAGGCCCCCGACGCGAAGGCGGCCGGCCTCTTCCAGGGCCCCGCGTTCAAGAACTGCCTTGTCGGCGGACTCATCCTTGCCGAGGACGGCCAGAAGATGAGCAAGTCGAAGAAGAACTACACCAGCCCGGACACCGTCTTCGCCAACCAGGGCGCCGACGCGACACGCTGGTACCTGCTCTCCGCCACCGCGCCCTGGCAGGACAAGCGCTTCTACGAAGACGCGGTGCGCGACACGTTTGGGAAGTTCTTCGGAACGCTCTGGAACACCGCACTCTTCTGGCAGCAGTACGCAGTTCTCGACCACTGGACCCCGGCGAAAGCCATCCCGCAACGCGACTGGACCGACCTTGACCGCTGGCTTCTCAGTCGCCTCCATGCCACCGTCGCCGAGGCGCGCTTCGAGGCCGACCGCCTCCACCTGCACAAGGCGACGCGCGCCATCGAGTCGTTCGTCATCGACGACTTGTCGAATTGGTGGGTGCGCCGCAGCCGCGACCGGTTCTGGGCCGAAGCCTCCTCCAAGGACAAACAGTCCGCCCACAGCGCGCTCTGGACCGCGCTCCACACCGTCTGCCGTCTCGTCGCGCCGTTTGCTCCCTTCATGGTGGAATCCATCTGGGCGCACGTGCGCACCGCAAGCGACCCGGACTCCGTCCACCTCGCGCGCTGGCCCGAAGCGGGCCCCCGCGAAGAGGCGCTCGAGCGCGAGATGGCTCAACTGCGCGAGCTTGCCGAGGCGGCGCGCGCGCTGCGCAGCAAGGTCAACATCCCGACGCGCCACCCGCTTGGCCGCGCCGTCCTCGTTGGAACCGCTTTGGGTCGCTTCGCAGCCATCTTGCAAGACGAAATCAATGTCAAGGCGCTGGAGTCGGCGCACGACACGAGGCTCCTCAAGCAGGTGTTCTCCAAGCCCAACCGGGCAACACTTGGCAAGGCGTTCAAGCGGCTCGCGGGCCCCATCGCCGACGCCATCGAGGCACTCGACGGCGACCGCGCATACGCTGCGACACAAAACGGCGGCACCATCGGCGTCAGCATCGAGGGACAGGAGCACGCGCTCTTGGCGGAGCATTTTTCTTTCGAGGAAAAGGATCGCCCCGGATGGGCGACGACGCAGGTGGGAAGCGTCACGTTGGCGCTCCATGTCGAGCGCGACGCGAAACTGATGGCTGAGGCGCTGGTGCGCGAAGTCATCCGGCGCGTTCAGGAGGCGCGCAAAGAGCTCGACCTCGACCTCGCGCAGGAGGTGGACGTTGTCCTGTCGTGCGGCCCCGAAGAGGAAGCGAAACTCACGTCGTTCCTGCACATCCTCAAAGCGGAGGTGCGCGCACGCAGCGTCACGTTTGGCAAGGCCAAGCGCTGGAGCTGGGAGCTCGAAGGCACCACCATCACGGCCGACGTGACCTCATCCGGCACGCACCGGCCCGGAGCCATCGAGGCGGCATGAGCACCCTCCGCATCCGCAATGCGACCATCGTCACGCAAGACGAACGTCGCCGCGTTGTCGAGGGCGACCTGTTCGTCGAAGAGGGCCGCATCACGCACGTCGGCGCCATCGCTGGGCGGAAGGAAGCGGACCGCACCCTCGATGGCACCGGTCAGGTCGTCCTGCCGGGCCTCGTGAACCTCCACACGCACCTGCCGATGACCCTGTTGCGCGGCTTTGGGGACGATTTGGCGCTCGAGCCTTGGCTGCAGACACGCATCTGGCCCGCCGAGGCGCGCATCGACGCCGCCGCGATGAAAGCGGGCGCCGAGCTCGGGCTATTGGAACTCATCGCGTCGGGCACCACATCGTTCCTCGACATGTACTGGATGGAGGAGGAGGTTCTTGCTCCAGCCTGCCGCGCCGCCGGCGTTCGCGCATGGCTCGGCGAGGGCATGGTGGATGTGGGCCAGACCCTGGCGGGAGAGCCAAACAAGAAACTCGCCGCCATCGAACGGTTCGTCAAGTCCGCCAAGGGCGACGCGCTTGTGACGCCCTGCCCGGCGCCGCACGGCACCTACACCTGCAACGATGCGACCTACTCCGAGTCGGCGCGCATCAGCCGCGAACATGGCGTGCCGCTGCACACGCACTGTTCCGAGACGCGCAACGAGGTGTACGATGTCCAGAAAGCAAGCGGCCGCCGCCCCGTCGGGCAGTTGGAGCACCTTGGTGCCTTGAGTGACCGCGCCGTTCTTGCGCACTGCGGTTGGGTCACGAAGGAGGAGACGCGCACCATCGGTGCGGCCGGCGCCAGCGTCGCCCACTGCCCCGTTTCGAACCTGAAACTTGCCACCGGCGGCGTCGCCCCGGTGCCTGAGCTCCAAGCGGCCGGTGTGAAGGTCGGCCTCGGTACCGATGGCGCAGCCAGCAACAACACGCTCGACCTCTGGCAGACCATGAAGTTCGCCGCGTTGGTGCAGAAGAACCATCGTTGGGACGCCACCGTTCTTCCCGCTCAGCGCGTCCTCGACATGGCGACCCGCGACGGCGCCGACGCTCTCCACCGCCCCGATTTGGGCCGCATCGAGGCGGGCGCCACCGCCGACCTCATCATGGTGGATTTCCGCCGCCCACACCTGGTGCCGCGCCACGACGCGGTGAGCCATCTCGTCTATGCGGCCTCGGGTCGCGACGTCAGCGCCACCGTCGTCGCCGGCAAGGTGCTCATGGCGGAGGGCCGATTCGAGACGATGGATGCGGCCCGCGTCATGGCGACGGCCCAACGCGACGCAGAGCGCATCGTTCCCCCACCGCAACGCTGATGCGGTTGGCCTGCCACGTTGGGTCGTGGACGAAACGGAGGCGACGCGCGGCGAGCGGTTCTGGCTTGCCTTTGGGCTTGCTTGTCTGCCCTGCACCGCCGCCTTCCTCGTGAGTCTGGGCGGCATCGGGCTTGGTCTCCTTCTCACCTGGCAAGGCCTGTTGGTGTTTGGTGCGCTCGCCGCGGTGGCAGGAATCGTTGGCTTGCGCGTCATGCGTCGCCGCCGCGTTGCCTGCGGCGTGGCGCCCTGACACAAGCCGTTAAGGGATGGAAACGGTCGAGCCCCCCATGGCGGAACCGATTGTCCAGGCGCGCGGTCTCTGGAAGGTGTATGAGTCGGGTCGCCTGCGCGTCGAGGCGCTGCGCGGCGTGGACCTTGACGTCCGGCGCGGCGAGATGGTCGCCATCATGGGCCCAAGCGGCTGCGGCAAAACCACCCTCCTCAACTGCCTCTCGGGGCTGGACGACGTGAGCCGCGGCCAGATCATGTTGGAAGGGCGCGACCTTGCGGGGCTTTCCGACCTCGAACGCACCCGCCTGCGCAGCCGGCGCATGGGGTTCGTCTTCCAATCCTTCAATCTCCTTCCCGTTCTCACTGCGCTCGAGAACGTCGAGCTGCCGCTCCTGGTCTCCGGCGTCGCCCCGAAGGAGGCGCGCAAACGCTCGACCGCATCCCTCGAACGCGTCGGCCTCGGCCAGTTCCTCGACCACAAGCCGCGTGAGCTGTCGGGTGGCCAGCAGCAGCGCGTCACGGTGGCGCGCAGCCTCGTCAACGAGCCCGCCATCGTCTGGGCCGACGAGCCGACCGGGAACCTCGACACCCGCAACGGCCAGGAAGTCCTCGACCTTCTGCATGAACTCAACGAGACGCTGGGGCAGACCTACGTGCTGGTGACGCACGACCCCGCCATTGCGAAGAGCTGCCACCGCATCATCCACATGGAGTCCGGCCTGGTGCGCGGCGTCGAAGCGGGCGAAGGGCGCAGCCTCAACCTGGCGAAGGCGCGCTGACATGGACCTCGTCCTCCTTCTGCTCCTCGTGGGTGCCCTCGCTGCCACGCTCGTCGTCGCGGTCGCTGCGGTGCGGCGCCCCATTCTCTGGCGCATGGCCATCCGCAACGCGGCGCGGCGGCCCAAGCAGTCGTTCACCGTCATCGCGGGGCTCCTGATTGGGACCGCCATCATCAGTTCCGCCCTCGTTGCAGGGGACTCCGCGAGCTACGCCATCCGCGGCTACGTCTACCAGTCACTCGGGGCGGTGGATGAGTCGGTCGCCATCCAAGGCTACCCCTATTTCCCGGAGGCGGTGGCAGACGCCTTCGCCAACGACGCCGCCATTCAGAGAAACTTCGATGGGGTGGCACGCCATGTCATCTGGCAAGGTGCTCTCGAAGATCCGGCCACCGGGCTGTTCCAACCCAACGTTGCCGTCATCGGCTACGAACTGGAGGCGGACGCCGCATTCGGCGACTACGAGCTTGGCGATGGCCGCACGACCGATGGCCGCACGCTGCGCCCGGGACAAGCCATCGCCACGCGCCACCTCGCCGACGAGCTCGGCCTTGCGGGCAACGAGCGGCTCACGTTGAGTTATGTGCCTCCGGTGGACCCGCTTCTTCCCCGCATCACCTGGACCAACGGCACCGTCGTCGGCTCCGTGGACCTTGCACCGCTTGGCATCCCCGGCCTCGCCACGATTCCAGCGGTGACCTCGAGCCACGAAATTGCCGTCGAAGCGGGAGCAAGCGCCTTCGTCGTGGCACTCGGAACCAATCCCGCCATCGCCGATCAGCTTCCCCCCACGGTGGCGCTGCGTGTGCGCGTCGTCGCGCCCGACGGAACCGTGACGACGGCTGCCGGCGAGCCGGGTGAAGTTCCCCTTCTGCTCAACATCACAAGCGCTCCCGACGCAACGCTCCAGGTGGGAGCCTGGACCGTCGAGGTGGCGGCCTCCGGCACCATCCAGGTGGAGTATGTCGGCGTCGCCGTCGTCGCCTACCCCGTGTACGACCTTGCGCTGTTGCAAGAACGGGCACGCGCCCTGCAGGGCCAGCTCGACGAATTCCGGGACGAGCTTGGCCCGCTCAACCCGTTTGGAGCGCGCGCCACCGAGGCCTTGGAAGTGGTCGCCATCACCACGGGTGGGCGCGGCTCCCTCTTCGATTTCCGCGACGCCCTCTTCATCCCCATCGACGAAGCACAGCGTCTCTTCGAGCGTGAGGGCGAGGTCAACTTCATCAAGTTCAGCAACCCCGGCAACGAGGAGACGGGAGAGGCAGGCAGCGACGAAGCGGTGCTGCTTCTGAATGCGACCTTGGAACGCGTCAAGGCGACCTACGCCGAGCTGCCAAGCGTCCAGGCCCTCGAGACCAAGCCGCTCAAGCAGGAGTTCCTCGCCGTCGCCGACCGCACCGGCGAGACGCTCACCAACCTTCTCCTCTTCGCAGGGACGCTCAGCATCTTGACCGGCCTGTTGCTCATCCTGAACATCTTCACCATGCTGGCGCAGGAACGGCGCAGCGAACTCGGCATGGCGCGCGCCGTCGGCTTGACGCAGCGCGACCTGGTGCGTCTCAGTCTTTTCGAAGGCGCTCTCTATGCCGTCGTCGCGGCCTTCCTCGGCTCGCTCCTGGGGCTCGGTCTCGCCTACGTCATGATTGAGGTGATGAACAGCATCATCGCCCGCATCAGCACCGACTTGAGTTTCCCACCCATCACCTACCGCCCCAGCGTTCAAGCTCTTCTCGGCTCCTTCGCAGCGGGGGCGCTGCTGACGTTCCTCACCGTGTACGGCGCGGCGCGGCGGCAGGCAGGACTCAACATCGTGCGCGCCGTGCGGCGCATCGAGGAGCCCGATGTGGCGGGCGCTGGCCCGCTCAGCATTACCCTCGGCCTGCCGCTGACCATTGTCGGCTTCCTCGCTGGCGGCTTGGGCTGGATCCCCAACCCCATCACCACGGCGCTCTTCCCGAACTACACATTCTCGCTGCAGGTGTTTGGCCCCCTTGTCGGCGTCCTCGGCCTCAGCCTTCTCCTGCGCCCGTTCGCCAAGCGGCGAACCCTCTACCCTCTCCTCGCAGGCGCCTTGGCCCTCTACTATGCGGTGACCTACTTCGTCATCGGACGCTACAACAATCCGACCGAGACGCAAATTGTCGGCCCGCTGCGCGGCGTCCTCCTCACGCTCGCCATCGTCATCATCGTGGTGCACATCGAGGCGGTGCCGCGACTTCTTTCTCGCCTCCTCTCAGGCATCCGGCCGCTGCGCGCCATTGCTCTGCCCGCCATGAGCTACCCGTTGCACAAGAAATTCCGCACCGGGATGACGCTCGCCATGTTCAGCGTCGTCATCCTCTCCATCGGCTTCTTCAGCATCTTCGGCGCCCTCTTCCAGGCCGACCCGAGCCGCCAATCCGGTGGATTCGATGTGGAGGCGGTCAGCACCCTCACGGTGCCCGACTTGGCTCCGTACGACCGCGGCCTGATTCCCGCCGGACTTCTTGCCGGCCGATGGGAGCTTCCTGCGTTCCGCAGCGAGGACCGCGGTTTCATCACGGTCTCCGGCGGGCAGACTGGGACATTCCGCGAATTCCGTCACATCGTGTACGGCTACGACGCGTCGTTTGCCGAAGTCCAGGAGTTCGGGCTCATCGAGCGGTTGCCGGAGTACACCGACGACCAGGCCGTGTATCGCGATGTTTTGGCGCGCGACGACCGCGTCATCGTGAGCTACCTCTACAGCACGAACGCGCAGGGACAAGCACAGAGCCACCGCGTCGGCGAGACCCTGGAGATCAACCTTGGCGACGACCCCGTGCGTTTCACCATCGCGGGCATCCAGGAGCAGGTGCACTACCCCGGCATCTTCCTGCCCCGCGACCGCGTCGAGGAGTTGTTCCCCGCCACCGCGACCGTCTACTTGTTCAAACTGAGCGAGGGCTCCGACGCCGAAGCGGCGGCCCGTCTGCTGGAGTCCAACTACCGCGACGTCGGTCTCGACGCCAAGGCGACCGAAGTGGAAGTGCTGGAGGAGCAGGCGAGCTTCCGCCAAGTCTTGGGCGCGATGAAGCTCTTCCTCGGGCTCAGCCTCCTCGTCGGCGTCCTGTCGCTTGGCATCATCACGAGCCGCAGCGTCCTGGAGCGCAGGCAGGAGATTGGCATGCTGCGCGCGCTCGGATACACCAGCCGCCAGGTGCGCCGCGTCTTCTTCACCGAGGTCACATTCACCGTCCTGCTCGGTTCTGCGGTGGGCATCGCGACCTCCATCCTCGTCACCTTTGGGCTCTGGTTTGCCATCATCCGGGAGCGCAACTTCCCTTATGTCGTGCCTTGGAGTGAGCTGGGCCTCCTCGTCCTGGTGAGCTACGTCGTCGCCATCGCCGCCTGCTGGGCACCGATTGGACGGACTGGCAAGGTGGCTCCCGCCGAGGCGCTGCGCTACCTGGAGTGAGGCTCAGGTCGGGCAGCGGCTGCACGGGCTCGACTGCGGTCCCCGTTCGGCAGGCCGTCCATCCAGGCCGCCCTCGGCATTGGAGACGACGTTGGTCCCCGCCGCCGAGGTGCGATAACGCAGTTCTTCGACCGGACGGCCGCCCACCAAATGTTCGCGCCAGACCCGTTCGGCGCCGGCGGCATCGAGGTGACTGTACCAGACGCCCTCAGGATAGACCACCATCATCGGGCCGTGGCCGCACTGGCCAAGGCAGCCCGACTTGTTGACGCGCAAGCTCTCCTTGCGCCCCGAAACTTTCAGCAGCGCTTTGAGCTGGCTCTGCAGGGCGGCCCCTCCGAGCTTGCCGCACGAATCGTCGCTTGTGCAGACAAAGGCGTGCCGCTCGAAGCGCCGGCCATCGCCGGTTGCGTCCAGACTCTCCACGCAGCGCCACCTTCGGCTTGGGGCTTAAGTCCCCCGGCCCGCTCGAACCGCCATGGCGTTCGACCCTTGGGAGCTCCTCATCATCGCCGGCTCCCTCGGCTTCATCCTCTGCCTCATGCCGCAGCTTGTCAAGACGGTGAAGACGAAGCGCGCCGACGACCTGAGCCTCGGCTTCCTGGTCCTTGTCCTCGTCTCGTCGGCGCTCACGTTGCCGTACCAAATCCACATAGGCCAGAGGGTCTTCGCCGTCGCGCAGACGGTCAACCTCATCGTCTGGGGCACCGTCTGCTACTACAAACTTCGGCCCGGCACACCCGCAGCCCAAGGTTGAAAACGCCGAGCCCAGAATGCGGCGGCCATGGAAGGCAAGAAGCTCCCCGCCGTCACGATGAAGGACCAAGACGGCAAGTCGGTGAAAACGTCGGACCTGAAGGCGCCGTTCGCGCTCTACTTCTACCCGCGCGACGACACGCCTGGCTGCACGAAGCAAGCGTGCGGCATCCGCGACAACTGGGCCGCCTTCAAGAAGGCGGGAATCGCCGTGTACGGCGTCAGTGCCGACGACGCCAAGTCGCACCAGAAGTTCATCGCCAAGTTCGACCTCCCCTTCCCGCTCCTCACCGCCGACGAGGCGGGGCTCACGAAGCTTGGCGCCTGGGTTGAGAAGTCGATGTACGGCAAGAAATACATGGGCATCCAGCGCATGACCTACCTGGTCGGCGCCGACGGCAAGGTCGCCAAAGTGTACCCCAAGGTGAAGCCCGAAGAGCACGCCGACGCCCTCCTCGCCGACGCGAAAGAGCTGCTGTAGAAGCCTTCAAGCGGCCGACTCCGTCGGAGCCGCGTGGAGGCCCGCGTTGCCGAACTCAAAGAGCGCTGGGTCTGCGTCGTCGCCCACCACGGCGACCCGGCCGCCATCGATGAGACACGACGGCCGCTCTACCGCCACATGATCTTGCAAGAACTGGTGGGCGGCCCCTCCATCCTGCGTTGGCTCGAGAGGCCGGTCGGCGACCGCGTCGTGGACGCCCTCGTGCAGACCCACGCGGGCTTCGACGGCGACGAACTCTGCAAAATCGAGCGCATCCCCGCCGGTCGTTTCGCCGTGCTCGACTACGAAGGGCCGGAGGCCGACCTCGCAGAGGCTCGAACCGCTCTGCGCGATTGGGCGCGGCAGCACCGCCTGGAACCGACCGGCCCTCTTTTGCAAGTCCACCTGATGGACGCCATCGACGGCATCACAGAGCAACAGCTCCAGCTTCCCGTCCGTTGAGCAACACCGACAAAGGCTATGGCGCAGGCCGTGCGTCGGCAGATCATGCCCAAGGTTGGAGATGCCGCCCCGGATTTTGTCCTCAAGGACGCCGACGGCAACGAGGTTCGACTCTCCTCCTATCGCGGCCGCCCCGTCGTGCTCTACTTCTATCCGAAGGACCGCACGCCCGGTTGCACCATCCAAGCGAAATCGTTCCGGGACGAACATGCGGGGCTCACCGAGGTCGGCGCCGTTGTGCTTGGCGTCAGCCTCGACTCGATGGAGAGCCACTGTGAGTTCCGCGACCGGCACCAGCTTCCGTTCAAGCTGCTCTCCGACCCGGACGGCCGCATTCACGATCTGTACGGCATTTTCTGGACCTCTCTGTTCGGGAAAACGTCGCTCGCGGTGCGGCGCACAACCTTCCTCATCGACGCGCACGGCGTGATTCAGTTGGCGCACAGCGGGCTCAATCCGGTCACGCACGTGACGCGTGCGCTCGAAGAACTCGCCGCCCTCCGGTCGTAGCGGCCTCTGCGGGTCAACCGGGAGCGTTGCGGTCGAGCGTGTCGTGGAAGTCGCCCAGCAAACGCGCCGCTTCGGGTCCCGCTTGGCGCCGCACTTCGGTCGCCAATCCGGCTTGCAGGTCCGCAACCCGGCTTGCCGTCAAGGCGACCTGGTTGTGGGCGAGCGCCAATGGGTAGGGATAGCCGCAATAGACGGCGTCGTTCGAGAGTGGGAGAAGTCGCCCGATGGCGTCGAGCGAAGGGGCATCGACTCGGAACGGGCAGGGCGCCGACCCGTGCAGCCGTGCCACCCAAGTCCCTTCGCGATCCGGGACGGCGACCGCCCACGCGCTTTGCGGTCCATCGCGGCCAAGCGCTGCAACGAGGGGCATTCCAGACCCGATGCCGCTGCGTTTGGCGACCGCGATGAGATCAACACCCGCCTTGGCCGCTTCTTCGAAGAGTCGGTTCGCCATCCGTTGTGGTCCCTCGGGCAGGTCACGCAGAGCGCCATCCACAAGAACGAGACCACCCCGACCGGCTCGGCTGATGGCCGCAAGCGAACACTCCCATTCCAGGAGGCTGCGCAGAGCGTCGGCGAACTGCTCTGCGGTGCGCGCGCGCGGTGTCTCCAAGCCGTACCCGTCTGAATAACGCGCACGGAGGAGGCCCTCCGCATCGTTTGGAGTGGTCGCGGTGATGGTGGCAGGGACCTCGATGGGGCGGGGTCCCGGCCAATCGATGAGGAGAGCGCGGTGTGCGACCACCCAGATGGCGCCGTTGTCCACCAACACCGCCGACGAACCGTCCACGGCGAGGGTCGGGCCGGGCGGTCGGGCCGCGAGCGGCTCGTAGCGTGGAGCAAACGGCAGTGGACGCCGTGCGGCCTCCGCCAACGCCCGTGCCGCCCCCTCGAATTGCGACCGCACAATCCCGTGAGGCGGCGCCGGCTTTCCACCTTTGCGGCGGGGGCGCAAAAGGCAACCCTCATCAGCCGGGCGGCGGCATGGGCGGATGGGATGGCGATGCGCGAGCTGGTCGAACGGTTGGCCCAGGCGTTCGAGCGCGCCGGCTGGACCATCTCCCTCGACACCGAATTGGAGGGCAAGAGCGGCCAGGTCCACGCCGTCCCCCTTCTCGCCGAATGGGATGGCCAAGCCATCGTCCTCGACGCGATCGAATCGGCGACCCTTGAAATGGAACAGGTCGAAGCGTTTGCCGCCGCCGTCACCGACGCGGGGGCCGACCGCGGCATCCTCGCCCATGCCGGAACCGGTCGCCCCCACTTCGGCCCCGTCGTCGTCTGGGACCGCGCCACCCTCACGCAACTCCTTGGCGAACTCGCCCTGAGCGATGCGGTGGGTGGCTCCGTCGTCCTCCCCCTCGACCCGGACGAGCCAGCCGAGCGGGCAGATGTCCCAGTTGCGGCCGAGCCTGAGCAGTTCACAATGCCGCCCGCGTTCTTGGAACCGGAGAGCCCGCTCCCGCCGCCTCCCCCGCCCCCGCCGCGTACCGCGCCGCCGGCACCGACCGGCCCGTTCGGGTCACTCCTCGCCTCGCTTCCAGCGCAGCCTGCTCCAGCCGTCCCTTACGCTCCGGTCGCGCCCCGCGTCGCGGCCGCCCCCGCCTTCACCCCGTTTGCGATGGGTCGCGCCATGATGCCGGTGCGGCTCCTTGTTCCAGAGGCCCAGGCGCGCGTGGCGGAACGGCTCTTCGGCGTGGAGCGCGTCGAACTCATCCTGCAACCGGTGCACCTCTTCGACTACGAGGTGGACCAGCTCAAGGAGGGCTCCCTCGCCTACGACACGCTGGAGGGGCAGTTCCAGGTGAACGCTTCCGACAAGGCGGCGCGCGACACCGACCCGGACCTCACCAACCCGAACGCCCCGACACGGCTTCCTGCAAGCCACGGTCACGCCATCACGGAGCGCGTCGTGCGCGTCACCCCGGAACGCGCCCAGGAGTTGGCGTGGCAGTTCGTCGCCAAAAAGCACACCCGCGTCGTCGAGCAACGCGTGCACGACTCGCGCAACAGCCTCTACTACTCCGAGCGCAAGAAAGTGGAGCCGACGCGCGACCAGGTGCGCATCACGCCGCTTGGCGTCGTTCTCCGACCCGTGTGGCGCCTCTGGGGCGGCAACGGCCATGTGGATGTGGATGCCGTGGACGGAACCATCGGCTGGGCCGAGACCGTGCGCGGCCACAGCGACGCGATGGTCCTGGACTAAGGTCGGGCTGCTTGGCCTACGGCCGGAACGTCCAGAGCGCCCCTTTGCCCGCAGCCTGGACATTCTCGACGTGCAGACGCCGACCAATCGACGAGGGTCGCCCATCAAACAAACTCGGGCCGTTTCCGCCAACAAGGACGGGGGCGACGTAGAGCGTCCAGCGGTCCACATAGTCGGTGTCCAAGAAAGACCGCAGGACGGTGCTGCCTCCCTCTACCAGTAGCCTCCGGACGCCGCGTTCGTACAGCAGGTTGAGGAGGGCGCCGAGGTCGAGGTGCCCGTCGGCGCCGAGGGGGACCGTGGCGTGCTGCGCCTTGGCCCACTTGGCCTGCACGCCTGGTGCAGTGACAATGAGACTTGGTTTGTAGCCGTCCACGGCGCGGGCGTTCTTGGGGGTCCGGCCTTTGGAGTCGAGGATGACGCGCAGCAGGTGGCGCGTCGGGCTCACCGGGGCGAAGGCGTCCTTGATGGTGAGGCTCGGGTTGTCCGCGAGGATGGTTCCGACTCCGACCAGGATGGCGTCCACTTCGCTGCGCATGCGATGGACACGGTGCCAATCGGCATCGTCGCTGAACACCATGGGCGAGCGGTCGGGGGCCGCCAACTTGCCATCGAGACTTGCGGCGCAGTTCAGCCAGACGGTCGGACGCATGGCCCCCGCATGGCGAGCTTGTTTAACAAAGGGTCCGTCGCCGTCGCGTGGACACGACCGCCCCAAGTGCAGCGCCGCCCTCGCCTCCCGCGGCGACGCGCCCCGCCCCGCCTCGGCTCACGCTGATTGGCGCTGGCCACGTCTTTGCCATCCAGGACATTCTGCGCGATGCGGTGGTGGCGATGCGGCCCGACGTCGTCTGTCTCGAGTTGGACGCAGGTCGGCTCAACGCCCTTCTTGCCAAGGCGCGCGGTGAGACCCTCCCGCCGCCGCAAGGTTTCGTGTACAAACGGCTCGCCGCGTTCCAGGAGGGGGTTGCCGCCTCGTACGGTGCCGGCGTCGGCACGGAGATGCTGGGGTCCCTCCAGGGCGCACAAGCGGTGGGCGCCCGCGTCGCCCTCATCGACGACGCCGCAGACGGGCTGGTGCGACGCGCTCTCCAGGAGATTACCTGGCGTGAACGGCTGCGCGCGGTCGGACTCGCAGTCGGCTCCGCATTCAAAGCGCTCAAACCGCGCCGCGACGCCAAAGCGGAGGTGGAGGCCGAGCTGGCGCGCTACCAGGAGAATCCCGCCCTGGTGCTTGGCGAGCTGAAGGGGACATTCCCGACGCTCCACCGCATCCTCATCGCCGAGCGCGACGAGCGCATGGCGACGCGCATCCGCAAGGTCCTCGCCGAAGCCAAGAACGTCGTCGCCGTGGTGGGCGACGGCCACGTCGGCGGATTGCTCGAGCGGCTGGGTGACCTCAAACCCACGGTCTATCGGCTCGCCGATGTGCGCGAGGGGCGGCTGCCGCGCGGCTTGGTTGCCACAGGATCGTCGGAGCGCGTTGGCTTCTCGTTCACCGTGGGCAGCGGCCCGCAAAGCTGAAGCCTGGCCTGAACCGTGGCGTGTTGTGCGCGGAGTGGCGTTTGGGCTCGTTGCGATGTTCATCCTGGCTGGATGCCTTGCGAGCGGGCCAGACGCCGATCGCGACGGTTTGGCCGACGAGGAAGAACGCCGAGCAAAACTCAATCCCAGCAACGCCGACAGCGACGGCGACGGAATCGAGGACGGAACTGAGCAGGACGAAGGGACCGACCCGAACGCGAGCGACAGCGACGGGGACGGCCTGGACGACGGCACCGAGCAAGAAGAGGGGACCGACCCGAACGAGAGCGATTCCGACGGCGACGGCTCCGACGACGGCGCCGAGGTGGAAGCGCAATCCAACCCCAATGATGCCTCCAGCGCACCGCCCTACAAACTCCCGAACGTTCCCGCTGTGGATGGCGTCAAGCTCGTCGCCGGATTGGAGGCCTTCGCGGCCGCCCACAACGTGCGCTCCAACAACGGTCCCGACCACGTCGCGGCGCGGGACACCATCGCGTCCGCTTTCCGCAAGGCTGGGCTTGAGGTCTGGTTGCACAATTTCACCAACGGCATCGAGCAGCAGAACGTCGTCGGCATCCGCTGGGGACTGGACCGCGACCGCTGGGTCGTGGTCGCCGGCCACTACGACACGACGACGACGCTGGGCGTGGACCAGAGCTTGAGCGAGGGCATCTACGACGACGGCTCCGGCACCTGGATGACAGTGCATCTTGCGCAAGCGTACGCCAACCTGACGATGCCGCTGACCCTCGTCTTCGTCGCCTTCGACGGCGAGGAGCGCGGCCTGGAAGGCTCGGGCGCTTTCGCGGAGGCGGTTCTCACCGGTGCGACGCCCTATCCCACTGCGACGGTGGCTGGGGTGGTGGACTTGGACATGATTGGCCTCAACTGGCCCGGCATTCAGGCCCCCATCGTCTTCGTCGCCAACACGTTGGTTCTGCGTGAGCCCATCGAGGCGGCCAAAGCCGAACTTGCAATCCCGAACGATATGGTGCGCTACGACACCGGCATTGCCCTTGGCAGCAGCGACTACGCCAACTTCTTTGCCCACTCCATCCCGACCGGATTCTTCTCCAGCGACTTCGAGTACGTCGCTGCCCCGTTCGCCCCCGCACCTGTGCCCACCACCCCCGGCCTTGGCATCTATCCGTTCTGGCACCTTGCGGACACCATGGAGACGATGACGGCGATGGCGGGCACCCGGGCCAACCTCGAAGCGGGTTTCGGCACCGCAGCGGCTGTCGCCGCTCGCCTCACCCACTGGCTCGCCTCTGATTTGGGCCCCGATGAGGCCGGCACCTCCGCGGTCTGAGCACCGCAATCCTGATGTTGGCGTCCGGGTGGCCACGGTCCATGCGCACCGCACTTGTCCTCCTGGCCATCGTCCTGGCTGGCTGCATGCAGACCGCCGCGACGACGGAGGAATCCCTTGTCTCGTTCCCCGCGGCACCTCTCGACGTCGACGCCGCCACAGTCGTGGACGAACTGCGCGTCTTCTCCGCCGCCCACCCGCTGCGCGTCGGCAACAGCGCCGACCACGAAGCGGCTCGCGTGGACCTTCTTGCGCGCTTTGCCGACTTGGGACTCACCACCTGGCGTCACGACTTCACGCCCGATGGCGATGGTCAACTGCCGCAAGCCAACATCGTTGGTCTGCAATGGGGCACCACCCACCCCGACGAGTGGGTCGTCGTCGGCGGCCATTACGATGTCGTCCCGACTCCCTCCTGCCCCGCCGCCCTCCCCGTCTGCCCCGAACAGGTGAACACACAGGGAACCTACGACGACGGCTCCGGAACCATGCTCACCGTCGGCCTCGCCGCTGCGTACAGCAAGGTCGAGACGCCCTTCACCATCGCCTACGTCGCGTTCGACGGCGAGGAGCGCGGCCTGCAGGGCTCGCGCGCCTTTGCCGAGATGCTGGTGAGCGGAACCCCGTACGGCAACGTCACGGTGCGCGCCATGCTCGACCTCGACATGTTCGGCCTCAACTGGCCCGGCGTGGACTCCCCCATTTACTTCGATGACAACTCGCCCGAACTGAAGGCGTACGTCAAGGACGTCGCGGCCGCCATCGGCATCCCGGACGGCCTCATCCTCTACCAGGGCATCAGCCTCGGCCGCAGCGACTACGACTCGTTCTTCCAGATTGGCGCTCCGACCGGGTTCTTCATCAGCGACTTCGAACGCTTCCAGGCCCCCGCCGACGTCCCCGTCCAGGCGCCGCAGGAATCGGGCCAGGCGTACCCGTTCTGGCACCGCTACGACACCTACGATTCCATGGTGTTGATGGCGGGCTCCGAAGCGGACGTCGTGGCGGGCTTTCAGACGGCGGCCGACCTCGCGTCTGCGGTGCTCTGGCGCATGGCCGTGAGCGAAGAGCCACTCAGCTCCATCGACGTGTAGCGCAGTTGCGCTCTACCGCTGCTCCATCTCGCGCAGCGTCTCGATGACCTCGGCCAGGTAGGTGAGCGCCTGCTGGGCGTGCTGGATTTTCTCCCGCACCGCCCCCGCCTCCTGCGCCCACTGCAGGAGGATGCGAACATCCTCGATGTTCTTGTTGACGGTGAGCTTGAGCGAGTCCTCGTAGAGCTTGTTGGAGCCTTCGAAGGGACTGGGCATAGGCCCGTGGAGTCGAAGACGGGACTTGAAGCGTTGGAAGCGCGCCTGGTGAGATTTGAACTCACGACACCGGCCTTAGGAGGGCCGTCCCTTATCCAAGCTAGAGTACAGGCGCAGTGGGTCGCGCGACACGGCTCTCGGGCATGAGGGTTTGGGCGGCCTTATGCCGTTGCGCCCCCTGTCGCCGTCGTGCGCTGGCTGCTCGCCCTGGCCCTGCTGGCTCCCGTCGCCGCCGCGTCACCCACCCTCGTCGGCGTCGTTCCCGACCTGCCCGGCGCCCTGCCGGGTGACGAAGGGTTCGCGGTGGGCTGCCCACAGGCGTGCGATCTTTCAGGATGGGCGGTCACGGATGGCGAAGGGCGTTGGAGTTTCCCGAACGGAACGCAGTTCGCGGCGGGCGCAACCGTCTGGGTGGCGGGCGATGCAGCAACCTGGGCCACCTTCGACGGGCCAAGCGCCCTTGCCCTCTCGGCGGGACGCATGACGGGGGAGTTCCGCCTCGCCAACGACGGAGACTCGCTTCAGCTCCTCGACCCATCCGGCCGTGCCGTGGATGCCTACGCGTGGGGCGACAAGCAGGTTGCCGGCATCGACCGACCCATCGCGCGCACCTCCCCAGGACTCGTCCACACCCGCGACCGTGCTGCGGGCAGCTGGGTGGACACCGACCGGGCCGCCGATTGGGTGACACCGCGTGAACACCGCATCGGCGAGACCCGCCTCGACCAGCCCATCTTCCAGGTTGAGCGCATCACACTCTACGCTTCCCCCGATTCCAGCTTCGCCATCCTCATCGACCTCATCGGCGCCACGACAGAGAGGCTGCATCTCCACGTCTACGAATTGCGTTCCGCCGCCCTCGTCGATGCCTTGGTCGCCGCGAAACAGGCACACCCGAACCTCGACCTGCAGGTGCTCGTCGACGCAAATCCAGTTGGGCAGACCGCTTCCGAGCGACACGCCACCGCCGATGCCCTGCGCCGCGTCGAGGCGGCGGGAGGCAAGGCGTGGCTGGTGGGTAACGGTCGCTACGACGATTGGCACCAGAAGGTCCTGGTTGCCGACGACGCCGTTGCCGTGCAGTCGGAGAACTGGGTCGATTCCGGTGTCCCGCAGGACCCCAGCACCGGCAACCGCGGCTGGGGCGCTATCCTGCACGACCGCGCTTCCGCCGAATGGTTTGCCGCCTGGATGGGGGCCGACCGGGCCGCCTGGGATGTGGCACCGTTCGACCTCGCAACGTTTGACCCGCTGTTTTCTGGATGGGACCGCCCCGCAGCACCTCACACCGGCTCCTACGGCCCTACCGTGCCCGCAACCACGCTCGTCGGTCCGTTCAAGGTGACGCCGCTCATCGCGCCGGACCACACGGCCGATCCGCGCCGCGACGCGGTCGTCGACCTCCTTGCCCGCGCAACGGTTCAAGTCGAGGCACAGCAACTTGACTTTTCCATCACGGCGCGCAACACGCTTGGCTGGTCCAGCCCCGACCCACTGCTTGCGGGCCTGCAAGCGGCCTCGGAGCGCGGTGTCGCAGTGCGGGCGCAGGCGGCCGCGCCCTTCGCCGCCGACGACACCGGCAACGCGGAAGCGCTCGAGGAGCTGGCCCGTTTCGGCGTCGCCACCGCAACCCTCGAACGGCCCGGCCTTCCAACGCTGCACAACAAAGGACTCCTGGTGGACGACGCCGTGCTGCTCGGCTCCATGAACGGCAACCACCACAGCCGCAGCGAGAACCGGGAGGTGGACCTCCTCATCGAAGGCCCGGGCGCCGCCGCGTATTTCCGCGCCCTCTTCGACGGCGACTGGCGGGGGGACGAGTCACCGCGCGACGTCGGCGCCATCGGACGGGACCTCCGTGGCATCCCCGCCCCCTTGCCAATCCTTTTTGTTGCCTTGGCCGTCGTTCTCTGGGTTCGCAAGTGCTGAGCAACCTCTCCCTCCTGGCAATTGCCCTCATCGTGGCGGCCATCGTGGCGGGCCTCAGCAACCGCGTCCTCGTCTCCGGCGCCCTCATCCTGGCAAACCTGGGCGTCTTCATCCTGTCTCTGTTTGGGTCTCAGGTCCCCGCCCTCGGATTCGAGGGCAGCGGTCTCTACCCGACCATTCAGGCGGAATTGGCGCTCGCCTCCCCCAACCTGGCGAACCTGGCGCCGCTTGGGTTCCTGCAACTCCTCACCAGCCTCTTCGTCCATTTCGACGGCTTCCACTTGCTTGGAAACATGCTGGTCCTGGTTGCCTTTGGCCTGCCGTTCGAGCAGCGCATCGGCAGCCGCCGCTTCCTCGCCATCTACCTCGCCGGCGGCCTCATCGCTTCCGTGGTCCAACTGACCACCACGTGGGGCGCTCCGACCTTGCTGATGGGGGCCTCGGGCTCCATCTTCGCCATCCTCGGCGCGTTCGCCATCCGCTACCCCAACCAGGTCATCGCGGTCCCCCTGCTCTTCGTGTTCCTGCCGATGCGCGTGGTGTTTGGCGCCATCGCGTACATCGCCTTCCAGGTCGTCTTCCTGGCGCTCTACCAGGACGTCCCTGGCTTCGGCGGCACTGCCTACTACGCCCACATCGGCGGAGCGGCCGCTGGCATCGTGCTCGGTCTCGCCATCGTGCGTCCAGGCAAAGCGAAAGGGCCCGTGGCGGTGGACCTGCAGGCGCTTGTTCCGTTCGCCCGGGACGCTTCGACGAAAACGGTATGGGACCACATGGTGAAGAACCACGACGAGCCCGCGGTCTTCCAAGCGTGGCTCGACCGTTTCTTCCGCACCGCCACCTGCCCGACCTGCGGCCAGCGCGTCGCTCCGCGCGCCGCCGGGAAGGTGGTCTGCATGCAGAACCACAGTTTCGATGTCCGCAAGCCGACGCCCGCCCCTGCCGTCGCCGCCCGGCAAGGCTGAAAGTCGGGCAACTCCTCAACGGCGCATGGACTTGCCGCCGCGCACCGGTTCCGCCATCGGGCCGACCATTCATCCCACCGCGGTGTTGGCGCCGGGCGCCGTCATCATCGGGCAGGTCACCATCGAGGCGGAGTGCTTCATTGGACCCAACGCTGTCCTGCGCGGCGACATTGAGCCCATCACCATCCGGCGCGGCAGCAACATTCAGGACAACTGCACTGTCCACACCGAACGCGGCCACCCGGTCACCATCGGTCCCGACGCCTCCGTCGGCCACGGCGCGGTCGTGCATGGCGCCACCGTTGGAGAGCGCGCTCTTGTGGGCATGAATGCGGTCATCCTCAACGGCGCCGTGCTCGGGGAGCGCTCCGTCGTGGGTGCCCTCACCCTGGTTCCCAACGGTTTCACGGTGCCGCCGCGCAGCCTCGCCGTCGGCTCTCCCTGCCGCATCGCCAAGCAGGACAACGAGGCGGTCGCACAGATGGCGTTCATGAACACGGAGCGCTACCATCGCTACCGGCTCGAGCACCTTGCAGGGCAATGGACAACCGTCGTGGGGCCGCAGAACGACAACGGCCGCTTCGGTGCGAAGTGACCGTCCTCCAGCCCTTCCGCGCCATCCGGTTCGCGCCCGGCACGGACCTCGCGTCCATCACCACGCCGCCGCACGACTGCTTCACCCTCGCCGAACGTGACGCGTTCCTTGCTCGCCACCCGCACAACGTCGCTCGCCTGGTGCGCGGCGCCGAACTGCCCGGCGACGGCGAAGGGCCCGGCCCTCCCAGTTGGCACGCCCGCGCCGCCGACACGCTGCGCGGATGGCTGGCGGACAGAACGCTGCGCCAAGACGCGAGCCCGGCGCTCTATCTCTACACCATCACGCACGGACCTGTGGACAGGCGCCGCACCCTCACCGCGCTCATCGGCCGCATCGCCGTGGACCCCAGCGGCGTGCGCGTCAAACCGCACGAGGCGACCCTGCTGCGGCCACGCAAGGACCGGCTGCGGCTGCGCGAGGCGACCGGCTGCGACTTGGAGCCCATCTGGATGCTCTACCGTGACCCGCGCGGCTGGATCAACGAGATTGCCACCTCCAACGCCATCGACGAGCTGGCACGCTTCACCGACGACGAGGGTCGCGAGCATCGGCTCTGGCGCGTCGAGCGGCCCGAGGCAGTCGGGGAACTTGTGGCCCAATTCGAGGAACGCACGCTCGTCATCGCCGATGGCCACCATCGCTACCAGACGGCACTTGAGGATGCCAAGCGCGACCCGCGCCGCGGCGCCATTCTGACGATGCTGGTGCGCGACGACGACCCAGGCCTCGCCATCGAGGCGACGCACCGGCTCGTCGCAGCGCTGCCCTTTGACGCGGCGAGCATCTTCCAACAGCTTCCCGCTTGGGAGGTTCACCCTGTCGCCGACCCTCTTGCAGGGCTTGCTGCGCTTTCACCCGACGGTCGCGAGGTCGTCCTGGTCACGCGGGCGGGCGCGTGGCGGCTTCGCCTGCGCCCGGAGGCAGAGTTGGCGCGCGGCCTGGGCCGGCTCGATACGTTGGCGGTGAGCCGCGTCCAGGAGCGTGTTCTTGCGCCGTGGGGTTTGCTTGCGGGCGACGAGCGGGTACGTTTCACGCGCGATGCGGCCGAGGCGGTCGCGGCGGTCCGCTCGGGGCAAGCCGCCGCAGCGTTCCTCATGCCTCCGGAGTCCCCCGCTGCCGTCCTCGACGTCGCCGCGTCGGGCCAGCTCATGCCACCCAAGGCGACCTACTTCGTCCCCAAGCCACGCAGCGGCGTCGTGATGGCACCCGCCTGAATCAGAACGGGAAGGGGTCGCCGTTCACGAACGACCAGCCTTCGGGCGGCTTGGCGTTGTAGAAATCGGTCTTGATGAGTTCGAATTTCTGCTGGATGCCGATGCCAAGGCCCTCTGAACTGGAGAGACTGCCAAGCATGGTGAGGTCCGCTTGGCCGTTGGGGTCCACCATGGGGAAATCGCCCTGCTGCGTTTCGTGCTCGACGCCGGTCTCCACGCGCAGGATGACGGGGCTCGGCCCGTCAACCTGGGCGTACCAGTCGGACGCGGTGCGCATCTCGAAGCTCAGCAGGATGCCCATCTGGTCGGCGGTCCCCTGCGTGATGGGCTCAAACGTCAGCTCCAGAACGATGGTCTCCCATCCGGCGTCCACGGTGGTCGGGAAGGCGCGCTGGTCGCCCTGGACCTCGCGCAACTCGTTGGCACAGCCGCCGGGACAGATGGGGAGAATGCTGGTGTAGTCGGTGACGCACGGAGCGGTCAGGAGGACCGCCTGGTAGCCACAGGCGATGTAGCCGACAAACTTCTGTTGCGTGTGGAAGGGTGTCGCCGTGAACTTGGCTTCCATCTGCAGTTTGGTGACGGGGGGCTCGTTAACGTTGGCGACCACCTCGACACTGGTCTGGGCGTCCTCATAGAGCAGGTGGGTGGACTTCAGCAAGTAGGTGCCGGGCTCCAATCCCTCGACAAGGAAGCGGCCCTGCGCGTCGGTCTCGACGTCGTTCTTCGTGGCACCGGAGATGGAGACCAGCGCCTTGGCGATGGGGGTGATGGTGGTGTCCACGACGACGCCGCGGATGATGCCGGTCGTGGCGGTCGCCTCGCCATCGAAATCCTCGAAGTCGGCCGTCTCGGACGGCAGGGTCGCATCGTTGGCCGCCGCGCATCCGGCCAGGAGCATCAGTGTCGCCACCAGGAGTCCACGCATACCCGCTCACTCCCCGAGGGGCCGATAAGTCTTGCGGGCGCTTGGACGAAATCAGAACGGCTGCTCGTTGCCGGCTCAGAACGGTCGTTCGTCGCCGGCGACGAATGACCAGCCCTCGGCGGGGAGGCCGTAGTAGAACTGGTGGATGATGACCTCGAACTTCTGGTTCAGCGCGATGGCGGGGACCGGGAAATTGTCCTGGCGCACCGAGACGAAGTAGCTGACCCGCTCCATGCCATCGGCCGGGATGACTTCGAGGGTATCCTCGGGCGCACCTTCATCGGTGGTCTGGCCAGTCTCATGCGGCACGCCGGTGTCGAGTTGGAAGCGCATGGGGTTACCGCTGTTGACGCTGGCGAAGAAGTGGGCCCCGTCGCGCTGTGACTTCTCCCAACTGACCGACATGCCAAGGTTCCGCGAGGTGCCGTCGCTGGTGGGCGTCCAGGTCATCTCGAAGACGATCTGCTGCCAGCCGGGGCCCACGGCCATGTGCCATTCGCGATTCTGGCTGGTGACGTTGTCGAGCGGCTGCGTGTTGGCGCAGACATCCGGGGGTCCGTAGAGCTTGCACCAGTTCACGATGCAGTTGCTGGAGCTGTAGAGGCCGGGCGTGGCGCCCGCTTGGCTGCATTCGAAGAAGCCGGTCTGCTTGATGGGGACCGAGTAGGGTTTCTGGTCGAAGAGCGGTTCGAGTTGGACTTTGGTGATGGGTGGGTCGCTGACGCCGGCTACCACCTCGACCGTGGTCTGGGATTCGTGGTGGAATGCGGCGCTCGCCTTTACCAAGTAGGTGCCGGGGGCGAGGGAATCAACGAGGAAGCGGCCCTGGTCGTCGGTGGTGATCTCCGCCTTGCTTTCCCCGTTCACGACGACGGTCGCCTTCGCGATCGGGGTGATGGTGGTGTCCACCACGACGCCGCGAATCAGGCCTGTCGTCGCGGTCGCCTCGCCTCCCAAGTCATCGAAATTGGTGAGCGAAGAGGGCAGCGCCTCTTCGTCGCTGGCAGCGCAACCAGCAAGCGTCATCAGGACCACCAGACCGATGCTCAGCAAGCGCACAGCGCAGCATCCCGGCTCGGGCCGATAAGGGTTGCGGGGGCTCAGAACGGCCGCTCGTCGCCGGCGACGAACGACCAGCCTTCGCGCGGGAGGCCGTAATAGAACTGGTGGATGATGACCTCGAAGTCCTGATTGATGGCGATGCCAGGCGTGCAGAGGAATTCATCCACGGCGCAGGTGGGAGCATTGCCGTCCTTGCGCGCCGAGACGAAGTAGCTCACCTGGCTCAGCCCTTCGGCGGGGATGAGGTCGGGCTCCAGGTCCGCCGTCGAGGATTCGTGGTCCACGCCGACGTCGAGCTGGAACCGCATCGGGTTGGCGCTGGAGTAGCTCGCAAAGTTGTGCGACGGGTCGCGCAGCGGCTTGAAGGTGCTCACGACCATGCCCATCCAGGCGGAGGTTCCCTGCGCCGTGGGGGTCCAGGTCATCTCGAACACCATCTGTTGCCAGCCGGGGCCCACGTCCATGTGCCATTCGCGGTTCTGGCTGGTGAGGTTGTCCATTGCCTTGGTGGGCAGGTCGTTGCATTGGGCCGGGTCCAAAACGATTGGGCAGTGGTCGGTGACGCAGTTCGAGGAGGCGTAGACGCCAGCACCCGCTTGGCTGCACTCGAAGTAGCCGGTCTGTTTGATGGGGACCGAGTAGGGTTTCTGGTCGAAGAGTGGTTCGAGTTGGACTTTGGTGATGGGTGGGTCGCTGACGCCCGCCACCACCTCGACGGTGGTCTGCGAATCGAAGTGGAACGGCGCCGTTGCCTTCACGAGGTACGTTCCCGGCTCCAGACCTTCGACGAGGAAGCGCCCTTGGTCGTCCGTGACTTTCTCTGCCTTGGTCGCCCCG
This sequence comes from Thermoplasmatota archaeon, assembly GCA_038046785.1. Taxonomy (GTDB): domain Archaea; phylum Thermoplasmatota; class E2; order JACPAO01; family JAHFTW01; genus JAHFTW01. The sequence goes on from JBBSVM010000002.1 coordinate 139,407, forward strand.
TTCACCGTGACGGTCGCTTTCGCGATGGGGGTGATGGTGGTGTCCACGACGACGCCGCGGATGATGCCTGTCGTCGCCGTCGCCTCGCCTTCCAGGTCGTCGAAGTTGGTGAGCGAGGAGGGGAGCGCCTCTTCGTCGGAGGCGGCGCAGCCGGCCAACGTGAGCAGGGCAACAAGTCCGAGAGGAAGGAGACGCATGCGTCGCCACTTCCCACCTGGAGCATAACGGTTGCGGCCGCTTGGGCGAAACCTCACCCGGTCGTCACAGGGGGTAGTCGTCCTTCGTGGCGAACGTCCACCCCTCGGGGGGGTTGTAGTTGTAGAAGAGGCTGGTCACGATGGTGAAGCGGAAGTTCTGCACCACCTGGGGGTCGCCGAACGGCAGGAAGCCGCGCACCGCGACATCAACATCCGACGGGAAGCTGGCGTCGTCGGCCGACTCCTTGTCTTTGCGCGCGAACGTCGGGCTTCCCATCTCATCGACGCCAAGCCAGTCGTCGCTGCAGTCGCAAGCGTTGTCGATGGGGGTGTGGCTCACGGTGATCATCATGGCGGTCACGGAGGGGTCGTCCCAGTACGCTTCCTGGATGATGGTCTGAACGCCGGAGCTGACGAAGAGGAACTGCGTGTTCTGTCCCGCCTGGACGTTGCGCGGCAGCGGGTAGCCGGGGACGGTGCCGTTGAAGCCGTCGTAGGCGGTGCGCACGAGGAAATCACACTGGTCCACGATGAAAGGGGCGCCGAACGCGCACTCGTAGAAGCCTTCGAACTTGATGGACTGCGCGAAGGGATCGGCGCCCGGGATGCGGGCCACCTGGATGCGCACGACCGGGGGCTCGGCAACCCCCGCCACCACTTCGGTGCTGGCTTGACTCGACTCGTAGCCCGGCTTCTCGACGCGCAGGAAGTACTGGCCCGGCTTGAGGCCGGTGAAGTTGAACTGTCCGGAGTCGTCGGTCTTCGTCGTCTTCTCCTTGGAGATGCTGACGATGGCGCCGAGAACCGGGGTGATGGAGAGGTCCACCACGACGCCGCGGATGCCGCCGGTGTCGGAAGTGACGCCCTCGAGCCGGTCGGCGTCCACGACCGGTTCGTCGTTGGTGCCGTTGGCGCAGCCGGACAGAATCGCTGCGAGGAAGAGGGCCGCCACACCGAGTTTCAGCATGCCTCTTCCAGGAACGGTCCGGCTCTAAACGTTTGCGGGCGACGAAGCCATCTGCGCAGTCGGTTCCGCTGTCGCTACGCCAGGACGCTGGTGCAGTGCGGGCAGCGCCGCGCCGCGCGGGGAATCTCCGTCGTGCACTCGGGGCAGGGCCGGCTGTTCGCGGCCGGAACCGGGGGAGGCGGCGGCGTCTTGCGCTTCAGGCGGTTGATCTGCTTGATGAGGAAGAAGATGGCGAAGGCGACGATGAGAAACTCCAGGATGACGTTGAGGAAGGCGCCGTAGTTCCAGGTGATGGCGCCGTTTGCTTTCGCCTCGGCGAGCGTTCCGGTGCCGTTGCCGCGGAAAGTCACGAACAGATTGGTGAAGTCCACGTTCCCAAGCAGGACCGAAATGGGCGGCATGATGATGTCCGCCACCAGGCTTGTGACGATTTTGCCAAACGAGGCACCGATGATGACACCGACCGCCAGGTCCACGACGCTCCCACGCATGGCAAACTCCTGGAATTCGCGCAGAACCTTCACGCCCAAGCCATCGAGCATTGCAGCATAATCCCTGGGGTCACCTTTACGAACGGCCCCGGCTGGCCCTTGGCCATGAGCCGAGAAGACCCCGCCCCCGCACCGGAGCCAGCAGCGTCCAGCCCTGTCGCGCCGGCGCCTTCAGAGGCCGAAGCGCAGGTGGCTCAACTCAAGGAAACCATTGCCCGCGCCCGCGCCGACTACGACAACCTGCAGAAACGGGTGGCACGCGACGCCGCAGCGGAGCGCGAACGCTCCCAGGCGCGCGTCCTCGAAGGCTTCCTTCCGGTCTTTGAGCTGGCGCAGATGGCGGCGCACCAGGCAGAGCTACACCCTGGACCCGTCTCCGAGGGCGTCGTGCTGATGGCGCGGGAGTTCTCCCGTCTCCTTGAGCGCGAAGGGCTGGTTGCGACCGGCGCCGTCGGCGAGCCGTTCAACGCGACGCGGCACGAGGCCGTGGGTGAGGAAACGGCGGACAACGTGGCGCCCGGCGCCGTCAGCCGCGTTGTCCTTCAGGGCTACCTGCTCGGGAATCGGGTCCTGCGTTTTGCCAAGGTAACGGTGCAGCCCAAGCCTGCCGCGTGAGCGAGCGGCTCAGAGCGTGACCATGAGGGCGCCGGCGACCAGCATCGAAACCAGGTTGTAGCCAGCGTTCACGGCGGCGTACGCTTTGGAGCGGCCCTCGAAGGCGACCTGGACGAAGTTGTGCGGCAGCATGAAGCCGAGCCAGACGAAGAAGCCGCCCGTGAGGCCGTCCATCAAGGTCAGTTTGTAGCCAGCCTGGCCGCCCGTTGCAACGTTGGAGTAGGAATCGCCGTAGGCCCAGAACGTGTGCGAGAGAATGAAGAACGTGAGGAACGAGCCGATGGCCATCATGATGTAGCCGGGGATGGCCTTCTTCGGGTCCGGCTTGTAGTCGGCGGGGAATTTCCACTCGCGCATGAAGATGCGGCCGGTCGGCGTCTTCGGCATGTACCAGATGGAGCCAATCACCATGTTGGCGACGACGGCGATGGCGATGGCGAGCCAGTTGATTCCGCTGAAACTGAACGTGGTCGGGTCCATGGTGTCACATTGCCCACAAAGGGGCAGCCGCCAGCCGTTCTCCGACTATTCAAGCGGTCGTTTTCGTTTTCCCGCAAGCCAAACCTCTTCAGGAGAGCGAGCCAATCATCTGGTTGCCCTGCTGCGCAAGCAACGGGGAAGGACAACGGGCACCCGCCCGCTGGCCCTTCACCACCCAGGAGAGGACGGCGGTCAACTCCGTCCCAGCGCTCCCAGACGACAGTCTCTCTGCGCCAAGTGAACCGAAGGCCAAGCCACCTCGGCTTGGATTGGGGAAAAACCTGGATGCCCGGCCCGTGTGGTCGGAAGCGAACGCTGTGAAGCTGTGGAGACTGCCTCCGACCGCAGGGGCTTCTCCACGTTTGAGCGATGCGACCCGAGATTTTATCCGCCCAGGCACACTTTTTGGTCATGGTGGTTTCATTGTCCCTGCAAAGCCTGCTTGTCGCGTCCCTTCTGTCCTTGGTCCTGATGGCTCCTGTCGTCCAGGCGGGCACGGAGCAGAACCCGGAAGTCACCGATGCCACCGACGACTCGGACAATCCGATTCCCGGCGATGACTTGGGCTCCTTCTGGATTGACGATGTCCTTGGCGCCACCTCAGAGGGCGCCCCGGCCCTGGTTTTCCGTTTGAAGGTCGGCGGGGATTTCAACCACCGGCCCGCGCTCTTCGCCTTGAGTGAACGCTTCCGCGTCTCGTTTGTCGGACCTGCGACGGCCATGCAAGGCGCCGCCGAACTCTACGTCCATTTCTCGCCGTCGAACCCAAACACGGGCCCGAATGCTACCCCGAACCCGATGCAGGAAAGTGTGTCCTGCCGTCTTGGAAGAGCTGCAGCAGCGGGGGCTTCTGCCCCGATTGCCGAAGAGATTACGCTTGAGTCGGTTTTCGTGGCCGACCCGAACTTCGGCTGTCTGGTTCCTTTGGAAATTCTTGGAGTGGTCGGCGGCGACAAGCTCACCGGTTTCGTTGGAAAGCAGCAGCTCGTCACCCGCGGTCCGCTCAGCGGTGCACCTCCGCAGGGCGGCGACAACATTCCGCCCACCGTCCTCGCCACGTTCGACACCGCACCAGACACCGGGGCTGGGCGCGACTTCGTCGTCCCCGGCGGGGCGGCGCCCACTGGCAACCCGACCTCCTTCGTTCTCCTGACCGGCAATGCGGTCGGCAACACGACGAGCTACGCGACGGCAACGACACAGGCGGTTCAATTCAACTGGACGACGACACTCGAGGCCGCCGACATCCGGCTCGCGGCGACGCTGTCCAACGGGACGGTCTCCTTTGTCGTCCTCGATGCGGCCGGCGCCACCTTGGCGCGCCAGGTCTTCGCGGCCACAGGCAACGTGACCGTGAACGCCCGCGATGCCGCGCCGGGCGCATGGCGCATCCTCGTCAACGCCACCGCGTTCCAGGGCGAAGCGGCATTCACGATTGCGGCTCCGGCAGCCACCTCGCCATCCAGTTCTTCTTCAGGCGCACCCGCGTCCTCCAGCAACGCGGCAAGTGCCGCGGCGAGCTCTTCAGAATCCGCCGTCCCAGACGGCGGGACGGGATCGTCTTCAGGTTCCCGTTCGTCAGAAAAGGGAACGCCCGGCATCGGCATCCTTGCGCTCCTGGCCGGAGTCGCTCTCGCGGTGGTCGTCCGCCGCCGTATTTCCTGAGCAAGAAGTTTCATCAAGCAAGGCACGTCTTGCGACGCGGTGGTTGTGTTGCGCGTTACGCTTGTCCTCGTCCTTTCAGCAATGCTTGTTTCTTTCCCGCCGGTCCAGGCACAGGCAGCGGTGGGTGGTCTCGTCTACTACTTCGACAGCATGCCGGAGGCTGGCTTGGGCGCCGCCAAACTCGTCCTCGAGCCGCCCAGCTCCGAGGACCAGACGGTGTCCTGCGTTGGCGACTGCACCGAACCCCTGACAATCACGGCGACATCTGACCCGACGACCGCCCTTGCCAAAATCGATGGCAAGGCAGAGGCGGTCGTCTGGTTCAAGAGTTGGAACAACGCCCCGGCACCCGGCACCAAGGTCGACGTCGTCATCAAGGCCGGGGAGACGGAACTCGCGTCCGGCAGCGCCACGCAGGACATCCTGAACGGCGCCATTGTCGAGTACCGGCTCCAGATGGACTACAAGGGATCCGACCTCGCCGCCGGCACCGTGCTCACCATGGCTGTCACCGTTGCCTTGTCGTCGTGCAACTGCTACGTGGGCACGGCGTATCCGCGCGGCGTCTCGGCCGACCACCCGTGGTCGATGGCCCTGCCGCTCAAGGCCGCGGCCGCGGAAGCGGCGGGGGCCTCCACGCAGTTTGCCTTGCTGGAAGGGCCGTCCGTGAACCTCGTGAAAGCCTACCCGGAACCGTCGACGGAGCGCGTTCAATACAACTGGACGGGTGCGTTGGCGGCGCCGGCCATTGGCCTCACCATTCAGCGTGAGGCGGGCAATGCGACGGTGGTCATTCTCGACGGAAGCAACGCGACCGTGTTCACGGCGGCCACCAACGGCGCCCCCGTCAATGTCTCTGCGACGCCTGCGGCCAAAACGGGAGCCTGGCGCATTCTGCTCAACACGACGGCATTCAAGGGAAACATCACGCTCACGATTGCGGCGGTAGGTACGCAAGCGTCGGGTGGAGCCAGCCCCTCCACGTCCGCCTCCAATCCCGGCGGTGCGGGCGGTTCGGTTGCGGAGGCGACATCGTCCAGCGCCGCTTCCAACGCAGCATCTGCATCCGCCAACGGAAGTTCCTCGGCAAACAAGGGAACGCCTGGATTCGAGCCGGCTCTCTTCATGGTCGCTTTCGCTGTTGCCTTGTTGGCCCTGCGCCGCCGCGCTTAAGCCTCCATCCAGGGTCCAAGCAGCGATGGCAACCGTCGGGCGCAGCATCCTCTCATCGACCGTGATGGAGTTCTTCGACGCGCTGCGCAGCTACGATGCAGCGCGCGCCGCGAAGCCGCTCGTCGCGGACGTCCTCTTCGACACGCCGTGGTCGGGAACGCTGCACGGCAAACCGGCGGTCGAGGCGTTCCTCAAGGGCTGGCTGACGGACGCCGTCAAGCGCCCCTCGTTCACCATCCGCGACCTCTCCGGCGACGGCGCCGTCATCCACCTTGCCCTCAGCATCTCGGGCCGTTTCGGCAAAGCGCCCGAACACCTCACCATGAGCGTGCTCGCTCTGCGCGGCGTGATTCACCAGGTCGTCGTGCGCCCGGCCGCGGCGCACTGAACGACGCCGGCCAAGTCGCAGATTGCGCAGATTTCTCAGATTCATGGCAGTTCGAATCTGCGTCATCTGAGAAATCTGCAACCCGGAGGGGCTTCGCTGGTTGAGGTGCCTCGACAGAAAAGAGAGAAGGAGGGGAAAAGGAGCCTGAGCGAAGTTTACTCTTCGTCGTCGGCGTCGGTGGCCTCGACCTTCTCCTCGGCGGAGTCGGCAGGGGCTTCGGCGCCCTCGGTGGCGACCGGCTCGGCCTCGGGGGCGGCGACCTTGAAGACCGGGGTCTCGTCGGTGATGCGGGTGGGGCCGGTGACGATTTCGGTCTTGGCGATCTCGACGCGGCGGACCGGGTGGATCTTGCGCGCGGCGTTGTGCATGCGCTCAGCGAGGCCGCCCTGGAGGACATCGGCGAGGAAGCCCGACAGGGTGTTCTTCGCGGCGGACTCCTGGATGGCGGCGCCCATGATGGCGCGGATGGCCTGGTTCTGCGTGGTCTGGCAGCGGCGGTCGGTGACGGCGAACGGCTTGACGCGCACGCGCGAGCCGTCGGTGGTCTCCACGTCGAACACACCGGGGATGCGGGTGTTGCCACGGCGCACGAGGCGGCGCACGTAGTCGGAGGTCATGCTGTGGCCGATGAAGGCGGTCTTGGCCTGCAGGTCCACAACCTCGTTCACCTGGAAGGCGAGCTTGATGTGCATCTGCTTCATGTCGCCGGTGAGCTCGTTGAGGGTGACCTCGACGGTGCGGCCCATGACCTTCTCGCCTTCGTCCGAGAGGGTTTCGGCCAGGATGGCGGAGTTGAAGGCGGTGGGGGCGGTGAGCTTGAACCACTGCTTGGACTTCCAGCGGTCCTTCGTCTTGCGGGCCTGGGTGCGTGCGCGGGCGAGTGCCATGATGAGCCTCGAACCGGCCGACAAGGGGGAAGTATATCATGCCGCTGTCCCAAATTTGATACACAAACAGGTGCTGCGGCTGCCGTGCTGAACGACAACCCCCTCCTGGCATTTCTCGGACGGCGCGGGCGGGGCGCCGTCGTCGAGGCGCTGCGGCGCAACCCGAACCGAAGCCTCAGCGTGCGGGAGCTGGCGCGGCTCGCCGACGTCGCCCCGATGGCCGCCAGCCGCGCTGTGCGGGAACTGGAAGCGCTGCGCGCCGTGGCCATCGCCCGCCGCGGTCGGGACATCGCGGTGCGGCTCGACCCCACCACCGCTGCGGGGCATTTCCTGGCAACGGTCGAGGTTCCGAGCCCGCCGTTCTGACGGTCCGGCTACGCGCCGAAGTTCTTCAGCACAAACTGGACGAGCAGATAGATGGCGATGCCGATGCCGACCACGATGGCCACCTTGACCAAGGTGATGGCGGCGCGGATGAGGAGAAGCCCAACCGCGACGACGGCAAGCAGCAGAACGATGGACCACGGCACGCCGAAGAGGCCCTCCAGGAGGATTGCATCCATGCCGCCGCGACGGGTCAAGGAGTGGATAGAGTCTGCGCTCCACACGAAAGCCGAAACCTCATGAGCCGCCAGGACCTGTTTTGCACGTGTCCGGCCGCCTCCGGTGCCCCCACTGCTCTTCGGTCGTGGTCCCCACCCTCACCGCGACCGGGACGCGCACCTGCCCCGTCTGCGACAACACGGGGGTCATCCTCGCTGTCGCGCAGCGCGACCCGTCTTGGCGGCCTGCCCATGAGCCGCCGCTGTCGCATCGTGCCAAGGAGCTCGCCCCGGGCTCGACGGCGGCGCTGGTGCTCGGCGTCTTGGCGCTCCTGCTGCCCTTCGTTGGAGCGATCCTCGGCATCCTCGCGCAGCCGCACGCCAAGAAAGCGCGTCGCTTCATCGTTCGGAATCCGCTGCGCTATGGTGGACAGGGCACGGCAGCAACCGGGCGCATTCTCGGCATTCTCGGCATCGTTCTGTGGAGCATCGTGCTCCTTGTCGTTCTCTTTGGAGGCTACGGCCTGGCGGTGCTCAACAGCCTGAACAGCAAGCCGAATGCCGAGTTCGTCCTCCTGGCCTCGGACGGGCCCGGCGGCACGTTGGTCGTTGCGAGCGCAACCGAAAAGCTGTCCTGGAGTGACCTCCGCTTCGTCGGCGACTTGGAGTGCGTCCAGTCGAGCACGGACGCTTTCGTGGACGAAGGGGACACCTTGGAATGCAAGAAAGATGGCCGGTTGACCATCGTCTACGCACCGACCGCCGTGCCGTTCTTTGACGGCATCCTCTAAGCAGGACGTCGCAAAGCGTCAAGCCTTGAGGGCCTTCTTCAAACGCTTTTTGTCGAGGCGGTACACCCAGGTGTTGGGGTTGCCTTTTGCCTTGACGCGCAGAGCGAGAGTGTTGTCGCGGTGGTGGCTGAACTCGAAGAGATCCTCGATGAATTTGCGCGACTGCTTTTCCAGCAATTTGGCGGCGTCCGACTCGTAGGAGTCGTAGTGAAAGCGCATCTTCACGCCGGTGGCGACCACTTTGATGGTGCCGCGGCTGACCAGGCCGGTGATGGTGACCAGTTCGCCGGTGAGGACGCGGGTGTGGACGTCGCCGCCCTTGGCCGGGTTGGGGAACCAGTTGTTGCACTCCACGCAGAGCAGCTCGAACACCTTGTCGAGGTTCTCCACGTCCTCATGGTCCTCAAGGACGCGGATGAGCTGGCCGTCCTTCATCGCCATGAACATGTTGATGGCGTTGCAGTGGGGGCAGGCGAACATGGTGGCTCTCGCCCATCTGAAGTTCGATATGACCTCTTCGGGACGCTGTCCCGCGTGGGAACTGCAATCTCGCGAGAAAAGGGGGAAGAGGAATCGGAGAGAAAGGAAAGAGCGGAAGAAGAAGGGACGGAGGGAACGCGGATGCGGTTCAGGCGAGCGCGTGGACCGAGACGGTCTCGCGCTTCATGGTGCGGGCCGCTTTCTGCCAGCCAGCGATGCGGGTGGCGGAGATGGTGCCGGCGGTGAGGCGCACCTCGCGGGAATCGAGGTAGTCGTTGACCTGCTCGGCGAGACCGGTTGGGGTGCCACCCTTCAGGCCGTCGATGCCGTCGACGCCGCCCAGGGCGAGCGCCTCGGCGTACTGCGGGCCGATGCCGTTCACCATGATGAGCTCGGCCATGGTCTGCCACTCGTTGACGGTCTCCTCGGGGACATCGATGGCGGTGGCGAGCGCCTCAGTGGGGGCGCGGTACAGCTCGTCCGTGGTGTGGACGCCGACACCCTGCAGGCGAGCGGCAAGCTTGGCGCCAATCCCCTCAATGGCCTCGACGGGGTGGGAGTCGCCCGTGTACCCCTCGGCCTCGTCGGCGTGTTCGTGCGCGCCGTGGCCGTGGCCGGCATGGCCGTGGTCGTCGTGCGATGCGGCCGCCAGTTCATCGGCGTCGAGCTTGCGCAGGAACGGCAGGCCGGTCTTGCTGTTCTCGCCGACGGCGTAGCCGTGCGGAATCTGGTCCTGCACGACGCCTTCCTTCGGCTCGTTCTTCGCGAAGAAGTAGAGCGGGTTGCCCTTCGAGGATTGGCGGGCGTAGAGCGTGTAGCCGTTGTGCGTGAACGGGCCGCCCGGGCCGCAGGAGCCGCCTTCGCAAGAGCAGTCGCCCTCGCAGCAGCAGGAGCCGTCCGAGCAGGAGGCGTCGCAGGTACAGTCGCCCTCGCAGCAGCAGTCAGAGCAGGAGTCGTCCGAGCAGCCGGAACCGCACGAGGCGTGGTCGCAGCATTCGCCCGTCTCGCAGCACGTGGGCAGGCAGCAGGCGCAGCCGTCGTCGCCGAGGTCGCGTCCGTCGGGGAGTGCGGCGGGCGGGGTCGCGATGACCTGGTGGCGGATGGGGCCGAAGATGCTGCGGCGCACCAGCAGGGTCGCAGTCGGCGTGTTGACGAGGACGCGGTTGTGGTGGACAACCTCGAAGCGCACGAGCGGGTTGCCGGGCGGCAGCGTCTCGTTCAGGTGTTCAAGGGCCCAGAAAGGAATGCGTGGCATGGGATGGCCTCACAAAAACGGAGGGCCTCCCCTCATAACCCCTTTTGGCCGCGGGCAGCCATTGTCCCAGGAGAGAACGTGAAACAACAGAGAGAAAAAATGCCGGTCGCCGCGCCCAACCCTTTTGGCTTGCCCCCGGGTCGCCCCCGCGATGAGCCTCATCGCCAACGTGCACGCCCGGCAGGTCCTCGACTCGCGCGGCAACCCCACCGTCGAGGTCGAGGTCGCGACCGAGGAGGGCGGTTTCGGGCGCGCCATCGTCCCCTCCGGAGCGAGCACCGGAACCCACGAAGCGGTGGAGCTGCGCGACGGCGGCAAAGCCTGGATGGGCAAGGGCGTCTCGGCGGCCGTCCGAAACGTCAACGAGGAAATTGCCGCTGCCGTTGAGGGCATGGATGCGTTCGACCAGGCCGGCATCGACGGCACGATGACCGACCTCGATGGAACCCCCAACAAGAGCAAACTTGGAGCCAACGCCATCCTCGGCGTCTCCCTCGCCACCGCGCACGCCGCCGCCGACCAGCTCGGCGTCCCGCTGCACCATCAACTCGGCGGAACACAGGGCCGCGTCCTGCCGGTGCCGATGCTCAACATCCTGAATGGCGGCGCCCACGCCGACTCCAACGTCAGCATCCAGGAGTTCATGGTCATCCCGGATGGCGCCGAATCGTTCGCCCACGCTCTCCAGATGGGCACCGAAATCTACCACAACCTGAAGAAGACGCTCAAGGAAGCTGGGCTCGCCACCGCCGTCGGCGACGAAGGCGGATTCGCGCCCAACCTCAAGTCCAACGTCGCGGCGCTCGAACTCATCACGAAGGCCGTGAAGACAGCCGGCTACACGCCGGGCGAGGATGTCCTCTTCGGCCTCGACGTCGCCGCGAGCGAACTGTGGGACCCAAAGAAGAAGACGTACGACTTCGGCCCCGACGGCACCAAATCCTCGGACAAGACCATCGCCTTCTACGAGGAGATGGTGAACCGCTTCCCCATCGTCAGCATCGAGGACGGCATGGACGAAGGCGACAACGCGGGCTGGGCCGGCCTCACGAAGAGCCTGGGCCGCCACATCCAGCTCGTCGGCGACGACAACTTCGTCACCAACCCGCGCCGCCTCGCGGCTGGCATCGAGGCGGGCATCGCCAACAGCATCTTAGTCAAGGTCAACCAGATCGGCACCCTCACCGAGACGCTCGACGTCATCCGCATGGCGCAAGAATCGGGCTACGGCGCCGTCATCAGCCACCGCAGCGGCGAGACCGAGGACTCCACCATCGCGCACATCGCAGTGGCCACCAACGCCGGCCAGATCAAGACCGGCGCTCCCGCCCGCAGCGACCGCGTCGCCAAGTACAACGAACTTCTGCGCATCGAGGAAGGCCTCGGCGAACTTGCGGCGTGGCGCGGGCCGGCGACCTACGCCCGGTTCGGCTGAAGAACACCCGGTCCAGGCCAACGCCTGTCCACAAGCCTCAAGTCCGCGGGCCAGCCACGGCGGTCGTGCACTCGACACCGTTCGCCCTCGTGGCCGTCCTCCTCCTTGCCGGCTGCGCCTCCACCTCACTCGATGAGGTCCTTGGACCGGGCGGCAATCCGCTCTCCCCGGCGGCTTTCGTGCGCATCGAATCGCTGGTCGCCTCCGACGACGGCGGAGCCGAGCCGAGTCTTGGTGTCACACCCGATGGCGTCCTCTTCACCACCCTTTTCGCCAACGTCTACCGCAGCCGCGACCTCGGTGCCACCTGGGAGAATCTCGGCGACCCGGCCCCGCTCTACCCCAACAACGATCCCGACCTCGCCGTCGACATTGATGGCACCGTTTGGGAGTCCCGTCTCTACGGCCTCGTCTGCAATGAGGCGTCGGTGAGCCGCGACCAAGGGGATTCCTGGACCACCTACCCGATTGCCTGCGTCGGTCCCGTCCACGACCGCCAATACGTCATCCCGACCACGGGCGGCGAGGCGTACCTCTACAGCCACCAACTCCCGACCTTCCAGCAGTTGGCGCTCAAGACGACCGACTACGGCGCCACCTGGATTCCCACCGGCCCCGCCGAGGGCACCACACCGCACCACCTGCTCGTCAACGGCGGCTCCGGCTGGGGCGGCGGCGGATTCTGGAACCAGAACACCGGCTCCGTCTGGTTCACCTTCACCTACGCGGCCGGCCTTGTGAGCGGAACCACGCAGGCGGGCTACTCCGTCACCCACGACGGCGGAGCAACCTGGGAGCTGGCGGGCGCTGCGGCCCTCGACGGCGCCCAGCTCGGTCTCGGTCTGGTCACCGGCGCGGCCGACGATGCCGGCAACGTCTACCTCACCTGGGGCGAAGCGGAAGGGGATGCGGTCTCCATCTGGATGGCCGCGAGCCGCGACGACGGCGCCACGTGGCAACCCAAAGTGCGCGTGGATGCCAGCGCCGGCAGCAAGGTGTTCCCCGTCCTGGTGGCAGGCGAAGCGGGGCGCGTCGCCATTGCTTACTACGAAGGCTCCGAGGCCGCCTTCCCCGACACCATGATGGGAACCTGGAACGTCACCCTTGCCTACACGGACGACGCACTTGCCGCGACGCCGACCTGGTCGTACGGACAGCTCAACAGCGCCCCGATCAAGGAAGGCCCCATCTGCATCAGCGGAACCACCTGCACCGGCGACCGCGAGTTCGCCGACTACTTCGACGCCGTGCGGATGCCGGATGGCCGCGTCGCCGTGACCTACAACCTCTTGGATTCGGCGGACAGCCTGCGCAATGGCTTCGCCCTCACCGAGGCCTCGCTCCTCGGCGCGCGCCCGGCCGCAATCTAACCCGAACAACCCCCATTTCATTTGGAAACCCTTATCCCGTTCCTTCTGGGTTGCCAGGAGTGGGATGGGGAGCGCAAGCTCCCTGGGGATGCACACAATGAAGGACATCATTCGCGAAGCCGTGGCACGAGCCGAACTTGAGACCCGCACCGTTCAGACCGGCTACGGCGGCGTCCTCTCCGCCCCGCAGGGCAAGGGTGCCCAGACCGAGCTGGAGTCGGTCCTGCAATCGCTCACCACCCGCATCAAAGTGGTCGGCTGCGGCGGCGCCGGCTCCAACACCATCCAGCGCTGCATGGAGGACGACCTCGGCGAGGGCGTCGAACTCGTTGCCCTCAACACCGACGCGCAGCATCTCCTCGCGGTCCGTGCCCCGCACAAGGTCCTCATCGGCCGCCACCTGACCCGCGGCCTCGGCGCCGGCGCGCTTCCCCAGATTGGCGAAGAGGCTGCCCTCGAGACCGAGGCGGACCTGCGCGCCCACGTTGCCGGCCAGGACATCGTCTTCGTCACCTGCGGCCTCGGCGGCGGCACCGGCACCGGCTCCGCCCCCGTCGTCGCCAAGCTCGCCCGCGAAGCAGGCGCGCTCACCATCGCGGTCTGCAGCCTGCCCTTCCGCTACGAGGGCGCCGTGCGCATGGAGAACGCCGAAGCGGGTCTCGCCCGCATGCGCGACGTCTGCGACACCGTCATCGTCATCCCGAACGACAAGCTGCTCGAGATTGCCCCCCGCCTGCCGCTCGCCCAGGCCTTCAAGGTCGCCGACGGCGTCCTGATGCGCTGCATCAAGGGCATCACCGAAATCATCACCAAGCCCGGCCTCGTCAACCGCGACTTCGCGGATCTGAAGACCATCATGAAGCGCGGCGGAGTCGCCATGATCGGCATCGGCGAATCGGACGGCAAAGAGCGCGCCCGCGACGCCGTCCTCGAGGCGCTCAACTCGCCCCTCCTCGACGTCGACATTTCGGACGCCACCGGCGCCCTCGTCATGGTGGTGGGCGGCCGCGACATGACGATGCAGGAAGCGATGCAGGCGGTCCAAGAAGTGCACGAGCGCGTCAACCGCGACGCCCGCGTCCTGTTTGGCGCCCGCATCGACGAAGCGATGGACCGCGCCATCCGCGTCATGCTCGTCATCACCGGCGTCAAGTCGCGCCAAATCCTCGGCCCCACGCCGCAGAAAGTGGAGAAACAGCGCAAAGAAATGGGCCTGGACTTCGTGCTTTAGAACAGCCCCACTCCGACGCGGTCGCAGATTGCGCAGATTTCTCAGATTGACGCCGTTGGTGAATCTGCGCAATCTGTGAAATCTGCGACCGAAGGTCGTCACAACGCTGAAGCAGGGTGGACCGTGCCGAACTCCATGCGCAACCTCCTGGCGGTCCTTCTCGTCGCCGCCGCCCTCGCCGGATGCATGTCGAGCACGCCTCCCGCTACCGATGGCCCCGCCACGGGCAACGACTCCGCCGCCCTTCCGACTTTCTTCGTGAACTCGGTTGGCGAGCAGGGACCGGAGCCGACTCTCGGTGTCACCTCGGACGGCGCCATCTTCTTCCAGGCGCTTGAGAAGACCATGAAGTCCATCGACGGCGGCCGCACCTGGAGCAACGTCAACCCCGCCTACGCCCTGCCCACCACGCTGGATCCCTTCCTCTGGGTGGATCCGACGACCGATCGCGTCTTCTCCGACCAGCTCTACGTCGCCTGCAGCTACCTCCTCTACACGGACGATGGCGGCGCCACTTGGGTCCCCAACCCGCTCGCCTGCGGCTCCCCCGTCAACGACCACCAGAAGATTGCCACCGGCTCCTACGTCGCGGGCGGCCCGCTCGACCTCGCAACACCGGTCAAACCCTACCCCAACCTGGTCTACTACGCCATCAACGGCATCGCGGACTCCCGCGTCGGCATCAGCCTCGACGGCGGCCAGACCTTCCCCATCGTCTCCGAATCGTTCCCCGCCGTGCAGCTGCCCGGTGGCGACTCGCCCGACTGCGGTGGCGGCCTGCACGGCAACATCGTCGCCGGCCCCGACGGCACCGTCTACGTCCCGAGCCGCAGCAGCTGCGCCGGCCCGGACGAGGGAACACTTGGCGGCCCGGTCGTGGCGCGCAGTCTCGACAACGGCCTCACCTGGACCAACACGGTCGTCGCGGCGGACATCGGCACCCCCGATCACGACAAGAACCCGGACCTCGCCGTGGACACGGAGAACACCGTCTACATCACCTTCCCCGGCGGCGACAACCGGCTCTACCTCGCCCACTCGGTGGACCACGGTGCCACCTGGAGCCAGGCGGTCCTGGTCAGCGACGGCCTCGGCACGGTCACCATGCCGGCCCTCGCTGCAGGCTCGCCCGGCCGCGTCGCCATGGCCTACTACGGCGTTGCGGACCCCAACGAGCGCGCCGTCCCCGACTTCGTGAACGAGACCGCACGCTGGAGCCTCTTCGTCACCTACAGCCTCGACGCGCTCAGCGACACGCCGACCTTCACCACCATCCAAGTCACCGGCGACGACCCCATCCAGGTCGGCGGCATCAGCACCAACTCGGGCGACGCCCCCGCCGGAAGCCGCAACCTGCTCGACTTCATCGACCTGCAAATCGATGCCGAAGGGCGCGTCTTCGTCGCCTTCGCCGATGGCTGCACCTCGGACGTCTGCCGCGGCCCTGACGCGAAGCCCGAGGACTCCCGCGACGCCCTTGGCATCGTCGCCATTGGCCAGTCGGGACCAAGCCTGTTCGCGGACAAGGGCGAACTCGCGCCGCTCCTCGCCTGAGTGGATGCGCAGAAGCGCGCGTTCGGCGCGTCAGCCCTTTCGACCCTGGGAACAAGTCGTCCACGAAAGACGCTATAACCGACCCATCGGTGGGTCGCGCGATGCCCAGCCGTCGCGACCATGACGTTCCCGCCGCCACCATCTCGGCCACCATTGGCGTCTTCCTGATTCTGGTGAGCTTGCCGTTCGCGGTGCTGGCCTACCAGGACCTGGAATCGAACGCCAGCGAATTCCTCGTCTCCTGGAGCGAACGCAACGCGGTGACGGACCCGACCAGCCCGGGCCAACCGGCCGCTTCGGTGCGCATCGCCGATGGCCTTCCCGCCGTTGTCCGGATCACCTCGACCGCGTGCGCGGACTCCCCCGGTCCCGGCCAGAACTCGGCCCAGCTCACGGTCAACCTCAAGCGCACGGTGAACGGCGTCACCACCGACCTCGGCAGCAAGCAGTACACGTGCGCCACCGCCTCGGGTGACCTCGTGAGCAACCGCACGCTCGCTCCCGACGTTGGCGCCATCACCGGCCAAGACATCGCCGACGCCGCGAGCAACCTCGCCGACCGCGTCGCCGCAGGTCTCGTCACCGCCGAATACACCGCCACCGTGGTCGCCACCCGCTCGGCCGCCCAGGTGCCCGGCATCCCGCTGCCCAACCTCCAGTCCACGCTCACCGCCACCGTCCAGCTCAGCGTGACAACCTGGGCCCCCACCCTCGCGGAGGCGGCCGAATGACCGTCCTGCGCCGCGGCTTCGCCCGCTTGGGCTACAAGAAGAACATCGACCGCCTCCTCGAGGAGTCGCGCAGCAAGTCCGGCCTTGCCAAGACGCTTGGCAGCAAGGACCTCATCGTTCTCGGTGTCGCTGGCATCATCGGCGCCGGCATCTTCGTCCTCATCGGCCAAGGCATTGAGAAGGCGGGCGTTGGCGTCATCCCTGCCTTCGTCGTCGCCGCCGCCATCTGCGCCGTCGCCGGCTTCGCCTACGCCGAACTCGCCGCCGCCATTCCGGCTTCAGGTTCCGCCTACGCGTACATCTACACTGCCATCGGCGAGCTGCCGGGCTGGATGGTCGCCTGGGCGCTCATCCTCGAATACGCCGTCGGCGCCGTCGCGGTCGCCATCGGCTGGCGCAACAACCTGCTGGCACTCATCAACCAGTTCAAGGACACCGACCCCGTTACCGACATCTTCGCCAACGCGGACTCGCCGGCGCTCTACTGGTTCACGCACAGCCCGCTCGAATCGGTGACGCTCACCGACGGAACGGTCCTCAATGGCATCCTGAATCTGCCCAGCATCCTCATCGTCATCCTCTGCACGCTCTTGCTGGTGCGCGGCACGAAGGAGTCGGCGAAGTTCACCTTCGTCCTCGTCATCATCAAGGTCGCCATCCTGCTGCTCGCCATCGTGGGCGGCTTCCTCGCCTTCGACGCAGCCAACTTCGATGATCCCTTCCCGCACCCCATCCCGTCGGCTCCTGACCTGCCCGACACGCGCGAATTCTTCCCCGCCATCCAAGGCGTCTTCGCGGCGGCGGCCATCATGTTCTTCGCTTACATTGGCTTCGACTCCGTCTCGACGACGGCGGAGGAGACCCGCAACCCGAAGAAGGACCTGCCGCGCGGCATCCTGGGCAGCCTGTTCATCACGACCGCCCTCTACGTCCTCGCCGCCGCGGCGCTCACCAGCGCTGCGAACTGGCAAACATTCGTCGGCGACTCCGTGGCCGCCACCAACGCCAAGGGCGAACCGTTTGGCTTCGTCTTCGAGCAGAACGGCTTCCTCGAAATCGGCGGCTTCGGATACGGCGCTCTCCTGGTGCGCATCGGCGCCCTCATCGGCACCACCTCCGTGCTCCTCGTGCTCATTCTCGGCGGTGTTCGCGTCTTCTTCAACATGAGCCGCGACGGCCTGCTGCCCTCCTGGATGAGCAAGGTCTCGGCGCGCGGAGCTCCCGCCAAAACCACCCTGCTGTACGGCGGCTTCACCGTGCTGTTCGCCGGTCTGCTCACGCTTGGCTCGGCGGTGGACCTGGTGAACATCGGAACCCTGTTCGCGTTCTTCATGGTCATCCTCGCTGTCTGGGTGTTCCGCATCCGCCGCCCCGACGTGGAGCGGCCGTTCCGCATGCCGCTCTGGCCGGTCTTCAAGGACTCCAAGGGACGCCCCTACCTGCCTGTGCTGAGCATGCTTGGCATGCTCGGCGTCGCCGCGCTCATCTTCAGCCTGAACGCCTTCACGCTGCTTGCGTCCGTCGTCTGGGCCGGCCTGGGCTTCATCGTCTACGCTCTCTACGGCGTGCGCAACAGCAACGAGGCGCGCGAACGCTTCGCCCTGAAGCCCGCCGCGGATGTGGACGGCGACGAGTAGGCGACCGTCCCAAGGGAACGGTTAAACGGACCCCCTAAGTCGCGCTGGCATCATGACGGACCCGAACCAGCCCATCCCGCCCGCCGGCACCGCCGACGACGAGGAAGAGTTGGACATCGAGGAGGAGCCCAAGCAGGCCCCCCGCGCCAAGGTCGCTCCCGCCAGTGCCAAGCTGGTGGACCGCGCCTGGGCCGCCCAGAAGAACCTCGAGTCGCGCATGGCCGGCCTCACCCGCGGCCGCTTCGCGCGTGTCCTCAAGATGGCGCGCAAGCCGGAGCCGGAAGAGTTCCGCCAATCCTCCATCATCGTCCTGGTCGGCATCGGCGTCATCGGCGCCTTTGGCTTCTTCACCTACCTCTTCATGCAGTGGCTCCTGAGCGCCCTCGGCGCCGCCTAACGGAAGCCGGTCCAGCCAAACGGTGAAATAGCGGCGGTCAGTCGCGCGCTTGCTCTTTTGGGGTTTTGAACCTCCAGCGGAGCGCCAATCGAGCGCGGTGAACCCCATGGACGACAACCTCGGCATCCTCCCAACCAAGGACGAACTGGCCACGAAGGCCAAGGCAAAGACCGAGCCTGCCGCTCCCGCCGTCGTCGCCGCGCCCAAGCCCGCCAAGAAGCGCGCCAAGGACCGCAAGACCGATCTCGACGCCGAGCCGGAAGTGCGCACCGGCGCCATGCTGCTCGCGCTCAAGACCCAGGTCGGCCAGGAGCGCCGCGTCGCTGAGGCCTTCGGCGGCAAAGCGAAGCGGTTCAAGCTCCCCGTCCTCGGCCTGCTCTGGGCCACCGAGCTGCGTGGCCTCGTCTTCATCGAGACCACCGACCCGCTCGCCGTCGAGAAGGGCATCCGCGGCGTCAGCTACGCACGCGGCCTCATGAACCACAGCCTCGAAGTGCGCGACGAAGATGGCAAGGTCGTGCGCAAGAACGGCGTCACCGTCACGAAGAAGGAGTTCGTCGAGATTCCCTTCAGCGACATCAGCCGCTTCCTCACCCCTGCCTCCGCCGTCGCCAAGATTTCCGAGGGCGACATCGTCGAACTGGTCTCCGGACCGTTCCGCGGTGAGAAGGCCAAGGTCACCCGCGTCGACGACACCCGCGAAGAGATCACGGTCGAGCTCGTCGAATCGATGGTGCCCATCCCCATCACGACGAAGGGCGAGCAGGTGCGCGTTCTGCAGAAGAGCGGCGGCGCGTAGAACCTCCTCGTCAAACCGAACGCCAGGCTCCAGCGTGAGCTCCGCTGCGAAAAAACTCGAGGGACTCCAACCCGGAAAAGAGAAACCGGCGGGGCGGGCACCCGGTTGCCCGGGTGCTGGGTGGAGTCAGGTGGGTGGTGGTTGTCGCGTACCGACGCCAATCAAGGCGTCGGCTTGCCCCGCCGGCGCACCGTCATGCTGGCAGGTCGGCATAACAACCGTCGGGGCGGTTCCATCTTGACGAGCGGCAACAGATGGACAATTTCGCGCAATGTGAACGGGTTCACCTCATCAGGTGAGAGCCGCGCAAAAGGCTTTGATGGGCGCTCTCCCCTTGTGGGCAGGTGTCCGCGCGTCGCATCTGCGCCTTTGCTCTTCTCATACTCATCCTTGCCCCGGCGGTTGCGGCCGACCCCTCCAACTCCAGTTCGCCCTCCCAGCCTGACGAGGCCGCTGTGCCCTGCCCCTTGATTGAGGTGCGTCAGCCGCTTCCCGGCCATGTCGAGCCGCAGGTCTTCGTGGACCCCTTTGGCTGCTGGCAGCGCCGCGTCCTCAAGGTCACCAACTATGCCGTCCGGACCGTCAACGAACTCATCAACGGGTGAAGCGATGCGCGTCCTGGTTCCCCTCGTCACCGCAGTACTCTTGGTCCTCCCGGTCGCCCACGCCGAACTGCGCGCAGCCAGCGCTTCCTACGATCAGCCCTCCAGCCTCGAAGGGCCCTTGGAGCTGCTCCAGCTGCGCACCGATGTGGGCGGCGGCGCACCCTGGGTCTCCTTTGAGGCGGCCGACATCGAGGCAGTGCAGTACAACTCCACCTACGTCGTCTCCGACCGGGGGAGTCCCGCTTCCTACCAGACGCAGGGTCCCACCGGAACCCCGTACGATCTGGGCGTCGGGCGGGCCCGCTTGGACGCCTCGCGCGGCCTCTACCGCCTGAACCTCTACGCGCCGAGCGGCATGGGGTTGCGCGCCCATGCTGACCAGGGCACCCTCGTCGCCACGGATGGGACCGATTTGTCGCGTGGAGGTTTGGGCCTCGGCGGCAGCGACCCCACCTGCGCCGACCCTCGGCCCAACCTTGGGCAGTTCTGCCGCATCGAACGGCAGGGCCCCATCCTCCTGCACAGCACGGAGGGACGCAGCGCCGAAGCGGTGGTGTACGGCGACACGCTCATCCTCGAACTGTTCGGCTTGGACATGGCGGTGGACGGCGAACGCGACATGACCCTGCAGAGCGGCCGCTTCCCCGCCGCGGTCGCCCCAGTGACCGGGCCCGTGCGGCAAGAGACCGAAGTGTTCGTCCGCCTCATCCTCACCGCGGCAACCGTCACCCTCGCAGCGGATGGCGAAGCGATGCTGGAGTGGGCGGCGCGCAAAGTCACGACCCACCACGAAGGCTCACTCACCCTCAACTCCGCGTACGGCACGGCGCCGGGCTCGGAGGGCATCCAGCTCAACGGCGAACGCTACATCGCAGCGGCGGGCCTGGACTTCCTCCTCACCCCGTCCTCCGGCGGTGCGCTCGAGGCAGAGCCAGCCGCGGCGAGCGCGCCCGCCGCGACCAACGCGGTGCCGGCCGCCGTCACCGCCAGCGCCCCCTTCGTCCTCCTCGCCATCGCGTTCCTTCTCGTGGGCCTTCTCGCGCTGCGGCTGCGCCCCGCCAGCCTCGGCGCCATGGAGCAGGCCATCACCCAGGGTCGCCACCGCCGTGCCGCCCGCCTGGCCGCCCGGCTCCTGCGCCGCGACCCAACCCAGGAGGATGCTCGACTCGGCCGCGCCATCGCACTCACTCGCTCCGGCCGCGCGGCGCGCGCCATCCGCGAGGTGGCGGCCCACCTGAAACGAGCGGAGCCCAGCGACGGTTCACTCCACTATGTCCTGGGCCTCGCTCTTCTGGAGAAGCGGCGTTCTTCGGAAGCGCGCGCCGCCCTGCGTGAGGCGGTGCGCCGCACCCCGGAATTGGAAGCGGATGTGCGCGCCCGCGCTTTCGACGCTCTGCCCGTCGCATCGCAGCCCGCCCGCGCCTCCAAGGAGGGGGTTGGCTATGTCTGACATGGGCCACCTCCCCGGAGGTTCCGACCTCCAGCGGCCTGGCCTCGCTGAGCAGCCGATGCGCGCCCGCCTGCTCTCGCTCATCACGGAGAATCCCGGCATCCACGCCAGCCGTCTCGCGCGCGAATCGGGCGGCCCGTGGGGCACTGTGCAGTACCACCTCAGCTTGCTCGGCAAAGGCGATTTGGTGCAGAGCGTGGACACCGGCCGCGAGCGCCGCTTCTTCCCCGCCAGCACCGAGCCGCGTTGGGCCCGTCTCCTCGCTCTGCTCAACCAGGGCCGCCGCCCCGAGCTGGCGCGCTACATCCAGGCCAACCCGGGGTTGCGCCAAGTGGACATCTGCGACGCCCTCGGCGTGAGCCGGAAGACCTTCCGCGCCAGCATTGGCCCCCTCGTCGAGGAGGGGCTCGTCCACGAGCGCAAAGGTCTGCAGACCAATCGCTACTTCCCCGAGCCGGGGCTGGCCGAGGCGATGGGTCAGGTCCGCGACGACCCATTCCCTGACGACATGGCGCTGGGCTAACCGCTTAAGCGGGCAACTCCTGGCGCGGGCGTGAAGATTGGACTCGACCGGAAACCCGGTCGATCAGTTGGACAGCCTTCGGCTGGCCGGGGGGGGGCCCCGCCCCCCGCGACTTTCCCCCCGCGCGGTGGCCTTCGGCCCCCGCGACCCCCTGAAGGCTCGCGCTTCGCGCTCGCGCTCTCACCCGAGGTTCCCGCACCATGAAAATCGGACTCGTTGGAAAACCGAATGTTGGCAAGTCGACATTCTTCGCAGCTGCGACTCTCGTCGATGCTGCGATTGGAAACTATCCTTTTACGACGATTAAGCCGAATCATGGCGTCGGCTTCGTGCGCGTCGCCGACCCCGGTGCGGAGCTGAAGGTGCAGAGCAGCCCGAAGCACGGAAAACTCGTCGGCGCGACGCGCTACGTCCATGTCGAACTGGTGGATGTGGCCGGTCTCGTTCCAGGAGCACACGAAGGGCGAGGTCTGGGCAACCAGTTCCTCAGCGACCTCAATCCCGCCGACGCGCTTCTCCACATCGTCGATGCCTCCGGCGGCACCGACGCGGAGGGCAACTCCGTTCCGCCCGGCACGCGCGACCCGATGGAGGACGTGCGGTTCCTGGAGATGGAGATGGACGCCTGGATTCTTGGCATCCTGCGCGACGGCTGGGACCGGCTCGCCAAACAGGCGCAGGCGTCACCGAAAAAAGCAGAGGCCATCCTTGCCGAGCGACTGGGCGGCATCGGCGTCACGGAGCCCATCGCCGCGAAGGCGCTGCGCGACACCGGCCACGCTGGCATGAAATTGCTGGAACTCACACCGCACCTTGCCGCTCTCGCCACCGCTTTGCGGCGCGCCGCCAAGCCCATCGTCGTCGTCCTCAACAAAGCCGACGCGGTGAAGCCGGAACAGCTTGCTCGCCTTGAGGCCGCCCTCGCGCCCACACCGGTCGTTCGCGCGTCGGCCCAATCGGAGCTGGCGCTCGCAAAGGGAGCGGCCGCAGGCGTCCTCGACTACGCAGGTGGAGCCGGCGCGTTCACGCCCAAGACGCAGCTCAATCCAGCACAGCAGAAGGGGCTTGACTACATCCGCGACCATGTCCTGGCGCCGCTCGGCTCGACCGGCGTCCACAAGGCCATCGAGGCAGCGGTCTTCCAACTCCTCGGACGCATCCCGGTCTTCCCGGTCGAAGACGAGGCAAAACTGACCGACAAGGACGGCCGTGTCCTGCCCGACTGCCACCTCGTTCCGGCGGGCACGACGGCGAAGCAGCTCGCCGCGAAAGTCCACACCGATCTCGCGGAGCACTTCATCCGCGCCATCGACTGCCGCACGCACCGCACGATTGGCGCTGAGCATGAACTCAAAGCCGGCGATGTGGTCAAAATCGTCGCCAAGGCGTAGCGATGCTTGGCCCCGCCGACCCGCTCACGACACCCCGCCTCGCGCTGCGTCCATTCGTCCCGGACGACGCGGATGCGGTGTTCGCCTACGCGAGCCAGCCCGGTTTCTTCACCTTCCTCGACCACGTTCCACTGCGCATCCGCAGCGACTACCGTCCCAGCGACGCGGAAAGCCACTTGCGAGAATTGGCAAGCCTCGCCGCCGCGGGTTGGCCGTCCTGGGCCATCGTCCCGCACGGCGGCGAGCCGGTGGGCGCCATTCGGTTCCACCGCGCAAGCGACGGCGGCCCCGACCCGGAGTTGGGCTACGGCATCGATCCGCGCCGCTGGGGCGAAGGGCTGGCGTCGGAGGCGGCCTCCGCCGTCATGGCGTGGGCGGCCGGGCGCACCACGAAAGCGGTGGCGCGTGTTCATCCCGCCAATGAGGCCTCCCGGCGCGTGCTTGAACGCAGCGGGTTCCGCCTCGTCGGCCCGGATGGGCGCGGCCGGCTCGCCTTCTGTTGGGCGCCCCCAAACCTTAATCTGGCGCCGGCGTCCCCGGAACCGTCATGAGCCAACCCTTGGCGGCCGCCCGGCGCATCAAGGAAAACCGCTTCTTCCAGAACCGGGTCGAGATTGGACCCCCGGTCGTCGCTCCCATTCCAGGTGCCGCGGCACTGCCCCGCAAAGGCGAGAAGTCGCCGCAGCAGATTGCTTTCGAGGAGCAGGAGGAGATTCTCGGCTTCCTCAAGGAAGAAGGGCAGGTCGCCGACGGATGCCGCCGCGTTCTCATGGCGGTGCGCGCCAAGCGGCGCGAATTGGGCAACGAGTGGGATGTGCGCGGCGCCGTCGCCACCTTCGTCCAGATGTACCAGCAGGCCGTCCCGCACGCCGACCCGGAGTACGTGCGCGGCATGAAACTCGCCCTCAAAGTCTACCTCGGCTCCAAGGAGGTTCTCGCATGAGCCCCGCCCGCCGCCCCGTGAAAGGCCGTGCCAAGGCCAAGCCAACCGTCGAGACGAAGCGCGATGTTGCCCCTGTCCGCAAGGTGCCCGCGGGCAAAGCGCGCAAGCCCACCCCCGCGCCCCTCGTCGTCAAGGACACCCTCGACCCGACCGGCTCCACCGCGGCGCAACTGCTCAAGAAGCTGCGCGACGAGCGGCACGAGTTTCGCCCCGCCACCGCCAAGAAGGTCGGCTTCGGCGAAGAGGACTTCATGGAGTTCTTCGGCGCGGAAATCGAACGCGAGCTTGCTCGCCCCGCCTACATCCACCACGATCGCTACGCGCGCTGGCCCTGCCAGTGCTGCGACGCCATCATCCCGGTGCCGCGCCGCACCACCGTCTTCCACGGTGACTACATCCTTGAGCACGACGACATCCTCGGCCTGCTCGTGAACGGCGAGCGCTGGATTCCCAAGGCGGAGACCCCCATCCAGGTCGTCCAGCCCGGCCGCCTGCGCAACCCGTGGACCGGCAAGACTCTCGAAGGCCGCGACCTCGGAACGACGGGCGTCTACGAGAGCTGAGACAGCTCGTTTCGCGCCCCTTCGCGATTATATAGGGGGTGATCGTCGGCAAAAAAGCCCGGGGCAACCCGGGACTCGGAATGTGCCCGTGCCGGCTTGTCCGGCCCGCTTTGCGGAGGGTGAACCGTGCAACCGCGACCCGCGACGCTTGTGCGCCGCATCGCACCAACAGGTGCAACATGACCAACGCGTACCACCACATCGGAGAGGCCTGGAAAGGCATTGACAAATCGCACGGCTCCCCCCAGTGGGAGCGCCTCGTCGCCTGGCGCGAAGGCGAGTCCTTCGAGCGCGTCGAGAAGCCGCTGCGCCTGAACAAGGCCCGTCAGCTCGGCTACAAGGCGAAACAGGGCATCGTCATGGTGCGCGCCCGCGTGCGCCGCGGTGGCCTGCGCAAGAAGCGCTTCGTGCAGGGCCGTGTCCCCTCCAAGATGGGTGTCAACAAGATCACCATGCGCCAGAACACGCAGGCGATCGCCGAGGTCCGCACCTCGAAGCACTTCCCCAACCTGGAAGTCCTCAACTCCTACTACGTCGGCGAGGACGGCAAGAACCTCTACTACGAGGTCATCCTCGTGGACCCCTACCACCCCTCCATCGAGGCGGACAAGGACCTCAACTGGCTCTGCCAGGCCAACGCCCGCAACCGTGTGCTGCGCGGCAAGACCTCGGCCGGTCAGAAGCACCGTGGCCTGCGCTGGAGCGGAACCGGCTCCGAGCACACTCGCCCCTCGGTGCGCAAGTCGAGCGTTCGCCACAAGGACCAGCTCCTGTGGAAGCGCCAAGACCAGGCGCGCAAGACGAAAATGTAAGGCGCGGCCGTCTGGCCTCGACTTCTTCCCTTTCCCTTTCCTTCTCCCTTTCTTTTCGGTCTCTCAATCCTACCGTGGGAAATCCTGGGATTTTCCGGATTTCGGGATTGCGGGAGTTTCGAGCTCTTGCTAACGCCCGAATCCGGTCATCCCTTGAATCCCGAAAATCCCAGGATTTCCCGCAGGCGCGAGCGAGCTCAGTCGCTGAGTTGCTCTTGCAGTGTGATGAGCATCTCGGTGAGGAGATCCTCGAAGACGGTGTTCTTGTACTCCTTCGAGCCGGCGAGCGTCTCGGTGCGGGCGATGAAGAAGTGGCCTTCCTTGACGACCTCGATGAGCGCCATCGTGTTGCCGGAGATTTTCTCCGACGGCGTCTTCACCGGGGGCTCATCGGACTCCTTGGCGGCCTTGCCGGTCGGCTTGGCGGCAAGGGGCTTGGCGGTGGACAGGGAGGGGACGGGCGAGCGCAGGATCGGCTTAGGCCCTGGCTTGGAAGCGGTCGGTGGCATCGCCTTGGTGGCAGGCTTGGGCGCAGGTTTCGCGGCGGGCTTGGGGGCCGGCTTGGCCGCGCTCTTGGCGGGCGCCTTGGCAGGTTTCGCGGCGCTCTTCTTGGTTGCCATAGGGGCTCCTGGAGGGTTTGGGACTTAAGACCTTGGCCCAGGCAGTTCAGGAGCGGTGCGAACCGGTGCCGCGCGGCCGCTTGTCTTTGGTGGAGGGCCCCTTGGAGCCCCAGGGTCCGGCGCCGCGGCTGCGGGTGCGCACCTTGTCGCCCGGGCGCGCCTTGGCGTGGGCAACGTCGGCGAACACCCGGCTGACATTGCGGGCGAAGAGGAAGCCCCGGTGCAGGGTGCGGTTCTGGTCCGATTTGAGGGTCTTGATGGCAAGCTTGATGCCCTGCACGACGCGCACCGAGCCGATGTGAATCTCCTCCTCGGGCAGAACGTCTTCGCGGAAGCTGCGCGTGATCTCTCCCTCGTTGACGGTGTAATGCAGTTGAACGGTGTCGAACAGGACGGCGTAGAGAGTGCGCACGTCGGAGCCCGGGGCGCGGCGCGGCCGAGTCCCGTCGCGCAGCTCGACGGCGGTGATGCGAACGCGGTGACCATCGAGATCGTACTCGTCATCCACGCCAACACCGGCCAGGACCGGGACGTGCAGGACGGCGGTGCGGGAGGTTGGCCCTTCGCTCAGGATGACGGGAACCTGGACGCTGCGCTCTTGGCGCGGTGCCGGAAGGACACGGATGCTCTTGCAGCGGGCGCACTGCACTGTCCAGCCCGAATCGGCGGCGCGCAAAACCTCGTGGCCGCGCTCCTCGCCGCACTCGGGGCAGTCGAGAATGAGGGCGTCCTCCGAATCCATGGCCGTTCCAGGCCGGTCAACCGCATAAGGGCGCGGGTCACAGCTTGCGCAGGTAGGGGAGCCCGGTTCGCTTGTTCTCTGCCACTTTGTACCCTTCGGGCATCTCGACAGGGCTCCCTGATTTGGGGTTGCGCTGGCTGAAGAAGTAGACAATCTGTTTGTGGCCGCCCTTCAGCTCGACCTCGCGGGCGTGCAGGGTGTATCCGTTGTGCTCGAAGGCCACGAAGAAAAGAGGGGGGAAGGGGGAGAAAAGCGAGTTGGCTGACTGCCTGGTCGCAGATTACGCAGATTTCACAGATTCTACGCTGGGAAGAACGAATCTGTGAAATCTGAGTAATCTGCGACAGATCGGACTTAGGCGTCCCTGATGCCGTCCTCTGTCACATTCACAATCGCCTCGCCCTCGGGAAGGTGTGGCGAGTCCACGAGGCGGCAGATGCGCTTTCCGCCCTTCGACTTGCGGAGGTAGATGCGGAAGGTGCTGGTGTGGCCGACGATGTGGCCACCGATGGGG
The DNA here is from genome assembly GCA_038046785.1 of Thermoplasmatota archaeon. GTDB lineage: Archaea > Thermoplasmatota > E2 > JACPAO01 > JAHFTW01 > JAHFTW01. Next base: position 166,655 of record JBBSVM010000002.1, read on the forward strand.
CGGGTCGGGTCGCCAAAGAAGGCGTCCGGCTTGGCGCTGACCTGGTTGGTGACGACGCAGGCGGCATTGTTGATGCCGGCGAGGCGCTGCAGGTCGTGCATGTGGCGGTTGAGCTTGCCCTGCCGGTCGGCGAGCATGCCGCGGCCGATGAACTCGGCGCGGAAGTGTGCGGTGAGGGAGTCCACAACGATGAGTTTGACTGGGAACTGGCGGCAGATCTCCTGCGCCCGTTCGGCGAGGAGCATCTGGTGGTTGGAGTTGAATGCGCGCGCGACGTGGATCTTCTTCAGCGCCTCGTCGGGGTCCATGCCCATCGCCTTGGCCATCTGGGTGATGCGCTCGGGGCGGAAGGTGTTCTCGGTGTCGATGTAGAGGGCGTGGCCGTCGAGGCCGCCTTCGGCCTCCTTGCGTTGGACGTTGACGGCGAGCTGCATGGCGAACTGCGTCTTGCAGGAGCCGAACTCGCCGTAGAACTCGGTGATGGACTGCGTCTCGATGCCGCCTCCCATCAGTTCGTCGAACGCCTTGCTGCCGGTGCCGATCTTGTTGACGGTCTTGCGCCGCTCGGCCACCTCGAGGCCGGTTTCGAAGCCGCCGACATCGGCGAGCTTGCGGGCGGCGTTGATGATTTTCTGGGCGATGCCTTCGCCGATGTCGCACTTTTCAGCGATGTCGCCGGGCGAGGCGACGGCGATGGCCATAAGATCCTCGTAGCCGGACTCCTTGAGCTTCTCGGCGGTGGCGGGGCCGACGCCGGGAAGGTCCTCCACGGTCATGCGGATGTGGCCCTCCTTCTTCGGGTCCTGTGCGCTCGCTTCCAACTGGTCATCGAAGGTTGCGTCGTAGTCTTCTTCCATAGCAACCGGGGTTCCGTTCTTCTTGGCCATCATGGCACCAAACCCCAGAAGGCTTGGGCCGTAGTTAGGGACCGATGGGGGGGTGGATGAAAGTGATGGTCCGGGGGTTCCTCCCTGTTGTCGGCGATGGATTTACGGACAGGCCAACGCCTGTGCGAGCATGGCTGCCAAGCGCTTCAAGGCCCGCATCGAGCCGCGCGAAGGCTCCGCCTCGTGGCTCTACGTCATCCTGCCGTTCGACGCCGTCGCTTTGTGGGGCAGCAAAGGGGCGCTCAAGGTCAAGGGCACGATGAACGCCGCCCCGTTCCGGTCCAGCATCTTCCCGAACGGCGATGGAACGCACCACATCATGATGAACAAGGCGCTGCTGGAGACGGCGAAGGCGGGTCTTGGCGATACCGTAGCGTTCGCGATGGAGCCGGACACCGACGAGCGCGACTATCCGATGCCTGCCGACATGGCGAAGGCGGTGGGCGCGAACAAGAAAGCGGCGGCAACCTGGGAGGGGTTTCCGCCCTCGGCGCGCAAACTCTACGTGGAGTGGGTCGAGGGGGCGAAGAGGTCGGAGACGCGCACCGGCCGCATCGCGAAGGCGAAGGAGTTGCTTGCTGAGGGGAAGAGGCTGAAGTAGCCTCCCGCAGTCGCCCTTGCGTGACCCTGCTGAACCTGTCGAACAGCCACCTGTTCTGGCAGGGCAAGCCGCCGGAGCCCATCGAGAAGCATCACCGCCCGTTCTTCTTGGCGTTCCCGCAGGACCCCTCGGAGCCGATTGAACGGGCGCACAAGCGGCTCGTCGCCCTCGTCGCCGCTGCGGCGGGCAAATCCACGGAGGAAGACTCCCTCGCCAAAGTGTTCGAGGTGCAGGCGCCGATTCGCTACAAGTCGTTCTGGAACCACGGGCAGTCGCGCGACGTCATCCCGGTCGTGGCGCGGCGCTCATTCTGGGTGCCCGACATCTCGGACAAACTGTTCTTCGAGCACGGATTCTACACGTGTGAGCACGACATTCCCTACACGGAGCGCGCCAACGCCGACCTCGTCGCCGACAAGGGGTGGTGGCTGCTCGACACGAAGGGTCATCCCAACAAGCTCAACGTGATGACGTACGACATCGAGACGACGCAGTACGGCAAACCGGGAGCGCCCAAGGCGGGCACCATCCCCATCGACATCATCGGCTACTCGCACTTCGACGTCGAGTACGAGGCGCAGAAGGACCTCGACACGGAGCAGTTCGATTTCCGCTTCCGACACATTCCCAACGATTGGGCCGAGCGCGAGGTCATCCAGTTGGTCTCGCACAATCTCGACGAGGAACTGGACAATCTCGCCCGCTTCACGCAGCACGCGGTGCGGCAGGACATCATCGCCGGCCACAACATCCTCGGCTTCGACAACAAACAGGTGCACGACCGCATCGTCGAACTGCTGCAGAAGGACCAGCGCAAGCAGTCCATCAGCCCCAACATGAAGCGCTGGTTCGAAGAGTTCACCGGCGTCTACTCGCGCCCCGACTCCAGTTTCCACTTCGGCACGAAGGCGGAGATCGCCATCTGGCACCCGGTGAGCCTGGACACCTTCATGGCGGCGCGCAAGTTCTACTTCTACAACGACGACTTCACGCTCAAGGGACTCGCCCCGTGGCTCGGCATCAACGTCCCCGATCGTGTCTACCTCGAGCCGCACGAGATGGACTTGGGCCCCAAGACGCTGCTCTACAACAAGCACGACATCCAGGAGCAACTCGGCCTCACGCAGCAGCTCATCGCGCAAGCCCTTCCGCTCTGCTTCACCGTCAATTTGCCACTCGATGAGTTGCTGACCAGTGGCACCACAAAAATGTGGGACCAGATGGCGTTCATTCGCGCCCGCCGGCAACGCAAGATGATGCCGGCGACCTGCCGCGCCCAGGGGGTTGCGCGCAGCATCCACCGCTTCCTCCCGAACAATCCCTACCCGACGCGGGAGCAAGTGGCCGCCAGCATCAAGGGGTTGCCACCGGAAGAGCGCGCGACGGCGGGCAACAAGGAGTTCGTGCGCGTCGCCAAGCAGGGGCCGGAGATGCCGTTCTGGTGCGAGCATCCCGGCGTCATCGTCAAGGCGGAGGGCCAAGTGTACGGCGACTCCGAAGATGCCAACGGCTACGCCATCCCGGGCGGTATGACGCTCAAGCCGGACTCCGACCTCAAGTCGCACCTCATCCCGTGGTTCCACGTCGTCGCCGCCGACGTCGGTGCGATGTACCCCACCATCCTCAAGGCGCGCAACCTCACCGCCGACACCGTCCAGCCCGCCCGGAAAGGCGAGAAGGTGGACGACTGGATCTGGCTCTTCGAGCTGGACCCTGCCTTCGCCGCGTCGGGCAAATACGAGGTCAAGAAGGCTGAGAAAGAGGACCCCTTCACGAAAGGCAAGGGTTGGCTCATCGGCGTCAAGCACAACCCCGAACCCGGCATGGTGAACCTCGCCATGACAGGCGTCCTCAGCACCATCCAGAAGGTCAAGTCGGCGCGTGCGAAGGCGAAGAAGGAGAACAGGCCCAAGGACGAAATTCGCGTCCACGACATGACCTATCAGTCGCTCAAGGCGGCCCGCAACGCCGGCACACACGGCATCCTCGTTGCCGTGAACGTGAGTTGCCGCCAGTTCAACGTCTGGGGCGGTGCCAACATCACCACCATCGGCCAGCGCATTTTGCACGACGCCCTCACCGATTTCGAGGGGCAGGGCATCCGCGTCGTCTACGGTGACACCGACGGCATCTACCTTGCTTGCTCAAAATCGGCGGGCAACCTGCCGCACTTCGCCGCCGCCCTTGGCGCCGACGTCGAGCCGGAGCAAGACAAGTGGATCACGATGCCCGACAAGGCACTGAGCGCAGTGTCGGCGGCCAACACGAAGTTCCGCAAACAGTTGGACTACGAAGGATTCGAGTTGGAAGCGGAGACGCACGACGCCATGGTGTTCGTTGTGCACAAGAACTACCTCATCTTCGACGCCGCCCCCGGGGGCGACGACATCGTCCTGGAAACGAAGGGCAACAATTTCAAAGGCAGCGACAAGGCACCGCTCGCACAGGAACTTCTTCGTCTCATCATGAAGAAGGCGCTCGCGGAAACGGCGAAGTGGGACGTCGAGGAGAAAGCGCGCGAGGCGCTCAAAATGGCCATCAAGAAGGCGACCAAGGAGGTCATGCTGACGGTGCAGGTCGCCAAGACCGCGCGCGAACAGCTTACCCTCAAGCAGTCGGTCTCGAGCGTCAAATCCTATGAGCCCAATCCGGACGGAACTCTGCGCAGCCAAGCGGTTCGCACCGCTGCCCTCGAAGACCTCACTGGGGAGACCATCACGGCGACGCGCAAGTTCAAATTCATCGTCTGCCGCGAGCCGCTGCCGCTCTACAAGGAGAAGGAGCGGCAGGAGCGCAAGCGGGCGGAGTTGGCGCGCGCCGGCCACAACCTGGTCGTCAAGGAGCCGAAGAACCGCGGCCTCAAGCCGATTGAGTACATGTGGCCCATCGAGCAGGTCAAGGACGGCATGATCGATTGGGCCTGGTACAAATCCATGGTCGAGGATTACGTCAAGGGCGCATTCGGCTTCGATTCCCTGGATCTGGCACAGCAGAAGGACCTCAGCAGTTGGTTCTAAGCGCGCGCCGGCCTTCTTCGGGACATGCGCTGGCCCACCATCGTCCTCCTCGCCCTGTCGCCGCTCTCGTTCATCCTCGGCTTCGTCATCAACGCCGACAAAGCGTTCCAGATCAGCACCGGCATCATCGGCAGCTTCGTCTTCCTCACAGGCGCCCTCGTGCTGCTCGGCATGGAGCAGCTCGCCAACGAGGCGTGAGCTGCACCATCGGCAAGGTTTGAACGGGCCGCCCGACTCGTCGCGGCGTGCCGAACCATTGGCTCATGAAGTCGGAGCCTGAATCCTATTCCATCGCGGATTTGAAGAAGGAAAAACGCACCGGCTGGAGCGGCGTGCGCAACTACCAAGCGCGCAACTTCATGCAGAGCATGGCGGTGGGCGACCTGGTCATTTTCTACCACAGCAACGCCGCCCCGCCGGGGGCCGCCGGCGTCGCCAAGGTCGTGAAGACGGCCTATCCCGACCCGACCGCGTTCGACGCGAAGGACCACCATTTCGACCCCAAGTCGAACCCGGAGAAGCCGACCTGGCACCAGGTCGATGTCGCGCACGTGGCGACGTTCAAGGAGTTCGTTCCGCTGGACGCCCTCAAGGAGGACAAGAAGCTCAGCGGGCTCCTGCTGACCTCCGGCAAGGCGATGCAGCTCTCCGTGCAGCCACTCTCGAAGCCGCACTTCGACCGCATCGTTGCCCTCGGCAAGTCCTGAACCCGCTGCCCCCTGTTGGCCGGCCCCGGCGCTTATACGCCGGAACCAGGTCGCGTGGTCGTGGCCCGCACGGTCCTCGCTGACGCTTCGCGCCTGACGCGCTTCAACGAGATTGTCGCCATCCTGCTGCGCCACAACGCCTGGCGGCTGCTGCGCGGCATGCTGCGCGCCCCGTCGGAGAAGGACGAGGAGGCGGCGTCCCGGCCCGAAAGGGTGCGCAAACTCCTCGAAGCGCTTGGCCCCACTTTCATCAAACTCGGCCAGCTGCTTGCGACGCGTCCCGACCTGGTGCCGAAGGCCTACGTCGAAGAGTTCAGCAAGCTCTACGACCAGACGCCGCCGAGCCCGCCCGAAGAAGTGCAGCGCGTCCTGCGCGAGGAGCTGTGCCGCGACCCTTCCACGGTCTTCGCCACGTTCGAGACCACGCCCATTGCAAGCGCCAGCATCGGCCAAGTGCACAAGGCGACCCTCATGGATGGCACCCCGGTCGCCGTTAAGGTCCAGCACGTCGGCACCGAGGAGCGCATGGTGCTGGATTTCCAGATTCTCAAGGGGCTCGTCACCTTCATCGAGAAGACGTTCAGCGGGTCGCGTGTTTGGCAGCCGATGGACCACCTCGAGGAGTTGCGCCTCATGTTGGAGCGCGAGCTGGACTACCGCTATGAGATGCGCACGACGCAGCAAGTGGCGGCCAACTTCGCCAGCGACCCGACCGTGCACATCCCGGCCGTCTACCCGATGGCGTGCGGCAAGCGCCTGCTCGTCATGGAGTTCATCGAGGGCACCAAGCTGAGCCGACTCGACGGTCCCGAAGTGGCCGCCATCGACCGGCCTGCCGTGGCGCGCAACCTCACGACGGCGATGGCGAAGCAGATTTTCGTGCACCGCCTCTTCCACGCCGACCCGTCGCCCGGCAACCTCATGGTGCAAGGCACGAGCACCGTCGTCTTCCTCGACTTCGGCGCCGTCGGCCTCGTTACGGAGCGGCGGGCCAAGACCATTCTCACCCTCATCTCTTCGATTGGCAAGGGCGATTCCGAAGCGGCGGGGGAAGCCATCCTCGACCTCTGCGACCAGCGCGCCGAACTGGACCTCAAGCGGTTCCAGGGCGATGTCGAGCGCATGGTGGATTACTTCGAACGCGAGTCCGTGAGCGTCGCGGACCCGGTGCTGATGGACCTCATCATCGGCATCGCGCGCAGCCACAAAATGCTCCTGCCGCCCGACTTCGCCCTCATCACCCGCGCCCTCTTCCAGTTCGAGGGGTTCTGCCGGCAGCTCGACCCCGACTTCGACCTCACCGCCGTCCTTGCTCCCTTCGTGCAGCAGTTGGTCTGGCGCAACCTCGCCGACCCGCGCGCCCAGAAGGAGCTCATCGAAGAGACGCTGGGCGAGCTGCTGAAGTTCGGCCGCACCGTTCCGCACACCCTCAACACGGTGCTGCGCAAGATCGAGCGCAACGAGCTGACCACCCGCGTCGACCTCGTCGGCCTCGAGGGCATCAAGTCGGCGCAGGGGCGCGGCGTCCTGAAGATGGCGTTCACCGTGATGATGGCCTCGCTGCTCATCGGCCTCGGCATCATTTACGGCGCCAACGTCCCCTCCGCCCGCGTCGGGCAGTTCCTGTTCGGCGCCGGCGCCGTCATGGCCATCTGGACTCTGGTCATGGTGCTCTGGTCGGAGAGCTTCAAGGGACGCCGGGAGTAGCCGCACGGGTTCGCCCGCCGACAGCCTTTCATCCTTCGAGGAAGGTCGCTCCACATGGGCAAGACACTCCCCATCCTGGGCATCGCGGCCGCCGTGCTTGCCGCCGCGTTCGCCTGCGCTGTGACCGGGGATGCCGTCCCGCTTCTGGCCATGCTGTTCCTGGTCGGGGTGGCCATCGCTCTCTTCGTTCAGGCGCGGGCGCTGCCGGTCCTCCTTGGGGTGGGGCTTCTGCTTGCTGCCGCCTCAGCCATCCTCTACTATGCACCCTTTATCGGCGAGGGCGGCAAAGTCTACCTCGCGGGCATGCCCGATTTCTTCCAGGGGCCCTACCAGGCGGCGCTCTGCGTCCTCGCCTGGGTCGCCATCCTGGTCGCGCGCCAGGAAGAGGTCGAGCCGACCTGGATGTTGGCCATCGGCCCGATCTTCGCCGGCATCGCCATCCTCGCCATGCTGTTCATCCCGAGCTCTCAGTTTGGCAACTTCGGCAACTCGGTCAACATCATCGCGGGCGTCCTTTGCCTCACCCTCATCGTCCCCATGGCGTTCCTGCTGCGCGGCCCTCGTGAAGAGCCCGAGCCGGCCCCGTCCCCCTTCCAGCCCGTGCGCCCGGTCCCTCCCGGCCTCAGGCCCGCCCCGCCTGTGAAGGCGGCCCCCACTTTCGCCGCGCCGCTCAAGAAAGCTCCAGCCCCCGCCCCGCCACCCCCGGGCCAGACGACGGCAAACCGGTCGCCGCCGAAGTAATGTAGAGGGCCTTCGTCGCGCGGGCGATGAGCCTTCGCACCCTCGGCTGCGGTGAGGTCAAACCGGTCCACTACGGCACGACGCAAACGTTCGCTGGCTGGGTCCACGCCGTGCGCTCCAAAGGCACCATCGCGTTCCTGGTGTTGCGCGACCGCACCGGCCAGGTGCAGTTTGTCATCAAGAAGGAGGCGACCCCCGCCCTCTTTGACCAGCTCACCGCCCTGAGCCCGGAATCGGTCGTCTCCGTCACCGGTCTGGTGGCCGCGACCGAGAAGGCGAAGGCCGGTTTCGAGGTCGTTCCGACGGCGGCGAAGACGCTCAACGTCGCGGCGACCCCGTTGCCGTTCGCGCTCTGGGACGACAAGATTGAGACCGGCATCGACACCCGTCTCGACAACCGATTCCTGGACCTGCGCGGGCCGCGTTCCGCGGCGATTTTCCGCATCCGCCACAAGGTCGTCGAGTCGGGCTCCGCCTGGCTGCGCGCCAACGGTTTCCAGGAAATCCACACCAGCAACATCCTCGGCGCCTCGAGTGAGGGCGGCACGGACACCTACAAGTTCGACTACTTCGGCCGCAAGGCGTTCCTGGCCCAATCGCCGCAGCTCTACAAGCAGATGATGATGGCGGCCGGCATGGACCGCGTCTTCGAGGTGGGCTGGTATTTCCGCGCCGAGAAGCACAACACGGTGCGCCACCTCAACGAGTCGACCGCGTTCGACATCGAGCTCAGTTTCATCGAATCGGAGGAAGATGTTCTCAAAGCCATCGAGGGACTGCTCACCGCCATCTGGGCCGCCGTCGCGCGTGAGTGCGCGGCCGAAGTCGCCATCCTCAAGGCGGATGTTCCTGTGCCGACGAAAGCGTTCCGCCGCATCCCGTACGAGGAGGCGCTCACCGTCATCAACCACGAGCTCGACACCGCCGCCGACCTGCCGGCCGAACTCAAGATGCCGCATCTCAAGTTCGGCGACGACATCGGCTCCGCCGCCGAGAAGGTGCTCTGGCGCGCCATGAAGCGCGAAGGCCATGACTTCTACTTCATCACGAAGTGGCCGCTTGCCCCGAAGCCGTTCTACGTCATGCCGGAGGACGGCACGATGAACTCGCGTCTCTGCCGCGGCTTCGACTTGGACTACCGCGGCGTCGAGCTCATCTCGGGCGGCCAGCGCATCCACGACCCGGTTCTCCTGGAAGCTGGCATCAAGCGCTGGGGTCTCGACCCGAAGGATTTCAAGGACTACCTCGACGCGTTCCGCTACGGCATGCCCCCGCACGGCGGTTGCGGCATTGGGATTGAGCGGATTCTCATGATGATGCTCGGGTTGCCGAACATCCGCGAAGCCATCCTCTTCCCGCGCGATGTGACGCGCTTGACGCCGTAGCTACAGGTAGTGCAACGCCAGGAAGACGACGACGGGCAGGGCGATCGCCAGGATGGCGCCGCGTCGGTTCACCAGTTCGGCAATGCGCTGCGGGAGTTTCATCTGCTCGCCGAAGACCAGCACCGTCGTGACGAGGATGGTGGACGCGATGAACGAATAGGCGGAGATCATCACCTTGTCGAACAGCGTGAGGGCGCCAAGCGGCGGCAGGCTCACGGTCTGGCTGATGTGGAACCCGACGGCGGTGATGAGCATGCCTGTGCCCAGCGCGAGGCGGTTGGAGGCTTGGCTGCGGTCGAAGAAGAAGCTGAAACTCGCCACCAGCATGAACGCGACCGGGGGCAGGAAGGTGCGCAGCGCGCTCGACACCGGTTCGCGGCGCAACTCCAACGTGTAGGTGAGGCGGCTGTAGGACTCCCCGAACGGGTACTCCTTCACCGTCGCCAAGGCGGTGAGGTTGTTCTGGCGCCAACCGGCGACGCGGGCGTCCGCGTCGAGCGTCGTCGAACCGGGCACGAAGACCAGCGTGTCAGCCTGGTTGATGGTGTCCTCGAGCGTGATGGTGAGCCGCTGCGCGTCGAACGGGTAGTCCGCAAAGGCGGGGCTGTTGTAGAGGTTGGCCTGGATGCGGTACCAGACATCGCGGCCGGCGGGTCCGGTCTCGTCGGAGAGCAGCTCCCGGCTTGCAGCGCGGCCGTTCATGAATTCGAACTGCTCGGGAGTGAAGTTCGCCGGTGCCTGTTGGGGATCCCAGCGCATGTGGAGGTAGAAGTCGAGCGTGTAGGTGCCCTTCGCGGTGTCGTAGTTCCCCACACTGATGAGATGGAGATCCACGGTGACGGCAACCGGATCCGCCGCGGCGGTGGGAAGGGCGGCAAGAAGGGCGACGAGTCCGAGGGCGACCGGAAGGGCGCGCATGGAAGAGGGCATGGCGTCGCGGCGAAAACCGTTGCGAAGTCCGCCTACGCGGCGACGACCTGGTGCAGGGAGCCGCCGTGGTGCAGGACGTACAGTTCGCCTGCCGCATCCTCACCAAAACTGCTGATGTTCAGCCCCGTCTCAAGCAGCAACGTGGAGACGCCGTCGCGGAAACCCCACAGGTTGCCGGAGCAGTAGTCGCCGTAGAGGTAGGCGCCGCGCAGAGCAGGAATCGCGTTCCCGCGGTAGACGTAGCCACCCGTGACGGCGCATTCGTCGCCGTCGTTGCTGTACTCCAGGATGGGGAACACCATGCCGTCGCCGGACGCAGAGCCCTCGAAGGCGTGGTTGCCTTCGAAGCGGTCCCAGCCGTAGTTCTCTCCGCCCGAACTCGCGGCGGGCTGGAAGCTGACCTCTTCCCACTTGTTCTGGCCGACGTCGGCAATCCACAGGTCGCCGGTCGTGCGGTCGAAGGCGTTGCGCCACGGGTTGCGCAAGCCGTACGCCCAGATCTCGTCGCGGCCCGCCGTTCCCGCGAACGGGTTGTCCGCGGGCGAGAGGTAGCCGGGGCAGACGGCACCGACCACTTGGATGCAGGCGACATGGATGTCGAGGCGGAGAATCTTGCCAAGCAGCGACTCGAGGTTCTGGCCGTTGCCCTGCGGGTCGCCGCCGGAGCCGCCGTCGCCAAGCGCCATGTAGAGATAGCCGTCCGGCCCAAACGCGAGCCAGCCGCCATTGTGGTTGCCGTAGGGCTGCGCCACGGTGAGGACCGGGGTTTCGCGGCCGTCCCGAATGCGTGACAGCATCGTGTCACCTTTCGGCTTGCTGGAGTAGTGCACGAAGAGGGTGTCGTCATCCTCGGGATCGAACGCGATGCCAAGCAGCCCCTGTTCGCCGCAGCACTGCGCCTGCGCCGTCAAGTCGAGGGATGTCGTCGGAGTGCCGGAGCGCGTCCAGCGCAGAACCTTCCCGCCCTGCTCGGCGATGTAGAGCGCGCCGTCGTTCTCGACGAGAGCGATGGGTTTGTTGAGACCGCTAAGGACGGTCTCAAGGGCGATGGTGGGGAGTTGCTCCGTCTGCCCCGAGGAGGGCGGCGCCGGGGTTGTTCCCGCCGTGATGGGGCCGGAGTCGGGCGAAGCGCAGCCGGCGACCAGAATCAGCAACAGGGCAGCGAAGGCGGCAACGCGGAGCACGCGCCGCCATGGCGGAGCGCTCGGTTGAATCCTGCGATGACTTCCAATCCGGCAAATCCGGTCGAATCCGGCGAATCAGGTGACCGTGACGCCGCCGAGGTTCACCATGCCGAGGCCGACGTGGCCCGACTGGCTGCACCACATGTCGAATGTCCCCGCCACAGTCGGCGTGATGAGGAAGGCGCTCGTTCCGCCGCCTCCCACGCTGGGGCTCTTCGCGACGATGACGTCGCCGGAGCCGCCCTTGTAGGTGCCGATGTGCAGGTCGTGCGTCGCGGAGTGGGTGTTGGGGACCTGGATGAGGTAGGTCTTGCCCACTTCGAGTTGCAGCATACCGGGTTGGAACTCGAAGTTGCCCATCTCGACGCGCTTGGGGATGGCTTCAATCGCGGTGATGGCGAGCGAGCCGCCGTTCGAGCCGGTGAGCGTGTAGCTGCCCGGTTGCGTCACATCGAAGGCGAAGTAGGTGTCGGCCATCTCGCCCGCCGGGATGGTCTTCTCGGCAACGCCGACCGCCTTGAGCGTGACGTCGGCTGCGGTGTCGGCAAGGTCCACGACGATGCGGGTCTGGGCAGCGACCGTGAGGGAGCCAGAGAGCAGCGTGCCGTTGTTTGCGAAGCGCAGGCCGTCCGCCGTCGAGCGCAGTGTCAGTTTCTCCAGAAGCGGGGCGCCGCCTTCCGCTTTCTTGCCGAAGAACCAGTGGTCGAACTCGGCCTGCGGCACCGACCGGATGGCGGCGTGCATGTAGGCGTGGCCCGGGTTGAGGCAGAACTTGTTGCACTGCACGAAGTAGTCGCCGGCCGGGAAGCTCACCGTCTGCAGGGCGTACTTGTTGAGGCCAAGCGGGTTGGCGTCGTTGAAGAGGACGTAGGCGCGGTTGGCGTCGAGAACTTGGAAGGCGTGGATGACGTCGGCCGCCGTGATGTTGAGCAGGAGAGGAGTGTCCTGCGGAACGAGGAAGACGTTCTCTGCTGCGACGTGGCCGGAGTTGGGATCTGGGTTGGCGAACACTTCGACGCCGGAGCCGTAGTCCGCGAGCCAGTTCCATTGGCTGCCCACGATGCGGACCTCCATCTCGGCGTCTTCGAGCGCGATGCCGTGGTCGAGTTGGACGAGGCCGCCGTACGCGGCGTAGCCGATGTACATTACCATGATGAGCGGGACGCCGAACCAGGCGATTTCCGCCTTCATGCTGTGGCGCTCCTTCTCGTTCGTGGTGCGGCCGTGGCCGGTGCCCTCACGGAAGCGGACGATGAGGAGAACGAGCCAGACGAAGACGATGGCGAAGGTAATGATGCTCAGGATGAGCACGATGCCAAACAGGTCCTCGACAATGCGGCCGCGCTCGGTGAGGGCGTCCGGGAGCCCCCACTTGGCGGAGGCGGCGGGGCCGGCCACGACCAGCAGGGCGAGGGCGGAAACGAGGACGGCTGCGGCGCGGGCCGGGCGCATCATGGACGGCCTTCGCGACGAGGGCCCCAACCATAAACCCCACCGCTGTTTTCCTCCTGTTGGATGCCGCCGCCCTTTTGTAGGGCCCAGAAGTGGCCGATGCCGTCCATGGCTGCCGCCGAGTTCGTGATGGCCGAGCCCTCCCACAAACGCACCGGGCTCATGCGCTGGCTCACCACCACCGACCACAAAGAAATCGGTCTCATGTACCTCTGGGCCGGCTTCTTGTTCTTCATTCTCGGCGGCGTCGCGGCGCTTCTCATGCGCCTCGAGCTGTTCTCGCCTGGCATCCAGGTGGTCTCTGGTGAGACCTTCAACGAACTCTTCTCGCTGCACGGCACCACGATGGTGTTCTTGTGGATCATGCCCGCCGTCGCCGGGCTTGGCAACTACTTCGTCCCCATCATGCTCAAGGCGAAGGACATGGCCTACCCCCGCGTCAACGCGCTGAGCTTCTGGCTCATCGTCCCCGCCGGCATCTTGCTCTATCTCCCGCTCGTCATGCAGGGCTGGACCGCCGTCAACGTCACCTGGGTCGGTTACCCCCCGCTCTCCACCACCTTCCCCGGCATCGGCCTCGACCTGTGGATTCTCGCCCTGATTCTGCTCGGCATGGGTTCCACGCTCGGCGCCATCAACTTCCTCGTCACCATCTTCAAGATGCGCGGCCCCGGCGTCGGCCTGTTCAACATGCCGCTGTTCGCCTGGGCGCAGCTGGCGACCTCCATCCTCCTGGTCTTTTCGCTCCCGGTTGTGACGGTGGCGTTCCTCATGCTGCTCTTCGACCGCAGCTTCGGCACGGCGTTCTTCACTGGCGCCGGCTCGGAGCCCATCCTCTACCAGCACCTGTTCTGGTTCTTCGGCCACCCCGAAGTGTACGTTCTGATTCTGCCCCTCATGGGCGTCCTCAACGAGGTCATCCCCAAGTTCAGCCGCCGCCCGGTCTTCGGCTACACCTCGATGGCGTGGGCGATGCTCGGCATCGCCATCGTCGGCTTCCTCGTCTGGGCGCACCACATGTTCACCACGGGCATCAACCCGACCGTGCGCGCCGTCTTCATGTTCAACACCATGCTGGTCGGCGTCCCGACCGGCGTTAAGGTGTTCAACTGGCTCACCACGATGTGGGGCGGCCAGATTGCCCTCAAGGCGCCGATGAAGCACGCTCTCGGTTTCATCTGGCTCTTTGTCATCGGCGGCATCACCGGCGTCATGCTCGGCGCCATCCCGATTGACTACGCGCTGCACGACTCCTACTTCGTCGTCGCCCACTTCCACTACACGATGGTGGGCGGCGCCGTGTTCGGCATCTTTGCCGGTCTCTACTACTGGTACCCCATCCTGTCGAACGGGCGGATGTACAACGAAAAGCTGGCCAACTGGCAGTTCTGGCTCATGTTCAGCGGCTTCAACTTGACCTTCTTCCCGCAGTTCATTCTCGGCCTCAACGGCATGCCGCGCCGCGTCGTGGACTACCAGGCGCTCGGCTCGATGCCGCTCATGAACCAGCTCTCCACGGTGGGCTCGTTCCTCATCGCCCTCGCCGTCCTGCTGTTCCTCATCAACGTGGTCGTGAGCCACAAGCGCAACGTCCGCGTCAGCGCCGACCCCTGGGGCGGCAACCGCGTCGTCGAGTACCAGCTCTGGGAGCAGGGCCGCGTCAAGCTCGGCGAAGGTCTCATCGTGGACCATGAGCCGGAGCCGCTCGCGGTCACCGAGGCCAAGGCGCGCGCCAAGGCTGAACGATTGGAGGCCATCTGATGTCCGCCCCGCCCGCTACCGGCCACGATGACGCCGCCGACCACCCGCACCTGCCGCACGGCTCCGTCTGGCCGTTCTGGCTCGCCATGGCCATCGCCTTCCTCGGCATCGGCCTTGTCCTGTTCGGACAGAGTCTGAAGGCGCCCGACCCGAGCGTGTTCCTCGGCGCCCTCTCGACCCCTGCCGCCCTCGTCGTGCTCGGCCTCGGCGTCCTCGCCCTCGTCGGCACGCTGATTGGCTGGTTCGTCGAGGACTACAAGTGGTGGCCCACAAACACGGGCACCGGCACGCACATCCCGAAGGCCGGCGCGCTGCTCTTCATCAGCAGCGAACTGTTCCTGTTCGGCGCCCTGTTTGCCAACTACTTCACGTTCCAGCACTTGAGCAAGGTGACCGGACTCGGTTGGCCCGACGCGGACATCCACCTCCCGCTCGTCAACACCGCCATCTTCAGCCTGTTCCTGTTCGCATCGTCGGGAACTCTCCACAAGTCGGAGAAGCTGCTGAAGGCCGGCGACCACAAAGGGTTCGTGCGCTGGTGGTGGATCACCATCCTGCTCGGCCTCATCTTCCTGGGCGGCCAAGTCATGGAGTACGCCACCCTCATCCATGAGGGCCACACGCTCGGCTCGTCGCAGTACATCACGGCGTTCTACATCCTGACCGGGACGCACGGCTTGCACGTGCTTGGTGGCCTCTGCCTCCTCGCCGTGATGGGCGTGCGCGCCTCGAAAGGGCAGTTCACCGCGACGCGACACGCTGGCCCACAGGTGGCTGGCATGTACTGGCACTTCGTGGACATCATCTGGGTCATCGTCCTGGTGGTCATCTACATCCTGCCCGCGCTGGGCTTTGCATGAAGGCCACCGGAGACCGCGCCAAGGCGATTCTCATCCTGCGCGTGCTCGCCGTTCTCATCGCGGTGCCCGGCATCACCATCGGAGGGGCGTTCATCCTCTACACGCCCGGGGAGCACACCTTCCATGCGGGCTCGATGGTCGTGGTCGCCGCCGCGGCAGCACTCATCTGGATGGGCGCGCCGGGCCTGGCATCGCGTCTCGTCCCCGAAGAAGCTACGCCGACGTAACGCGGCGGCGCTGGAGCAGGTAGATGGGGAGCCCGAGTCCGCCAAGCACGAGCGCCAGCGTTGTCGGGCCGGGGAACTGCAGGAAGCTTGCCACCAGGACGCCGAGGCTCGAGAGCCCAAAGAGCACCGGCAGAACAGGTCCGCCCGGGGTGCGGAAGGGGCGCGGCCAGTTCGGCTTG
This sequence comes from Thermoplasmatota archaeon, assembly GCA_038046785.1. Lineage (GTDB taxonomy): Archaea > Thermoplasmatota > E2 > JACPAO01 > JAHFTW01 > JAHFTW01. The sequence goes on from JBBSVM010000002.1 coordinate 182,293, forward strand.
GTGTGGCGCAGCCAGAGGTGCGCGGCCGCAGTGGCAACGTGGAACGCGAACACGGCGGCGACAACGGTGACCGCGAGCTCGACGTAGAGGCCGGTGAACAGCAGCAGGCAGCTCCAGATGGCCGTGATGAGAAGTCCGAATGCGGGGACGCCGCGCGCATTGAGCCGGCCAAGGCCAGGAAGGAAACTCAGGTGTTGCGCCATGGCGTAGCTGATGCGGGGCGCCGTCAAGATGTAGGAGTTGAGGGTGCCGAAAACGCTCACAAGGGCGAGAATCCCCACCGCGAGTGCGGCTCCGGTCCCAAGCGCCCGCGTCGCGGCAACGGTGGCGAGGTCCTTTCCAGCCGCAAGAGCATCGAGAGCGCCTGAAACGCTCACCGCGTAGAACATCGCGCTTGCGACGCTGAGGTAGATGGCGGTGGTGATGAGCGGTCCGCCCACAAGGGCAAGCGGCACATTGCGCTGCGGGTTGCGCACCTCGCCCGCGACGTAGGTCCCGGTGTACCAGCCGTCGTAGGCAAACAGGAGGGGAACGAGCGCCGCCGCCATCAGAACGAACGTGTTCCCCGTGCTGGGTTCTGCGACGAACGCCTCGGGGTCAGCGGGCGAGAAGAGGAAGACAACGGCAACCAGGAGGGCGAAACCGACGCCTTTTGCCACCGTGCTCAAGTTGGCAATGAGGCCGCCAAAACGCACGCCAAGGGCATTGATGCCCGCAAGCAGCAGGATGGCGGCAACCGCAACGTAGGCGTCGCCGTAGCCGGGCAGCGTCAGTCCGGTTTCCCACGAGCCGAGGACGAGCGGCGTCGGCTCGCCGGGAAGGCCGCCCGACGAGCCGCGCGCGAGGTCGAGGACGATGCCGACGAACTTGCCGAAGGCGGCTCCGACGGCGGCGACGGTTCCGGTCATGATGACCCAGAAGTTGGTCCACCCGTACAGGTAGCCGGCGCCCGGTCCGAACGCTTCGCGCAGGTAGACGTACTGGCCGCCCGCTTGTGGCATCATCCCGGAAAGTTCCGCCACCGTGAGCGCGCCCACGATGGTGAGGAGGGCCGCGATGACGAAAACGGCAAGCACCAACCACGGGTCGGGCAGGATGTCCACCATCTCGGCAGGAAGGAGCAGGATGCCGGAGCCCACCATGCTTCCGACGATGACCATCGTTGCCGAGAAGAGGCCGAGGCGGGGACGCAACCCGGTTTGTTCGCTCGCATCCGCACCAGCCATCGCCCCTTCGAGCGGGGCCGCATCCTAAAGCGTTCTGGGCAGAGTGTTTGCTCTACGCCTGCTCGGTGTCGGCGCGGTCCGATTCGCGCGTGGCGGAACCGTCGCGGTAGCGGCGCTGCGCGAAGTAGGCGGGGATTCCGATGGCCATGAGGCCGAGCGCGATGAGCGCCTGCGCCATCGAGGTCAAGAGAATGCTCACGACGACGAAGATGGAGGCAAGCAGGAAGACGATGGGGACGAACGGGTAGAGCGGCGTCTTGTACGGGCGCTCCACGTCGCGCTTCGTGCCCTTGAACCCGAGCCAGCGCACGCCGCGCATGCGCATGTGCGCCAGCGCCGTCGGGATGTAGAACAGGAAGATGCCGAACACCACCATCGTGACAAGCTGCTGGTAGCCGCCCGTCATGACGAGCAGGCTTGCCCAGATGGCGGTGAAATAGATGGCCCACGCCGGCGTGCCGTGCTTGCTGGTCTTCGCCATGTTGCGCAGCAATGCCCCGTCGCGTGCGAAGGCGAAGAAGATGCGCGGCGCAGTGAGAATGAAGCCGTTCACGGTGCCGAACACCGAGACGAGTGCCACGCCGGAGATGAAGTCGCGGCCGGGTACGCCAAGGACTGCGCCGGCCGCCTCGGGGGCGATGCGGGCGTTGTCCACGCCGAGCTGCACTGCCTGGTCGATGGAGATGACGTAGAAGTACGACGCGGCGAGCGCGATGTAGATGAGGCTGGTGATGAGCGGCCCGATGATGAGCGCCAGCGGCAGGTTGCGCTTGGCGTTGCGCACTTCGCCCGCAACATAGGTCGCCTGCGGCCAGCCGTCGAACGCAAAGAGGCTGAGCGCGAGGGCGCCGCCGAACGCAATGACGAGTCCGGTGCCTTCCAGGCCGCCGGTGAAGTCGCCGTCGCGTCCCGCGAAGGCGTCGGGGGCGACTTTTCCGAAGGCACTGCCGAGGACGAAGACGATGAAGACCAGGGCGCCGAGTCCCGCCACTTTGGCGATGGTGGCGGTATTCTGGATGGGGCCGCCCGCACCGGAGAAGCGGCCGTTGATGTAGGCAAGGAACAGGATGACCGTGATGGCGACGAACGCCATGCTCCAGGAGGGCAGCGTGATGGGGTCAATCTGGATGAGGCGTTGCAGGCAGTCGCCGTTGGCGTTCGAGACCACGCAGGGTCCCTCCGCGATTTTCGAGGTGAGCTGCACCTCGAAGCCCGGCATTGTGCCGCCCAGGCGCTCGACGAAATATTTCAGGAACCGGCTGAAGGCGACCGCGACGCCGGCGACGATGCCGGTCTGGATGACCCAGAACTGCGCCCAGCCGAACATGTAGCCCCAGAAGCGGCCCAGTCCTTCCTTGAGGAAATGATACTGGCCGCCCGAGCGTGGGAACATGGCCGACAACTCGGCAAACGTCAGCGCGCCAACAATCGTCAGCAGCGCGCCCGCCACCAGGACGAGAAGAATCATGCCGGGGCTGGGCAGAAGTTCCGCCATGTCGGCGGGCAGGAGCAGGATGCCGGAGCCAATCATCGAGCCGACGATGATGGTGATGGCCTCGAACAGTCGGAGATTCTGCTTGAACTTGATCGGCCCGCCCATTGCGCCGCCCACCCGGCCGGGAGGCTAAAGGGTTCTGGGTTGCATCACCGAACGGTGAATCCGGCTGCCTGGAGTGCGGCCTGCGCCTTCTCCAGGTTTGCTTCCTTGACGAGCAGGTAGTCGGTGTCGAAGGTGGAGAGCACGAAGACGCCGACTCCCGCGGCGGCAAGCGGAACGGTCAATCCGGCGATGACGCCGGTCGTCGTGAACGGGACCGGTCCCTCCAGTTTGAACGCGCGCCACCCTTTTTCGGCGAGGTTGACGAACGGCGGGACTGCTGCTTCGGGGCAGACGACCGACAACTCGTCCGGCGTGCGCGTGACCGAGGACATCTGCGAGTTGACTTTGAGCGCCCAGAGCGGCACCGGCGCGTCGGGGCGCAGCCGGCAGACGGCGTAGCGGCCGGGCAGGAGGGTGAGCGGAAAGGAGGTGGGTGGGGTTGTCATGTGGGCCTTCGTTTGGGTTGGAGGTGCTGGCGCGCGACGTCGTCATCGACGCGGCGGGCGGTCTCCGCGTCCACGCCGAGCATGGTCATGGATTCGGAGAGCAGGAGCCGCTCGTTGGCGCCGAGTTTGCCATCTTGCCACGCGGTCTCGACGAGGCGGCGGTATTTGGCGGCAGGAGAATCTTCGCCCGCAACCGCCTTGCGCCGTTCCAGGGAGCGTTCGGCGGCGCGCTGGAGTGGGAAGGCGACGAAGACGACGGCGCCGGCGACGATTCCGCCGATGAGAAGGCCGAACGTGTCGCTGAGGAAATTCTGCGCCACCTGCGCTGTGATGAAGAGGGCGGCGAGTCCGACGGAGGCGAGGGTTCCGGCGCGCAGCCGTCTTTGCGTGAGGGGGACGCCGAGCAGGTTGAGACGGACGAGGGCGAAGGCGACGCCGGCGAGCCCGACCAGGGTCACGATTCCGCCCAAGCCGTAGTCCTTCCCCCCGCTGGCGTCGTTCAGGAGTTCGATGGTCGCAACTGCGAACGAGGCCAGCATGACGCTGACTGGCACCCACCGCGACCAGGTCCCTACGCGGCCGAGGCCGAGGAGGCTGAGCGCGACGGCGGCAGAGCACGCCCCGGCGACCAGGAAGATGCCCGTCGCGAGGGGAGTCAGCTCCGGGTTGTTGGCGGCGAAACCGACGTTGTTGCCGACGAGGATGGTCACCTGAAGGATCAGGTGGCTCGCCATCAGGAAACGCGCGCGGTCCGCCTGGCCTTCGGGGCGGAGCCGGATGCGGGCGAGGAGGGCCGCGCCGACGGCTGCGGTGGCGGCCAGGTAGGCCCCGTAGGCGACCGAGTCGACTTCGCCGAAGAAGGCGTTCACCTCCGTCCCGTAGATGTCGATGGGGATGCGCGCGCCGGCCACGAAGATGAGCATCGGTGTGAGGGCCAGCGAGCCAAGGCCCGTGGCGAGGGCCGCGACGAAGTGACGCTTGCTTTGCGGCAGCTGCTTGACGTCGTCCCAGAAAGCGGCCACGATGAGGCCCGCCGACGCAAGCGCAACGAGGATGGTGAAGCTGTGCGACGGAACGATGAGCTCCTTGTGCGGGAACTCCGAATAGCCGCCGGCAAGAGTGAAGACGGCATAGCCGAAGGCGTCAATGACGAAGAACAATCCAAGCAGGGTGTTCGGCCGACGGCGCGGCTTGGCGGCGAGGATGAAGACTCCCAGGACCAAGCCGAGGACGGCGGCGCCGGAGCGGATGAGCGCGCCAGGTGAGGTGTCGAGCAGGCTGAAGTCAAACGCCAGAGTCCTCGACCTCCGCCATTAGGGCACGACCGGGGCGCCTCTATTTTGCCGCAATGGTCGCGCCGCTGGGCGGCGCGCGGTAGAGGGTTGCGGGGGGCACCCCCGCAGTGGAGCCGAAGGCTGCACCCCTAAGTCGAGGAGCGGAGCGTCCTCACTTGAAGTAGTCCGCATTGATCTGGATGTACTTCTTCTCCGACTCCGGAACCTCGTCCTCGGGGAAGATGGCGTTGACCGGGCAGGCGGATTCGCAGGCGCCGCAGTCGATGCAGTCGTCCGGGTTGATGTAGAGGTGGGTGTTGGCGCCGAATTTGGCGTCATCCTTCTTCGGGTGGATGCAGTCCACGGGGCAGACATCGACGCAGGAGGTGTCCTTGGTGCCGATGCACTTGGAGGTGATGACGCGGGTCATGCTCTTCGACGATGCGACCCGGCCCGTCCTTCTTAACGGTTGGTGATTCGGGGAGTCGAAAACGTCAACTGAAGTACGCTTGGAGGATTTTCTTCTCGGCGGCCTTCAGCCGGTTGTGCGCCGCCGCCTTGGAAATCCCGAACACGGTGGCGAGAGCGAGCAGGTCGCATTTGCGCGGGTTGTCGTAGAAGCCGAGGGCGAGACCCATCTTGACGATCTCGACCTGTTTGGGCGTGAGTTTCTCCTCGTAGTCGGAGAGTGGGTGTTCCTCCGGTTTCCATTCGCCCCAGCGGATGAGTTTCATGTTCATCCCGGCGCGCTTGAACGAGTCGCCGGCGGTGCGGATGACCTCGCCGATGTCCACCTTCGCGGCGGTGATGATGCCGACGGTCATCCAGCCGGCCTGGATGATGATGGGGCGCAGGATGCGGTCCGGTCCCAGGGCGCGCAGGGCGGCGGTGAAGGGCGCCTTGAGGAACTTCATCTTGTCCGGCGCCGGCTCGACCAGGATGGAGAGCGCCTGGGCGTCCTCGCGCAGCAGCGTGACGTTGGTGTAGAACTCCTGCATCTGTGCCAGGACGAGGCGGTACGTCGCGGGCGGGGCGAGGATGGTGAAGACGTTGCGCGTTGGAAAATGGTCGTCATCGAACCGGATGTGGTTCATCAGGACGCGCGCGTCAGGGTTCGCCTTCGTGAAGGTGGAGACCGGCCAGTCCGGCATCTCGACCTGGAACAGCAGCTCGGTCATCCCCATACAGGTCGCCGGGTGGGTGAACCGGTTCGGCCACTTCAGGGTTTGGCAGTCGCCCTCCTGGGGGGCCGGACCAACCTTTAGAAGAGCTCCCTCGTCGCCGCGGCATGGCCGAACCCCAGATGACCCCGCAACTGCAGCAGCAGGTGGCGCAACTGCAGGCGATGAACCAGCAACTCTCCAACACGGCGCAGCAGCGCGCTCAGTACGAGGCGATGAAGGCCGAATCCGAGCAGGCGCTCGAAGCGCTCTCCGGCCTCGACCCCAAGGCCGCAGTCTACCGCAGCGTCGGCGCGCTCCTCGTCCAGGACACCCACGCTGCCGCGACGGAGCGGCTCAAGGAGGATGTCGAGACGCTCACCCTGCGCGCGACCCGGCTGCAGAAACAGGAAGGCGAGCTGCGCACACAGCTCCAGGCCCTCCAGCAGAAACTCCAGGCCGCCTTCAAGGCTTAGATGATGGCTCGCGCCGCCGCCATCCAATCGGGAGACCGCGTCCTCCTGCTTGAGCCCGAGACCGGCCACACCCACCTCGTTGTCCCGGACGGCAAAGGCACGCGCAAGCAGCGCGGAATCGGCGTCTTCGACCCCGACCGCCTCGTCGGACAACCGTACGGCGCCCGCGTCACCGTCGGCGCCAAAGCGGTCGTCCTCCTGCGTCCAAGCCTGGCCGACCTGACTGGCACCCTGGAGCGCAAGGCGCAAATCATCTTGCCCAAGGACGCCAGCCGCATTCTCTACGAACTCGGCGTCGGCCCCGGCGACCGGGTGCTGGAGTCCGGCATCGGCTCCGGCGCCGCCACTGTCGCCCTCGCCTGGGCGGTCGGCGCCACCGGCCAAGTGGTGGTGCAGGAATTGCGCGAAGATTTCCGCGACTTCGCCGTCGAGAACCTGCGCCGCGCCAACCTCGCCGACCGCGTCGCGGTCCACCTCGGCGACCTCACGCAAGGTCGCCATCCCGCCATCGCCGGACCCTTCGACGCCGTTCTTCTCGACCAGCCCGAACCCTGGCTCGCCGTTCCCCAGCTCACCTCCGTCCTCGCGCCGGGGGCCCGCATCGCTTGCTACACGCCGCAGGTGAGCCAGATGGAGGCGACGTTCCGCGTCCTCACCGATGCCGGATTTGTCCAAGTGCGCGCCCTGGAGCTCATCGAACGTTCGTGGGAGGTCAAAGAGCGCGGCAGCCGCCCTTCATTTGACGGTCTGGGCCACACCGGATTCTTGGTGTTTGGCCGCTGGCTCGGAACCCCCTTCCAACAGGGTTGAACCCGTCGAATCGAATGTGGGGCCTTCAAGAGCCAATCCCCGCTGTTCCAACCGTGCCGCCGGGGGTCGCGAGCCATTTCATGCAGGTGCTGGCCAGCGACCGCCGGGCCGCGCGCGGCCGGGCCCTGCTTGGCTTCCTGTTGGCGCTGCTGTTTGGCGGCCTCGCCCTTCCGCTCTCCGGCCTGCTCGGCCTGGTGGTCCACGTCGCAGCCCTCGCCGTCGGGGTTGTTCTCGGATTGGTTGGCGCACGCCGCGCGGTGCGTCGGTACGAGCGCTCCATCAAGTCCACCTGGAGTCAGTGGATGCGCTTCGCCGTCGCCGCCGAATCGGTGGCGGAAATCTTCCGCAAGGTGCACGGCAAGACGGGACGCAACGCCCCCTACCTCTACGCCGCCGTCCTGTTTGTTGCTTGGGGGCTGGAGGCGGGCCTGCTCGTCCTTGCCTTCTCCTCCGAGTCCAGCACCACGTTCCTTGCCCTCCCCGCCATCGTTTTGAACGGTCTGGTGGCCGGCGCCCTGGTCGGCCACGGCATCGTGATGGGCCGCTGGTTCACCCGCCTGCGCACCACCGTGAGCGACATGCTGGACAACGGCGAGATTGGTCTCTGGGGCGTGTTGTGATGGCCAAGGCCGCGCGGAAGGCCAAGCCGACCAAGCCCGCCAAGCGCAGCAAGGCCCCCGCCAAGCCGAAGGCGCGCGTTGCCGCGGCCAAGAAAATCGCCAAGAAGGTCGCGCAGAACAAAGCGGCCTCCGCCAAGAGCTCCAAGCCGGCGCCGCGCTCCGTCGGCTCCCCCAAGACGCGCTCCGGCGACGCCGACCTCTCCGTCGCAGGCCAACTCTACCAGAAGGGCAAGCTGGTTCCTGGCGTCCTCCAAATCGACACCGCGTCGGGCCGCATCGTGCGGATCAGCAAATCGACCGCGCTCGACACCCACCTTGACTTCGGCAAGCAGGTCATCCTGCCTGGTGGCATCGACCTGCACGTTCACTTCCGCGAGCCTGGGCACACCCACAAGGAAGACTTCCTCTCCGGCTCCACGGCGGCGGCAATGGGCGGCATCACCGGCTATGTCGACATGCCCAACACGCTGCCGGCGACCACGACGCTGCGCGCCGTCAAGGACAAGCTCGCCCTCGCCGCCGGCAAGTCGGTGGTGGACTACGCTCTCTGGTCGGGCGGCACCTGGTACACGCAGGAGTTGCCGGAGATGCTCAAACTCACCGCCGGCGTCAAGACCTACCTCGGCGCCAGCACCGGAGACCTTCTCCTCGAAGACGTCGAGCGGCTGCAGGCCATTCTCTCCGCCGCAGCCTTGGCCGGAAAACCGGTCGTCCTGCACGCCGAGGCGCAGCGCGTCCTGCAACAACTGCGCCGCAACGAGGCCGGAGTCGCCGATCATGACGCCGTGCGCCCGCCGCTGGCCGAGGTGGAAGCGATTTACGACGCCATGAAGGCGGTCGCCGCCATCAAGAAAGCCCCCGCCGTCCACATCGCGCACGCCGCAAGTGTGGATGCCATCCAGGCCGCGACCGCCGCGAAGTTCAGCGTCGGCGTCTGCCCGCACCACCTTCTGCTCGACACCGACGCGCCGCTTCGGCACGCCTACGGCAAAATGAATCCCCCGCTGCGCAGTCCGGCTGCCCGCCAGGCCTTGTGGAAAGCGTTCGCGGCGGGCCAAATGCCCATCCTGGAATCCGACCACGCTCCGCACACCAGCGTCGAGAAGGAGGACAATTTCCATGCCGCTCCGTCGGGCGTCCCCGGCGTCGAAACGATGCTGCCCCTGATGCTCGCCCAAGCGAAGGCGGGCAAGGTCGAGTTGAAGCGGGTGGTCGAAGCAGCCACCAGCGCACCCGCGGCCCTCTTGGGAATCAAGGACCGTGGCGCCCTCGAGCCCAGCCTGCGCGCCGACTTCGCCGTGTACGATTGGAAGCCGACCAAAGTGGCCGAACGCGACCTGCACAGCAAATGCGGTTGGAGTCCCTTCGAGGGCCACAACGCCATCTTCCCCAGCCACACCTTCCTTGCCGGCCGCGCCGTTGTGGAAGAGCGCGAACTGGTTGCCGCTCCCGGGACGGGCAAGAGCCTGATTCCCCTCAAGTGAGCCGACCCATCGGCAACCCACAAGCCTTGAAGCGGCCCCGCCTCGCAGCCGTGTGGCCGAACGGCGCATCCGCTACCTCCTCGTCTGGCCCCTCTTCATCGCGGTGATGATTGCGGGCGCGGCGCTCGTCTCCATGGGCGGTACGGCGCTCATCGTCGGCCTCGTCATCCTTGGCGCCCCGCTCGTCGCCCTCGCCTCGCTTTCCATTCTCTATTACGTTCGCGAGCGCATCCGGCGCCGACCGAAGGCCTAAGGCTTGTCTTTGAGCCCGAACGCCTTCGCCGCTTCGTCGGCCGTCTTCTTCACCTGGCGCAGCGTCTTGCGCACTTCGGCGTAGAGGTCAGGGTGCTTGGCGAGCGCTTTCGCAAGCTCCTGGTCGAACTTGTACTGCGCCTCCTCAGCCACCTGCTCGAACGTGGCTTGGAACTGCTTGGCCAGCTTGGCGGCCTCCGTCGCGAATCCGGCCGCGATGGCAGCGAGGTCGGGTTCCGAACTTTTGTCGGAGCCGGAAGCCGGATTGCCTTTCTTTGTGGCCATGAGCGCAGAAAGCGGTTGGAAGGGAAAACGGCTACGGCTTGGCCACCACCTCCAGGACCTCAGCGCCCAGGCGTTCCGTCCGGCTCGGCCCGAATCCGGTGGCCTTGAGCGCCACCGCATCGGTGGGCCGGGTTTTTGCGATGGCCATCAGGTGCCGGTCGGTCGCGATGACGTACGGAGGCACCGCGTCACGGCGGGCGCGGTCGGTGCGCCAAGTTCGGAGCGCCTGGAACAGCCGCTCGCCAGCCTCGTCAAGGCCAAGGATGGCTGGCACCGGGGCTGTTGCGGGTGTCGGGTCGAGGCGGTCGGCGATGCGGCGCAGTTGCGTTGCAACGGAGGCGAGGTCAGCCATGCGACCCGCAACGCGGCGGCGCGGTTGGGCTTGGCGCGGGGGTCAGTGAATTCGCACAGGCGTTGGCCTGTCCACAACCATGAAAGCGGACCTGCCGAGATTCGAACTCGGGTCTGAAGCTCCGGTCTGAATTTTAGGGCCCTATTGCATCAATCTCAAGGGCGGGGAGGTCTGGAACGGGCTTGGGGTTCCACCCGGTCCTTCTCACACCCCTTTCTCGAGCTCAACGCGTTACGTGCTGAAGGCACGTAACGCGTGAGCCACTATAAACGCGTGAGCCACTATAAGGGTGTGTGAGAGGGGAATGAAAGTGTGAGAACACGCACGCGCGTGCGTGTCTCTACGCAGGTGTTGTTGAACGCAATATTGGCTCTGAAATGGTTGCGCGAACCAACGCGCCAAGAATACCAACTACGCGTGCGATTCGAGGATGGATTGGAGGTAGGATTTGTTGAGCCAGAAGCACTGCTTGGTGACCTTGTTGCCCTTGGGATCCACGTCGACATCGCGGCTGTCCTGGCCGTGGGGACGCATGTGGACGAAGCGTGTGTCCGTCATCTTGGGCAGGGCGTTCTCGCGCACGGGCCGCCCTTTGGCGGTCCGGCGCGGCTTGCCGTCGGGGCCCTTGACGGGACGGTAGCGGGCCTTGCCGGCGTTGACGGCGGCCTGGTAGCGCTTCCACTCGCGCTGGATGCCGGCCCACTCGTCGGGGCTTGGGGACCAGAAGAACGGCTTGCCGAGGACGCGGTCGGGTCCGGCCTCGCGCTTCGTGCTGTAGAGCGGGATGAAGAGGATGCGGTCCACGAGATCCTGCAACTCCGCCTCTGCCCACTCCTCCTCGCCGAATTCGCCCAGGTTCATGGCGGGGAAGCTGACGGCCTCCCACGGGTACTTGGTGTCGGGGTGGGCCCAGACGGTCTGGATACGGATGCCGAGCTTCTCAAACTCGACGATCTGGCCGCGTCCCTTGATGCCCATAAGGTGTCGGACGAAGGCGGCAGGCCCTGCCTTTCCCCCAGAAACCTTTGCGCCCCGGGACCGGGCCAAGTCGGCAAGACTCTTCCCTCGGTAGGCGGCGAGGACGTGCTCGACGTAGGGCATAACGTCCGCGAGCGTCCGGATTGCGGGCGCCGCGCCAGTCGGCTTGGCCTCCGCGATGATGGAGGTCTGGGGTTGGGCAAGGACGTGCTTGGCGAGGATGGGGCGCGTGTAGGCGGTCTTGAAGGCCCAAGCCCTCGACTTGGCAGCGGGGCCGAGTCGCTGGAGGCTGGTGCTGCCTTTGGCGCCCTTGCGGCGGGCGGCTAAGACTTGGCTTATGGATTCGCTGAGTTCGTGGGCGCGTTGCTGGACGACGAGGCCACGCACGGTGTCGTAGTCGCCGCGCAGGACCGGCTCGTCCTCGGCGGGGGGCTGCCATAGAAACGCCGAGCGGAAGCGGCTCTTGCGCTTGTCCTGGTAGTTGTGCTCGTACGGGACCCAGAGGATGTTCTCGAACTTGTGGCGAACGTAGGCGCGGCTCCAGTCCTCGACCTCGACGACGCGGTAGTCGATCATCGTGATGCTGGTGGGCTCCTTCACGGTCCACTCGGACTTGCCGCGCCCGATGGCCTTCATGGGGAGCGTCTTGAGTTCGGTGTTGAACTTGGCGAAGTCGGGCGCCTGGAGGTTGTCGGCCTTCTTGCCCAAGTAAAGCTCGACCAGAGTACCGACGCCGGTCTTGCCCTTGGGCTTGGGTCCGGCGTTGAACTCCGTCTTACCCAATGCCTTGGCGAGTTCTCCGGCGGTGTGCGTGGCCAGGGTCTTGGCGTGCGCGACCAGCTCGCCCAGGGACTTGTAGGGGTCCTTGGGGTCACGCGGCTGCAACGGCACGCGTCCGCAACTCTGCCGGGATATTAGATGGAACGCAACCGCCGCCGGTCAGGACACAGTAGATATCGAGCCCACCCCATCACGGTTTGTGGTAGAAGGTGCGCCCAGGCCGCCCAACGACGGCAAGGATTGGAGCGAAGCAGAAGTTCTGCTGGCGTTGGATCTCTACCTCAATCGCCCGAAGACCCAGACGAATCCGAGCATGCGCGACGTCAGGGAGCTTGCTCGCCTGGTCGGTCGTACCCCAGACTCTGTGGCCCTGAAGGTCTCGAACATCCAAAGCGCAGACCCGGAATACAAGTCCCGCGGCCGCGTCGGCATGCCGAACACGGGCAAGATGGAAGGTCCGCTGTTCGAGGCGTGGCACAAGCGGCCTGAGGAACTCAAACTTGTCGTCGCTGAGCTTCGCGAGAAGCTGGAGGAAGGACTTGCGCCAGCTCAGCCAGCCTCCGGCAAGGAGCAGGCCGCGCAGACTCAGACCTGGTCGAGCGCCGCAGCGGCGGCCGCCAAGAAGGCGAGCCGGGAAGCGGGCGCAGACGCCGGCCGCGTCGTCGCCAAGACCCGGGACCCCGGAAAACAGAAGAAGTTCAGCAAGGGCGTCATGGGCGACTGGTGGGAGGCGGCGGGCGAGGCGGGCTACAAATCTTGCCCAGGCTGCGGCCATTCGCGCATCAAGGCCAACGGTGCCCCTCTGCTGGAGGGTTCACACTTGGTACCCTGGACTGTCACAGCTAGCTTTGACAGCAGGTGGGGGGCACCGCTCTGCCCTAACTGCCACTCGGTCACTGAGATTGGATCCAAGGCCGACAGGAAGACCATCGTCGAACGCTTGCTCAAGATTCACCCACGCGTCCTAGACAACCTTCTGGAACTCCAACGAGCCGGCTTGCTCGACGAAGATGCGCGCACCCGCCTCGCAGGCATCGGCATCAAACTCCCTAAACCAGGTCCACGCTAGACGGCAGCGACTTTTTTGCGCTTGGGCTTGACATCCAGGAGCGCATTCACAGTCGTCTGCGGCTCATGGGTCTTGATCCATTCCACGAATGATTCGGCGATGCGGGTCACGACGGGGACGACGAGGGCATTGCCCATAGTGAAGTACCGCCACCGCTGCGGTAGGGATTGGGTCCAGTTGTCGTCGAAGCCCATGACGCGCTCCACTTCGAGCGGGGTCAGGTAGCGGAGCTTGCCGGTCTTTGGGTCCTCGATGACGTGGGTGCTGCGGTTGGGGGTGCGGTTGGCCTCGCTGGTGAGGATGGTGCGGGCCGGCGTGGTCAGCAGGTCGGGGAACTGCATGCCGCCTTCCGTGTAGCGGTACTCGTGGCCGTTGCGGGCGATGCGCTCCACACTCTTGGGGCCTTTCTGGTAGTCCCAGTCCTCGAAGCGATTCACATCGAGGAAGAACTCCTGCGGGATTGCACCGCGCTGGACATGCTTGCCGAGAACGGCGGGCGGCTCAGCCTTGGGGGTGACTTGGCGGGTCCAGAAGCGTTCGCCAACGAGGACGCCAGCGTTCTGGAAGAGATGGTGGAAGGTGGAACTAATCTTGCGGACGTCGGCGTCGAAGCGTTCGCCGTCGGTCTCCTCGACGATGAAAGGTTCGAAGTGCGTCTTGAACGCCTTCGCGAAGAGGCCGGTCGTGTGGAGGTAGTCGGTCTTGGCGGCGTGCTTGGCGATGTGGCGGGCGATGCCGGTGTCCTTGCGGGCGGCAAAGATGAAGACGCGGCGGCGGCGTTGGGCATTGCCGTAGTCGGCGGCATTGATGACGCGCCACTCCACGACGTAGCCCAGGTCGCGGAAACAGGCGAGCAGAACGCCGAAGTCGCGGCCACGTTGACTGGCGGGCGACTTGAGCAAGCGGTCGACGTTCTCGAGGTGCACGTAGCGCGGTTTGCGTTCGGCGAGGATGCGGTTAATCTCCCACCACAGAACTCCTTTCTTGCCCTTCAGGCCACCTGCCTTGTCTAGCGTCGTAGCGACGCTGTAGTCCTGGCATGGGAATCCTCCCACGAGGAGGTCGTGGGCAGGGATGGCGTCCAGAGGGACTTTGCAGATGTCCGAGTTGCTGTGGATGGGCGCCTCGTCGGCATTGCCGTCGTGGAACTTCTCGACGTAGCAGCTCCAGGCATGCTGGATTTTGGTGGCGGGTTCCCACTGGTTCCACCAGACGGTCTCGAACGTGCCATTCGTCCGGTCGAGGCCAAGCCTGAACCCGCCGACCCCGGCAAACAACTCGACAGTCCGGATTCCCATCCTTGGTCCCTACAGGGAGGACAGGCATAAGGATCTGCCGGGGGGACGTGAACGTGTGGTTTGGGCGTCATGAGGGGTTCAACGGAGTCGAAATCCGCTCAAGGAGGCTAAGTATGCGTTCACTGAATCCAGTGCGTGGCCACGCTCACGAAGGACGGCAACATCGAGCCGGTCCCGGAGAAACGGGTCTTCTACGCTATTATCGCAGACTACTCGCTCGAACGTTCCATCTGCGAATTGGTCGACAATGCCGTCGACCAATGGGTTCTAGCCGGCCAGACGAATTCCCTGGTTGTACGGCTGGATTTTGACACTAACCAGAAGGGCATCGTTGTATCAGACAATGCAGGAGGGGTGCCCAGGGCGAATCTGGAGTACCTTATCGGCCCAGGTCTTACGGGGAACTCTCCAGACGATGCGGTCATTGGCTTCTTCGGGGTCGGAACAAAAAGGGCCGTGGTGGCACTAGGACAGCTTGTCACGATTGATTCGCGGGTATCGGGCGATTCCACGCGCCGCCTTATTCTGGATGAAGCATGGCTAGAGGACCCCGAATGGAAAATGCAGGTTTACAAGGTTCAGCCCGACATCCCCGAAGGGGAAACACGCATTCAGCTCGACAAGCTACGGGTGCAGATTGATGAGGCCATTCTTGCGCGCCTAAGGGAACGCCTTGGGGCCATCTATGCCTTGCTCATTGGCCCGAAGTTCGAGCTGGTCATGGATGGAATCCCCATTCAACCCGTGACTTTCGGGTCTTGGTCGTTCCCTCCCGGCCAAGAACCACGTCGCATAGAGACCACCCTCAAGACCGACGAAGGAGAGGTCTTGGTAACGTTGACCGCGGGTTTGGCGACAGAGTCGAGCCCTGCGGCCGGAGACTATGGTCTCTTCGTTTATTGCAACAACCGTATGATTGCTCGAGGTCTTCGCTCGCCTGAAGTTGGCTTTGTTCGCGGCCTAATCGGTGCCCCCCATGCCGGCATCGCTCTAATGCGGGGCATCCTCGAATTCCGAGGTCCGGCGAAGTTGATGCCTTGGAACAGCTCCAAATCTGGAGTCCAATACAACCACCATACCTTCGAACAAGTTCGTCAGTTTGTGCTCGACGTTTCATTGCATTACGCCAAGCTGTCCAAAAATTGGTCTGCTGGCGAATGGGATGAAAAGGTGTTCCGATTCAAGTCGGGTTCAATCGTCGAGGAAACATTGCCGGACATCAAGGCCAGTACCAAGACCTACCTGCCGAAATTGCCAAAATTCCGCAAGAAGAAGCATGAGGCATCCGCTCAGGCAAACCAGCAGGTCCTAGATGACAAGCCCTGGACCGAAGGTGTCCTTGAAGGCTATCACGCGGCCGGGTTGGCGCGCAAATTCAACATGGAAAATGCCAACCGGTTTGCCCTCATCTTGCTTGACAGCATCTTTGAAATCGCAATGAAGGACTACTTGGTTACCGAATCCGGCCAGCATTACACGAACAAGCAGTTGGTAGACCTTTTTGAGAAGCGTCACCAGGTAGAGGCTGAAATCAAGAAGTTCGTCACAAGCATCCCCGCCTCAACTTGGAAGGTTCTGAAGATGCAGTACCATGTCCGATGCGAGCTAGTGCACAAGAAGGCCAACGCACCAATCTCTGACCACGATTTGACCAAGTATCAGACGGCAACGGCGTTGGCACTTGAGCACATGACGGGACTGCAGATGTAATCGGTCACTGCAGACCATGGATTGCGTGATTGAGCATCTCCTTCTCAGCGGGATGCAACTTCATGGCGTCCACGTTCATGGTACGAAGCTGATTCAAAACGTCGTCCACATTTTCCCCGCCTGAAAGATACGGAACTAGGCGCTCGGCCAGCTGTACTGGCACGCCGTACTCGTCCAATGCAAAGATTCCAGGTGGAAGGAAGAACGATTCGAACTTCGATGCGAAAAACCGGTAGTCGCCCGAACTTCTTCCCTGGAAACGGGCCACTTCCCGCTGGAGGCCATCCAGCACCCGCAAGAACCTTGGGAAACGTAACGTCAGCCAAGTGCGATACTGATCGAGCGCATTCTCGATGATTTCATCTGGCGATGCATTGTGGTGGTCCAAGCGCCAGCGAATCAGACTTGTCAGGGATTTTCCAGCCCGTGCTTGGTTCACTACGGATGCCAGTTCCTTGGCTGTCCGAATTCCATGGGGCGACGAAGTGGGGGCAAGATGGTTCCAAATCAGATTCGCAACCTGCACGAGTTGCTCCTTGGTTGGGAAACTTGTCCAAAGTAGCTCGTTCCAATCCTCCTTGGACAAATTCAGCAAGGCATCTGCTGCGGTCTGCATTGCAACGGGATCCACGTCCTTGTATCTTCTAGCGAATTCCAAAGTCACAACCGGGTGGTCGGCGACCTCTTTGAGTCTCTGAACACTCTGTTCCTTCAGGTGGGCCGCGTCCATTTGGAGCAGCATTTCGAGAGGACTGGTCGCTGTCTGATCGTGAACAGGCAAATCGACTTCGAGATTGGATGGTTCTGGGGGCTCCTCGAATAGGTACACCCGGCCTACAAAGTGCCGGAACATACGGCCACTTCTTCCCTTGATATTGCTGTAAGTGAAGAAATCCAAGTCCTTCTTGTTGAGTGTATTGTCCCAAACTACCACGTTCTTGGCTGCCGTGTTCACGCCTTCGATGATTGTCGACGTGCAAATCATGACAGGCAGATTCTCATTATCGAACAGACGCACCTGGGCTTGCTGGATGGCCCGGGGCACGCGACCATGGTGAATTCCGATTCCGTTCTGTAGTGCCTTGACCAAAGTCCATTCGGGGTGGAAGTTTTGAGCTAGCCAATCTGCAAGGTCTTGTGTTTCGCGGCCAGCGGAAAAATGGCCCTTGCCTTCCAGAAGCTCCTTTGCTAGGAAATTGGCAGAATCAGGAGACTTGCAGAATACCATGGTTGGTCCGTCGGCGTTCGCTAGCAAATCCCTTAGCTGCGTCAGGCGCTCGCCTGGGGGAAGAAGGATTTTGTCCGTGACAACCGTGGTTGTGTCCTTACGGATGAATTTGCACTTGAAGGACTCGACAAAACCAAAGGAGATTGCATCAATGTTCGGGCCCAGCATGCAGAACTGCGCGCCAGTCTTCCAAAGCTTGTAGAAGGCCGTGTTGAGCGGTGATGCCCTGTCGTCGGAGCGCAGTTTGGTGCCCATTTTGTAGAACTCGTCGACCACGAAAAAATCCGTTGAACCCAAGTCTTCGCGATCGTTGACACGTTCTGGTGTAAGGACGAGGATGTTGCGCTCCGCACGGTTTTGGCTCACCTGTGTGATGATGCGGTAGTAGTCCTGATGACGCTGCAGCTTGCGACGCGTTTCATCCAGGAGCGCGATTGTCGGCACGACGAAGACGATGTTGTTGAACTTCCGGGTCGAAATTACCTCGTGGATGATTGCCGTCTTTCCGAAGCTTGTGGGCGCGCTGAGGACGACGTTGTCCCCCGCCATTATATCGCGATAAACGTCGGCTTGGGCACGATGAAACACAAACTCGCTGGACGATGTAGGCTTGTGGAACTCGTAAGCGACGAGCTCCGTGGCGCCTAGTGCTTCGGGCTCGTCAACATAGGGATAAAGACCCACCTCGCCCAGCAGAGCATCGAGAGCATGTCTCCAAGCTCCGAAATCGCTGCGCCGCTCAAGCAGACGAATTAGTGCCGCCCGTGCAACGCCCGGATCTTCAGAGAGGCCCGCCGCGATTGCCCGAAGAATAGGCGCCGCAAGCGCTTCCTCCAAAGCCGTCGGACTGGCCAGCGCTTCTTCCACCTGGCTGAGATTCAGAGTATCTGTAATGCCTTCAACCTCCCATCGAGCTCATCGAGCAGCGCCTTCTTCGTTGACAACGGCACAATGATGACGTGAACACGAAGCTTTACCCCAGGGGTGGCTGAAACGAATTCGTCCCGGTGTTTCCTACATTCCGCGATAATCTCTTGCCGATAGGCTTCGTTTGATTGCGAGTGCTTAGCCGTGGTCTCGCTGTCATGCGCAATCAGTACTGGCACGACAATCCGGGGGAGCAACATGTCCAGACTGGTATTCTTGTTTAGCAGAACCTGAAGTTCGGCCGAAAGGCTGTCCTGGGGCGACAGTTTACGCCCAATGGCTACAAACTCCTTCTTGAGGTACTCCCCTTCTAGGTGCTCTTTCACTGATTTTGCGGCCGCCGCAACCGCGGCGGAACCATTCTCGTATAGTTTTGCCTCACCAAGCCAGAGGTCCAAATCGGAGCCGACGCGAAGCGCGTGGACGCAATCGAAGCCTTTCACGGTGTCGTTTGCTGCATCCTTGAAAAAGATGCGCGAGACGGCAGGTGTGGTATTGTAGACCTGCCGAATGGCAACGTGAAGAAGGAGCTCGCCCCACTCACCACGACGAGCATACTTGTCGGTAAGGTATACTGTTCGGGCGGCTTCGCCAATGCGTTCGACGGCGTTCTTGGCACGAAGAGTTTCCCGCTCTTCATAGCTGAGCGCAAACTCGGGGAGCCACTTGATTAGGTGACTGGCAAGCTGCGGAGCACGCCACTTCCCGAGCTCGAAGCCAGCGCAAAGGCCAACCAGGTCGCGCTCGGCGACCGTCTCATGGACGAGAACCTCAAGGAAGTCGTCTGGCCTGTCCAAAACCTGGCTCCCAGAACGACACCACTTGCGGGGCCCTTAAGGCAAGCTGGTCGCCCGTATTGCATGTGCATAGGCCAGGGTCACCTGCCGAACGGCTGGCCTGTCTTGCCGACTGACACTCCCTTCCAAGCTTTTCCTCTTCCGACCAAGTTCCTTGCAGGTGCTGGAATCGACGAAATGCGATTCCTTCGGATGGCGTCAAAGCCCAAGTTGCGTCACGGCTTCGGCCGGCGTCCAAACCTCGCGGGCGCCCAGTTGCTTGAGTGCCTCTTTCTTGGTAGCCTTGTGGAAGTTCGTGTCGCTAGTAACGAAGGCATCGCAGTCGTGGTGGATGTGCGCCCACATGCCCAAAATGTCGCACTTGCGGTTGCGCCACTTGGGATGGACTCCGCTAGGGAGCCTGCCCTCAGCGGGATAACTGGCGTTGTCGAAAGGCTGCTCGGGGAAGAGGATGTCATGGATTGCGCGATCGAGCGCGGTGGCGGCCTCATCGCTGTACATCCCGGCACCCCAGTACCCGAAATCGTAGTACAATAGGGTGGTCAGCTGGTCAATCTGCGGGATGGTGGCGTGAACGCGATCTGCGAACTGGGTGTATTCATCCATGGGCGCCCCGCCTTTCTGCTTCTCCGACGCGACAGCTGTCGAGATTGCAAGCCTGACACGTCCGGCTGCGTGCGCCCAGCGAAGGCGGTCGAGGGGCTCAAAGTTGGGTGAGTTTGGATCCTCCAGGTCGTAGATGCAGTTGGCATCCAGAGTGATTCGAAGGGCCACGACACCCATACCGGCGGGTCCAGAAGAAAAGGGCTTGCCAATCTAGCCCCTACCCCCGACTAGGAGCCATGTGGATACGGGTTCCTCCACAGGCACAGATTCCGGCCACGGTTGCGTGACCTAGCCCCCGCCCAGTTGTGGGCGGAAACACGCCCGTTCGTGGTCGCGGCTCAGCGCACCGGGCAGTAGGTTAGCGTAGCACAGGAACACGCGTGCTTTGGTGCTGTGGGCTACCGCCATATACTTCCTCCTGGTCGGCCGCCTTGCCTGCGCCTGTGGGCTAGCTTGGATATACTCGCGCCCTCCGGAGGCGCGGACGCCGGTTCGAATCCGGCCAGGCGCGCTCACTTCGTTTTTCAGTCATATGCGGGCGCTTGACCGGAGAGCCCAGGTCTATTGGGCCGTCAATCGGAATCGAGCTCTTCCAAGACCTGTTGGCCAAGCTCTGCAATGCGCACAGCATCCTCCCGACGGATTGAGGCCCCATGCACAGCACTGTTTGCAATGGGCAGGATGTCGCGGACTGCACCGGCAAGGGAATTGGGAATCTTGTTGCTTCGTTCCAGGTTACGTAGCATTGCGCCTACCCAGACCTTGTCGGTCGGAAGGCCCGCGTTCTCGCTCATGGCCTTCAGGCGCTTTTCCAATTCGATTCGGAGTTTCGCTAAGCCAAGTACCGAATCTTGCGTTGTGAGCTGCACCAAATCAAGGTCCTTCAGGGGAACTAGTGATTTGGCAGCGGATTTCTTTGCCGGTCCAGGGCTCTTTGCCAGCCCCTCCTCAATCTTCTTGGCCGCTTGCTTAACTTCCGACGGCTCAATTTCCGCTTCGGCATCGCCATACTTTAGCTTCTTAATTGAACCAATCAGCGGGACGATGAGAATGATGCCAAGGAAGATTGCCGCAGTCTGATCCACTCGAACTGCTTCGCTTTTCCCAACGTAAAGGACCAGCAGTATGGCTGCTGCAACGATGACCAGACACTGGGCAGAGACGCGAATTATCCACTGAACAGTTTGCCTCCTTGTGAGGTCAAGCGGCACAGTGAGTCGAAGACACTAGGCCATTTTGCTCTTCCTACTTCCGCTTCGGCACCATCCATCTCAGGGCTTCTTGCCTTCTCGATTGTCGAGGGTGGGTCGCGTGGTGAGGTCGTTGCCTGACTTCTTGGCCAGGATGCGCTGGAGAAGCTCTGCCAAGACGCGTTCCTCGCCCCCAGCCTCGGTGACAGTGCGGTAGCCGTTGGCGTCCAAGCCTGCATCGCGGAGAAGTTGTTCGCGGACGTCTTTGGCGGCGATGTGGATGTAGTGGGCTGGCATTTCGCTGCCGGGGCGCCATCCTGCGAGGGCTTAGATTTTGGCGGGATGCCAGTTTGCTCGGGCAAGGCGTGTCATGCGGGTGTGGCGGAAGTCGTGGGCGCTAATCTGCTTGTAGCCGGGTTTGTCGAGGCCGGTACGCTGGCTCCATCGGCGTAGGTAGACGTTGACTTGGCCGTGGCAAATGCGTCGCTTCCCGGTGGGGTCGTACTGGAGGGGGAAGAGCGGTGCGGAGGGGTCGTTGCGGCCGGGGTGCTGATTCAGCCAGACGGCGAGCGGCCGGGTCATCTCGACGCCTTCGACGTCGCGGGGGCCGGTTTTCTGGAAGAGGCCGTCGCGCGGCATGCAGAGGCGGGTGATTTCGCCTTCGCGGTGGACGTCGCCGACGTTCAGGCCGAGGAGTTCGCTGCACCGCATGCCGCTGTCCCAAAGGCACCAAAGCAGCGCGACGCGGAGACTGGCGAGGCGGGGGTTGACCGCGCAGCCTCGGTCCTTCGTCGCTGTCTCGAGGAGTGTGTTGAACTCGGCCGGGGTGATGACGCGACCTCGCGGTTTGGGTCCACCTTTGGTGACGCGCAGGGCCTTGTGGATGGCGGGCGGAATCTCGCCGTCGGGGTAGAAGCGGCCGAGGCAGGAGCGGGCGTGGATGGTCAGAGCGCTGACCCAGGCGCAGCTCATGCCCAGTTCGCCCTTCAGGTTCCGGCACTGGGTGAGCCAGCGGTGGATGATTTTGCTTCCAGTCCATCGGGGTGAGGCTGGCGGGGTGGCGGCCGTTGAGCTCGTCGCTGATGGTGCGCCAACACATCGCCCATTGGGCGTTGCTGCTGGCGCGACGGTTGGCGAGCACGCGGTCCAAGAGGTGTTCCCGCAGAATCGGTTGGAGTTGCGGGTGGCATTCGCTGAGCCGGTACTCAGTCTGGCGTTCCAGGTTGCGCTTCAACCGCACGAGGCTGTCGGCTTCCGCGGTGTCCCTTTTCGCGCGCTGGGCGGGCTTCCGGTAGGTTCGCTTCATGTAGGGCTACTGGAGCTTGGGAACTCTGCTCCCTAGCGGCCCTAAAATGCTCCCTAGCTCCGGAGGCTTCTGTGCTATCCAAGCTACACTACAAGTCCAATGCCCGAGTCTCCTCTGGCTTTCGTGCCGACTTGGGCCTCCCACTTGAAGGCTCCCCTGCCCGCACGCCCCGGCTCAGAGTTCCGTCCACCGGTGAATCTCAGCGATGGTGAAGCTGCGCTCGACGTTGCGCTCCAAGTCGATGCCGTCGAGGACGTAGCGCGGCGTCGCCTGTTTAGGCGTGGTCCCGTAGCGCAGCCGGAGGGGCTTGATGCGACGCACCCGGCGTTCGCCAGCATGGTTGGTGTAGTCGATCTCGACGTCGGGGCCGTTCATCGCTCTCACTTCATTTGAGGGAACGGCAGGACCTGCTTGATGGAGTCCACGCCGAGCAGCGTCATCACCATGCGATCAATCCCAATCCCCAACCCGCCGGCGGGGGGCATGCCGTGGCTGAGGGCGTCGATGAAGTCCTGGTCGGTGGGGGGCGCCTCGTCGTCGCCGGCGGTGCGGCGCGCCTCCTGGTCCTGGAACGCTTTCGCCTGGGCGTAGGGGTCGTTGAGTTCGGAGTAGCTGTTGGCGTGTTCGCGGCCAGCGATGAACAGCTCGAAGCGTTCGACGAGGGTTGGATCCTTGCGGTGCGCCTTGCACAGCGGCGTGGTCTCTTTGGGGTGGTCGATGACGAAGGTGGGCTGGATGAGCTTCGCCTCCGCGAACACCTCGAACAGTTTCGCGATGCCGAGGCCGCGTGCCCAGCCGCCGCGGATGACGACGTTGTGCTTGGCAAGGATGGCCTGCATCTCCTCGTCCGACATCTCGTCGACGTCGAGGCCGGGCGAGAGTCCGGCGCCTTCGGGGGCCTTGTTGTGCTCCGTCCACCAGGCGACCGCCTCGGGTGTGTCT
This sequence comes from Thermoplasmatota archaeon, assembly GCA_038046785.1. Lineage (GTDB taxonomy): Archaea > Thermoplasmatota > E2 > JACPAO01 > JAHFTW01 > JAHFTW01. Next base: position 205,109 of record JBBSVM010000002.1, read on the forward strand.
GCGCTGTGCAGCCGAATGGCCTCCTTCATCGTGATGGTCTGGAAGTTGGCGAAATCGAGGAGCGTCGCGCCGGTGCCGTCGGGGGCGCCTCCCACCTTGAGCTGGAGCGAGCCGCCGTTGATGGCGGCGACCGCCTTCTGGAACAGCTTCTCCGTGAGCCGCATCATGCCGGTGTAATCCCAGTAGGCGGCGTAGCACTCCATGAGGGTGAACTCGGGGTTGTGCGTGGTGTCGATGTCCTCGTTGCGGAACGCCGGGCCGACATGGTAGACGCGCTCGAGGCCGCCGACGAGGAGCTTCTTGAGCGCCAGCTCGTGGCTGATGCGCAGGTACATCGTCATCTCCTTCGCGTTGCTCTTGGTGGTGAACGGCTTGGCGTTGGCGCCGCCGTACACCTTCTCCAGCACCGGGATGGCGACGTCGAGGAATCCTTCTTTTTCCAGCGTCTGGCGCACCACCTGCGTGATGCGGGCGCGTGACACCAGAACCTTGCGCGCGGCGGGGCCCTGCATGAGGCCGATGTAGGGTTTGCCGTAGCGCAGTTCCGGGTTGTCGGCGCTGCGCAGGTCCACCATCGGAACCAGCGATTTGGCAAGCAGTGTTACCTTCTCGGCGCCGAGGCTGGGCTCGCCGCGCTTGGAGCGCATGCCGTAGCCGGCAACCCCGACCCAGTCGCCAACGTTGAGGAGGTGCAGCGCCTCGTCGAAGGCGGCGTCGCCCATTTCGGACTTGTCGAGGATGGCCTGCAGTTTGCCGTCCTGGCCTTCGACGTCGAGGAAGGCGATGCCGCCGGAGCCGCGCTTGGAGGCGAGCCGGCCCGCGATTTTGTAGCGTTTCGTGGACTTGGAGTCCGGAGCGTTGCCCTTCTCACCGGGCTGGAAGAGGGTCTCAAGCTTGGCGCGCAGGGCGACCAAATCGCGCTCCGCCTTGAAGGAGTACGGCCACGCCTTCTTCTTGAGAGCGAGCACTTTCTTGACGACCTCCGGGTCGGCGTTCGGGATGACGGCGCGGACGTCCTCCACTGTGGTCATTGCCGCGGCCACCCCCAAGCTTGACTTAAGAAGGGCGCCTCCGTCGAAAGCCCTGCAATCAAGGAGAGTTGACGGCACCCTTTTGTCGCTTCCATCTCGGTTGAAGGGCGACAAGTGGCATTGAACCATCCAACTCGGCTGGCCGTGGCGGCCCTTCTCGTCTTCGTCGCGCTCGCGGCGAGCCACGCCGGCGCCAACTTCGCCGCCGTCTCCGGGTTCTCCGGTCGCAACGGCGCCACCTGCATCTCCTGCCACACGCTCGCCCCTGCCCCGTTCACCCCGCCTGAGGCCAACGCCGTTCTGGAAGGCCTCCCGGAAGGCTGGATGCCGGGCGAGACCTACGCGCTCACCGTTCGCGTCGAGGGAGGGCCCGACGCGTTGCCGGCGCCGCAGCCGCGGGGCGGATTCGAGATGGCGACAAGTGCAGGCACCTTCCACATCCCGGTCGGCTTTGAGGAACAACTCCGCATCGTCGAGGAGACGGAGGTCACCTACCGCCCTGCCGGGACGCTCCTGCGCGAGTGGAAGGTCGAGTGGGTCGCACCCAACCTCGCTCGCGAGCCGGCGCCTGTCCATTTCTGGCTCGCCGTCCTCGCCGCCAATGGCAACCACCTCATCGCAAGCAACACATCGGATGGCGGCGAGCGTTTCGATGCGGCGGACCATCTCAGCGTCGCCGTCCCTCCCAGCCTCGCTGCGACCACGCTCTGGCAGGCCCTCCCGCTCATCGCCCCCGAGGCAGCCGCCGCGCGTGACGCATCGGGCTGGAGTGTTGCGGGACGCCACCCCGACGGCAACGCCACACACCTCGCCTTCCGCCTCGACGACGGGCCGTGGGAGCGGCGCGCCACCGGAACCTCCTGGCGCCTGCTTTTCCCCAACCTCGCGGGCGACCACGTCGTCACGGTCCAAAGCGAAGGGGCGGGCCGCGCGTCGCCGGAGACCACCGTAATTCTGGACGGCCCCGCGACGGTTCCGTTCACGCAAGAGACCCCCATTCACCCCGTTCTCCCTCTCGCGGCGCTTCTTGCCGCCACCCTCTTTTTGCAGTCCCGGAGAATCCAACCATGAAGCCCACGCTCGCCACTCTACTCGCCCTCGCCATCCTCGCGGCTGGCTGCGCCACCCCTTCGACGCAAACATCGTCCAGCGAGGCGCCGCACGGCAACGACCACGGCGCGCCGACAAGTGTTTCTCCTTCCGCAGCGCCCGTGCCGCTCCTCCTCACCGTTGCGCCGCTGGCGGCAACCCAGAATGCGAGCATTACAGTTTCAGGGACGGTGAACCGCGCAGCCCAGGTCAGCATCGGCACACAAACCGTGGAGGTCACCGCGGCGTGGAGCCTCGTCGTGCCGCTCGAGTTCGGCCAGACCAACCTCACCGTCACTGCCGACGATGGGCAGGCGACCGTCCAGCAGTCGGTTCTTGCGATTCGCCTTGCCTCCGCGACGATGGAGGTCATCTACACGGCGGCCATCCCGCCGCACCCGTCCACGACCCACACGGTCTGGTGGGACCCGGACGCGTTCGCATCCAAGCCGATGTACGATGCGGCAGGCGCAGAGCACCCCGCCATCGCCAACATTCACGACGTGATGGTCACCTGGACAGCGCAGACCGGCATCCCCATCGTGTACGGCGGGCCGGGCGAATTCGGGTTCGAGCCGCACAAGTTCGACGGCGTCGGGCAGCCGCTCTCCGCCGCGGCACCGCCTTACTGGCTCTACGACGTGAACGGTGAGACGGCCCCGTTGGGAATCACTTCGATGGAAGCGCACCCGGGCGATGTCATCACCTGGAACTACGGCGGCTGAAGCGACTCGAGCAGCGACGACAGCAGACGACTACGCGGTCCGAACCGTCGTCTCGCGGCTCTCAAATGCGGCGTCCAATGCGCGTCCGTTGATTTTCAACCGGCGCAGGCCGTCGTGGGCCGACATCGCGGAGTCCTTCGGGACGGCGAAGCCCGCCTCGTGGCGGTGGATGACGATGTGCCGGATGATGTGGTCCGGGAGTCGGGTCGCCTGCTGGACGAAGCGGTGCAGCCGGAACGCGGTGAGGCCGTCTTCCGAGCCGGAGTTGACGCGCAGGTGGACGTCACCGTACTTGTCGGCAAGCTCGTCCCAGTCGGTCTTGCGCTCGACGCGGTCGCGGCGGCCGTCCGTGGACTTGGGCGGTTCCGCCTCCTTGATTTCGCGCCCGATGAGCATCTCGATGCGCTTCAGGATGGGCTTGTCGTCGAGGCTGACGAAGGAGATGGATTTGCCCGTGCGCCCGGCGCGGCCGGTGCGGCCGATGCGGTGCACGTACACTTCCGGCTCCAGCTCGGGCAGGTCGAAGTTGATGACGTGCGTGATGCGGTCGATGTCGAGGCCGCGCGCCGCGACGTCGGTGGCGACCAGGATCTTGATGTGGCCGGCGTCGAACTCCTTGAGGACCGCTTCGCGCTTGTTCTGTGGGACATCGCCGTGCAGAGCCTCGGCCGAGTAGTCCCAGCGCCGCAGGTCCTCAACGAGGCGGTCGCACATCATCTTCGTGGCACAGAAAACGATGACAAGGTCTTGACCCGGCTCGTTGTCGAGGACGCGGGTGAGCGCCCAGTGCTTGTTGCGGCGTCCGACGGCGTAGTACACCTGCTCGATGGCGGGAACGGTGAGCTCGTCGGCGGAGACGCGGACCGACTCCGGCGACACCATGAAGCGGCGCGTGAGCCCTTTGATTTCTTCGGGCATCGTCGCCGAGAAGAGCAGGGTCTGCCGGTGGTGCTTGCCCGGCATCGACTTGAGAATCTTCTCGACGTCGTCGATGAAGCCCATGTCGAGCATGCGGTCCGCTTCGTCGAGGACGAGGAGCTTGGTCTGGCTCAGGTCGAGCGTGCCGCGTTCCATGTGGTCCATGATGCGGCCGGGGGTGCCGACAACAACATGGACGCCGCGCTTGAGCGCCTTCTCCTGGACATCGTAGCCGGTTCCGCCGTAAACACAGACGACGGTGAAGTCGCGGCCCTTGCCGTAGCGCTCCAACTCGTCGGTGATTTGGAGAGCGAGTTCGCGCGTCGGCGCAAGAATCAACGCTTGGACATTCTTGGCGGCGGGGTCGTACCGCTCGATGATGGGGAGGCCGAACGCGGCGGTCTTGCCGGTTCCGGTGCGGGCCTGACCGATGACATCCTTACCCTGGAGCAGGAGCGGGATGGTCTTCTCCTGGATGGGGGTCGGGTGCTCGAAACCGACGGCATCGAGCGCCGCGATGGTGGTCGCGGAGAGTTTCAGGTCGGCGAAGGTGACCTTGAGGTCAACGGATTTCTGCTTCGTCGGGTCCACCTTGAGGGCGGGCTTGTTGGGGGAATGGGACTCCATGGTTTCACTGCCGCGTCCAGGGGGTCCGGCAAAAGAGCGCGGGACCCACGCGGCCCACACGGCGGGGCTTCGCTTCCAGAGGAGGCGACTCCCGTGATTGATATATCGATTGGGGTCGGCCGTTTCTCACTTTCCAGATAGGTTCTCCAGCTCCACACCGTTCACTTCGCCGTAGAAGCGGCGGCACACTTCCCAGAACCAGTGCGCGTCGAGCAGCTCGAATTGGGTGTGGCTGCCCCACGCCGTGAGGAGCACCTGGATGTTCGCGGTGCCTTCGGCGTAGCGTTCCAGGCGGCGAGCGTGCCGCACCGGAACCACCGGGTCGTCGGTGGAGTGGACGACAAGGGTTGGCGCGGTGATGCGACTGACGCGGCGTTTCGGGGTCGCCAGGTCGTAGAGCTCCTCCACGTTCTCCAGGCTGTAGATGCGCGCCACATCGGCAAGCAGGTCATCGAAGCGCTCGTACGCGCCGTCCGATTTCGCCAGCAGCAGCCGGCGAAACCCGCTCCAGGTGCGCCGGAAGGGGTGGCCCTTGGGCGGCGCCTCGCTGATGTAGCGCACCGCGTCGGCGGCATCCATGAACGCGCTGAAGGCAAGGACACCTCCCGCAAACAGGGTGGAGCCAGCTTCTCCTTCGGCGCAGGCGGCGTTGAGCGCGGCGGCGGCACCCATGGATTCAGCGAGGACCGCCACCCGCTTCACGCCGGTCTGGGCGACCAGGAAACGCGCCGCCGCTGCGACGTCGGCGGCCTCCTTCCATCCCGCAGTGGCGATGCCGGTGGACTCCCCGAACGCGCGCAGGTCGATGGCGAGGACGGGGATTTTCCAGTGGCGGTGGATGTGGATGGCGCGCCGCTTGTGCAGGTTGTCATCCTTCGTGCTGAACATGCCGGGAACGATGACGAGACCCCATGGGCTTGGCGCGTCGCGGTGCTGTGGGCCGAGCCAGCCCGCCACCTGGACGCCATCGTCCACAGCGACCGTGACGTGGCGCCACGGCTTCGGATAGGGGTGCAGGCGGGCGAGAAGACGTGCCCGCGGATGGCGCACATGGGCGATGAAGTCGAGGGTGCGGCGCAGGCGGGGCAGCACCACCCGCAGGTCGCCACCCCGCTTCGGACGCTGCGGCAGCGCCTCCAGCTGCGCGCGCAGGGCCGCCAAGCTGTCATCCGCCACGCGGCGGACAAGCTGTCCTGGCAAAAGGACTCTACGCGGGGGAGCGCAGGGCAATCTGGATGGCGGCGTCGGTGTGGCGCGATGTGGTGCGGGGGCGCACCGGGGTGGTGGCGTGCTCGGCGACCAGGTCCAACCGGATTCCGGGCAGGCGGCGACGCAGCCGCCCGATGAGGTCCAACCCAACGGGGCGTGCGCCGGAGCCAATCTGGATGCGCAGTTCGTCCGCCGTCAGACCGGAGACCCAAACGGCAAGCCGTTCGCAAGCGCTCTCCGGCGAGAGGGATTCAGCGACCAGGAGCGTCCTTCCGTCGGCCACGGCGGCAAGGCCGAGGACGTTTCCCGGGTCCACGCCAAGCACCACGCACCGGTAGCCGGTGGCGCCCGGTGTGCGGTCCAGGTGCGTGACGCAGGCGAGAAGGGTCGCCTCCAGGTCGTCGCGCAAAGCGACGCTGCGGGGGTCGATGATGGGCCCCCCGAGCAGGACGCGGACACTTGCGGGAACCGCCTCGCTCGGCTTGAGGACCAGGACCGCGTGGTGGTGCTTGGCGAAGAAAGGGACCAGCCGATGGTAGAGAGAAAAATCATCCGTGACGAGAGCCACCTCGCGGTTGCGCCGCTCGCCAGCAAAGCCGGTCAGCCGCCGCCCCCCAGATGGTGCATGTGGGCCGCAATCATGGCGGGAAGCGCACCGAGCGCGGTCGCCGTATCCAGGCTGATGCTTTTTCCGGTGAGCTCGAGATGGTGCTCCGCTCGCCCGAGAAGGTCGGGGGAGAGCCCGCGTGGCCCCAATCCGAACAGCAGAGTCTGGTCGCCGCCGGCGACGCGTGCCTGGGCAATGCGGAGAGGAGTCATTGCCTTGGTCGGGTTCGGGTGCGGTGTCGTGGCAACCAGGCGGCCAAGGAATGGGGGCCGGATTTCGGCATCGTCGAAGTTCAGGAGTCGGAATCGTCCCTCGGCGGCAAGCGCTTCCAAGTGTTCGGCTCCCTCGCCGATGCTGGTGCTCGCGGAGACGAACTTTGCGACAGCGGCGGGGGTGGTGAGGCCGAGGTCGGCAAGACGGGCGCCCGGTTTGCGCGCTTGGGCGTAGGGAAAACCGAAGGTCACAAGGTCACAGTCGAAGGCGACGGCGACGGGAGCCGCGCGGGCGAGCATGACGCGCAGAACATCGTGCCACTGCTTGGCATCGTAGGTGTTGTAGAGCCCAAGCGTCAGCCGACCTGGCACGGGAAAAACGAAGCTGCCCGCCGTTGAAGCCTTGCCGCCTGGGCGAACCTGCCGGCATCGAACCTTCCTGTCCATGCCAACCCTCAAGAGATGGCGCCGTCCTGGACGCGCCGTGCGAATCCTTCCAGTCGTCCTTCTGGTCGCCATCCTTGCCGGCTGCGCCTCCGCCCCGGCGCCGCCGTCCAGCACGTCTGAGGCACCGATCCCCCCGTCCGACCTGCCTGGGACGCTCAACACCACGACGGAGGACGGCGTCCAGCAGACCTACGCCTTCTCGCTAACCAACATGACCTTCGTCAACCAGGTGGAGCGCATCCGGTTCACCGCCAACGGCAACGCCAGCTACGACTTCCGGTTTTCCGGCGCCATCCCGGCGGTCTCCGCCGGCGTCGTCTGCCTGGGCATCGAAGCGCACAAAGTCTTCGCCAACGGCACGTTCGCGGCAGCCGCCGGCATCCTCGGCGTGGCAAGCGATTCGAATGTCTACGCTGAGGCCCGCGTCATGGGCCAGCGCGTCCCGGTCCTCGGCGACCAGTTCGAGCCGCAGCCGGGCGTGACCCAGCCCATCGAGGGGCGTCTCGCCGGGCAGCTGAAGGCCGGCGACCAGGTCGTCGTCGAAGTGGCGGGCACCGACCACCAGGTCCTTGCGCAAAATGGCGGCTCACTCTCTGGCCAGCTCGTCGTGAACGGCACCGGAACCTTCGAGGCGCTGCCGCTGACGGCGGTCTCGTGCGGCGCCGGCTTGCGCGAGTTGGAAGGCTCCACCGGCGTCAACACCTACCTCGTTACGACGGCCGTGGGCGGCAGCGTCACGCTCCCGGTCGCGCAAGGCGGGTTGATGCTCATCCAAGCGTTGTCGCTCGTCGACCAGACCCAGGTCGGGACCTACACGTTCCTCAACGAGACGGACGACATCCCGACCGAACTCGTCCGGACGAAGCTGGGCGCCGGCCGCCTCGGACTCGACTTCGAGAGCTGGGTGGGCTTCGCGGGCTCGCCGAAGTGGTTCTTCGCCGACACCTTCTGGCCAGCGTTCGCGTAGGGCCTGCGCCGCGCCGGTTCAAATGCTCCAGGGTGGGTGCCGTCCGCGATGGGCCGCCCCGCTCCCCGCATCGACAGCCGTTTCGTGGCGAGCCGCGCGCAGATTTTCCCGGAGTCGGTCATCCGTTCGATGAGCCGCGTCGCCGCCGCCCACAAGGCGGTCAACCTCGGGCAGGGGTTCCCCGACTTCGACCCGCCGCGCGACGTGATGGAGGCGGCGAAGAAGGCCATCGACGACGGCTTCAACCAGTACGCGGTGACCTGGGGGGCCCCAGCGCTGCGGGAGGCCATCTGCCGCAAGCTCGGTGACTTCAACCGCATCGAAGCGAAGCCGGACGACAACGTTGTCGTCACCTGCGGCGCGACGGAGGCGATGGTGGCGACGCTGCTCGCCACGGTGAACCCGGGCGACAAGGTGGTCATCTTCGAGCCGTTCTACGAGAACTTTGGCCCCGACGCGGTCCTCGCCGGAGCGACGCCGCTCTTCGTCCCCCTCCGTCCTCCGGAGTTCCAGCCCGATGCCGCCGCCCTCGATGCCGCCTTCGCGCAGAAGCCGAAAGCGGTCATCGTCAACACGCCGGGCAACCCGACGGGGCGCATCTTCACTGACGCGACGCTGCGCTCCATCGCCGAGCTGTGCGTGCGCCACGACACGCTCGCCATCACCGACGAAATCTACGAGCACATGGTGTATGACGGCAAGCACCACACCAGCCTCGCCACGCTGCCAGGCATGGCGGAGCGCACCGTCACCATCGGCGGCTTCAGCAAGACCTACTCCGTGACCGGCTGGCGCCTCGCCTACACAGCCGCCCCCAAGCCGGTGACGGACGCCATCAAGCGCGTGCATGATTTTCTCACGGTTGGCGCAGCGCACCCGCTGCAGATTGCGGCGATCACTGCCCTCGGCCTTCCCCCCGCCTACTACACGCAGCTGCGCGACGGCTACCAGGCCAAGCGCGATTTCCTCGTCGGCGCGCTCGAAAAGGCCGGGTTTAAGCTGCACCGGCCCGACTCCGCATACTACATCCTGGCGGATTGGACCGGCATCCCGGGCACCGAGCGGTTCGCCGATGACACCGCGTTCGCGATGTGGCTGACCGAAACGGTCGGCGTCGCTTGCATCCCCGGTTCCAGTTTCTTCTCGGACCCGGCTGCTGGCCGCAATCTGGTGCGCTTTGCCTACCCCAAGAAGCCGGCAACGTTGGACGAGGCGGCGCGGCGGCTGGCGCAGACGCGGGAGAAGGCGGCCTCCATCCGACAGGCTCGTTAACGACCGCACCGTCGGCTCCAGCGTGGACGAGGCAATCGTGTTCTACGACGGCCGCTGCGGCATGTGCCGCGGCAACGTCGTGGATGCCAAGCGCCGCATGCGGCCCGGTTCGATGCGTTTCGTCGAGAACTCCGGCCCCGAGGCGCAGGCCATCCTCGGCCCGCTCGGCCTGATGGAGGCAACGGAGTCGAGCCTCATCGTCCTCGCCGACGGCAAGCCGCTGCTGCGCGCCGAAGCGGGACTCGAGATGGTGCGGCGTTTCCGATGGCCGTGGAAAGCGCTGCTTGCGTTTGGCGTGCTTCCGAAGCGAACGCTCGACGCGATGTACGACAAGCGGGCCGCGAACCGCAAGCGCGATGCCTGCGTCCTGCCGCTTCCTGAGTAGAAATGAAAGATGGAAAGGAAGAGGGTTCCGCGCCGAAGGCGCTGCCGGGCGACCGACTGCAGGGAGGTTCCCCAAAGGGAGACCCTGCCTGCGGTGAGACGGCCGAAAGCCGTCTCACTGGTCGACGTAGTGGCCGGTCTTGACGGCCTTCTGCACCTTGGCGAAGACCTCGGCGCCGAGC
>JBBSVM010000003.1:0-73509 GCA_038046785.1 Thermoplasmatota archaeon
GGGGCTCCATCGCCTTCTGGCGCTTCTCGTCCGTCATGATGGCGTGGACGATCTCTTCGTCCGACTCCATGCCGAGGGCGCGCAGAAGCACGACGAGGGGGATTTGGCCCGAGGCGGAGGGGACGGTGACCATCAGGTCGCCATCCTTCTTGCGCTCGACGACAACGAGGGCGCGGTAGCCCTCGTGCTGCGAGAACACCTTGGCGATCTCGACGTCGGCGCCGTAGCGCGACGCCTTCTCGACCAGCACCCGGTTCGGGGCGAGGTCTTCGAGCGTGATGAGGACGCGCTCGGTGCCGTTGGAGATGAAGTAGCCGCCGGGGTCGAGGGGGTCTTCCTGGACTTCGATGAGTTTCGCCTTGTGCTCGGCGTTGGTGAGCGCACGGCCCTCGACTTCCTCGAGGATCTTGCGGTTGATGTTGCAGTGGCTGGAGTGGCTCATGATCGGCAGGCGGCCGATGTTGACCAGCTCGGGCTCGTGCTCGATGCCGTCGATGACGCGGATGAACTCCAACGTCAGCGGGGCCTGGTAGGTGAGGTTGCGCAGGCGCGCTTCCATCGGGGTGAGCGGGCGCAGCGAACCGTCGGCTTCCTTGACGACCGGGCGACCGATGGCAATCTTGCCGAGTTTGATGTTGAATCCTTCGATGTCGGTCTGCACCATGCCGCGCTCGGCGGTTTCGTCATCGCCGATGCGGATGTTGTCAATGACATGCTGGAGCCGGTGCGCCAGGAAGTCGTTGTAGGAGGCGATGTGGTGGTTGACGATGGAGCGTTCCGCGTAAAAGGCGTCGACAAGTTCGCGCATAGAAATTCCTCCTGATGCTCCTAGATGGCCTCAACGATGAGACGGTAGGCGACGGCGGTTCCCGCGGTGGGGCTGCGGCGCGTGATCTGGACAATCTTTCCGGCAAGGCCCTCGGCGCCGGTCTGCTTCTGCAGCACCTCGACGACGGGGTCGTTGGAACGGATTTTGGGCAGCTGCTCACGGGTGATGCCGTAGCGCTTGAGGACGACCTTGGCTTCGGCGTCCGTCAACACCTCGTGGAGGGGGACGTTGACGTGGTTGAGGACGTTGAACCGGCTGGCTGGGGCGGGGATATCTTCGCTCACGATCATCACCTGAGTTCGCTCGAGACTCGGCCTTTCGGCTTCCCCTCGCATTCAACCTCGCTCGATGGCTCAAGCTAAGCTGAACTGGCGGCGCTGCAATTTCGGCCGACGAGGGGGGGGTATAAAGCCCTAAGCGCGCGGGTCGAACCTGGAGAGGATGCTGGTCGCCGACTTGAGGTTTGGCCGCGCAAGGTGAACCGGTTCGAATCGTGGAGCCCAGAGGCGAAGCCTCTGGCGGGTGATAGCCCGCGAAGCCTGAGCGCAGCGAAGGGTTCGCGGGCGCTCAGCCGCTCAAACGAGCGCAGCGAATGAGCGGGTGATAGCCGCGAGAGGCCGAGGGGCGCGAGGCGTCTCGCGGCGCTCAGCCGCTTCACGAGCGAAGCGAGTGAAGCGGGTGATGAGGGATTCGAACCCCCGGCTGGCGGATTAAAAGTCCGCTGCCATAACCGAGCTAGGCCAATCACCCAAGATGCGTCGGGTGTTGGCCTGGCTCGGGATCCGCAGGACCCGAGGCTGACCAAACACCCAAGCGGCCGTGCCGCATTCGCGGCGACTTGCCCTCCATTCAAAAGGGGACCGGCGCGGACCTGCCTGGTTGGCCGCAGGTTCACCGTCCAAAGGATTGGCCGGTTGCAGGTCGGCCGAAACGGTGAAAGACCCGCCCCAAGTCGCGCCGCCCATGGGCGACAAGAAAGCCGGCGAGATTCTCCTGAAGTACCGCGTCATGCCCGAGGGTCTCGAAGTGGACCTCGCCAAACTCGAGGCCGGCATCGCCGCCGCCCTCGTCGCCACCGGTGTCGCCCGCCTCTCGAAGGCGGAGGCGAAGCCGTTCGCGTTCGGCATGAAGTCGCTCAACTGCTCCATCGTCTGCACCGACGCCGACGGCAACAACGACAAGGTCGAGGCCGCCCTGCAGGGCGTCCCCGGCGCCCAGGGCGTCGAGTTCCTGGAAGCCGGCCGCCTCATGTGAGGCGCGCAACGACGAGCTGGAGGCGGCTTTGCTCCGGCCCACTTGTGGGCCGGAAGCTGGCCGTCTGATGTAAGGCCGCGAGCGTCGATTGGCGCCTCGCCGGCAACGTTAGCCTTGCCGTCCGAGGGCCGCCTCATGTGAGGAACGCCGAGCGCGCCGGATGATTCTGGTCAGACTGAAGTAGAGGGTCCTCCCCTCTGCGCTTCGTGCCCAAGGCGTCCTCCTTCGTCTTCTCCAGCGAATCCGTCACTGAGGGGCACCCGGACAAGCTGGCCGACCGCATCAGCGATTCCATTCTTGACGCGTACCTGAAGAAGGACCCGCTCGCTCGTGTTGCTTGCGAGTCGCTCGTCGCCACCGAGTTCATCGTGCTCGCGGGCGAGATCACGGCGGCGAAGGGCGTTGCGGTGGACCACGAGGCGGTCGCACGCAACGCCATCAAGGCGATTGGCTACGACTCCGCCGCAACCGGCATCGGATGGAAGTCGGCACAGTTCACATCGCGCATCGTTCCGCAGGCCGCCGACATCGCGCAGGGTGTCGGCAAGCGCACGGCGAAGCGCGTCGGAGCGGGCGACCAGGGACTCATGTTCGGCTACGCGGAAGACAACGGGGAGCGCTCGAAGCGCCCGGACTACATGCCGGTCCCCATCAGCCTCGCGCACGGCTTGACGCGGCGCCTCGCGGAGCTGCGCCGCAGCAAGAAACTGAAGTACCTTCGACCCGACGGCAAGGCACAGGTGTCGGTGCGCTTCGAGGACGGCGAGCCGGTCGCCGTCGACGCCGTCGTCGTTGCGGCCCAACACACCCCCGAAATGTCGGAGGAGCAGGACGCGCTGCACGAGGATCTGAAGACGCACTGCATCGAGTCCGTCATCCCCTCCAAGTGGCTACACAAAGGCACGAAGTTTTTCATCAACCACACCGGCAAGTTCGAGATTGGCGGCCCCAAGGGCGACTGCGGCCTCACCGGGCGCAAGATCATCGTGGACACCTACGGTGGTTGGATTCCACACGGCGGCGGCGCCTTCTCCGGCAAAGACCCGACGAAGGTGGACCGTTCGGGCGCCTACTATGCACGCTACGCCGCCAAGAACCTGGTCGCCGACGGCGTCGCCAAGAAGCTGCAAATCCAGGTTGCCTACTCCATTGGCGAGCCGAAGCCGGTCTCCATCGCGGTGAACACATTTGGAACCGGCGCCATTTCAGATGCCGCCATCGCGACGCGGCTGCGGCGCGAGTTCGACTTCGCCCCCGGAGCCATCATCGAGGAGCTCGGCCTGCGCAAGCCGCTCTACACGCCAGTCACCGCGTACGGCCACTTCGGCCGCACGGACCTTGACTTGCCTTGGGAACAGCTGCGCAAGTAGTCCGACTCGCCGTCTGTGTCGCAGATTTCACAGATCGCTCAGATTCGTGAGCTCGACTGAAGCATCTGTGAAATCTGCGCAATCTGCGACCAGGCAGGGGGCGAATTAGGCCGCGCTGATGGCGCCGACGCGCTCGATGAACCCCTTCTTGTCGCAGTTGGGGCAGGTGCGGAACTTGACCTCGTGCAGCGGCGTCCCCGTGAAGGTGCCGACGACGAACTCCTCACGGCAGTTGCCGCAACGGTAGTCCAGCTCGCGCACCTCGTTCTCGGGCACGAACGCCTCGACCGGCGGGGAGCCAAGCGGCGGCAGCTTGCTGTAGACGCCGCACACAGGGCAGCTGAACGCCGAGAGCTTGTGGTCGTGCCAGTGCACGGAGCCGAAGCGGAAGATGTTCTCGCAGTCGGGGCACTGCAGGAGGCTGCGCTCGAGGCGCTTGATCTCCTCGACCTCGGCGGCGTGGCGGCCGCGGCTGATGAGCAGCAGGAGGGCGATGACGAAGAGAACGGCGTAGGCGGGGAGGACAACCGTCGTGGCGAAGCTGGCGTCAAGGACGAAGATGTCCACGAGTGTGAACACCAAGACCGCGAGGACCAAGACCATGACCAAGCCGTAGAGCCGGCGGCGGCGGCGCACGTTGGCGCGCAGGCGGCGGTAGCGCGCCATGCGCTCTTCGTGGTACGCTGCACGTGCCGCCTTCACGGCCTCGGCGTCGGGGTTCCAGCGCGTCACAGCGCCCACCTCCGAGCAAGCGCCAGGCCGCAGGTGACCAAAACTCCGAGGGCGCCTGCGGTCGAGTACTGCAGGTAGTCGGTGTTGGCCTTGAGGCGCCCCATCAGCGAGTCGTCGTCGGCCGCGGCGTCATCGGCAGGCTTGGAGTTGGGGTCGTTGGGGTCGGTCCCAGCGTCCACCTCGTCGCCGTCGTTCGCGCCGTCGCCGTCGGTGTCCGCCTTGTTCGGGTCGGTGCCGTTCAGGTATTCACAACGGTTGTCGCAGCCGTCTGCATCGGGGTCGCCGGTGCCGTCCTGGCCGAGGTTGCCGAAGTTGTCCTTCTCCCACTTGTCGGGGAGGCAGTCGCCGTCGGTGTCGGTCTTGTTCGTCTCGCCCGCCTTGTAGGTGCAGCCCGGCGCGCCGTCCGGGTTCTTCACCGGCTTGGAGTTGGCATCCTTCGGGTTGGTGCCGGCGAGGTACTCCTCGCGGTTGGTCGCACCGTCGCCGTCCGAGTCCTCATTCGGCAAGGCCGCGGTGGCGTTGCCGAAGAACTGCGTCTCCCAGTAGTTGGGCAGGCAGTCGCCGTCGGTGTCGTTCTTGTTGGTTTCGCCGACCTTGTAGGTGCAGGCGGGGTTGCCGTTGGGGAAGGTGGTGCCGCCCGAGCCCGGCTTGCTCGCGGGGTTCGTCGGGTCGGTGCCAGCAATGTACTCGGCATAGTTGCTCGCCCCATCGCCGTCGGGGTCCATCGTGCCGTTCTGGGGGGCGATGCCGCCGAAGAACTGGGTCTCCCAGCGGTCGGGCAGGCAGTCGGCGTCGTTGTCGGTCTTGTTCGTCTCGTCGGTGCGGTAGACGCAGCCGGGGGCGCCGTTGGGGAAGCCGCCCGGGGTTCCGCCGCCCGAGCCGCCAAGGAGAGTGTACGGGGTTCCAATGGCATCGCCATCGGGAGCGCGGTCTTCGATGGTCGCGGCGGGAACCTGGAGCATGGGAATGCCGGTGACGTGGCCCACGGCGTTGGCGGAGAGGCCTGTCAGGACCGCGCCCGCGACGGCGCCGGTGAAAGCGGACTTGGGGATCGTGAAATTAAGGAGCGTGCCGTCGAGAACCGCCAGCGTTGCGGCGCCGCCGACGGTGAACTCGTAGCCGCCGACTCCCGCCTGGAAGGTGGCCGTGCTGGGAACATCGGTGGCGCCGATGGCCATGTGAAGCGTGAAGACAATCTGTTCCAAGACGCCGCCAACAGGGGAGAGGTCCTCAAGGAGGCCCTCGCCGATGAGGCCGTTCGGAACGTTGCTCGTCTGCAGGGTGGCCTGGATGTGGGTGGCGTTTTCGCCGCTAATCCAGTAGCCAATGATGTCGCCGCCGTAGGAAAGCGACTGCGCAGCCTGAAGCGTTTCCAGGACCGTCGTCGTGGGGGCGAGGGGTCCAGCGGGACCGAGGATGACCACGGTGTCGTGGTCCGGATCGGCGACCTCGGGAGCAGCCTGGGTTCCAGCCATCGCCGCCGGCGCCGCGAGAAGCAGGAGAACGCCAAAGCATCCAAGGGAGTGGGAAATCCGGCGCATGCGCTATCGATGTGGTTTACGCCCTATTTGAATAAGAAGGTTGATGGAACGATTTCGCCGCATTCCGGGTCAACTTTGCCTACGGCGGGTTGCCCAAAGGGGTGCCGCAAGGGCGAGTCCCACCAGCAAAAGGCCGGGCCCGGGAGTCTTCTTTCCGGGGGCCGTGGACGACGCGCCGTCGGCCGCCGCCGACTGGCGCGATGAGGCGCCGGCCGACGAGGTGGTGCTTGTGGAGGCGGATGGCGCAGCAGATGGCGCCGTCGTCTGGTTCGAACCGGGAGATGCCGTCCCGTTGCCAGGAGACGCCGTGGAGTTGAGGGGCGCCGTAACGTTTCCGTCCGCAGTCCCGTTTCCAGCCGCTGCGCCGCCTCCCGCGAACGCGTAGTCGGTCCCGAAGGCGGCCCCATCAGGCGCGCGATCGCTGACCACGGGGGCGTTTTGGCCAAAGGCGTGCCCCTCCACCGTCACGAAAAGTTTCGTGAGAAGACTTCCCGCGGTAGGGCTTCCGACGGCTGACTTCAGCACGACGATACTGATGACTCCATCCGCGATGGTTGCCGAGTTGGCCACGCCGGAGACGGTCAAGGCGCCGTCAAGCGGTCCCGCCGCCCCGCCGGAGGTGACGCCGTTGAGGCGGACCGTCGCGTCGTAGTCGGTTGCGCCGCTGGTGAGCTTGAAACTCCAGATGTAGGCCGTTCCGAGCGTTGCCGATGCGCCCGTGCCAGCCAACTTGATGTTCATCAGGAACTGGTCTGCGGTCTCCGAGTCAATCCATCCAGCAAGGAGGTCGGCGTTGAGGAAACAGTTCGTCGTGGCCGCTCCCCCCGAGCCTTGCGGACAGGTGGGCGCCCCGCCGGGGGTTTTCTGATCGTTGGCGGGATCGGCAACTTCCGGAACCTCAAGCGTTCCCGCCTGGACGGGCAGACAGAGTGCGGCGGCAAGAGCCAATGCGACGAGGGCGGAGGCGAGTCGGGGGAGTACCTTGGAATCCATGACAACCGAGCGGTGACCCATACGCGGGATGAAAAAGCTACGCGCTCCGAGCGTTCGCTCACGCTCCTGGCTCGGGTCTGTGCAGGTCTCCCGAGGCCGATCGGCTCAAACCTTGTCGGCCGGCTCATCCCCAAACAACCGATTCACGAGCCAATCCGCATCGAACGGCTTGAGATCCGGGTAGTTCTGCCCGACGCCGACAAACAGGAGCGGCTTGTTGATGGTGTAGGCGACGGAGAGTGCCGCGCCACCCTTCGCGTCGACGTCCACCTTGGTGAGGATGACGCCGCCGATGTCCACAATCTCGTCGAACTTGCGCGCCTGCTCGACGGCGTCGTTGCCCGCCAGCGAGTCGCCGACGAAGATGACGAGGTCGGGGTTGGCGACGCGGCGCACCTTGTCCATCTCGTCCATGAGGCTGCGGTTGTTCTGCATGCGGCCGGCGGTGTCGAGGAGGACGACCGACTTGTTGCGCGCCTTGGCGTGCTCGATGGCGTCGTAGGCGACGGCGGCGGGGTCGGCGCCCGCTTTGTGCTGGATGACCGAGACCCCGACCCGTTCGCCGTGCAGCGCCAACTGTTCGATGGCGCCGGCGCGGAAGGTGTCGCCCGCGGCGAGGCAGCAGCTGATGCCCTGCTCTTTGAGGCGCCAGGCGAGGCGGCCGATGCTGGTGGTCTTGCCGGTGCCGTTGACGCCGACAAACATGATGACGACCGGCTTCTTGCCGGCCGCCATTTTGGCGCGCACGAAGTCGTCGAAGTTGACGGGGTTGACGGAAAGAACGCGCTTGATGGCGGTGCGCAGAACTTTCTCGACAATCTCCTCGGGGCGGCCGCCGATGGTGAGCGAGAGCAGTTGCTCGCGCACCGATTTTTTGATGGCCTCGATGACGGGGAGCGCGACGTCGGACTCCAGCAGGCCCACCTCCAGGTCCCACAGGATGTCGTCGAGGATGGACTCGTTGATGGTGAAGCGAGCGGCGGGCGCTGACTCAACAACGACCTGCTCGACCTCCTTCTGGACCTGGACGGACTGCTGCAGTTCCTGGAGAAGACGCGCCTCGATTTCCGCCTCGCTGAGGAGCTTCTTGCCCGGCTGCGGGGCGGGCTGCGGCTTGGGCGTCGGCTTCGGCGCCTCGGCCGGCTTGGCCGGAAGCAACACGGCAACGGGCGCGGTGGGAGCGACGAGAGGAGCGGAGGCGGGGACAGGCGGCGCGGGGGCGACCGTGGGCGACGGCTGCGGCTTCGGGGCAGGAGGGGGAAGGTGCGTGGTCGGCTCGACGTCGATGGGGCGCGGCGTCGGCGCAGGGTTTGCCGGCGCAGGCGGCGCGGCGGCGGGAATGAGTACGGGTTTCGGCTCAGGGGCAACGGGCGCCGGCGAGGCGACCTCGGGTGCCGGCGCGACGGGTGGCGCAACCGGCGGCTGGACCGGTGCAACGACCGGCGGAGGCGACGGGACTGGCTTGGGCTGCTCCTTTGCAACCGCCGCGGCAAGCTCCTGCTCCAGCTTGTCGCCGAGCTGCTTCTCGACCTCATCTTCGAGCTTCTTGCTGACGCCCTTCAGCTTGCTGCGGAGAGAGTCGAAGAGGCCCACGGGGCGCGCGACGAACGGGCGCTACAAGAGGGTTCAGGTGGAGGCGCGAAGGAGGATTGCGCTGCGCTCGTTCCTCCGATGGAGTGCGGACACCGGGAATCGAACCCGGGCAGGGAGCTTGGGAAGCTCCAGTCATACCATTAGACCATGTCCGCGATTCACGAAGAAGAAAGAGAGCCAAGCTGCTCGTTGAGAGCCGCCGCCGTCTGCGACAGGCGGGAAGCCTCCTCGGAGGCGGCGCTGAACTGCTGCTGGATGCTGGCGAGGCGCGCCTCGAGGGCAGCGGCGACGTCGGCGGGGGCGCCGTCGGTGGAGTAGCTGGCGCCGATGGGAAGCAGAACGGGGTGCCCGGCATCCACCGTGGCGCGGACATGCACGCCGCCGCCAATGGGCAGGAGCATCTCCTGGCGGCCAGCAGCGCTTGCGAGGTGGCGGACGGTGCCGAGCGCCTGCTGCGACTCCATGAGGGCCTGTTCGAGGGCGGCAAGTTGCCGGTCCACGCGGGCAAGGGCGCGCTGCACCATGTCGAACTGCGCCATGAGCTGCTCGGGCCGCGGCGCTTCACCCGGAGCCTCAGCCATCAAGCACCGCCGATGCCGAGCGCTTCGTCGATGCGACCGAGCTCGATGCCGGTGGTCTTGGAGCCGACTGCGGCGCCATGGACGTTGGCGGCGATGCCCGCCCCAACGAGGCCGTGGCCGTGGTTGACGGTCCCGATGCGCACCGGGACCTGCAGCGCTTTCTTGACGAACGCCAAGTCGGCGTCGGAGGCAAGCGGGTGGATGATGGCGCCTTTGTTGGTCGCGAAGCCGGCCGTTCCGACCGTGGGCAGGCCAGCGATGGCGCCGCGCTCGACCGGGACGTTGAGGGTGGTCTCGACCATTTTCATCGCCTTGGCGGGCAGGTCGGGGTGGACGATGGCGCCAAGGTCGTTGCAGAGAATGTTGTTGCCCGCCGCGTTGAGGCGGCTGGACTCCAAGCGCGCGACGGTGAGGCCTGCGCTCTCGAACACTTTGAGTTCGCGGTCGCTCGCGAAGTCGGCCACGACGGCACCATGCTTGTTGGCAGCGACCAGCGAGCCGATGAGCTCAGCACCACCGACAGCGGCGGTGATGGCCTTGAGGCCGACCGACTCCTCGATGTCGCGGATGTTCTCCGGCGTCAAGCCGAGCGGCGTGAAGAGGTGCCGGCTGGTCGCACGCACGTAGACCCCCACGTTGGGGTTGCCGAAGGGGTCGAGGCGCTTGAACACAATGTCACCAGATGGCCAGCGGCCGAGGGGAAGGATTACTCCTTCTTGGCGGGCTTGGCCTTGTCCGCCTTCTCGTCCGCCTTGGCGGCCTCGAGCGCGGGCTGGGCCTTGACGTCGGCGACCTCGGTGTTGCCATCGAGGATGGCGAGAGCGTCGGCGATCCAGCCCTTGGCCTTGTCCACGGAGCCGCCGGACGCCTCGACGACCTTTGCGGGGTCAGCGTGGGCGAGGTCGTGCAGCGTCGAGATGCCAGCCTTGTCGAGCTTCTCGGCGGTCGCCGGTCCGACGCCCTTGACGTCGGTAACGGGGCGGCCGTCCTTGTCGCCGTGCGAGTGGTCGTGGCCTTCCTCGCCGGCCGCGGGGGCCTTGAGGATGGTCTTCTCGGCCGCCTTGGCGCGGCGGTCCTGGAGGGCCGTGCGCAGCGAGCCGGTCGTGGCGGCCTCGGGGAGGGTGACCTCGACGACGCCGTCGCTGAAGCGGGTGGCGCGCACGCGGATGCGGCTGGGAATGTTGAATTTGCCCTTCGACCAGAGCGATTCGTTGACGGCGCCGTCCACCCAGATGGTGGCGGACTTCATGTGCTGCGTCAGGAAACGCTTGACGTCGCGGACGGCGAGGTCAGCGCGGCGGCTGCGCACGAGGTCCTTGGTCTTGCGGAGAGGGATGGTGTAGATGCGCTCGAGCTCAGTGGTGGTGTCGGCCATGTCAAACGCTCCTTACATCTTGAGGTGGTTCTTGCGCCAGCTGCGCCGCTTCGGGTGCGTCGTGAAGCGCTGGCTCGTGCGGATCATGATCCAGGCCGGCACACGGCGGTTCGATTTCTCCGCGCTGAGGAGGCGGAGTTTCTTGGCGAGGGGCTTCTTGCTGGCCATTTGGTTCACTTCCCCTTGCGGGGCCTGCTTGATTATTTCCTTGTGATTTTGATGTCGCGTTCCGGCGGCGAGAGGGCGGCGAGGATCTGGCGCAGATCCGCGTCTCCCACGCGCCGTGTGAGTCGGCCCGACTGGACCAAAGACGCGAGTTGCCTCGTGACCTCGGCCGCCAGATCGGGACGGCTCATGCGGATGCGGGTGAGGCGCTCGCGCGCCTCGGGTTCCAGGACCTTCTGCAGGAGCCGCTCGATGGCGGACTCCTCGGCGGCAGCCTGTTGGGCCGCTGCCTGCTGAGCCTGTGCTGCCGGGTCCTGGCCGGCGGCACGAGCCTGCTGCGCCTGAAGTTCCGCCAACCGTCGCCGGCGGGCTTCCTCCAGGTCGCTCATGTTGCCCCTTAGTACTTCTTGAGCTCGGGGACCGCCTTCTGGACGACGCCGCGCACGGTGTGCGCCGCATTGTCCATGAGGCTGCGTCCTTCCGCGGTCACGATGCGGCCCTTGGCTTGCACGGTCTGAACCAGACCGGCGGCCTCGAGCTGCTGCAGCGCGGTGCGGGCGATGGAGCCCGAGCCCTTGACGGCGTGGTTGGGGCGGTTGCCGCGGTCGCGGAATCCACCGAAGTGGGCGCGCAGCGTCTCCGTCCCGACCGGGCCTTCCGTGTACACCTTGCGGAGCACGGCGGCGACCCGGGTGTGCCACCAGTCGTCCTGCACCGGAGGCTTCTCGGTGTGGATGCCGGTCTTGACGAACGGCGCCCACTCCGGAGCCTGGATCTCCTTGACCTCGGTCAGCTTCTTGGCTGCCTCGGAAATCAAGGCGGTTGGCGGGACATCGTAAACAGTGGTCATTCCACAATTCTCCCAGGGGGCAAACTTCGCCGAAGAGGGGGGGGTATAAACCCGTTTGGGGCGCTCATCCTGGAGCGCCAGGAGAGCGGGGAGAAACCGACGGAGATTCAGCTCTTCCAGTAGACGGCGGTGTGGCCGCGCACTTCCAGGAGGCGGGAGCCAGTCGCCTCGGCGAGGGCCTTGGCTTGCGCATCGTCTTGCGCTCCGCCCTCGGTGGCGGTCTTGAGGAGCCGCACCTTGACGAGCTTCTTCTTCTTGAGCTGGGCCGCCAGCTCCTCCAGGGTCGCCGGAGTGATGCCGTTCTTGCCGACCTGCAGCGTGACGTCGAGGGTCTGCGCCTGGCCGCGCAGCTCTTGCAGCCGCTTGTTCGAGGGACCTTTGGCGGGGGTTGCGTCCGAGCTCATGGCGTGCTGCGAGCGGGGCGCGGCTCAAGGGGTTGTCGGCGCACATGGCCACAGGCGAGACAGGTGGTGGCGATGCGGCCCGCCAAGATGCGCACGCGGCGCGCGCCCGCCCCCGCGGCCCCGCAGCGGCGGCAGAGTTCCGCTTTGTGGCGCGGCTCGAGGCCGGTCTGATAGGTCTCGGACACCTTGAGCGCGATGCGGCCGTAGCGGTTGGCCAAGTCGGCGCGGCCAGCACTGCGCTCCATGCGGGCGGCAGCCAACAAGTCGTCGAGGCGGCGCACGGCGACGATGCGCTCCTCGCCTTTGTTGCGACGCCGGGCCATGCCGCCAACAGGAGGCCGCTCGTTATGAGGGTGACTGGCGTGGCGCCGTCGTGCAGCGCGCCTCCAACGCCTGGGACCGGTTCTACCGCTTCCACGAGGCACCCTGGCGCGGCGAGCGGGCGGTGGCGGACATTCTGCCGTGGCTTGGAGACGGGCCGGTGCTGGAGTTGGGCTGCGGCAACGGCAAGACGCTCAAACCGCTCCTGGGCGCCGGCGTCTCCGTGGTGGGGCTGGATCTTTCCTGGCACATCCTGTCCCGCCTCCCGCCGCAGGCCGACCGCGTGATGGCCGACGCCTCCGCTCTGCCGTTTGCCGATGCCTCCTTCTCGGCAGTCCTCGACCTGCACTGCAGCGGCCATCTCGGAGTAGAGGGTCGCGCTGCGGCTCACGCCGAATCCTACCGCGCCCTCCGGCCTGGCGGCCATTTGGTCGTGGAGCGGCTCACGCCCAACGACCTGCGCGCCGGCCAAGGTGCCGCCGTCGAGGGCGAGCCCGGGATGCGCGGCCTGCAAGACGGGCGGCGCACGCATTTCGCCCATGCCGACGAGTTGGCGGCCGCCTGCGAAGCCGCCGGATTCAATCTGGTGGGTGGGTTCGTGGAACGGTTCCATCCCGGTCACCGAGGCAACCTGGTGACGCGCGAATCGGTGCGCCTGCTCTTGCAGCGACCCAGCTGATTCAGGCGAGCTTCAGCGCGACCGTGCGGCGGGCGGGCTGGACGCCGCGACGCTCCGCGACCGCCACCAGCACCAGCTGTGAGGCGAGCGCGCGCCGGCTCGCGGCAACGGTCACGTCGACCACTTCTTCTGCTCCGGGTTCCAGCTCAAGGGCGTGCTGCGGAATCTCGGCTTCCCACCCCGCCACGACGCCACCATCCAGGAGAATGCGCTCGCTGCGACCGCCGGTGTTGCGCACCGTGACGCGCAGGGTCGTGCTGGTGCCAGGCCGCACGGCAAGCTCGCTTGGCTCCACGTCGATGCGCAGGGTGCTGCGGCGGCGGTAGGCTGCCAAGGCGAAGACCACCACGAGGACCGCCAGCAGCGCCATCCCCGCCACGATGGCGGCGGGGCCGACCGCCTCAACGAACTCTCGCACCGGCTCATCCTCGCGCATCACCACGACGGTCGCCTGGTCGGTCGCCTCCGGGTCGGCGGCAGGGCCCACCATCGGGATGGCGCTCAACCCGAGCGGCGCCATGCGGGCGGTGAGCAGCAAGCGCACCTCGTCCGCCTCAGCGCCAGCACTCACGAGAACCGTCAAAGTCGCCTTGCCGGTGGCGCCGGGGGCCAACTGGAAACTGGAGGGCGCCAACTGTGCGGCCCAACCGTCGGGGGCGCCCGTCACCTCAAGCCGGACCTCGCGTTCCATGTCGAACGGCGAATCGGTCGGCTCGACGTCGCTGCGCACCGTCACCTCGATGCGCACCGACTCGTCGGTGCTGATGCGGGCCGTTGCGGGGGCCTCCACGCTCACCGCCGCCGCGACCGGGCTGGTCGGAACCTGAGCAGAGACCGACGCGAGCCCAAACACCAAGCCCAGGACGAGGAGACGGTAAGCGGTCGCGGACACAAGCCACCATCCTGCCGCAAGCCAAGGCCTTTGCCGTCAAGGCTATGCGGCCGGCGCCCCCTGGGCAGCACGTGACCCGGATGCTCTACATGGAGGGGGGCATCGAGCGCTGCTACGACCGCGCCTTCACGGCGCGCGTCGTCGAGTCGTTCCCCGACGCCGTCATGCTCGACCAGACGCTCTTCTACCCGCTGGGCGGCGGGCAGGAGTGGGACACCGGGACGCTCACGACGGCGGACGGCCGAGCCCTCACGGTGCGCGAGGTGACCAAACGCGGACCGGTGCGCCACACGCTTGGCCCCAACCACGGCCTCGCTGCTGGCGACGCCGTTGCGGGACTCCTCGATTGGGGACGCCGCTACGCGCACATGCGCATGCACACGGCGCAGCATCTTGTCTCCGGTCTCGCCTACGAAATGTTCGGCGGCATCCGCACGGTGGGAAATCAGATTCACGCAAGCCGCAGCCGCATTGACTTCAACCCGGTCGAATTCACGCCGCAGATGCTCGACGACCTCGCCGCGGCGGCCAACGGCATCATCCGCTCCAAGCAGCCCATCACGGCGACGATTCTGACGCGCGAGCAGGTTCTCGCCGAACAGCCGCCCGAGCGCACCAACATGGACCTGCTGCCGAAGTCGGTGACCGACCTGCGCGTCATCCGCATCGGTGCGGACATCGACTTGTGCCCGTGCGCGGGAACGCATGTTCTCAACACAGGCGAGATTGGCGAAGTGCAAATTCTTGGACGACGCGCGAAGGGACAGGGAACGCAGCGCGTCGAGTACACGCTGGCGGGGTTGGAGCCGCCAACGGTTCCGACCTGAACGCGGATGGCGCGGATTCGCGCGGATGCGAACCGTATCCGCATCATCCGCGAAATCCGCGTTTCGTTCGGGGACGGCTCAGCGTACAATCACGGTCTGCTCGCGGCCGGGACCGGTGCCGACCAGTTTGATGATGGCGCCGGTCTCCTCGCGGATGAACTGCAGGAACTTGCGCGCCTCCTGCGGCATCGACTCCCAGGAGCCGTCCCCGAGGTCGCTCCAGCCGGCGAAGGTCTGGTAGACCGGCTTCGCCTGCGCGAAGGCATCGAGATCGCTCGGGATGTGCGTGATCTTGCGGCCGTCCGGCATGGTGTAGGCCACGCAGACCAGAACATCGCCGATGCCGTTGAGAACGTCCATCTTGGTGATGGCGAGCTGGTTGATGCCGCACAGTTTGACGGCGTGGTTGACGACGACGAGGTCGAGCCAGCCGCAGCGCCGCTTGCGCCCCGTCGTGGTGCCGACCTCGTGGCCGACGCGGCTCATGATTTCGCCCTGGCCTTTGTCGAGGCTGAGCTCGCTCGGGAACGGACCGGAGCCGACGCGGGTGGTGTAGCCCTTGACGACGCCGATGACGTCGCCAATCTGGCGCGGCGCGAGGCCGGAGCCGGAGCACATGCCGCCCGACGCGGTGGCGGACGAGGTGACGTAGGGGTAGGTGCCGTGGTCGATGTCGAGCATCGCGCCCTGGGCGCCCTCGAGAAGGACGGACTCGCCCGCTTCGACGGCAGCCTGCACCAACTGCACGGTGTCCGTGATGAACGGCGCGAGCGTGGGCGTGACCTCGGCGAGCGTTCGCAGGATGGCCGCCGCGTCGAGCTTCTCTTTGCTGCCGAGCGCCGTGAGGACCGCTTGCTTGAGCGCGACGTTCTGCTTGACCTTCGCCTCGAGGCGGACAGGGTGCAACAGGTCGCCGGCGTGGACGCCGATGCGGCTCGCCTTGTCGGCGTAGCAGGGGCCGATGCCGCGGCCGGTGGTTCCCACTTTGGCGGCGCCTTTCGCCGCCTCCTCCGCGGCGTCGATGGCTTGGTGGTACGGGAGGATGAGGTGGGCCCGATCGCTGAGGCGGAGGTCGGGGGTGACGCCGCGCGCCTTGAGATCGACGATCTCTTTGACGAGGACGACGGGGTCCACGACGCAGCCGTTGCCAATGACGCCGACCTTGCCCTGCAGGACGCCGGACGGGATGAGATGGAGTTTGTAGGTCTGGCCGTCCACAACGAGGGTGTGGCCGGCGTTGTTGCCGCCCTGGAAGCGCACGACGAGGTCGGAGCGCTCGGCCAGGATGTCCACGACCTTGCCTTTGCCTTCGTCGCCCCACTGGGTTCCGATGACCGCCGTGACCGCCATTGCGCCGCGCACGGAGGGTTGCTATAAAGCGAGCGGGGCCGACCTGCAGTCAGGTCGACCAACAGGGACGGGTCCGCTGCGCGGACCCCTCCAAGGAAAGGACGGAGACTATCCCGCGTAGTGCAAGCCCGCCGTCTTGTGATCCAAGGCGGCCATCTCCTTGTCCCAGATGTGCGCCTCGCTGACCTCGAAGAGGACCGTCGCATGGTCGCCCAGTTCGATGACCTGGCGCAACTTCAGCTCCAAACTCGCGGCCAAGGCGGGAAGGAGAGGGCAGCCGTTGGTGCCAACGCGAACTTCGAGCGGGCCGGCCTTGCCGTCGGCGACGTTCACGTGCTTGAAGAACGGCTTGACGAGCTCCTTCTGCGTCGCGCCAAGCAGGTTGAGGGCGAGGACACCAGTCTCCTGCGTGGCCTTTAACGCCTCGCCTTCGCGGTGCATGCCAAGCACCACCAGAGGCGGGTCGAAGCTGGTCTGTGTGAACCAGGAGACGAGGCTCACCGAGGTGGCGCCGTCGTTGCGACGGGAGCCCGCAAGGTAGAGCCCATACGGGACCAGTCGGAGGGCGTGTTTCTTGGCGGCGATGTCCACACTGTTTGCAAGAACACTCTTGCCTTGAGACTAACGACCCATCGGGTGGGGTCGAGCGTAGCGAGACCCCCCGCTGGCGGGGTCATGCGTGGGGCGGAGCCCCTGCGCGCGGAGAGGTCTGCCGGTGCGACCGGGCGCCGCGTCTTGAGCCTGCCCGCTTCCGTCTCTACGCCGTGAGACTCATGCCGACAAGGACGGCGACGGCGGGAACAAGGCTCGCGAGGAAATTGACATCCTGCTTCCCCAGCGGCCGGCCCGCGCGGGCGTCCCCTTCCAGCGTCGCGCCAAGCAGGGAGTCGAGTTGGCAGCCGAGGAAGCCGGCGACGAGGGGCACCCAGACCAGATGCAACGGCAGCCCCACGGTGGGGATGGCGGTCAGGGCGATGAGCGTGGAGCCGAGCAGCGCCGCGAGTTGACCGCGGATGCTCACCCCACCGTTCGACCCGACCGGAACCACGACGAACGGGGGCAAAATGGAGCGCGCACGCTGGCTCAAGCTGCCCAGTTCCGAGGCGAGCGTGTCCGCGGCGACCGCGGCGACCGCAGTGGCGTAGGCGGCCTGCACTGCAACGAGAGGGATGCCGGGAAGTTGGGCCGCGAGAACGACGATGCCGGCGGCGGCGCCGTTGCCCATGACGTTCTTGACACCGCGCTCGCCGCCCGCCTCCTCCGCGACCCGTCGCTCCAGTTTGCGAGCAAACCCGGTGCGTGTTGCCAGCACGGAGAGGCCGGTGAAGAGCACCATGAGGGCAATCCAGGAGAGCCCGCCCTGCGTCGCGATGAGGAGTCCGAGGAAGAACGACGCCGCGGCGCCCAGCAGGTCGAGGGCACGGATGGCGTAGGCGAGCGTCGCGAGTCCCGCGAGGGCGAGGATGGCGACCGGCAGCCAGGCGGGATCCTGCATCGCTCACCGGAAGAAGATGGGCGTGGCCCACGCGGCGTCGCGCAGGACCAAGAGCGTGCGACCGGAACCGTCCGGGTGTGGAGCGCGCAGAGCAACGGTTCCGCGCACCACGACGGTGCCCGCCTCAGCATGGGGCTCGGGTCCCGTGGCGAGAATCACGAGAGCGGGTTCGCCGGTGTCAATGCGGTAGGTGAAGTTGCCCAATGCCGCGCGCCCCGCACTCCAGCTCTGCGTCGGCGGGGCAACAAACGGGGAAGGCGTGCCTTTCGCAGAGACCTCATCCCCGAGCGGCGTCGAGGAAGAGGCAAGCGCGGCACCGACGCCGTCGTGCAGGAGCACGGCCCAGAGCCCGGCGAGGGCGAGGAGGGCGAGGCCGAAGGCGACGAGGGCGCGGCTGCGAACCGTCAGGACACCAACCCGTGGGGCGATGCGACCCGAGATTTAGAAGCTGACCAGTTCGAGGCCCTGGACGTCGATGCGGCAGGGGCTCGCGACCTTGTTGTAGGACTTGCGCATGGCCTCTTTGGCCGCGGTGAAACCCTTCGGGGTCACTTTGATGGTGAGCAGGGTCTGGCCGGCCTCGACACGGGCGGCGGTGCCGATGGCCTTGCCGAAGGCGAGGCGCATGCCCATGGAGACACGGTCGGCGCCGGCGCCGCTGGCCTGCTTGTTCTGGCGCAGGACGTGGTGCGGGTAGACGCGCACCTTGAGGAAATAGTTCTCACGGCCGACGGCGGAGTCGAGGGCGCGCACCGCAGTGATGCGCATCGCTTCGAGGGCCGTGTGGCGGACCTGGCCGCGCTCGGACGGGATGAGGTTGAGGACGACGGGGAAGTCGCCGTTGGCCTTGCCGGACTCGTACTGGAGAATGCGGTTGCCAGGAACGCCGCCCATGAACTCGCGGCGCGTGTAGGCGTGCTGCATGATCTTGCGGTACATGCGGGCAGGGTTCTTCGCCATAGGGATTCCCTCTTGGGAGCAAATCGGCCGACACGGGCCCCATATTTAGGCGTTGGCGGCGGTCGGCGAACGCGGCCCGGCAGGCTGATGGCGCACGGCGCGGTCCCAGCGTGTGGACCTCCTCGCCGTCCTGTTCCGCCTGCTGCACATTGTCCCCGGCGCTCTCTGGGTTGGCGCAGGTGCACTCCTTGTCTTCGTCCTCGATCCGTTGGTTCCCCGCATGGGCCAGAAGGACGCGCACACCTTCACGCGCCACCTCTACCTGCGCTCCATCTTCGGTCGCTACTTTCCCATCTTGGGCGGCATCGCGACCCTTGCGGGCTTCCTGCTGTACGGCGTCATCTCGGCGCACAAGGCGTACACGTTCGACTCCCTCGCGGGCATCGTCTTCCACCTTGGCGTCGTGGCCGGCCTCCTCGCCGCCATCTGGGGCGGGGCGCGCGAGGGACGACTGAGCAAGCAGCTGGCTCGCTTGAGCGCCGAGCAGGAAGCGAAACCCACGGCCGCCAACGACGCCGCGATGGCCGCGACGCTGCAGAAACTCGCCGGCGCCTCCCGCATCGGCTTCGCGCTTCTGTTGGTCGCGGTGAGCGCGATGTCGAGCGCCCGTTACCTGTACTGAGTCTGTTTCCGAACCGCGGCGCGACAAAGCTGCCGCTAAGCAACCCGGAGAGAGGTCCCCGCCGTCTCACGCGGCGGGGCACGGTGCGGTCAAAGCCGCTTAGGCGCAGATGTGGCCGGCGAACCGCCCGTCGTGGACGGGAAGCTCACGGTCGCACATCACGCAGGGCGCGATGTCGTGCTCCATACGGCCAGGTGCGGGAGTCGAACCCGCACCGGGTCAGTAGCAAGATGGTGCGTCTTGCCTTCGGCCTTTTGGTCAGGGCGGTGAAAGCACCCGCGACCGACCGGTGGCCTTGGAAACGCAGGACGAGCCCTGCATCCCCTTCGCTGCTGTGACGACCCGGAGAGGCGCCCGGTCTGGGATTTGAACCCAGGTCGGAACCGTGACAGGGTCCCATGATAGGCCGCTACACTAACCGAGCATGACCGTGGTCGTCTTTTGCGCCGACTTGGGCCCCCTTTTTAGCGTTGTCCGAAGACGACGCAGTGGGCTCCGCCAGATTTGAACTGGCGACCTACCCCGTGTGAGGGGGTCGTTATAACCGCTAAACTAGGAGCCCGCGCGGGGACTCCAAGCCGACGCAGGGCGCGCGACAAAGGAACTCGTTATGAGGCTTGCCGCTGGCGCGTCGGGGCGCGTCGCGCAACAGTTTCTGCGTTCAGACCTGGCTCTGGTAGGTCTGGTTCATCGCGGTCTCGGCGAGGTCGATGGCGTAGCCGCGCGTGCGGTCGATGGAGTCGGCGATGAGCGTGAGGGGACCCACAGTTTCTGGCGCCATGCCGCGCACGAGGGTGGGGAAGTTGGCGCGCCAAGCGGCAGCGGCTTCGCCAGCGTCGGCGGCGCGGGAGGCTTGCACGAAGTCGGGCCGCTTGAGGCTGGAGAAGGCGTCGTCCCAGAGGGTTCGCACCGTGTGGGCTTGGCTGGTCATCGACTCGCTGACATCCTTGGGGAGTTTGTGGCCGTCGAGGGCGATGACGTTGAGGCACATTTTGGCGGCGTGGTCCCCCATGCGCTCCAAGCTGCGGGCGGCGAGGAAGAGGTTGAGCGCCTCGGCGGGGCGGACGTTGAGCTTCGCGGCGAGGCGGGGCTGCTCAAGGAGGGCGTGCATCTGCTTGCTCACCATCCAGAGCAGTCGATCCAGTTCGTCGTCGCGCCGGGCGACATCCTTCGCGGCGCCGACGTCGCGCGCTTCGAGCGCCTTGAGGGCGTCGTCGAACATGAGGCGGGCGATGCGCTGCATGCGGGTGAGGGTCTTGCGCAGATCCATGTCGGCGACCCCGACGAGGTCCATGAGCGTCAGGCTCTGCGCGCCTTCGTCCTGAATCTCGACACCGACCAGGCTGCGGCTCACGGTGCGGATGGTCTCGCGCACCTTGGGGTCCATCTTGCCCGGGCTGCGGACTTGAATCTCGTCCGCGCCGGCGAGGTAGGCGCCAACCAGGCGGCGCACGACCTCTTCCGTGGGCGGGTTGTCGGGCAGTTCGACGGTGAGGGTGCGGGTCTCGGCGCGCGCCTCGCTGTGCGGGATGAGCAGGAGCGAACCATCCGGCTCTTCGTGGATGGCGACGGTGTCGCTGCGGCCGAGCTTGTTGCGGTCGATCCACTTCTTGGGCAGGCTGACGACGTGCGTCGAGCCGCCGGTGACCTGGAGTTTGCGCAGTTCCATGGTGTCTACTGCCCCCTACGGTGGATAGGCCATCTCTCCGACTTCTATATAGAATAATGTTCAACCGGGTTCTACAGCCCGTCGCTCGGGAACGCCGGCCCAGCCGGCATGCCAAGCGCCGCCGAGGCGCCGACATGGTCCAGTCGAGCGGTTAGGGCATCCACCTGGTCGAGGAGGTGCCCCACTTCGGCGTCGCTCAGGCGGTAGCGCTGGGTTCGGCCAATCTTGCGCGCGGCCACCAGACCCGCCTTGCGCAGGGTCGCGAGGTGGTGGCTCAGGTTGCTCTGCTCATCGTCGAGGGCCGCTACCAGTTGGCCCACCGTCTGCTCGCCGCTGCGCAGCCGGGCCAGCAGGTTGTAGCGCGTGGACTCCGAGATGAGGCGCAGCAGGGAACCGGAGTCCACATGAATGGACGTTCATGTTTCCTCTTGAGGCTGCCGCTCCAGCTCACCCGTGGCCGTGCTCCGCCTCGCCGATCAGACCGAGCCCCTCGACTTGGAGCAGGCCGTACATGATGGCGATGCCGAGGATGAAGCAGAGCAGGATGGTGATGGCCTCCCGCCCTTTGCTGTGGTGATGCAGTTCGGGAATCAGATCAGCGGCGGCGATGTAGAGGAAAGCGCCCGCGATGAACGGCAGCGCGTAGGACTTCAGCGCATCAAGGTCCAGGGGCAGGCTCAACACCAGCACGGCGCCCACCACACTCACCAACGCGGAAAGGAAGTTCAGCAGCAGCGCTTTGCGAGCGGACATTCCAGAACGCAGCAGGACCGCGAAGTCGCCCAGCTCCTGCGGCACCTCATGCAGGACCACGGCAATGGTGGTGGCGATGCCGAGCCCGGTGTCCACCAAGAAAGCGGTGGCGATGACGGCTCCGTCGAGGAGGTTGTGCACCGCGTCGCCAACCAGGTTGGTCCAGGCGTAGGGGGCGATGTGGCCATGGCCATGCGGTTCGTCGTGGTGGTGGCCGTGTGCATCCGGCGTGGCGGCCTCGATGTGGGCGTGGCGGGAGCGCACCACGACCTCAAGGGCGAAGAACGCCACGAAGCCGAGAGCGATGTAGAGCCCCATCTGTTCCAATCCGGCGCCCTCCCAGGCGTGCGAACCCTCCGGGATGAGATGGAACAGGGCGTCGCCGACCAGGGTTCCGGCAGCGATGGCGACCAGCACCAGAAGGGCGCGGTGGCTGCGCAGGCGCGGCAGGGTGAGTGTCAAGGCGCCAGCAAGGCTGACGAGGCTCACGACGGCGATGGCGAGGAGGGTGGCGATCCAGGCTTCCACGCATCCCCGGGAACGGCCGGTCCTCATAACTATTTGCTAAACATTATGAAAACAGAACGGCTCCGCTCCGACATGGCCATCCTCAGCATCTCCCTCCCCGACGACCTGCTCGCCGACGCCGACGGAGCCATCGCATCGGGCGACTACAAGGGGCGCAGCGAATTCGTCCGCGCCGCTGTGCGCGACCATCTGCAGAACCGCACCCTCGCGTCGGGAAAACACATCCACGGCTCCATCACCATCCTCTACCCGCACGACAAGGAGGCGCGCGTCAGCGACGTCCGGCACGCCTTCCACGACGTCGTCCTCTCCCTCATGCACACGCACTGCGAAGCGGAGACCTGCATGGATGTCCTGATTGTCGGCGGCTCCTCCGCCCGCGTCCAGGCGCTCGCCGACACCTTCGCCCGCCTGCGTGACGTGAGCCGCAGCCGGCTCGTCGTCATGGCATGACGCTCAAGAACTGCGCCGCCCCTCCCCCGGCGTGGCCGAGCCTGCCAAGCGGTTCACCGACCCCAACATCGGCCTGTCGCGCATCTACACGCGCACCGGCGACGACGGCAGCACCGGCCTCGTCGGCGGAGCCCGCATCCCGAAAGACGACGTGCGCATCGAAGCGTACGGCACCGTGGATGAACTCAATGCCTGGATTGGTCTAGCCCGCGCCGCCGCCCTCGACTCCGGCCCCGCCGTGGCGCCCATGGCGGCGACGCTGCTGCGCGTCCAGCACCAACTCTTCAACCTGGGCTCCCAACTCTCCACCCTCGGCGAACTGAAGCCGAACCAGCCGCGCGTCACCCCCGCCGAAGTGGCGTGGCTCGAATCCGAGATGGATGCCGTGACTCCCCGCCTGCCGCCGCTGCGCTCCTTCGTCCTCCCCGGCGGCGCCCGTCTCAACGCGCTGCTCCACCTTGCTCGGACCGTGTGCCGGCGCGCCGAGCGCATCGCCGTGGCGCTGCGCCGCTCCGGCGGCTGCGGGCACATCGAAGTGCATTACCTCAATCGCCTGAGCGACGCCCTCTTCGTCTGGTCGCGCGAGGCGTCGCATCTCCTCGGCCCTGCGGAAACTCTCTGGGAACCCAACCGAGCTTAGTGGGAAACCACCGTCGTCACCGGCCGCCCTTCGAAGCGCCCCCACGCAGGCTGCGCGCCAGCGTCGGGACGACGACGGCGCGATCCCCCGCGACGACCACTTCCAGGTCGCACTCCACCGGTCGCGCGGCACCATGCAGGACCACGTGGATTGCCATGCGCTCCCCAAGCATCGCCTCGGCCGGGACCTCGACGCGCACGGCGGCGAGATGGATGTGGCCTGCATCGAGCCGAGCGGACTCCGGCTGCACCGTCACCGGCCACTCGGAGGAGGCGCGCAAATGGACCGCACCCGGCCCAGGTCCCCAGTTGGTCGCCTCGACAAGGAAGCGGATGCGGGTTCCCGGCGCAGCCTCCAGGGAGGATTGGACGGGGCGCAGGCCCCATCGGCTTCGGATTGGACGGCTCATGGCCCTGCCTGGGCCGCGCCGCCACTTCCCCGTTTGCCCCCGATTCTATAGGTCCTCCTGCATTGCCTACAGCCCTTGCTAGCGCCCACGCTCTATTGTGAAACCATAGAGTCCGGCGATGATGCCTATGGCGGACGGCTCTGCCTCGTCGTCCACACCCTCCGGTGAACCCCATGCAAACCCGACACCTTCTGACCGCCGTCGCGGTCACGGCTCTCTTCGTCTTGGCCGGCTGCGCCGGAACCACCTCCGGCCCGGCCCCCGCGAACAGCTCGGCCGCGCCGACCAACGCTGCCGCCACCAGCGCGCACTCCAGCTCCTCGGCCGCCAGCTTCGGCACCTCGACCGGCGGCAGCCTCAAGGCGAGCACCCTGAGCATGGCGGGCAGCAGCACCGTCTTCCCCCTCGCCGAGGCGTGGGCCGAAGAGTTCGGCGACGCGCGCAATGTCCAGGTCACCGTCGCCGGCGGCGGCTCGACGACCGGCGCCAACAAGTTCTGCGCCAAGGAGATCGACATCGGCGACATGAGCCGCACCATGCGCGCCGCCGAAATCGACGCCTGCAAGACCAAGGGCCTCGACCCGGTCGCCTGGAAGATCGCCTACGACGCCCTCTCCGTCGTCGTCTCGCCCGAGAACACCTTCGCCAAGGACCTCACCGTCGCCCAGCTCCGCAAAATCTTCCAGAAGGACAACCACGCCCAGATTTGGAACGAAGTGGACGGTTCCTTCCCCAGCCAGCCCATCCGCCTCTGCATCCCCGGTGCCGCCTCGGGCACGTACGAATACTTCAACGAGGCCATCCTGGGCTCCTCGACCGCAGCGCCGCGCACCGGCCTCGGCGTGCAGCAGTCCGAGGATGACAACGTCCTGGTGCAGTGCGTCAAGGACGACAAGTACGCAATTGGCTACTTCGGCCTCGCCTACGTCACCGAGAACCCGGGCAAGGTCGTCGCCATCAAGGTGAACAGCGTCGCCCCGGGCAAGGAGTCGGTCGAGGCGGGCACCTACACCCCGCTCAGCCGCTACATCTACATGGTCACGAACGGCAACCCGAAGGGCACCCTCACGGGCGACTTCATCCGCTGGATCACCCACCCGCAGGGCGGCCAGGCGCTCGTCGGCGAGGTCGGCTACGTCCAGCTCGACGCCAAGACCGCCGCCGACCAGCAGGCCCTTCTGGCCTAATTGTTGACTGCGATTCCCTCTCCCCCTTCTCCTCATTTTCCACCGTTTTTCTCTTCCTTGCCGCTTCACGCTCCACGCGAGCCTTTCTTCTCACCCCGCCCCTTTTTTCCTGTCACCTCTATCTTTTCAATAGAAGTCGGAGAAAGCCGTTATGCCAAATCCACCGCGAGGCCCCAACGTGGCGGACCACTCCCTTGCGATGACCGTGGCCCCCCGGGCCCGCTTCGCCGACCGCCTGTCCAGCACCCTCCTCTTCGCGGGCGGCCTCGTCGCGTTCCTGGTCCTCGCCGGCATCGTCTGGGTCCTGGGCCAGAACACGCTGGAGTTCTTCCAGTTCGTCTCCCCGGTCGATTTCCTCACCGGGACGACCTGGCACGCCGTCGCCGACACCGAGGAGGCGTATGGCGTCCTTGCTCTCGTGGCCGGCACTTTGCTTGTCACCGCAGGCGCCGTCCTCATCGGCCTACCGCTTGGTCTCTCCGCCGCCATCTACCTCGCCGAGTACGCAAGCCCGCGCGTGCGCAGCATCGTCAAGCCGGCCCTGGAACTCCTCGCCGGCATTCCCAGCATCGTCTTCGGCTTCTTCGCCCTCCTCGTCATCAGCCCCATCATCCAGGAGTGGACCGCGGAGGGGACCTTCCTCGGCGGCATCTTCGGCCAGGCGCGCATCTTCAGCGCCGCCAACGCCATCGTCGTGGTCGGCATCATGGTCATCCCCATCATCGCGACGCTCTCTGAGGACGCCATCCGCGCCGTGCCGCGCCACCTGCGCGAAGCCTCCATGGGACTCGGGGCGACGCGCTGGGAGACGACCCGCAAGGTGGTCCTGCCCGCCGCCCTCTCCGGCATCACCGCGAGCTTCGTCCTCGGCGTGAGCCGCGCCATCGGCGAATCGATGGCGGTCGCCCTTGCCGCCGGCACCACGCCCAACTTCACCATCAACCCGGTGGAGTCGATCCAGACGATGACCAGCTTCATCGTCATCCAGTCCACCGGCGACGTGGTCGCGCACGGGCCGGTCTACCTGTCGCTCTTCGCGGTCGGCTTCGCGCTCTTCGCGATGACGTTCGTCCTCAACCTGGTCGCAAGCCGCTTCGTCCGTCGCTACCGGGAGGTTGACGCATGACCGCGGGCGTCGCCGTGAATCCTCTTGCCGCCAACACCAACCTCGTCCGGCGGCGGCGCGTCGAGAAAGTCGCACGCGCACTTCTCCTGACCGGCGCCCTCACCACCGTCGCCCTCCTGCTCTGGTTGCTCGGGCGCCTCACGCTCGACGGCCTGCCCCACTTCACCAGCGCGTTCTGGACCGATGAGTATTCCCCCGGCGCGCTGCGGCGCGGCGAGCCGGTCGGCGTGCTGGACGCCATCCAGGCGACGCTTGGCTTCCTCGGCATGACGATGGCCATCGCCCTGCCGCTCGGCATCGCTGGCGGCATCTACCTCAACGAATACGCCCCGCACAACCGCTTCACCCGCCTGCTGCGCCTCACCATCAGCAACCTGGCAGGCGTCCCGAGCGTGGTGTACGGCATCCTGGGGCTTGCCATCTTCATCCGCTTCGTCGGACTGGAGCCGAACCTTCTCGCCGCCGCTCTCACCATGGCGACGCTCATCCTGCCCATCCTCATCATCGCCACCGAGGAGGCGCTCAAGACCGTCCCCGCCTCGGTGCGCGAGGCGAGCCTGGCGCTTGGCGCCACGCGCTGGCAGACCCTGCGCAGCCACACGCTGCCCTACGCGATGCCGGGCATCCTCACCGGCAGCATCCTTGCCCTGTCACGCGCTGCCGGCGAGACCGCGCCGCTGCTCATCCTCGGCATCCCGGCCTACGCCACCGTGGCGGGCTGGGGCCCCTTCGACGCCGGGACGCCGCTGCAGGTGCGCGCCTACTTCCTTGCCAGCGACGCCCGCGAGGCGGCACTCAACCTTGCGGCCGCCTCCGTCGTGGTCCTCCTCGTCTCGACCCTCGTCCTCAACCTCGCCGCCATCACGCTGCGCCAGTGGCTGGGCCGCCGGATTAAATGGTGAAACCCATGGAGACCGTCCTCATGACCGAAACCCGACCCGCCGTCACCCTGCGCGCCCCACTCGCGACCGGCATCACACCGCCCCGCTCCGACGCCAAGCATCCCGCGACGCTCATCCGCATCCAGGACCTGCATTTCTGGTACGGCGGCACCGAGGCGCTCAAGGGCATCACCCTCGACATCCCGGCCAACCAAGTGACCGCGTTCATCGGCCCCTCCGGCTGCGGCAAGTCCACGCTCCTGCGCTGCCTCAACCGCATGAACGACCTCATCGAGGGCACCCGCCACGAAGGGGCCATCACGCTGGACAAGCTCGACCTGTACGGGGCCGACGTGGACCCTGTGGCGCTGCGCCGCCACGTCGGCATGGTGTTCCAGAAGCCCAACCCGTTCCCCAAGAGCATCTACGAGAACGTCGCTTACGGCGTGCGGCTGCACCGCAAGATGTCGCGCGCCGAGCTTGACGCCGTCGTCGAGCGCGCCCTGCGCCAAGCGCACCTGTGGGACGAGGTCAAAGACCGCCTCGGCGACGCAGCCACCGGCCTCTCCGGCGGCCAGCAGCAGCGCCTCTGCATCGCGCGCGCCCTCGCCGTCGAGCCCAAGGTTCTGCTCATGGACGAGCCCTGCAGCGCGCTCGACCCGATTGCGACGCAGAAGATCGAAGACCTCATCCTGGAGCTGCAACACCAGGTGACCATCGTCATCGTGACGCACAACCTACAGCAGGCGGCCCGCATCAGCGACCGCACCGCGTTCTTCTACCTCGGCTCCCTCATCGAGGAGGGGGCGACGGCGCAGCTGTTCGAGAAGCCCTCGAACCCGCAGACCGAAGCGTACGTGACCGGCCGTTTCGGGTGAACCCATGACACGCGAATTCCACGAACAAATCGAGCACCTGCGCGCGCAGGTCCTGCACATGGGCGCCCAAGCGCGGCTGAACCTGATCGAAGGCGTCCAGAGCCTGGTGCGCCAAGATGCCGCCCTCGCCCGCCGCGTCATCCAGCGCGAAGAAGAGCTGAACCGTCTCGATGTCCAAATTGAAGCTGAGGCCCTCAGCTTGCTGGCTCGCAATTCGCCGCTTGCCGCCGACTTGCGCACCATCGGAGCGAGCTTCAAGATCATCACTTACCTCGACCGCATCGGCCGCTACGGCTACGACATCGCCAAAGTGACCCTCGAATTGGTGAACCGGGAGCTGCCGCGCAAGCCGGTGGCGTTCACGCTCATGGCGGAGAAGGCGATGGCGATGCTGGACGAGGCGCTCGCCAGTTACCGCAAGCAGGATGCCGCTCTCGCCCGTGCCGTGCCGGAGCAGGACGAAGTAGTGGACGCGCTCTACGAACAGATTTTCCGCGACTCCATCACGCACATGATGGAGGACCCGCGCACCATCACCACCTACGCCCACTACATCCTGGTGGCTCGCCACCTCGAGCGCGCAGGCGACAACGCGCGCAAGATCGCCGAGAAGGCGCTCTACATGGCGACCGGCGAGCGCCGGCTTCCCATCACGCTGCCTTATTGAAACCGCAGTTCGAGGTTCGACGCCCTAGCGAACGCTATATTCTATTGCTAAGATTGAGAAGAATGTCTTGACATGAGACTCGTGAGTGCCCCACATGGGCTTCAAGGAGTGGATCATCCCCCAGGACAAAGTCTTCTTCGACCTCCTGGAGCGGCACATCGCGCTGGCGGGCAAATGCGCCGACCGCTTCGACCAGATGTTGGCGGGCAAGTGGTCCAACGTCGAACTCGCCCGCAACGACATCAAGGAGCTGGAGTCGCAGGCGGACACCGTGGGCCACGAACTCTTCGACCGCCTCAACCGCACCTTCATCACCCCCATCGACCGCGAGGACATCGCCCGGCTCGCCCATGTCATCGACGACATCGCGGACGACGTCTACGCCGCCGCCAACCGCCTCGCGCTCCATCAGATTCCCGGCCCTACCGCACACATGGTCGAGCTCGTCGCCATCCTCAAGGCGCAGGTTCGCGAACTGGACGACGGCGTGCGAAGTCTGCGCCGCCCCGCCCAACTCAAGACCAACATCCCGCCCCACATCGTTGAGATCCACCGGCTGGAGAACGAGGCGGACAAGGTGCTCAACGTGGCAATTGGGGAGTTGTTCGCCAGCAACGACCCCATCCGCATCATGAAGTACAAGGAGATCTACGAGTTCCTCGAAGCCGCCACCGACCGCTGCGAGGACGTCGCCGACGTGCTTCAGGACATCCTGCGCAAGAATGGCTGAACGGTGCCCAGATGATTGACTGGACTCTCATTGGGCCCTTCGTCCTGGTGACCATCTTGGTCGCCCTGCTGTTCGATTTCTACAACGGCCTGCACGACGCCGCCAACAGCATCGCCACCGTCGTCGCGACGCGGGCGCTGCCGGTCTGGGCCGCCCTGCTGCTCGCGGGGTCGTTCAACTTCATCGGCGCCTTCGCCGGAACCGCCGTCGCCGCCGCCGTCGGCTCCGGCATCATCGCCAAATCGGTGGTGACTCCCGAAGTCATCCTCGCCGCCCTCGCTGGCGCCATCTTCTGGTCGGTCCTCACCATCTTCCTCGGCATCCCCATCTCCTCCAGCCAGAGCCTCATCGGTGGCCTTGTTGGCGCAGCGCTTGCCAAAGCGGGCATGGCTGGTGTCCAGTGGCCCACCCTCGTGGACCTCGAAACCGTCGCCCGCCCCATGGCCCTCGGCGCCCTCGTCGGCATCGCGGGCGGCATTGCCCTTGCGCGGCTGAGCCGCACCAACGTCTGGGCCGGGTTCTGGCTCGGCGCCAGTGTCGGCTCGGCCATCCTGCTGGTTTGGGACATCTTCCACGGCCTCAAAATCCAGAAGCTCCTCGCCATCGTTCTCTTCATCGGTTACAGTCCGTTCCTTGGCTTCTGCCTCGCCTTCACCTTCACGGCCACCATCGCGTGGCTCTTCCGCCGTGCATCGCCCGGGAAGACGAAGGGACTGTTCCGCTGGCTCCAGATTGGCTCGAGCAGTTTCTACAGCTTCGGCCACGGCACCAATGATGCCCAGAAGACCATGGGCGTCATCACCGCCCTGATGATTGCCGTCGGCGCCGTGCAGCAGACGAGCGACGGCAAGTTCCCGGTCCCTTCTGAGGTCATCTTTGCCTCCGGCCTCATGATCGCTCTTGGCACGCTGATTGGCGGCTACAAGATTGTCAAGACCATGGGGACGAAGCTGACCCACCTCGACACCAGCCAGGGCTTCGCGGCGGAAACCTCGAGTGCCATCGGCCTGTACTACCTGGCGGGCTTCGGCGTGCCGGTCTCGACGACGCACAGCATCACTGGAGCGATCATGGGAGTCGGCGCCTTCCAACGCGCCAGCGCCGTGAGTTGGGGCACCGCGCGACGCATCGTTTCGGCCTGGATCATTACGATTCCCATGGCGGCCATCGTGGCGGCGTTCTGCTACTGGGTCATCGACTTGATCCGCTGACTGTGGCGGTTGGTTCGGCCTCCATTCCAATGCCGGCGGGTCCACGGAACGCGGAGAAACGATAGAAACCGTTGTTCGGTGAATTCTGTGCGTTTTGTGGTTTGACGGTGGGCGTCGTTTCTGTTCAGCGCGCCTGAACCGGTTTTGTCCAGAGCCATGCAAAACCGGTCCATCCGGAAACAGGCTTATTCGAAAAATTGGCTTAAATATTGAACCAGGTTCACCTTTTGCCACAATTGCTGAACTTGATTCGTTTTCTCTCGCCTTGGCCGATACCTTTTATCGTTTGGCGAACTCGCACTCCCGTGGAGTTCGGCCCTCTCTACTCGTCTCGCACCCACAGCATGAAAGCGAGCGAGATTCGCGAGCTGCTCAAGCTCACCGAGAAGCCCAACGTCATTTCGTTCGCGGGCGGCCTGCCCAACCCCGGAACCTTCCCGGTCAAAGAGATCGAAGAGGCGGTCCACCGCGTCCTTCGCGACCACGCCAAGTCGGCCCTCCAGTACAGCACGACCGAGGGCGTCGCAGGCCTGCGTGAAGCGGTCGCCGACCACCTGCGCAAGGATGGCATGAAGGTCCACCCCGACCAGGTCACCATCACAAACGGCAGCCAGCAGGGACTCGACCTGCTTGGCCGCGTCTTCCTGGACCACGGCGACACCGTCCTCGTCGCCAACCCAACCTACCTCGGGGCGCTGCAGTCGTTCAACTACTTCGGCGCCCAGTACGCCACCGCCGACTCCGACGGCGACGGCATGATTCCCGACTCCGTCGAGGCGCGCGTCGTCGCCCTCAAAAAGAAAGGCATCCGGCCGAAGTTCCTCTACGCAGTGAGCACCTTCGCCAACCCGACCGGCACCACCATCAGCCTGGCGCGCCGCCGCAAACTCATCGAGCTGGCACACGCCCACGACCTCCTCATCATCGAAGATGACCCGTACGGCAAGCTGCGCTTCGACGGCGACGCCATCCCCAGCATGCACAGCCTCGACAAGGACGAGGGGCGCGTCATCTACCTCGGCACCTTCAGCAAAATTCTGGTGCCCGGCTTCCGCCTCGCCTGGACGGTCGCCCCGATGGAGGCGACGCGCAAGATGGTCATCAGCAAACAGTCGGTGGACCTCTGCACGAACGCCTTCACGCAGTACATCGCCTCCGACCTCCTGGCGGGCGGCCTCATCGAGCGGCACATCCCGGACATCATCAGCCTCTACCGCAAGAAGCGCGACCTGATGCTCAGCGCAATGGAGAAGCACTTCCCCAAGGAAGGCACGACTTGGACAAAGAGCCAGGGCGGCCTCTTCACCTGGGCCGAGCTGCCCAAGCAGGTCAACACGACGAAGATGCTGGAGGATGCCGTGAAGCGCGACGTCGCCTACGTCCCCGGCAAGTCGTTCTTCCCCGACCCGGCACTTGGCTTCAACACGATGCGCCTCAACTTCAGCCACCCCGCCGACGACAAGATCAAGATCGGCATCGAGCGGCTTGGCGCCGTCATGGCGGAGACGATTGGAAAAGCGAAAGTGCTGGCCTGACGCCCCGCCGCCGGCCGACGGGGTTCATGTGCGTCAAGGCGAGGCCGCGACGTTGCGGACCGGACCTCCAAGTGTGCTTGCTCAGGGGCGGTTGCGGCTCGCCATGCCGGCGACCAACGTGACGCCGCCCAGGGCAAGGTGCAGCAGGTTGTCGCCGAGTCCGACGTGCCACAGGTCGCCAATCGAGGAGACCGCGAAGCCGAACACGCCGACGAGCAGGTACACCGCGCCGTAGACGATGGTGAGCGTCGCAAGGACGGCGTCGTCCTTCACGCCAAACGCGAGGCCGAACGTGAGGCCGGCGAGGATCATGTGCAGCACCAACTCTCCGCCCTCGATGTTGATGGTCAGGTTGTGCATCACATCCACCAGGGCGGGGATGAAACCCAAAATGGCGGTCAAGGTCAGCACCACGCCGAGAATCTTCAGCCACATCCGGGCGGGAGATTGGGCGGACGTGTTCCGGTTGGCAAAAGTCGTTGTTCGAGTCGTGGAGGTCGCAGTGGAGCTGGCCATCGGGGCCGCAATTGGTCTCACCTATTTGGGGACCGGGCGGCCCTCACATGTTCGGAGACGGCCCGCAGCCACGGTCACCGACGCAATCACGCCCCGCGCTGGGTTCACTCCGGCGGACTCGTGCGCCTAACGGCCCTGTTGCGCCTTTTTGACGTTGCGCAGAACCGTCGCGACGAGAACTTCCTGCATGCCCTTGAAATCGCGGTCGATGAGGTAGCCGAGCTTGTCGCGGCCCGCAACAAGGCCCTGGATGCGAGCGCGGTTGAAGGGCAGCGCCGCCGAGGGGACCAAGTTGGGAAGGAGGCCAGCGGCGTCGATGAGGCCCATGAGGCAGATGGATTGGCCATCCGCGGTTCCGCCCGAAAGCAGCCGCACGAGGCGGTTCTCCAGCTTGGTCTGCGCATCGGGCGCAATCAGCGTGGTTTCGCTGCGCTTGAAGAGGCCGAGGTGGCGCCAGGTGCGCTCGCGCACCAAGTTGCGCGCGGCGAGGCGGTTCTTCCATGGGCGGATGACGCCGGTGAGATCGCCGGCACCGAGGCGGCGCATCGCTTCGGCACTCGGGACGCCCTGG
The DNA here is from genome assembly GCA_038046785.1 of Thermoplasmatota archaeon. Lineage (GTDB taxonomy): Archaea > Thermoplasmatota > E2 > JACPAO01 > JAHFTW01 > JAHFTW01. The sequence continues at coordinate 32,588 of JBBSVM010000003.1, forward strand.
AGCTGGCGCAGGCGGTCGGCAATCGCAGCAAGATCAGCGTCGCCGACGCGGCCGTCGAGCACTTCGAAGCGGTCGCGCTGGATGCGCAGCCGGCCGCGCAGCGCGAGGTCGAGGATGAGGGCGCCGACGATGGCGGGGCCGTGCGCACCGACGCGGTACTTTTCGATGCGGTCGTCCCACCCTTCACCCATGGCGATGAGGAGGTACTGCTCGGGAAGGCTCAGCCCATCCGTGAGGGCAGGCGTGCGGGGCGCTGCGGGCTCCGCGGCGGTCGGTGCGTCGGCCTCAGCCACTTCGGCCTCGAACTCCGGCTCGTCCTCGGGGTTGGCATCGGGAACCGGGATGTCGCGCACCTCGACCTGGAGCGGCGCCTGGCCTTCGTCATCAAGTTGAACCGGCTTGCGGCGCGCCTTGGCGATGGCTTCGGCCCAGTCGCCCTCGGGAACCGAGACCGGTCCCGCCTCGGTGCTCTCCGGCGCCGCGTCGGCACCGCTTGGCACAGCGTGGCTTGCGGCCACGTCGGCGTCAGGCGCCGCATCCGTCGGCTTGGCGCGGCGCGTCGGCACCTTGCGGCCGGTCGTCTTGGCTGGCTTCCGGGTGGCAGGTTTCAGGGCCATGGGTCACCGATTGGAGGGGGCGAGGCCGAGGAGAGGGATGAGCCCTTCGACGGAGTCCAGCACCCACTCCGCTTCGGGGGGGATGGCGTGGCCCGGTTTGCCGTAGCGCGCCCAAGCGGTGCGCATCCCGGCCACCTTGGCCCCCACCATGTCCTTTTCTGGCCAATCGCCCACCATCAACACCTGGTTGGGTGGGAGGCCAAAGAGGTCGAGCGCCGCCTTGAACGCCTGCGGCATCGGCTTCGTCGCGCCAGTGTCGGTCGCAGTCACGACAAAGTCGAAGAACTCCACGAGCCCGGCCGCCTCGAGCCGCTGGTACGCCTTGAAGCGCGGCGCATCGGTGAGGACCCCGAGCCGCAGCCCGGCACGCGTCAGGGCGACGAGGGTGGAACGCACCTTCGGGTAGGGCTCGGTGTGCAGGAGTTTGGTCTTGAGGTAGGCGTTCACGGCGGCGGCGGTGATGCGGTCCACCGCGTGAGCCGAGAGCCCGAGCTTCTGCCGGTGGTGGCGGCGCAGGAACGTCTCGAACACGCCGTTGCCCTCGATGGCGTCGAGGTATTCACCAAACAGCATCTCGCCCGCCTTGTCGGACGGGAAACCGAAATCGGCTCCTGCCGTCACCATCGCCCGCGCCGCGGCGTCGGAGGCGGTCCGTTTCATCCGCATGAAATCCACGAGGGTGTTGTCGAGGTCGAAGAGGAGGGCGCGCACGCCGACCGGTCCCGGTTCCGCCACGCCGCCCGCAGGGGGCCGACCCTTCTTGGCACCTTCTGGCGCGGCCCGAGGCGGGCGTGCCGTCACAAGTCGATGGGCTGGCCCGGCGCCGGGAGCTTCACGACGCCGCCGGAGCGCGCCGCCTGATAGTGGCGGGCGCTCAATTCCGGATGTTCGGTGTGGATGGGCACCAGGGTCTTACAGCCCGATTCGTCCAGCGCGTGCATCAAGTCGTCCTGACTGAGATGGCCGGAGACGTGCTGCTGCACCTCGACGAGGCCGAAATGGTCGAGCCAACGTTTCAGCTTGAAGTCCCGGATGACTCCCTCATCGTTGAACGGCTGCGTCTGGCTGTGCACGAAGAGGCCGTTGCCTTGGCCCGGCTTGAGCAGCCCGGGAAGGAGGTTGAGGGTGAAGGAGCCCATCGTGACGAGGTGGCCGCGCAGGTCGGAGGCCACCTCGTCGAGCGTGACGGTCTTGCCGGCGCGATGCAGCGCCGCATCCAGCTGCGCCACGTCGTCGGTCCAGAGGCCCCAAGCGGTGCGGCCCGACGCTTTGCGCTCCTTCCCAGCGTCCTGGGCGGCGCGCTGGTCATCGCTGACGAGGACCACCAAATCGCTGGAGGCAAGCGGGTCCATGACTTCGTCGACGTGGCCCTCACCGTGCAGCGTCCAGAGCAGATGCGCCTGCTTGGGAGTGATGACGAGTTTGCGGCCGGAACGGCGCGCCGCCTCCGCAATCGAGACCAGGCGATCAAGGTCGCGCGGCGGATAGGCGACCGCGACGAACCCCTTCGTGTCGGCCACGTCGGCCGCCACAAGTCGTTCCTGGATGTTGCGGCCGACCTCTTGCTCGGTCAGCGGCTTGCCGACGGGGTCGCCGTGGGCGTGGGAGCCGCCGACGCGGGTGCCCTCGATGAGCAGAACGTCGGCGCCTTGCGCCTGGCGCAGGAACTTCTCGGTGCGCTCTTTGTGACGGCCATGCAGACGCAGGTCGCCGCTGTACGCGATGCGCGGACCGTTCTTGTGCTCAAGGATGAACCCGGCCGCGCCGTGGATGCTGTGGTCCACATCGTGCCGTTCCACAGCCCAGTCGCCGACCTGGAAGCGCGCGGCGGTGTCGAGCACGCGCTCCGGCATGGCGGCCAGCACCTCATCCGCCCCGCGCTCCTTCGAGGTGCGCGGCATCTCCTCGGCGGCGGGCTTGAAGCGCACGAAGGAGTCGTCCGGCCCGCCCATGCCGGTCTTCTGCACGCTGGCAAGCGTCAGTTTCGCGATGGGGGAGAGATGGACCGGCGTGTCTTGACGCAGATAGCCGATGGAGCCGTAGTGGTCGGAGTGGGGGTGGCTCACCAGGACGCCGTCGAGGCCACGACCGCCTGCGTGCAGCGTCGGCGCCTCGCCCATGTCCGACCTGTAGAGATTGGGGAGCGGGGGTAGAAGGCCCAGGGCGACGAGATCATGGACTTGGTGGCCACCGCGCGGCTTCATGAAGAGGTCGTAGTAGTCACCCCAACCCGGCACCTTGCCGAACTCCTGCTTGGTGTTGGCCCCGCCAAAGCGCTTGCCAAAGTCCAGGAACAGCCGGCTCCGGCCGTCGTCGAGGAGAAACGCGTTGCCGCCAATCTCCCCGGCGCCGCCGTACCCGGTCAGCCGCACCTGCACGCCGCGCCAAACACCGGCCAGCGTTGAAGCCTTGCCTCCTGCCAACCGCCTTCAATCTGGCCTGAGCAATCGGAAACCCGCGCCACCACGCTTTTCAACACCCTCCCGTCCTTCAAACCGCTCCCCGAAATGGCCGCCTCTGAGAAACCATCTCGCTTCATCCCTGGCCCTGTCGTCCCGGTCCGCAAGGCGAAAGCGGCCAAAGGCGTCGAACCGCCTGCCGCAGCACCTGCCCCTGTCGTGGAGGATGAGTCGGGCGACGAGGGGGCCAAAGGCGAGCGCACGCTGTTCAAGCGCAAGAAGGTGGACCCGCTGCGCGGCCACCCCATCCTCGACCCGCACAACGTGGCCGCAGGGCTGCAGAAGGGCAGCTATGGACCGCTGGACCTGCATCGTCTCAACCTCGACGCGCACCGCCTGCGCGCGCTGCGCCACGAAGGCATTACGACGCTGGCGCAGCTGCGTCGCAAAATCAAGATTCTGCCGCACCAAGTGAAGGCGGCCATCAAGGTGCTCAACCAGATGGGTGGCCGCGGCATCCTCGCCGACGAGGTGGGTCTCGGGAAGACCATCGAGGCCGGCATCGTGATGAAGGAGCTCATCAGCCGCGGCAAGGCGAAATCCATCCTCATCCTCACACCCGCATCGCTTGCCTCGCAGTGGCAGGGGGAGTTGTGGGACAAGTTCGGCGAACGTTTCCTCAAGCACGACGATCCGGAGTTCATCGGGTTCGGCAAGCACGACCACATCGTCGCCTCGATTGACACCGCGAAGTCGGCGCAGCACTACCCGGACATCATCGCCCGCGAGTGGGACCTCGTCATCGTGGACGAGGCGCACTACCTGAAGAACAAGAAGACGCAGCGCTACTCCTTGGCCGACGACATCTCGGCCCGCCACGCGCTGATGCTCACCGCGACGCCCATCCAGAACAACCTCATCGAGCTCTACAACCTCATCAATCTCATCAAACCGGGCCTGCTCGGCACGATGCAGAACTTCGAGGAGGAGTACATGGGCGACGCGCAGGGCCGCGTCCTTCTGCACGCGCAGCGCCTCCAGCTTCTCCTGCAGCAGGTGCTGATTCGCAACCGGCGTTCGGAGACCGGCCTCAAGTTCCCGGAGCGGCGCGTCGAGACCCACCGCGTCAAGGCGTCGCCCGGCGAGTACGCCCTCCACCACGCCGTCTCCAACTTCATCCGCTCCTACAAGGACTTCTTCGAGTCCCACCTCGCCCTCATGGTGTTGGAGCGTGAAGTGGCCTCGTCCGCCCCCGCGCTCGCGAAGACCATTGACAACATGCTGCCGAAGGTGAAGGACGCCGAGGTGGCCAAGGCGATGGAGGAGCTCAAGGCGATGGCGGGGGACATCAAGCGCAACTCCAAAGTCAACCTCATCCTCGACATCGCCAAGAACACGAAGGAGAAAATCATCCTCTTTACGCAGTTCCGCGAGACCCAGGAACTGCTCAGCCGTCGCCTGGCCCAAGAGGGCGTTTCGAATGTCAAGTTCCACGGCCAGCTGACTCCCGGCCGCCGCCGTTCGGCGCTCGTGGAGTTCCGCGGCCCGACCCAGGTCCTCGTCGCCACCGACTCCGGCTCGGAGGGTCTCAACCTGCAGTTCGCGCACATCCTCGTCAATTACGATTTGCCGTGGAACCCGATGCGTGTCGAGCAGCGCATCGGCCGCGTCCACCGCATCGGCCAAGAGTCGAGCAATGTCGTCATCCTCAATCTGGCCGTCGCGGACACCATCGAGGATTACGTCCTGCAGGTGCTGTACGAGAAGATCAAACTCTTCGAGGTCGCCATCGGTGAGATGGACCTCATCCTGGGCGAATTGGAGGACGAGGGCGGGCTGGAGAAGCGCATCCTCGACATCATCATGGCGACCCAGAATGACAAGGAGGTCAAGGAGTCGCTGGAGAAGGTGCAGGGCGAGGTGAAGAAATCCAAGGCGAACGCCGAGGAGATCAAAATGCTCGACGCCTCCGTCTTCCAGACCTTCGACCTCTCCACCGCGAAGGACGATGTGCGCATCGAAGACTCCGTGGACATGGACAAGGAGGTGCGCCAGTTCGTCGCCCGCTTCCTTGCCATCACCGAAGCGGAAGCCGAGGAAACCGACAAGGTCACCACCGTGAAACTGCCGCGCACCTACTGGAAACGCATGGGCGGGCTGCACCACTACACCACCGACCCCGACACCTTTGACGAAAAGGACGGCGAGATTGAGCTGCTGAGCCTCGGCAGCAAGTTCGTCCAAGGCGCCATGGAGACGCTCGGCGACGACGGCGCCATCGGCGTGGTGCGCACGCCATCCGTGAACGGCCCGGCGACGGCGCTCTACTACCGCTACTTCATCGAGACCATCCGCAGCGAATTGGAGGCATTCATCACGCTGCTCGTGGACGACACCGGCGCAATTGTTTCCGTCGTCGAGGAACTTGCCCCCACGCCCGACGGCGAAACGGTCGCGGAGGGTGCCGCGCTGACACCGGCCCTCTGGGCCGACGTCGAGGAAAAAGCGCGCGCCCATGTCGGCAACCTCCTGGTTCCCATTTTGCAGGTCAAGCGCGAGGAGGCGCAGACCGAGGTGCGGCGCGCCGAGAAACGACTTGAGGAGTACTACGAGCGGCAGAAGGAAGAGATTCGCGCCGAAGAGGCAAAGATTCGCCACAAGCGCGGCCAGATTCGCAACCGCCTCTGGTTCACCGAGTCCGGCGTCCGCGAGCGCAAACTTGAGGACCAGGACCGCGACCTCGAGAAACAGCTGCACGACCTGACCTTCCGCAACAACCGCAAAGTCGAGGATCTCGACAAGGAACTCAAGGAGCGGCTCGCCAAAGAGCAGGAGAAGAACGAGCCGCGCCTCCAGGTCGAGTTGATTGGCGCGACGCGACTGCTTCCGGCCAAGCCCGGCGCCGCAGCGGTCGTTGTCGCTGCGCGTTCCGCAGCCGCCGTGGCGTAAATTCCGCACAAACGTCAAGGGCGGACACAGATTGCACAGATTTTTTTGCTCCAAGCGGGCAAAAGACATCAAAATCTTACGGAAGGCCGTCAAAATTTCCCAGATGGGGCTCGGGGTTCAACAGCTCCTCAATCTGTGCCATTTTGACGGTTTGGTCCAGTCCACGAACGACTGATAGGCCCAGATGGCTCGCAGCTCGTTCTGTGAAATCTGTGGTCGCCTGCAACCATGACGCCGCTAAACCAAAATGGGCAGGCGCAGCTCCGAGCGGCCGTCGAAGACGGCGTCGTAGTTGGCAAGGAGCGGCATCCACCAGGCAGGGTCGTTGGCGGAGAGCTTGAGGACAATGCGGTCGCCGGACTCAAGAGCAAGGTTGGTCCAGTGGAACCGCAGGGTCATGGTCCCGTTCACGATGTCGTCGGCGTCGAGGGCCGCCGTGGCGCCTCGGCTGACAATTTGGCTTGTTCCACCTTCGTGCAGAACCAGAAGCGTGCCAGCGACCTGGAACGGCGTCGGGCTCTCGCCGTTCAATGCGAGAGTCAACTCCGGCGCACCGACCAGGGTTCCTGCCACCATGAACGGCCCCTGGAAGAAGAGGGCGCCCGAATCCTGGCGCAGTTGGTTCGGCAGAGCGTTGGTGGGCATCCCCGTCTGGTCCCACAGCGCCGCTGGCTCCTCGAGGGGGTTGGCAACCAAGCGCTGGCTGATGGTGAAGGGCGCCTCCGATGCGGGGCCCTGGTAGAGTTCGCCGCTGCGCAGATGGAAGGAGGACGACGGCGCATCGGGGAACGTTCCGTAGCTGGTGACGACGTTGCTGGCGGCATCGACGGTTTCGAGAGCGGGCCAGGCGTCCACGCGGGTGTCGAAGCCGAGGAGGAAGAAACGGAACCAGTCGAGGGCGCGGTCCCAGCAGCCATCGGCGGCATTGCCGTGGCCGCCGCGGAAGACGTAGGCGCGCGTGAAGCCGCCCGCCGTTTCCCAAGCCTGGTCAATCTGCGGGAAAAGCGACTCCTCCATGCCCTGGCAGACCAGGAGCGGTTTCGTGGTGGAGGCGAGTCGGTCGAGGCTGCTGCGCTCGTCCATCTCGGCGCGCACCGTGTCGAGGTTGGCGCGCAGGTAGAGGTCGGCGTACCAGTTGTGAATCATCGTCGAGTAGCGGCCGGTGCCCGCCTGGCCGTACAGGTAGAGGAACTCGCCCCACTCCGCCTTCGGGACATTGCCCGGGATGAGCGCGTCGTAGAGGTCGACCCAGCCGTAGATGGGCACCGCCGTGGTGACGAGCGGGTCGTCGGCCCAGGCGTTGAAGGCGTGGCCGCCGCCGTAGGAGTTGCCGATGACGCCAGCGAGGCCGTTGGTGGCGAAGGTGGACTGCGCCCAGACCAGGACGGCGTGCAGGTCGGCCATCTCGGCGGGGCCGGCAACGGTCGTCTCGCCTCCCGAGCGACCGAAACCGCGCGCATCGTAGGCGACCACGAGGAGACCTGCGTCGGCGAACATCTGCAAACGGTTCGTGCCCACCGGGGCTGGCGTGGGAACGGGGAGCGACTGCACGCCTTCGTAGTCCTCCTTGTTGCCGCCCCAGCCGTGCACGAAGAGGGCGAGGCCGGGTTTCGCTCCCGCGCTGAGCGTGGGAACGTAGGCGCGCACGGCAAGGTCCACGCCGCCGTCGCCGAGAACGGTGTGGTTCTCGATGCGCACCGATTCGACGCGCACCGTCGTCGGGTCCACGTCGACGGCGGCGGGCGTGACAACGCGTGGCTCGGGCGCGCTGGAACAGCCAGCAAAGAGCGCGGCGACGAGCAGGAGGGCGGCCACGGCGGGCCAGGAACGCATGGCGGCCACCCTGCGGCCCCGTGCTTAAGGGTTGTCGCGGCTTGCGAACACTCCCTTTCCCGTTCAACACGGTGCTGCGCGGGCGGCCCTACATCATGTCCATGAGGTCGCGAACGGCGACGCGGGCATCCTTGCCTTCGTAGAGGATGCGGTAGATTTCCGCCGTGAGCGGGAGGGGAATCTTCTCTTTCGCGGCGAGGCCGTGCACGAACTTCGTCGCCATGACTCCCTCGACGACCTGGCCGCCGAGTGTCGCGATCGCCTGCTCCTTGCTGAGGCCTTTGCCAAGAAGCTCGCCGACGCGGTGGTTGCGGCTGCGGCTGCTCGTCGCGGTGAGGATGAGGTCGCCAAGCCCGGAGAGGCCTGTGAAGGTCTCCTTCTTGGCGCCATTGGCGACGCCGAAGCGCACCATCTCGTCCAGGCCGAGCGTGATGACGGCTGCCTGCGAGTTCTGCCCAAAGCCGATGCCCTGCGTCAAGCCGGCGGCGAGGGCGACGATGTTCTTCATCACACCGCCCAGCTCCACGCCGACGAGGTCGCGGCGCGGGTACGCCTTGAACCACTCCGTCGTGAAGAGGCCGCACAGCAGGTTGAGGGCGACGGGCGACTTCGAGGCAATGACCGTGGCGCTTGGCGTGCCCCGCGCAATCTCCTCGGCGAAGTTGGGGCCGCTCATCGAGGCGACCGCGTGGTTGGAACCCACTTCCTCGGCGATGACCTGACTCATGCGCAGAAACGTGTCATGCTCGATGCCCTTGGCGATGTTGAGCACTTTCGCGTCACGGGCCAAGAACGGGGCGAAGGCGCGCGCCGTCTCCCGCATCGCTTGGCTCGGCACCGCCGCGACCACCACTTCGGCCCCCTCGACGGCGTCGGCGAGGTTGCTCGTCATCCAGACGTTGAGGGGAATCTTGACGCCAGGGAGATACTTCGTGTTCTCGCGCGAATTGGCGATGCTCTGCGCGTAGCCGGGGTCGCGGCACCACTGCCGCACCTCGATGCCTTTGCGCGCCAGCAGCGTGGAGAGGCAGGTGCCGAAGCCTCCCGCCCCCACCACGGCGACTGGCGCATCCTGCTGGCCTTCAATCACGACGCCGGTCCACCGCCCCCTGGATAAAAAGGGCCACCCGCGCGAGCCGAGCGCCTCAACGTTTTTGGGGCGGCTCCCGTCGTGCGGCACGATGCGAACCCTCGCCACCCTCGTCCTCCTGGCTCTCCTCGCCGGCTGCGCCGCCCCAACCGGGCCCAGCGGCGGTCCCCTCGTCCAGGACGCCTGCCTCCTGCCCACCGCGCTCACCCCCGTCGCCAACCCGCACGTCACCTTCGACACCACGGAAGGCGACATCGTTCTCGAAGTGTTCCGCAACGAGGCCCCCATCACCGCCAACAACTTCCTGCGCCTGGTTGCGGCTGGCCACTATGACGGCGTGCGCTTCCACCGCGTCATCAAGGATTTCATGATGCAGGGCGGCGACGGCGCCCTCGCAGGCAAAGCGGACGCGGCGGCCATCCCCGATGAGTTCCACCGCCTCCTGCGCCACGACGGCAAAGGCATCTTGAGCATGGCGAACGCCGGCGCTAACACCGGCTCTGACCAGTTCTTCATCACGTTTGCCGCAACGCCGCACCTCAACGACAAGCACAGCGTCTTCGGCAAGGTCGTTACCGGCTTCGATGTCCTCGACAAAATCAACACCGAAGTGGCGGGCGGCGGCGACGGCACACCCAAGCGCCCCTTCTCCCTCGAGAAGGCGACCATTCAGGAGCAGACGACGGCCGCCGGCGCGCTCGCCCTGTCGCTCTGGAGTCCCGACTCGAACCACGCCGTCGGCACGGCGGGCGGCGACACCCAGTTCCTGGTTGTTGTCCAGAACGACGGCGACCGCCTCGTCCCGGTCTGCGTCCTCTTCGCCGCCCCCGCCGGCCTCACGGCGCGCAGCGAAACGGGCTTCGCCAACTTCGACGTGCCGGCCAAACAGCGCGTCGCCTTCGTCGTGGAGGCACGCTCGGACGGCAGCAACGCCGACGCGACGCTGCCGGTCACCGTACGCACCATTGGCGCCGAAGCAACACTCAACCTCACCGTCGCCCGCTCGGACGCCGTCCTCGACGACACGGTCGCTACCGGCGACTCCGTCACCGGCAACTACATCGGCATGACCGTGGACGGACGCATCTTCGACACCTCGGTCCAGTCCGTCGCCCAGTACGCCAAAGCGAACGGCCTCGGCTACGGCTCGTTCCAAGTGCGGCCGAGCTACGCCCCGTTCAGCTTCACACCGGGAGGCGGCGTCATCCAGGGCTTCACCGACCTCGCCGTCGGGACGCACGCCGGCGGCAAGGCGGTCGGCCGCATTCAACCCGAGGACGCCTACGGCGCGTCGGGCCAGCACGCCCTCGCCGGACGCACCTTGATGTTCCAGCTTGAGATTGTCTCCGTCAAGTAGACAGAAACCTCAAACCGTAGGCCACAGTAGAAGGGTTGACCTGCCCCTGCTCGCACCCGAAGGCTTCGCCTTTCGAAACCAGGTGCGGCCTGCGGCCGCACGTGGGGGGCTTCGCCCCCCGCTCCCCCCACCCGGGGACCTCCGGTCCCCTGGACCCCTTGGGACTAAAACGCAGGACAGACTGCCCGACTTGACCTGCCCCTGCTCGCACCCTTGTGACGGCACCCTACTGCGGTGGGGAATTCTGCCGAGGGATCCGGGGCGCCGGGGCGGTCTACATTTCCTTACGCTTTCGCTGCGTCCTTCACGGTCTTTGCGACGGCGCGCGCCGTCTGCTTGGCATGCTTGGCCAGAACGGCGCGGTCCTTCTCGGTGGCCGTGGCCGCGTGCTTCACGGTGACCGCCACGTCATGGCCGAGGCGCTTGGCTTGCTTGGCAAGGGCGGCGCGGTCCTCTTTCGTCGCAACGGCGGCGCGCTTGGCTTTGGCCTTCACGGCTTTGGTTGCTTTTCCGGCCGCCTTCGCGGCCGCCTTGGCACCTTTCACAACGGCCTCGGCGACGACCTTCTCGGTCTTCTTCACGGCCTTCCCGACCTCGCGCTTTGTGGGCACATGCATACTCCGATATCGAGCGTTGAGGGGAAAACCATTGGCATGCAGCAAAGCGGGCAGCACTCGAACGAAGCCGAGTGCGGACAGGATTCGAACCTCGCCGTGAGCCCAGCAGGGCTCGCGGCGCCGAGCGAAGCGAGGGATGGCTCGAATCCTGCTCCCGAAACGAGCGAAGCGAGTGCAGGGAGCAGGATTCGAAACTCGCCGACAGCGCAGCCGCGCTGCCGGCGCCGAGCGCAGCGAGGGATGGTTCGAATCCTGCTCCCGAAACGAGCGAAGCGAGTGCAGGGAGCAGGATTCGAACCTGCGAACCACAAAGGACCAAATCCTAAGTCTGGCGCCGTTGACCGAACTTGGCTATCCCTGCGCACTCCGGCTCACGCCAGCTTGGCTGAAAAGTGTCTGGGGGACCGAAGGTCCCCCGAAAGGGCCAGATGGGCCGTCGCCTCGAGGCGACGGCCCGTATCTGTCCGCCGAGGGGTCTGGGGCCCGGAGGGCCCCAGCTAAAGCGGCGAAAACGAGCGCAGCGAGTTTTCGCTGTTCTAGTGGTTCTTGGCCCAGTTGTAGGAGCGCAGCTTGGCCATCTTGCCGTAGCCGCAGGAGCTGCAGGTTTTCTTCTGCAGGTGGTAGGCGTGGCGGCCGCAGCGGCGGCAGCGGATGTGGGTGCGCTTGCCACCCTTCATGGACGGGGTTCCGGTTCCCATGGAAAATCACCTGGCCCTGAGGGCCATGTAGTTCGCGCGACTTGGGAACCGTACATAATGGTTTGCTGTTCCTGAAGGAGAGACGCTTAGCAGGTGGAAGGTGTCGCAAGGGCATGGCCGATGTCCGTCTTGCCCAGCCCGCCGCCGGGGCGTCGTGGGGGGCCGTCCTCGAGCGGATGCGGGAGAATCTGGAGCTGGAGGATCTCGAAGTGGGTGAGGTGTTGGAGACCTCCGATGGCGCGACCGGTCGCATTCTCGAGGCGGCCGCCAACCTGCTGCGCTTCACCTGGCAGGAGCCAAGCTGGCCGGCTCCCTCGACGGTGGCGCTGCGGCTGGACGGCGGCGCCCTTCGTGTCGAGCACACCACCATCCCGGACGCCGCGACGGCGTGGTACCTCTCCTTCTGGCAGGACGAGCTGGCCTTCCTGGCGTAATGGGACCGCCGCGCTCTTGTGGAATGGCGTCTTCCCCGTCTCGATGACGGAGGAGCCCCGCGTGCGGCGCCGCGCCCGCCTGCGCAACAAAGAGACCGAAGAGACGACGGCGCAGATTGCGGCCAGCTTGGGCGGCGCCACGCTCTGGGCGCCGACGGCGGCCGTCGAGACGGGTGAATTCCTCGACCGCTCCGTCCTCCTGGTGGACAACAAACTGGTCGGCCTTTTCGAGGGCGCGACGCCGACAGGGCCGGCGTTTCTCACCTGCCGCGGCCTGCTTGCCTACAAACCGCAGGCGCGCTTCGTCACGGTGGACATGGGCGCCATCAAGTTCGTCACCAACGGCGCCGACGTCATGGCGCCCGGCATCGTCGAGGCGGACCCCGCCCTGCAGCCCGGCGACTGGTGCTGGATTCGCGACGAGCGCAACAAGCAGCCGCTCGCCGTCGGCAAGGCCCTCGTCGCCGGCGCCGCGATGGTGCGCGGCAAAGGCAAAGCGGTGAAGTCGGTCCACCACGTCGGGGACAAGCTCTGGGCGCTGGAATAGGACGCGCCGAACAAGCCGCAGCACCTCCTGGAGCCGGCGTTTCAACTCCCAACTCTTATCTGGAGGCGCACGGTGAATGGCTTGGGATGCCTATGGGCCTCAAGAGCCTCTTTGGAGCGAAGCCAACCGCCAAGCCGGCCGCGGACGGCAAGGACTACATCGACCTCGAGGAGGCCGCTTCCGGCTCCGAGATGTTCGACGGCACCGCCCGCATGAGCGTGCGCGTCGCCGAGATTCACAAGTACGAGGACCTGCGCGACTACGCGAACTACGTCTACCAGGGCAACCTGCTCCTGCTCGACTTCAGCGCCATCGCCAACGACGACATCGTCCTGCGCCGCGTCACGGGCGACCTCAAGAAGCTGGTCGGCGACATCAACGGTGACATTGCTGGCCTTGGCAAGTCGATGCTCATCATCGCCCCGACCGGCGTGCGCGTCGACCGCCACAAGGCGCGCGGCGGCCGTTAGGGCTCCCTCTCGTTCGTCTTCTTCCCCTTCACCCAACCCTTTTTTACGACCCCTCCTGGCCGAGCCCATGGTTCGCGCCTTCATCGATGAGGCCGTCTGCCCTGCCTGTGCCGCCATCGGCATGGAATACACGGCGGAAGAGGTGGATTTGCCATTCCTCGGCAACTCCTTGGAGACGATGTTGCGCTGCGAGCCGTGCGGCTACCGCCACACCGATTTCATCCTCACGGGAAGCCATGAGCCGACGCGCCACACGCTGCGGGTTGCCACCGCCGAGCACATGTCCACGCGCGTCGTGCGCAGCAGTTCCGGAACCATCCGCATCCCGGAACTCGGCATCCTCATCGAACCCGGCGTCGCCTCCGAGGCGTTCATCAGCAACGTCGAAGGCATCCTGGTACGCGTCGAGCGCGTGCTCGGTCAGATCTTGCGCGACGCCGACTCCGACGAGGAAAGGTTGCGCATCGTCGAACTGCAGCAGACGATGGAGCGCATGCGTGAGGGGCAAGCCGAGCCGGTGACGCTCATCCTGGAGGACCCGTTTGGCAACTCCAGCATCCTCGGCGCTGGAGCGACCGCTGAAACGATGACGCCGGAAGAGGCAGAGAAGCTGAAGGTCGGCATGATGACCTTCGACCCGAAGGGCAACCTGATCAAAGAGGGATGAAGAGGAAAAGGCGAGCAGGCAGCCCAGACGCTCTCACGTCGTTTTGAGAACCCCGAGTGTTGGCTCGTAGACGAGCCCCTTGTCCATCAGGCGGTTGAGCGCCTCTTCGATGGTCTCGGCAGCGACACCTCCGGTGGCGCTTGCTTGCAGGACGTCGTCCCAGCGTGCGCCTTTCTGCCCTTCGAGGCGCTGGATGTGCGCCAGGATGGCATTGTCGAGCGCTTCCTGCACGGCCTCCGCTGCGGCATCCGGTTTCGGGGCGGCGGGCGGAGCGCGCCAGGTCGTGGGCGCCTCTGCAGGTTCTGCAGGCGCGGCGCCGGACGTGGGCCGTGGCTCGCTGCGCTGGACCGGGATGGGTGTGCCGGAGACAAGCGGCGAGAGGCAGGTCACGGTCGCCTCCTTGAACCGGCTCAACTCGACGGCGGCGTAGGGAGTGCGGGCCAAGAGGACGCCCTCCGCGAGCGCGCGCGGGACGCCTTTGGCGACGAGCTGCTCCGCGGTCGCGGCGGGGTCGGCGCGGGCGAGCTGGGCCGCTTTGAGCCGTTCGCCGGTGCGGCGAGCGGTCTCGACCAGCCACAAGTCGCGCGTCGCCTCGTCCACGACGGTGACCGTCTCGGGCCGGATGGAGGCGTACACGGTGCCGGGTTCCGGCTCGTAGGTGCGCGCCTTGCCGGTGACGGCGAGGAAGCAGGGCGGCTGAAGCTGGCTGATGGCCTGCGCCGCTTCGGGCTGGTAGTTGCCCGCGTAGATGGTGAAGATGCCGCTCGGGTCGCTGATGCGGGCGCGCCACACTTCACCGGTCGCGCCAATCGACTCGACGTCGGTGCAGACGCCGACGACGTGGAGGCGGTTGACTTTCGCGCCGAGCGGGGAGACGAGGAAGGAGGGGTCCTTCTCGCCTTGCCCCTTGATCTCGACCTTGCTGGCGTTGAACTCGGCCGCAAACATCCGGTGGGCCACCTCGCGCTGAAGGCGACGTCCGCCCGTCGGCGCGGCGGGGGTCGGGGTAGGGGGTGCTGCGAAGCTGGACTGCGTCATGCCAGCACCTCGAAGGTGGCGAGGAGCTCCTTGGCGGCGTTGGCATCCATCTCCGCGAGGCGGGCCTGGCGGGCGATGAAGGTGAGGCCGAAGTCGTCGGAGAGGGCGTTGCCGCGCACCATGAGAACGCGGCCGGTGAGCTTCTCCTCGAGCTGCTCCGCGATGAGGTCAGGGCGGAACGCGTCCTGCGCCTCCTTCTTGCAGCGTTCGAGGTCCTTGCCGAGCAGTTGCTCGGTGAGTTCGCGGCCGGCAATCAGCGAGATGGCGCCGGTGCCGTCGTCGAGGACCGCTTTGATGCGCAGGTCAGGTGAACCCTCCTGCTTGTTGTGCAGGCGGCACATTCCAGCGGCGAGGACACGGGTGCAACCAGGGGCTGCACAGCGCAGGACCAGGCCGGAGCCCTCCTTGACCTCGAGCAGGGTGCCAACGAGCACAAGGTCGGAGCCGCCGCCGCGCTCGACGACGTCGCGCAGCGTGGTCGCGGGGCGGCGCTCCAGCGTCGCCACATCCGGTAGTTCCGTCGTCGCCGGGGCGATGGTGGCGTCGGCATCGAAGGTGAACTGCGGCACGCCGCGGTAGGCGCGAACGTAGCCTCCCTCGATGGTGATGGCTTGGCCCGCCGTGAGGTTGGGGTCGGCCCACGCGGTGAACTCCACCTTGCCGGTGGTGTCGGCGAGGTGGCCGCTCCAGACCGTCTTTGCGGAGCCTTGGACTGTCACTTGGCGCGTCGTGATGGAGAGAACACGGCCGGTGAGGCGCAGCCCGCGCAGACCTTCCTTGAGGTCGGCGATGGCGGTGTCGCGGAAGGTGGCAGGCGCCTTCGGCAGGGCGTCGGCGTCCAGCTTGGTCAGGATGGTGCGGTCGCCGAAGTTGACCTGTGGCTGGTTGTTGTACGCCTTCGTGTAGGCGTTCTTCGCCTCGATGACGTCGCCCTTCTGCAGCCCTTCGAGCGGGCGCCAGGAGGTGAAGGAGACCGAGCCGGTTTCGTCGCCGAGAAGGCCGGAGAGGATCTCTTTGGCTTCGCCGCGCGCCGTCACCGTCTTGGCGGCAACGTAGAGGATGCGCGCCTTGAGGCTGACTGCCATCGCCTCGGCAGGCAGGTCGGCAATCGCGGTGCGCTCGGCCGGCGGGGCTGCCGGGGCGGAGCGGACCGGGGGAGCGGCCCCGTGGTGGCGCAGGATGGTCTTGACGGCCTGTTCGACCGGGACGCCGTAGTCCAGGTACTTCTGGAGCTCATCCTTGAGGTCGGTTTCGTCGATGCTGGCCATCTTGGGGGCCAGGGCGCGCTTGAGTGCCTCGAGATGGGGGGCGAGGTCGTGGGTTTGCGTTTGCATGGTTTCACATCGGCCGGTGGGTGAAGTGGCCGCAGGCTGCTGAAGCGCGGTCCCGGTTTGTCCTTCGTGGACAGGCCAGGGCGTGCTCGATTTCTGTGAGCCCGTGCGCTCCCTTTTAGGTATGGGGGCGGGGGGAGTGAAACCAATGGAGCCGGTGGAGTCCGGCCGGTGCCCAATCGCTATCGGCGCCGCACGAAAAGGGCCAACCCGATGGCGGCAAAGGCCAAAACAGCCTCGAACCCGGGCATCCCTTTGTTCGAGCTGCTGGCCGCCGCAGCGTCCACTGCGTCCCCTTCCACGACGGAGGCGGATGCGGTATGGCCGGAAGGCTGGTCGCGCAGCGTGTAGGCGCCCGCTTCCAACTGGAACGGCGTGCTCGACGTTTCATCGAGGTCGGCGGCGGTGACAGCGATGCCCGCTCCCTCGATGGTGACGGTGTGGGCAACATCGTCGCCGTTGTCCACGACGAGCTGAAGCCAGTCGCCCTCGGTCCAGATCCACTCCGATTCGAGGAATCCGTCCGCCCCCACGACGACGACCCATTCACAGGGCGACGCCTGAGTGCAGCCATCCTGGGCGGAGACGGGAGCGAGTGCGAGCGTGGCGAGAAGCGGGAGGGCGAAGATTGTGCGCATGGGTTCACCGAACAAAATGGATGGGGAAGAGGGAGGAAAAGAGGTGTGGAGGATCTGAGGCCGACTCAGGCCGCAGCGGTGGCGTTGCCGCTGGAGCTGGGGGCAGCGCTGGACGATTCGGCGTCCTCGCCGTCCTCCTGCTCATTCGCCTCGTGGCGGTCCTTGACGTGGTCGCGGACCTCGGCCCACTTCGCCTTGAGCCGCTCCAGTTTGGCCTGGAGCTCCTCAATCTTCTCGACGATGCGGTCCTGGCGCGCCTCGAGCTTGACGATGCGCTCCTGCGCCTTGGTGGCGTTCTCGGCGGTCAGGTTGCCGGAGTCGAGGGCCGCTTCGAGGCGCTCAATCTTCAGTTCGAGACGGCCGAGCTGGAGTTCGTGGGCGTGGATGGCGCGCACCAGGGCGACGCCGGCGCGGCGCGCCTGCTTGCCCTCTTTGGCGGCATCCTTGATTTTCTCGCAGCGCTCGGCCGCCGTCTCGTTGGCGGGCTCGGCGCAGTGCTTGTTGTACTTCTCGCGGATTTTGTCGGCCTTCTCTTGGGCCTTCTCCATCCGCTCCTCGCGCTTGTCGTCGCGTTTCTCCTCGCTGCGGCCCGGCTGGGCGGTCACAGTGGCCATGGTGGCGGTGGCAAGAAGCCCAACCGCGACCAGGGCAAACATCAGGTTGCGTGTGTTCATGGGGTGTCCTCCTGGACAGACTGCTTAGGATGGCACTTGGGATATAAGGCGCCTCGGACGGGGCTCAAACGGTGGCCCTGAACGGGTTCACGCGGGCGGTGCCGGAATCGCAGCGCCGCTGGAGAGGCGCCATTCGGGCGGCTGGTAGCCGAAGAAGGCATGCGAGTAGATCTCGTACGACTGCTCGAACGTGAGGCCGACGCCGCGGCGGGCGCAGGGCTTGCCGAGGACGAGGGTGTCCACGCAGACCTGGTCGCCAGTCCCCGGCGGCGGCCGCGTGTCCGGGAGGTCGCTGTTGAAGACGCGGATGATGAACGAGGTGCGGTTGCCTTCGTCGCTGAAGAGTTTGTCCACGATGGTTTCGTTGCCCATGAGCAGCAGCGGCGAGGTGCCGTCGGCCTTGCCGGGGTCGCAGAACAGGCCGCCGTTCGACTCGCAGCCGTAGGACCACACAAGGGCCATGGCATCGCCGAGGGACTGCGTCGATTCCCAGAGCATCTCGCTTTGCAGATGGTTGGGCTTGCGGCTCAATTCATTCTCGAAGAGGAAGAGATCGGCCGTGACCGAGGCCAGGGGACCGACGCTGCACGCGGCCACACCGTAGAAGACGGCAGTGACCGAGCACTCGATGTAGCCCTTGTTCACGACGGCGAGGTAGTAGGGTGCCGTCGATTCGTCCGGCTCCAGCGTCAGCTTGACGGCGACGGGGTCCGAGACGCCTGCCACGACGTCGGTCGAGGTCTGCCCGGTCGAGAAGCCCGCCTTGGAGGCGGTGATGAAGTAGGTGCCCGGCTCGAGGCCTTCGAGGCCGAAGGCGCCCGTCTCGCTCGTGTTGGTGGAGAGGACGGTGCCCTGCAGGCGGACCGAAATCTGGACGTTGGCAATGGGGACGACGCCGGGATCGACGACGACGCCGCGGATGACGCCGGTGTTCTCCGTCGCCGTGAGCTCCAGTTCGTTGGCGGCTTGGACCACTTCGTCCGAGCTGGGCACATCGTTTGTCGCGGCGCAGCCAGCAAGAATTGTTGCCGCCACCACCATCCACGCGGTTGTTTTCATCGAGTCCACCAAACGGCCACTGATGCGGGCGCTATTTCAGCGTTGTTGCCGGCGCGGCGAATCGTCCCAGACCAACGGCCCCACGGCGAGCGACTTTGGAGCGAAAAACAGGGGAGGAAAAGGAGGGAGAAGGATGGAAGAGGGGGGTTGAGTCGTTGGCCGAGGCTTAGTTGCGGCGGCGCAGGGTGAGGGCGACCGCGCCGAGGGCGGCAATCATGCCGAGCAGCTCGAAAGCGGGGCTCTTCTTGGTGGCGTTCGGGTCGATGCGCTCGCCGTTGCCGTCCTGCTGCTCGATGGTGCAGCCGTTGGCGTCAATCTTGGCGCCATCGACGTTCTCGAGACCACCGCAGCGTTGAACCACGCGGTCCTTGCCGACGGTGAAGGAGGAGACGCCGACCGCGGTCGCCGTTCCCTGGTCGTTCTTCACGGTCAGGGTGACGGTGTAGCTGCCGTCTTGGGCACCGTCGGTCTTGTAGGGCCAGACGAAGCTGACGTCGACCGCTTCGGTGTGGTGGTCGTGCTCGTGGTAGCGCTGGACGACGGAGGCGCGGTAGGCGCTGCGCGGCTCGGAGGGGCCGGTGATGGCCATCTCAATGCCGCCCTTGACGCCGTTCGTGCCCGAGGTGGCGACCTCATCGACGTCGTAGTTGCCCCAGGGCGAGTTGCTGGAGGTGTGCAAGACGAGGTCGTCGCCGATGAACTGGGGGTGCATGTACTCGATGCGGACCGCGTTGAGGACCTGCAGCTCCATGCGAGGCCGGTTGTCCTTGCTGGTGTGGATCTTGATTGCATTGGGGGTCAAGATGGCGTTTGCGGGGTCGCTCGAGCAGAAGGAGGCGGGATCCTGGAAGTAGGTGGCAATTTGCATGTTGTAGCCGCCATCCTTCTTGATGCTCTGCGTGTCGAGAGGCATCAGAATCTCGTACTGGTAGACCGCCGTGGGGCGGCCCGACTTGTCCACCTGGTCGGGCAGGAAGGTGACCGTGCCGCCGGTCTGGCCGGGGGCGGCGGTGTCGGTCGAGGTGAGCATGGCGCCACCCATCGTGCCAACGGTCTTGCCGTGGGCAATCTGAGTGCCGGACTTGTAACCCTCGTTGCCGATGCTGATGTCCTCGCCGGTGCGCATCCAGGCCTCGACGGCGATGGCGGGCAGGATGAGCATCTGGCCGGCAGGGTCGTTCGGGAGCGCGGTGCCGGTCGAAAGGTACCAGGTGAGCTTGATGGCGTCGCCGGCGAGGGCGACGTCGTAGGAGAGGCCGCGCTCCGGGTGGGTGCGGGGGCCGCCATCGGAGGTGTCGTTGTACTCGACGTAGCCGGGGCTGGAGTAGCCGAAGAACTGGTGGAAGTCGCTGGTGCTCACGGCGCCGCCGCTGGGGCCGTCGAGGCAGGTGTTGCTGTTCGACGCGAGGCCGACGATGGCGTCCTTGGCGAACGAGTCGTCAGGGACTTGGGTGTTGATGGGTGCCTCATTAAGGGCGTCGATGACGTGGAAATAGAGGGTGGTGGCGCTGGGCGCGTTGGGGTTGGTGATGCCGCCAGTCCCCGCTTGGGCGTTGACTGGGGCGAGCAGCCCCAGGGCCAAAAGCGAGACGGCTGCAAGGGCAAGCTTGGAAGTCATACGACTCAAGTGGACAGGCCTATGGTGAAGCAATAAAGGTTGTGGCCATGTCATTCAAGGGAGCCATCTATGCCCCGACAGGAGGCGGAGATGTCAACCGTTGGGCTTTCGGTGGGGGATGATTTGTCAGTTCATCCGACTTAACCATTGCCGTTCGGTTTCTCACGCACGGCGGCGCAGGGCGAGGGCGACCGCGCCGAGGGCGGCAATCATGCCGAGCAGCTCGAAAGCGGGGCTCTCCTTGACAGGGCCGGAAATCGGTTTGCCATCGCGGCCCTGGACTTCCACGGTGCAGCCGTTGGCGTCAATCTTGGCGCCGTCCACATTCTCAAGGCCACCGCAGCGCAGGACTTCGGGGTTCTTGTCTTTTCCAACCGTGAAGGACGAGACGCCGACCGCGGTCGCCGTTCCTTGGTCGTTCTTCACCGTCAAGGTGACCGTGTAGGTGCCATCCTGGGCGCCATCCGACTTGTACGGCCAGACGAAGGTCGCGGCCACGGCCTCGGTGTGGTGGTCATGGATGTGGTACTGCTGCACGACAGACGCGCGGTAGGCGCTGCGCGGCTCCGATGGACCCGAGATGAGCATCTCGATGCCGCCCTCCAGGCCGTTCGTTCCAGGCTCAGTGCGTTCATCGACATCGTAGTTGCCCCACGGGCTGTTGCTCGAAGTGTGCAGGACGAGGTCGTCGCCGATGAACTGCGGGTGCATGTACTCGATGCGGATGGCGTTGAGGACCTGCAGCTCCATGCGAGGCCGGTTGTCCTTGCTGGTGTGGTACTTGATTCCGTTCGGCGTCAGGATGGCGTTTGCGGGGTCGCTCGAGCAGAAGGCAGCCGGGTCCTGGAAGTAGGTGGCAATCTGCATGTTGTACCCGCCCTCTTTCCGGATGGTGTTCGTGGCGAGCGGCATCAGGATCTCGTACCGGTACACGGCGATGGGGTCGCCCGCTTTGTTGGTCTGATCGGGCAGGAAGGTGACCGTGCCGCCGGTCTGGCCGGGGGCGGTCGTGTCGGTCGAGGTGAGCATGGCGCCGCCCATGGTGCCGACCGTCTTGCCGTGCGCGATGGGACTGCCGGACTTGTAGCCCTCGTTGCCGATGGTGATGTCCTCGCCGGTGCGCATCCAAGCCTCGACGGCGATGGAAGGCAGGATGAAGGCCGCCCCGACGCCGGGGTCGTTCGCGACGGCGGTGCCGGTCGAGAGGTACCAGGTGAGCTTGATGGCGTCGCCCGCGAGGTCGACATCGAAGGAGAGGCCGCGCTCCGGGTGGACGAGGGGACCGCCCGTGGAGGTGTCGTTGTACTCGACGTAGCCGGGGCTGGAGTAGCCAAAGAACTGGTGGAACTCGCTGGTCTCCACGGCGCCGCCAGTGGGGCCCTCGAGGCAGCTGCTGCTGTTCGAGGCGAGACCGACCTGCTCATCCGCAGAGTAGTTGTCGCTTGGCTCCTGCGTGTTGATGGGCGCATCGTTGAGGGCGTCGATGATGTGGAAGTAGAGCGTGGTGTCGCTTGGCGTGTTGGGGTTGTCGATGCCGCCGGTTCCCGCTTGGGCGTTGACTGGGGCGAGCAGGACCATGGTCAAGAGGGAAACAGCAGCGAGAGCGAGTTTGGGCGTCATGCAACTCAGGCACGCAGGCCCATCCTCGCACCATAAAGGCTGTGGCCAATTCCGCCAAACAATGGTGTCATCGCGGACCAAACGCGCAATCACGCGCGCCGGCGCACGACAACTCCGGCGAAGGCCACCGTGGCAAGCAGAACGAGGACGGAGAACCCAGGCGTCGAACGGGTGGCACTGTTGCCCTCGTCGTCTTGGAGCCGGATGAAGCAGCCCGATTCGTCCAAGGGTTCGTTGTCGAAGGTGGGGCCGCACAGAGTGAGCTCGTTGGGGTCACCAAGCACGATGGCGGCGGTGGCGGTGGCAAAGGCGGTCCCCTGCAGGTTGGGGACCTGGAAGAAGAGGGTGTAGCGGCCGTCGGGGAGATCGACGAAACGCTCGAACAGGAACGCCGCATCCAAGGGCTCGTCAATGTACCGATGCTCATTGAAGCGCTGAACGGGGTCGGCGCGGGACAGCCCCGACACAGGGCCGTCGGGACCCGTGAGGGTGGTCGTCCTGTTGTCGATGGCGACATCGTAGTTGCCCCACGGGGAATTGGAGCTGCTGTGCAAAACGAGGTCGCCCGCCACAATCTGCGGGTGCAAGTACTCGATGCGCAGCGGGTTGCGCACCGCCCACTCCAAGCGGGGTCGATTGCCGTCGCTGGTGTGCAGGGCGACCGTGTTGGACATCACGGTGCCCATCTCGGGCGTGCAGGGGTCGCTCTTGAGGAAGGCGGAGACCTGGATGCCCAACCCGAGCGGCGAGACGGTTTCGGCCAGCGGTTCCATTTCCAATTCGAAGTGGTAGAGCGAGAACGTGTTGCCGTTGCGGTCGGTGTGGCTCGACCAGGTGATTTTGCCGGTCGAGGAAGTGGTGGATGTGGCGAGTTCGCCGCCCAAGTTGCCGACGGTCTCGCCTTCGGCAAGGACCGCCCCCTCGCGCAGCCCATCGTCGCCGATGCCGATGTCGGTCGCCTCGCGCACCCAAGCGTGGACCGCGACGCCGGGCAGGACCGCGGCGTCCAGCACCTGCGGCGGAGCGCCCTGCACCTCGACCGGGACGGCGGTGGCGAGGTACCAGTGCAGCGTCCAGGGCGCCGCAGAATCCAGTTCGGCGGCGAAAGCGAGACCCCGTTCGGGGCTGACGCGAATGCCCTGCGGTTCGTAGAGAACCTCGCCCGCGCCGCTGTAGCCGAACCAGGAGTGATAGTCGGTGTTCAGGAAACCGCTTGGAACCGTCTCGAAGCAGGTGAGCGTGTTGGTGGCGAGGCCGACCCGGCTCGTCACTGCGAAGGAGGCGTCCGGTTCCTGCGTGTTGATGGCAAACTCATTGAGAGCATCCTCGACGTGGAAGAACATCGTCGTCGGCGTGGAGTCCGTCGGATTGCGGATGCCCAATTCGCTGGTGGAGGCGGCCGATGCGACCGGAGGAAACAGCATCAGGAGCGCGAGAAAAGCGAGCGCGCAGCGCACAACCGCCACGCGCGGTCTTGAGACTTCAACCTATTGGCTGCTTCGCGGCATCAACCCTTGATGACGCCAAGCGGCCGCATCCGAGCCACCTTGCGCGCAAGCCCTGCGACCTCGACCGATTCGACGACGCGGCTGACATCCTTGTAGGCTTCCGGCGCCTCTTCGGCGACGACGTCGGGGGATGCGGCGCGCACGCGGATGCCATCTTCTTCCCAGAGTTTGCGCAGAAGTTCTTCGCCGTTCCAGGTGCGCTTCGCCTCGCCGCGACTCATGCGTCGGCCGGCGCCGTGGCAGCAGGAGCCAAACGTCGTGGCGAGCGCGCCGGGCGATGCGGCAAGCAGGAACGAGGCGCGCCCCATGTCGCCCGGCACCATGACCGGTTGGCCGGTGGCGCGGTAGTGGCTTGGCAGATCGGCGTGGCCGGGGCCGAAAGCGCGTGTCGCTCCCTTGCGGTGGACGCAGAGATTCTTGCGCTTGCCGGCGTCGGGGCCGACCGGGATGACGTGCTCCTCCATCTTCGCGATGTTGTGGCAAACATCGTAGAGCACCTCCGTCTCTTCCTCGGCGATGCCGAACAACTTGCCCAAGGTGCGACGAGCGTGCGTCGCTGCGACGCTGCGGTTGACGAAAGCGAAGTTGGCGGCCGCCGCCATGGCCCCCAGGTAGGCGTCCGCTTCCGGCGTCCCGAGCGGCGCCGCCGCAAGCTGGCGGTCGGGCAGGTCGATGTTGTGCCGCGCTGAGACTGCCTGCAGGTCGCGCACGGAATCTTCGCAGATTTGATGCCCGAGGCCGCGGCTTCCCGTGTGGATCATCACCAGGACCTGGCCTTGCCAGACGCCGTACGCCTTGCAGGCCGCCTCGTCCCAGGTCTTGTCCACGACCTGCAGTTCGAGGAAATGGTTGCCAGATCCCAAACTGCCGAGGCTGCGGCGGCCGCGCAGACGGGCGCGTTCGTGCACTTTGCTTGCGTCGGCCCCGGCAATCGTTCCGCGGTCCTCCATGTTCTCGCGGTCGGAGGAATACGCCCAGCCGTTGTCCACGGCCCAGGCGGCGCCGGTGTCGAGGATGGCGTTGAGGTCGGACTCCTTGAGTTCGAGCCCGCCGCGCGAACCCATGCCAACGGGGACCGCGTCGAAGAGCGCGTCCACGGTCTCGACGAGGCGCGGGCGCAGGTCGCGCTCGCTGAGCGGCGTGCGCAGCAGGCGGACGCCGCAGTTGATGTCGAAGCCGACGCCGCCGGGGGAGACGACGCCGCCCGCGTCCGGGTCGAAGGCGGCGACCCCGCCGATGGGGAAACCGTAGCCCCAATGGATGTCCGGCATGGCGAGCGCATGGCCGACGATGCCGGGCAGGCAGGCGACATTGGCGACCTGCTCGGCAGCCGGGTCGTCGCGGATGTGCGCGAGAAGATCCGGCTGCGCGACGATGCGGCCCGGCACCCGCATGCGCAAATTGCCGTCGCGCCCCGTGTAGGTGGTGGGGATTTCGTGCATGCCGCCGCCGACGTCATTGAGAGGTCCTTCCCAGGCGGCCACGCAAGTCGCACGGCGTCGCGGGCTTGGCGTTTGCGCTTGCGCGATGCGTGGCAAGCCGACGCGGCCAACCCAACCTTTATGCCCCGACCCACCGCGTGGCCGTTGTGCTGCGCATTCTGGCCGTGGGATTCCTTGCCCTCGCCCTCGCCGGCTGCGCCGAGAGCCCGGCCGCGCAACCCTCCGCTGCCCCCGCCGTGACGGTCGGCAGGATTTCAGGCGTCGTCGTGGATCCCGGCATCGTGCCGGTCGAAGGGGCGCTCGTCGAACTGACTGGTCAGGGCCTCCAACTCAACACGACGACGGGGGACAACGGCATCTACCGGTTCGACGACCTACCGTTTGGGACCTACTTTCTCAAGGTGAGCATCGACGGCTACCTCCATTCCCAGACCACCGTGGAACTTGGCCCACAAGCCGGGGAGCCTCCGGTGACGCGCATCATCCTCGAGCCCGACCCGCTCTACCGCGCCCCGTTCATCCAGCCGTTCAAGCACCGCGGCCTGGTTCAGTGCGGCATTGTCCTCTCCGCGCCGCCCCTCGTCGGCTACGCGGCCGTGGCCGTGTGCGAGCAGGCGAACCAGGTGGCGGGCAGCGACGTGACACCCGACTCTTCGCAGACGCTGCACGCGCTCGACGCGGGGGCGCCCGCCTTCGTGCAGAGCGAGATGACCTGGTCGAGCAGCCAGATGCTCAGCAACCAGCTCCTGCTCTACCTCGACGCCCGCGAACGGGGCAGCACCGTGTTCGTGGAGCTCGGCTCGACGGCGGGCCCCTCTCCCGTCCTCGTCCCGCTGCTCGAAGGGCGCACCGGCAAGCTCGGCAAGGGGGCCGACCTGCAACTGCGCGTCTTCCCCTGGTACGAGTCTCCCGCCCCGGTGGGGGCGACGTTCGAACAGGAGTTCGAGGTCATCAGCCACGTCTTCTACGGTTTCGCGCCGCCCGAAGGTTGGCAGTTCAGCGTCGATGGCCTGCCTGAAATCCCTCCTGCGTAATTCGAATTCAACCGAATCGCGCCAGCGATGCCTGGCCTGAGGCGCGCATCGCCTCGACCTTGGGCAAGACGTCGGCCCAAGCAACCTCGCGCCACTCCAACTTGTGGTCGGCCAGCAGAGCCCGTGCCCGCTCCGCCACGCGCGGGGCGATGAGGATGCCGCGCAGGTCGGGGTCCTGGCCGCGCATCCGTTCGACGTAGCGCCAGAGCTGCTGCGCCTCGCCGACACCGGCCTGGGTGCGCTTGACCTCGACGACGACACGCCGCCCCTTCGCGTCGCGGCCGTCCAGGTCCAAAAATCCGCGCTTCGTGTTGCGCTCGCGGCGCGCCGGGACAAAACCGGGCTCCACAAGTTCGGGATGCTCGAAAAGGGCGGCCTGCAGGTCGTCCTCGGTGCCGAGAAGATCAAGATCGGCCACATCGCGCAGCGGCACGCTCAGCAGAAGGTCGATGCGCTGGAACGTGACCTGGACGATCTCCTCCGGCCGCGTCCGGATGGCGGTGAGGGTCACCTGGCCGTCCGCGGTGGCGGCAGAGAACGAGGCGCCCGGCGGCTGCCAGTTGATGGGTTTCGCCTTCTCGGCGCCGTGGACCAGCAAGGTGCCATCCGGTTTCAGCAAAATGAGCCGCTCGCCGGCAGAAAGGTCGCTGCGGGCTCGGCCTTGGTAGCGCACCGTGCAGAGGCCGACCGCCTCGACGAGGTGGCCGCGCCGCTCCATCAGTCCGGCAATCTCCGTCTGGAGAAAACTCAGCGCGGCCTCGGCGTCCGGGTCGCGCAGGATGTTCACAAAACGGCCTACTTGAGGGCGTCCTGAATCTCTTTGCGCATCTCTTCGTCCGAAATGCCGCCGTCGCGCTCGCGCTCCGTCTCAATCTCCGACAGGATGGCGGCGAACTGGGCACGGTACTCGGGGTCCTCGCGCACCTGCTTGGAGAGTTTGACCGAGAGCAGGTGGTCGAAGATGTCCTTGAACGGCGGCCGCGGGTTGGCGGCGTTGAACTGCTTTTGGCGCACCGTCGCGACGACGGCCGCCTCGACGTTCTTCGTGCCGAAGCCGGGTGTGGCAAACGAGCGCACGATGGCGTCCTCGTCCACATCGGGGCACTCCGACTTGAGCTGCGCGAAAAGGGCGCGGCTCTGCGAGTCGTTGGCGATGACCTTGCGGCCGGCCGCCAGCTGCTTCTCGAGGTGCTCCGCCACGGGGATCTCGCGCGCCATCGGGTGGCCGACCCGTGGGGTGGTGTTAAGGGTTCGGCCCTCCCCTCAGGAGAGACCGCGCTTGAGGTCGGCGACCAGGTCGTCGAGGTCCTCGATGCCGATGCTGATGCGCACGAGGCCGTCGCCGATGCCGTCCGCCTTGCGGCTTGCGGCCGTGGCGTAAGCGTGGCTGGTCTCGATGGGCAGGCTCACCAGCGATTCGACGCAGCCGAGACTGGAAGCGGGGACGATGAGGCCCACCTTGCGCCGGAACGCGACGGCGCGCGCCTTCGTTCCGAGGTCGAGGGTCACGACGCCGCCGGCCCCCGCCGGAAGCAAGCGCTTGGCGACGGCCCGGTCCGGGTGGTCTGGGAGGCCGGGGTAGTGGACGGCGACGACGCCCTTGAGGTTCGCCGCTGCCTGCGCGATGCCGAACGCGTTGGCGGATTGCCTCTCAACGCGCAGAGCGAGCGTTTTCATGCCGCGCCCGAGGAGGTAGGCAGCGTGCGGATCGAGGGTTGGGCCGAGGTTGCGGCGGCGCAGGAACAGGCTCTCAGCGAGGTCGGTGTCGTTGGTGCTGAGAGCACCCGCGGTCACGTCGGAGTGGCCGCCGAGGTACTTCGTCGCGGAGTGCATGACGACGTCGGCGCCAAGTTCCAGCGGCCGCTGCAGGATGGGGCTGGCGAACGTGGCGTCCACGGCAAGCCGGGCGCCCACTTTCTTGGCGGCCTTTGCCCACACAGGAAGGTCGGCGACGCGCAGCAGCGGATTGGTGATCGACTCCATCCAAATCAGCTTGGTGCCCTTGGGCAGGGCCGGCTTGGCGTGGGCGTCGAAGGAGTGCAGAGTGACGCCCCAGCGCGCCAACTCATCACGCAGGTAGGCGGTCGTTCCGCCATACACCCCGCTCTGCACCGCCAGCGTGTCGCCGGGCTGGAGGGTTGCCTGGCAAACCGCCTGGATGGCAGCCATGCCGCTTGCGAAGAGCAGGCTGCGCTTGGCGCCCTCGAGACCCGCCAACTTCTGCTCAACCGCCTCGAGGCTCGGGTTGCTGTAGCGGCTGTAGATGTAGGGCGCGGCGCGGCCGTCCTCCAACTCGGGGTAACGGTAAGTCGTCGAGAGCGTCACGGGGGCATTCACGGCGCCGGTGGCGGGGTCGGTCCGCTCGCCGCCGTGGACCGCATTGGTGGAGGCGCCAGGCACAAACAGCCATGCCGGGCCGGGTTGAAGGTCCCTGCGCCCACGTCGCCGCGTCAGGCGCCGTCGAAGCTGTCGTCCTCATCGGGTGCCACGCCGAGGGCGCCTTGGGCGTTGACGAACAGGCAGGGCCCCAGGTCGTCGAGGTGCAGCTCGCCGTTGCGCTTGCGCCCCGCCATGAGCTGGCACTGCGTCACACCAAGCGGAGCGATGAAGTGGCCGCCTTCGCGCAGCTGCTCGACGAGGGCGTCCGGGATGTCGGGAATGGCACAGGTGACGTATACTGCATCGTAGGGCGCCCCCTTCGGCCATCCCGCGGCGCCGTCGCCCTCATGGACGGTGACCTTGGATTTGGCGGCGCGCAGGTTGCGGCGCGCGAGCTGGACCAACTCCGGCAGGAACTCCACCGAGTCCACGCTGCCGGTTTCGCCGACGATGGCTTTGACGACCGCCGCGTGGTAGCCCACCCCGGTGCCAATCTCGAGGATGCGCTGGCCTTCCTCAGCCTGGAGCGCCGTCGTCATCATGGCGACCATGTGCGGCGCCGAGACTGTCTGCCCGAACCCGATGGGAAGCGGCCGGTCCTCGTAGGCGGCGTCGCGCAACGCCTCGGGAACGAAGAGGTGGCGAGGGACCGCCAGCATCGCTTCCTCGAGGCGCGGGTCGGTGAGGTAGCCTCCGGCCTCCAATTCGGCGAGCAGGGCCTCCCGCTCCGGCAACCGCTCCAGCGCGTCCTGCATCGTCGAGTGACATGCCTCCTGCTTCAACCTAAGGTTTGTGAATGGACGGCGTGGCGCCGGCCAGGCCGAGCCGAGAGGCCAGGTCGCGCAGGCGCGGCGAATCGGGAGTCAGCGTGAAGAGCTCGACTTGGACGGCGGCACGGCTCGCGGCCATTCCAGAGAGCGCCTCGGCGAGGGCGGCGGTGGGGACCCGGTCCAAGAAGTGGTCGGCGGCGAGCACCACCAGTGTCGCCTTTCCCGTTGCTCCGGCGACGGCGAGCCGGTTCACCCGCAACCCAAGCAGCTCCAAGTGGTCCACAGGGATGTGCTGCAGACGCGGGACGGGGGTGCGGTCCGCGCCCGGGATGGCATCGACAACGTGGAGGCCTTCCGGCCAGCCCAGCCGGTCGCCCACGGTGCGGCCCGGCATCCAAGCGGTCGCAATCACGACGGGACCATCCGCAAGTCGAGTCCTGACCAGCGTCTCGAGGTCCCGCCACGGGTCCGGGGGCAGTGCGTTCACGCGCAGCGACGACAACCGCTCACCGATGAAACCAAGGCAGAATAAGTTTGCCCAGGCCGCGCGTCAGCCCACCATGAGCCGGAAGACGACCCAGGTGAGCAGGGACATGATGGCGACGTGGCGCAGGCCCGCCGAGACCCGCCCTTCCGAGAGGACACCGCCGACGAGGCCGTTGCCAATCGACTGCACCATGCCCGCCATGAAGTAGCTGAAATTGATGGTCTCCTGGGTGAACGGGGTCCCGCCGATGTTGATGTTGCCTCCCGAGATGGCCGTGGAGTTGGCGACCGCGTCATTGGCCGCAATGACCTGCGGGATGAACTGCAGCGCGAGGACCGAGATGACGGAGAGGAAGACGAAATAGACGACGTAGATGACGATGAGGTAGGTGGTCATCGTGGTCTTGCGCTCCGACTCCAATCCCTTGATCTCGTAGGCGTCTTTGGCGGCCGCTTTGAGGATCTCGGCCACGGAGCCGCCGGTGCGGCTCGCCTCGATGATGAGGTAGGTGCTGCGCTGGACCAGGGCGGTCTTGACGCGCTGGGCAAACTGCGCCAAGGCGTCGTTGAACAGGACGCCCCACGCCACCTGGTCGGCCATCTTGCGAATCTCCTTGGAGAGCGCGCCGTAGTCGGAGAGCGAGCAAGCCTGAAGTGCTGCCGCCAAGGTGAGACCGGCGCGGCGGGTCTCCGCGAGGTCATTGAGGAAGTCGGGCAGGCGCGCCTCGATGGCGTCGAGCCGCTGGCTGCGCCGGCGCAGATAGACGCCGATGGGGCCGGTGGTGCTGAGCAGCGTGAGGAGGATGAGGTCCATCGACAAGCCGGTGCCGGAGAGCGGTCCGAGGGCACCAAGTCGCCCCGTCGCATTCAGGAAGAGAAGCGTGGCGAACACGGAGCCGGCCAGCCCCGAGAAACCGTACACGACGATGGCGGCGCGCGCCTGTGCAGTGAGTTTTTGTTTGTAGAGACCACGCTGCGCCTCGCGGCGAATCTGCAGAGCGGAGACGCCGAAGAAGGCGAGCAGGAAGAGAGGAACCGCAAGGACGACCAGGGCGATGCGGGTGTCCTTGAAGTTTCCCAGGAACGCCGCGACGTTGAGCTGCGTCAGGACGAACGTCAGAACTGCGGCGATGGCCGCCGCGATGAGCACCGCGTAGAGGACGGGGGGCGTGCCGGCACCCTGTTCTTTCCTCTCCTCTTTGCCGCCGATGGCGCGCAGGGCGCCTGAGCCGAGATCGAAGAGGGTGGGAAGGTTGGCGGCAAGGAACAGCTGCGTCCCGACGCCAAGCAGGCCGATGAGCGCCAAGACTTCGAGGTCGGCGCCAACGAGAATGTCCAACTCGCCACTCTGCACCCGCTCAACGCCCACCAGGAGGGCGCCCACGGTGAGGGTGATGGAGCCAAGGATGGCGAGGAAGATGCCGTGCGCCCGCGTGTACCAGGCGTGAATGACCCCGCCCTGCTCACGGATGCGCCAGGAAGCTGCAAGGGCGAGAAGGAGGAGGTAGAGGCCGAGGGCGAGGGGGAAGCCGTTAACGATGCCGGGGTTGAACTGGATGGGGACCAGCCGGACGCGCACCAGGGCGGCCAGCACCACCACCATGATGCCAAACGTGTAGAGCAGCGTCAAGACGACGTGCAGGACACGGACGCGCCGGCTGGAGGGGACGACATAGCCGGAGCCCCCCATGGCGTGGTCCTGCTGCATCGGCGCCTTGCGACTCGATGCCACCGCCGCCATGGCGAGGGCAGAGGCAAGGAGGATGACCAGGCCGACGCGGTGGAGAACCCCGTCCGTTGCTGCAGAGACGAGACCCGCAAGGACGCCAAGGACCGTGAGGCTCCAGAGGGCAACCGACCACGGAGCGGGCGATGCGCGGGAAGGTCGAGCCATGTCAATCCGCCCTCATGTTGCGCAGCACCCAGATGAAGGAGCCATGGATGACCGGCAGCGCCAGGAGCACGAGCATGTTGAGCAGGAACGTCGGGTCGGTGCCCTTGGAGAGCAACGTCATGACGGAGAGGATGACGATGAGGAACAGCGGCGCTGCGGCGGCCACGACGACGTAGGATTCCGCCATGACGCCCAAGGACTCGAGGAACTGCTTCTGTTTGCGGCGGTTCTCCTGCGAGAACTGCTCCGACTTGCCCAGCAAGTAGGTCTTCAGGTCGCCGCCCGAGGTGATGGTGTTGACCGAGCCCTGCAGGAACTCCTCGAACTGCGGGCTGGGGCTGCGCTTGGCGCCCGCCTGGAGCGCGCCGACGAGGTCCTTGCTGAAGACGCGGGTGTCGCGGTGAATCCAGGAGGCCTCCTTCGCCACCTCGCCATACGCGGATTGCGCACCGAGCGCGCCGAACATCTCGGTGGGGACGACGCCAGCGGAGGCGATGGCCGCCATGAAGTTGAGCGCGTACGGAAGGTTGGACTCCAGGTTGCGTTTGCGGCTGGAGATTTCCAGGTCCGGCTTCAGCAAGAGCCAACTGTAGGTGATGACGCCGACCAGGCCGGGCAGGACCAACAGCGGCAGGAACGCGCGGATGTTGAACCCCACGACCGGAAGGAGGAACAGGTAGAACAGGAGGGGAATGGCTGCGACCGCCGCGCCGACCGCGACGCAGCCGAAGATGAACGCCAGGTAGGCAACGGGCACCAACGGGTTGCGCGCCTTCGCGAGTTTCAGGCCGAGCATGGGGTATTTGCTGAGCCGCGAGCGCGCGAGGTTGCCGAACCAGCGCAAGTAGAGAATCTGCGCCCGCGTTGGGCGCGGCATGGCATCCACCGGCTCCGCTGCCTTGGCCGCCTTCGCTTGCTCTTTCGCGGCCGCTTTGACCTCCCGTTTCGCCCGTCCTCCCAGGCGTGCCATCTACGCGACCTCGCGCCAAAGCGGCGTTGTCCGGCTCACTGCTCGCCCCCGAGCGCCTTGTCAAGAGCGTCTGGGTCGCGGTAGTACGCCTTCACGATGTCGGTCATTTCACGGACATCGCGCACACCGCGCGCCATCATGCGTTTGAGAATGCGCTGCCGGCGTGTGAACTCGAGGTCCAGTTCCCCGGGGCCCCAGTTGCGCTCCTCCGCAATCTGCTCCAGCATGTAGCTGCGGCCAGCGAAGATGAATTGGTCCTTGCCCGCGTCCCATTTGAACACGGTGTTGGTGAGCAGCTCCTTCGTCGAAGGGTCCATGCCGACCAGCTCCACCACTTCCATGATGCGGCGCACGCGCTTGCCTTTGATGCGGGTCTGCGCCTGGATGGCGATGACATCGAGCGCCTGCAGAACGAGGCGAGGGACGTTGATGGGCTCGTTTTCGAGACGGTAAACGACACTGCGCGCCGAGTCGGCGTGCATGGTGGAGTAGACGGTGTGGCCCGTCGCCATGGCCTGGAAGGCGACCGTTGCCTCGACGCCACGCACCTCACCGACCAGGATGTATTCCGGGCGCTGACGCAGCGACGCCTTGAGCAGCTCGAACATGCCGATCTCGCCGGTGCCTTCCACCGTGGAGCCGCTGCGGGTCACCGCCTTGATCCAGTTGTCGTGCGGCAGGTTCACCTCGCGGGTGTCCTCAATGGAGACCACCTTCGCCGATTGTGGGATGAACTGCGCGATGGCGTTGAGCCCCGTGGTCTTGCCCGAAGCGGTACCGCCCGAGAAAATCAGCGAGTAGCCGTACTGGACAATCATCCAGAACCACGCCAGCACCTCGACCGACATGGTGCCAAAGCGCACCAAGTCGAGCGGCGTGAAGGGGTCGGCGCGGAAGCGACGGATGGTGAACGTGCTGCCGTTCTGGGTGACTTCACGACCCAGCGTCGCCTGCAGACGGGACCCGTCCGGCAGGGCGGCGTCCAGGATGGGGTCGCTGATGCTGATGGCCTTGCCGGAGCGCTGCGCCAGGCGGATGACGAAACCGTCCAGCTCGCCGTCGCTTGCAAACCGGACGGTGGAGGCGATGGACTCGTACTGACGGTGGAAGATGAAGAGCGGCTGGGCTGCGCCATCGCACGAAATGTCCTCGATGTTCGGGTCGTTCATCACCGCGTGGATGGTGCCAAGCCCAAGGAAGTCGCGCCGCACGTAATACTCCAGCCGCTGCTGCTCCAGCTCCGAGAGCCGGATGCGGTAGTCGCGGATGATTTCGTTGACCGCCTGGACGAGGTAGGTCTTGCGCTCCTCCGGTTTGAGGCCGCCTGGATCGACATTCAGACCGCGCACCAACGCGTCGGTGACAAAGGCGAGAATCTGCTTCTCTTTGTCGGTGAGCTGCGGCTCGATGACCTCGTACACCAGCTCTGCCGTGTTGCGGCTCTGCAGGATGCGCACGAAGCTGTAGGGCTCTTCGATGGCGTAGAAGTCGCGCTCGATCCATTTCACCTTGTCCACGGGCGGAATGTGGGTGACGAGACCGCGTCCTTTCGCGCGTTTGCCTTTGCCGAGGAACCAGCCCAGCGAACGCTTCTGTTTGGCCTTCTCGTCCTCCAGTTCCGACTCTTCGGGCGGGAGAGCAAGCGATGCTTCATCGGCCGCCTGCAGACCGCGCAGCTTGCGCATGAACGCAGCCGAATCGAGCTCTTTCTCGAACGCGAGGTCCGGCTTGGCGCGCGAGATGAGCCCCTCGATGCTCGCCTTCTGCTCCGTGTCCGATTCCTGCACGTTGGCAGCGGCGTCGGCGGCGGCTTGGATGATCGCTTCGGCTCGGCTTGCCTTGGCGGCAGGGGCGGCACCCGCCTTGGCTTCGAGATCGGAGAGCAGCACCTCTTTCATGCGCTCCGACAAGGTGGCCTTGCTCGCGACGGCGCGTGCCACCGCATCGGCGGGCGCGTCGCCGGCTTCGCGCAGCTTCAGCCCTTTGAGACGCTCCGAGAGCGACTCCTCAGCCATTGCGTTCCCCTGTCTCCTCGATGAGGTCCAGGTAGTCCTGCGACTGCGGTGAGGCGAGGAACTGGCGGACCGCCGTCTCCGGGAGCGCCCCAAGCAGCTGGTCAAGCGCCTTGAGCACCTGGCCAACGCGCGGGTCCGCAGCACCTCCACCCTCGCCCGCGGGGCCGAGACCGGTGCCCTCCAGGCGGGCCAGAATCATGGTCTGCACGTAGAGCCGCTGCACAGCGGTGCGTCGGTTTGCCGAGCGCAGTCCGAGCACGAGACCGATGATGAGGAAGAGGCCACCCAGGCCCAGGAGGCCGAGTCGCGCCAAGCCGTACGGGAAGAGATAGGCGGCGGCGAGGCAGAGCGGACCGAGCAGGGCAAAGGTCGTGGCAAGGGCCGAAGCGAGCCGGGCCGCCTTCATCTCGCCCTGGATGCGCTCCCACTCCTCTTTTTGGGAAGCGGCGAGGCGAATGGCAAGGCGGCGCGAAGGCGGGACGAAAAGGAACAGCCCCAACAGAACGATGCCGAGCACGATCATGGCGGCGGGCGCGAGGTACGCCATGAACGTGCGCCCGGCGATGAGAATCTGGTAGTTGGCTTCGGCGAGGAGGCTGGCGCGCCGCTCGACCGCGAGCACCAGGAGCCCTGCGGCGACGAGGATGAGCGCGATGCGGCGGCCGATGCGCGAGCCGCGCACCGTCAAGTTGGCGTCCTCCAGGAGCCGCTCGGACAACTTCAGGACTGGGCCGGCTGCGGCAAGGCTGCGGCCGGCGGCGGAGGCAGGGCGCAGCGCGACGGCGGACGCGGAGCGGACTGCCTGCGCGGGGGGGGCTGGTGCTGGTGCGGATTGGGGCGGAGGCCCGACCGATGGCTTGTGCAAAACGGTGTTCAGAGGTGCCGAGGGCACAACAGGCACAACCGCAGGGGCAGGGGCTGGTGCGGCCGGCTGCGCCGAAGGTGCCGGTGCATGGGATGGAGCCGGAGCGGATGTGACAGCGGTCGCCAAGTCGGCGTCGCTCTGCTTCTTGGCCTGAGCTGCTTTCTCCTGCCGCTTGGCCCGGAACAGGGCCAGCAACTCGTCCTGGGAGGGCCCCTCTTCATCCGCCACGGCCGAAGGCAGCAGCATCCCCCTCTTGAGCTTGGCTTTCCATCCCCCTTGGGCCCTGCTGAGGCGGTTAATGCTTGCGGGCATGGGTTTATGCGATGGAGATTGTAAAACAGGTTCATTCATGGCCTCTGCACGTTCGAGTGACGCCGCAGTTTCCAGCGTCGTCGGGACCATCCTGATGCTCGGCATCACGGTCACCGTGTTCGCCGGCGTATCCCTCGTCGTTCTCGCCTACTTCCAGGGTGAGGAGACCCCGCCGCGCACCGACATCGGCCTCGTCGAGCAAGGTCAAAGCTACCTCCTCGTCAACCGCGGCGGCGAAACGCTCCCGCTCAGCACCATCGTCTCCTACAACCTGAACGGCACCCAGATTAGTCGGACCCTCCAGCAACTTGGGTTCAGTGCGCCTTGGGGCCCCGGCGTCGCCATCTGCATCCGTGGCCCAGACGCCTCCTGCCTCTCCAACCCGACGACCGATGCGCAGTACGCCCGGAACATCATTCTTGGCAGCTTCGTCGCCGTCAACAATGCGCTCATCGCCTCGGAGGGCGTCATCGGCACCGTGGGCGGCTCCAGCACGAGCTCTTCGAGCGCCCCAACTGTGGACCTTGCCATCACCGCCCTCACCGTGAACCCGACCACTCCCGGCATTGGGCAATCCACCACCTTCACGGCCACAGTGAAGAACCAGGGCTCGACCGCCACCGCAGGCACCGTGCAGGTGCAGTTCAAGGTGGACGGCACCGTCGTTGGCGCGACCAAGGCGACCTCCGGGACCCTCGCCGCCGGAGCCAGCACCACCGTCGTCTCCGACGCATGGACCGCGGCCGGCGTGGCCGCCCACACCGCGACCGCGACCGCCGACCCGGCCAGTCTCATCACGGAAACGAACGAAGCCAACAACGCGCTCACGGTCAGTTTCAGCGTCTCCGCCGGCGTCGCGGACCCCGGCCAGCCGTTCAAGGACGTCAACGGCGACGGCCTCTACACGACTGGAACGGACAGCTTGATTCCCAGCACCGAAGTCACCGACTGCAACTACGATTCCGGCAACGACGGCTTGGTCATCCCCGCCTCCGTCGGCGCCATCTCCGCTACGTCGTGCAGCTTCCGCGCTGGCAACGGCAACACCGACCGGCTCATCATCAACACCGCCGTCACGGCCACGAACGGAAAGGTCACGCTCTCCAGCACGGGCAGCATCGAACTGGGCGCCATCGCAGTGAAGACCACGGCGAGCGGCCAGGACATCATTGCGACGACCTGTGCCACGTTCACCGCGACCGGCAGCACCCTCGACTCGGCGGACCAGCTCACCATCACCTGCTCCGGCGCCATCACGGCAACCGGAACCACGTTCAAGACGCCCTCGAGCGGCAAGAGCTCCTACCTCACCTCGACCGCTGGCTCCATCACCGCGACCGGCTCCACCTTCACCTCCTCGGGCGACGTCAAGGTAGTCGCCTACGGCTCAGTCGATGTCTCGGGCAGCACGATGACGACGACTGGCTCCGGCGACCAACTCACCATCACTGCGAGCAGCAGCGGAGCGGGCGGCGCCATCACCGCGACCGGCATGACCATCACGGCCGGCGACAAGGTCGTCCTGACCGCCAAGACCGGCATCGACCTCACCGGCACCAACCTGGTCATGAACAAGAACGGCGCCAAATTCGATGCGACCACGTCAACAGGAACGTTGACCCTCAAGAACGCCGACCTTACCACTCGCGGCCCCCCCACCCTGTCGGGCCAGACCGTGGTTGCCGACGGGCTCAAACTCACAAGTCTCGTGAGCGGTGACAAAATTTCCCTGACCTCGACCTCCGGCTCACTGGCTGTCCCCACCTCACAAATCACGGGCTATGGACCGGTGGAGCTCCAGGCACAAAACGGCCTCGACGCGACGGGCGCAACGATGACGCTCCTGACGAACGGCGCCACGCTCAAGCTCACCGCCACGACCGGTCAGCTCACCGTCAAGAGCGCCAGCCTGGAGGTGCGCGGACCCCCGACTTTGTCCGGCGACTCCATCAGCGCCGACAACCTGAAGCTTAACTCGCTGACCAACGGCGACAAATGCACCTTCGTCTCGGATGCCGGAACGCTGGTCGCGCCCAACCTCGACTTGGACTGCCGCGGACCGGTGGAGTTGACCTCGACCGGGACGATGACTCTCGACGGCGCCAAGATTGACCAATACACCAACGGCAACACGCTCATCCTCACCACCACGACCGGGGGCATCAGCGCCCGTACCGCCTTCTTCATCGGCCACGGCCCGCAGACAGTCACCTCGAAGCTCGGCATCGACTTCAACGGAGGAACCAGCACACACGACGTCAGCGGTGACAGCACTGCGTTCATCGCCCAAGGCGGAAACATCGACGTCCAGAACGCCAAGTTCACCCTCAAGAACAACCTCGCTCTGACGGTTCCGACCTCCCCGGCCGCCACGTACAAGGTGTTTGTCGCGGGAGCCACCTTCGCCGACATCAACAGCAAGGCCGATGTTCCCGATCCAACTTTGACCTACGCTTCTGGCACACCCGCCACAGGCTACGGTGTCGAATGAAAGCCAACCGCTTCGCCCTTGCCCAGCACGACGAAGCCGTGAGCTCCGTCGTCGGAGCCATCCTCATCTTTGGCCTCTTCGCCACCACGGCCGCCCTCTACACGATCAACACGTTGCCGGAGTGGGTCGCCGACAACGAACAGAAGCACATGGAGCAGGTGCAGCTCGGCATGGACCTCCTGAAGGGCAGCCTCGACGCCTTGGCCGCTTCCGGCTCTGCTTCGACCGCTTCGGCCACGTTCCCGCTTGGCGCAGAAAAGGTGGCCCTGCTGCAGCCGGTCGCCGCCTCCGGGCAGCTCACCGGCACCGCCACCGGGGTCAGCACGCTGTTCACTGTGCCTGGCAGCGAACTGCATTACAGCAACGGCGACGCCCTCTCCACCCCCGTGGAGCGCACGACCGCCCTCACCAACGTGAAGGCCATCCAGGGCCTTGTCCTCTCGCTCAGCACCAACACGCTTGCCGTCGGCGGCAGCGCCTTTGCCCGCATGGTGGCCAGCGACGCCTCAGGCGCGACACCCGACGTGACGGCAACGGTGACCCACTTCGGCGTTCCGGCGGCGGCTGGCCCTTGCGGCCTCCAAACGGAGTTGCGCTACACCCTCGCAGTTGGTGCCACGACCACCAAGAGCATCACGCTCTTGTGCGGGTTGAGCAGCAGCATCACCGACCGCGCCACCCTGCTCACCGAAGAGCAGTATGGTTTCAGCCAGGCCGTGGCGAGCAATCTGGAGCCGCCGTACAGCCTCACCCTCTCGGACAGCAACGGCGCCACCGCCTGCCCTCCCGCCGCCGGAACCGGCTGCGGAAAAATCGCCGCCATCACCGTGGATGCAACGACAGGCCTGTGGGGCGTCCTCGGCACCGGCCAGACCACCAGCCTGAGCCGCACCCTGACCGGTGGAAATATTCTGTTCGACCCGCAAAACCAGCGCTACGTGGACCAATCCATCAGCTACGAGGGCGGCGCCGTCCTGCGCTTGCAGGGCGAAGGCGAAGTGGTTGCCACCTTCCCCAGTTTCACTCTCGAATCCACAGGTGCCGCCTCGGGCGCCCTGGAGTGGACCTACACCAACATCCTCGGCGAAGGCTCCCTGGGCGGCGACGGGACCGCGAGCGTCTCGGGGTCGCTGGGAGGCGCCACTTCGTTGCTGCTCACCAAAGCGGTGGGCGGAACCGCTGCCAGCTTCACCGTGACCAGCGCTGCGGCAGGGGCGTGGTGCAATTTCTTCCACTTGCAGCGACTTGCCTCGGGAATGAGTGAGGTCACCGTGACGCCAGCCGCCTCGACCGGCTGCACCACCTCTCTCGCCTCCACCACCCTGACGCTTGGCACCGCACGTTCTTGGTCCATCCGGCTCAACCTCGCCGACGCCAACCTGCGCGTGCAATAGCTGCGCCGGACAGGCAAAGCCCGTGCGCCCTTGGCTGTCCCCCAGAGGCCTCCGCAGGATCCGTAGGTGCCGACAACACGGCTTTAAACAGGGCTGCGTCGCTCCGGCTGACGACACATGGCCATCCAGAGGATTCCGACGGGGGTGCAGGAGCTCGACGAGATTCTGCGCGGCGGCATCCCGGTCAACAACGTCGTCCTCCTCGCTGGCGGCTCGGGCATGGGCAAGACCACGCTCACCCTGCAGTTCCTCGCGCACGGCGCCGAGTCGGGCGAGAACGGCCTCTTCCTCTCGGTCACGGAACCGGTCGCCATCCTGGAACGCAACGCCCAGGAGTACCAGTTCATCAAACCGGAGACTTTCAAGGACGGCCGCATCCGTCTTCTCGATTTGCGCGCCGTCCTGCAGCGCATGGGCATGGGGGGCGGCAACGAGCAGGTGGACGGCAACGCGCTCATCGAGGCGCTCGAGGGCATTGTCAAGCAGTACAAGATCAAGCGCCTCGTCGTGGACTCCATCACCGCCATCTGCCAGCGCCTCGAATCGCCGGGCAAGATTCGCGACTTCATCTTCCGCTTGGGCCTGACGCTCTCGTCGCTTGGTTGCACCACGATCCTCACCTCCGAGACCCCGCCGCGCGAACTGAAGTACAGCATGTTCGGGGTCGAGGAGTTCATCGGGGACGGCATCATTTTCCTTAGCGAGATGGAACGCAACAACGACCTGGTGCGCACCCTCCAAGTCATCAAGATGCGCGGCACCGAGCACAGCCGGGCGAAATTCATGATGGACCTCAGCGAATACGGCATCAGCCTCGCTCCCCTGCTGAAGAAGTTCGGGGAGGCCAAGGTTTGAGCGACGGCGTCAGCACGGGCCTCGCCGCCCTCGACACTTTCCTGAAAGGCGGACTCCCCAAAGGCTTCACCACGCTCCTGCTCGCCCCCGTCGGCTCCGGCTCAGAGATTTTCGCCAAGCAGTTCGCGCAGGGGCACGCCCGCGAACGCGGCCTCTTCGTCACCACCGACGAGTCCGCCAACGAGGTGGACGGCGCCGTGCGCGCCGCAAAATGGGATTTCTCCGGTGTCCAGATTGTCGACCTGCAGTCGGACTTCGCCGAAGCGATGATGGAGGCGCAACAGAAGCAGATGGACCGCCCCAAAGACGCCAACGCCCCGGCGCCGGCGCGCCGCGGCTTCGACCCGCGCGACCTGGTGGAGGGCACCAGCAGCAACGACCTCCTCAAACGCCCAACGCCGGGCTGGGGTTCGGGCGACCTGCCGGCCCCCGCCGTCACGTCGCGCACCGACTACCTGGGCCGCCTGCTTGAACCCTACAGCAAACTGCGCACCCCCGACCGCGTCGTCATCCACTCCCTCGACTTCTTCCTCAACCTCTACCCGGTGGACCAGGTCGTCTCCGCCCTCACGGCGCTCAAGGCGGCCAACTCGAAGAACGGCGGCCTGCTCCTGCTGGTGCTCTCCAAAGGCGCGCACGGCGCCACGACCGAGCGGCGCATGGAGCTGCTTGCGGACTGCCTCATCGAACTGGAGGTGACCCGCAAGGGCACCACGTTCGAGCGTTTCTTCATGGTGAAGAAAGTGAAGAACCGCACCGTCGGCATCGGTGTGAGCACCTACGAAGTCAAGCCGGACGGCTTCCAGCTCGAGACGTTGGAACGGATTGTCTGAGCAGAGCGAAGACGATCC
>JBBSVM010000003.1:73609-340772 GCA_038046785.1 Thermoplasmatota archaeon
GTTTCAGACCGCGAAGCGGTCGGACCATCCGGTTGCCGAAGAGGACCGGATGGGGAACGGATTGTCTGAGCAGAGCGAAGACGATCCGTTTCAGACCGCGAAGCGGTCGGACCATCCGGTTGCCGAAGAGGACCGGATGGGGGACCGCATCGTGTCGCCGCGGAACAGCTACGATTTCTTGGTGCGCGGCCGCGACAGAGGAGCATCGGTCGCCGCTTTGGGGCGCAGGTAGAGAACGTGCCCAAGCTTCTTCCCATCCGTCCCGAGCAGGTCGTGCCCGAGCCGGTCGTGCTCCACGCCATCGATGCGCAGCCTCTCATCGGGCGACATGTAGATGTCGCGCACCCGTTCCGTGAAGCGCACCGGATCTTCCATGCGCTCTGCAACGCGCCCGCTCAGGTCGAAGACTGCGTGGGCACCCTCCTTGACCCGGGTGCCGCAGAGGGCCGCCATTTTGGGGTTGGCCGCGACGACCGCGCCCTCCGCGTCCACGATGACGAGGGCAACCGGGCTGGCGGTGAACTGCGCGGTGGTGAATTCGATGTGGCGCGCCAGCATTTCCTCGCTCTGGCTGCGCGCGAAAAACGGGGCCGCAACGACGGCGGCGCGCTCGGCCAATTGCAGCCACTGCGGATCGTCGGAGCGCGGAACGGTGCCGAAGAAAGCGAGCCCGGCGACGAACCGCGTCCCATCGAGGACGGGGACCACGGCGACGCTGCTCAAGCCGGCCGCCCGTGCTGCTGCGCCGCGCACGACGCCGGGCTCCTTCTGGATGTCGGGGATCCATTGGCTCTCCGGTTGCACCCAGAGCCGCCCCAGCACCGCTTCGCCGCGCTGGAAGGCGATTTTTTCCGTGAGTTTGCGCAGCCGTTCGAAACCGGGCCGGGCTGCGAAGAACGCGGGCGAGGCGCTCAAGGTCCCCTTGCTGTCGGGCACCCAAGCTTCCGCGTAGGGCCAACCTGCCACCGTGGCGATGCGCTCGAGGAGGATGCGCAACCCATCGTCCACTAATTTGCCCTGCAGGAGCGGCAAAGTCTGCTTCAGGAACTCCAGGCTCGACTCGGCCTGGCGGCGCGCGGTCACATTGCGGCCGATGCCCTGGATGACCGGTTGGCCTGCCTCCGCCAGGATGCGCGTCGTCACCTCGAGCCAGACGGTTTCGCCCGCCTTGGTGCGGGAGCGCAGTTCGTACGGCCCGGTGCGCTCCACCGTCCCGGCCGCCTTGGCCCGCAGCGCCGCAGTCGCCGTGGACAGGTCGTCGGGGTGGACCAGGTCGCGGATGTTCATGGCGGCGAACTCGTCCGCGCTGTATCCATAGATGCGCAAAGCGGTCTCGTTCACCTCAAGGAAACGGCCCTGCAGGTCGTGCGAGTAGATGACGTCCACCGCGTCCTGGATGAGGTTGCGGTAGCGCGCCTCGCTTGCCTTCACGGCCTCTTCGACCTTTTTGCGCGCGGTGATGTCGCGGATGATTCCTTGCAGGCCCGTGACCACCCCCTCTTTGCGCTGAGCGCGGGAGTGTACCTCCATCCAGAAGCCGCTGCCGTCCTTGCGGACCCCTCTTTTGCCTCGTACTGCGCAACCTCGCTCGCCCCCGTGGTGCGCGATGCAATCTGGTGTTTCACCTCGGTGTGGCTGTCGGGGTGGACGAAGAGGAACAGACTCTTCCCCAACGTCTCCTCGGGCCGCCACCCGAACATCGTCTGCACGGCGGCGTTGACGTAGGTCACATTGCCCTTTGCGTCCACCGTGTAGAGAACGTCCGTTGCGGACTCCACGAGGGTTTGGAAATCGGGGACGTGGCTCATGGCGCGTCGGACTCGTTTGGCAGGGGCGGCGGTACGGTGATGCGGTAGAGGGCTCGTGCCACCAAGTAGAGCGCTGCGAAAGAGAGCGCGGCAAGCGCCAACTGCAAGTAGAGGAAGAGGCCCGTCACGCTGAGCGGGAGGGTCGTCATCTCGGCGGCGCCTCCGCCCAGGAGGGCGCCTCCGACGACGGCGAGGTAGTAGAGCGAGATGAGCGCCAGGGCGACGCGCAGGTTGCGCGCCGAAGCGCGGAAACCGCCGAACGCCTCGCGCTCGAAAATATGCGCCTGACGCGCCGCGACAATGGCGAAGGGAACCGGGACGACCAGCAGCAGGGCGGCAAACGGGATGAGCGCCGGCACGTTGGAGAGCGGCAGTTCGAGCGTCTCCACCAGCGTGTAGGTGCCGGCGCCATGCTCGCGGATGAGCTGGCCCGGGACGGTGATCTGGGTGAATTCGGCCGTGCGCTCGACGAGAATTTTGGAGCGGTCGAACCCGTTCGGTCCGTCGTTGCTGCGCGTGACCGCTTCGGTGAGAACGGCGCCGTCGGGGGCGCGCAACTCACTGAAGACGACCTGCGGGTCGAAGCGCATGCGCAGGTCGGTGCCAAGGCCCTCCGCCACCGTCGGGGCGGCGATGGAGACGGAGACGAGGATGTCGT
Organism: Thermoplasmatota archaeon; assembly: GCA_038046785.1. Lineage (GTDB taxonomy): Archaea > Thermoplasmatota > E2 > JACPAO01 > JAHFTW01 > JAHFTW01. The sequence goes on from JBBSVM010000003.1 coordinate 76,076, forward strand.
TGAACACCTGCGAGCCGGCGCGCCGCTCCTGCGTCTCCACGGCGGCGTTGGCGACCGGGATGCTGGAGAACTCCACGACGGGCCGGGAGATGGCGCTGGCATAGGAGGCCCCGTTGGGGCGAATGCCCACGGCGGAGGGGTCCACGCTGGAGCTGATGTCCTGGAAGAACCAGGAAGCGGAGAGATTGAGGAGCCCGGCCGGGCGGTAGGCGGGTAGGTCAATGGGGCGAGCCGCGTAAGCGCCGTCGGTGAAGTTGAAGTAATCCCCTGCGAGCGCTGCTCCACCCGGACTCGTGAGAATGAGCCGCTGGGCAAAACGCGGGCAGAGAACGTTCGTGGACGCGCAAGCGATTTCGCGGCTGGCGTCGAAGCGCAGATGGACGTGATCGGTGCTGGGCGGAATGGGCATCGTGAAGCTGACGCTGGCGCAGCTGCGCACGAGGTAGCCAGCCGGCTGGCCCGGCGGCGTGAGGGAGGGAACGCTGGGAACGCCGGGGATGCCGGAATCGGGGGAGTCATCTTCGCTCCAGTGGAACGATGTTCCCGCTCCATCCACACTCAGAACTCCGACTTCCGCGAGCGAAGCGCCTGGACTCGATGCGCAGCCGTCGTCGTTCAACACCAACGTGTCGAGCGGGACCGGCACGAAGGCGTCGAGGAAGACACCGGTCACGAGCGCTTCGGGAGCGACATCGTCGGCCAAAACGGGGGCAGTCATCAGTGCGAAGAGGGCCAGAACGGCCAGTTGCAGTTTCATGGAGCACCTGTAAGGAGGAGGCGTTCGTCGGTGAAGGTGGCGACCATTTCTTGGAGGCTCTTGCCATCTTTGCCGTCACGGATGATGAAGTCGCCCGCGATGGAGCGTGTGCGCAGACGGTTGGCGAGGTAGTGGCTGAATTCCTGGACGGCGCCAAGGCCATTGTAGAGTGCCAGCGTGTTGAGGGAGTCCACGACGACGACCGGGCTCGTCATGCGGCTTGCCATCTGCTCGAGCCGCATTGCCATCATCTCCAGCATGGTCGGGGATGGGAGGAACGTGGTGCGGGCCGGTTTGACGGAGGGGACGCGGCCATCCATGCAGGTGACCACGTCGAGGACCTCCACTTTTTCTGCATCCACTCCAGCCCCTTCGAAGGAGGCAACAAGCTGCCGTTGCGGCCGGTCGGCGGCAAGGTACAGGACGCTTTGCCCGGCAGCCTGCAGGCTGCGAATGTGGAGGGCCACCGCCGACGCTGCACCATCCAGCGCCGGAACCAAGACTCGAATGGGGCGTGACACTTGGGGGACAGTGCCGCGACTTCGGCCAGAATATAAAAGGCGGACCAATGGCCATAAATGGGGAATGCGTTCGCGGTGTGTGTTGGTGGAGACGGGTCCGAAGGTTCACGCCGGGGCGGCCTGGCCGGACGGCTCCATCCACCTCGTCCAAGGCGACTCCAGCTTGGCGCTCAACAGCACCATCCGGGCGCTGGCACAGCGCGGCCCGGGCATCATCGTCGCGGCGTCGCAGACCTCGGCAGCGCTTCGCGCCGCCCTCGCGCTCGACCGCATCGAGAACGTCCACATCGTCGACTGCGTTACCGCCCTCACCGCCGCCCGCCCCCCGTCGGACAGCGCGACCACGTACCTCGAGTCCCCCAACCTCCTGGAAGCGATGGCGCTCCGGGCGCAGGCGCAGATGGCGCGCGGCGGCCGCTGGCTCGTCGTCGACTGCCTCTCCAGCCTGGCGGACCACAACGGCTTGGAGGCCGTCGCCGAGTGGACGCACACCATGGTCAACCAGTTGCGCTCACGCGACATCACCGGGGCGATGGTGTTCAACAGCGCGACCGGGGAGGGCCTGGAGTCCGCCCTCGCGCACCACTTCGACGGCGTGGCGCGCCTGCCCGACCCTGGCCTCGCCGGGCCGGTCAGGCCAGCCGGGCCCGACCCTCGATGAACGACTCGAGGAAGCCCTTCAGGCCGGCGTCGATTGGCGCATCCTCCTCGACGACGAAGTCCATCCACGCCTTCGGGCGCACCAGGTTGTGCAGTGTGTAGCGCACCAACTCCTCGAGCGCTTCCGGAGCATTGTAGAGGGCGAAGGAGTTGCAGGTGCAGATGAGGACGTGCGGGATGCCCTCCGCTTTCTGGCGGATGGCCTTCTCGGCGCGCATCGCGATGAGCTCGAGCTGGTTGGGCGTCGAGAGGTACATCAGATGTTCTGGGTCGTTTGTCCACTCCGCTCCCGCCCGTGTGCCGACGGCGTCGATGATGAAGAGACGATCGAGGTTGACGCCCGCTTCCTTGAAGCGTCGCAGCATGAGCGACGCTGGGTCGCGGGTCGTGATGAGGAGGACCGAGCGGTTCTCCGCGTGCAGGGTCTTGACATGGCCCGCCAACTGCTCGATGAGTTTGCGCGACGATGCGTAGACCAAGCGCGACGGCATGCTCAGCCCCCCTGAGTCAGGAATTGATTAAGAGTTGGCGCTTGGCGCATTAAGGAGTTGCACGACGCGCGCCTCGACTTGCGCCGCGGGGGCGTCGGGAATGGAGAGAAACTGCGTCGTGCCTGCTGTCCCCTTTCCCGACAGGCGGCCGACGATGAAGCCACCTTCCTTGAGCTGGTTGACGTACTTCCAGTACTGCGTGTGGGCCCGCGGCGCCTCACCGAACTCCTCGCAGGCAAGCCTGTACGCCTCCTCCGCCGCCCCGGTCGTCGTGTAGGCGTCGCCCCGTTTCAGCCGGCGCGCCAGCCCGAGAAGCGCAAGAAGGACGTGGCGCGGCAGGCTCTGCAGCTTCGCCGTCGTGATGTAGGCGTGCGTATCGCCCTGCGCAGAGCGCACATGCTCGCCATCCACGCGTTCGGCGCCGGCGCCGTCGGCGAGGTGCCCCGCCTTCCCCAGAACTTCGATGGCGAAGCGTGCGTTGCCATTCTGCGCCGCAGCCGCATCGGCGATGAGATAGACGGTGTCGCCGTCAACGGCACCGGGCCGGAAGGCGAGCGCGACGCGCTGCTGGACAATCGGCACAAGCTGCGGCGCACCGTAGCCTCCCACGGCCACGACATTGGTCTGCTTGAACGTGGAGAGCGCCGCCGCATCCAGGAGCGGCAGAACGTTCTCCTGACTCACCATCAGAAGACTGACGCCGCACCAGGTGGGGCCCGCCTCGTCGTTGAGGCGGGTCAGGTCGTACACCAGGTTGCTGCCGTCGCTGCGCAGCAGGGCGTCCACCTCATCGAGGATGACAACGAGGTGGGCCTGGCGCCGCTCCAGGTGGCGCCGCAGGTCGCGCAGCATTTCGCCCACCGCGAAGCCGCGCTCCGGGTAGTTGGCGTCGAACTTGTTCAGGATGGCGAGCATGGCGAGCCCAGCGGACTTGAGCTTGCGGCAGTTGACCCGCACGTGCTCGAGGCGCTTGCCTTGCCGCTGCAGGGCGGCCGAGAGGTCGCGCGCGAAGCGCTCCGCCAACGCCGTTTTGCCGACGCCGACGGGGCCCCACACCAGGGCGTGTTCGCGGTTGGCGCCCAGCATGAGCCCTTTGTAGATGGCGGCGAGCGCCTTCAGTTCCGTCTCGCGGCCGGGCAGCTCGTCCGGGATGTAGTCGAAATCAATCTTGCCGAGGTCCTTGAAGACCGTTGGGCCGCCCCACTCCTCTTCGACGAGGCTCATCGGATGCAGCAGCAGGACACGGGATTTGAGCGGACTGGTCCACTCGTTGGCGCGCACCGATTGGCGGGACCACCCGGGGCCCCGCGGGCGAAAGGTCCAAACGGGGCTACCCGGCTGACGAGGCATGCGCTGGGTGGCCGGGGCCGTCGTGCCCCTCCTTCTGCTTGCGGGCTGTGCCGCGACCGAATCGGAAGCAAGCGATGCTTCCACGTCCCTTGAGGGCGTCGAGGTCAAAGCGACCGCCTCCACCGGCGTCATCCGCGGCGTCGTCGTCGATCCCGGCGTCGTCCCCATCGCCAACGCCATCGTGAGCCTGAGCGGGCAGACCGAGACGGTCACAACGCTCGAGAACGGCGCCTTCGGCTTCTCCGGACTGGAACCGGGCACCTACTTCGTCAACGTCGAGCGCAACGGCTTCGCCCCCGGCCAGACCTCAACGGAGGTGGTGGCGGGCGTGGACGAACCGCCCATTTTGCGCGTCCTGCTGGAGCCCAACCCCGCCACCGCCGCGTTCGTCGAGGCGTTCTCCTACATCGGCTACCTGGAATGCGGCGTCGCCGTCTTCGCGACGAGCGTCGGCTGCACCATCCTTGGGCCGCTCGCCGATGCCACCTCCAGCGAGGGCATCTGGCCCATCACGTTCACCGTCCTTCCGCAATGGAGCCAGGGCGAACTCATCTGGGAGCAGACGCAGCCCGCCGGCGGGGAACTCATCTGGGAAGCGGTGCACACCGGCACCAACGACTTCTACGGCTACCGCGAGACCATCTCCAGCCCGGCGCTCGCCTACCTCAACGCCACCGTCCTCGCGGCCAACGAGGAGGACATCCTCGCCGATGGCGTGAGCTACCGCTTCTTCGGCGGCCCCCACCCGCTCTGCAAGGTGCCTGGCACCTTCGGCTGCGGCTTGACGTTGTCGCAGAAGACGCAGGCCATCGTGCACAACTTCTACAACTTCGAGCCCAGCCCGGGCTGGCGTTTCACCGTGGATGGCGACCACCCGCTCCCGAAATAGCGCACCACAATCTTGAAGCAGGCTCCGCAGGCTTGCGGCGCGTGGGTGTTCCGTTGCGCAACGCTATCCTTTTCGTCATCGCGCTTGCGGCCGTGCCTGCCACGTCGGCCTGCAGCGGCACTCTCGTGCCTGAACTCTTCCTTGACATCGCAGAGGAGCCAGAGGGACGATGTTTCGTGGACAATGAGAATGGAACTGCGGAGCTGCAGGGCTGCCTTGCGCTTCCTGCGAACCAACGGATTCTGTACGGAACGGTCACCTGGGGCTGGAGCGACCTGCCCTGCACCGCAGAAGCCATGCCGCCCATCGAGGACGTCATCATCACCTTCAGCACGAAAGCGCCGGCCTGGATGTCCCTCTCGCAGCCATCCCCCGTTCGCATCACTCCGGATGACCAACTGAATCCCGCAACCTACAGTGTGGAGCCCTCCGGGGAGCCGCGCAACGCTATCGCCCACCGCATCGTCAAACCGTTCAGCCTCACCGCGAGCATGGCGCGAGAGCCGACTGAATCGGAGCGTGCCGACCTGGCGGAAGCTGGCGGCCTGGTCTTCGTCCTCGTCCGGGCCACATCGAGCGAGTCCTACGGTTGGCTCCAAGCCTACGACGCCAACCCGCTCCGCTTCGACGGGCGGGGCCTCCTCGAACCGTTGGGCGCGGAGTCCACGAAAGGCAGCGAAGTTGTGCCTCTGCCTCCGCTTGCCTTGGCGGCGCTTGCGCTGGCGGTGTTGCTTGTCCGCCGTCGGGCGGATTCGTCTTAGTTGCCTTCGATGCTGGTGCGGTAGACTTTCCGGTTCAGCAGCCCGAGGAGGAGGGCGGCGAGGAAAGATGCACCAAGCACGATGCCAATCTTGTCGACGGGCCAGGAGGCTTCCATGACACCGTTGTTGTTGACGCCGACCATCAGTTCGCGCACCGCTTGGATCAGGAAATCCACCGGGTTGAATTTGATGATGGTGCGGATGATGTCGTTCTTGATCTGATCCGTCGGGACGTAGGCACTCGACAAGAAAATCAAGATGAAGAAGAGCGGGAAGGCAGACTGCGTCGCCTGGTCCGACTTCGTCTTCATGCTGAGCGCCGTGACGAGCAGGCCGACCGTGCAGGCGCTGAAGAGCACGCAGAGCACGACCATCGCGACACCCCCGAGGAATCCGGAGGCGACCTCACCGCCGGCGAGCAGCGCGAGGCCCAGGATGATGAGCGCCTGCCCCGTGACGCGGGTCATCTCGGCAAGAAGGCGGGCAACGATGATGGCGCCCGGTTTCGCTGGCGTCGTGCGCAGTTTGTCGAAGTAGCCGGTGCGCAGGTCCGACAGCAGGGCGGCGCTGGCATTGGCCATGCCAAGGAACGTGGTCAGCATGATGATGCTGGGGGCCAGGTAGGTGAGGTACTCGACCTTGGGGAACGCCAATTGGAAGCCCGGGTTGTCGCCAATCGCCGAGAAGATGTTCCCGAAGAGCAGGAGCTGGATGACCGGCATGACGATGCCGAAGACGAGGACCACGGGGATGCGCGGAATCTGCCGGATGTTGCGCATGTAAAGGATGCCGAAGGTGCGGAGGGCGCTCATGCGGCCACCGCCCCGGTCGGCTCTGCGTCGGCATTGTCGGCGTTCTTGCCGCGCTTCTTGCGTCCCTTTTTGGGTCCGGCCGCGGCGTCGGCCGGCTTGGCCTCCGCTTCATCGAATCGGGCGCCGGTGTGGAGCAGGAACACGTCCTCCAGGGTCGGCGTGAGCACTTTCGTCTCGCTCACTTGGATGCCGAGGTCATCCATGATGCGCAAGGCGGGAACCAGCGCGCCAGCACCGTTCTTGACGCGGATGTCGATGTGGCCGTTCGCCTGCTTGACGTTGCCCGGGCGGAACGCCTTCTTCAGCCCCTCTTCCTGCTTGGGTGTGAGCGTGTCGCTCAGGGTAACGCGCACCGTATCCGAGCCGACGGCGCGCTTCAGGGTTGCGGGAGTGTCGATCGCGGCGATGACGCCTTTGTTCATGATGGCGATGCGGTCGCAGAGAGCATCGGCTTCGTCCATGTAATGGGTGGACATGAGAATGGTGAGCCCCTCCTCGTCGCGCAGGCGGCGCAGGACACGCCAGAGGTCGCTGCGCGATTTGGGGTCGAGGCCGGTGGAGGGCTCGTCGAGGAAGAGAACCTCCGGCGTGTGGATGAGGGAGACCGCCAAATCGAGGCGACGCTGCATCCCGCCCGAGAACTTGGTGACGCGGCGGTTGCCCTCGTTGGCAAGGTCGAAGGTGGCAAGCATCTCGGTCGCTTTCGCCTTGGCCTCCTTGGCGCCCAGACCGTACAGTTTGGCGTGCAGGGTGAGCATCTCGTGCGCGGTGGCGAGGCCATCCATGCCGACTTCTTGCATGGCGAAGCCGATGCGTTGGCGAATCGCTTTGCCTTCCGAGTTGACGTCGAGGCCGAGGATGCGGGCGGAGCCGGCGGTGCCGTGGTGCAGGGTGCCGAGGATGCGCATCGCCGTGGTTTTGCCCGCCCCGTTGGGGCCGAGAAAACCGAAGATTTCGCCGCGCCGGACGGTGAAACTGATGCCCTTCACGGCGGAGGTGCCGTCCGGGTAGGTTTTCTCCAAATTTTCGACCTCGATGACCGCCTCGCTCATGGGCCGAGCCACCGGGGGCCGCTATTTGGCGGTGCTCCCAAGAGTTGTCCGCGCCAACCCGTCCATAGACGGGCAAGCCACTATCCCCCAGAGGAGTATCGGGCTGGCGTGGCAAGCGATTGGCGCCGCGTCCGCTCCGATTTCCCCATCACGCGCCGACGCATCCGCACCGCCGACGGCAAACTGCGCCCGCTCATTTTCCTGGACCACGGCGCGAGCACGCACGCCCCGCAGCCGGTGCTTGACGAGGTCGCCACGTTCTGCTCGACCCGCTACGCCAACGTCCACCGCGCCCACCACACGTTGAGCCAGGAAGCGAGCGCCGACTTCGAAGCGGCGTGCGAAACGATGGGACGCTTTGTCGGGGCGGATCCCGAGACGCAGCCGGTCGTCCTCGGCCACAACACGACGCAGGTGCTCGACCTTGCCGCCCACCTCCTGGCTGGCCGGCGCGGCACCACGCTCACGACGCTCGCGGAGCACCACTCCAACGACCTGCCGCACCGCCGCCGCGGCAAAACCCTGCACGCCGAAGTGGACGGAGAAGGACGCCTGCTTCTCGACAGCCTGGAGCAACAGCTGCAGAAAAACCGCGTCAAGCTGTTGACGGTGACCGGTGCCAGCAACGTGACTGGCCTCATGCCGCCCATCCACAAACTGGCCCGCCTCGCGCACGACAACGGCGCGCTCATTCTGGTGGATGCTGCGCAACTTCTGGCGCACGCCCCCATCGACGCGAAGCCGATGGACCATCCCGAGCATCTCGATTTGATTGCGGGTGCTGGCCACAAGGCATACGCCCCCTTCGGCTCCGCCTTCCTCGCCGCTCCAAGCAACCTGCTCGACGAGGCCCCACCCTACATGCCCGGCGGCGGCACGGTGCGCTGGGTGACGCGCCACGACGTCGCGTTCAAGGGCGGACCGGAGCGGCACATGGCAGGGACTCCCAACATCGTCGGCGCCATCGCCTTCGCCGCCGCCCTTCGCTACCTCGACCGCATCGGCATGGACGCGGTGCGCGACCACGAGGAAGAGCTGGTCCGCCTCGCCCTGCGCCGGTTCGCGGAACTGGAAGAGGCTGGCGTCCGGCTGCTTGGGCCCACGGGCGAGCAGGCGGCGCCGCACAAGGTGGGCGTGTTCGCCTTCACGATGCGGGGCGCGACGCACGGCGACGTCTCGGTCCGGCTCGACCGGGAACACGCCATCGCCACCCGCAACGGCTGCTTCTGCGCGCAGCCGCTCCTCAACCATCTCCTCGAGCTTGGCGAGACCCCGGCATGGACGAAGGCTGCCGACCGCGGCCAGAACGTCGAGATTCCTGGCGCCACGCGGGCGACGCTCGGCCTCTACAACACGGCGGCCGAAGTCGAGGCGTTTGCGGATGCGCTGCGGGCCATGGCAAGCAGCCGAACCTGACCCCGCCGTTTTCTGCGGGTTCAGCGCCAGCGCTGCTGCGCTCTATGGAATCATGAAAAACTGCGGGTCGAGCCAGAGCTCGAAGCCGACCTTGCAGGACGGGCAGGTGACCGGGTAGTCGGTGCGTCCCGCTTCGCGCGCCGGAACGTCGTGGGTCGCCATGTCGCCGCACTTCGGGCACTCCACGTCCATGTACACGGCCGCTTCGACGGGGGGCCCTCATTTGGGGCTTGGGGTGGCAAACGTCAAGAGACGCTACGCGATTGGAGGGCCGTGTCTTGGCTTGTCGCGCCCGTTGTGGCGTTGGGAGCATCCTGTGCGGTGCTCGGCGTGCTGGCCTTGCGCGACATTGGTCGATTCCAGCACGAAGCGTTCGGCCACTACCGGCGCGCGGCGCTCTACATGCGCCTCGCCATTGCGTTCATGCTGCTCGTCCTGGTCTGGCTGCATGCGGACTGGTCGCGCTCGGGCGCGTGGGCGGCGGCCACCGCATGGCCCGTCGAGGCGGCGGGCGTGACGGTCTGGCGCGGCTTGGCGCAAGCGAACATCGCGTTCATCTTCCTGGCGCTCATGGCACGCGAGCTGCGCCGCATCGTCACCGGCCCGCGCCCCGTCAAGCCTTGACGGCACGGCTCTGCACCCAGAGATACGCCGTGACGCTGGCGAGGACAACGCCCAGCCCGATGAGTTGCTGCGGAGAGAATTGGTCGCCAAACAACAGCCAAGCAAAGAGCGCGGTGAATCCCAGTTCCGCCCCCACCAGGAGGTTGACCTGGCCGGCCGGGGCGCGCTGCAGGGCGGCGTTGAACAGGATGAAAGCGGCGAGGCTCGGGAAGGCGACGTAGAGCGCCATCCACCCCCAAGTGGCCACGTCCTGCTGCAAAAGGGCGGGCGGCCCTTCGACAACCAGGGCGAGGCCGTAGAAGTAGAGGGTTCCGAGCAGGAACGATGCCCCCATGAGCGGCTTGAGCGGGATGTCCGGTGCGGCGCGGCGCAGGGCGACCGTGTAGTAGGCCCAGACAATGGCGGAGCCAACCGCAAGCGCCATGCCGACCGCGCTGAAGCCGCTGGCCGGTGCCGCAAGGCCAAACAGCGCAACGTAACCTCCGACGAGGAGGCCGACCGCGGCAGGAGCGAACGACCATCCGACCCGTTCCGCAAGCAGCATCCGCGCCAGAACGGCAGTCCAGAGCGGCGCCGTGTAGAAGCCGAGTGTCGCAAAGGTTGCGGGCAGCGTGGTGAGGCTGTAGAGGAAGAGCGTTAGGCTGACGTTGGCGAGCAGATTGACCCAGAGCACCTTCGGATTGCGCAGAAGCCGGAAGGAGTCACGGATTCCATGGCGGCCAAGAAACGGCATGAGGACCAGCGTCGCGATGGCAAACCGGACCGCGTTGAGCCCCAGAGGATGGAAGTCGGCAAGAAGGTGCTTGCCCACGGGCGAGAGCAAACCCCACGACGCATAGGCACCAAACGCCAGCAGGATGCCGAACCGGGCGCGGCTCGTCATTGCAGCTTGTGCATCTCGGTCAATTCGGGCCGCATGCCCTCGAGCGCCGCGGGGAGGGCGATGCCCGCGATGGGGCTGTTCATGCTGAGCGTCTGTTCCTGCTTGCGCTTCCAGACGTCGGAGTTGAAGGCGACGACCGCCTCCGTCAGCGCCGGCGCGGCGGCAAGGCCGAGCGGCGCGGGGAAGCGCTCGTGGTGGACCTCGGCGCCGTAGACCGCCTTCGTGTAGCAGTGGCTGGAGAACGGCGCGATGGGGGCCAACAGGCGCAGCACAGTTCGCACGACGTGATGCAGCGTCCAGCAAGCGGCCGGGTCGCCGAGGTAGGCGCGCCCCTTCACCATCTCCAAGTAGTGCGGAGCAAAGGTGTTCCAGACGAACGAGCGCACGCCATTGGCGGGCGTGAAGAAATCCAGCTCCTTGTACGCGGCGGTGGCGGAGGCGACGACGGCGTCGAGTTCGCCCAGAATCCACTCGTCGGCAGGCGCGAGCTTGGCGGGCCGCGACGACGGTTGCGCAAAGCGGCCGACGAAACCGCAGACGTTGGCGAGCTTCTGCAGGAACTTGCCCATGCCCGCGATTTTCTCCTCGTTGATGCGGAAGTCGTCGCCGACGGTGGACTCGCCGGCGATCCAGAGCCGGAAGGCGTCGCTGCCGACCTTCTTGATGACCTCGTCGGGGTCAATGACGTTGCCCAGGGACTTGCTCATCTTGCGGCCCTGCTTGTCCATGCCGAGGCCGGTGATCCAGGCGTGCTGGAAGGCGCGTTCCGGGACCTTGCCGGTGGCGTGGTGGAGCAGGTACGACTTGAGCGTCGTGTAGTAGAGCCAGGTGCGCACGATGTCGCGGCCCTGCGGGCGGACCGAGCAGACGAAGTCCTTCGCCCACGGCTTGTTGCGGTGGTCCTTGAGGATGTAGAGATTCGACACGGAGGAGTCCATCCAGGTGTCGAACACCTTCTGCTCGCCGACGATTGTGTGACCGTTGTTCTTGGCGAGGTAGCCGGCAACGTCGCCGAGGTCAGCGCGCGTGATGCGATGCAGGACGCGGCTTCCGGCCGGCGGCTGCTCCGTCCAGGGGCGGAAGTAGGTTGCAGCCTGCTGGCTCGACGGTGGCACAACGACGGCGTTGGTCTCTTTGCCTGCGGCGTCCACGACGTGCCAGAGCGGGATTTCCGTGTGGTACCAGCGCCGGCGGGAAATCGGCCAGTCGATGGTGACGGTGTCAATCCAATCGAGCAGGAGCTGCCGGTGCTTGGGTGGGTGGAACTCCATCTCACCCGCAAGGCGGCGCAGGTCGGAGGTCGCATGCGTCTGCTTGACGTACCATTCTTTGAGAAGAATCAGTTCGACGGCGGCGCCGGAGCGTTCCGACTTGGGGAACTTCTGGTCCACTTCTTTGTGGCCCGCCATGAGGCCGGCGGCCTCCAGGATTTCGATGGCTTTCTTGCGAGCCTCTTCGACCTTGAGGCCGGCGAGGGGCCCCGCGACAGGCTGCAGTTTGCCATCCATGCCGATGGCGGCGATGGGCTCGAGCTCGAGTTCGCGGAACAGGCCGACGTCCGCCTGGTCGCCGTACGAGCAGACCATCATGATGCCGGAACCGAAGTCTACCTTGACGTGAGGGTGGGCGCGAATCGGCACCACATCGTCGCCGGCCGCTCGTCCGTGGACCCCGGCGGGGAGGATGGCGTGCTTGCCGACGAGATGCTTCGTGGCGGCGTTGTCTGGGTGGACGAGGACGGCGCGGCAGGCGGCGATGAGTTCGGGGCGCGTCGTGGAGATGACGATGGATTCGCCCGTCTCCTTGACGGTCCACTGGACGTCGTTGAGCCGCGTCTTGCGCTCCTCGTAGAAGATGTCGGCGTCGGCGATCGCAGTGCCGAGCTTGGGGTCGTAGGCGTTCGGGCGCAGATCCTCGACGATGAGCCCTTTCGCGAAGAGGTCGAGAAAGCAGGCCTGGCTGAAGGCGCGGTACTCCGGAGCGTCGGTGGCGTAGCTGTGCGGGCCGCTGTACTCGGCGCTGAGGCCGACGCGCTGCGCGATGCGCACCATGTCGTCGCTGTACTGCTGAATCTCGACGGCGCAGGCGGCGTTGAATGCGGCGCGGCCGCCGGGGTAGTCCTGCATGCGCTTGCCGGACTTCTTCTCCAACGTGAGCTCGATGTTGATGCCGTTGCGGTCCACACCCCACGGGAACAGAACGTCGAAACCCTCCATCCGCTTGGCGCGGGCAATCATGTCGATGAGCGAGTAGCCCGCGACGGCGCCGATGTGCCACTTCCCCGACGGGTAGGGCGGCGGCGTGTCGATGGTCCAGACCGGCTTCTTGCCGTCGCCGATGAACGGGATGGGGCGCGCCGCCAACTCCGCCGCGATCTGCGCCTCCATCTCCACGGACCATTTTGGAAGGACCGGCCCAGCGGCTGGAGCCGGGGGCGATGTCAGTGCGGCCGGGGTTGTCATCGTGCGGCCGACAGGAGTCCTGTTCTTGGGGGTTGCGAAGAGAAGGAGCACCTGAATCAAGCCAGCGCTCCAGATAATCTTTTTATGCTTGCCCGCTCCCCAGGGTTTGAAGACCATGCGCGGCACCTTCGTACTCTCGCTGGTCCTGGTGGTTGCGATGTCGCTTGCGGGCTGCTCCGGCGGTTCCGACGACTCCAGCTCCACGGACCCCTCAAACACCTCGACCGGCAGCAAGGCCGTCAACGGCACGAAGGGCCCGAAGCCCATCGTCAACGCCACCCCCAACCTGCCCCCGCTCCTCGTGCTCTCGGTCACGAACGAGACCGGCGCCCCGACCACTTCCGCGCTCATCCTGGAGGAGACGCGCAACAAGGGCAACCTCACCTTCTCCGCCGTCGGCTCGAAGGACCAGGACGCCGATGGCCTCTCCGCCGTCGCCATCACGGTCTCCGACGCCAACCGCACCTACCCGCCCGGCGTCCTCTTTGCCGGCGGCGTGTTCACCTCGGTCACCTACAGCTTCGACCGCGCCGGCCCCGTGAATGTCACCGTCTCCGGCATCGATGTCCGCGGCGACGTCACCACGCTGCGCACGAACGTCTTCATCAACCTGCAGGACAGCCTGGCCGGAGTTCCGTTCAAGCTCTCGGGCACCACGGCAGGCGGCGACCCAACCGAGTGCAAGGGCCCCACCGACAACGAGCTCGTGAACGGCAACATGGCGGACGACCGCAAGTTCACCACCGAGCGCGGAACCTCCTACATCACAGCGAAGGTTGTCTCCGGCGAGGCTGAGATTGCCATCTGCGCCCCTGACGGCACCGCCATCAGCGCGGCCGGAACCGAAGTGACCAGCAACGCAGGCACGGTGTTCGTGCCGACCGTGGGTGACCAGCAATACTTCATCATGGTCATCTCGGACGGTGTTGGAAGCCCGACCGCCCTGGCCGACGGCAACAACGTCGTCGTCGATGTGGTCGTCCACTTTGAGGCGCCGCCCGCCGCCGCCTAAACCGGCGCACTCCGACCTTCCCTCTCCCCCTTTCCCCTCCCTTCCTTTTCTCGGTTTTCTCCTGTTGCCTTCTGGATACCTTTTCATAGCGCGCCCCCTGGCCCATCTGCCATGGGACGCGTTTCCGCGATGATTGGTGGAGAGGCCGGCTTCGGCATCATGTCGAGCGGCGAATTGCTGGCCAAGTGCCTGGTGCATGGCGGCCTGCACGTCTACACGAACATCGAGTACCCCTCGCTGATTCGCGGTGGCCACAACGCCATCCACGTTACCGCCTCGGACGAATACATCACCAGCTACTACCCTGAACTGCAGTGCCTCATCGCTCTCAACAAGGAGACCATCGACCTCCACATCAAGGACGTCGTGAAGGGCGGCGTCGTGGTGTACGACGGCGACGATGCGGCCTTCGCTGGCCAAGACGTTGCCGCGACCTACGCGGAACCCACCAAGCGCGGCGTGCTTTTCCTCAACGTGCCTCTCAAGAAGCTCTCCGAGGCGGCGGGCGGCGCCATCACGAAAAACACGGTCGCCGTCGGCGCGATGATGAGCTTCATCGGCTACCCCTTCCACTTCATCCAGGAAGGGCTCGAGGAGACCTTCGGCAAGAAGGGCGGCGACATCATCACGATGAACGTCACCGCCGCCAAGTCCGGCTTCGACTACGTCGCCACGCACTACGCGGACAAGGTCGTCCACCCGGTCAAGGTGCACAAGGACGCCCCCAAGCGCATGATGATCTCGGGCAACCAGTCCACCGCGCTCGGCCTCATCCAGGGCGGCTGCAAATTCTACGCCGCCTACCCGATGACGCCGGCGACCGCGATTCTCCAAACCATCATCCAGCACGGCGAGGCGTACGGCGTCGTCGCCAAGCAGACCGAAGACGAGCTGGCGGCCGGCCTCATGGCGATTGGCGCCAACTACGCCGGTGTGCGCGCCGCCTGCGGCACCTCCGGCGGCGGCTTCTCGCTCATGGTGGAAGGCCTCGGCCTCGCCGCCATCGCGGAAGTCCCGATGGTCTACGTCGATGTGCAGCGCGCCGGCCCCGCGACGGGCCTGCCCACCTGGAGCGGCCAGGGCGACTTGCGCTTCCTCCTGCACGCCAGCCAGGACGAGTTCCCGCGCTTCGTCATCGCCCCCGGAGACACCAAGGAAGCGTTCTACTGTGCCTTCGAAGCGATGAACCTCGCCGAGATGTTCCAGGTCCCGGTCCTCTTGATGACCGACAAGAACCTCGCCGAGCACCACCAGACCTGGGAGCCCTACACCACCACGGGCCTGGTCATCAACCGCGGCAAGCTCCTGAAGGAAGGCGAGGCCAAAGTGGACCCGTCCTACCGCAAGTTCCCTCGCCTCGAGTTCACCGCCGACGGCGTCTCGCCCCGCACCATCCCAGGCCAGACCGGCGGCATGCACACCATGGCTTCCGATGAGCAGGACCGCTTCGGCGACATCACGGAGGACCCGACGAACCGCACGAACCGCCACCTCAAGCGCTTCGCGAAGATGGCCGGCATGGCCAAGGCGCTGCCGCCGCCCAAGTTCTTCACCTGGGCCAACGGCGTCGTCGTCGAGGACAAGCACCCCGAGCAGAGCCAGGTCACCCTCGTCTGCTGGGGCGGCACCAAGGGACCCGCCATCGAGTCGCTCAAGCTACTGCACGCCGCCGGCATCAAGGCGAATGTCCTGCACGTCGTCTACATCTGGCCCTTCCCCAAGGAGTCGCTCGAAGCCATGCTGGAACAGTGCAAGCACACCATCATGGTGGAAGCGAACCACCTCGGCCAGCTCGAGGGGCTCATCCGTGAGATGCTGCTGCGCGGCTGCGACGCCCGTATCCACAAGATCGACGGCCGCCCCTTCAACCCCATCCAGCTCTACCGCGACGTGATGAAGATCGTGAAGTCCAACTTCACCGACGTCATGAGCATCGCGACCGAATCGTACGCCCAACTGGAGGCCAAGTGATGTCTGCCCAACTGCCCGTGACCCCGGTCACGATGAAGGACTACAACACGGAGAACAAGCCCGACTGGTGCCCCGGCTGCGGCGACTTCGGCATTCTCAACTCGCTCAAGAAGGCCCTCGTCGATTTGCAGAAGCAGCCGCATGAGGTCACCGTCATCGCCGGCATCGGCTGCTCCTCGAAGCTGCCGCACTGGCTCAACGCGTACGGCTTCCACACCCTGCACGGCCGCGCCCTGCCCATCGCAACGGCGGTCCGCCTGGCCAACACGAAGAACGACGTCATCGTCATCTCCGGCGACGGCGACGGCTACGGCATCGGCGTTGGCCACCTCGTGCACGCCGCCCGCCGCAACGTGAACATCACGATGCTGGCGCACAACAACCAGATTTACGGCCTCACCACCGGCCAGGCGAGCCCGACGACGGACCTCGGCCACAAGACCAAGACGACGCCGAAGGGCAACTTCGAGGCGCCGCTCAACCCGATGACGCTCGCCATCGCGTGCGGCGCCGGCATGGTCGCCCGCAGCAGCGCTGGCGACCCGAAGCACCTCACCGAGACCATCAAGGAGGCCATGCAGTACCGCGGCTTCTCGCTCATCGACATTCTGCAGCCCTGTGTCACCTTCAACAAAATCAACACCTACGCCTGGTACAAGGAGCAGGCCACCAAGCTGCCCGCCGACTGGGACCCGACCGACAAGGCAAAGGCGTTCGAGATGGCGCTCAAGTGGGGCCACAACGACATCGCCCTTGGCACCCTCTACAAGAACACGAAGCTCCCGACGCTCGAGGACGCCTACCCTTGGCTCGTCGAGAAGCCGCTCGTCCACCACGACCTGCGCGTCGACGTGACGAAGAGCCTCAACAGTTACCTGTAGGATGCCGGCGCCCACCGCCGAAGCCCCGCTGCGCTACCACTGGCTGCGCCTGCGTGCCGTGGCGCACCCCACCGAAGCGGTGGAGAAGGTGGCGGCTGCGGTCCGGTTCGTGGCGGGTGTCGACGCGGCGCCGCAGGAGACCATTCTTGAGACGCACCACGGCCTGCCGCAGCACGTTCTCGAGGTGGCCCTGGAGCGCTCTCGCGACGTGCGCGACCTGCTTGGACGGCTCCTCGCCCTACCCGGAGCGCGCGACAAACTGCGAGCCGAACTGGAGGCGCGCGTGGACGACGACGGGCTCTTTTTCGTGCGCTTCGACAAACAAGAGGCGTACGCGGGACGGCTCGTTGTGACGAGCAGCGAGGACTGCGTCCAGATTCGCCTCAAGACAGAATCTTACCCCTCCGGACGTGCTGCGGCCATCCGAGATTTGACACGGCTTCTCGAATCGGGGAAACCGTGAGTTGTCCTGCGGGAACCGCGTGAGGGGTGGCCGAAGGCCACCCGTCCCAGGCCTGACGGGCCGTCGCCGCGAGGCGACGGCCCTGTCCGTCCGCCGAGGGGTCTGGGGCCCGGAGGGCCCCAGTTTGTCGGCGAAACGCGCAGCGTTTCGCTGGGTTGGGGACTGCGTCCAGATTCGTCTCAAGACCGAATCCTACCCGTCCGGCCGTGCCGCGGCCATCCGTGATTTGGGCCGACTTCTCGAATCCGGGAAACCCTAACGCAGCGGATTCGACGGCTCGATTCCGAGGCCAAGAATCAAGCCCTCGCGTCCATTCGCTTATTTATCAAGGCCCCTCTGGTGGGTCGCCTTCAGGACGGGACGCTTTGGCTGAGTCTGCTGGGAACGCACGACGGTTCTTCCTCCGCCGCCAGCGCACGCCCTCCGTCCCCCCGACGCCGACCCCCGTCCTCGACCTGGAAGGCATCGGCCCAGTCAATGCCGCCAAGCTGGAGAAAGCGGGCATCGCCGACAGCGAACAGCTGCTCGCCGCCGACGTCGAGGCGCTCGCGAAACGGTCCAAGATTCCTCTCGGCTCCCTGAACGCCTGGCAGGACATGGCGGAGCTGGTTCGCATCGACGGCATCGGCCCGCAGTTCGCCGAAGTGCTGGTGCGCGCCGAGATCAATTCCATTGCGGAGTTGGCGCAGCAGGAACCCAAACCGCTTGCCGAGCGCGTGCAGGGCTACCTCGACGGCCTCGATTCCAACGTCATCGGCGTGAAGGTGACTCCGAAACTCACGAAGGCGTGGATTCGCGAGGCGCGCCGATTCGCCCCCGGCCCGTCCGGAAAAGGCAAGGCGGCACTCGCCCGCGTCAAAGACCAACCTGAACCCGACGAGGGCGACCACGTTGCACCTCCCGTCGCCGTGGATGGCGCCAAGCTTGCCGCCGACGCGAAGCAGGAGGTCGAGCGTGGCTTCCTGCACCGATTCCTTCGCCGCGAAAAAGAGCACAAGGCCGAACTCCACGAGCCGCCAAGCACGCAGCGGCCCGGCCTCTTCCGCCGCTCGGGCAAACGCGCTCCCTCCGATTCCGAGGAGCCGCCTGCGACCGCCGCTGACTCAAAGAAGGAAGCAAAGAAGGCGCAGAAGGAAGCGGCGCGCAAAGAGGCAGAGGCCGCCAAGAAACAGGCCCGCCTGCAAAAAGAAGAGGCGCGCAAGGCGAAGGCGGCCGACATCGCCCCCGGACTCATCCCCGTCGTCTGCGCCAACTGCCAGTTCACGTTCGGCGCCAAGCCGGCCGCCCGCAAGGTCACTTGCCCAAGCTGCCGGTCGCTCCTCGCCCTGGAGCCATCCGAAGAAACACCAATCTCAAAGCCGAGCCGCGAAGAGCGCGAGCAAGCCAAGCGCGATGCCAAAGAGGCAAAGGAGCGCGCCAAAGCCGAAGCGCGAGATGCAAAACTCCAGGTCGTCCAAGAAGCGACGCCGGAGCTGGATGCCGCCGAAGACCGCGCCGAAGCGAAGAAAGCAAAGGAGCGCACCCGTGCGGAGGCAAAATCACAAGCTGCCGCCCAGAAGCTTGCGGCCAAGGAGGCCAAGCGCGCCGCACAGGCGGAGCGCGACGAGGCCGAAACGCAGGCGAAGCGCGAAGCGGCCGAGCGCAAGCAGGCGAAGGCTGCGGCCAAGGCGGAGGAGACTCCCGCAGAACCTGAGCCTGTGGGTTTCACGTTCACACGCGCCCAGCGGCGGGCCGACCGCAAGGCGCGCATCGCGGAAGAGGATGCCGCGCGCGCCGCAGCCAAAGCGGAGGCAAAGCCCGCGAAGGGGGACGACGTCGAACCGGAGAAGCCTCTCAGCGACAAAGCGCAAGCCAAGCTCGAGAAGCGCCGCCTCAAAGAGGAGGCGAAGGCCGCCAAGCTTGCCGTCAAAGCGGAGGCAAAGAAAACCAAGGATGCCGAAGCAACGTCCGCTGAGCCGGTGAGTGAGAAGGCGCAAGCCAAGCTCGAGAAGCGCCGCCTCAAGGAGGAGGCGAAGGCCGCCAAACGCGCCGCCAAAGCGGAGGCGAAGGCGAGCAAAGTCGCCGCGCCATCCGACGAAGATGCGCCCGAGAGCCCAAAAGAGGCGAAGCGCCGCGCCGAGCGCGAGGCCAAGGAGCGCGAAGAAGAGGCAGCGCGCCGGGCCAAAGCCGAGAAGCTCGCGGCCAAAGAGCGGCTGCGCGCCGAGCGCGAGGCGGCAGAAGCAGCGACGCTGGCCGGCTCCGGTATCTGGGCGCAAGGTGTCGCCCAGCCGCTTGCGACGCCCGGCGAAGGCATCTGGGCGCAATCCATCGAAGCCCGCAACCAAACGTTCCAAGGCGCCGACAAGGCGGAACGCAAGCAGTTGGGCAAGCAGAAGCCGCGCCTCGAGGATGGCCGCAGTCCGTTTGCCCGCCTCGATGAAGACCGGAACCTCGGCGGAAAGCCGCGCCTGCCCGACGGCCAGAGCCCCTTCGCACGTTTGCCCGAAGATGACGCGCCGCCAGCCCCTGCGCCGCGCCTGGTCGACGGCCGCAGCCCCTTCGTCCGGCTGCCCGAGGATGCGACGCCGGACTTCGAACGGATGCGCCTGTTCGGCCACCGCCCCGGCAGCGCCTACACCACGAAGGGCGGCTTCACCATCACGGAAGAGATCGTCGCCATCGAGACGCCCCCCACGCTGGAGCTCGGCACCCGCTCCGACCGGCGCCGACTCGCCAAAGAGGAGAAGGAGCGCAAGGAGGAGGCAAAGAAGCAAGCCAAGGTGGAGCGCAAGGCGGCGCTCGCCCGAGCGAAAGAGGAGGCGCGTGAACGCAAGAAAGAACGCGCCGCCGCACCAGCCGAGACGCCAGCTCCCGCGTCCCGCCGCGGGAAGCAGACGCCGGACGCCGCCGAGGCGTCCGAACCCGCGCAGGAGGCAGCTCCCGAGCGGCAGCCGCTTCTTGCCCGGCTCAAGCGCAAGCGGGCCGAACCGACCGAACCGGCCATCGTGGCATCGGATGACGATGCTGTCGAGCGCGTCCTGGCCGCCGAAGAAAAGCGCACGGCGTCGTGGAAGGCCGACGCCCCGATCGAGCCGGAACCCGCCCCCGAATCGGAGCCTGCCGCCGAGAAATCCTCTCGCCTACCGTTCCTGAAGCGCGCCAACGCCGAGGAGAAAGCTGCCCGCCTGGAGGAGGCTGCAGCGAAGAAGGCGCAAGCACAAGCCGAACGCGACGCGGCCCGCGAGCAGAAAGCCGCCGAGAAGGCAACGCGCCAACAGGAATTGGCCGAGCGTAAGGCTGAACAGCAACGCGAGCGCGAAGCGGCACGGGTGGCCAAAGCGCAAGCCAAAGAGGCCCCCGTCTCCGAGCCAGACACCGCCGAAACGGCGCCTTCTGCCCCCGACATTTCACAGGACGCGATTGAGGCGGCCCTCCTTGCCGAAGAGAAGCGGCAAGAGAAACAGCAGAAAGCGGACGAGTCGGCAAGCGCGGTGACGGAGAGCGCGAAGCAGGAGGCCGCAGCGGCAAAACTCCAGGCGCGCGCTGCGGCGAACGAGCGCAAGGCCGCCGAAAAGGCTGAGCGCGACGCCTTGCGTGCCAAAGAGGCCGAAGCGAAGGCTGCCCGCAAATCCGAGGCCGACGCCCAACGCGAAGCGGCCAAACTCCGCGCCAAGGAAGAAGCCGCTGAAGCCCAGGCCCAAGTTGAGCGCGTGAAGCGCGAAGCGGAGGCTGAGCGGGAGGCCGCCCGCCAGCGCCAGGCCGAAGAGAAGGCGGCGCGCCAAGCCGCGGCTGAAGCGCAGCGCGCCGAGCGCGCGGCCGAGGCGGAACGCGCCAAGCAAGCGCAGATTCAGGCCCGCGCCGATGCCCGCCTCGCCGCACTGCAAGCCAAAGAGCAGGCACGCGAGGCGAAGCTGGCGTTCAAACGGGAAGCAGACGCCCTCCGCGAAGCCGAGGCCGCGTTGAAAGAGTCCGAATCATCTTCTGTCGAGGCCCAAGAGGCGAGCCCCGAGGCGCCCCCGGTCCCCGACGAGGCTCGTGCCGAGCGCGACGCCGCAAAGGCGGCCAAGCGCGAAGCCAAGCGGCTCAAGCGCGAGGCGCGGCAGCAGGCCGAACAAGAACGCCGTCTTGCCAAGGCGCTCGCGAAGGCGACACCAATCGAAGTCGAGGAGACCATCGAAGCGGCCGCCCTCGACGTCGAGCCGGAACCTGTCGCACAGAAGCCGTCCACCGCAACCAAGCCGGCCCCCAAGCCTCGCGTGGTTCGCCGCGTCGTCGAGCGCGTCGTGGTCGAGCGCTCTGAGTTTGACCCGGATTCGATTGACGCGCTTCTCAAGCGCCGTCAAGCCAAGGAGTAACCGCCGGTCGGGCTGGTCTCACGCCTTCTTCCAACCTGCAAACCGGTCGATCACTTGGACGGCGGGGCACTCGCTCCGCTCGGCCCCGCAGGCCGTTTTTCGGCATCGAGTTGGCGCAGTTGCCGCCGGTACTTGCCGTAGTTGTCCTCTGGGGAGAACTTGGCGGGCGTGTTCTGCGTGGCCTTGCCGCCGCAGCGCGGGCAGGCCTCCGCCAGAGTGTAGTCCTGGCAGGTTTGGCAGAACTTCAGGCGGGCCTTCATGCTACGCGGCCCCCGCCCGACGCTGCACGCCGACCGGTCCGTTGCGACGGACGTCCGGAGCCATTTCAGGCCGCCTTCTTCGTCTCCAGTTCGCGCTGGAAGGTGCCGGCGCCGCCCGCCTTCTGGATGTGCGCAATCGCGCGCTCGGCCGCCTTCTGCATCTCGGTCTCGGCGATCTTGAAGTCGGGCGCCTTCACGGTGACACGGTAGTGCGGGGCACCCATGTAGGCGACCTCGATGGTGACATCCTCGAACTCGCCCTTCTCGGCCGCCTTGAGCGCCTTGGTGACCTGCTTGACGCCGTCGGCACCGTGGTGCTGCACGTCGAGGTATCCGGTGATGTCGACGAAGCTGGCCTGGATGTTCTCCTTGGCGAAGGCGATGAAGCCGGGAATCCAGGCGCCCGTGATGGACTCCTGCTTGAACGCCTCCTCGCCGTACTCGGCCGCCTCCTGGAACGCCGTGTAGAGGGTGCCGTAGGTCTCGATGAGTTTGCGGCCGTATGCCGCGAGGATGGCCTCCGGCGTGGTGCTCTCGCGCTCGGCGAGAATCTTGAGGAAGTTGTCCGCCTTCTGCTCGTTCTTCCACGCCTGGATGGTCTCGCGCTTCTGGTGCTCGTTGACCGCCTTGAGCGAGAGGTCGACGTGGCCCTTCTTGGCATCGACGCCTTGAACCTTGCAGACGACGCGCTGCTGCTCACGAACGAAGTCGCGGATGCGCTTGACCCAGCCGGGGGCGACCTCGCGGATGTGGCAGAAGCCCTCCTTCCCGGCGTACTCCTCGAGCGTAATCATGGCGCCGAAGTTCTGCACCTCGCGCACCGTGCCGACGACGAGTTCGCCCTCCTCGGGGAAGGGGTTCAGTTTTGCCATGCGCGGCCGAGCTCGACCCGCCTTTTAAGTCAAGGGCCGCGCACAACCCTGTTCTAACGGACAATGTCTCGCAACTGGTCGTCGATTTCCTGGTGGATTTGGCATAGAGGACATTTGTTCGTCCACTTGCGAGTTTCGGCGGCAACTTTGTTCCGCGATGGCTGAAAACTGTGAATTGCCAGACATTCGAGCGCCGGTAATGGCCGACTTCCTCGCACCGGATAGACGTCAACCGACTTGACAGCGGAGAACCAATGCTGGCTGAAATGTGATGCAGGGCGTCCGCCTCCTTTCGTCGTTTTGCCCACGTAGATTGCTCGCTCACCTGCACGGAAAACGTAGATGCAGGTGGATTTGCGAACCTCCTCCTTGTACCATTTTTTGAACGCCGCCTTCTTTTGGTCCGGGCCTCGACCTTTTCCTGCATTGACAGTCCACCGAATTCTGGATTCTGTGCTTGCCTGAAATTCGCGACCGGCCAACCGGTCGGTCAGTGCGTCCGAAGCTATGTGTTGAAGATGCTCGACAGCCCGGTTCACCTGGTTTCTGGAGAGACGTTCCGTTGGGGGCTCATTCGGATTTTCTAGAACGCGCAAGAGCCAACGGGTTCGCTTGGCCACAAGTCGGTTCACTTCACGTCGGAAATCGCCGGCTTTGCTCAAACTACACCACGCGAAAGCACCCTCCACGCCCAAAAAGAAGTTTCGTAACAGAAACTGACGGCCAGGCCAACGAGTGTCCGAATTCACTCACCCCGCCCGAAGCTCCAAACCGCTCGGATTCATGCCTTGCCGGCCAGAACTCTTATGGCAAGCAAACGCAAATCCGTAGGCGTGCAGCTCAAGGTCGTCCTGGAGCCGAGCGACGAGGGCGGCTACACCGTCTTCGTCCCAGCGCTTCCCGGCTGCATCAGCGAGGGCGACACCCGGGAAGAGGCCCTGCGCAACATCAAGGAAGCCATCGAGCTCTACCTGGAAGAGACCCCCGCCGACGCCGCGCTCCTTGACGGAGCCGAGGTCGCGGAGATTCGGGTGTGAAAGTCCCCTCGGTGGACTACGACCGGCTCGTTCGTGCCCTCGCTCGGGACGGCTGGGTCGTCGTCCGTTCTCGCGGCAGCCACCTCCGTTTGCAGAAACAGGTCGGCGACGATGTTTCCAAGCTCACAGTGCCAGCCCATAAACCGCTCAAGCGGAGTACACTGGCGCATCTGCTCAAGCAGATCGCGATGACGCCGGAAAAGCTTCGCGAACTGTTGTGAAGACCAAAAAGAAAGGGGAGGGGAAGGGGAAAAAGAAGCGCGGTGGACCCGCGCCGGCTCTACTCGAGCGTGGCGGTGATTTCGCCCTTGAAGGTGGCGGTGCCGCCGTTGGGCTGGGCGAGTGTGGCGCCGCAGACCAGGCAGTTGACCTTCGTGGCCGGGCGGTTGAACGAGATCTGCTCGTTGCCGCAGTCCGGGCACTTGACCTTCAGGAACTTGGCGCGAATGGCAACCATTAGGCCTTCACCTCGACGAGTTCGAACTTCTTGGCGCGGAAGGCGTTGGGCTGGTGGGCCTTGCCGCACTTCTTGCAGACGTAGCGCAGGAGGATGCGCTTGGTGGGCTTCTCACGGCCCTCAGGCTTGGGACGGGGGAAACCGGTGTACCCCTTGGTGGCGCGGCGGAAACGGCGCTGACCCCAGGACAGTTCGCTCGCCTTGCGTTTCTTGACGCGCTCAACGTCGTGCGTCGTGTGGACCTTGCATTTGTGGGCGCAGTAGCGCTGCACGGTGCGGGGCAGTTTCATGACTTTGTCTCCGATGGACGGCCCCCTTCCTGGCGCGTCCGGTGTCCCGATGTCCGGTCGCGTGCGAGCCGGTGGCGGGATGACAAGGGGAAGGGCAACCGGTCGTGACTTGACCGACTATTTAGCCATAACGCGCCAGCGGGTTGGCCACCCCAAAGCGCCATATGTGGAACCGTTCGTCGTCGAGCCGTGGCCCTTGTGCTCTCGGAGCGCGACTACAAGCTGGTGACCCTCTTCACGAAGGTCGCCGGCATCTTCCTGTTCGCTGCGGGGACCATCACGTTGGTGGACCACGGCAACGTCGCCCTCGGACTCTCCCTCGTCGCCGCCGGCGGCGTGGTCGTTCTGGCCCCGGTGCCGCTCACGGTCCTTGCTCCTGAGGGTCTCGACGGCGACGACACGCTCTCGGTCGACGCCCGAATGTAGAGTCATGAGGTTCGGGAGGCCGCCTTGATGCGGCCGTTGGGCTCTTGACCTTTCGTGGAGCGCCCCGCCCGCCCTGCCCCCCGTCCGCGCCAGGATGCGGTCGTTCTTGTCTGTGAAAATGGACCTTTGACCGCCATCGCGGCGGCTTGAGGCGTCAGGCGGGCCCGAAACGGTAGTCTTGGAACGCCAGATTCGGGTTGGGCTCGCTGCGCACATAGGTGAGCTGCTCCTCGTTGCCCTCGCCGACACGCAGCTTGCTGTAGGCGATGTGCAGGGCGCCGTCGGGGCCGATTTCAACCTGGAAGAAATCCAACAGGTCGCGCGCCAGGGCGCCGGTGAAGACCGGTTCCGGGTCGGCGACCACCGACTGCCACCGCGCGCCGCCGTCGCGGCTCAGGGCGACGCGCAGGAACCACTGCTCGGGCTGACTGGCGTTGGTGCCGTACCAGGCGACCGCGGCGACCCCGTCGCGGCCCGCCGCCATCCAGGGCAGGCGCGAGGTGCCTTCGGACGTAATGTTGACCGAGGGCAACCAGCCGCCGTCCGGCGCGCGGCGGGCGACCTGGATGATGCCGTTCGCGTCGGAGGCGAGGTAGAGGTTGCCCCCTTCGTCGAAGCTGCCCGCGGCAAGACCGGGACCGGACGGGACGGTGCTTGCAGCGTTGCTCCAGAGCAGGCCACCGTTGGTCGTGCAGTCGACGCGGGTGTTGCCGTTCACCGAGCCGCCCGCAAGGCATTGCGTTCCGTCGACGACGCCGCCGATGGCGTTGCCGAGCGCGTAGGGGGCATCGTAGAGTGAGACCGGCGTGAACGTCTGCGCTGCGTCCATCGACTTGTACACCTTCGTCGCCGAGCCGGTGTTGTAGTAGTAATAGACGATGCCGTCCCCTTCGGCGCGCACCCAGTCGCGGTCCACCAGGGGCGGAGCGGGCCATTTGGTGTGACGGACGAACGTGCCATCCGCCTCCCAGACCGTCATCTGGAACGTGGCGGCGAACTCGATGTCGGCGAAGTAGATGCGCCCCACCGCATCCACGGCGAAGTCCCCCTCGATGCCGAAGGCTTCGCGCACGCCGGTTGGCGTGTCGAGCGTCGTAAAGGTGACACCGCCGTCGCGGCTCACGTAGATGGGCGGGCTGTTGGTGAGGCAGCAGACACCGGTGACGTAGATGGTGCCAACGCCGTCCACCTCGATGCCGGGTTCGCCAAGGCCACAGTCGCGGTCCACGGCCGAGTCGGTGCAGCTCGTTCCGACCGCGACGACGCCCACCTTGGAGCCAAGGTCCACGGCAGGGCGGAACTCCAACACGGGGCGGGCCGGGCCATCGGTCGGCGAGGTGGACGACAGGCCCGATTGGGCGCAGCCGGCGGCCAGGATGGCAAGCAGCACGAGCGCAGCAAGCAGCTTCATGCACTCGTGACCCGGATGCCGCGGTTAAGCCGTTGTGGCGGGTTGGGTCACCAGACCTTCACGGTCTGCGCGCCCAGCATCCGGGCCTTCGGCCCGGAGCAAAGGCGCGAAACCTGCTCAGTTTGGCTCGCTGCGCTCACCAAACTTTCACAGTTTTCGCACCCATGTTCTCGACGATGGCCTCGGCGAACTCGCTGCACTTGAGCAGCTTGGCGCCCGTCATGAGGCGCTCGAAGTCGTAGGTGACGCGCTTCTCGCCGATGGTCTTCTCGAGGCCCGACTCGATGAGGTCGGCCGCCTCGTTCCAGCCCATGTAGCGCAGCATCATGACGCCCGAAAGGATGACGGAGCCGGGGTTCACCTTGTCCTGGTTGGCGTACTTGGGCGCGGTGCCGTGGGTGGCCTCGAAGACGGCGTGGCCGGTGAGGTAGTTGATGTTGCCACCGGGCGCGATGCCGATGCCGCCGACCTGGGCGGCAAGGGCGTCGGAGATGTAGTCGCCGTTGAGGTTGAGCGTCGCGATGACGTCGTACTCGGCGGGGCGCAGGAGAATCTGCTGCAGCATGTTGTCGGCAATCATGTCCTTGATGACCATGCCGCCCGGCAACTCGACCCAGGGGCCGGCGCCGATGACTTTGCCGCCGAACTCCGAGGTTGCGACCTCGTAGGCCCAGTCGCGGAAGGCGCCCTCAGTGAACTTCATGATGTTGCCCTTGTGGACAATGGTGAGGTTGCGGCGCTTGTGGTCGAGGGCGTACTGGATGGCGGCGCGCACAAGCCGCTTCGTGCCTTCCTCGGAGACCGGCTTGACGCCGAAACCGGAGTTGTCGGGGAAGCGGATCTTCTTGACGCCCATCTCGGCGGTGAGGAACTGTCTGAACTTGGCCGCCTCGGGGCTGCCCGCCTTGAACTCGATGCCGGCGTAGATGTCCTCCGTGTTCTCGCGGAAGATGACCATGTCGACGTTGCCGGGCTCCTTGACGGGGCTCGGAACACCTTCGTACCAGCGCACCGGGCGCAAGCAGACGTAGAGGTCGAGGCTCTGGCGAAGGGCCACGTTGAGGCTGCGGATGCCGCCGCCGACGGGGGTCTCGAGCGGGCCCTTGATGGAGACCAGGTACTTGCGGCAGGCGTCGAGCGTCGCGTCGGGCAGCCAGTTGTTGACGGCGAGGAACGCCTTCTGGCCGGCGAGGACTTCCATCCAGTGGATTTTGCGCTTGCCCGCGTAGGCTTTCTCGACGGCGGCGTCGAAGACCCGCACCGAGGCCTTCCAGATGTCGGGGCCGGTTCCGTCGCCCTCGATGAAGGGGATAACGGGGCGGTCGGGGACGACCAGTTTTCCGTTCGCCATCGTGATGGCCTTTCCGCCGGCGCCGTCCTGGGCCTTGCTCATGGAGGCGCGCCGAGTTGAGGGAGTTTATCAGGGTTGGGGAGGCACGCGCACTGGACCCATCGTCGCTGGGCCACGGACGAGGTTTATGGAGTTGGCGGGGGAACTTCATGAACCCCTGCACCCGAAGGAGGCATTCGTGGACGCTACCAACGGCATGGTGCAACGGCCCTCCCGCCTGCGCCAGGTGGTCCTCACCGCTGCCCTCATCAACGCCCTCTCCGGCATCTCGGTTCTCGCAGGCTGGGCGTTCGACGTTCAGTTCCTCAAATCCATCTTCCCGGGCATTGTCAACATGAACCCGGTCACCGCGTGCAGCTTCATCCTCGCAGGGACAGCGCTCGCCCTGTTCACCCTGGGAAGCGCGGCCGCCAAGCGGGCCAGCCGCCTGGCCGCCGCTGTCATCCTTGCCCTCGGGGCGCTCCGGCTCGCCACCTACATGGGGGCCCCTGACCTCGGCCAGGACCACTGGCTCTTTTCCGCCAAAGTTCTCGCCGTTCCAGGTCACAATGCCATCGCCCCCAACACCGCGCTCAACCTCGTGCTGAGCGGGCTCGCCCTCCTCCTGCTCGACCGGCCCGCGCGGCGCGGTGTTCCGCCCAGCCAGGCGCTGGCCTTCCTCACCATCCTTGTGGCCGGGCTCACCGTTGCCGGCTACGCCTTCGGCGTGCGCGAGTTCTACGGCCTGCTTGCCTTCTTCCCGATGGCGCTGCACACCGGCCTCAACTTCGTAATCCTGGGCGCCGGCCTCATCGCGGCCCGTCCAAACGAGGGTCTGCTGCGCATCCTGCAAGCCCCCAATGACGGCGGCCGCATGGCGCGCCGCTTGCTGCCGACCACGGTGGCGGCTCAATTTTTGCTCGGGCTCGCCGCCACGGCAGGGGGGCGAGCCGACCTCTATACGCCTCTGTTCGCCCTCGCATTGGCCGCGACCGGCAGCGCACTGGTGCTCGGGAGTGTTGTGCTGTTCAACGCCCGCCGCACCTCGCGCAGCGACGAGGCGCGCCGCGTCGCCGAAGCGGCCCTGGAAGAGGCTCGCGCCAAGGCCCTCGCCGGCGAAGCGGCCGCCCTCGAAGCGGCCCGCGCCAAAAGCGCCTTCCTGGCCAACATGAGCCACGAAATTCGCACCCCCATGAACGCCGTCATCGGCATGGCGAGCCTTCTGCTCGACACACCTCTCGATGCCACGCAGCGCGAGTCGGCCCAAACCATCCAGGCGAGCGGCGATCACCTGCTCACCATCATCAACGACATCCTGGACCTCTCGAAAATCGAGTCGGGCAAGCTCGAGCTGGAGTCGCGCCCCGTTGACCTCCGCAGCCTGCTGGAGGGGAGCCTCCACCTTGTCGCGCCCCTCGTCTCGAACAAGCCGGTGCGCCTCGCCGTGGAGGTCGCTCCCGAGGTGCCGGCCGCAATCCTCGGTGACGAGACCCGCCTGCGCCAGGTCGTCGTCAACCTGCTCTCCAACGCCGTGAAGTTCACGCCGCACGGGGAGGTGGTGCTTACGGCGCGCAGCCACGACCGCCCTGCTCGCGAACTGCGTCTCACGGTGCGCGACACCGGCATCGGCATCCCGGCCGACCGCATGGACCGACTGTTCCAGACCTTCAGCCAAATCGACGAAAGCACGACCCGCACCCACGGCGGCACCGGCCTGGGTCTTGCCATCAGCCGCCGCCTCGTATCCGCGATGGGTGGGCGCATCGAGGTGCGCAGCACCGTCGGCTCCGGCTCCACCTTCGAAGTGGTGCTCCCGTGCCAGCCTGCCCCCCTGCCACCCCCGCGCCCGCCAGGCACCCGCGCCGTCCAAGCGCTTCTTCCCCCACTGCGCATCCTCGTCGCCGAAGACAACGTGGTCAACCAGACCGTCGCGGTCGGCATGCTGGAACGGCTGGGTCAGCACGCCGACGTTGTCGCCGATGGGCAGGCCGCCGTGGAGGCCGTGCAGTCACACGAATATGACATCGTCCTCATGGACATGCAGATGCCCATCCTCGACGGCCTGGAGGCGACCCGCCGCATTCGCGCCCGGCCTGGCCAGCATCCCCGCATCATTGCGCTCACCGCTAACGCCCTCCCCGGCGACCGCGAACGCTGCATGGCCGCCGGCATGGACGACTACATGACCAAGCCGCTCCAGCTGGCACGCCTCGGAGCCGCCCTTGGACACGCCGGCGCAGCGTGAGGTTCAGGACCCCCTGCCGGCCTGCCACGCCGTGGAACTGCGCTTCGCGCTCGCCGCCTGGTCCAATGCGCACTTCGACAACGCGCTCTACCCCCTGGGCACGAAACATGCCGAGCATCTGCCGCGCTATGCCTCCCTGTTCGGCTGCGCTGAGGCGGACACGCTGCACCACAAGATGCCCGATGCGGAGGCGCTGGCGGAGTGGGTCGCGGCGACGCCGAAGGGGTTCCTCTTCCTGCCCAAAATGTGGAAACGGGTGACGCACGAGAACGGCGGCACGGCCGCCGCCGAAGCGTGGCTCGACGCCCTTGCTCCGCTTGCCGATGCGGGCAAGCTGGGGCCCATCCTCCTGCAATACCCGCCGCAGTTCACGCGCGAGGCGGGATGGGACCGCATGATGGAACTCCTCGCTCTGCGGCCGCCCGGAACGTTCGCCGTCGAAGTGCGCCACAGCTCCTGGTTCGTCCCGGCGTTTCGCGAACGATTGGAGGACCTGGAGACGCCTCTCGTCTGGTCCACGCATCCAAAGGCGTTCACCCCACCCTGGGCGACCGCCGCCACAGGGTTTGTGCGCTTCACCGGCACGCAGATGGAAACGCGCGGACGCTACATCAAGGTCCTCGACCGCACCGCCGACCTGCTCGAGATTCGAAAACGGCTCGCCCAGGCGAGTTGGAAAGATACGTTCGTGGTGGTGACCAACCCTTTCGAGGGCAATGCTGTGGACTCGATGGCGACCATCGCCGCGGCGCTCGGCGACGAGACCTTCGCCAAACGCGTCCGGCGCGGACCGGGCGAGGTGCTCTTCCCGGATGCGCCGAAACCGGGCACGAAGCTGGTCAAGCAGTCGCGACTTGCCCAGGAATGAACGCTTATGGTCCCCCTGCGGGTGGTTGCGGTGTGAAACGCTTCCAAGCGAGTCTCCTCGTCGGCCTCCTTCTGCTCATTGCCGGCTGCGCCGCCCCGGCTCCCGCCGGCAGTTCCGGCCCACCGGTCGCCGCGACGCAGAAACCGCTCGGAGCGTTCCCCGAGATGGAGAAGCTCTTCTTCTCGGCTGCTCCCGCTCCCCTGGTTGCCGCCCTCGACATGGAGCCGCAGGCGACCCTCACCATCCCCGCCGCCTCCCGCCTGCTGCTCGCTTTCGACGGCGACGGCTCCGGCAGCCTCGACCTCACGGTCCGCGACCCTTCCGGAATGACCGTCCACACTGCTCGCCTCAGCCAATCGGGCAAGTCGGTCGCGGAGCTGCGCACCCCCGCCGAGGGCACCTACACCATCCGGGCCCAAAGCGCCGCCAATTGGCAGATTGGCCTTGTCGCCACCACCTTCCCCGTCGGCTACGTGGAAGGCACACGCCTGCAGGTCTCCACGCCGGAGCAGACACAGGTTGAGCATGCTTTCGTGCCCACCAAGATTGCCGCCAAATCAGGAGTGGCCTCCCGCATCACCCTGTACGATTTCGACCCCCACGCCGGCATCGAAAACCTGCAGCACGACCTTGATTTCCCGGGCCTCAAACTGCGGACCGAAGGCAAGACCACGTGGGGCGAAGTCCGCGTCCTCGACTTGCCGCCCCTCGCACCGGGCGACTACCCATTCCAGTGCTCGCGCCATGGCTTCTCGGGCACCCTCGCTGTGGCCTAACTGAGGGCGCCTGGAATCGCGCTGAAACCCTTATCGGAGCGCCATCGGTGGAGGTGCTATGCCTCCGGCCAAGTCGCGACCCGCTGCGCTGCCCTCGAACGCGGTCCCGATGAGCCAATCGACGACCACGATGAGCAAGCTCATGACGCCCGACGAGGCGAACGTGTACGGCAACGTGCATGGCGGAGCGATTCTGAAGTACATCGACGAGGCCGCCGCTGTTGCCGCGTGGCGCCACGCCCGCGTGCCGAAAGTCGTCACGGTGAGCTTGGAGCGCATGGATTTCCGCGAGCCCGTGTACATCGGCGACATCCTCGTCATCAAGGCGACCGTGCGCCACGTTGGCCGCACCTCCATGCTGGTGGGCGTCCGCGTCGAGGCGGAGAACCCGACGACCGGAGAAATTCGGCACACCGCGAGCTGCTACATGACCTTCGTCGCCCTCGACCGCAACAACAAGCCGACCGAGGTCCCCGGTGTCATCGCGCAGACAGCCGACGACAAGCAGAAGATGGAGAAGGCGAAGCGGATTGCGGACATCATCAAGGCCTCCAGGGCGGACCCGGTCGACAAACTGTAGAGCATTCGCCCCGAAAGGCTAAGGGGACCATGGGGTGTTCGACGAACACCCCGGGCGCCTCTTATGCTCGCGCCGGGCGTGTGGAACCATGGACCGCTCTGTCCTTGCGCCCCTCACCCGCCCCCGCCGCATCGCCGCGAGCCTTGTGGTCTTCCTGGCCCTGGGTGGGTTCGCCGGCGTCGTCGTAGGGGCGGCCGGCGCGAACGACCAGACGCCGCTCGACGGCGTCCCGCTCGCCTCGTTCCATCTTGCCGATCCGATGGCGGGCGACAAAGGCGTGTACGAGGTCCGCCCCGCCCCCGGCAAGAGCCTGGAACAGGCTTTGGACCGTACCTTCGACCGCCGCCTCGCCTTCCACTGGCTGGAGGACCAAGTGTTGCGCAACGAGACCGGAACGGCGCAGTGGGCCAACCTCGTACGCATGAACGAGACCTCGGTGGCGACGGGCGAACTGGACTACCGCGACAACGTGGTGGCGCTGCTGCCCGGATCCTTGGGCTCCTTCGCGGTCCTCCACGCGGACGCCCGGCCACCGGAGCAGGAAGACGGGACCACTACCTACGTCGTCCAGTCGCAACTCAGCTTCGTGGCGTGGGAGCGGGCGCTGCCTTGCGCGTTCCGCAACGCGTTCCAGGGCCAGGTGATCCAAGTCCCGAGCGCCGACTTGCCGACGCAGCCAACCTGCGCCCAAGGTCCTGGCCTTCGCAACGATGTCGAACGCGTGCTGGTCGCCTCAGAGGCGGCCGCGAGCAACGGGACCGCCTTCCTGCGCGCCCGGGTGATGGACCGTGGGGTCGGGCTCTTCGGGTCGCTGCCCGTCCTCGACCTGCTCTTCCGGGACGACATCCCATACCCCTTGCAGATCCATGAGGACGGCGAGCCGTTCCTCTACGTCCTCACCTCGTTCGAGCGAGGCTCCACACCGGTGCGCCACCAGCCCGAACATGTGGCGGGGCCGCCCCCGCCGCTCGCGTTCGCTCCCGCCCAGCCGTGGGGCCCCGACGACACCGGGGTCGAACACCCATTCCCGGCCAACGTGGCGTACGTCCAGGCGCGCGACGACACAACGTTCGACGACATGCGCTTGTTCCTCGCCAGCCATCCCGACGCCTACGTCGCGCGGATGCACTACGGCAACCTCTACTCGGACGGACGGGACGGCGAATGGCAATACTGGTCGTTCTACCTCACCGATGGTGTGGAGACCGTTGATGTCCATGTTCGTCGCATCGAGAAGGCTCCCGACGACCGTGCCTCCGCCTTGGCGCCGGTCTTCGACCTGCTCGGCTCGACCGCCCCCTCCACCTTCGAGTACGACTACTCGGCGAGCGAAGTCGAGGATGCCCGGGACAAGTACCCGCTTCCCAACGCCCTCCCCGAACTGCCAACCGTCGCGTCGATGCTGCGCCAGTGGCAAGGGTACGCCTCGATGAGCTTCGCAGACAAGCCGGCCAATGACTGGTCCATCTACATCGAATGCGCCCGGCACACCGATTCCGACGAACCGGACTGCACGCAAGCCGACATCCACGTCTCGGCCGGACACGCCTGGTACACACGCCACTATCCAGACTCGGTCCAGGGCACGGCCGGCGAGCCCATCGACGGCTACGTCTCCAGCACCCTGACCTGGGTCTCCGTCGTGGGACGGGACGACCTGACCTTTGCGCACCCCTACTACTACAGCGACCAGCGCGTGGACTGGCGTGAGCCGGGACAGCCGCCCCCGGTGGAGTCCTCGCCCAGTTTCGCAGGCCCGGGACGGTCCAGCCTGGTCCCCCTTTCCGTCGGCTCGCTCTGGGTCTTCCCCTCCGCCGCCGAGTCCGCCGCCATCAGCGTCGGTGCCCTTCTTGCCGCCGTCGCCTACTGGCTTTGGCCCACCATCAAGATGGGGGCCATCGGCCTCTTCAGTCGCGTCCAGAAGGACCGCCTGCTGGACCATCCCTTCCGCCAGCAGCTCGCGCAGCGCATCGAAGCCGAACCCGGCATCCACCACAACGCCCTCGTGCGTGAGCTTGGCCGCGGCAACGGCGCCACAGAGCACCACCTTGACAAACTGGTGGAAGGCCGCCTCATCCTGCGCCACCGCGGCACCGGCTTCACCTGCTATTTTCCGCTCGGCACCGACCGCCGCGCCATGGCTGCGGCACCCGCGGCCAAGGCGGATGGAGCGCGCCGCATCCTGCAGGCGCTCCAGACCGGTCCGTCGGGCGTGCGCGCCATCGCTCAGGCAACCGGCCTTGCCCCGAGCACGGTCAGCCACCACCTCGAGCGGCTGCGGCAGGTCGGGCTTGTCACGGGGGACGGGCGCTCCGGCTACTCTGCTGCCTCGCCGACGGGCGCCAGAGCGGCGGCCTAAACGGAAGGCAGGGACGCGGCGAACATTTGACCTGGGCCAAGTTGTTCTTCGGGGGCCAACGCAGAGACCAACGGCAAGTTGACTCCAAGCTTTCAAGAAGCACGCCCACCTTGTTCGGATGTGCTCTCGGCGCGCCGTTTTCGGTTGGCTTTGCTCGCCTCACTGGCGCTGGTTGGCCTCCTGCTGACGTGGATTGCCACGAACTTCGGCGGCCTTCAGGCGACCTTGTGGGCCGTGGACGGCGCCAACCTCCTGGCCCCCCTGCTTGCTGCAATCTTCTGCCTGACGCGGAGCATGCGCGAACAGGGCCGGAGCGCCGTGGGCTGGCAGGCACTCGGCTTCGGCTGCCTTGCCTGGGCGCTGGGAGAGTCCTACATCGCGTACCACGAGCTCTGGGTGGAGCGCGGCCTGCCGATTCCCGAGCGCACGATTCCCTTCCCCTCCATCGCAGACGCTGGTTTCCTGGCCTTCATCCCGCTCGCCATTCTGGGCGTCCTCCTCATCCCAAGGGGCATTTTCCGAAGCTCACTGCGCATCGACGCGGCCCTCGACGCCGCCGTGATTGGCTTGGCGGTCCTTTCCATCGTGTGGTGGCTCGGCCTCGATGCCATCACGCTCGCATCCGACCTCTCCCTCTTCGAATCCGTCCTTCTCCTGGCCTATCCTTGGGGCGATGTCCTCTTGGTCTCGGCGGCCCTTGCGATCTGGACCTACATCGGAGCCGGAGAACGGACCTCCGTCGCTTTCGTCGTGGTCGGCGTCCTGCTGTTCGCCGTCGCTGACATCGGCTATGCCGTGCTCATCCCCGCCCACTATCCCGGAATCCACTGGGTGACTGCGCTCTGGCCCGCCGGTTTCCTCGCCATCGCGCTCGGCGCCGCACGGCCACCGCTTGACCCCGTGCGCTTCGAGAGCGATTCCATCCCGGGTCGCTTCGTGCTTCCCCTGTTCTGCGCGACGGCGGGAGTCCTTCTGCTTACGCGGGCCGTCCAAGGCAAACTGGATTTTGTGCACGCCGCGATGGGTCTCCTCCTTGCCGCCGGCCTCGTGCTGCGGGTGGCGCGACGTTCGGCCGAGCGCCGCCGTGTGCGTCGGCTGCGCGATGCCAACGAAACGTGACTCAGGCGTCCGGCTGCGGCCGCTTGAGGGCGTAGATGAGCGCCACGGTGACCGCGATGAGAACCTGCACGACGCCACCATAGATGGCGACGGGTCCGAACGGGAAGACGTCGCCCGGGTAGTCGGCGAGCGCCTGTTGCACGAGGAACGCTCCACCCATGAGGATGGCGAGGCCGACCGGGGCCATCACGACGACGAAACCGGGGCGGCGGGCGCCCAGGATGCGCGTCAGGAGAAGCAACGCCATGCCCGCAAGCAGAATCGCCTCACCCAAGCGCGCCCCGTCCATCTCCACGCCGGGGCTGATTTGGGTGAAGTAGGGTGCGAAACTGAATGCGCCGGCGCCGTCGCGCTGGAGAACAAAATGGCCGTTGGCGAGATCCAAGGTTGCGGCTTGAGCCTGCTGCGCGTTGGTGGGTGCATCGAAGGTGCCGGCAAACGGCAGGAGCGTCGCAGTAAGGAAGGTCGTGATGGCGCCAATCATCAGACGCTTGCCGAGCTTGCCGTACCGCTTCTTGGCGAAGAAGCGGCGCGAGGCCCGGCTGCCCTCCTCGCCTGGCTCGTCCTTGGAACTCGGCTGCGTCGCGGCCTTGGCCTCAGCTTTGCGCCGCTTGCGCGCCTCAGCCGCCTCGAAGCGGGCCACCCGCTTCGCCTCGCGCTTCGTTCCCGCCTCCGTCAATCCCTCGTCGCGCACGGGGGATTCTGGAGTCGGGCTCGCATCCACGGGCGCACGCGCCGCGGCGGATGGACTTGGCGCGTAGGCGCAAGAGGGGCAGGTGGGCGTCCCTTCCGGCTTGGCAAAGACGTGGTCGCAGCGGGGGCAGCGCAGGCGCGGCATCGAAGGGGCAAACGGGTGGTGGTTTAAGGGCTGGCGGGCGGGCGGTCCTTTTTTCCGCCCGGCGCCCTGCGCGCTCCATGGCAAAGGCGCGGCAGGGTGGGGCTGAACAGGGATCCGACTTCGAGAAAGGGCAGGGCCCTGCCACGCGCACCGAGCGCGACTCGATGGGACCCATGGAGGTCCCCATCGACGCCAAATGGGGCGCTTCGACGCAGCGCGCCGTCCTCAACTTCCCCGTCTCGGGCGCGGCGCTGCCGCCGGAGTTCCTGCGCAGCCTCGGCCTGGTCAAGTGGGCCTGTGCCCTCGCCAACAAGCAGCTCGGCGTGCTCAAGCCTGACGTTGCCGACGCCGTCGCCGACGCGGCACTTTCCATCTACCAGGGCGAGCACCTGGACGAGTTCCCGGTCGATGTGTTCCAGACCGGCTCCGGAACCTCGAGCAACATCAACGCGAACGAGGTCATCGCGCACCTCGCGACGCAGAGCCTCGGCCTCGACGTCCACCCCAACGACCACGTCAACTTCGGCCAGTCGAGCAACGACGTCATCCCGACCACGATGCATGTCGCCGCCGTTCTCCAGATTGAATTGGAATTGGTGCCCGCCCTTGAGCACCTGCACGCCTGCCTCGCCGCGAAGGCGACCGAGTTCGACGGCGTCGTCAAAGTTGGCCGCACCCACTTGCAAGACGCCGTCCCCATCCGGCTCGGCCAAGAGTTCGGCGGCTACGCGCGCCAAATCGAGCTCGGCATCGCCCGCGTCCAGGCGACCATCCCCGGCCTGCTGGAGCTGGCGCAGGGTGGCACGGCGCTTGGCACTGGCCTCAACGCCCACCCCAAGTTCGGCGCCGCCGTCGCTGCGAAACTCGAAGAGGCGACCGGCTTCAAGTTCCGCGAGGCGGTCAACCATTTCGAGGCGCAGGCCAGCCGGGACGCTTACGTCTTCGCTGCCGGCGCCCTCGACACCGTCGCGGCGAGCCTGATGAAAATCGCCAACGACGTCCGCCTCATGGCATCCGGCCCGGACTGCGGCCTGGGCGAACTTCTGCTGCCCGCCATCCAGCCCGGCTCCAGCATCATGCCGGGCAAAGTCAACCCGGTCATCTGCGAGGCGGTCACCATGGTGGGCGCCCACGTGCAGGGCAACAACCTCGCTGTGCGCACGGGCGGCCAGTGGGGTCAGCTCGACCTCAACGTCATGCTCCCGATGATGGCGCACAACCTCCTCGAATCCATCCGCCTGCTCGCTTCGGTGAGCCGCGTCTTCGTGGACCACTGCCTCGCCGACACGAAGGCGAACGTGGAGCGCGCCACCGGCAACGTCGAGCGCTCGGTGTCGATGGCGACCGCGCTCAACCCGCTCATTGGCTACGACAAAGCGGCCAAAATTGCCAAGGCGAGCCAGGCGGAGCGCAAGACGGTGCGCGAGATTGCCTATCGCGACTCAGGATTGACGAAAGCGCAGGTGGACCAGGCGCTCGACCCCAAGGCGCAAACCATCCCCGATGAGAAGCGCGTTGCGAGCGGTGGCGGATAACCTGGGACGAATGCCCCAATACGGGAAAACCTTGGGAGGAATGCCCCTCTCTTCCTATATGCCCTGAATGTTGCCTGGGCAGCATGCGCGTCTCCTGGCCGCCTCGGCGGCGACTCGTTGCTTCCCTCTTTCTTGCCTTTGGATTGACAGTTGTCTCGTTGGCTGCCGCATCGGGGGGACAAGACGATGCCGAGCCGTTGCCAAGCCGCATCCAACTTCCGCTGCCCAATGGCGGCGACAGCGCCCGCTACGAGGAGCGTCTCGACGGTGAATCAACCGGCTTCTTTACCCAGAACTGGGGCGAAGAGGTGCCCCTCGCCGACGGCCAGGGCGTTTGGCACCGCACCCACCATGTTTCCTCGCGCTCCGAGACCGAAGCAGAGACGGACGGCTCGCTGGCGTCGAAGCTCTCCCTTGCCGTTGCCCGACTCGTCAGTGATGCTCACTGGCTGGATGGGGAGACGTTGGAGATTCTGGCGGAGTCCACCGGAGGCGGCGGGCAGGCGTCGTCCAGCTCCAGCGCGCTTCCACTTGTTGGATCGAGTGAAAGCCAGAGCAGCGTGACCATCCGGTACGATTTTGACGCACAGCATTCCTGCTTCCTGCTTCCGAAGCTCTGGGCCGGCATCGACCTGGAGGAAGCCGTTCAAATCATTGATTGCGGGAACGAGGAGCAGCTGCTTCGCGCCGTTGCCTGGGAGGATGTGCGCGGGGTGCGGGCGCTTCGCTTGGACCTTGAAACACCCGGCGGGGACCGAGCGCCGCGCTCCTTCTGGGTCCATCCCGACTTGCCCTTCTATGTCAAAACGGCAAGGACGAGCGACGGGGAACTCAAAGAGACCGTGCTCGTCGGCGTGGAGCGGGGCGAGAAACCTTGGTTGGAGAACGCTCCTCTGCCGACGCTGCCTGTCCCGCCCGCCCACCTGGCGAAGCGCGAAGTGTGGGGTCCCTCCGAGGCGGGCATCGAACACCCTTTCCCGCTTTCCTCCGCCTGGGTTGTGGCACGCGATCACGCGACCTACGACGGTTTGCGCACCTTCCTTGGGGAGCACCCGGAGGCGCGTGTCTGCCGCGCCAACTACGACCAACGAACCGAAGGGGAACGGGTGAGCCGTTCCTGGATGTTCCTTGTCGTCGCAGAGAACGGGGATTCCATCCACCTGATTGCCCAACGCACCGTTGCGCCCGTTGGCTACGATGCCTTCGCATTGCTTGGCCTGGACGCACCCACTCCCGAGCAGGCAATGGATGACGTCGTCGAGCTGGATGCGTTCGCCGCAGAGAGCTGCCCGCGACCCTCAGAGATGGCATCGCAGCTGCCCAGCGTGGCAAGCGGCTGGGCGTCCTGGAAAGCGTTCACGCGCAACACAGAGGACCCCAACAGCTGGTCCTTCAACATCGACCGCGACAGCGGATTCTATCTGACCGTCGGGCAGACCGGATTCTCCCGGCCGGCCGAGAGCCCGCTGCGACCCTCCAACACGCAAGGCACTTTCCAGTCCCAGCACCTGACGTTCGATGCGTCGGGGCAAATCTCCAGCTTCGGCATCGAAGAGGGGGTTTTCGCCTCATCCACCGGGGGGTTCCAGGCCGCCGTCGTCAGCGAACAGGAGACCCCGCCCGTCCTCGCCCTCGCCGGTTTGAGCCTGCCCTCGGCCCCCGCGGCGGCTGGATTTGGCCTGCTCTCGCTTCTGGTCGCCTTGGGCTACTACCTGCTTCCGGTCCTGAAAGGGGGCGCCGTTGGCCTCTTCAGCCGCGTGCAGGAAAGCGCCCTGTTGGAGCACCCGGCGCGGCGGCGAATCGTCGATGCCGTCCACGCGCAGCCCGGCATTCACTTCCAGGAATTGGTGCGAGCCCTCGGCTCCGGCCAAGGCGCAACAGAACACCATGTCCGGAAACTCGTGGCGGCGGGCCTGCTCGTGCGCAAAGCCGGACCTGGATTCACTTGCTACTTCGCACCCGGCCAGCGCGACCTTCACGCGGCGGCTCCAGCGCTCAAAGCTCCAGCAGCGCGCCGCCTTCTCGAAGCCGTGCGGGAAACCCCTGGCCTGTACGGAACTCAGGCTGCACTGCATCTCGGACTGGATGCTTCCACGGTCAGCTACCACGCCAAGCGCCTGGAAGATGCGGGGCTCATCTCGATGGAGAAGCAAGGTCGATTGGTTCTCTTGCGACCGACGCAGGTCAACGTTCAAGTTTGACCGCGTTGCGCAGCTTGCTGAGCACCTGATCCCCCGCCGCCAGTTTACAGCGCACATCGCGTCCCGTAACAGCCGACCAATGAATCGTGTGGCGAGCGGCGGCGGGTAGTCTTCTTAGGCCTCGGAGGGAACTCCTCGAAAGAGGGCCCTTCCTACGGGGGTTCACTGAAGATAATTCGAAGGGTCAACCAATCGCTTCATGAACTGAACAGTTTTGTCCATTCTGTGGCGGTTCGTGCGGCGCTTGGCATCACCGTGGTGCTCCTCCTTTCCGGTTGTTCGTCCTCCCCTGAACCGGTCGCCCTCGCCACCGCCCCGGAGACCGGCTGCATCCGCTTCATCGTGGTGGACGCGGGCATTCGACCGTTGCCGGGCGTCACTCTGACATTCGTGAACCCGGAGCGCGACGTGACGACCGACGCCGAGGGCCGCGTTGACCTTTGCGATCTGGCGCCCGGTGCCTATTTCGTCGTCGCCAACCGGACCGGCTATGACATCGCGCAGCGCCTGATTCAGGTCGAGGCCAACGTCCAGCAGACCGTCACCTTCACCCTCGACGCCAACCCCGGCCTCCTGGCGTACCACCAGACCCTGCCGTTCCGTGGGTATGCGGAGGTCGCTGCTGGGCTTGCGACGCCCGTGGTGGATCCGCTGCTTGCCCAGGCGGGGTTGGCGGCCTGCACCTGCCGCTTCATGGTCACCCCCGACCGCGCCGTCGTCGCCATCACCCTGGAGGCGACCTGGACGGACAGCGTCGCCGACCCCACCGGGCCGACGGAGTACCTCTACCGCGTCGTCGCCCAGGGCGTCAACGGGACCGCCTCCGGCCAGATGGCCAATCCGCTTGTGAAGCCCCTCAACCGGCTCGATTTCGCCGACCCGGCGTTCTCGTTTTCCGATGCGCAGGGGTTCGAGGTCTCCCTGTTTCCCGACGCGGTCTGGCCCGCGGCGGGCCAATCGTTCGACCTCTTCGTCACGCTCTGGTACGGCACCCCGCCGCCGCCAGGCTGGAGTTTCTTGGGGGGATCTCGATGAACCGCGCTCTGATTCTGGTCGCCTGCCTTCTCGCCGCCTCCGTTCTTGGAGGGTGTGCCGCAAAGTCCGAGGAGTCCACCTCCTCTGCACCGCCCGCCTCGAACGTGCAGGAGCTCGTCCTGCAGGCACCGCCCGTCCCCACGAACGGGAGCCTCGAAGTCGGACTCTCCACCGTCTTCCGGCTGGATGCTGCTTCGGCGCCGGGGGGCGCATTGACGTCGTTCCTCCTCACCATCCCTGCCGGGGCCGTCTTCGAGGAGGAGATCTTCCCCGGGTTCACCTTGGAGCGTCTGGCATTGGGTTTCCTTCCTCTGAACAGCACACCCGCTCCGGAAACGCTCGAATCGTTCTCCATCTTTGTGTTCCGCGTCGATGAGACCAACGCCGATTTGGTCTCCGCCTACATCCGGCCGCACTTCACCGGCTCGAGCGGAATCGGACCTTTGCAGACTCCCATCGACGAGGCCCCATCGCTCGCGGGCGATTACGTCCATCTGCCAAACAACCTCGACGAAGGCACGCGCATCGCCGTCGTCGTCGCCATCGATGGCGCCGCAGCCCCCGTCTCCCTTCTGCTCCGCTTCATGGACCGGGAAATCGGGTTTGGAGAGGACCCCCCGACGACCGTTTCCGATCTGGTGGGCCCCAATGATGGACTGGTCAG
Source organism: Thermoplasmatota archaeon (assembly GCA_038046785.1). GTDB lineage: Archaea > Thermoplasmatota > E2 > JACPAO01 > JAHFTW01 > JAHFTW01. Next base: position 117,718 of record JBBSVM010000003.1, read on the forward strand.
TCTCCCTCCGTTTGCCACCGGCACCGGCGTCCAATATGCCGCCTATTCCCAAATCACGGCGCTGTTTGCAATCACCGGCGAGGTGCAGAGCGGACCGGTCAACATTCAGGACGCTCTGCCGCGCCAGGACATCGGCGCCACGGTGCGCGACGCCATCATCTCGGCACCTGGACCGGACCGGGGCTACTCCTACGCGACAGGGTTGTATTTTGGCTACGAAGCGCACGGCCTGTGGTCCGTCGAAGGCAATCTGCATGGGACGCCCGTGGAGGCGCGCTCCATCATCGCCCAGGACTTTGCCCCGCCCACGGTCGGCATCATTGGAATCCTGCTGTTCGGACTCCCCGCCTACGTCTACATCGGGGAAGGATCGGGGGCCAGCGACGCCGCATTCCACGTCCAGGTCGCGAACGTGAACGAGTTCCAGCTTTTTTCCTACGCCAAGCTTGACCTCGGGGCGACCCTCCTCGAACTAACGGGGAAACCTGGGCTCACCGGTGGGTCTGCGTTCACGGGATTGGCGGGCAACGTGCCGCCCTCGTTCCTCCATCGTGCCGGCGACCAGCTCATCCAGTTCACCGAGGGCCGATTCCTCTCGACGCCGCTGCCGGTGTGATGTCGCAGTCGGCGAACAGCCTATTCGCTAACGACGGGATTCCGCAACGTCGCAACACCCGCAATCTCACAGCGCACATCGCGTCCCGCAACCAGCGGCCCGATGCCGGCGGGCGTCCCGGTGAGCAGGATGTCGCCTGGCTCCAAAGTTGTCCAGGCGGAGGCGTGAGCGAGCAGGTCGGCGACGCCCCAACTCATGTCGCGCGTCGTTGCGTCCTGACGCAGTTCATCGCCCACCCAGAGGCGCAACCGGAGGTCCTGCAGGTCGCGGCCGTCGTAGGGAACCCACGCTCCAAGGGGAAGGAAACCGTCGTAGCCCTTTGCTTGCGCCCAGGGGGTGCCGTTCTTTTTGGCGGCGTCCTGCAGTTCGCGCGCGGTGAGGTCGTTGGCGACGGTGATATCGGCAACGGCAGCGAGTGTTTCACGGCCCGTTGCGCGGCGCAAACGGTGGCCCAGCCGAACCGCGAGCTCGACTTCATGGTGGACCGCTCCGATGCCAGCGGGGAGGGTAATGGGTTCGCCGTCGCCCAACAGGCAACTCTCCGGCTTCCAGAACCAGAGCGGGGCAGGAGGCATCGGATTGCCCAGTTCGCGGGCGTGGCTCGCGTAGTTGCGCGCCACACAGAGGATTTTCATGCGCTGCCCGCCACGAACGACCAGCCGTCGGGGGCTGGCTCGCGGTAGAAGATGGTGAGGAACTGCGTGAAGCGCACCTCCGATTCCACGCCGAAGTCTGGGCCGTCCTGGCGGTAATACACCTCGCTGCCCTGGCTGTAGTCGGAGGCGGCACGGTGGACGAGGATTGGGCTGGTGGCGTAGCCCGTCTCATACATCCCATCGCCATCCGTCTGTCCGAGAATCCAGTACCAAGGGTCGTTGGTTGGGTTGCCAGCGCCCTCGGTCCAGAGCGCCTCGACGACGAAGGTGCGGGCGTCGGGGTCTGGGGTGGCAAGCAGGATGCAGTTGCACAGTCCGCTCGGGGCGAACTCCTCGACGACGAACTGGCCGATGCCGCCCCACGCCTGCATGAACGCTTCATGCTTGATGGTGCGGTGGTAAGGTTGCGGGCTCAAGTCCGCGGGAAGGGCGAGGCGGATGTCGTGCGCGCCGTCGGCGACGACGTCCACGCTGGTTTGCGCTTCCAGGTAGAGCGGGGCGGAGGCGGAGACGAAGTAGGTGCCAGGCTCCAGGTCGCAGAAGGTGAAGAGGCCGTCCGCGTCGCCCGTCATGTTGCGGGTTCCTGGAGTGAGCCGCACTTGGACGCCTGCGATGGGGCGGATGCCCTCGTCCACCACGACGCCGCGGATGCACCCAAGGCCGGGCCGGCTCACCGGCGAGTCCTCGTCGAACCCAGGCGAAGTGGTGGAGTCGCCAGCGCAGCCGGCCAGCACGAGGGCCAGGAGGGCAAAGAGCTGGACGCGCATGGCGGCCGATGTCGGCAGGAGGCTCATCAAGGTTGGGGCGACGGGCGCGGGCCAATCCAGGAGACCAGCAGCGCCCGGATGTCGTCGGGGAAGTCCGCCTTGTCGCGCATCCAGGAGAGGTAGTCCTTGGTCTCCTTGGAGGCGAAGATGGCTTGGCCGCGGAACTTGCCGAAATTGTAGAAGATGGTTCCCGCGGCGTCGGCATAGAACTTGCGGCCGTGGTCGAGCCAGGTCCGGTCGGCGCGTTCCGGATTGCGGCGGCGTTCCAGGTTGGCAACAATGAGCTCTTCCAGGTCGGCGGGCAGCTTCGCGGCGTGGGTGGCGCGCTGGGCGCGCAGCACGGCAACGCACGCCTCGGTGTCGGCCTGGCTGCGGTGCGCGCCGTCGAACGGCTTGCCGTGGTAGCGCTCGTACGTTGCGGCCAGACCGTGCGAGTTGACGGTGGATTCGACGCGCTGCGTGTCGATGCAGGGATGATTGGGGCGCAGGCCGGGCTGGCCAGCGCGCACCAGCTCCCGGCTCAGGATTTCCAGGTCGTACTTGTGGTTGTGCGCCACCAGGACCGCTTCCTGGACGATGGCCTGGATGCGCGGCGCGAGGGCAGCGAAGGCGGGCTTGCCGCGCACCATCTCGTCGGTGATGCCATGCACGCGGGTGGTCTCGGGCGGAATCGCCATTTGCGGGTCCACCAGCTCGCTCCAGCGCGACAGTTCGCGCAGCCCGGGGTCGGCGGCGTCCAGCTCGATGAAGCAGAACTCGACGATGCGCGCCGTGTTGCCGTCGAGACCGGTGGTCTCGAGGTCGAAGGCGAAGAGCTGCACGCGCTGGCGAGTCCCCCAGGGGCCAAAACGGCGCCGGTCCTCAGGGCTCGGCTGCTTCGGCGAGGGCGCTGTAGCCGTCAGGGGCCGGGGAGTGGTAGAACGCGGTGGCGTAGACGGTGAACGGGATGCCGAACTCCGGGAGAAGCGCGCTCTCGGGTTGGACGTGCAGTCCGCCCCAAGTCGGGGCACCCAACTCATCCGCCGAGAGCTGGACCATCATCGGGTTCGGCTCGGCACCAGAGAAACCGGTGGTGGCGTTGTCGCCCGCATCGGTCCAAAGATCCCAGTAGAAGCCGTGGCTCCCCCCGAGGGTGTTGTTCTCGTCAAGGACCGCCTCCAGGACCAGGCTGTCGAGCCCTTCGGCGAACTCGAGTTCGAAATCGCAGGCGCAGAACGGCCCGAACACGATTGGATTGGTCATCTCACTGTAGCCGTCGAACCGGTAGAGCTGCGTGTAGGGCGTAGGGCCCGCGGGCTCCAGCACCATGGCGGGTCGAACGATGAGGCCGCGCACCACTTCGACGATTTGGGAGGTCGAGAGGAACTCCTCGGCCGCGGCTTCCAGGGTGTAGGTGCCGGGGGCGACATCGAGGAGGATGAAGCTGCCGTCGCCGCTGCTCAGGGCGGTCCGATTGAGGCTGGCGAGCCGCAAGGTGGCGGCACCGACCGGGTTGCCGTCGGCGTCCCGCACGGTTCCAGAGATGTGGCCAAACCGGGCGTTCTCTTCCTCAAAGCGCTCGACCGCATCGGCCGCCTGCCGCACATTCTCTTCGGTGATGCCGGAGGCTTCGGCAGCCGCCCCTTCGAGGGGCTTCAGGCAGCCGGAGAACAGGACGAAAGCAAGACTTGCCACCACAAGCGCGAAGCGCATGCGTCAAGCATCGACCGGGCATTCATAAGCAACTTAGATGGTTCGTTGAATCGTCCCTATTTGCCGCTGCGCAGAAGATTGAGTGCGCTTCCAGCCCGGAACCATGCGATCTGGTCGGCGCTGAAGCTGTGCTTGGCCGCAAACGATTCGGTCTTGCCATCCTTGTGGTGCAAGGTGACGGTGAGCGGCTTGCCGGGGGCGAGCGTGGCGAGGCCTGTGATGTCGATGCGGTCCTCTTCCTGCACCTTGTCGTAGTCGGCCGGGTTGGCGAACGTCAAGGGCAGCAGTCCCTGTTTCTTCAGGTTGGTCTCGTGGATGCGGGCGAAGCTGCGAACCAGGACAGCGATGCCGCCGAGGTGGCGCGGCTCCATGGCGGCATGCTCACGCGACGAGCCTTCGCCGTAGTTCTGGTCGCCGACGACGACCCATTGGATGCCCTTCGCCTTGTAGTTGCGCGCCACTTCGTGGTAGAGCTTGGTCTTGCCGTCGAGCAAGTCCTTGCCGCCGCCGGCGGACCCGGTGAAGGCGTTAATGGCGCCGAGGAACATGTTGTCCGAGAGGTTCTCCAGGTGGCCGCGGAACTTGAGCCAGGGTCCGGCGGGGCTGATGTGGTCCGTCGTGCACTTGCCCTTCGCCTTGAGCAGCAGCGGCGCGCCAAGAATCTCCTTGCCGTTCCACGCTGCGAACGGAGTGAGGAGCTGGAGGCGCTTTGAGGTCGGACTGACGCTGACGGTCACGCCCCCGCGCGGGGCGACGTAGCCGTCGGGGTCCGGGACGAAGCCCTTGGCGGGGACCTCGGGCGCCTGCGCTGGCGCCTTGAGCTTGAAGCGCTTGCCGTCGGCGCCGACCAGGTCGTCCTTCGTGGGGTCAAAGTCGAGCTTGCCCGAGAGCGCGTAGCCGATGACAATCTCCGGGCTGCCGATGAAGCAGAGCGTGTGGGCGGAGCCGTCGTTGCGCTTCGGGAAGTTGCGGTTGTACGACGTCACGATGGTGTTCTGCTTGGCCACCGCGTTGGCGGGGCGATTCCACTGGCCGATGCAGGGGCCGCAGGCGTTGGCGAGAACGGTGGCGCCCGCCTCCATCATGGCTTTCATCTGGCCGTCGCGCTGGATGGTGAGGTGCACCTGCTCCGAGCCGGGGGTGACGAGGAAGGGCACCTGGACTTTGAGGCCGTGCGCAGCCGCCTGGCGGGCGACGTCGGCGACGCGCTCCATGTCCTCGTAACTGGAGTTGGTGCAGGAGCCCACGAGGGCGGAGGAGATGTCGTTGGGGTAGTTCTCCTTCGCGACGGCGGCCTTCACGGCGCTCACCGGGCGGGCGAGGTCCGGCGTGTGCGGACCAACGAGGTGCGGCTCGAGCGTCGAGAGGTCAATCTCGACGACCTGGTCGAAGAATTTCTTGGGGTCGCGCGCGACCTCGGGGTCAGCGACCAGCAGCTCGGCGTGCGCTTTGGCGGCGAGGGGAACGAGCGCCGCGCGCGCCGTCGACTCGAGGTAGCGGTCCATGCGGGCGTCGTGCGGGAAAACGCTGGTCGTGGCGCCCAGTTCCGCGCCCATGTTGCAGATGGTCGCCTTGCCGGTGGCGCTGATGCTGGCGCAGCCGTCGCCGAAGTATTCGATGACGGCGTTCGTGCCGCCCGCGACGGTGAGGATGCCGCACAGCTTCAGGATGACGTCCTTGGGCGCGGTCCAACCGCTCAGCTTGCCCTTGAGGTGGACGCCGATGAGTTTGGGGTGCAGGACCTCCCAAGGGTAGCCAGCCATGACGTCCACGGCGTCAGCCCCTCCGACGCCGGAGGCGAACATGCCGAGGCCGCCGCCGTTCGGGGTGTGCGAGTCGGTGCCGATGACCATCTGGCCGGGGAAAGCGTACTGCTCGAGGACGACCTGGTGAATGATGCCGGCGCCGGGCTTCCAGAAGCCAAGGCCGCACGCCGCGGAGGCGCTGCGCAGGAAGTCGTACACTTCTTTGTTGTCCTGGTTCGCCTTGAGCAGGTCGGCGGAGGCGCCCACTTCGGCGGCGATGAGGTGGTCGCAGTGCACCGTCGTCGGCACCGCCGTCGCGGGCTTGCCCGTCGTGAGGAATTGCAGAATCGCCATCTGCGCGGTGGCGTCCTGCATCGTGATGCGGTCGGGGCGCAAGTCGAGGTAGCTGGTGCCGCGGTTGAGCTCGGCGCCGGACGGGTTGTCGAGGTGGCTGTAGAGCAGCTTCTCGGCGAGGGTGAGCGGGCGGTTGAGGCGGCGGCGCACGACGGCGAGGCGCTTGGCCATCGCGTCGTAGGTGGACTGGACGAAGGCGGGCGTGGAGGCGAGCGGGTCGGCCGCGACGGTCACAGATTGCGCCATGGTTTCTGCCTGCGTTCAGGTGGACCGATATTTGAAGCGGGCGGTGGGCCCCGAATGACCCTGCCCACAACCCTTATCGCGGCGTCCTTGGACTGCCTGTCGATGCGCTCCCTTTCTGGGCTTCTCGCTGTTGCACTCCTCCTCGCCGGCTGTGCCAACACCAACGACGGAACCTCCGGCGACCGCCAAGGAGCCGCGGACAAGATTCTCACCTCGGCCTCCGTCACCTCATACCTGCACGACCTCTCCCCGGTCATCCCCGGCCTCTCGGTCGCGGCCGCCACGGTGGAGCAGTACCGCATCCAGGTCGCTGAAGGAATCACGCTGGACGCTTGGGTGGCCCGCCCCGCCGTCGCCGGTCCGGTTCCGCTCGTTCTCACCGTGACCCCTTACTACGCAGGCGGCTCACCCGTGGCCGCGGATGGCACGCACAGCCTGGGCCGACTCGGCGACGAGTTGGTGGCGCGCGGCTACGCCGTCGGCGTCAGCAGCGTGCGCGGCACCGGCCTGTCGGATGGCTGTTTCACGCAGGGCGGAGCGCAGGAAGCGCTCGACACCACCACGGTCATCGAGTTTCTCGCATCGCAACCTTGGTCGAACGGCAACGTCGGCCTCATCGGCGTCTCCTACGACGGCACCACGCCGCAGGATGCCTGGGTCGCTGGCTCCCCGAGTCTCAAGACCGTGGTGCCCATCTCGGGAATCTCGGACCTCTACAAGTACAACTTCGTCAACGGTGTGCCCATCAATGTCCAAGGGTTCGGGTTCAACACCTACTACTGGGTTCTCACCGGAGCAGTTCCCTTCCCGCTCGGCGGCGTCCCGACGGACCCGGCAAGCGTTCCCGGTGCCGTCGTCGGCGAAGCGTGCACGGAGCAGGCAGAGGTGCAGGAGGGCGGCGTCAGCAGCACGATGGATGGGAACAAGGACGCCTACTGGATGGAGCGCGACTTCCTCGCCGAACTTGCGTCCGAGCCGGATGCTGAACGCGCTTCGGTCTTCTACGTGCACGGCCTGCAGGACTGGAACGTCAAGGACCACAACATGGAGGACTGGCTCACGGCGATCCAGGCCACCGGCGTTCCCTTCAAGGCGTGGCTTGGACAGTGGGGCCACGCCTGGCCGCAATCCACGGGGACGACAGCAACCTGTGAGGTCGGCAGCGACGGCGTGGGCGGCTCCTGCCGCAACGACTGGTGGGAGCTGACCCTCATCGCCTGGTTCGACCAGTTCCTCAAGGGCATCAACACCGGCGTCCTCGATGCGCCCGCGGTCCAGGTCCAGGACGACGATGGCGTCTGGCGCCACGAGGCCGTCTGGCCCCCGACCGACGTGACCTGGCGCACCTTCCATCTCGACCAGCCTGGAGCGCTCGGCGACGCGCCCGGCTCCGGAACCGCGAGCTACTTCGACGCCTACGGCGCCCTGCTGGAAACGAACGCGGGCCTTGCCTTCCCCACCGACACGCCCACGCAGGTCGCCTTCGTCTCGCAGCCCCTCGAAGCGGACACGCAGGTGAGCGGCCTGCCGCGCTTCGTCGGCAACGTCACCGCGAGCGGCGACCGCAGCAGCCTCGTCCTTACCCTCGCCGAACGGTTCGCTGACGGCACGGAACGCAGCTTCAACTTCGCAGCCTTGAGCCTCAACCACGTCGAAGGACTGAACGCGGCGCGCACGGACATTGCCGGTGTCCGCCAGGAGATTACGCTGGATTTCTTCCCCGCCGACGATGTGCTCCACTCCGGCTCCCGCATCGTCCTCTACGCGGCCGGCAACACGATTGGCAGCGACTACGGCGGGGGCCCAAGCCTCCAGCCCATCACCGACGGCTCGACGCTGACCCTCGACCTGGAAGGTGCGCGCTTGCTTCTGCCTGTGGACTTGGACCTCATCTTCGAGACACCGCAGCCGTACGACGCGTGAACCATGCGCTGGACCTTGCTCACCGCCCTGTTGCTGACTGGCTGCGTGGCCGCTCCATTTGAGCCCACCTTTGCGGGCAACGACAGCGCGCCTGAGCCGGGCAGTTTTCTGCTCGACCCCATCGAGGAAGGTGTCTTCTCCGTCGATACGGAAGGCCGGCTTGAACGCCTAACCAGCGGCTCGGGCGTCACGGTCGAGGCGGGCCGCGTCACCATTGACCTGCTCTCCAACATGGGAGAGAATAGCATCCCGCTCATCCTCGTGCAGTCGCTCACGGCCGGACGGTACACATACAAAGCGGCCAAGCAACTCGAATTCGCAGGAGGCTCCGGGGAAGGCAACCCGAACAGAGGCGACTGTGTGACGAACGCCCATCTGACTGCGCAAGGCGCCCATTTCTACGTCGACCGCTTGCGCGGCCTCGACCCCGCGCCGCCGCGCTGGATGTCGGGCGGCGGCGGAATGTCCGCGGGCACAAGTTTCCCGGCTCTGCCCGTTGACGGCGACGGCGGCGGTGCAGGGGGGAGTGGCAGCGGCAGCGGGACCTTGGATGCCGGGGATTGGTTCGTCTCGATGCGGGGCAGCTCCCAGGTGACCGTCGCGGAATTGCTGGCGCCCGGCAACGTCTGGACCCTTACCTATGAACTTCCCGGCGCATCGCGCATCCTCCTTCTTCCTCCCGCGCAGCTCTACTGCTATTGGGGGTTCACCGAGCTCGACGGCGTGCAAGTGGACGCCGCCGACACCGCGACGGGCGGTTCGATGCGCCTCGATGGCACCTACGGATCCACAGTGACTCTGCATGAAGCTCCCTCCACGAGTCTCGGCTGTTTGACACCGCTGGTGACGGGCGGCTACGATGGGCGACTCACCGTGGGGGAACGCAACTGGGACCTCGACGGATTGACGCGTGTCAGCAATGCAACCATCGAACGGCTTGCGGTGGAGTTGACCATCACGTCATGGCCCTGTCAGTCGGTGCAAGTTTTCTGGGGCGCTGGCGTCTACTCGCCCTTCTCCTTCGCCTGACCTCGTGCTGGCGGTTGCCGCGACCGGCATGCTCTTGCACCCTACCCCAAGCGACACCGCCCCCGGCCGCGTCGTTAAGTAGGATGGCGCCCAGAGTTTAGTCAACCATGATTTCTTCTCGCTTCGCGGTGGCTCTTCTGGTGGGCGTTCTGGTGGCCGGCGCAGTGGCCATCAACCGCCTTCAGGATCGCCCCGAACGAGGCCCCGGCCTTGGGGGCGAGCTCCCCCGCAGCCCCGACAGTCGTCCAAACAGCAGCGCCGAGCCCGCGATTCTGCCGTTCGGTCTCGACGCATCGGGAGCCCTCGCCTTGCCAGAGGACGCGCGACCGGACTATGGCACATTCTGGATTGGACCGTGGACGCTGCAATGGGGTTGGAAAGACCCAGACGAGCAGTTGGCCCGCTTGCGCGCCGCCAACGTGACGCCCGCCGTCCACCTCTACTATTGGGGCGATGGCATCCGGCCCGCCTGCTTCGACGTTGGGTGCGACGGCAAGGACACGGCCATGTGGCGTCAGCTTGCCCAGCAGACCGCCGAGCATCTTGCGGGCGGCCCTGCCGTCGTCTTCTTGGAGACCGAGTTCAACAAGGCGGACGTCGCAATGCATGAGCCGCTCGATGGCCACCTCGCCGACATCGCCACCATCCTCCAAGCCAACCCGGACCTCACCGTCGTCCTGTCGTTTGGCAACTGGTACCCAACCGCGTGGCCGACTTGGGACCGCGCGGCCGCGGCAAGCGACGCGGTCGGTCTGCAGGCCATCTCCGGTCTCACGCGCAACGACGCAAACCATGCCGCTTCCCTGGCGACCTCCGCCGTGGAAGGCGCCCGGACGCTGAACGGGCTGTTTGGCAAGCCGGTCTGGCTCGACGATGTTGCCGTTTCGTCTTGGCCGGAGCCGGAGGGGCTGGATGTGCAGAAGACCGCCCTCGATGGGTTCGCCCAGAGCCTTGAGGACCTGCGCGCGGCTGGCGTCCAGGCCATCATCTACCGCACGCTGTACGACACGCCGGCAATGGATGGTTACTATGGCGAGGCGGAGCGTCACTTTGGTCTCGCCTGGGCCGACGGCGGCCTCAAGCCGGGCGGTGCGGCGCTGCTTTCTGCGCTGCATCCCGAGGCAACGCAAGCTACGCAAGGAGCTGCTTCGCAATGACAAGCCGCTGGATTTCGCTCGTCCCCTCGTAAATCTCGGTGACCTTCGCATCGCGCATGAGCCGCTCGACGACGTAGTCGGTGGTGTAGCCGTTGCCGCCATGCACCTGGACCGCCTGGTTCGTCACCCAAGTCGCCGTCTCGCTGGCATAGAGTTTGGCGCGCGAGCCCATCTCGGGGGTAAGCGTGCCTGCATCGGCCGCCGCGGCCGCCTTGAGGACCAGAAGACGGGCCGCCTCGATGCGCACATCCATGTCGGCGAGCTTCCACTGGATGGCCTGGTTGGCGGCGATGGGTTTGCCGAACTGCTTGCGCTCGGCGGCATATTTTCGCGCCTCGTCGAAGCCGCGTGTTGCGATGCCGACCGCTTGCGCCCCGATGCTGATGCGGCTCGCGTTGAGGGTCGCCATGAGCGCCTTGAACCCCTCACCGGGCTTGCCCAACATGTTCTCCTTTGGGACCATCAAGTCGGTGAAGCTGAGGCGGGCAGTGTCGGATGCGCAGAGGCCAAGCTTGTGCTCCGCGCCATCCTTGTTGAATCCCTTCCAGGCGGCCTCGACGGCGAACAGGCTGATGCCGCGGTGGCCCGCGGTGGCGCCATGGTTGGGCTCGGTGCGGGCGGCGACAATGGCGGAACCGGCGTGGTTGCCGTTCGTGATGAACACTTTCGAGCCGTTGAGCCGATAGTGGTCCCCTTCCTTCGTGCCGGTCGTGGCCAGGGCTGCGACGTCGGAGCCGGCGCTCGGCTCGGTGAGGGCAAAGCAGCCCAGCCATTCCCCGGAAGCAAGTTTGGGAAGGAAACGCTCCTTCACGGCGTCGGTGCCGAACTCGACGATGGGGCTGGCGGCGACGCTGGTGTGCACTGCAACGGTGACCGATGTACTCGCGCAGGCCCACGCCAGCTCCTCGAGCATGAGGTTGTAGGCCACCTTGGAGAGCGGCGCACCGCCGTACGCTTCCGGAATGGTGGGGCCCAGCATGCCAAGCGCCGCCAGGTCGCGCAGGTTCTCGGCGGGGAAAGCGCCCGACTTGTCGAGCTTGCCGGCACGCTCTGCGATGGGGCCGCGCGCCAGCTCACGCACCGTCTTCTGGATCAGGCTCTCTTCCGGGCTGAGGCCGAACTCCACGCCGGTGCGACCCGGCGGCGCCTCTTGGCCGTTTGCCCCATCCCCTCCGTCTTGCGGTGCGCCTCCAACAAGGGAGCAAGCCCGCCCAGGATGCGGTTCTCGGCGCCGCGCAGGCGTTCCTCAAACGCGCTGCGGCCAATCCCCATCGTCGCCGCCACATCCGCCGTCGTCGCCTGCCGTGGGGCGTTGTAGTAACCAGCACTTGCTGCGGCCTGGAGCGCTTCCGCCTGCTTGTCCGTGGGAGCATCGAGGGTGTGCGCCATCGACAGGAACAGCGATGCGAGGACGGTTTGCGGCTCCACGGTGCGGCGCCGCGTCACTTGGGTGGGCCAGCGCCGCGCCAACTCGTCGAGCGCTGCCTGCTCCGGATGCGGTCCGCGGCCAGCTGGCCCAAACGCGACCGCGTCGTACGACTCCCACCCCGCCTTCACGCGCACCGGCTGCATCCAGATGAAACGGTGCGCCTCAAGAGTGCGGCTCAGACTTCGCTCCGCCTCGACGTGCGGCTCCCAGACGATGACGCCGCCGCCGCGCAGACGCAGCAGACGAAGCGGCTTGAGGAGCCGGATGGCGGCCGCCTCGAATCCCGCCCACGCTGTGTCGGGAACCCGCACCTCGACCACCTCCAGCGTGTGGCCGCTCCAGCATTGCAATTCTGCCTGGGGCACGGCGCGGCTCAGACGAGCCAGAGGGCAGTCATGCTCGATGCGCACCGTGACCTGTCGAAGGGGGCCGTCCATGGACGGGCAATTGCGGGTGGGATTTTGCGCTTTCCTTGCGCGGGACGGGACGCTTACCTGCCAGCGAACGCCGGCTTGCGCTTCGCCAGAAACGCCGCCATGCCCTCTTTCTGGTCGGCAGTGCGGAACCCCGCGCCAAACGCCTCCGCCTCCAACTCCAGAGCAGATGCAAGGTCCAGGTCGAGACCCTCATCCACGAGCCGCTTCACGGACGCGACGGCCAGTGGGCCGTTGACAAGAGCAGCCTCCGCAATCTTGCGCGCCTCAGCAAGCAACGTGTCGTGCGGCACCACTTTGTCCACGATGCCAAGCCGCAGCGCTTCGTCCGCCTTCACGGAATCACCCGTCATGAGAAGCCATTTCGCCACACCGGGGCCGGTGCGGCGCGGCAGCCGCTGCGAGCCGCCGAAGCCTGGCACGACGCCAAGCTTCACCTCGGGTTGGCCGACGACCGCTTTCTCGGAGGCAACGAGGATGTCGCACGCCATGGCGAGTTCGAGGCCGCCGCCCAGCGCGTAGCCGTTGATGGCGGCGATGACCGGGCCGGGAAAGTCGGCAAAAACTTGCAGAGCATCTTGGCCGGCGAGGCTGAACTCGCGTGCTTCGTCGGCGCCGAGGTCTTTCATGGCAGAAATGTCGGCGCCGGCGACGAACGCTTTGCCAGCGCCGGTGACGATGATGGCCTTTGCCTTGCCGTGGAGTCCTGTCACAGTTTCGTGCAAGACGTCCAGGACGTCGGCATTGAGGGCGTTGAGCGCCTCAGGTCGGTTGATGGTAAGGGTGGCAATTCCGTTGTCGATTTGGGAAAGAAGGCTTGTCATCGATTGCCGAAGTCTTTGCTGGGCTTGAACCATCCGTCGAAGCCAACCGCTGGCCCAGTCCCGTCTTCAAAGTCCGGCCCATACACGCCCCATGGCCTATCCGCCGATTACGCCGATTTCGCCGAACGAACCGGACCGTCAAACGTACGCCATCATCGGTGCGGCGCTGGAAGTCCATCGGACGCTTGGAAGCGGATTCTTAGAACGAGTGTACCAGCAAGCCTTGGCTCGGGAGTTCGCCCTGCGCGGCATTCCGTTTGAGCGCGAAGTGGAGTTGCCCATCCCATACAAGGGCGAGCCGCTTGATTGCCTCTACAAAATTGACTTCTTGTGCTATGGTGAGGTCCTGGTTGAACTGAAGGCACTCTCTTCGACGGGTGGCGTAGAAGAAGCCCAGGTTCTCAACTACCTGAAGGCCAGCCGATTGGACGTGGCTCTTTTGTTGAATTTTGGGGCTGAATCGCTGCGAACCCGCCGGTTTGCAATGTCTCGGAACGCTTCGGCGCAATCGGCGTAATCGGCGGATCGTTAGGCAGCGGCAGGCTCGATTTCCACCATCACCGTGGTCGCCTCGACGTTCATGCCATCAGAGACATGGACCTTGACGACCTTCCCCGCCATCGGCGCCTTGAGGTCGTTTTGCATTTTCATCGCCTCAAGGACGAGGAGGATGTCGCCCGCCGCGACGATCTGACCTTCTTTCACCTTGACTTCGACAACTTTGCCTGGCATCGGGGGTTTGATGCGGCCATCCTGCTTGCGGCCGCCGGCGCGGCTGCGCGCCAATTCGGGACGGGCGCGGCGCACCTCGAGGTCGAGCGCGCGCGGGCCTTCGGAGACGACGCCGTTGCGGATGGTGAACTCGAACGTCTTGCCGCCGATGGTCACCTTGGTATGGCCCTTGCCAAGCGTCTGGACTTTGGGTTCGTAGCAGGTGTCGCCGATGCAGAACTTGGGCCCATCGGCGTGCTCCTCCATCGTGACGAAGTGCTCGCGGCTGCCCAACTGGAAGCTGTAGCGCATTAGTTCATTCCCCCAGCGGCTTCGCGGCGACCTTTCTGGCCCCAGGCACTCAGGCGGCGGCGGCCGAACTGGTCCACACCGACATTCTTGGCGGCGGACTGCTGGAACTGGTAGGACTTCTGCACCATGGAGTCGATGCCGCCTGGTTCGTGGGCGAGCGCTGCGGCAAGAGCGGCGAGTTTGACTTTCGTCTCTTCGCTGGCGGCCTCTTCGACACCCATGAGCTTGTCGAGAATTTTGCGCTCGTCAAGGAAGCGCGTTGTCATCTCGCCTTTGCAGAACGCCTCGTCCTGGAAGATGACCTGGTGCAGTTCGCGGTTGGTGACGAGGTTGCCGAGATCGTATTCGGCAAGCGCGCGGCGCATCTTGCGAATCGCCTCGGGCCGGTCGGCGCCATAGCAAATGAGCTTGGCGACCATGGAATCGTAGCTGCTCGGGATGGTGAACCCAGAGTAGAGGTAGGTGTCCACGCGCACGCCGTTGCCGTTAGGCGGGATGTGGCGGCTGATGGTGCCGGGCGTTGGCATGAACTTGTTCTTCGGGTCCTCGGCGTTGATGCGGCACTCGATGGCCCAGCCGCGGCGGCGCGCATCGACCCATTTCTGGTCGTAGCCAAGCGGTTCGCCGGCCGCGATGCGGATCTGTTCGCGCACGAGGTCCACGCCGTACACTTGCTCGGTGACCGGGTGCTCGACCTGGAGGCGTGTGTTGACTTCGTTGAAGTAGAGCTGGCCGCCGCCCGGGGCGTCGGTGTCGAAGAGGAACTCGGCGGTGCCCGCATTCCAGTAGCCGACTTCTTTGGCGAGCTTGCAGACGGCGGCTCCGACGCGGTCGCGTTCCGAGGCGGGCAGCGCCGGGCTGGGCGCCTCCTCGATGAGTTTCTGGTGGCGACGCTGCACGGAGCATTCGCGCTCGCCGTAGTGGACGACGTTGCCGTGTTGGTCGGCGAGGAACTGGAACTCGATGTGGCGCGGGCGCTGGATGAATTTCTCGATGAACACCTCGCCGCGCCCGAAGGCCGACTTGGCTTGGCGCTGCGTCGCCGCGAGAGCAGTGGCGAGCTCGGCTTCCGAGTGGACCACCTGCATCCCCATGCCGCCGCCGCCGAAGGCCGCCTTGATGATGACTGGGTAGCCGGTGAGCTTGACGACTTCTTGCGCCTCGGCGAGTGTTGCGACGAACTCGTCCTTGCCGGGCACGACCGGGACGCCCGCCTTGCGCGCGGCCACCTTGCTGGCAACCTTGTCGCCGAGGATGTCGATGGGCTTGGGGGGCGGGCCGATGAACTTGATGCCGGCCTTCGCGAGTGCCGTGGCGAACTCGCTGCGCTCAGAGAGGAAGCCGTAGCCCGGGTGGACGGCGTCGGCGCCCACTTTCTGTGCCAACTCGACGATGGCGGGGATGTTGAGGTAGTTGGATTGGCTCGACTCATTGCCAAGCAGGTACGCTTCGTCGGCGTAGCGAACGTGCGGCGCCTTGGCGTCTTGCGGGGAATAGATGGCGACGGTCTGGATGCCGAGTTCGCGGGCAGTGCGCATGACACGCAGAGCGATCTCGCCACGATTGGCGACGAGGATTTTCTTGAAGAGCGGTTTCATGGCTTCACCAGATTGGACGGATTGGATTCAGATTGACCAGATGGGGGAAGGAACGCCGGCACCGCGAGGACGACGAGGGCCGCCTTCAAGGCGTCGAAGGGCAGGAACACCGTCGAGCCGAGGGCCACGGCGCGCGTCCAGGAGATTCCAAGTGTCGGCGCAAGGACCAGGACGCCGAGCGCGTGGACCATGGCAGTGGCGCCGAGCAGGACAATGAAGAGGTCCAAGGCGGGACGGCCGCCAGCGCGACGCAGCAACGCCCAAGCCAGCAGCGGAGCGAGCACCAGGAACGCGCCGGCAAACAGCCACGCGGCGTCGGCGCCGGACTGGTAGGCGCCGCCCGAGTCGCCGTCGGCGAACGTTCCGCCCGAGGCGAGGAAGAAGGCGCCGCCGGCAACGGCGACGAGGATGATAGTGAGAAGCCAAGAGGCGCGGGTGGCGAAGCGCGCGCCCCTTCCTTCGTTGCGAGCGCGAATGTAGGAGCCGACGAAGAGTGCTGCGAGCGGGAAGCCGAAAAGGTAGCCGGCGGTGAAACCGGTCCCCGCTGCGGCGTCCGGAACAAGGACGCGCCAGCGCTCGGCGGCGAAGAGGGAGTCGGGGTTGAAGCTGTCCGCGCTGGGGGCGAAAACATGGAGGCCGAGCGCCCCGGCGCCGAGATAGATGAGCATCGATAGGATGCCGTAACGCGGGCCGAGCATGATGCCTGTGAGGAGGAACCCGACAGGTTGGAAGGTGAGCGGCACCGGCGTCCAAGGCAGGGGGATGCTCAGTTGGGCCAGGAGGGCAGTGAGGCCGGCGAACCCGAAGGCGGCGCCAACTTTGGCAAGCCACGACGACTCCAGCGCCTGCGCGTAGAGGCGGGCCCGTGCGGTGCGGTACGCGCTCAACCCGCCACCATCGCCTTGCGGTCAAGCTCGGCGGCGCTCACCGCGAGAACCTTGCCATCGAGCATGAAGAACCGCACGCCAACGCGGCCGGTCGGCCCCTCGACGGTGGCGCCGCCCGACCCATCCGGGATGACCTGGTGGGCGCGCAGGTCCGCCTTCAGGCCGACGCCGGCGCGCTTGAGAGCGGCTTCTTTGGCGGCCCACATGCAGGCCACCTCCGCCTTGGCGTCGGCGGCGGAGAGCAGGTGGCGCAGCTCGTTGACCGAGAAAGCCTCCTCCAGGAAGGCTTGCGGCCGCTCTTCGACGGTCTCCAAGTCGATGCCAATGGGAGCGTCGGAGAGGGCGGCCAGGGCGAGTCCGTCCCGGTGCGTGATGCTGAGCTGCAGCCCGGTGTCGGAGCCTTCGAGGAACAGCCGAGGCTTGCCCTTGTCGTCGCCGCGCACCTCGAAGTCGCGCAGGCTCGTACCGGGATGGGTGTCTACGGCCACTTGTTTGGCGGCGAGGCGGCCGGCGCGCCATTCGTCGGCCCGCTTGGCGACCGGGAACGCGCCGTGGATGCGAGACTCTTCCAGGCTGAAGTTGGCAGGCTCGCACGCCTTCGACTCGACGCGCACCGCGACGATGTGGGCGCGCTCCAGATGGGGCAGCGGGACGTCGGCGACATGGATGCGCAGAGCGTTCGGGGCGTGTGCAGCGCCGCCATTGGCTGCGGCACCGGGCGCGCTGGCGCTCCCCGTCGCAACCGGCGCCGAGGCGGGGCCGGTCTCCACCATGCTGAAGCCGGTGAGGCGGACCAGGACTGTGCCGTCGGAGGCGACCGCTTCCGCGTCGAAGGTGCGGTTGCCGGCCGGGTCGCGACCTGTAGGTTTGGCGCGCAAGCGCACATCGGGCGGCAGGATGGCGCTGTGCCATGCGACGCGGGCGATGCCGGCTGGGAGGCTCATGCGGTGCTCCGCCGCAAGGGTGCGCAGGCCGCAGGTCTGGAACAGCGCCTCGACCAGCATCGGCTCGGCCGCAAACGTAGCAGGCCCGGCACCGAAGTGGGGCTCGGTTGGGTTGCGGAACTGCGCCACCGCCTCGCCATCGAGGGGCCCGGCGAACTCCAGGACCTGGAAGCTCGGGCCGTGGAAGAAGGGCGGATAGATGCCGCCACGCTTGAGGCGTCGGTCGCAGAGCGGAACCGCCGCGCGGGGTGCAGTGGCGGGGACGGCCAAAGTGAGGGTCGCCTCGAAGTGCAGCTTCGGCTCGCCGACCGGCTTGCCGTCGGGGCCGTGGAATTGGCTGGTGAGCCGGCACGCCACCTTGACCTCCTTGCCCTCGAGCCGGGTCGCGGTGAGGATGCCGCGCTGCGGTGTCGCCTTGAGCTGCTTGAGCGGCAGGGCGAATCGGACATTCTCCGCCGCGACGACGCGGTGGTCGGCGGGGGCAAGAAGGAGCGCCGCCTCAGCGAACGCCTCGAGTCCGAAGACACCGGGAAGGTAGGGCACGCCGTCCACTTTGTGGTCGGCAAGGCCGGAGTCGCGCGCCTGATCCACGATGACGGTGGCGGTGAGGCTCTTGTCGGGGACGATGGAATCGATGGATGAGAGCAGGCGGAAGCGTTCCCCTTTCTCGGTGAGGACCTGGTTGGCCACCTCGACGGCGAGGTCGAATCCCTTCTCGACCACTTGGCCGTCCGCGTCGATGGCGCCAAGCGTTCCCGCAACCACCGATTCGCGGATGCCGGGCTGGGCCAGCTCCGCGAGGAAGTGGCGCACGCCCTCGGCGGTCGGGATGGGCGTCACGCCAGAGGCGTGCATGATCTGCAGGATGCTTCCCTTCGTCGCCATGCCCACTTCGCCCCACGGCCCCCACGCAATGGTGGTGCCGACGAGGCATTTGCGGCGCGCAGCCTCCTGTTTCACGGCCTTGGCGAGGTACTCGTTGGCGGCGGAATAGTCGGTCTGGCCGATGTTGCCAAAGCGGCCAGCCACCGAGCCGAAGGCGACGAGGAAGCTGAGTTTGTCGTCGCGGGTTGCCGCCATGAGGGCATCCCAGCCTTTCGCCTTGACATTGAAGACGGAATCGAACTGGGCGCGCTCCTTGGAGGCGAGGTCCTTGCTAATCTCCAGGCCGGCCGCGTGGATGACGCCGTCGATGCGGCCGAACTGGGCGCGCGCGAACGTGACCGCCTCGGCGACCGCTTTCGCATCGGCGACATCGACGGGGGCGTAGATGACCGTGGCACCGAGGGCCTGGAGCCGCTCCAGGTTGCGGTGGACTTCCGCCGCTTTCTGCTTGGGCGCGAGGGCCTTCTGGATGGTGACCGGAGTGACCTTCTCGCCGCGCGTTTTGAGGTCGGCAACAAGAGTGGTCTCCAACGCTTTCCAACCGGCTGCATCGAGCGCTGCGAGGGCTGCTGCGTCAGAGGTCAGCTCGGTGCGGCCAAGCAACAGGAGGTTGGGATTCTGCGCTGCGAGGGCGGCCAGCAACTCCACGGTGATGCCCTGCGCTCCGCCCGAGACGACCAGGCTCTTGCGCTCGACATCGAGCTCTGCGGCAGGCAATTCCTGCGGCGCGACCTCGACGATGAAGCGGGCGCCGTCGCGGCCGTATGCGACCTCTGTGCGCTTGCCGCCGCGCGTCAGTTCGGCGAGGAGTTTCTTGGAGGCGTCGCCCGCCTCGGGGTGGATGTCCACCACTTTGACGACCGCTTGCGGCAGCTCCTTCTTGATGGCCTTGCCAAGCCCCGCGAGGGCGGCCATTCCAGCGTCGCGGACATGGTGCAGGCCGTGCGAGCCGTCCTGCCGCGTCACGACGAGGACGAACGTCCCCTCGGTAAGGCTTGCGCGGTGGAGTTTGGCAGCGTCGAAGAGCGGGCCGCAGCGCTCGAGCGCGGTCAAGCCGTTGCGGGAAGCGACCGCGACGAGGCCGACCGGAACCTGGCCGGAGGCGAGTTGATGGAGCGGGTTGAACCCTGCCGCCGTGAGGGCGTCGGCGATGTGGTTGTCGGGGTCGCCCAGCAGAAGGACCGGGCCGGGGCGCAGCGTGTTCGGTTCGCTGGGAAGGTCCTGGGGACGAACCTGCGGGATGCGGCGGAGAATGACGCCGGAACTGTCCACCGATTTTGCCGATGGTAGCGATGTCGGCATCTGCGAAATCGGTGCAATCGGTGGCTGGGCAGGGGCGGCAACGGGCGCACTGTTCTGCAGGACAAAGCCGGCGACCTTGCGCAGCGTGGGGTAGTCCTTGATTTGCAGCCCCTCGGCAAGCGGGATGTTGTAGGCGGTGCGCACCTCGCCAAAGAGTTCCGCTTGCTTCACCGTGTCAATGCCCAAATCCGCCTCCATGTCGAGGTCGGGCTCCAGCATCTCGGCGGGGTAGCCGGTCTTGGCGGCAACGAGGTCGATGACTTTGCGCAGGACGGCAGCTTCGTCGCGGCCGCCGCCGGACGGAGTCGCAGATTTCACAGATTCGCTCTGCTTGTGAACTGCTGGGCTCTGCGCAATCTGCGGAATCTGAGACAGAGCCGGGGCAGGAGGCGTCGGTGCGACCCCGCCGATGCGGCTCTGCATGTACCCGGCCACTTTTGCAAGAGTCGGGTAGTCCTTGATCTGCACCGACTGGTCGGCAGCGATGCCGTAATGCTCGCGCAGCAGACCGAAGATTTCCGCCTGCTTCACCGTGTCAATGCCCAGGTCCGCCTCCATGTCGAGGTTGGGGTCGAGCAGGTCTTTCGGGTAGCCGGTCTTCTCAGCGACCACTTGGATGAGTTTGTCGAGGACATCGCCCGACGCCGCGACGGGAGCCGCCGGAGTCGCAGATTTCACAGATGGCGCAGAAACGGGAGTCTGCGGATTCTGCGGCATCTGCGGTTGGGTGAGCGTCGGAGTGGAGCCGCCTGCGGTCCGGGCCTGCATGTAGGCCGCGACCTTGGCGAGCGTGTTGTAGTCCTTGATCTGCACCGACTGGTCGGCCGCGATGCCGTAATGCTCCCGCAGCAAACCGAAGATTTCCGCCTGCTTCACCGTGTCAATGCCCAGGTCCGCCTCCATGTCGAGGTTGGGGTCGAGCAGGTCTTTCGGGTAGCCGGTCTTCTCGGCGACGACTGCGATGAGTTTCTCCAGGACCTGTGCGACCGTGGCGCCGCCCGACGACGGAGCCGCAGATTTCGCAGATGGCGCAGAAACGGTCTGCGGAGTCTGCGTCATCTGCGGTTTGGGCGTCGGTGCCGCAATCGGTTCGGCCGCCTTTGCCTTGCGAACCGGGGCGCCCTGGTCGACGATGCGCAGCGTGCGGTTCACCACTTCCGTCTTGGCGCCCGGCAGGCCGGAGACCTCGCCGAGCCAGACCGTGTTGCGGCCAGCGTCCGCGATGCGTTCCGACTCCTTGGCGACAAGTTCCGTGAGACTCATCGCGACCTGGCTGCCAAAGCCCGCGGCAAGACGCAGCGCGAAGCGGAGGTTGCTGTAGCTGCCGCCCTTGCTGAGGTTGAGGTCGCCCAGTTCCGGGTCGGGGTCGCGGAAGTTGGCGATGGGGGGCAACAATCCGCGCTGCAGGCACTTGAGAACTATGGCGTCCTCGATGCCGGCGCCCTGCGGGTGGCCGGTGAAGCCCTTCGTGTTCGCGACGACGACCTGGTTCGCCTGGGCGCCAAACGCGGCGCGCAGGGCGGCAATCTCCGCCGACGCCGAGCCGCCGCGCGCTGGCGTGTAGGTCTCGTGCGACATGAACACGGTCTGCGCCGCGATGGTGGCCGGGGCGATGCCGTAGCGCGCCGCCGCGGAGGCAAGGAGCGCGGTCATCTCGCCGGCGATGTGCTCGACGTCGAGGCGGGAGCCGTGGAAGGCGGAGTTGCTGACGCGCGTGGCAAGGAGCCGGGCGATGGGGCGCATGCCGCGCTTGGCGCACTCGGGCGTGGCTTCGAGGACGAGGCCGACGGCGCCCATGCCGACAATCATGCCGTGGCGGCGCTTGTCGAACGGCAGTGCCGCCTCCTTGACGTCCGCCTTCGTGGTGGCGGCGCCGGAAGCGAGGAAGCCGGAGCCAATCCACTCGAACATGGCATCCGAGGTGACGTCGTCGGCACCGACGACGAGGACGCGGCGGGCGCGGCCGGTGCGAATCCAATCTTCGGCGATGGCGATGGCTTGCGTGGTGCTGGCACAGGCAGCGTTGACCTGCGTGTTGGGACCACGCGCGCCGATGAACTGCGCGAGCTGACTGTGTCCCATGGAGAGCACGTTGAACAGGAACTTGCGGTTGAACTCGTAGCGCGCCGCGCTCGATTCCGCGATGGTCGTGCCAGAGCCTTGGAACTCGCGGTCGAAGAGCGATTGCAGCCGCTCGCGGGAGGCCGCATCGGTGACGGCGCCCAGGAGCTCGTTGTAGAGGCCATTCAGCTCGCTGCGGGTGCGGCCAGAGTATTTGTCGGCGAGGTAGCGGCTGACGTCGCGCAGAAGGTTGTCGTAGCCTGGGAAGGCGCTCGCGAAGATGATGCCAGTCTCATCGCGCAGCGATTCGGGAAGCTTCCACTCCTTCGGCAGCCAACCGCCCTGGCTGGTGGCCAAGTAGGTGCGCTGGAGCGGGATGCCCGCGTCGCGCAGCGCCTCGAGTCCTGCAGCGATGGCGTACTGGAAGGTGCGGTCGAGCGACTCGGCGAGCTCTTTGCCGACGCCGTACGATTCAACGTCGAAGCCGCCGCGCTGGCCAGCGAGCTGGATGACCTGCGCCACATCCTGGATGGCTTGGAACTGCGCCGAGCCATCGATTCCCTTGACGAGGCGGACGATGTTCTTGTCCGCAAGCTTCGCTCGCTCGTCTTCCGGCAGGACGTCGATGAGATTCTCGCCGCGAATGATGCGGTCCCAGTTGCCCTCGTCGAAGAGGGGGTGGCCGCGCCCGGGGAGTCCGACGCTGATGCCTGAGATGCCAATGTCGTCGAGGCTGAACCCGAAGGCTGCGAGGCGGCGCTTGACCTCGGCATCGACGTCGCCCGACGGTGTCGCAGATTTCGCAGATGGCGCAGAAACGGTCTGCGAACTCTGCGTCATCAGCGGTTGAGCGGTCGTCGTGCGGCCGCCGCGGATCTCGTCGACGGCGCGGCGCAGCTCGGCAACCTGGCGCGCCAGGTCTCCCACATCGCTCGCTGCTTGTGTTGCGACCGCGCTGGGTTGGCGCTGGAATGCCGCCGCCGGGTTGCGGAAGGAGGCCGTGTAGACGCCGGGGTCGGCGAGGTCGGGAAGCGTAGGCTTGAAGCCCCAGGCGCCAAGGAACGCGAAAAGTTCGTTGGCGTGCGTGACGCCGCCCTTCTTCGGGTGGTTGCTGCCGATGGCAACAGCATCCGGTTTCTCCTTGAGGATGTCGCGGACGAAGTTGGTAAGCGCGAGCTTGGGGCCAACCTCGACGAAGGTGCGGACACCTTCGGCGTACATGCGCTCGATGATGCCGATCCACTCGACCGGGCTCGCAACCTGGGTGGCGAGGTTGTCGCGAATCCAGTCCGGGTCGTCCTGGTAGGGCTCGGTGCCGACGTTGGAGAGAACGCGCACTTTGGGCGCCTTCACATCGAGGCGTCCGAGCACCCGGCGCAGCGGCTTCGAGGCGGGGGCGACGATGGCGCTGTGGAATGCGGCGCTGACGGGGAGGTATTGCGCTTGGAGGCCCTTCGCGGTGAGGAGTTTGACCGCTTCGTCGACACCCTTCGAGGAGCCGGCGATGACGGTCTGGCTTGGGCAGTTTTTGTTGGCGGGGATGACGTACTCCGTCATGCCTTGAAGCGCGGACTCGACCGCGTGCCAATCGGCGCTGACGCTTGCCATCTTGCCAAGGTCTGGCACTTCGACGTGCGCCATCTCGCGGCCGCGTGCCGCAACCGCGTGCAGAGCGTCGCTGAAGGTGAGGACGCCGGCGGCGACGAGAGCGCCGTACTCGCCGAGGCTGTGGCCCGCCACGATGTGCGGTTCGATGCCCCATTGGCGCAGCAGACGCAGGAGCGCAACGTCGGCGGCGAGGACTGCCGGCTGCGTGTATTCGGTGAGTTGGAGTTTTTTGTCGCTGGCCGCCTGCGCCTCCGGCGTGTCGGGTGTCGGCCAGAGAATGTCCGTGAGCTTGACGCCGCCCAGTTCCGAGATGAGCGCCTGGTCGGCCTCCTCGAACGTGTTGCGCACGACCTCGTATTTCTGCGCCAGGTCGCGCAGCATGTTGACGTACTGCGTGCCTTGGCCGGGGAACAAGAAGGCGACCTTGCCCTGCGGCGCGCCCTTGTTGATGAAGACGCCCTGGTTGAAGGAGAGCCGTGCAGCGGCGGGGTTGGTTGCGGCCTTCTGCGCCTGCTCCAGTTTCTTGCCAATCTCGTCCAGGCTTGCGACGGTGATGCCGACACGCGCGGAGCCGGCAACGCCCGCCTGGGTCGGCGGAGCGAGGAGGTCGCGCAGCCGTGCACCTTGACCGGTTGCGGCGAAGGGCGCGGAGCTGACCATCAACTTCGCAGCAACTTGCGGCGCCGTGGCGGCGTCGAGGACGAGCGGTTCCGCTTCGAGGGCGGCGGCGCGGCTCATGTGCGCCTGGAAAGCTGCGGTGTCGAGCATGGGAGCGGATTCCACAGATTGTACGGACGATTTTCCAGATTGCGCTGTTCGGGCTTTGAGGCGGCCTGGGATGTGCTCTTCGAGGACGATGTGGAAGTTGGTGCCGCCGAACCCGAAGCTGCTGACCGCGGCGCGGCGCGGTGTGCCCTCGGGGCGCGGCCACGGCGTCGCGGCGGTGTTGACCTTGAACGGCGAGGTGGCCCACTCGATGCGCGGGTTGAGCGTCTGGACGTTGATGCTGGGAGGCAGGATGCCCTGCTGCAGGGCGAGCGCCGCCTTGAGGACGCCCGCGGCGCCGGCGGCAGCCTTGAGGTGACCGATGTTGCCTTTGACGGAGCCGACCGCGATGGCTCCAGGGCGCAGCGGCGTCTTGCTGATGGTGGCGAACGCTTCCTGCACGGAGGTGAGCTCGACCGGGTCGCCCACGGGCGTGCTGGTGCCGTGCGCCTCGAGAAGGCCAAGGCTCGCGGGCTCGACGGCAGCGTCCTCGTAGGCGCGCAGAACCGCCTTGACCTGGCCCGCCGGGTTGGGTGCGGTGATGCCCTTACCCTTGCCGTCCGAGGAGGCGCCGATGCCGCGCACCACCGCAACAATCGTGTCGCCGTCGCGCTCGGCATCCGCCAATCGCTTGAGGAGGAACATGGCGCAGCCTTCGCCCATGACGAAGCCGTTGGCTCCGGCGTCGAAGGGACGCGACCCGTCGGGGGAGAGTGCGCCGATCTTGCTGAACTGGATGTAGGAGCTGACGTCCATGCTGCGGTCGGAACCGCCCCACAGGACGAGGTCTGCGTCGCGGTCCTGCAGCGTCTTCACGGCGGCGTCGAGGGCGGCGAACGAGGAGGCGCAGGCGGCGTCGGTGGTGAAGTTCTTGCCCGACAGGTCGAAGAGGTTGGCGATGCGGCCCGCCACCACGTTGGACAAGGAGCCAGGCATGGTGTCCTCGGTGATGGGGATGAGCCCATGCTTGAACTGCGCCTCAGCCCCGCCCAAGATGGCGTCCTGCTGCGCCTTCGGAAGAGACTGGAAGTCGGGGTTGGCGCGGACGGCCGCCGCCGCTTCGGGCCAATAGACGCGGCGGCTGGTCTGCTTCTGCAACTCGCCACCCATGGCGTTGCCGAGGATGATGGCGCACCGGCTGCGGTCGAAATCGCGCCCCTCGTCGCCCTTGAGCCCAGTTTTGTAGCCGGCGTGCTTGAGCGCCTGCCGCGTCGCGGCGAGCGCCCAGCGCTGCACCGGGTCAATCTGCGCCACCGTCGTGGGCGGCATGCGGTAGTCGAGGCCATTGAAGGCGTCGTTGAGGACGAAGCCGCCAATCTTGGCGTAGGTCTTGTCGGGCAGCGTCTTGTCGGCCGACCAGTGCAGAGCGGGGTTCCAACGCTCATGCGGAACCTCCCGGATGCTTGAGATTCCAGCAAGGACGTTGTCCCAGAACGTCGCGACGTCGGGGGCATCGGGCAGGACGCATCCCAGACCGATGATGGCGACGGGCTCCTTGGAAACGAACTCAGTCATCCGGCAAGCCTCACAGCGGGATGATGCCGTGCTTCTTCTGCGGGCGCTGCTCGCGTTTGTTAATCAGCGGCCAGAGCGCCGCGATGAGGCGGGGCCGGGTCTCGGAGGGCTCGATGACGTCGTCCACCCAGCCGCGCTCGGCGGCGACGTAGGGGTTGGCAAACTTTTCCTGGTACTCGGCGCGGAACTTGGCGGCGAGGTCTTTCGCACCGGCCGGGTTCTCCTCGGCGAGTTTCTGCATGTCGCGCTTGTAGAGGATTTTCACCGCGCCCTCGGCACCCATGACGGCGATTTCGGCGGAGGGCCAGGCGAGGTTGATGTCGGTGCCGACATGCTTGCTCGACATGACGATGTAGGCGCCGCCGTACGATTTGCGCGTAATGACGGCGAGCTTCGGCACGGTCGCTTCGCAGTAGGCGTAGAGCAGTTTCGCGCCGTTGCGGATGATGCCGCCATGCTCCTGGCCGAGGCCGGGAAGGAAGCCGGGCGTGTCCACGAAACTGATGACGGGCAGGTTGAAGGCGTCGAGGAAACGAATCCACTTCGCCGCCTTGACGCTCGCCTCGATGTCGAGGGCGCCGGCGAGGACGGCGGGCTGGTTGGCGACGATGCCGACGGGGTAGCCGTCGAGGCGGGCGAGGCCGATGACGACATTGGTGGCCCACTTCGACTGAATCTCCTCCCAGGAGCCCTTGTCCATGACGCGCCCGATGACGTCGCGGATGTCGTACGGCTTGTTCGGGTTGTCCGGCACCACGGAGTCGAGCGCCTCGTCCATGCGGAAGCGGTCGTCGCTGGGCGGGATGACGGGAAGCTCGCTCAGGTTGTTGCTCGGCAGATAGGCAAGCAGCGACTTGATTTTCCGGATGGCGTCATCCTCGTCGAGGCCGGAGAACGATGCGACGCCGGACTTGACGGTGTGGACGGAGGTGCCACCCAACTCCTCCTGCGAAGCCTCCTCGCCGGTCACGGTCTTGACGACGTCGGGGCCGGTGACGAACATGTGGGAGGAGTCCTCCACCATGACGACGAAGTCGGTGAGAGCAGGGCTGTACACAGCGCCGCCGGCGGAGGGGCCGACGATGACGGAAATCTGCGGAATCACGCCGCTGGCGGCGACGTTGCGGAAGAAAATCTCGCCGTAACCCGCCAGGGAAGCAACGCCTTCTTGGATGCGGGCGCCGCCGGAGTCGTTGAAGCCGACGATGGGGGCGCCGTTGCGCATCGCCATGTCCTGCACCTTGCAGATTTTCTTTGCGGTCTGCTCCCCGAGCGAGCCGCCAAGAACCGTGAAATCCTGCGAGTAGACGTAGACGATGCGGCCGTTGACGTAGCCGTAGCCGGTGACGACGCCGTCGCCGTCGAAGCGCGACTTCTCCATGCCGAACGTGGTCGCCTGGGTGCGCACGAAGATGTCCAACTCGACGAACGTCCCGGGGTCGAACAGGAGGTCGATGCGCTCGCGGGCGGTGTACTTGCCCTTGTCGTGCTGCGCCTGAATGCGCGCGGCGCCGCCGCCGGCGAGGGCGGCCGCCTTGCGATCGCGCAGCCGTCCGATGGGGTCAGCCGCGGGGGCCCGGGAGGCGACCTGCGGCTTGGGGGATTTGGTCGCCCCGTTGCTTGGCGCCGCCTTGGCAAGGGCGGCATCGGCGACCGACTTCGAGGGACCCGGACTCATGGCGAGAACGCCCATGCTCACGCTATGTAAAGCCTTGCTCGGAGAGAGAAGCAATACGCCTTCGCAAGGCCGACCTGGACAAGGCGGGGTGAACCGGTTCAGGTTTTTCCGCGCTCGCGCGCGCGGCGCCGTGAGAGGCTGTGGAGGGCACTTTCAGGCTGTTTTTCCCACACCGTTTCATGCCCTTGGGGTCGGCCGTTTGCCGCAACGACGCGGTTCAGGCGCCGTGATCGCTGTGGCCGCCGTGCCCGAGCACCTTGATGGAGCCCATCATGCCAGAGTGGATCTCGCACAGGTAGTCCACCGTCTGCGCTTCGGTGAAGGTGCGCTCGAAGACAGAGCCCTCCACCATGCAGACCTGGCCGACCGGAACACCGGTGGCCTTGCAGTTCGGGTTGGAGTCGAATGCGGGGTCCTGCGATTCGACGTTGTGCGGCGTCATGCCGTCGCGGTGGACCCAGCGCACCGTGTCGCCCTCGTAGATGGTGATGGACTTGTTCAGGAACTGCGTCCCCATCATCACGACCTCGACCGTGGTGGGCGGCGGAATGGACTGGTCGGGGTTGGAGGAACTGCTGGGGCTCCCGCTCGACGATTCGGGGCCGGCATCGGAGGCGGCACAGCCGGCAAGCAAGAGAGCAGAGGCGACGAGGAGGGCGACACGCACGATGCCGCGACGGCGGGCGACCGGGTTTCAGGCTTGTGGTGTTGGCTCAGAGCAGCCCCAACTTCAGCTTCGCCGCCTCACTCATCATGGTGTTGGGGTTCCACACCGGGAAGAGCACCACTTTCGCGTCCACTTCGGCGATGCCTTGGATGCGGCCAAGCGCTTCCTTGACGTCGCGCACCAGGACATCGCCCATGCCGCAGCCGGGGCTCGTCAAACCCATGCGCACCTTGGCGCGGAACGTGCCGTCGCCCTGCGGCTCGATGAGCAGTTCATGCACGAGGCCGAGGTTGACGATGTCCACCGGAATCTCCGGGTCGAACACTTTGCGCAGCGCCTTGTTGGCGGCGGTGGCGAGGGCGGGGACGGTGGCGGCGGTGGGCACGATGCCCGCCTCCGAGAGACGCGGCATGCCGATGCGCGGCCCATCTTCACCGTGGACGCGGTACTTTCCTCCGCGCAGGTCCTTCACAGTGTAGGAGGCGCCGAGGCTCTGCGTCACCGTCACCATCGTTCCGGCCGGAAGGATGCCGTCCTTGCCATCGGGAATGGTGATGATGCGCAGATCGGCGTCCAGGGTGACGGGCGGGTGGCGTTCCTCAGGCATCGGGCGCATGGCTACTCCGTCGTGACCCGGTCGCGCTGGCCGTCGAGAACTGCCTTGAGGGTGTGCCAGCACAGCGTGGCGCACTTGACGCGGGCCGGGAACTCGCCGACGCCGGAGAAAACCAGCAGCTTGCCGACTTGCTCCTTGGTCGGGGCGGGGCCGTCGCGCGTGACGAGCCGGAGGAAATCGGCCAGGATGCGGTCCGCCTCGCGCTTCGTCTTGCCCTTGATGGCCTCGGTCATGAGGCTGGCGCTGCTGGTGCTGATGGCGCAGCCTTGGCCTTGGAAGGCGAGGTCCACGACCTGGTCGCCATCGAGGGTGAGGTAGAGGGTAAGCCGGTCGCCGCAGAGCGGGTTGAACCCTTCCAATTTGGCGGCGCCCTCGACGACGCGGAAATTGCGCGGTCGCTTGTTGTGGTCGAGGATGACCTCCTGGTAGAGGTCGCGCATCGCGTCGTCCATTCAGGCGACCTCTCTCATCGGAACATCTCCACGACCTTCTTCAGCGAGGAGGCGAACACATCGACTTCGGCCGCCGTGTTGTAGAGGCCGAAGCTGGCGCGCGTCGTGGCGGGAAGGCCGAAGCGGTCCATCACCGGCTGGGCGCAGTGGTGACCGGTGCGCACCGCAACGCCGTCGCGGTCGAGGAGGGAGCCGATGTCGTGCGGGTGGACGCCATCGACGTGGAACGAGAGGACCGCCGCCTTCTCGCGGGCGGTGCCGACGACGCGCAGGCCGGGGATGGATTGGACAGCAGCGGTGGCGCGTTCGAGGAGTTTGTGCTCGTGCTTGGCGATGGCGTCAAGGCCGACACCAGACACGTAGTCGATGGCGGCGCCGAGGCCGATCGCTTCCGCGATGGGGGGCGTTCCCGCCTCGAACTTGTAGGGCAACTCATTCCAGGTCGAGCCGGTGAAACTGACACTGCGAATCATGTCGCCGCCGCCCTGCCAAGGCGGCATCGCCTCGAGATGCTCGCGCTTCGCGACGAGGACGCCGATGCCGGTGGGGCCGTACAGTTTGTGGCCGGAAAAAGCGTAGAAGTCGGCGCCAAGTGCTTGGACATCCACCGGTGCGTGCGGCACCGCCTGGGCGCCATCCACGACGACGGGGATTCCCTTCGTGTGCGCTTCCGCAACCAGCTCACGCACCGGGTTGATGGTCCCAAGGGCGTTGCTGACGTGTGTGAAGGCGACCACTTTGGTCTTGGCGGTGAGGAGCTTGGTGAACGCGGCGCGGTCCAGTTCACCGGCATCGGTGATGGGGGCCGCTTTGAGTGTCGCTCCGGTGGCGGCGCAGGCGAGCTGCCACGGCACGATGTTGCTGTGGTGCTCCATCGCAGTGACGAGGACTTCGTCGCCCGGCTTGAGCCGGGAGCGGCCGAAGCTTGCGGCGACAAGATTGAGCGCCTCCGTGGTGCCGCGCGTGAAGATGACTTCCTCGCGGCTCGGGGCGTTGACGAAGCGGCGGACCTTCTCACGGGCGCCCTCGTAGGACTTCGTCGCCACTTCGCTCAAGTGGTGGACGCCGCGGTGGACGTTGCTGTTCTCCTCCTCGTAGTAGCGCCGCATCGCGTCGAGGACGGCGCGCGGCTTCTGCGTGGTCGCTGCATTGTCGAGGTAGCAGAGCAGCTTGCCGTGCACGCTGCGGCTGAGGATGGGGAAGTCGCGGCGCAGCGCCTCCACATTGTAGCTCATCCCGCCGCTCCCGCCACGGCACGGCAGGCGAACCACTGCGTCAAGAGCGCCTCCAGCGTCGGGCGGAGGGCGGGCGGGGCGCGCTCGATGACTTCGTGCGCGAACGCCTTGGTGAGAATGAGCTTGGCCGGCTCAGGGCCGATGCCGCGACTGCGCAGGAAGAAAAGCGCGTCGGCGGAGAGCTGCCCGATGGTGCTGCCGTGGCTGCACTTGACGTCGTCGGCGTTGATCTCCAGCTGCGGCGTGGTTTCCATGCGCGCCCCGTCGGAGAGGATGAGGTTGCGGTTGGTCTGCTCGGCGTTGGTCTTCTGCGCGTCGGCGCGCACGGTGACGTTGCCGGTGAAGGAGCCGCGTGCGCGGCCGTCGAGGACCGCCTTGACGAGCTGCCGGCTCGTGGTGCGCGGCGCCGCGTGGTCCACGAACGTGGGGAACGCCATCTCCTGCGCCGCAGTGGCAAGCAAGAGGGCGTCGAGCTGCACCTCGGCCCCGCTTTCGGCCAACCGCGCATCGGTCGTCCGTGTGCTGCGCGATGCGCCGATGCCGAGCGCGGTCTCGCTGACCGTGGCGTCGCGTCCCACCCGAACGACCAGTTTGGCGTGGTGCTCGGCGTGCAGCGTTTCGCGCTGGAGTGTCGCGTGGCGGATGTGCGCGGCCGGCCCGGCCAGCAGTTCAGTGACCGTGGTGGTCAACGTGGCGGCGCCACCGAGGCCGACGTAGGATTCGATGATCGTCGCCTCGCTCTGGGAGCCAGCGACGACGAGATGGCGGACGTGGTGGCTCGCGGGGACGGCGCCCGTGCTCATGTGCAGCAGGTGGATTGGCTGCCCAACGTGAGTGCCAGGCTCCAAGTCAATGACTGCGCCGTCGGTGAAGAGAGCCGCATTCAGGGCGGCGGCGCCCTCGTCCCCGGCGTGGCGACCGAGGTGCATCTCAACCAGTTCGGTGGGGCGCTCCAGCGCGGAGGCGAGAGGTGTGAGAAGTCCGCGCGGCGCCCCGACAAGGCGCGAGAGGCCAACGTGGTGGCGGCCGTCCACGAACACCATTTCCAGGGAGTCGGCAAGACGAAAAGGCGCCACGTCTGTCTCGGTCAATTCGTGCGCAGCGGCCGCAGGAAGGACCGCGAGCTTCTGCTGCGACGCGCTCCAGCCTTCGAGACCCGCTTGGCGCAGGTCCCGGACGAAGCCGGGGCCGCGCTTGGCCCACCCTTCCGCCACGAAGCGCTCCGCGTAGGATGCGGACGTTTCGGTTGCGGCGGCGTGGAGCTGCGTCATCTTAGGCCTTCACGGTCTCGTAACCGGACTTCTCCAGTTCCAGGGCGAGGGACTTGCCGCCCGACTTGACGATGCGGCCGCCGGAGAGGACGTGCACGAGGTCCGGGACCACGTAGTCGAGGAGCCGCTGGTAGTGAGTGACGAGAACCATGGCGCGTTTCGGGCTGCGCAGCTTGTTGACGCCGTCGGCGACGGTGCGCAGGGCGTCGATGTCGAGACCGGAGTCGGTCTCGTCGAGCAGGCAGAGAGTGGGCTCGAGGACCGCCATCTGCAAGATTTCATTGCGCTTCTTCTCGCCGCCGGAGAAGCCCTCGTTGAGGCCGCGCGACAGGAACTTCTCGTCCATGCCGACGAGATGCGCCTTCTCCTTCACGAGGTCGAGGAAGTCCACGGCGTCCATCTCCTCCTCGCCGCGATGTTTGCGCTGGGCATTCATCGCCTCGCGCAGGAAGTAGCTGTTTGCGACGCCAGCAATCTCAACCGGGTACTGGAACGCCAGGAAGAGTCCAGCGCGGGCGCGCTCTTCGGGTTCGAGCTTCAGAAGGTCCGCGCCGTTGTAGCGAACGGTGCCCTTCGTGACCGTGTAGCCGGGGCGGCCGGCGAGGATGTGGGCGAGCGTGGACTTGCCGGAGCCGTTCGGGCCCATGATGGCGTGCACTTCGCCGGCGCGCACCGTGAGGGTGAGGCCCTTGAGGATTTCCTTGCCGTTCACTTCGACGTGCAGGTCGAGGACCTCGAGGAGGGGGGCGGCCGGGCTGCTCTTTGCGGTTCCGTTCGTCATGTTATCCGACACTTCCTTCCAGTTTGAGATCGAGAAGATTCTGCGCTTCCACGGTGAACTCCATCGGGAGTTTGCGGAACACCGACTTGCAGAAGCCATTCACGATGAGGCTCACTGCGTCGGCTTGGCTCATGCCGCGTTGGCGCAGGTAGAAAATCTGGTCATCGGAGACTTTCGAGGTGGTTGCCTCGTGCTCCATGACGGCCGTCGGGTTCTGCACGTCGATGACGGGGAAGGTGTGGGCGCCGCAAGTGTCGCTCATCAACAGCGAGTCGCACTGCGAGTAGTTGCGCGCCCCTTCGGCCGACTTGAGGATTTTGACCTGGCCGCGGTAGGTGTTCTGGCCGTGGCCCGCCGAGATGCCTTTGCTGACGATGGTGCTGCTGGTGCGCTTGCCGACGTGAATCATCTTCGTGCCGGTGTCGGCCTGCTGGTAGTCGTTGGTGAGGGCGACGCTGTAGAACTCGCCCACCGAGTCGTCGCCCTGCAGAACGCAGCTCGGATACTTCCAGGTGATGGCACTTCCCGTTTCGACTTGCGTCCAGGAAATCTTGCTGCGCTTGCCTTTGCAGAGACCGCGCTTGGTGACGAAGTTGTAGATGCCGCCTTTGCCGTTCTTGTCGCCAGGGTACCAGTTCTGCACCGTGCTGTACTTGATTTCGGCGTCGTCCATGGCGACCAGTTCGACGACGGCGGCGTGCAGCTGGTTCTCGTCGCGCATCGGCGCCGTGCAGCCTTCGAGGTAGCTGACGTAGCTGCCCGCCTCGGCGACGATGAGGGTGCGTTCGAACTGGCCGGTTCCCGCCGCGTTGATGCGGAAGTAGGTGCTCAATTCCAGCGGGCACTTGACGCCCTTCGGGATGTAGCAGAAACTGCCGTCGGAGAAGACGGCTGAGTTGAGGGCGGCGAAGAAGTTGTCCGCCTGCGGCACGACCGTGCCGAGGTGCTTGCGGATGAGTTCGGGGTGTTCGCGCACCGCTTCGGAGAAGCTGCAGAAGATGATGCCCATCTCGCCCAGTTGCGCCTTGAACGTCGTCGCAACCGAGACCGAATCGAGGACCGCGTCCACGGCGACGCCCTGCAGACGGCCCTGCTCGGCGAGGCTGATGCCGAGTTTCTCGTACATCTTCTTGATCTCGGGATCCACCTCGTCGAGGCTCTTGGGCCCCTCGCCCTTCGCCTTGGGGGCCGAGTAGTAGGTGATGGCCTGGTAGTCGATGGCTGGGTAACTGACGTTGGCCCAGGTCGGCTCCTTCATCGTGAGCCACTTGCGGTAGCTGGCCAGACGCCAGTCGAGGAGCCACTGCGGCTCGTTCTTCTTGGAACTGATGAGCCGGACAACATCTTCGCTCAACCCGGCCGGGATGCGGTCGCTGGCGATGTCGCTCGCGAAGCCGAATTTGTAGCCCTGCTGGGTGATCTCGGTGAGCGCCTCGTTGGCCATGTCTGGGTTCCCTTGGACGCGGCAGGGCTTACCCTTTCGCCTTGTCCGCATGTTCTCCCACGGTTTCCGCTTTTAATCCTTAATGCCAAGTGGCAATGAATTTAGTTGCGCAGAAAGATTGGTGCGAACGCGCCGCGGGAGCCCGCGCACAAATCTTAACTGTCGGGCAGCGACGCCCGAACCCGATGCGCATTCTGCCTATCGCCCTCATCGCCGGCCTCCTCCTTGCCGGCTGCGCCGCAACCGATGTCACGCCAACCTCCAGTTCCGCCACCGTGCTGGACGACTCTCCGCTGCCCGTCGACATCGCCAACGTGAACGTGATCGTCAACTTCACCGAGCGCCTTGTGGACGCGGCCGTGAGCTACAGCAGCGACCTGTACGAGCCGACCATGGAGGTCTGCGAGGACGGCTCCATCTACATCACCGGCCACACCATTCTCGCCGACACGACGGGCGCCCCCGTCTTCGGCAGCAGCGACGACGGCGAGTCCTGGCGCCAGCTTCCGTTCCTCAGCTCCGCCGCCCTCCCGGCGGGCCTACCCGGTGCGACCCCCCCGCCGTCGGACGAGATCTTCCTCTCCTGCGGCGAAGACGGATGGCTGTACGGCGTGGACATCACGCTGGCCACCTTCCCCGTGAACGGCTGGAGCGGCAACGGTGCTGAGCTCGCCTACCACAACGCCAACGCCTACGACGAGGCGCAGGTTGCCCTCCAGGCCAGCGACTGCCTCGCCGCCCCCGCCAAGGACCGCCCCTGGGGCGCCTACGCGAACGGCAAACTCCTCATGGTCAGCAACCCGGCCGCGGGCCCCGCCCAGGTCGGCGTCCTGCCGGTGCCGCCCGGGGTCCTCGGCTTGGCTCCGACCCCGGTCGGCGTCGGAGCGGTGAGCGGCGGCGGACACTGGAACGTCTGCGCTGGCACCGGCTACCACAGCGCTGGCTGCAGCATCCCCGGCATCCCCGACATCCGCGCCGACGGCCAGTTCGCCGTTCCGCAGCTCTGCGACGGACGGCTCTACCTCATCCAGGGCAATGCCCAGAACATCATGAACGTCGATGTGCGCTCCGTCTTCGAGCACAGCACCGGCGGCGAGATCACCTCCGTCTACGGCCAGGCCCACTACGACGCGGAGGGCACGCTCTTCGTCGGCATCAGCAACAACACGGTCCCCGATGCGCAGGACAACCGCACCGGCCAGATGCGCTTCGCCACCAGCACCGACGGCGGCGCGACCTTCAGCGAGCGCGTCTTCAGCCTCGGCGTCGGCAAGCCGGTCGTTCACTTCTACATGGACCCCAACGACTTCGGCGCGGGCGCGCTGGTTGTCTGGGCCGTCGAAGGCGAAACGGACGGCGGCTACGACTACTACATGGGCCACCTCTTCGTCGGCGCCGATGGCCTGCCAACACTCACCAACGTGGCACTTGCCGTGAATGAAGGGCCGCAGCCGAGCGCCCACGTCACCGGCGCCGCCGTCGGCCCCGATGGCCGCAGCTACCTCGCCATGTTCCGCAGCGTGGAGATGCTTGGCACCCCGCTCAGCGTCTACGTCCAGACCGAAGGCCCGACCCTCCCGGTCAACGCTTAAGCAGCAACGCAGCGCTCGCCCCGGCATGGCGAGCAACGTGAGCAAGCCGAAGAAGGCGGCAGCGAGCAGCGTGCGCAAGTCTGCGAAACCGTCCGCCGTGCGGAGCATCACTCCGTTCCTTTGGTTCAACGGCCAGTTCGAAGCGGCAGCGAGTTTCTACGTCACGCTGTTCCCGAACTCGCGCATCACCAGCCGCAACGGCATGGGCGGTAGTTTCAACCTGTGCGGCCAAGAGTTCCTCGCCATCGACGCGGGTCCGCAGTACAAGTTCAGCCCCGCCGTGTCGTTCTTCGTTGTCTGCGCCGACCAGAAGGAAGTGGACCGGCTCTGGAACGCCCTGTCGAAAGGTGGCAAGCCGAACCGGTGCGGCTGGATTGACGACAAGTTCGGCCTCACCTGGCAGATCATCCCGCAGCGTTTCTTGGAGCTCACCGGCGACCCCGACCCGGTGAAGGTGGGCGCGGTGTTCCAGGCGATGATGGGGATGGGCAAGATGGAGGTGGTCGGCCTGGAAGCGGCCTACGCCGCCGCGGGCAAACCAGCCGCAGTCAAAACCGCGGTGAAGGTGAAGGCGAACAAGAGCCGATGATGGCAAGCCTGGAGATTCTGCAGAATGCGTGTGTCGAGCTGCCGCACGCGGAGCGCAAAATGTTCGGCGGCTACGGCTTCTTCGCCCCCAACGGCGGAATGTTCGCCGGCATCGTGGACGACGACCGCATCATCCTGAAACTGGTCGATGGCCCGGCCAAGGAGGAGCTCTGCACCCTCGGCACGACGGCATGGACCTATGCGGGGTCGCAGAAACCCATGACGATGCGGGACTGGATTCTCGTCCCAGATGCGTTCTACGACGACCCGGAAGCGTTGGCGTCCTGGGCGCGCCGGGCGCACACGGCCGCCCCCGCGAAGGCCGCAAAGAAACCCAAACCGTCGTCGCGCAAGCCGGCAGCCAAACCCAAACCGGCAAACAAGGCACCGGCCAAGGGACGCCGCTGAGCCGCCGCAGCAAGCGGCTTGAAATGTCTGTGCTTTACCGGGCCATGGCGAAACCAAAGGTTCCTGACCCGGCCGGTGTCGAAGCGTTCATCGCGCGCTGGCCGCCCGCGACGCAGCGGCAGCTGCAGACGCTGCGCAAGGCCATCCTGGCGGCGCTGCCGGAACCGACGGAGCACATCAGCTACGGCGTCCCCGCCGTCCAGTCGCGGGGCAAGTTCGCGCTCTATTACGGCGCCGCAAAGGAGCACACGACGCTGCACGCGATGGGCTCCAAGGTGTTCGACGAGCACCCGGAATGGACGAAGGGATACGGCATGGGAAAGGGGAGCATCCAATTCCCGCACGACAAACCCATCCCGGTCGCTCTCATCAAGCGCATCGCCAAGGCGCGCGCCGCCGACCTTGCGGCCGGCGTTCCGAGCTACCAGGCAAGGCGCGCTGCGGCCAAGAAGACGCCCGCCTCCAAGCCCGCGAAGGCAAAACCGACCGCGCCCACTGCGTCGCCGAAGCCCAAGCCGGTGAAGATGGCGAAGGCCGATGGGGATGCCGCCGTGCAGGCGTACCTTGCTCGTCTGCCGTCGGGCCAACACGCCCATGCCAAGCGCATCGATGCGCTGGTATCGAAAACGGTCCCCGGCGTCAAGAAGGCGGTGAAGTGGAGTGCGGCCCTGTACGGCCTGGAAGAGACCGGATGGTTCCTCTCGTTCAAAGGATTCCAGAGCTACCTCAAGCTGAGTTTCTTCAGCGGCGCGATGCTCAAGCCGGTGCCGCCCAGTGGCTCGGGAAAAGGAATGCGCGCCCTCGACCTGCGCGACGGGGACAAACTGGACGAGCGGCTGGTTGCTTCCTGGGTGAAGCAGGCCGCCACGATTCCCGGCTGGGGCACCGTGTAGGAGACCCCTTTCCTCTGAGCGAAGGCTCTAAAAATAAACTAAACCTAATGGTTGAACATGGATCTGGACCGGACGTTCATGGCGCTTGCCGACCCGACCCGCCGCCAACTCTTGGTGGCTCTCGAGCACGGCGAGCGCACGTTGAGCGCCCTCGCCAAGCCACTGCCCATCTCGCTGATGGCGGTGCAGAAGCACGTCCGGGTCCTCGAGGAGGCGGGACTGGTGTCCACACGCAAGCATGGCCGCAGCCGGCACGTCCGCCTGCGCGCGCACGGCCTCGAACGCGCCGACAAGTGGATCCAGGCCTCGAAGGCGCGCTGGGAAGCCGCTTTCGACCGCCTCGAGCAAGCTCTCCGGGAGGACAACGACGATGACGCCTGACAGCAAGACCCCGACCAAGACGACGCCCGCCGCCAAGACGCTCACCGTCGAACGCACCTTCGACGCGACACCGGAAACACTCTGGACGTTCTGGACCGACCCGAAGAAATACGCGAAGTGGATCTACCCCGGAAGCACCGATGTCGCGATGCACCAGTTCGACGTGCGCGTCGGCGGAAAGGTGAGCTTCACCATGCTCATCGACCAGGGCATGGACATGCTCAACGAGGGCGTCTTCCACGTCCTCGACAAGCCGAAGCGCATCGAGTCGGGCTCGCCCGACAAGTCGTTCCTGCTTGTCATCACGTTCGAGCCGGTGGATGCCAAGCGCACACACATGAAGGTCGTCATCACCGGCGTCCCGCCCGAGCACCACGCCATGGCGCAGCAGGGCTGGGGCTCCTGCATGGAGAAGTTGGAGCGCCAACTCCATGCGCCCGGTTTCTCCGGCTCCGCGCGCGGCGTCGCAAAGGACCGCTTCGTCGAGGTCACGCGCTGGTTCAACGCCACCCCCGAGAACGTGTACGGCGCCTGGACCTCGAAGGAGATGCTCCCCAAATTCTTCTGGCCCATCGGAACCGGCCGCGTCGACAAGCTCGACCTGCGTGTTGGCGGCGAGCTGAAGATGGGCCACACCGACCAGCCCGACTGGACGGCAACGTGGCGCTTCAAGCAGCTCGTCCCGCACAGCAAGATTGTCCTCGTGGATGTCTGGCCCGACGGCTCCGGCCACGAAGCTGAGGGCACGATGGAGTTCACGCCGGAGAACGGCGGCACCCGCATGAAGGTCCGCTTCGGCCCGTTCCCAACGACCGGACCGTTCCGCCCCGAGGACGCGGCCTCCGGCTCCGCAATGGTGGCCGACCGCCTTGCCGAGGAGCTCGAAACTCCTGGCCCGGGTGAGGGCTTCCGCCTGGTTCGCACCCTCAACGCCCCCGTCGCCAAGGTGTGGGAGATGTGGACGACGAAAGCGGGTCTCGCCAAGTGGTGGGCCCTCTCCGCCAAGGACATGGGCTACGCGTTCAAGGTCAACACGCTCGACGTCAAGGTCGGCGGCGCCTACGACATCATCATGTCGAACAAGGAGCACGGCGAGCTGCACAACCACGGCACCTACACCCAGGTTGTCCCGCACAAGCGGCTGCAGCAGCGCTGGGAGTTCGACATCTTCCTCGCCCCCGGTGAGAAACCGTACCCCATCGTGGTCACCATCGACTTCGAGGAGGTGACGACCTGGGGCGACCAGAAGGGAACGAAGATGACCTTCACACAGGGCCCGATGGCCAAGCCCGCGTTCACTGAGGGCAGCCGGCAGGGCGTGCGCGGCAACTTCGCCAAGCTCGACAAGGCGCTGGCGTCGCCCTCGGGATAACGATTAACCAAATTGTTAAATGATGCGTGCGCTAAGTAGGCATCGTGGCAAAGAAGCGGAGCGCGGACCTCGATGCGGTCTTCGCGGCGCTCGCCCACCCCATCCGGCGCTCCATCGTGGAGCGCTTGGCTGCGGGCGACTGCGCCGTGGGCGACCTTGCCGAGCCGCACGCCGTCTCCTTGCCCGCCATCTCGCGCCACCTGCGCGTCCTGGAGGATGCTGGCCTGCTCGAGCAGACGCCGGACGGCCGCGTGCGCCGCTGCGCGCTCAAGGCTGCCCCCCTCTCGGCCGCGTTCGGCTGGATTGTCCAGTACCGCCTCTTCTGGGAGGACGCCCTGGATGCGATGGCCCGCCACCTCGAACGCCCCAAGAACAAGGAGACCTGAACTTCATGCCCGCCAAGACTACCAAGAAGACCAGCAAGACCGCGAAGCCTGTTGCCAAACCCGCCGCCAAGCCGGCGGCCAAGCCCGTCGCCAAAACGCTGACGCTCGGAAAAACCAGCGCCACCGTCAACCCGCAATTGGATGGCACCACGTCGCTGCGCCTCGTCCGCGTCATCAAGGCCCCCGCCGAGCGTATCTACCAGTGCTTCATCGACCCGGACGCCTATGCGAAGTGGATTCCGCCGCACGGCTTCACCGGCAAGGTTCACCATATGGAACCCAAGGTCGGCGGGACATTCCGCATGAGCTTCAACACCATCAACCGAAGTTGGGGCCACGCCTTCGGTGGCGTCTACAAGGAGCTCGTCCCGAACAAGCGCATCGTCCACACCGACAAGTTCGAGGACGAATCGATGGGCAAGGGCACCATGACCGTCACCATTGACCTCAAGCCCGTCAAAGGCGGCACCGAACTCACCATTGTCCAGTCGGGCATCCCCAAGGGCCCTGCCGGCGAGGGCGCCCCGTACGGCTGGAGCCAGAGCCTTGACAACCTCGCGACCCTGTGCGAACAGGAGCTTCCCTTCTAGGTGATTCCACCATGCCGACTGCCAAACCCCGCAAAACCACGAAGGCCGCCAAGAAGCCGGCCACGCGCAAGACCGCCAAACGCACAGCTGCTCAAGGGCGTGTTGCCAAACCCATCGCGGACTCTGGCGCCAAACCCGGCAAGGCGAGCGCCGCGAAGGCCGAGGTCGGCGACAAACCGGTCTTCGCCTACATCAAGAGCCTGCCCAAGACGCAGCGCGCCATCGCCGAGCGCATCGACGCCATCGCAGCCAAGGCCCTGCCGGACCTGCAGCGCTCTGTGAAGTGGGGCATGGCGTTCTACGGCGTCGGCAACGGCTGGTCGTTCTCGTGCGGCGGCTTCGCGGATCATGTCAAGGTCACCTTCCTGCACGGCACCGCCCTCACACCGGTGCCGCCGGTCGGGACGGCGAAGTACACACGCGGCATCGACCTTGCCTCCGTCGCCGACATCGACGACGCGCAGCTGGCTTCCTGGATGAAGCAAGCCTCGTCGCGGCCCGGATTGGGAGCGAAGAAGCGATGACGTTCCGCCTCAAGGACCCGCAGCGGCGCCACCCGAAGGTCGACGCCTACCTCGCCGGCGACGACGACGCCCACGCCGCCGGCCGCTGGGCCGCCGAGCTGGTGCGCGCCACCATCAAGGACGCCGAGGAGGACCTCTACCACCAAATGCCGACCTGGGCTGTGAAGGACGGCGTCGGCTTCGCGCACGTCAGCGTGTACGCGAAACACGCCAGCCTCGGCTTCACGCGCGGCGCCCGCCTCGATGACCAGCACGATCTCTTCGCGCCGAGCACGAGTCTCACCTACCGCGTCGTCAAGCTCGCGGCGCCCGGCGCCGTGCCCAAGACGAAACTCATCCCCCTCCTCCGCCAAGCCGCCCGCATCGCCAAGCAGGAATCTGCATGACCACCACCCCGCCCGCCCCGCAGTTCGCCACCTCGAAGGATGGCACCCGCATCGCCTACGACGTCACCGGCAACGGCCCGCCGCTCGTCGTCGTCAATGGCGCGCTCAGCGTCCGCACGTTCAGCTTCGCCCGCAAAATGGTCGAGGCGCTCGCCGCCCACTTCACGGTCTACAACTTCGACCGGCGCGGCCGCGGCGACTCCGGCGACACGCAACCCTATGCCGTCGCGCGCGAGGTCGAGGATGTCGCCGCCGTCTGCAAGGCCGCAGGCGGCAAGCCCTACGTGGTCGGCCTCAGCTCCGGCGCGGCGCTCGCGCTTGAGGCGGCCGCGTCCGGCGTCGTGATGGCGGGCCTCTACGCCTACGAGCCGCCCTACGTCAAAGACCAGGCCGGCGACAAGACCGACCCCGACTTCCAAGAGAAGCTCGACGCGTTCGCCGCAAAGGACGACCGCTCCGGCGCCGTCTCCTACTTCATGCGCACCGTCGGCGTCCCCGGCTTCGGCGTCGCCATCATGAAGATGCTCCCGATGTGGAAGGTCATGAAGGGCGTCGCGCACACACTGCCGTACGACGCCCGCGTCATGGCCCGCTTTGCCGTCCCCACCAAGCGCCTCGCCCTTGTGCAGGTCCCGACGACACTCGCGGCCGGAGCAAAAACGACGCCCGCCATCCTCGCTGGTGTCGCCGCCGCAGCCAAGGCCGTCCCCGGTGCCGCGCACCGCATCGTCCCCAAGGCGAACCACGGCATCAAGCCGGCCCTCCTCACCGCCGAGGTCGCGCAGGTGTTCAAAGGAGCTTAGGCGTCGCCTTCAAGGCTTGCGCCAACCTGGAAGGAATCCCCATGGAGACCCCCGCCGTCCCCGCCGACGCTGCGCCTCTTGCGCCACCTGCCATTCCGGTCCTCGGTGCGCACGCCAACCGCAAGCGCTGGATTGCCTTCGCCGTCCTTGGCACGGGGACGTTGATGAACGTCCTCGACACGACGATTGCCAACATCGCCCTGACTCCAATTCAGAACGACCTCGGCTTCTCGTCGCAGAATCTCGCGTGGGTTGTGAATGCCTACCTGCTCACGTTCGGCGGCTTCTTGCTGCTCGGCGGCCGCCTTGGCGACCTGTACGGACCGCGCCGGCTCTTCCTCGTCGGCCTCGTCACTTTCACCGTCGCCTCGCTTGCCTGCGGTGTGGCCCAAACGCAGACGATGCTCATCGTCGCCCGCGCCGTGCAGGGCATTGGCGCCGCCCTCGTCGCCGCCGTCTCGCTCTCCATCGTGATGGGGCTGTTCCAAGACCCCGCTGGCCGCGCCAAAGCGATGGGCATCTTCGCTTTCATCGCCTCCGGTGGTGGCGCGCTCGGCTCGCTGCTCGGCGGCTACATCACCGCCCACTTCGATTGGCATTGGAATTTCCTCATCAACGTCCCCATCGGCGTTGCCGTCTATTTCGCAACGCTTGCCACCGTGCCCAACACGCCGGGCATCGCGAAGGGGCGCATCGACATCGCGGGCGCCATCACCTTGACCGCGAGCCTGTTGCTGGCCGTCTACGCCGTCGTGGGCGCCAAGGATGCGAGATGGACCTCGACCACGACGCTTGGCCTGTTTGCCGGCTCCGTCGCCCTCATGGCCGCCTTCATCGCCATCGAGAAACGGGTCGCCAACCCTCTCGTCCCGCTGACGCTTTTCCGCTCCCGCAACATCGTCGGCGCCAACGCCATCGGCATCCTCTGGGCCGCCGGCATGTTCGCCTGGTTCTTCCTCTCCAGCCTTTACATGCAGAATGTGCTCCGCTTCGCGCCCGACCGCGTCGGCTATGCCTTCCTTCCCGCCAACGTCATCATGGCGATCTTCTCGGTCGGCCTCTCCGCGCGGCTGGTGAAACGGTTTGGCATCCGCACGCCACTTGTCGCCGGCCTCCTGCTTGCCACGGCCGGACTTGCTCTCTTCGCGCGCGCCCCCGTGGACGGAACCCTCTGGATCGACATCGTTCCCGGCATGGCGCTTCTCGGTCTCGGCGCCGGCATGGCGTTCAACCCGCTGTTCCTTGCCGCCATGAGTGACGCCAAG
Source organism: Thermoplasmatota archaeon (assembly GCA_038046785.1). Classification (GTDB taxonomy): domain Archaea; phylum Thermoplasmatota; class E2; order JACPAO01; family JAHFTW01; genus JAHFTW01. Next base: position 160,510 of record JBBSVM010000003.1, read on the forward strand.
CCGGAGGAGTCCGGCCTCGCCTCCGGCCTCGTCAACACCTCGTTCATGATGGGCGGCGCACTTGGACTGGCCGTTCTTGCGAGCTACGCCGACTCACGCACCGCAACGGCCGCTGCCGGCGCCGTTCCCGATGCGTTGGCGCTCAACACCGGCTACCACGCCGCCTTCGCCCTCGCCGCGACCGCCACCACGATTGCCGCACTTCTCGCCGCGTTCCTGCTGCGCGTTGCTCGAGCCCCCAGCGGTGAACCGGTGGCCGCAGTTCACGCCTGACCTGCAACGCTCGCGGAGAGCAAGGAACGCAACCGTCGCAACCCTTCTGCGCGTCGCCGCTACGCGCCCGGGGCGGGTGTTCCGGCAGCACGGGCGCCGTGCGCCTCCGATCCCGCGGGGAGGGCGACGTGGACGGTCGTGCCGACGCCCTGCGTGGACTCAACCCACAACCGTCCTCCGGCCGCTTCGAGGATGCGCGTCGCCGACGCGAGCCCCAGCCCCGACCCCTCGTAGCGCTGGCGGGTCTTGCCGCGGCGGAATGGCTTGCCGATGTCGGGCAGGTCGTCGGCGGCGATGCCGATGCCGTTGTCGCGCACCGAGATGACGAGCGATCCCGCCTCCCGTCGCGCGTCAATGTGGATGCGCGGCGGCCGAGCGGGGTCGTGGAACTTGATGGCGTTCTCGAGCAGGTTCTGCAAGATGCGCTGCAGACCACTTGGCGAAGCGCGGACGGTCGGCAAATCGCCAAACGTGATGGTGGCACCGGCCGCGCGGGCCTGGGGCTGCGCGCTGTCGACGACGGTGCGCACCAGGACGGCGAGGTCCACCGTCTCGACGGGGGCGCGGCCCTCCTGGGCCTGTGCGAAATCCAGCAGCGACCGCACCAGGTCCTGCGTGCGGCGGGCCCCCTTGACGACACGCCCGAGGAGTTCCCGTCCAGCGGGGTCGAGCGCCTTGGCGTGGTCGCGCTCGAGGATGCCGGCGAACCCGGCGACACCCCGCAGCGGGGCGCCCAGGTCGTGCACGGCGGTGGAGGCAAAAAGTTCGAGTTCCCGCTTCGACGCTGTCAGTTCGCCTTCGATGCGCTTCTGCCGCTCGATCTCACCCTGCATCGCGCGGATGACACGGTCGCTGCCGCGCGCGGCCAGCAGGCCGTGGCCTGCAGCGATGAAAAGCAAGATGAAGAGCACCAGCAGCCCCATGGGATCGTCTTGCGGCGAGGCGACGCGGGAGAACCCGACGGAGAGCACGAAGAGGACGACCACGGCGTGGGCGACCAGAAGGCCGACGAACCACACGAGGAGGACCGCGCGCGGCGTGCCGCCGGCGTCCGGACGCCCCTGCATGGTGCCGAGCAGACGGCGCAGGTTGCGCAGCGCGAGGAGGGCAACGAGGGCGGGGGCGACGAGGACGACGAGGAAGAGTGCCGAGAGTTTGGCGTCGCCGGCTGGAACCGAGAGGCCGGGCTGTTCGACGACGAGAGCGTAGACGCCGGGGCCGGCGTGGTTGATGAGCGTGGCCGGGATGGTGACCTGGATGTGGCTGGGCCGATTGACGAGCACTTGGAACTGCGCCGTCTCGTAGGCGAGGTTGCGCCAGTCGGTGCTCTCGAACGAGTTCGTGCGCGTGACCTCGGTGCCGTCGGGCAGCACGATGCGGCTGAACTGCGTGCCCGGCAGCATCGTCACCTGCGTGCTCGCCCAGTAGTCGGCCAGGACGTCGGCGGTGATGTTGACGAGGAAGTGCGTCTCCTTGTGGATGCGGCCATCGCGGACGACATCGCGCACCTCGACCCGGGTGTCGGGGTAGGAGAAATAGGAGTACTCCACGTGGCTCGGCAGCCAGGTGAAGACCTCTTGGTTCTCGATGAACAGGCGGCCGTCCGCGAGGAACCTCGAGCGGAGCGCGACGTCCATGTGGCCGGTGCCCTCGGGGTTCGGGACGATGGGCAGCGTCGTCGTCGTGAGGTTGCCGATGTCGTCGAAGCGCCAGACGACGTCGCCTTCCTGCTTGTCGCCCGCCTTGAAGTGCACCGGAAGATCGTCGCCTGGGTCCTGGACCCAGCCGTGGTCGGCCTGTCCCCAGTGCTCGTCGTAACTGACCTCCTGCTGCTTGAACGTGGCTGAGCGGGTGTGCGGTCCCTCCCCTTCCAGCATCACGGTCTGCGTCCCGGGGTAAAGGGCGGGCTGGCCCAGCACCCTGTAGTTCATGTCATACCCGAAGCGCAGGTGCATGTGGTCTGCGGGGTAGGGTGACCGGTAGTGCCAGCGGAACTCGGCGCAGCCGGGGATCGGCATGGTCTGGATGGAGCGCGCCTCGGTGAATGCGGCCTGCAGGTCGGTCTGGGCCATCTCGCCCGTGAGGCAGGCGGTCGTGATGGTGGCGTCGTTCCAGTTGATGATGTCGAAAAGGTTCACGGCGGGCGCTTCAATCCCCGTCGATTCGGAGCCGGAGGCGTCCGCCTGCGGGGCCGCGCCAAGCAGGAACGGCGCCGCGAACGCGACGAGCGCCACAGCCAGGCCGGTCGTCCGCCTCATGCCCGGTCCACCTTGGCCAGGCGACCGATGACCCGCGCCGCGAAGGCGTCGCCGTCGCGGCCGCCCGCGCGCAGCAGTTCCCCGGCGACGCCGCGCGCGAGAAGGCGCTGCGAGAGCGCCGCGAGGAACTCCTCGACGGCGGCGACCGGGCGGCCCTGGGCCAGCGATGCGAGGTCGTCGATGGCGACCCGGCAACTGGGGCCGAAATGGGCGCACGCCTCCTCGACGGCGGTGGCGATGGCGCCAAGGTCGCGCGGGCCGACCCAGATGTGACCGAGTCCGCGCGCGACGGCGGGACGGCGCGGCGAAGCGGCGTCCACGACCAGCAGCGAAGCCGGAGGGCGGCCGCGTTTCTCCAAGGCGGAGCGGGCCGCGGAGGCGGGACGGCGGAAGGAGAGCAGCACCAACGGCTCGATGCCTTCGGCAAGGCTCGCCTCAACCGCGTTCCGGCCGGCCTCAACGGTGCGGATGGTGATGCCCCCGCGCCGTGGCGGCACCGTGGTCACCTCGCTGCGGGCGCGCTCGACCGCCTGAAGCAGGTGGCGTCCGAGGTTCTCCGCGGAGGCGTCCTCCTTGACGACGTAGTCGTGCACGCCAAGCCCGAGCGCCTCAAGGCCCAACGTGCGTTCGCGGCGGCCGGTCAGAACCACGACGGGCAAGCGGGGGAAACGTTTGCGCACGGCGCGCACGGTGTCGAGGCCGCGGCTGTCGGGCAGGTCAAGGTCGAGCAGCGCCGCCGTGTAGAGGTGGCCCGGGCTGGCGAGGGCCTTCTGCAGGGTCTCGGCGACATCCACCGTGAACGCGACATCCGGCATGTCATCCAGTTGCAGGCGCACCAGGATGGCGTCCTCCGGGTTGTCCTCGACGTGCAGCAGCCGAAGCACCGGCTTCTCGACCCGGCCGACCCGACCCATCCGGCGGCCCGCATTGGCGTTCATGCGGGGCCTCCCTGGCGCGGGCCGGCCAACGTCTCGCGGCGCGGATTGCGGAAGCCGCCGTCGCGCAGGACGTACTCGACCTCCTCGGGCCGCAAGGGGGCGCCGCCGCCGAGGTCGCGGTCGCGGAGAGCTTGCAGGAAACCTTCCAGCGAGAGGGCGTCGCGCGCAGCCACCTGGATGAAGAGGCGCCACTGGTCGCCGCGCACGAGCAGAGTCTGAAGGAGACGCACCGTGCGCAGGCCGCGCACCGCCGCCTCGGCCTCTTCGACGCGCGCGATGGTATCGTGGCTGGCTGAGCCGGGGATGATGAGGATGTAATGGCGCCATCCGACGCGGCGGTGGTCGAGGACCGCCGTGAAGCCCCAAACGAGGGAACCGACCATTTTCTGGACCCGGCGCCACACGGTCTGGCGCGAGGTGCCGACGCGCTCGGCCAGCTCCTCGTAGGAGGCGCGCCCATCCGCCAGCAGTTCGCTCAGCAGCGGGCCGTCCTTGCCCATCTCCAGGGCAGGGGCGGTGGACGGCGGCGCAGGGCTCACACGGCCGGCTTCCCAAGACGCCTGATGAACGTTTGCCGCGCAGTTGGACGTTTGTCGCACCCCGTGCAACGCGGGCTTAGGTAGTCCTGCAGGTCCTCTTGGTCCACGCCTGGTGCTGGACCATGAACGCTGCCCGCTCTCCATTCCTCTCCATCGTCCTTGTGTCGCTCCTGCTCGGCGGCATGCTCGCGCTCCCGGTCGCGGACGCACAGGCTGGCACCGCCTCGGCGCCGCACAGCACCCTCACCGCCGCCGCGACGACGGCGGGTCTCGGTACCGGCGTCCCCGTCACGCTCACCATCAAAGATTCCACGGGCGCCGCAGTGGCGCCCGCCGCGCGGCCGGTCGGCATGAGCACCGGCAACGCTCACACCTGCGCCGCCCTCTCCTCAGGGAGTGCTGCCTGCTGGGGGCTTGGCAACGACGGCCGCCTCGGCAACGGGCAGCAGTTCCGCGACGAGAGGACGCCCTTCCCCGTCGTCGGCGTGAGCAGCGCAGTCGCGATTGGAGCCGGCGAGCAGCACTCCTGCGCACTTTTGGGGACCGGAAGCGTGCAATGCTGGGGCAACGGCGCCAACGGACGGCTTGGCAACGGCGGCAGCAGCGGCTCCAACACCGCCGTCGCGGTCTCCACGCTCTCCACGGCGCGCAGCCTCAGCGTCGGCGGCTACCACAACTGCGCGCTGCTCGCCAGCGGCTCCATCTCCTGCTGGGGCTTGGGCAACGTCGGGCAACTGGGGAACGGGGCGTCGGTCGACAGCAACACCCCCGTCCAAGTGACTGGCATCAGCAACGCCATCGCCCTCTCCGCAGGCAACGGCCACACCTGCGCCGTCCTCGCCGACGGCACCGTCACCTGCTGGGGATACGGCGAGAGCGGACAACTCGGCCGAGGCAGCACCGCGAACGGCCTCACCCCCGCCTTGGTCCCCGGCCTCAGCAACGTCGTCGCCATCAGTGCCGGCTACATGCACACCTGCGCCGTCCGTGCCGACGGCACCGCGCGGTGCTGGGGTTCCGGCGGAAACGGAGAACTCGGCAATGGCGGCACCAGCCAATCCAACGTCCCAGTCACCGTCTCCGGCATCAGCAACGCCGTCGCCCTCGCGGCGGGCACCCAATACACCTGCGCCCTCCTCGCCGACCGCACCGTCCAATGCTGGGGAACCGACCAATTCGGCCAACTCGGCAACGGGGAGGCAGGATCCTCCAACACGCCGGCCCCCGTGCCGGGCTTGACCAACGTTGGGAGCCTCACGGCGGGCTCCGCGACCTGCGCGCTGCAGCGCGACGGCGTCGCCAAATGCTGGGGCAACGGGGTGTTCGGGCAACTGGGCAACGGCGGGACCAGCAGCAGCCAATCGCCCGTTGCCGTATCGGGGTACAACGCACCCGCCTCGCCCACCCTCTCCCTCCAGACCTCGCTCGGAGCCCTCTACGACATCGCCTATTCCGGCAGCACCGTAACGGCGACGTTCCGCTCGCTGACCAGTGGCACCGCGACGCTCTCTGCCCTCCTGGGCGGCGTCGCGGTTGGAGCCCCCGACCAGCCGGCCATCAACGTCGCGCTTCCGTACGGCGCAGCACAGAGCACGTTCACGGCTGCGGCGACGACGGCCAGCCCCGGTGAGGGTATCGCCGTCACGCTCACAATCAAGGACCCTTCGGGGGCCGCAGTGGCACCTGCCAACCGGCCTGTCAGCGTGAGCACCGGCCGCTTCCACGCCTGCGCCGTCCTCGCCGACGGCACCGCCAAATGCTGGGGCGCTGGCAGCAGCGGACAGCTCGGCAACAGCGCCAGCAGTGACTCCAACGTTCCTGTTTTCGTAACGGGCCTCACGAACGCCATCGCCATCAGCACCGGCGGCTTCCACGCCTGCGCGGTCCTCGCCGATGGCACCGCCAAATGCTGGGGGACGGGAAGCAGCGGACAGCTCGGCAACAGCGCCACAAGCAACTCCAACGCTCCTGTCACCGTGACCGGCCTCACGAACGCCATCGCCGTCAGCGCCGGCGAGAGCCACTCCTGCGCGTTGCTCGCGGATGGAACCGTGAATTGCTGGGGGCTTGGCGCCAGCGGACAGCTCGGCAACAGCGCGAGCATCGGCTCCAACGCTCCTGTCACCGTGACCGGCCTCACGAACGCCATCGGCATCGGCACCGGCGGCTTCCACTCCTGCGCATTGCTCGCGGATGGAACCGCGAAGTGCTGGGGGCTTGGCGGCGGACCGCTCGGCAACGGCGCCCCAGGCAACTCCAACGTTCCTGTTTTTGTGACGGGTCTCACGAACGCCATCGGCATCAGCTCCGGCAACACCCACTCCTGCGTGGTCCTCTCCGACGGCACCGCCAAATGCTGGGGCGCTGGCAGCAACGGACGACTCGGCAACGGCGCGAGCAACGACTCGAATGCTCCCGTCGTCGTGACGGGTCTCACGAACGCCATCGGCATCAGCGCCGGCAACAGCCACTCCTGCGCCGTCCTCGCCGGCGGCACCGCCAAATGCTGGGGCGCTGGCAGCAGTGGACAGCTCGGCAACAGCGCCACGAGCGACTCCAATGTTCCCGTCGTCGTGACCGGCCTCACGAGCCCTAGTGGCATCAGCGCCGGCGGCTTCCACTCCTGCGCGGTCCTCGCCGATGGCACCGCCAAATGCTGGGGCGCTGGCAGCAACGGACGACTCGGCAACGGCGCCGACAGCAGCTCCAGTGCACCGGTCGCGGTGTCGGGATACAGCACCTCTGTCTCCCCATCCATCTCCCTCCAGACAACGCTTGGATTCTTGTCCAACCTGGTCTACACGGGCGCCACCGTCAAGGCCTCCTTCCGTTCCTTGACGGCCGGCACTGCCACTCTCTCCGCCAGTCTGGGCGGCGTAGCGGTCGGCGCTCCCGACCGGCCGACCATCACCGTCGTTCTTCCCCCCAGCGCGCCCCCCAGCACACTCACCGTCGCCGCGACGACGGCCGATGTCGGGACGGGCGTTCCCGTCACGCTCACCCTCAAGGACTCCGCGGGAGCCAGCGCCGTGCTCACCAGCCGGCCGGTGGACCTCGGCACGGGCGCCGGACACTCCTGCGCCGTCCTCTCAAACGGCACCGCCAAGTGCTGGGGCGGCCCCAACAACGGGCGGCTCGGCAACGGCGCCCTCAGCGGTCCTCAGACGCCGGTCAACGTGCTCAGCCTCCCCAACGCGGTCTCCGTGAGCGCCGGCTTCCACCACTCCTGCGCCGTCCTCGAAAACGGCGGCGCCAAGTGCTGGGGCATGGGCGCGAACGGCCGGCTCGGCAACGGCCTCACCACGGACGCCTCGACACCGGTCACAGTCACCGACCTCAGCAACTCCATCGCCATTAGCGCCGGCACCTCCCACTCCTGTGCCGTCCTGGCCGACGGCACCGCAAAGTGCTGGGGCGCGGGCGGAAACGGACAACTCGGCAACGGCGGCACCGCGGACGCCACGACGCCGGTCACCGTGACGGGTCTGACCAACGCCATCGCCATCAGCGCCGGCGGCCTGCACTCCTGCGCACTCCTCGCCAACGGCACCGTGCGCTGCTGGGGCCGCGGCGACCTCGGACAATTGGGCCAGGGCGCTCTGGCCAACTCTCTAACGCCGGTCACGGTCGCGGCGCTCACGACCGCGGTCGCCATCACGGCCGGCAACAGCCACTCCTGCGCACTCCTCGCCGACGGCACCGCGCGCTGCTGGGGTTTCGGCAGCGGCGGACGGCTTGGCAACGGCGCCACGACCACCTCCTCCGTCTCGGTCGGGGTCTCCGGCATCACGAACGCCGTCACCATCAGCGCCGGCCAGACCCACTCCTGCGCAGCCCTTGCCGACGGCACGGCACGCTGCTGGGGACAAGGCAACAACGGCCAGATGGGCAGCGGCGCGTTGGGCCTGCAGACCGCGTCGGTCCCGGTCGTCGTGTCGGGCCTGACCGGCGCCATCGCCGTCGGCGCCGGCAACACGCACTCCTGCGCCCTGCTGTCGGACGGCACCGCCAAATGCTGGGGCGAGAGCTACCTCCTCGGCACCGGCTCGAGCACCGACTCCGCCGTGCCGGTCGCGGTGTCGGGCTTCAGCGCCCCGGTCACCCCCTCCGTCTCCATCCAGACAACCCTCGGATCGCTGGCCCGCCTCGCCCATGGCACGAGCGGCACCGTCCGGACGACGCTGCGCTCCCTCCAGCCGGGGCTCGCCACCCTCGGTGCGTCGCTGGGCGGCATCGCCGTCGGCGCCCCCGATGTTCCCGCCGTGCGCTTCCTGACGGTCTGCACGCCGACCCAGTACGAGTCCGCCGCCGGCAGCCTCGCCTCCGACCGCACCTGCACGCTGCTCACGGTCTGCACGGCGGGGCAGACGGAGACCACTGCCCCCACGCCCACCAGCGACCGCGTCTGCACCGCGAGCGATAGCGACAACGACGGCGTCCCGGACAGCGCCGACTGTGAGCCGACCGACAGCGCACAGGCCAACGACAAAACGCTTGATCCCGCCTGCAGCCCGCCAAGCATCGCGGCCCACGACAACGTCGCGGCGCCTGCCGTTGACACCACCGGCGCCCAGGTCGCCTACGCCTTGCCCACCGTCACGGACAACTTGGAGTCGCTCACCGCCGTCTGCGCTCCCGCCTCTGGAAGCCTGTTCCCGCTTGGAGCGACGACCGTACGCTGCGATGCCGAGGACGCCGCTGGCCTCAACGCCACCGCCATCTCCTTCACCGTCCTCGTCACCGACCAGACGCCCCCCGTCGTGGACCCGCACGACCCCGTCACCGCAGCGGCCGAAGATGCCACCGGCGCCGTCGTCACCTTCTTTGCTCCCGGCGCGCGCGACAACGTGGACGGCATCGTCCTCGCCTCCTGCCTTCCTGAATCAGGCAGCCGATTCTCCCTCGGTGTGACCACCATCTCTTGCTCGGTGCAGGATGCCGCCGGGAACCACGGCGGCATCACATTCACCGTGACGGTTCAGGACCGCGACGGGCCGATGCTCGAGGCGCACGCCGATGTTCGCACGGAGGCCACCGACACGTTCGGGACTGTCGTCGACTACACGACCCCCGCCGTGAACGACAACGTGGACCCCAGCCCGCAGGTCTCCTGCCAGCCAATGTCCGGCTCCACGTTCGCCCTCGGAACCACCACCGTCACCTGCAGCGGCCAGGACGCCGCCGGAAACCGCGCGGAGCCCACCACCTTCACCGTCGAGGTGTTCGACGCAACCGCGCCGACCCTCGCGACGGCGGATGACATCGTCGCCTCTGCCGAGGATGCCGCCGGCGCCATCGTGGATTTCACCACGCCCGCGGCGAGCGACGCCGCAGACGCCGCGCTCGTGGTGATGTGCGCGCCCGAGCCGCGCAGCCGCTTCGCTCTCGGCGACACGACCGTCACCTGCACGGTCACGGACCGAAGCGGCAACAGCGCCGAACCCGTGGCCTTCACCGTCACGGTCGCTGACTTGACCGCCCCCGTCATCGCGCCGCACGACGACGTCGTGGCCCCCGTCGAGACCCTCGAGGGCCGCTTGGCCGCCGTGGTCTCCTACACATCGCCCCAGGCCGATGACAACGTGGACGGCGCCTCCACCGCAAACTGCGTTCCCGCGAGCGGGAGCGAATTCCCCCTCGGCAGCACCACCGTTACCTGCTCTGCGGCCGACGCCGCAGGCAACCTGGCCACGGCGACGACCTTCCTGGTTCGCGTGACCGACCAGGCCGGCCCCGTCATCGCGCCCAAGGAGACCGTCACCGCGTCCGCGACTGGCGCCGACGGCGCCCTCGTCTCGTACGACGCCCCGACCGCCGCCGACGAAGTGGACGGCGCGGTCGAGGTGCTGTGCGCGCCCGCCTCCGGCTCGCGCTTCCCGCTTGGCGAGACGACGGTGGCCTGCGACGCGCAAGACGCCTCCGGCAACCAAGCCGGCACCGTGCGCTTCACCGTGCGGGTCGAGGACACCGTCGCGCCCGTGCTTGGCCCCCACGCAGACCTCCTCCTTGCAGCCGAGGATTCCCGCGGCGCCGTCGTCCGCTACGACCCGCCCAGCATCACCGACGACGTCGGCGGCGCCGAGGCGTTCTGCGACCCGGCCCCGAACACGCGCTTCGCCCTCGGCGCCACCACGGTGACCTGCCAAGGCATCGACAACGGCGGCAACGAAGCGGTGCCGACCACCTTCCTCGTCACGGTCACCGACCAGGACGCCCCCGTCCTCGCGGCGCATGGCGACCTGCTCGCCGCGGCGGAAGACGCCGACGGCGCCCGCGTGGCGTTCGACCTCCCATCCGGCCGCGACAACGTCGATGCGACCATCATCGTGTCCTGCAGCCCCGCCTCGGACGCGCAGTTCCCCCTTGGCCAGACCACGGTCACCTGCAGCGCCGAAGATGCGGCGAGCAACGCGGCGGAATCGGTCCGGTTCACCGTCACGGTGACGGACCAGGATGCCCCCGTCATCGAGCAGCCTGCCGACGTCACGCAGCTGGTGCGCACGGCCGACGACGCGACCGCCGACTACGAACCCCCGCAAGCCACGGACAACGTGGATGGAACGTTCGCGGCGACCTGCATCCCCGATGCCGAGGCGACCCTCTTCGTTGGCCAGAACCCCATCACCTGCACCGCAAGCGACGCCGCCGGCAACGCGGCGGACCCGATCCGCTTCACCATCCTGGTCCTGCTCGACCTCGACGACGACGGCATCATCGACCTGGAGGACCTCGACATCGACGGCGACGGCGTGGACAACGGACTCGACCTGTTCCCCACAGACCCGACCGACTGGGCCGACCTCGACGGCGACGGCCTCGGCGACAACGCCGACCCCGACGCCGACGCGGACCGCTCGTTCAAACCGCTCGACTGCAACGACCTGAACTCGACCATCCGCCCCGGCGGCATCGAAGTGGCCAACGACGACATCGACCAGGACTGCAGCGGCGCCGACCTGGTAGTCGCCGCTCCCGCTCGGACCACCCTCCGCATCGTGCAGCTGCGCCCCAATGCCCCCTTCACTTTGCTTGGCAGCAACCTCGGCCGCATCGACCGCGCCGAGCTCATCGGCCCCGCGGGCATTCAGACCCTCAAGGTGCTCTCCGCGAGCTCGACCCAAGTCACCCTCTTCATCCCCGCCGACGCCATCCTGAGGAACACCCTGCTCGCGTTGGGCGGACCGGACGGCGGCCTCTTCGTCGCGGCCGAACTGGGAACCGCCGGCCCGCTGACCCTCCACGTCACCCCGGAGGCCATCGCTTTTCAGGTGACCGACGAGGCCATCCTCATCGAGAACTACCTCGCCGAACTGTGGGACGACCAGTTCAACACTGTCTCTTACCCGTCCGTCGCTTGGTCGGTCGAGGGACCGGACGACCGTGTGAGCGTCGACGAGCGCGGGACGGTCTTCGTCGCCGCCAACACGGTGGGCGCCTACCGCATCGTGGCCCGCACCACGGACGAGATGGCGTTCAGCATCCTGACGCTGACGGCGTTTGCGGCTGCCACCGAGAGCGAGGCGACGGAGCTCGACGCGACCCAGATCGCATCGAGCGGGCGCGAGGTGGGCAGCGGCGACACCGCCAGCACCATCGACTCCATCTACGTCCCCCTCGCCGAGGTCGAGTCGGGAAGCTCCGTCTCCTTCACGGCGCCCGACGAGCTTGGCGATCCGACCGGGCCCCGCATCGTCGCGGCATCCACGGAGTTCGAAACCGATGCGCGCGACCTCGTCATCACCATCCAGATCACCGTCGGGCAGGCGCCCGCCGCCGTGGACGACCTGGACCTGGCGCAGCGCCTGCTTGCCAACCGCACCGAGGCGCCCGCCTACGTCACCATCACCGCCACGGAGTCGGGCATCGAGGTGGACGAGGCGCGGCTCAACGAACTGCTGGGCGACTCCGAGGTCCGCTTCACCGTTCCCTTGAGTTTCTTCACGACCGGCAATTTCGACCGAAGCCGCCTCAGCGTCGTGGAGTACAACAACGGACGGCTTGTCACCACCTCGACGGCGCTGGCCGACTCCACCACGCCGGACGCGGCGGGCAACCTGCACTTCACCCTGCGCACCTCGACCTACTCCTCGTTCGCACTGCTGGGCATCCCCGCACCCGCTCCGAGTGGCGGCGGCGGGGGCGGTGGAGGCGGAGGGGGCGGTGGAGGAGGTGGAGGCAACGCGGGCAACACCGGCAACACTCCGGCAGGACCCGCCGTTTCCAACCCGTCGCCCGCCGCCCAGGCGGCTGACGCCACGCCGGCGACGCAAACCCCGCTCCCCGTTCCGACCCGCCCCGAACCTGCTGCCCCCGACGCGACGGTTCCCCTGCCGCCAAGCGGCTCGCTCATGGGCTGGCTCCTGTCCGGCACCCTCGTGACGCTCGGAGTGCTGCTGCTTCTCGTGCTGCTCTGGCGCAAGAAATCCGCTCCCAAAGACGGTCCGACCAGCGAGGATTCTCACCTGGCAAGCGTCCTGCAAACGGAACGCGCGGGGAGCCACCAGCCCAGGTAAGCCCCATCGGCTCCGGGTGGCCACTCAAGGGACCCGCTCGGCGGGCCCTGCTCCGCATGTTTATCATAACCAAATAGTTATGATTGGGCGCGCTTTGGCTGGTGCATGGCCCGCCCCACCCCGGCTCCGACAGCATCCGCCCTGACCCTGCTCTCCGACACCGAGATCGCCCTCGTGCGCTCCTTCGCAGCACGACGCGAGCTGGTCTGGCAAGCGTTCACGGACCCGAAACTTCTCCCGCAGTGGTACGGCCCCGGGGACCCCCCGATGACGGTCTGTGAGATGGACGTGCGTCCCAACGGCAAATTCCGCTGGGCGTGGGGAACCGCCTTCGAGACCGGCGGCGTCTTCCACCAGGTCGAGAAGCCGCGCCTCCTCGTGATGGAGAGCATGTTCCCCGACCCGACGCCGGAGATTCGGTCGCACACCTTCGACGAGAAGGACGGCCGCACGACGCTCACCATCCGCATCAAGACCGCCACGAAGGCGCTCCGCGACGAACTGCTCGCGAGTGGCGCCATCGAAGGCATGGAACCAACGTTTGTGCGCCTCGACACGTTCCTCGCGGCGCGCGCATGAGCGACCGCCTAACGCTCACGTTCCACGCGCTCGCCGACCCGACCCGCCGGCAGATCCTCGCGCGGCTCGCCCAAGGCGAGGCCACCGTCCAGGAGCTGACCGATCCGCTCCCCATCTCCCAGCCCGCCGTCTCCAAGCACCTGAAGGTCTTGGAACAAGCCGGGATTGTGGTGCGCCGCCAACAGACACCGCGACGGTACGCGCGCATCCGCGGCGAACCACTCCAGCACGCCATCACCTACCTCACGGAGTTCCAACGCAAGTGGGACGAGAACTTCGCCCGCCTCGACGCTCTCTTGGAAGATGAAGCGCCCAAGAGAAGACGGCGGTAAGCCGGAGCCCTTCTGCCGTTTCTGCCCGATTTCGAGCCCGACATGGCCACGATGTGGATGAGTAGCGGTGAATCGTCTAAACCCTGAAAACGCTCCAATTGGGCGCCCATTTGGGTAGCGAAATGGGCTCGAAATGGGGTCCGCTTTGGATCTTGGAATCGTGTCGTGGCCCTGAACAGTCGAACGTGTTGGCCCCGGCATGCTCAAACGCGGCAATCATCTCGCTTCCGCATGAACAACGTCAACGCCGCAGAGATGCAAGCATTCGTCGCTGCGCTGACGAAGGACGCCTCGCTTGGCAAAAAGAACAAGCGCGTGACGGGCTCATGGTCGTTGACGGAAGGGACGCCCCAGTTCAGTGCGCAGCTGGACTACCCCAAGGGGAAGGCGACCGTGAACGTCGAGCTGCCGTCGTTTGCGGGTGGGTGGGGGACGAGCCCCGACCCGATCCAGGTGTGCCTGTCCGGACTGGCGGCGTGCTTCGCGGTCACCTTCGCCGCCGTCGCGACCGCCGAAGGCGTCAAGCTCACGAAGCTCCAGGTCACGGCCGAGAACTGGATGGACCTGCGCAAGCAAATGGGCGTCTCGAAGGACAACATCATCGAGCGCGTCAAGTTCACCGTCGACGCCGCCGGCGCAGACCGCAAGACCCTGGAACGAATCATGAAGACGGCCGAAGAACGCTGCCCAGGCAGCGAGTGCGTGACGCGGGCGATCCCCTTGGAAACGGTCCTGGCTTAGGCCAAGTCGTTCATCGCTACTGTGGACGATTTTTCGCCCAAATCTTCCCTGTTGAGACCGGATAGCGGGGAGTCGCCGTTTAGGGGTTAGAGGCTGATTTGGAGCTCGATTTGGAGTTCGAAACCGCGTCACGAAGGGGCAAGCCTTTCGAACAAGTCCCACGGTCGCATGGGCGTGGTCAAGCGCATCCTCAACGTGGTCAGCAACGTCGCCCACTACGATGACCCGTCCGAGCCGACGGGGCTTTGGCTCTCCGAATTGACCCACGCTTACGACCACTTCGCAACGAAGGGATTCGAGCAGCAGATCGTCAGCCCCAAAGGCGGCCGGTCGCCGCTAGAACCACGCTCGCTCAAGTGGCCAAACCTGGACGCGTCCGCGAAGGCATGGATGGCAGATGACGCGAAGATGGGCATGCTGAAGGAAACCGCTCGGCCCCAGGACGTCGAAGCCGACGACTTCGACGCCATCTACTTCACGGGCGGCCACGCCGTCATGTGGGACTTCCCCGACTCCAAGGGCCTGCAAGCCATCACGAGAGACATCTGGGAGAACGACGGCATCGTCGCCTCCGTCTGCCACGGCTATTGCGGTCTCCTCAACACGAAGCTCTCCAGTGGAACGCTGCTCGTCGCCGGCCGCCGACTCACGGGCTTCTCTTGGCGGGAGGAAGTCTTTGCCCGCGTTGACAAGAAGGTCCCCTACAACGTGGAGGAGGAGATGAAGAAGCGCGGCGCCTTGTACGAGAAGGGACTGTTCCCCTTCCGATCGAACGTCGTGGTCGACGGCCGCCTGGTCACCGGCCAGAACCCCGGCTCCGCGAAGGCTACGGCCAAACAGATCGCCGCCCTTCTCTGAAGAGCCTTCCATTTCGAGGCCCAAATGGGCGACGAAACGGTCGAGTAGCGGGGAGTCGATTTGAACGACTGATCTACGGGTTATGAGCCCGTCGGGATCTCCTGGCTACCCCACCCCGCTGGGTTGGATTCCAAACTCGGCGACACAAGTATGCGATAAGAAGGCGACGGTGGCCCGCAAAGCCCTTCAGGTTGCGCTTGGGTGGCAGGTCGTGGCGAAGGAAAAGGCGGCGAAGGCGCAGGTGCGCATGCCGGTGCTGGTGGGTGGTCTCGTGGCGCTTCTTGCCGGTTTGGCGCTGCTTGGGTATGGTCTTGCGCCGGCGACCAAGCTTGGCGCGATTGGGGGGGCGTTTAGCGGCGGCCCGCCGGACCCCAATCTTTCTGCAACCATCGAGGGCGCCATTGAGGGGCTGAAGGCGCGTGTCCTTTTCGACATTCTCGGTTTCGTCGGTGTCCTGGGCGGCATTGTTGCCTTGAAGAGCGCGACGAAGAAGCCGAAGCCCAAGACGCTGGAGGAGCAGGTGGCGGAGGAGGTGGCGCGCCGCCTTGGCGAAACGAATGGGAAGGTCACCGGCGGCATGGCGGCTGCAGTCCTTGCTGGGTCGGTGCAGCGGGAGCCCACGTTTGCCCAACCCGTTGCGGGGCCGGTTGTGTCCCCGCCGCCTGCTGTTCCAGTCTTGTCCGCTGTTCCTCCCGTTGCCACCTCCTCCTCGACGCCTGTGCCGCCGCTTGTCGCAGCTCCGTCTCCAGTACCGGCGGCTTCCCCGCTTGCCGAGTTGGCTGGCGTTCCGGGTCACTGCGCCCGGTGCGGTCGGACGCTTCTGGGTGGCCGGTTCTGCCGCGTCTGCGACCGATGACGCGCACCGGGCGGGAAGAAGCGGAGTGGGCCCGTGCCATGGCGGAACTGGAACGCCTACGCGCGGCGAAGCAGGAACGCGAGAAGGCGAGGCAGGTCCGCGAGAAGGATGCCGCGGAACAAACGCGAGCCCGCGCACAGCGGACCGAGGCGGAGCGCGAAGCGCAGAAGAGCGCGAAGGAAGCGGCGCGCCTTGCCAAGGAGCAGGCGGAGCTCGAGGCAAGCAAGCGCAAGGCGCTGGCAGCAGCCACGCGGGAGGCCGCACGGCGGGCCAAACAAGACGCCGAAGCCGCAGCGCAGGCCCAGGCGCAGGCCGCCGAGGTTGCGCGACGCCAAGCGCTTGTGCTTCGCCAGGAGGAGATGCGCAAACGAGAGCTCTACGAGGCTGAGCAGGAGCGTCAGGCACGAGCGGCCAAACAGAAGGCAAAAGAGGACCAAGAGGCGGCTGCCCGCGAGGCGGAGGCGGTGGCCGCGAAAGCCAAGGCGGACGCCGCGCAGGCCCGGCGCGAGGCGACGCAGGTGCGCCGGGCAGCCCGTGCCGAGGAGGCAGCCAAGCAGCGGGACGCAGCCTTACAAGAACGGGAAGAGCGCCGCACCAAGCGGCAAGCGGCGGAGGCGGCGAAGCGCGAAGAGGCCGCAAGGCAGCGCGTCGAGCAAGAGGCGAAACAGGAACTGGAGCGACGCGCCCGGGAAGAGGGGGCGCTGCGCCAACGCGAAGAGAAACGGCGGATGGATGAGGTGGAACAGGAAGAAGCCGCAAAGCGGCGCGAAGAGCAACGAAAAACGGACGCGGCAAACCAGGAAGCCGAACGGCGACGCCGCGAAGAAGCAGCGCTGCTGCGACGGGAAACGCAGAGGTCCACCGACGAGGCTGCGCAGCGGGCGAGCGAGGAGGCCGCGCAGGCCGAGGCGCGCCGCCGGCAGGAACGCTCTCGTGCGGCAGATGAGCAGAAACGCTTGCGTGCTGAAGCGGAACGGGCCGAGGTGCTCGCGGCAGCCGACCGCCAGCGCGTCCGTGCGGAAGCCGAACGGCAAGCCGCCCTTGCGCGCGCCGAGGCGGAGCGCAAAGCGCTTGCTGCGGCAGAGGCGGCGAAGCACGAGGAGAAGAAGCGCCGCGAAGCGGCCCGCGCGCGCGAACGGCAAGCCGCCGAAGAGCGCGCGTTCCAGAAGGTGGCGGAGGCAGCGCGCCGCAGCGAAGAGGAACGACTCGCCCGCGTTGCCGCCGAACAAGAGGCAAAAGAGCGCAGCGAGGCGGCTCGCGTCGCCGCGCAGGCGGAACAGCGGCGCGAAGCGGCCAAACGAGCGGAGGAGCGCCGACGCTTGGCGCTCCAACCCGCAGAAATCCTTTCCGGCACCTCCTCGAGCGCCCGGCCCGGAGCCATGCAGAGCCGATGTCCCCACTGCGGCAACCTGGAGCCGCAAGGAACCGCCACCTGTTCCGCCTGCGCGGCCCCCTTGTGAGCCACCCAAGCGTTGATGGCCGGGCTTCGGGTCGAGGCGCTGTGCAGCACGGTGTCGCTTGGCTCATTGCGGGGACGGCCGGAGAGGGGCTGGAGGCGGGCGGCGAGACCTTCTCGCGCGCGCTGGCGAGCCTCGGCTACCGCCCGACGACGCAGCGCGATTTTCCCAGCCGCATCCGCGGCGGCGACACAACCTTCACCGTGCGTTTGACGGCGGAGGGGCATCTCTGCCCGCCCGAACGCATCGACCTGGCGCTTGCTTTCAATGAGACCGTCCCGGAGCGCGTGGACCGCCGCATGGCCCCAGGCGGGCTTCTTTTGCTGGATGAGAACGTCGGGCCGTTTGTCTCCGCCTCGGGCACCGCTGTGCAACCCTTTCCGTTCACCGCCCTGGCCACGACGGCGGGGCTTGCGAAGGCGAAGAACATGGTGGCGCTCGGAGCCTCTGCGGCACTTCTTGGCATTCCATTGGAGGCGCTCCTCGCCAGCGTCACGGAGCAGTTCGCATCGAAAGGACCCAAGGTTGTCGAGTTGAACCGCGCGGCGCTCCTCGCGGGCCACGCCGAGGCGGCGAAACGCTTTGGCGCGACACCGCGATTCGCCGCGCCCGCCCCCGGCACCGCTCCGGCGCTCTTCCTGTCCGGCAACGAGGCGGCTGCCCTTGGCGCCCTTGTGGCGGGTTGCCGTGTCGCCGCCGCTTACCCCATCACCCCGGCCAGCGATGTTCTGGAATATCTCACGCCGCGTCTTCTTGCGCTGGGCGGAACGGCGCTGCAGATGGAGGACGAGCTTGCCGCCGCCAACGTTCTGGCGGGCGCCGGATTCGCCGGGACGAAAGCCCTCACCGCAACCTCGGGGCCCGGCCTCTCGCTCATGACGGAGGCGCTTGGCTTCGCCGGCTCGGCGGAGACGCCGATGGTCATCCTCGACTGCCAACGCCCCGGACCCTCCACCGGGATGCCAACCAAGCATGGCCAGGAGGACCTCTGGCACCTCATCCACGGTGGCCACGGCGAGCATGTGCGCATCGTCCTCGCCCCCACCGACGTCGCGGACTGCTTCCACGCCACCGCCGAGGCGTTCCGACTTACTGAGCGGTGGAGGGCGCCCGTCTTCGTGGCGCTCGACCAGCAGATGAGCCTGTTCAAGCAGACGGTCGCCCCGTTTGACATGGAAGCGGAGGCTGCCCGCCACACGCCCCGCGCCGCATCCACTGCGACACCCGGCTCTACGGCGTGGGACAAGACCTACGAACCTTACGGCGACCCTGGTGCTTCTCCGCACCGCGTCGCCCTGCCCGGCGAGCCAGGCGGACGGTATTACAGCAACTCCACCGAGCACGCGGCAAGCGGATTCACCAACGAGCAGCCGCACCTGCGCGTCGCGATGGTGGAGCGCCGCCTCGCCCGCATGGCGGCCATCCAGATCGATGCCGACCGGCCGGTCACTCTTGCGGGCCCTGCCGATGCCGCCATCGCCCTCGTATCGTGGGGTTCGACTGTGGAGGCGTGCCGCGAAGCGGCCCTCCGCCTTGCCAAGAAGGGCGTCAAGGCGAAGGTCGTCGCGGTCCGGCTTCTCTGGCCATTCCCGCGCGCCGCGTTCGAAACAGCCATCGGTCAGGCGAAACTTTTCGTCGTCGAGGCCAATGCGTTTGCGCAGTTGGCGCGCCTGGTCAAGTCTGAGGTCGCCGTGCACGACCGGATGACCAGCGTTCTGCAGTACGACGGTCGCACCATCGCAAGCGACCGCATCGTCGAGGCCGTGGCGGTGAAGGCGTGACGCGCAAGGAGTGGGCGAAGCGCCAATTCGTGCGCGCCCTCATCCTCCTGCCTGCTGGCCTCGGCCTTCTGCTGATTGGCGCGATTGCTCTTGGCAAACGCTCCACCACGCTGGGCCTGGTCGCTGGTCTCCTCGGGGTTTTCGCCATCACATTCGGCGCGTTGGCGGGCCGTCTCGCGGTCGCTGGCCCCTACCCCGCGCATCTTGCCGTCCCCGCCGACGACGCCTCGGAGGTGGACGCATGAGCGACATCCATCCGGCCAATCCAGGTTCGTCCAGCAAATCCGCCTTGACGTTCAAGGACTTCAAGGGCAAGGACCCCATCTGGTGCCCGGGCTGCGGCGACTTCGGCGTCCTCACCGGCCTGCAGAAGGCGGCAGCGAACCTCGGACTGGACCCGAACCGCACGGTGCTTGCGACCGGCATCGGCTGCTCCGGCAACATCACCGCCTACTTCCGCACCTTTGGCATCCACGGCATCCACGGCCGCGTCCTGCCGCTGGCCACCGGCGTCAAGGTCGCCAACCCGGAGCTCACCGTCCTGGCGGCGGGCGGCGACGGCGATGGGTTCGGCATCGGCCTCGGACATTTCCTGCACGCGGCGCGCCGCAACGTGGACATCACCTACATCGTGATGGACAACCAAGTGTATGGCCTGACGAAGGGGCAGACCTCGCCCACGACGCCGACCACAATGAGCACGAAAGCGAGTCCGCTCGGGCCGCTCGCGACGCCGCTCAACCCACTCGCCTTGGCGCTCTCGGCGGGCGCGACCTTCGTGGCGCAAGCGTACAGCGCCAACCAGAAAGAGCTCGTGGCGCTCATCGAGCAGGGCATCCGTCACAAGGGCTTCTCGTTCATCAACGTCCAGAGCCCCTGCGTGACCTACAACCTCGTCAACACCTTCGACTGGTTCCGCGAGCACATCCGCCCGGTCGCGCACGACGCGGCGGACTGGAACGCGGCCATGGCGGTGGCCAACGACACGACCGCGGTGCCGGTCGGTCTCCTGTTCCAGAGCACCCGCCCGTCGCTCGAGGCGCTCAGCCACCCGTTGCCCGCCGACCCGGGCGTCCCGTCCGCGATCGCCGCGGCGGCCGACCCGGCAGCGGCACTGGCGACGAGCCGCAAGCGGTTCGACGGCTGGCTCGACGAGTTCCGGGCGCGCTGAGACCCTTGGTTTTGCGGAAAGCGCAAGAATGGCTGATTTTCTTGCGAAAAACTCCAGAATCATAGATATACAAGCGGTTTGTCGCCACGTTGCTGGCAAATTCGAAAGGAAGCCGACGGTTTCCGGATGATGCGCCCAACCTGGTGATTCCATGAGCCAAACCGTCGCCCCGACGCTCACAAACGCCCTCGAATGCCCTGAATGCGCCGCCCGCCTCGACGCCCGCCCGACGCTGGCTGGCGAAGTGCTCGATTGCCGCGGCTGCGGCGCCGAACTCGAAGTGGTCAGCCTGGCTCCGCTCTTGGTCCAGCTTGCCCCCACGGCCGAAGAGGATTGGGGCGAGTGAACCGCCCACCTCGCCCCGCCCGCCCGCCGACCCTTCCTGCGGCGGCTTAGCATGCGCATTGGCATGGTGTACAGTCGCGCCCGCGTCGAGGAGAAGATGCTCCAGGAAGCGGCGGCGCGCAAAGGAGTCGAACTCGCTCCGGTCCAGGATGACACCCTCGTCTTCGACCTCGACCCGGGAGCACTTCCCTACGACGTCGTCCTGGAACGCAGCGTTAGCTTCACACGCGGCCTCTATGTCCTCAAGTTCTGCGAACAGCACGGTGTCCCCGCAGTGAACCGCTACGCGGTGGCGGCGGCGTGCGGCGACAAGACCGAAACCAGCCTGCGACTGCGCCGCGCCGGCGTCCCGACGCCGAATACGAAAGTGGCCTTCGAGCCGGAGGCAGCGCTTGCCGCCCTCGACCAGTTGGGCTACCCAGCCGTCATCAAGCCGACGATGGGCTCCTGGGCCCGCATGGTGGCGCGCGTCGATTCGCGCCGCGAAGCAGAACAGATTCTCGAGCACCGCAGCGAACTGCCCAACCCGGTGCAGCAGATCTACTACCTTCAACAGTACGTGAAAAAAGAGACGGCGGACGGGCTGCACCGCGACCTGCGCGCCTTCGTCGTCGGCGACGAGACCATCTGTGCCATCTGGCGCAACTCGCCGCACTGGATCACCAACACGGCGCGCGGCGGTAAAGCCAC
This sequence comes from Thermoplasmatota archaeon, assembly GCA_038046785.1. Classification (GTDB taxonomy): domain Archaea; phylum Thermoplasmatota; class E2; order JACPAO01; family JAHFTW01; genus JAHFTW01. The sequence goes on from JBBSVM010000003.1 coordinate 181,841, forward strand.
GGTCGCCACCGTGACGCCAGAACTCCATGAGTTGTGCCAGCGCGCCGCCGCGGCCGTCGGCGGGGGCGTCCTTGCTCTCGACTTGATGGAGGGCCCGGACGGGCTCACGTGCCACGAGATCAACCACACCATGGAGTTCCGCAACTCCGTGGCACCGACTGGCGTGGACATCCCTGGAAAAATCATCGACTTTTGTGTCCGTGAGGCGAAAAAGTGAGCCGACGCGTCACGGCCGCCGTCTTCGGCGGCTCTGGCTACACCGGCGGCGAGCTGCTGCGCCTGCTTCTCCAACATCCCAACATCGAGGTGGTCGGCGCGACGAGCGGTGGCCACGCCGGGGAACCGATTCATCGCAGCCATCCCAACCTGCGCGGCGCAACGAGCCTCGATTTCCTGCCGCGCGACAAGCTGCCCGACGCAGATGTTGTGTTCACCTGCACGCCACATACAGAGTCGATGAAGGCGGTGCCGGGCTTGATGCGCGACGGCCGCCTCGTCGTGGACCTCTCGGCGGACTTTCGCCTCAAGGATGCGGCCTCTTACCAGACGTGGTATGGCGTACCGCACGCGGCACCGCAGCTTCTCGGACAAGCAGTGTACGGCCTGCCGGAAACGCGCCGCGCCGAGCAGAAAGGCGCTCGGCTCATCAGCGGCGTCGGCTGCTTCGCCACCGCCACCAACCTTGCCCTTCTGCCGCTCGCCCGCGCTGGTCTGCTCGAAGGCGCCCGCATCGTGGCGACCGGCCTCATCGGCTCCAGCGCCGCCGGTGCTGAGTTGAATCCCGGTGGGATGCACGCCGAACGCAGCCGCAGCCACCGCCTCTACGCCGCCACCTCGCACCGCCACGCCGCCGAGGTTGAGCAGGAAACGGGCGCGCGCATCCACGCCAGCGTCCACACCATGGAGCTGGTGCGCGGCGTCGTCAGCACCTGCCACATCCTCCTGCCCGGCCCGGCTCCCGACGAGAAAACAATCTGGAAGGTTTTCCGGAGCCAATACGAAACGGAGCCGTTCGTTCGCCTCGTCAAGGAGCGCTCCGGTCTCCACCGCGGCCCCGACCCGAACCTGGTCGCTGGCAGCAACTTTGCCGACGTTGGATTCCATTGCGAGGCGCCCGTGGCGGGCCAGCCCGGCCGCATCGTGGCCACCTGCGCCATCGACAACCTCGTGAAAGGCGCCGCGGGCTCCGCCATCCAATCCATGAACGTCGCGCTCGGTCTGCCGGAAACGGCGGGTCTCACGCAGTTGCCGCTCCACCCGGTGTGACCATGACCCTCATCGTGAAATTGGGTGGAGGTGCCAACGTCGACGCCGAGCCGCTGCTGCGCGAGCTCGCCGCCCGCAAGGAACCGTGGGTGCTCATCCATGGCGGCAACGCCGAGATGGATGCTCTCAGCCGCCGCGTCGGGCGCGAACCTCGCTTCGTCACCAGCCCGAGCGGCCATGTCAGCCGTGTCACCGACGCCGAAACCATGGCGCTGCTGCAGATGAGTTACCGCGGCCGCGTCAACAACGACCTCGTGCTGCGCCTGCAGCGACTTGGCTGCAATGCGGTGGGCCTCAGCGGCGTGGATGGACGGCTCTGGCAGGCGACGCGCAAAGAAGCAATTCGCGCCGTCGTGGACGGCAAGAAGCTGCTCATTCGCGATGACTTGACCGGGAAAATCCACACCATCAACACGCACCTCCTGCGTCTCCTCCTCGACAACGGCTACCGGCCGCTCCTGACCCTTCCGGCGCTCGCCGACACCGGGGAAGCGGTGAACGTCGACAACGACCGCGCCGCCGCCGCAGTCGCCGCAGCCCTTGGTGCGATCGACCTGGTCATTCTCAGCAACGTCCCCGGCCTTCTGCGCGATCCCGCCGACCCTACGAGCCTGATCGCACACATCGACCGCGCCGACTTGGCCTCCGCCGAAGCGTTTGCGCAGGGCCGTTTCAAGAAAAAAATGCTCGGCGTCCAGGAGGCGCTGGCGGGTGGCGTTCGCCGCGTTGTCCTCGCCGACGCGCGCCGGGAAACGCCGCTCGCCGACGCCCTCGCCGGCATCGGGACGGTGGTGTCTTGACGCCTGAATCCCCCTTCACCATGCCTGCGGGAGAGGAACGGCTGCTGCGCGGGTTTGCTGCCAAAGAGCTGATCGTGGAGCGCGCCGAGAACGCGACCCTCTGGACCGCCGATGGCAAGAGCATCCTCGACTTCGGCGGGGCGAGCCACGGCGTGGCACTTGTCGGCCACAACCATCCCCGCGTCGTCGCCGCCATCCAGGCGCAAGCGGGCCGGCTCCTCCACGTCGCGCAAGGGGTGCCCAACCCAGAACGCGCGACCTTCCTCCGTCTCCTGCATGAACCGCTGCCGCCGCCCCTCACGCGCAGTTTCCTCGCCAACTCGGGAGCGGAGGCGATGGAGTGCGCGCTGAAACTCTCCGTCGCTGCGACCGGGCGCAGCCGTTTCGTTGCTGCAAAGGACGGCTTCCATGGCCGCACCGCCGCGGCGCTTGCCGTGACGCACCGCGCCGCGTTTCGCGAACCGTTCCAATCCATCCTGCCGGGCGCCGATTTCGTCCCGTTCAATGATGAGGAGGCGCTCAAGACGGCCGTCTCCTCCCAAACCGCTGCCCTCGTGCTGGAGCCGGTGCAGGGGGAAGGCGGCGTGCGCGCAGCGACCGACCGCTACCTGCGCGCAGCGCGCGACATTGCGACCGACGCTGGCGCTCTCCTGGTCTTCGACGAGGTGCAGTCCGGGCTCGGCCGCACCGGCTCGTTCCTCGCTTGCGAACCGTCCGGCGTTGTCCCCGACCTTGTCACCCTTGCCAAGGGTTTGGCGGGCGGGCTGCCCATCGGCACCTGCTCGATGACGGAAGCGGTCGCCGCCAAGCTACCCCCGGGAGGCCACGGCTCCACCTATGGCGGAGCGCCGCTTGCCTGCGCTGCGGCGAGCGAGGTTCTGCGTATCCTCGACGATGAGAAATTGGCGGCACGAGCCCGCCGGCTCGGAGCCAGCCTGCTGGAACGGCTACGCGGCCTCAACCATCCCGTCGTGCGTGAGGTGCGCGGCTCTGGCCTTATGGCGGGCATTGAACTGCGCATCCGTCCGCAGCCGGCCATGAAAGCGCTGCAGGAGCGCGGCTTCCTCGTGCTCGCGGGCGGAACGACGGGGCTTCGCCTTCTTCCCCCCCTCACCGTCGCAGAAAGCGACCTGGACCGCTTCGTCGAGGTGCTGCCGCAATGCCTGGCCTAAGCCCCGCTGAACTCTTGGAGCGGCTCGTTGCCATTCCAAGCCCAACCGGATTGGAGGCGGCCGCCGTCGCATTCCTCGCCGACGAAGCGCGCAGCGACGGGTTTCGCGTCCGCAGCGACAGTGCGGGCAATTTCCTCGCCGAGGCGGGACGCGGCGAACGGCTGGTCCTTTTCGTCGGCCACATCGACACCGTGCCAGGCCACATCCCGGTCCGCGTCGCCGACGGGGTGTTGTGGGGGCGCGGGGCCGTAGATGCCAAGGCCCCGCTGGTCGCCGCCTACTGCGCGGCGCGCGCCCACCGCGACAACCCGGACCTGCGCATCGTCGTGGCGGGCTGCATCGATGAAGAAGGCCACTCGCGGGGAGCCAAGGCGCTGCCGCGCGACCTGCGGCCGGAGGCCATCCTCGTGGGTGAACCAAGCGGTGCCGACGGAATCACCATCGGATACAAAGGCATCCTGCGCGGACAGTTCAGCGTCGAGCGCGAGGCGCAGCATGGCGGCTACCCGGGGGGCGGGGCGGCGGACGCTCTGGTGGCCTGGTGGAGCGCTGTCGGCCGCGACCTCGCCTTCGCCGACGGGTTCACGACCTGCCACGGCCGCCTCGCCGACCTGCGAAGCGGATCCGACGGATTGCTCGACGAGGCGAGCGCCAGTTTCCAGGTCCGCCTGCCACCCTCCGTGCCTCCGGCCGAGGCGCAGCGCCGCATCGCAGAGCTTGCCCAGCAGAACGGCGCCGAGGTCCTCTTCAGCGAGGCGATGCCGGCGGCCGAGTCGTCGTCGCGCAGCGCGCTTGTTGCGCGCCTGAAGACGGCCATCCGCGCCGCCGGGATGGAGCCTCGCCTCAAGCGCAAAACCGGCACCGCCGACTTCAACCACCTGGCACAGTGGTTCCCGGGCGTCCCGCTGGTCGCTTACGGCCCCGGCGACTCGCACCTCGACCACACGCCCAACGAGCGCATCGAACTTGCCGAGTTGGAACGCGGCGTGCGCGTTCTGGACCGCACTTTCTCGCTGCTCGCAGAGACACGACCTGTCGTCGCCGCGAAGCCTGCTTGACTACGGCTTCACGACGATTTTTCCGAACTGTTCGGCGCGCTCCATCTTCGCCATCGCGTCGCGCACCTGGTCGAGGCTCCACGTGGAGTCCACGACGGCGCGCAGCTGACCCTTCTCCCACATCTTGAGGGCGTCGCGCAGGTCCTGCGGCACTCCCATCGTGGAGCCCAAGATGCTGAGCTGTTTCCAGAAGATGAGACGGACATCCACTTCGGCGAGGCCGCCCGTGGTGGCGCCGCAAGTGACGAGCCGACCGCCAAGAGCGAGCAGGCGCAGCGACTTGCCGAACGTGGCGCTGCCGGTGGAGTCGATGATGACGTTGAACCCCTTCTTGCCGGTGGCGAGGAACGCCTCCTTCGACCAGTCGGCGCTTGCCTTGTAGTCGAGGACGACGTCGGCGCCAAGCGCCTTCACCTTCGCCGCTTTTTCGGGGCCGCCCGTGGTGGCGCAAATCCAAGCGCCCGCCGCCTTGGCAATCTGCAGCGCCATCACTGCGACGCCGCCGCCGGCGCCGACGATGAGGACGCGGTCGCCGCGCTTGACACGCCCCTTGCGCTTCACCATCTGCATCGCGGTGATGCTGGCAAGCGGCAGGGCGGCCGCCGTCTCCCAGCTCATGTCGCTCGGCTTCGGTACGACGTGGGTGGCGGGGACGACGCACTCCTCGGCGAGGCCGCCCCAACGGGTCTCTCCGATGATGCTGACATCGGGCGGGATGACGAGTTCTCCATCAGGTCCCGCTGCGAAGTTGAGGCCAGGATTCACCAAAACCTCGTCGCCGACCTTGACGCCTTTGACGTCAGGAGCGACCTCGGCGACGACGCCAGCGAGGTCGGTGCCGCCCACGTGCGGAAGAGGAACCTTGAAGCCGGGCCAGCCCGCCAGAACGAAGAGATCCAGGTGGTTCAATGCGGCCGCCTTCACCTGGATGCGAACGTCGCCGGGACCGAGAGCGGGGACCGCAAGGTCGCCGATGCGCAGCGCCTCAAGCGTGCCGTGCGCCTCGAAATAGGATGCTTTCACAGACCTGCAAGGGAGGGCGTTGGGTTTGAGGGTGGCGGCTCACAGGCCTTGGCCACCCGACTTGGGCACGCGTCTCCGTCGAGTTTTTCTGGCCCCGTGTTTCTCGCAGGTCATGCGTGGATCGTTCCTGGTCGCATCGATGCTGATTGCCATCGCCCTGGCCGGTTGCAGCGGTTCCTCGACCGCCCAATCAGCCCTGGACCGCGCCGACCTTGAGGCCGAGTCGTGGGCCAGCGATGCGTTCCTTCTCGGCGGAATCGGGTTCGAACAGACGGACAATGGAACCGGACCGTTTGTCCAAGACGACTCGACCGACGAAGGCGCCTTCTTCGCAAAGGTCATCGCGAACGCGCAGGACTCGACCTTGGGGGATGGCCGCGTTCCGGTCTGGGTCTACCTGTATTTCTCGGCGAGCAAGTCCGCGCTCTACGCGACGGCTTCCGGCATCGACGAACATTTCGAGACGCCGATTCCGGAGGAGTTCGCCCACCTCCCCGCCGGTCTCGAAGAGATTGCCAGGCAGACGCGTTCACGCTGGACCGTCGATTCCCAGGAGGCCGCGACCGCCGTCGCCGACAATCCTGCCGCGGCCGCCGTGCTGCGCAATGCGACGCAGGTGACGTACGCCTTCGACTTCATCGAAGATGTCCACTGGGAAATCCGCGCCACCTCTCCCAACGGCACGCTTGCGGCCAGCGTCCCCCTCGACAGCACCCAGAACGTCACCGTTCGGGTGGACAGCGACCTCCCGCCGGTTGTGGCTCCGCCTCCGCCCCACATCGTCCCGGCTCCCATCTACGACAACCAGACCGTCGACCTCGGGGCCGACCCATTCAACGCAGCACTCGGTCCCTGTTCCACTGCAGCGAGCAGTTGCACCTTGTACCCGCTCGTGGTCGAATCCTCCATCCTGGCGGAAGGGTCGCTGACCTGGACGTCGGTCGCGAACGATTTCGACCTTTACATCCTGGATGAACTGGGCAACCCCGTTCTCAGCTCGGCGTCGTCGGTGGGCACCGCGTCCGAAGGTTTCTCGGGCGCGCTGGAGCCGGGGACCTACAGCGTCGCCGTGGTCGCCTGGCTCGTCGTCCAGGACAGCTACGAACTGACCGTGACCTTCTCGTAGCTTACTGCGTTTTGGCCTTCGTCTCGACGAGGGGCGCGCTGCGCTTGCCCAGGGCGACCCATTTCTTTCCGAGCGTCCCGGTGAATTCGCTGAGCGGGCGGATGAGACGGTTGTCGCCGTGCTGCTCGAGGATGTGCGCCGACCAACCAGCGACACGGCTGATGGCGAAAATGGGCGTGTAGAGGTCGAGCGGGATGCCCATGACGTAGTAGCTCGATGCGGAGAAGAAATCCACGTTCGCGTCGATGTCCTTCTGCTGCTTCATCGCCTTCTGCAGTTTGAGGCTCATCTCGTACCACTTCGTGTCCTTGGCCTGCTCGCCGAGGCTCTTGCTGAGCTTGGCGAGGTGGATGGCGCGCGGGTCGAGGGTCTTGTAGACGCGGTGGCCGAAGCCGGGAATCTTGCGCTTCTTAGCGAGTTGGTGCTCGACCCAGTCCACCGGCTCTTCGTGGCTCGCTTCAATCTCGAGGAGGATCTTCATGACCTCGATGTTGGCGCCGCCGTGCAGCGGTCCCTTGAGGGTGCCGACCGCGCTGGTGATGGCGCCGTGGTAGTCGGCGAGGGTGGCCGCGGTGACGCGGGCGCTGAAGGTGCTGGCGTTGAGGTCATGGTCGGCGTGCAGGACGAGAGCGCAGTCGAAGGCGCGCTCGGCGGCCGGGGTCGGCTTCTTGCCGGTCAACATGTAGAGGAAGTTCGCGGCGTGGCTGAGCTTGGGGTCGGGCTTGACCAGCTCCTTGTCCATGCGAATGCGATGGTAGTAGGCGACGATGGTGGCGAGCTGCGCCGTCGTCTCGATGGCCTTCTGGCGATCCACGTCGAGGCTGTATTTGTCGGCGTCGTTGCGCCCAGCGCCGAGGGCGGAGACGGTGGTGCGCAGGGCATCCATCGGCCCCATCGCCTTGGCGACGTCGCGCAGCACCTTGAGCGGCAGCGCCGGCAGGTCGCGGTTGGCGGCGAGCTTCGCGCTGAACTCGTCCAGTTCGGACTTGGTGGGCAGGTGGCCTTCCCAGAGCAGGAAGACCGTCTCCTCGAACGTGGCGCTCGGGGCGAGCTCGTTGATGTCGTAGCCGCGGTAGGAGAGGATGCCCTCGTCGCCGTCGATGAAGCAGATGGAAGACTGGGCGGCGATGATGCCCTCCAGTCCCTTCGTCAGGCTGCTCTTGGCGGGGGCGGGGGCTGCAGTCATCCAGGCACCGATTGGCCGCCCACCGGAACCCTCCTTTAACGCCTTTGCCGGCGACCGGCCGGGTTGAAGTTGCCCCCCCGTTTGGCCCTCCTGTGCCCGCTTTCGCCTGCGCCCACCGCGGCCTCTCCTCGCAGAAGGCCGAGAACACGCTGGCGGCCTTCCGTGCGGCGGCCGAGGCGGGCTTCCCCGCGGTGGAGATGGACCTGCGCTGCACCGCCGACGACGAGGTGGTGGTGCTGCACGACGCCACCGTGGAGCGCACGACCGGAGGCAAAGGGCGCGTGGACAGCCTCACCTCCCGCGCCCTGGCCGCTCTTGCGACACGTAACGGACCCGTGCCGCAGCTGGGCGAACTGCTTGCCGCGATGGCGGGCTGGAACGGGTTGTGGAATTTCGAGATCAAACATCCAGCGGCGCTCTCTGGTACGCTCTCCCTGGTGCGACAGCGTGGACTCGCCGGGCGCGCTCTCCTCTCCGCCATGGACCCTGCAGTCCTTGAGCAGGCGCAGCTCCTGGCCCCTGAGGTGCCGCGCGGCTTCATTGCCTTGGGACCGCTCGAGGACGACGACCTTGCGGCGGCCAAGGTTGCGGGCTGCCGCTGGGTCAACGCGGATCATGACTTCCTCGACGCCGACGGCGTCGCCCGCATTCGACAGGCGGGGTTCCGCCTGGGCGCCTACACGGTGAACGACCCGGCACGCGCCGCCGAGCTGGTGCGGCTTGGTGTTGAGTGCATCATCACCGACCGGCGCGAGGTCCTGAACGAAGTGGGACGGCCGACCGCTTCCTGGTAGAGCGCCGCACCCTTCATACGGTCCCCGACCCTCCTTGAAGCGTGAGCCTTCCCGCCCAGACGCACGCCTCAGCGCGCAGCCGCTGGGAGGAGACGACGCTGCGCAAGTCGCTGGAGAAAGCGCCGGAGCGCAAGGCGGAGTTCACAACGCTCAGCAACCAGAAAGTTGAGCGGCTCTACGACCGAAGCGACCTCGAGCGCATCGGCTGGAACGCCGAGCGCGACCTGGGATTCCCCGGTGAGTTCCCGTTCACGCGCGGCGTGCAGCCGACGATGTACCGCGGCCGGCTCTGGACGATGCGGCAGTTCGCCGGATTCGGGACGGCGCACGAGACCAACGAGCGCTTCAAGTTCCTCCTGAGCCAAGGCACAACCGGCCTCTCCACGGCGTTCGATTTCCCGACGCTGCAAGGCTACGACTCCGACCACGAGTTCGCCCAGGGCGAGGTCGGCAAAGTGGGGGTCGCCATCGACACGCAGCGCGACATGGAGACGCTCTTCGCAGGCATCCCTCTGCAAGACGTCTCCGTCTCGATGACCATCAACGGCCCCGCCCCGATGGTCTGGGCGATGTATCTCGGCGCCGCCGAGAAGCAGGGTGTCCCGTTCAGCCAGGTCTCGGGCACCATCCAGAATGACATTCTGAAGGAGTACCAGGCGCAGAAGATGTTCATTTTCCCGCCTGAACCATCCATCGAACTTGTCCTCGATACGTTCGAGTGGGGCGCCCAGCACGCCCCGAAATTCAACACCGTCTCCATCTCGGGCTACCACATCCGCGAGGCGGGCAGCACCGCCGTGCAAGAGCTGGCCTTCACGCTCGCCAACGGCATGGAGTATGTCCGGCGCGGCAAGGCGCGCGGCCTCGCCGTGGACTCATTTGCTCCGCGGCTGTCGTTCTTCTTCAACGCGCACAACGACTTCTTCGAGGAGATCGCCAAGTACCGCGCCGCGCGCCGCATCTGGTCGAAGTTCATGGTGGCCGAGGGCGCCAAGGACCCGCGCTCGCTGCTGCTGCGCTTCCACACCCAGACCGCCGGCGTGTCGTGCACCCGCGAACAGCCGGAGAACAACATCGTGCGCGTCGCCCTCCAGGCGCTTGCGGCCGTGCTTGGCGGCACCCAATCGCTGCACACCAACTCGTTCGACGAGGCACTGGCACTTCCAACCGAGAAAGCGGTCCGCATCGCGCTGCGGACGCAGCAGATCATCGCGCACGAATCGGGCGTCGCCAACACCATCGACCCACTCGGCGGCTCGTACTATCTCGAGACGCTCACGACGGAGATGGAGGAGAAGGCGAACGACTACTTCCGCCGCATCGACAAGATGGGCGGCGTCGTGCGCGGCATCGAGTCGGGCTTCTTCCAGCGCGAGATCGCCGACGCCGCCTTCCAGCAGCAGCGCGCCATCGAGAAGGGCGAGCGCATCATCGTCGGCCTCAACGGCTACCGCATCGAGGAGCCACCCTATGCCGACCTTCTCAAGCTCGACGAGGCGGGCGAGCGGCGCCAACTCAAGGAGCTCGCCGAGCTCAAGGCGAAGCGCGACGGCAAGAAGGCGGAGGCCGCCCTGCGCGCCCTCACCAAGGCCGCCGAGTTGGAACGGGATGCGCTCTTGGGCAAGTCGAAGGGCATCGGCCGCATCGAAGGACGCCCCAACCTGATGCCCGCACTGATTGATGCCAGCCGCGCCTACTGCACGCTTGGCGAAATCCGCGAGGCGATGGTGGTCGTGCACGGTGAATACCGCGAGCCTGCGGTGTTCTGACAACGACCCGTCCCGCCGCGGTTGGGCGCCCAACCCTTCATCGGCACCGTTTCAATCTTGCCCGAAACCCGTTAAAGCCGGGAGCCGGGAAATGAGGGGGCATGCAGCCCAACCTGCACCCTGGAAAAGAGGCCTCGAACGCGATGCGCGAACAGGACCTGGACGCGTTTGTCGCCAAGGCGCGGCATCTGCGCCAACGCGACCCCGAACCTGTCCTGCATGACCTGTAGCGGGCGCACCGGCTCCACTGGAAGCGGGCTGATTCGCTATGGTTTCTCTTGCCCCTCACCCCAACATCCTTGAGGCGACCCAACCCAATCATCCGCCATGGGCTTCACCACCCAGCCCGACGAAGCGGAAGAGTACATGCGCCGCTTGATGGCGGCGCACCACGCCGACGACACCTTCGACGACGAATAGCCCGCCGCGGAACCCTTACCCAAGGCGATGCGCTGGCCGTGCCGTGCCCCGCGCAACCGGCCGCATCCTTGATTTCCGTAGCGACACCGTGACGCAGCCGACCGACGCGATGCGGCACGCCATGGCGACCGCCGACGTCGGCGATGACGTGTATGGCGACGACCCGACCGTGAATCGGCTGGAAGCGCGCGTCGCAAAGCTTCTGGGAAAAGAGGCGGCACTTTTCGTTCCGACCGGAACAATGGGCAACCAGGCTGCCATATGGGTCCACACCGGCCGCAACGGCGCCGTCGTCGCGGAGACACACAGCCACATCAGTTTCTACGAGGGAGGCGCCGCGGCGCTGCTGTCGGGCTCGGCGGTTCTTCCCGCCGAAGGGAAAGCAGGCGTCTTCGCGCCCGCCGACTTGGAACGGTTTTGGCTTCCACGCGACCCCCATTTCGCGCACGTTAAACTGGTCGCCATCGAGAACACGCACAACTGGTCGGGCGGACGCTGCTGGAGCGCCAAGCAATCGAAGGCGGTCGCCGATGTTGCGCACGCCAACGGCGCGGCGCTGCACCTCGACGGCGCGCGCGTCTGGAATGCGGCCATCGCCCAGAACACGACGCCTGCGGCGCTTGCCAAACCGGCCGACTCCGTCATGGTCTGCCTCAGCAAAGGACTGAGCGCCCCCGTTGGCTCGCTCGTGGCCGGCTCGTCCGCTTTCATTGCCGAGGCGCGCTTCGTGCGCAAGACCCTCGGCGGTGGCATGCGGCAGGCAGGTCATCTCGCCGCTGCGGGGCTCGTCGCTCTCGACACCTGCTACGAACGGCTTGCCGACGACCACGCCAACGCCAAGCGGCTCGGCAAAGGACTCGCCGACCTTGGATTCGGCGTGGACGTGAAGGGCACCGAGACCAACATGGTGATGGCGGACACCACCGGCACGGGCTGGACGGCTGAAACGTTCAACGCCGCGTGCAAAGGCGCGGGTGTCCTCGCCGGTCGGCGCGATGCCGGCCCGGTCGTCCGTTTCGTCACGCACCGCAACGTGTCGCGCGCCGACGTGGACGCGGCGCTGGAACGCGTGGCCGCGCTGCACTCGACGCGCCAGAGAAAGCTCAAAGCGTAGCTTCCCGGTTCTCCACCATGGCGGAGTCGAACTACCTCCACACTGGTCGGATTCTCCTCGTCGTGGGCGGCGTCCTCCAACTTGTGGGCGCGATGTTCGCCGTCATCCTTCTGGCAGCCGCCGCGATTTCGTTTCCTCTTGCATGGTTTGCAATCGTGGTCATTCTCCTTTCAGTACCGGGCGCAATCTGCTCGCTCGTGGGTCATTCGCAGGCACAGAAAGGGAACGCCGAGAAGGCGTTCGTCTACGGCCTCGTGGGGTCCCTCCTCCCGCCCGTCGCCCTCCTGCCCCTCCTTGGCGCCGTTCTCTGCAAGCTCTCCCCCGAGGCAGCGGCAAGCCGGTCACCAAGCGCGTAGGTTAAGCGGACCCGGCCACCATGGCGAAGCCGTGACCAAACTCCTCGTCGTGGGCGGCAACGCGGCCGGCCTCAGCGCCGCAAGCAAAGCAAAGCGGCGCGCCCCCGAGCTGGAGGTCGAAGTGCTCGAGGCGGGCCACGACATCAGCTACTCCGCCTGCGGCATCCCCTACCTCGTGGAGGGGCAGGTGCAGGATCCATCCCAGTTGCTGGTCTTGTCCGAGGAGGCCGCCGCCGAGCGCGGCATCGCGGTGCGCACCCGCACCCGCGCCGTCGCCTTCAACCCCTACACGAAAGAGGTCACCTTCCAAGGCCCCGACGGGCGCGACTCCACGCACTACGACAAGCTGGTGCTCGCCACCGGCGCCTCGCCGCGCAACCCGTTCGCGGGCGGCGACTTGGAGGGGGTCTTCACCATCCGCCATGTCGGCGACGGCGTGCGGCTGATCCGCCACCTGCGCAACTCGGACACACGCCGCGTTGCAGTCATCGGCGGCGGCTACGTCGGCCTGGAGATGGCTTCCGCTTTCCTCGAACTGGAAGCTGAGGTCCACCTGCTCGCGCGCGGCGAACGACTGCTCTCGAGCCTCGACCCCGACATGACCGACGGCCTCGAAGACTGGATCACGGAGCAGGGCATCACGCTGCACCGCAACGCCAAAGTCAAAGGGTTCGCGCCCGGCGCTGACGGCAAACTCGCCCGCGTCGAAGCGGCCGAAGCGCTCGACGTGGACCTCGCCATCGTCGCCGTCGGCGTCGAGCCCAACACCGCGTTCGCCGTGAAAGCGGGCGTGCACGCAACGAAGACGGGCCACATCCTGGTGGATGACCAGATGAAGACCAACTTCCACGACGTCTGGGCGGCCGGCGACTGCGTTGCACCGCGCCACCTCATCACGGGGCGGCCGACAGCAATGGCGCTGGCGCTTCCCTCCAACCGCATGGGCAAGGTGGCCGGCGACAACGTGGCGGCCGGGCTCGGCTCCATCCCGCAATCATCGATGACCTTCCCCGGCGTTCTGGGTACGCAGATTACTCGCGTGCACGGCCTTGTCTTCGCACAAAGCGGCATCACCGAGACCCAAGCAAAGGGTGAGGGCATCGACGCCGTCTCGTTCCTCGTCGAATCGAAGAGCCGCGCCGCCTACATGCCGGGCGCCGGCGATATGGCGCTCAAACTGGTGGCGGAGCAAGGGACCGGAAAACTCCTGGGCTGCCAAATCGCCGGCCCCGAGCACGCCGGACTGCGCATCAACGCCGCCGCCGTCGCGCTGCAGGCTGGCCTCACCGCCAAGAAGCTCGCCGAAGTGGAGACCTCCTACGCTCCGCCTTTCTCGCCCGTGTACGACCCGCTCATCGTTGCGGCGGCGGAACTCGCCAAGCTCGTTCGGCGCTGAACCGGCCGCTCCCCTCTTGTAGCGGGCAACCGTCCCGCGGATGTGGACTGGACCGAGCGCCATCGCCCCAAGGGTCTTGCCGACCTGGTTGGCAACGGGCCCTCCGTGGCGCGGCTGCGCGAGTGGGCCGCGTCGTGGCGCGGCGGAGTTCCGGCCCGCCGGGCGTTGATTCTCGCTGGCCCCCCGGGCACCGGCAAGACCAGCGCCGCGCTCGCGCTTGCCGCCGACATGGGCTGGTCGGTCATCGAGCTCAACGCCTCCGATGCGCGCAACGCGACGGCCATCCAGAAAGTCGCTCTCGCCGGCGCCGTCCACCAGACCTTCGGCTCCGACGGTTCCTTCCACGCCACCGGCTCCGATGGTGGCCGCAAGCTCATCATCCTCGATGAAGCGGACAATCTGACGGAGCGCGCCGGCGCCGAGGGCAAGGACTCCGATGGAACCGACCTCTCGGACAAAGGCGGAAAAGGCGCCATCCTGGAGACCATCCGCGCGACACGGCAGCCGGTCATCCTCATCGTCAACGACCTCTACGCCCTCGAGAAGGGCTCCGGCGCCGCGCTCAAGTCGCTTGCCGAGGTCGTCAAATTCAGCAAGGTGCAGGCGCGCAGCATGACGCCCGCCCTCGCCCGCATCGCCCACGCCGAGGGGCTGGTCGCCGACCGCGAAGCGCTTGAACAAATCGCAGTCTCGGCCGAGGGCGACCTGCGCGCAGCCGTGCGCGACCTGCAGGCGCATGGTGCCGGGCGCACCCACCTCAAGCTCGCCGACCTGAAGGGGCTCGGAACGCGCGACACCGAGACCAGCCTCTTCGACCTGGTGCGGCACGTGCTCAAGGGGCGCTCCATCGAGCAGCTGCGCAAAGAGACCTTCCAGACCGACGCAACGCCGGACGACCTTGTTCTCTGGATCGACGAGAACCTGCCCAAGGAGTACCGCGACCCGAAGGACTTGGTGGCGGGCACCTATGCTCTCTCCCGTGCCGACCAGTTCCTCGGCCGCACCCGCCGCACGCAGGACTATGCGCTCTGGGGCTACGCCTCGGAAATGGCGACCCTCGGCGTCATGGCGGCGCGCAGCCGGGAGTACCGCGACTTCGTCCCGTTCGGCTTCCCGCAGTGGCTCAGCAAGATGGGGCGCACGAAGGGCGTGCGACAAGCGAAGGACGAGCTCTCCACCCGGCTTGGCCGCCTCACGCACATGAGCCGCCGCAAGGCGCGCCAGGAGCAAGTCGAGACCGTCGCAACCCTGTTCCGGCTGGACCGCGAATTCGCCGTCGCGATGACCCGCGAACTGGAATTGGAGGACGAGGAGGTTCTGCTGCTTCTCGGAACCGACGGAACCGCCGCCAACCTCAAGGCGATTCGTGCCGCGAGTTCGCCGCCGGAAGCAGACGAGAAGCCGGCCAAAGTCGGCAAAGCAAAGGCGGTTGCGGTGGAAGCAGAGCCAGCCGAGGAGAAGCCGAAAAAACCGACGCCGAAAGCGGGGCAGAAAGCGCTGTTCTGAACGTCACTCCGATGCCGTGACGTTGAGCGCGATGGGACCGGAGACGGGATGGTACGACGCAAGTTGGCCTTCGAGGCGCGCCTGGCGGTCAATCGGAACGGGGAAGGCCAGCGTTGTGCTTTCGGGCTGGACCTCGAGGCGCATCGCCTGCTCGTTCGGTTCCAGGAAAAATTCGCCCGCCATGTGCTGCGGCGAAGCACCTGCCACACCCGCCACGTGGCGCGTCATCTGGCAGGGGTATTCCTTGGAGTTGTTCTGGTTCACGCAGGTTCCCAGCCGCAGCGCGTAGAGGTTGACGCGAAGCTCCTGGCCCGATTGGCCCTGCCACGACAGCGTCGCGTCGATGCGCCAGAACACCGCCTCCGGGTCGCTTGCCTCCACCGTCCAGACCGGATCACCGAAAAAGGCGGGCGCTGCCTTGCAAGCAATCTTGTTTGTGTTGCAGTCCAACACGCCGAGGCCGAACGCGTCCACGCGGTCGAGCACGGTGACGGTTGGCTCGACGCGATAGGCCACGGCGGTGATGCCATCGTCGCGCGGCGGCTCGGCGGGCAGGGCGGGGGGTGCAGCACAGCCCGCCAAGAGCAGAAGGGCCGCCACCATGCCTGCGCCACGCACAGCGGGCCATCCGAGGCGCCGCTTATGGTGCTTGCTGTCGGGTGGCTTGAATGTCGAGGCTTACAGGCGCTGGCGGGCCCAGCGGAAAAACAGGAAACCGGAGAGGATGACGAAGACCCCGAGAAGGACGAACAGACCGAGGAGCCAACCCGGAATGGGCGGACTCTCGCTGGTGAGGCCCGGGATGTGCATGGAGGATTTGTTGGCGCTGGCGGAGGACGCGGAGGAGGTGTCGCTCGAACTTGGCGCCGTGGATTGCGCCGCAGCGGATGCGAGGAAGGCAACGGCGAGGAGCGCTCCGGCCAACAGGGCGGTCGGTCGAGACAACGCACAGCGACCGGGGTTGTCGTTCTTGAGCACGGCAGGAGAAACCTTATGCGACCGTGCCCCCGAGGAGAGCGGTTGCGCGACTGCCGGCCGGGCCTTCGTCGCTGTTCGCGCTCCCCGTCCGAGGCGAGGCTTATATCCACCCTGTTCTCACGAAGTCCAACCGGTGACGGAATGGGCAACATTCGCCAGACCTACATCAAGCGCGTCGCGATCGACCTCGTGAAGAAGTACAACGACCAATTCACGGCCGACTTCGACCACAACAAGAAGGTCGTGGCGCAGCTCACCGACGTGAAGACCACCGTCTTCCGCAACCGCATCGCCGGCTACGTCACCACCTACCGGAAGAACTGGGAGGCCGCCACCGTCGAGGCCGCCGCCGAGTCCTCCGCCCCCGCCGCATAACGCGGCTTCTCAGACCCTCCATCTTTTCTTCTCCAACCTTTTTTTGGGTTTCTGTGCCGATTCGCAGCACGCGTCTTCAGGAAAATCTCATACTCGTTTTTGGCTCCTAACTCACGTTTGATATTCCAGGTGGCCATCGGACGAGTCGTGAGCCCGCGTGCTGGACCCCACCCCGACGCTGTAGCCGCCCTCGCCCGCGGCGAGGTTGTCCTCCTGTACGACGCCGACGGGCGCGAAGGGGAGACCGACCTTGTCGTCGCCTCGCAGTTCGCGACCCCGGAGCGCATCCGGACTCTGCGCAGCGACGGCGGCGGTCTGCTCTGCACGACGGTGGCCCCCGAGCATCACACAAAACTCGGCTTGCCGTTTGCCGCCGATCTCCTCTCCGGCATGAGCGCCGCGCATCCGGTCCTGGCGCACATGAAAGCGAACGACCTGCGCTACGATCCGTCGAAGTCCAGCTTCGGTATCACCATCAACCACCGCAAGACCTTCACCGGCATCCCGGACGCCGACCGCAGCCTCACCATCACCGAGTTGGCGCGGTTCCTGGACGGTGTCCCGTCGAAGACCGCCCACGCGGCGCAGGCTGAATTCGGCGCGACGTTCCGCACGCCGGGCCACGTCATCCTCCTCAACGGACACCCCGACGGCCTCGCCAAACGGCAGGGCCACACCGAACTCTCGCTGGAGCTGGCGCGCCAAGCGGGCCTCGTCCCCTCCACCTCGATTTGCGAGATGCTCGACCCGCGCACCGGGCGCGCTCTCTCGAAGGCGGATGCGCAGGTGTACGCCAAGGCACACGGGCTGGTCTTTTTGACCGGCGCCGACGTCGTCGCAGCGTGGAAGGCGACCGTTCCGGCGTGAAGGGGTCCGCGCGCCCGCACATCCGGGTCATGACGACCGGCGTCTTCGACCTGCTCCACCCCGGCCACATCGCCATGCTGGAAGCGGCCAAACGGCTCGGCGACGAACTGGTCGTCGTCATCGCCCGCGATGCCAGCGCCGCGCGCGAGAAACACGCCCCCATCACACCGGAAGAGCACCGCCGCCACATGGTGGGCGCTCTCAAACCGGTGGACCGCGCCGTCCTTGGCCACCACGGCGACTACTACCGCATCGTCGAGGAGTTGCGCCCCGACATCGTCGCCCTCGGCTTCGACCAGGCCTACGACGAGGCCAAGGTGGCGGCCGCCTGTGCTGAGCGCGGCGTGCCCTGCAAGGTGGTCCGCCTCCCCCATTTCGTCGGCGACCTCGACGGCACCCGCAAAATCATCGAAAAAGTGGCGGAACGGGCGGCGGCGGAGAGCCTCTACTCGAAGACGCAGTCCGGCAAGGTTTAGCCACCCCTTCCACTGGCTGGCGCATGGGATTCATGTGGAAGCCGCCCGAGGAGCAGCCCAACCCCGGCGTCCGCACCGTGACCGCCCGCTCGATTGAGCGCCGCCTCGGCTACGAGGTCCTCTCGACCAAACCAACCCAGAGCGCAGCCGTGACGCCTGCCCTGGAGCCCAGCCACGCCCCCGTGTACGGCGTCGTGGACACCACCTTCAGCACCGTCAACATGGGCGCGGTCGCCGTCCGCACCTTGTCGGGACTCGGCTTGCCCAACTCGCGCATCATCCGCCGCACCGTCCCCGGCTTCAAGGATCTCGCCGTCGCGGCGCAGCGCCTCGTCGAGGAAGGGTGCGACATCGTCGTCGCCTGCGGCATGGTGGGCGCCGAGCCCATCGACAAGCAGTGCGGCCACGAGGCGAGCCTCGCCATCGCCCAGGCACAGCTCATGACCTCGACGCACATCCTCGAAGTGTTCGTCCACATGGACGAGGCGAAGGACGACGCCCAGCTCATCCAAGTGACCGAAAACCGCGTCAGCGAACACGCGCTCAACGCCTACTGGATCCTCGAGAAGCCCGACGAGCTGGTGAAGCGCGCCGGGACCGGGCAGCGC
Organism: Thermoplasmatota archaeon; assembly: GCA_038046785.1. Taxonomy (GTDB): domain Archaea; phylum Thermoplasmatota; class E2; order JACPAO01; family JAHFTW01; genus JAHFTW01. Next base: position 200,131 of record JBBSVM010000003.1, read on the forward strand.
CAGGGTTTTGCTGACGTCGGTCCAGCTGACCCGAAGCGTTCCGCAGGACGCTGATTCGTTCGGCGGCTGCACGCCGACCGCCTATCCACCGATTGCGCCGATTTCGCTGAACCCTCGGTCCGGAATCGGCGAAATCGGTGGATGGGACCGGGGTGGGGACGCTTCACAAAAGATTCAAGCCTTGACCGGCTCCAGAAGCTGGGATGCCGTTGGATCGCAAGGAGGTGGAGCGCATGCTCAAGTCGGGCTCTCCCGACGCCCGCGCTGGTGCTCCCAAGGTGGAATCCACGGACGAGTTTGAGACCTACACGGCGCCTCCCCGCGTGGACGCCCAAGGCCGCTCCCTCTCCGGTCCAAGCCGCGGCCTGGGCGCCGCCGGCCATCAGTTCCCTCCCAAAGATCCGACGGCGCCGACGCCGCCGCTGACGAAGGCCAACATGGCCAAAGGCATCGGCGTCCCCGAGATTCCCCGCCCCGCGCCGGGTGCCGCACCTGCCAGCTGGCCGGTCCCCAATCTCCCCGGTCAACCCGCAAAGCCGGTTCCCCCCGCCGAGCACCGAGTGGACCGCCCCATCCCGCCCCCCTCCGAAATCGTGGATGACACCGGCCTCTTCGAAGTGTACCAGCGCCCCGGCCTCGACCAGGCACCTCGCACCGGACGCGGCCTCCGGAGCGAGCCCCCGCCCGGACCCAAAGCGGCCGACATTCTCGCCCGCATGCCGGAGCCGCAGGCCGAGGTCGTGACGCCGAAGCGATTCGCTCTCTTCGAACCCCCCAGCCGTGCCCGCCCCAGCGAGCAGGACGAGGTTGCAGCCCACCTTGATGCCCTCGCCGACATCGCCGCCACCACCGCCTCCGTGGAAGGGGCCGTGATGAGCCACAGCGTCGAGAACGGACCCATTCGCACCGTCATCCACCACGACAAGTCGGGCCTGCGCGATGTTCCCCCCACACCCTCGGCTCCGCCCGCCTCCCCCGCTCCGGCCGCGCCCGTTGCCGCCGCCGTCTCGCAGCCGCACCTTCCCACCGCCCCGCCCGTGCGCGCTGCGGCAACCGGCCCCGGCCTGCGCGTCGGCGTCGTGCAGGCCACCTTCAACCTCGCCATCACAGAAGGCATGCTGGCTTCGGCCCGACGCGAGTTGACCCGCCTCGACGCCACCCTGGCAGCCCACGTCCAGGTCCCGGGCGCGTTCGACACGCCGCTCGCCGCGCAGACCCTCTTGGCGCGCGACGACATCGACGCCGTCGTTGTCATCGGCTGCATCATCCAAGGCGAGACCGGCCACGACGAGCTCATCGCGCACGCCACCGCCGCCACCCTCCAGACGCTCGCGCTGCGCTTCGAGAAACCGGTCGGCCTCGCCATCACCGGACCCCGCATGACGGAAGTGCAGGCGTGGGCCCGCCTGGAAGCCGGTGCGTTTGCGGTGGCGAGCGTTGTGGAACAAGCTCAACTCCTGGCGTGACCTTTCCCTCTGAGCCACAAGGCTCAAGTTCTCGGGGAAATGGTGCTCTTTGGTTGTCGTATGCGTTCAGCTTACCTTGCGGCGGCAATTTTCGCCGCCTTGCTTTTGAATGTTGTGCCGCCCGTTTCGGCGGCACCGTTTGACACGCTGACGTTCACAGAACTTCTGACCGACCCGCAAGATTTCGTTGGATTCCACGATATTCGCTCGGTCTCAGTTGCTGAACCGGGGGACTCGACCTTGGTCTTCAAAATCGGCTTCCAGGATGCCACGGCATCTCCCGCCGGTGGTTACGACGTCTTCGTCTTTGTTGACCCGGCTGGAACACAACAAGCACCTGGTTTCACTCAGGCGGGTGCCCCGACGCGCTTTGCGAACTTCGGACCTGCTGTTCCATCCACCTGCATCCTCGATGGCAGCGCAGGCTACTGTGTTCTGCCGTATGACACGTTTGCGGGCGTCATTGGAGGAAAACTCACGAACGTTTTCGCCACCGGCTATGTCAACGCGGGTGGCAGCGCTGCCGGAGATTCGGGACCTTGCCCAGGGCCCCTTGCTTCTTGCTTGGCCATGCAAATTGCCGGAGAGGGCGGCTATGGCACCGATTACACTCTTACGGGTTGCACCAAGATTGGCGGCTGCGCATCTGTTGTCCCCGGCGGCGCTGGACAAGTCGCCTACACGGACCTCACCACTCCAAAACTGCTCCAGAGTTTCAGCGAGCCAAGCAACGGGACATTCCTCTACAACGTAACGAACACGCTCTCCAACCTCAACATCGTCTATTCCAGCAACGGAACCGGAGCGGCCAGCGTCGTCGTCACCGATGCCTTGGGCGCTGTCAAGTTGAACCAGACGTTGACGGGAAGCGAGAAAGGAACGGTCGCCGTCCCGGCCGCCGCTCTTGGCAACTGGACCTACCGCGTCGCCTTCAGCAACTTCACCGGCACGTTCGCCCTCGACTTGGTCGCTCCTGCCGCCTCCGGAACCTCCGCTTCCGCAAGTGCCACGGGGAGCGGAAGCTCGTCCGCCTCGGGGTCAGCCTCGGCCAGTGCGACGGATGCCGGGGGTTCCAGTTCGGCAGCGGGCGGTGCCTCCAGCTCGACCTCCGCCGACGGCAAGAAAACTCCTGGGTTCGGCCTCCTTCTTGGAGCTTTGGCCCTTGGGCTGGTCCTGGTTTCGCGCCGTCGGTTGACGTAACCTCTTTACACTCTGACACCAACCCCAAGGCTATGCGCCGTGGTGCGTTGCTCAGCGTAGGCCTCCTGCTTGCTCTCGTCCTGTCGGGTTGCGCAAGCAAGTCGGACGACTCCTCAACATCCTCCACCGCCGCCCCGTCTGTGGGGTCCACGGAAAGCGGCGCTCCAACCAGCTCTGATTCACCCTCCTCCGGTGCCGCGCCAAGCAGCGGCGCACCCAGCAGCAGCGGCGCACCGGCGTCGTCCGGCTCGAATGCGGCTCCCGTCATCACGGTGTTCGCAGCCAATGTCACCGACCTCAGCGTCACATTCAGCATCACCGCGACGGACGCCAACAACGACGCCCTCACCTACGTGTTGAGTTTCGGCGACGCCACGGCCAACGTGACCGGAACGCTGCCTACGGCGAACGTCACGCACGCCTTCGCGGCGGCGGGAAACTATTCGGCCAAACTGGTCGTTTCGGATGGCAAGCTCAGTGTCAACAACACGGTCCTTGTCCAACTGTCCGTTGTCGCGGCCGGCGCCGGACCCGTGGACCACCGGGAGTGCAGCGGCACCTTCGGGACCAACCCGGGAGGCGTAAGCGGAAACTTGCCGGCGCCGATCGGGCCCATTGGCGGATGCCCCTTCGGGACCGCTGCCACGGCGGTGAAGGTTGTTGCGTTGACTGGAACCACCGGCTGCGACCATGACGCAAGCCCAACGGGCGCGAGCAACGCCTATGGCACCGCAGTCACCGTTGGAAGCGAATTCCCTGAGGGCGCCGCGTTCCGCCTAATCTGCGATGTGGGCGTCCCGACTTTCAGCGGAACGCTGGATTTGACCGCGGTGTGAAAAACCCCGCACCGTCAGCCGCTCGAAGAAGTGGCTCTCCTCGGCCACCACGGAACAAGCGTAGCCCAAGCCAGCAAGCGCACCTTCGAGCGGCTTCGGGTCGGCGAGGCTGCTGTGCACCACCAAAATGAGCCGAGGCAGCGGGCGCAAGCGGCCGACCTGCTCTGCGAAGCGCAGCACCGTCGCGTTGCCATCTGGCCCGCCGTCGAAGGCGAGATTGAGTGGGCCGGGCAGAACCTCCCCGGGCCCCGTGGGAAGGTAGGGCGGATTGAAGGCGACGACGTCGAACGGACCCGTCACGGCCGCAATCAGGTCCGATTCCACCACGGTGATGTGTGACCGGTTCTCGGTGGCGTTGCGGCGCGCAGCAAGGACGGCGTGCGGGTTGAGGTCGCACGCCGTAACGTTGGCTCCCGCGCGAGCTGCGACAAGACTCACAAGGCCGGAGCCGCAGCCGACCTCCAGGAACCTCTCGCCCGGTCGAACGTGGGCGTGGACCGCCTTGGCGAGGAGGAAGGTGTCGTCGCTGGGGCGGTAGACGTCCTTGTCCAGGATGATGGCGTAGGCGTGGCCGTCCGGGCCGGTCCAGTTCACGCGAGCGACTCCACGAGTTTGGCGAAGGTTGCCGGAGCGACCTGTTCCGGCCGTTCCGCTGCGAGGCCGAGCGCCTCGAGTGCTGCAAGGGCTTTCGCGAGTGGAACCCCAAGCGACGCCACGGCGGGGGGGACGGTGTTGCGCATCTGCTTGCGCCGCTGCTGGAAACTCCCATCCACGACGGCGCGCCACAATCGCTCGTCGGCGACTGCGAAGGGAGGTGCCGCGTGCGGTTCCAAGGCGACCACCATGGAGTCCACTTTGGGAGGCGGGTCGAAGGCGCCCGGAGGAACATCGCGCACTTTGCGGACAGCGACCTGGCGAGAGGCGTGGACGGAGAGGCGTCCATAGCCGTCGTCCCCTGCCTTGGCGAGCAGTCGCTCGGCGAATTCCGCTTGGTACATCAGCACGGCCCGCGCCCACCGCGTCGCTGGGTTGCCAAGGAGTTCGAGGAACGCGATGGTGATGGGGCCCGAGATGAGATAGGGCAAATTGGCGACGATGCGATCAAAGCGCCCAAGAGCTGCGAGGTCGGTCTGCACCGCGTCGCCCACGACCACCTCGACGTTGACGAAACGGCCGACGAGGGCTGCAGCAAGCACTTTGTCCGCTTCGATGGCGACGACTTTGCCGGTGGGGCCGACGCGGCGGCTCAGATGCTCCGTGAGGTTGCCTGGCCCTGGCCCAATCTCAAGGATGCGCAGCCCTTCCGCGAGGCCAGCGGAGGCGACGACGGAGTCCAGCACGGCGAGGTCGCGCAGGAAATGCTGTCCCAGGTCCTTGCGCTGGCGGTGGCCAGGAACGCCGGGCGCCTCGTTGCGGAACCCGGGGAGGTCGGTGCCGCCTTCCTGCTTGTGCGGCCGCCGCGCTCGGAACGGGTCAGGTGGCTGCACGATGGAACGAGACCCGAACCGTCATTTCATGGATTCGGCCGGACTCCTGCAGCGTTTCGGGAGGCCACAGATTGCACAGAACCAATTCGGGAGCAATACCTTGCTCGGATTCCATGGTTGGCGCTCGGATTGAACCATTTCACAGATTGTTTCGCTGTACCCCTCGTCGGTCTCAACCTCCAAGGCGCGTTGCAAGGGCGTGGACCGAGACCCCCACTCCTATGCCATTATCGGCGCCGCCATGCGGGTGCATCGGGAGCTTGGGCCCGGTTTGCTGGAGCGAGCCTACCAGGCGGCCCTTGCCATGGAGTTCGAGTTCCGGAAAATCCCGTTCCAGCGCGAGGTGCCTCTGCCACTCTTCTATCGGGGCCGGCCGCTCGGAGTGCCCTACCGTGCTGATTTCGTCTGCTTTGATTCTGTTGTCGTTGAACTGAAGGCGATTCCTTTCCTGACAAAGACTGAAACGGCGCAATTGGCCCACTATCTCGTTTCAACTGGCTCCCGACTGGGGATTCTGTGCAATTTTGGCGGTTCGAGCCTGGAATTCCAGCGGGTCATCGGCCGGCATGCCGTTCCAGAGCCCAGAGAATCTGAGCAATCTGTGGTCGCCGGAGAACTGGCGACAATGAACCAGGATTAGTTGCGCCGGGGCGAGCCGTAGCCGCCGCCACCGCGCCACTCGTCCTCGCGGGCCGGGGGGCGCACGAAAATGTGGTACTTCTCGGTGGGGTCCTGCATCTCGTGGATGATGCGGCCAATGATGACCTTCGTGGGGTTGGCAATCTTGCCGCGCGCCTCAAGGTCGGCGAGCGATTCGAAGGGCTTCTTGCGCTCCTGCATGAGGTGCTCGACAGTTTTCTTGCCGATGCCGGGCAGAAGCTCGAGGGCGTGGTAGCGCACCGAGATGGAGGGGGCGTCGTTGAAGAAGCGGACAAAGCGCTTCTCGTCCGCCTTGATGATCTCCTCGATGACGTAGGGCAACTCGCCGTGCGCCGCCGGGGTGAGCTCGTGGTAGGCGATGCGGCCGCGGATCTTCTGCACCAGGGTGCGGGTCTCCACGTCCTTGCCGACGTACGCCTTGTCGCCGATGGTGAAACTCGCGCCCGGCTTGGGGCTGAGCTCGAAGAGGGTGAACTGCTGCTCGCCCATGCCCAGGAGGGTCGGCTCGCGGCGCGACGGCGGGGCGTCGGGGCGGCCCTGGGGCAGGTAGTCCAAGATGTACACGTTGTCTTCCATGGCGACACCTACGGAGTGTAGTGCTCGTCGACGATGGCGATGACGCGGGCCACATCGGCCTCGCTCAGGTCGTGGCGGGACTTCTGGAACAGCGCACGCACGTCGTCGCCGTGCTGGGGCAGGAGGTCGGCGACGCGGACGGCGAACTTCGCCTCGACGTCGGGGAGCGCCTTCTGGACGGCGGCGACGATGGCCTGCGCCACCTTCGGCTCGACGCGGGCGAAGCGGCGGGCGTGCTCGAGGGCGATTTTCTGCTCGTAGGTGAGCTCCTCGCGGTCGATCTGCGCCTTCTCCAGGGTCGCTTTGACCTCGGCGAGGCTCAGCAAGCGGCCGGTCTCGACCGACTCCTCCAGGATGACATCAAGGTCGCTCATGCGGCACCTTACTTGATGGCGATGAGGTGCTCGGCGCGCAGGACCAGGGTCTTGGGCTTGTTGCCGTGCAGGATTTCGACGACGAAGGCGTCGCCCTGCTTGCCGGCGACGGTGCCGGTCTGGCCCTGGAAGCGCTTGTGGGTCATGCCCTTGAGCTGGCTCGGTTCCATCTTGACGGCGACCGAGGAGCCGACGGGGAACTGGGCGAGCACGCGGTTGGGCGGCAGCACGCCGCGCTTGCTGGCGTCCTTCAGGAGCAGGTGGCGGGTCTTGGAGCGCAGCCCCTTGGAGCGGACAGGCATGGAGGTTCCTCAGTCCCGCGGTTGCCCCGGAGGGCACCGCATTGGGTAGGTCTCACGGCACCTGTCCTGGTTTATAGCCGTTGCGCGGGCGGCTCGGCCGGGGGCTGGTCGTCCAGAATGGCAACGACATCCAGGAATTCGACTTTAACGGCGACACCGGCGAGACCGGAAAACGACGGCGTGGTGCGTCCCTCGTCGCCGTTCACCATCTCCTTGATGTAGGTCCCAGATTCCGCATGGACGCGCAGGGAGAAGCGCTCGGCCGGGTCGCCTTCCATCGTCTCCAACGTCACCTGGTGGAGGGTGCGTTTGCGCACCAGGTCGGCGCGGCGGTGGCTGACCCGGTCGGGGGTGCGCTGCTCCAGCGTGGTGCCGGTGAGTTGGGCCGCGATGGCGGCAACCTGAGTGCGGGCAAGCGGTGCTTCAGCGAGGCAGTGCGCGACGTACTCCTTCCCATACTCCCCCTCCTTGATGGCGGCCACCTCCGCCTTGTCGGCCATGCGCAGGCCGCGCACCGCAACGCCGGAGCGGGCGGTCTCGGCGTTGATGAGCCGCTCCAGCTCCGCCAGGTCGGCGACACGGCGGCGCGGGTTCTTCATCTCCAGGACGAAGGGGCGGCCGGTGCCAAGCATGAGGGCGTCAATGTCTTCGCGCCCGGCACCGTGGAAGCTGAATCCGGTGGCGCCAAACAGCGGCTCGGCTGGCTCGCCGATGGCGTCCTCGACGGATTCTTTGTAGGTGACTCCCGTGTCGCCGCACTCCCAGCAGCCTTTGCCCTCGCAGCGGCGGCACGGCCAGTGCGTCTGCGGAATGTCGCGGCGCAGCTTGTTGTAGCGCCCCTTGACGAAGACGGAGTTGGCCTCGACCGTGGCGCTCCAGTAGCGGGTGTCGACGTCGAGGACGATGTCGGGCGTCCCCTCCGGACTGGTTTTGGCGCCCGTCGCAGCGGTGAGGGCGGCGGCGAGCCAGCGGTTCGCCTCGGTGCGCACGTTCTCGCCTGCTTTCTCCTGCCCCATCGCCTTGGAGATTTCTTTCTCCAGCCCTTCGCAGGGGCCGGGGAACTTGCTGCCGACCTGGAAGGTGGAGAACTGGAAGGGTTTCGCCGCATCGATAGCGGCCTCGAGCCAGCGCGGTGCGTCGGAGAAGGCGCCTTCGCAGACCGGGCAGGCCGCTTCCGCGACCTCGGGCCAGGTGCGTTTCTCGGCGGCCGCCTTGCGCTGCGGCTCCGCGCCGGCAGCACCGATGAGGCGGCGGCCGAGACAGCGGTCGCAGAGTGAATGCGCCGGGTCGAGGCGGAGGACGACGGTGGGCGCGGGGGCGTCGGTCATCACAGCGACCCGTACACTGGAATGAGCGGCCCCAATTCGAGCGTCAATTTCCACTCGCGCCGGCAGCGGCACTCCACCTTGGCGAGGCACTCGGCAAGCCACTTCTTGTCTTGTGTGGCCTTGTATTTCTTGAGGTAGCCAGCGACGGTTTCGTCGCACTGGCCGCAGTTGTGCGCGCCACGGCTCTGGCCGGCCGCGATGACGTCGGACTTGAGCATCCCCTTGAAGCCGGCCGCCTCGGCGACGGTGCGGCCGTCAAGAAGCGCCTGAACGAGGGTCCAGAGCCAGGGCGGCCGGTAGCTGCCGCGCTTGTGCAGGGCATCCACCAGCGTGTTGTTCTGGATGTTGGTCGGGTTGAGACTCACCATGTCCGCGTGGGGCGCCGCGGCGATGATGGTCGCGGTCGCATCGACAAGCGCGTCCGACTCCTTGAGGAAGGGCGGCTTGCACATGAGGTACGCTTTGACCGACACGTTGTGGCGCTTGCAGGCGGCGGCGGCAATGGGGAAGGCGTCGAAGCCGTGCCCCTTGTTGATGGAGTCCCGAAGGACGCGCAGGTTGGAGGACTCGACGCCGATGCCGACCTCGAGCTTCTGGCAGATGCCATCCAGCGGCGCGAACGCCTCGTCGGTGACGAAGCCGGGCAGAGACTCGAAGGCGACCTTCTTGGGGGTCTTGCCGATGATGGCGAGGATGCGCTTCTGCGCTCCCTGCATCACCTCGAAGCGGTCGAGGAACGAGCCCGAAGTGTAGATCTTGACGAGCTCCTCGTTGTTGTATTTCTTCCAGGCGCGCTCGAACTGGGCGACCAGTTCCTCCTCGCCGACCTTCGTCCAGGCCGACTCGTTGGCGTAGCCGCACATCGTGCAGCCGCCGGCGAGCGCCCAGGTGCAACCGCGCGTCTTCAGGATGACCACGAGTGCTTGGCAGGGGCGGTTGTCGAGGACGTCCTCCTCCGACCAGCAACGGATGTACTCCGTCAGGTCGCCCGGCTCCCAGCGCATGGCAATCTTGGAGCGCAGCGCGCGCGCCTCGGCGTTGAGCTCTTTGTTGACGACGTTGTAGTCCACCACTTTGAGGGCGGCGGGCTCCACCGTCATCGCTTCCGGATTGCTCATGCGTTCACCTCCATCTCGGTCTTGACTTGCGCCGGCTTCGCTTCGCCAATCAGGTGGCGCAGAGTTGCCGCAACACCGCGCTTGAGGTGGGTCATGCTGCTTGCGTCCATCTGGGCGACACCGCAGCCGACCACCACCTTGTCCGAGGCGCGCACGATGGCGACCTCGTCGCCGGGGCGCACGTCGGGGTCCGCGCCCACGACGCCGACGGCGAACAGCGTGCTGGTCTTCTTGGGCGTGAAGTCGCCAATGAAGATGCGGCGCATGTTGTGGTTGGCGAGAATCTGCGCACCTTCGAGGGTGAGCGAGAGGACGCCGCGATCCGGCGTCGTCATGCCCATCTGGGCGCCGTTGCGCTCCAGTTTGACGTAGGGCATGCGACCGTGCGCGATGGCGCCATCGGCGAGTTCTGCCGCGACCAATTCGTTGAACTGGAACGAAAGCAGGGCGCGCAGGTCGGCGAGTTTGCGCTCGCGGCCCGGGATGCCTTCGCGAATGGCCGCCTTGAGACGGGCCAGTTCCGCTTCGAGGCGGGTGAGGTCGTCGCCGCGCGTCGGGTGGTGCAGGCAAGTGTGGCGCGTCTCCTCCGGCAGCAGGTCGCGCAGGACGTCGAAGGTGGCCTGGCCGGTGTGCACGACGACATGCTTGTAGGCCCCTTTGCTGAGGAGGGCGGCGAGCTGTTCGCGCACGATGGCCTCCTCGTCGCGCAGCCAGTGGCCGGTGACCGGAATGTCGTACGCTTGCGCCGGGTAGACCTCCTCCAGTTCGCGCGGGACGAGGCCGAGCGGGCTCGTAATCATGACTTCGTGGATGAGGTGGCGAATGCCCGAGTTGTCGAGAACGCGGCCGAAGATGCGGTGGCTGCGGCTCATCTTGTAGGGCTTCTTCTGGCTGCACGGCAACAGGAGAAGAATGGGCGCCTGGGGCGGCTCGTACGCGTTGCGCAACCGGCGGCGGAACGACTCCACTTCGGGCATCCAGATGGCGTCCACCGTGAGCGCGGGCAGGGCAACGGCGCGGTGGCGGGGAGCGGCCGCCTCGAGGTGGCCATGCTCGCGGTCGAACCGGCGCAGCAGCTCGATGCTGGCGGGTTTGCTCGCAACGCGCCGCTCAACCAGGGCGCGCAGGGCGCCAGTCTCGATGCTGAGTCGAATCTTCTCCAATTCGCGGCGTGCGGCTTCGAGATTGTGCGCGAGCAGTTCTGCCTCGCCCCACGGCTTGCCGTCGCCGAGAAGGCGGCTTGCGGCCACCGCGTCGAGAGTTCCGTCGGTGGTGAGAGCCTGACCGCGCGCGGCGGCGAGCAGCAGCGGGCTGGCGTCGAAGAGGTCCACGCCGAGGTAGCACCAGAGCGCGTAGTCCTCCGGCGTGCCAAGCCCTGGAGCCCAGAGCAGGCGGCCAGGGGTCGCCTGGCGGCGCGCCTCGATGAAGGCGGCGACGAGGTTTTTCGGGTTGCTTGCCCAACCGGCGGCGTCGTGGAAGATGGCAAGCTCGTCGCCGACCGGCATGACTTGAACGACGGTGGAGGCAACGGGCTGAAGTGCGGGGATGGCAAGCGGTCCGGTCGCATCCGTGGGATAGAACCAGGTGCCGCTGGACGCAAGCTCGACCTTTCCGGGATGCACTCCGGGCTTGCCGGTGATGACTCCTTCCACCCAGGCGGGAGGCGCCGCGAAGGAGGTGTCGGGCCAGAGGATGCCGGGCGTGCGCAGACGCTTGCCCTCGCTCGGGCTCCACGCCATGCAGCGTCCGCGACCGTCGAAATGGGTTCCTTCCAGCACGAATGCGCCGACGGGCTCGAACCCTAAAGGTATGCCCTCAGGGTCAACGCTTCTTGCCGCGGCCCTTGCGCACCGGGCGTTTGGCCGCCTTGCGGGCCTTGGCGGCGCGCTTGGCCGGCTTCGCCTTGCCGCCGTAGGGGACGACCTTCTCGATGAAGCCCTTTACGGTCTCCGTCTCAGGCGGACCTTTGCGCGGCACCGGGATGGGGCGGCGGCGCATCTTCTGGGCCGCCTTGATCCAGGCCTTGGCGCGGCCTTCTTTGACGTTGCTGCCGATGACGGAAGAGTCGAGGCTGGCCAGGTACTTGGTGACCTTCTTGGCGAGCGTCTTGGGCTCGCGCTTCTTCAGGTCGTCGATGCCCTTGACGCCGACGCGCGCCATCACCTCGGCGTACTGCGGGCCGATGCCCTTCGCCTTCATCATCTCCGCCATCGCTTGCCATTTCTTGACGACCTTGCGCGGCGCTTTGATGCGCTTGGCGAGCGGTCCCGCCTTCTCGAAGCGCAGGCGGCTCGACGTGTAGACGCCCTCTTTCTGCAGCCGCTTGGCGTAGATGGGGCCGATGCCCTCGATGTCGATGACCAAATGGTCGTCGCCGGGGAAGTCGCTGTGCGGGACGCGCGGCTTGCGGGCCTTCTTTTTGGCCGGCTTCGTGGCTGGCTTGGCAATTTTGGGTTTGCGCGCCGGGCGGGCGCGGGGCGCGGTCTCACGCAGGACTACGCGCTTCGTCGGCGCACCCGGTTCCCAAGCTTCCTCCACAACGGTGGGTTGGACAGGCGCTGGTTTGGTGTGAACGGGAATGACTTCGCGGTAGACGTGCTCCGAGGGCGTGGGTTCCTCGTCGGAGGCCACGACGTCCACGACCTCTTCGCGCACGACGCGGCGCTCTTCCAACGCCACGTTGCGAATGAGCGGGTCCACGTCCGATTCGGGGTCGAACGGGCGCTCGCCGTGCGGGCTGGTGGTTGCGAACTGGCGGCGGCCTTCCCCGTCGTAGGCGAGGACCTGGTTGCCGCGGTCAGTCTCATAGAGTGGGCGAGCCGAACGAGGAACCCGCGACGGCTCGGCAACCTCGTCAAAGGCCAGCGGCGCCGACTCCGGCGCTTCCACCTGCCGCACCGGCTCCGGGGCAGGGGACCGCAGTTCGACGCCGTCGAAGTGGAGATGCTTGACGTTGCCGCGTTCCAGCACCATTTCCATTGTTCCGGTGAGTGCCACGTCTTCGTCCGGCAACTCCTCGAACGGGGCATCCACAACCGCTTTGCGCCGACCGCGTCCAAATGCCATGGCGCCAAACCATGGCCGGGGGGGTTGATAGACGAAGCGGCGAGGCCATGAGGCGCCGCCGGGTCGAGGTGCTGTGCGCATCCTGGTGGCGAACCGGTCCGACCCCGCCTCCTGCAACTTGCGCGACCAGCTCCTCGCCTCGGGGCGGTGGGAGGAGACGAACCGCACCTTCCGCGGCCATGCGATGTGGTCGCAGAGCGAAGCGGTTCTGGTCCAGGTCGATGGGCCCGCCATTACCGACGAGGCGCTCGACGGCGACTTGCGCGCGACAGCGCTTCCGGTGCGCGACGTCTGGTTCCTCTCCAAGCACGCCGCCGCCTCCGGCATGCCGAGCCTCACCGTCCACCCGATTGGCAACCCGGGCGAGGCAAAGTTCGGCGGTCGCCCGGGCCAACTTGTCCCCGCTGCGGCGCGCGACATGGGAGCGCTGCTGCGCCGGATGCGCCACCACGCAACACGGCTCGGCCTGCCGCACCAGGTGGCGTATGAGGCGACACACCACGGCCCTTACCTCTCGTTCCCGTCTCTGTTCGTCGAGATTGGCTCCGACGACCGCTGGTACCGCGATGCCGCCTCGGGCGAAGCGGTCGCCTCCGCCATCCTCGACGTCCTCTCTGGTGAAGGCGCATCGCGCGCACCGGTCTGGGTCGGCATCGGAGGCGGCCATTACGCTCCGCGGGCCACCGACATGGCGCTTGAGGGAGAGGCGGATTTCGGCCACCTCATCCCGAGCCATGCCCTCGAAGCGGCCGCCGACGGGCCAGCACTTCTGCGGCAAGCGTTCGCTGCGACGCCCGGCTGCGCTGGCCTTCATCTCCACCACAAAGGGATGAAGGGCGCTCTGCGCGCGCAGGTTCTGGCTTGGTGCGCCGAGGCGGGGCTCGCCGTCGCCAACCCGTGAGAGCGTAAACGGGCATCGCACCTGTGCGAACACTTCCTGAAGTGGTCGCGCTTCCTCCCCGCGTTGTGGCCCAGCCCCGGACCCTTCTCCTCTCCGCCTTCGCGGCGGTCTATCTCATCTGGGGCAGCACCTACCTCGCCATCCTCATCGCCATCGAATCGATGCCACCGCTCCTGATGGCGGGCATCCGCTTCCTTGCCGCGGGCGCCATGCTCTGGCCGTTTGCTCGCCCCGGGCCTGGCGAAGCCGCGACGCCGACGCGGCGCGACTGGGCATGGGCCTTCCTGCTCGGATTCCTCATGTTCCTGATGGGCAACGGTTTCGTTGTTCTTGGCGAACAGTCCCTGCCAAGCGCCGTCGTCGCCCTTCTCGTCGGCGCCGTCCCGCTCTTCCTCGTTCTCTTTGAATCCATGCAAAAACGGCTTGCTCCCGGCCCCCTCGTGGTGGCGGGACTGGGTGCAGGCCTCGTCGGCGTTGCCCTGCTCGCCTCCGCCAAAGAGGGCTGGAAGGGCGATTTGGGGCTCTGGGCACTTCTCGGCGTGATGCTGGGAAGTGCTGGCTGGGCCGCCGGCTCGCTGCTGTCGCGCCGGAACCCAACGCGGCTGCCCCTCCTTCGCAACGTTGCCCTGCAGATGGTGGCGGGCGGCATCTTGCTCACTGTTGCGGCTCTCCTGCGCGGCGAACACCGCGGCTTCGACCTCGCCGCCGTGACCGAGCGCAGTTGGCTGGCATGGCTCTACCTCGTTGTGTTCGGCGCCGTCGTCGCCTTCACCGCCTACGCCTGGCTGCTGCGCAACGTCGCCCCCGCCGTGGCGGGAACGTACGCCTTCGTCAACCCCATCGTCGCCGTCGTTCTTGGCGCCCTGTTTGCACGAGAGCCCATTGGAGCGCGCACCGCTGCCGCCGCAGTCCTTGTCGTCGCCGCCGTGGCGCTCATCACACTCGACAAGGCGCGCGCCAGCCGCAAGGCAAAGCAGGACGCCGCCGCATAGCCGAGGTTCCACAGGAAATCTTGCGATAGCCATCACCACCGTTATCCCCGCGACACCCATCCGTAGCGCGTGGCAGAGACCCTCGTTCCCGACACCTCCGTGCTGGTGGATGGCCGCATCACCGAACTGGTGAAGGGCGGACAGTTCGCGGGCGCCAAGGTTCTCGTGCCGCTGGCCGCACTCTCAGAGCTGGAGGCGCAGGCGAACCGAGGACTCGAGACCGGGTTCGCCGGCCTCGACGAGTTGGCGGCGCTGCAGAAGCTCGCCGCGACCGGTGCCATCGCGGTGCAGTTCGTCGGCGAGCGCCCCTCGGCCGACGAGATTGAGCGCGCCAAGTCGGGCACCATCGACGCCCGCATCCGCGACGCCGCCGTGGCGGCCAAAGCGATCTACGTCACTTCCGACCGCGTCAGCGCCCACGCCGCCGCCGCGCAGGGCATCCGTCACCACTACGTCCGCCCCATCGTGCAGGCAACACCGGACCTGACCGGCCTCAAGCTCTGGCAGTTCTTCGACGCGCAGACCATGTCGGTCCACCTCAAGGCGGACTGCGTCCCGATGGTGAAGCGCGGCCGCCCCGGCGAGGTCGCCTACCAGCCGCACGGCCCCGCCTCCAAGGAGATGGCGCACACCGAGCTGCGCGCCATCGTGCGCGAGTGCATCGAGCACTGCAAACGGGACTACAACTCCTTCATCGAGATGGAGAAGCACGGCTGCACCGTCCTGCAGGTCGGCCCGATGCGCATCACCATCGCGCAGCCGCCCTTCTCGGACGGCCTCGAGCTCACGGCAGTGCGCCCCATCACGAAGAAGCACATCGCCGACTACGAACTGAATGAGGACATCCTGGGCCGCCTGGAAGGGCACGCGCGTGGTCTCTTCATCGCCGGCCCGCCCGGCTCGGGCAAGTCCACCTTCGCCGCCGCCGTGGCGGAGCATCTGCACAGCCTCGCCCGTGTCGTGAAGACCATGGAGCAGCCGCGCGACCTGCAGGTTCCCAAGGAGGTCACGCAGTACGGCGCCCTCGACCGCGACATGAAGTGGACCGGCGACGTCATTCTGCTCGTTCGCCCCGACCATGTCCTCTACGACGAGGTGCGCACCACCGAGGATTTCCGGACCTTCGGCGACATGCGACTTGCTGGTGTCGGCCTGATTGGCGTGACACACGCCAACCGCGCCATCGACGCCGTGCAGCGCCTGATTGGCCGCATCGACCTCGGCATGATTCCACAAGTGGTGGACACCGTCCTCTTCATCGACGCCGGCCGCATCGCCCAGATTCTCGAACTGGAATACACGGTCAAGGTGCCCGACGGCATGGTCATGGAGGACCTCGCCCGCCCGGTCGTCGTCGTGCGCGATGTTCTTGCCGGCCAGCCGGTGTACGAACTCTACACCTACGGCGAGCAGGTGGTCGTCATGCCGCTCAACCAGACGCAGGCGACCCGCGACCCCGCAAGCCAACTTGCCGAGAAGGAGCTGGAGCGCATGCTGCGCCGCACCGTGCAGGGCCCGATGGAGGTCACCGTGCGCGGAGGAAAGGCCATCGTCAAAGTGGACGAGTCGGAGGTTCCGCAACTCATCGGCAAGGGTGGCCGCACCGTGCAGGGCTTGGAGCGCAAACTCGGCATCCGGCTCGACATCAAAGCGCTCACCGGCCCGCCGCGCGGCCGCGACGACGACCGCCACCAGGGCGGTTGGGACGGCAAGCGGCCCGCATCCGCTGGCATGCGCGGCGCCGCCGGCGTCCCGCGCATCCGCGTCAAACGCGCCAGCACCAACATCTTCCTTCTCGTCGATGGCGCCAAGTCGGGCCAGGTGTACCAGGTCGAAGCTGAGGGCGCCATCATCGGCGAGGCGACCGCGAGCAACCAAGGGCGGCTGCGCTTCAAGCTGGATACCCCGGAAGGCATGGCGCTCGACCAGGCAGACAAGCGCGGACTGGTCCTCTCCGTCCAGGTTGCGTAGATAGTTCTCTATCCATTGCTAAGGGTCAGTAAACTGGACACCCTATACCCCCCCCGCTTCTGCATCACGCGGTTCTTGCCGCGCTGATGAATATGCCGAAGAAAAATCTCTCCCGAACATTCGGAACAGCAGCCATTGTCCTTCTGACCTTGGCATCCGTCGCGGCAACGACTCCCGCATCTGCTATGACATCAAGGGTTTGCGTGCCCGTTCCGGGTTTCGTGGAGGTTACGTGCGCCACGGCGACTGCCAACGGCTCCTGCACCTCAACCACTTGCTTCGCCAACGGTGGAGGAAAGGCTTTCGATGCCTTGAGCCCGGTTCAGGGCATTTTCCGAATTGTTATGTTCTCCACTTTGGAATTTTCGAACTGTAATGCCCCCGCAGCACTCGAATGCAGCACTCGAACCCACAGCGCGAGCAGCGGCATTTTGTCTGCTGGAACGATCTGTGCACAATCGGAAATGTGGGCGGTTGGCACGTCCAGCATTCGCGCCATGGCACAAGACCTCTGCTAAGCGGCGAGACGACTCATGCGATTCATTCTTGTCCTTCTCCTCCTTTCTCTCGCCATCGCCGGGTGCGCAGGAACCCCTCCACCACCCACCCCCACGGCGCCATATTCTGAGACGATTGTTGGGCCGCGCCTCCACAGCTTCCAAGCCCAATATGCAAGCAAGGACGGCATCAGCATCGGCCTCGCCCTGTCCCAGCCACGGTTGATTGCAGACCATGATCTGAAACTGCGGACCGCCTGGCCACTGGATGTGATTCCGATTATCCCCGCTGGTCCTGACGAAGGACGCGAAGCCGTTGCGATTCGGTACTGGCTCGATGGGGACCTCGACGTCGTGCGCATCGAAACAGGTCGCTGCCCAACGCGCCCTGTATCCGATTCGTGCAATCCCGACACTCAATCCTTTTTTGCCTATTGGGGCGCCCAGGGAAGTCTGCCCCCGTTCGGTCTTGACCTGCCCCGACGACTTGGAACAAGCACGGCCGTCGCGTACAGCCTAAACGGCCGCCCGTTTGACAGCGTTGTCGAGCGTGCAGAGGTCGGAGGCGTCCTTCAGCTCAAGATTCCCGAAGCCGCAGCCTCGGCGGTGATGGCGTTCCTTTCGCACGGAGCGACGTACGACTATGGCAACTCCTCGGACTGGTTGCCTACGAGAATATCAAATCTGCATTACTACCCGGCCCAGAAACTGCCTTCGGCTCCCCTCTCAACGCTCTTCCTTGTCCAGTATGAAGGCGGACCAGCCCTTGCGCCAATTGATGCTTGGCCAAAGCAGTCCGTAGCAGTGAGCGGAATCTATCAGCCCATCTACAACGGACAGAACGAGCCGTTCTTCGATCCGGGCTATACGACGGCCGAGGGATTGGAGTTTTTGGTCGATTCTCGCGACGAAGTTCGCCAGGCACTTGAAAACGGCGGGTGCGTCCGGCTCCACGGCCTGAGTCCGGGCGGTTCCGGAAGTGTCATGGGAATCGAAACCAACGGCCGAGCCAACCTCTTCTATGCGGTCGAGACGCCGACGGGGGAGATTCTTGAATGGGGCGTCGATCGCGATGTGAGTCTGGGCACTTTTGAACGGTATTCCATCTCGTCGTCCTCGCCAGAAGTGTACAAGACTAGGGCGGATGCTGGTTCTTGCCGCGACCTCAGCAACCTACCGGGGTCCGTGACGACAGGCGCACAGTTTTGGGAGGCCGTCAAGCAACTGCCCATCCAATCGCAAGGGTACGAGTTGACCACATTCAGTTTTGGCAGCCTGCGACTTGGCCTTCTACCCGCCTCAGGGCTCGACATCGCACAGAGTTATTCCGGCGTCTACTTCCCGCCTGGCGGTGGTTTCGCTAGATTCGCGACCATGTACGGTGCAACCGGACGCTGGTCCGAGATGATTCTGGGACAAAACGACCTCGACGCTATCGACCGTGGCGAACGTCTGACCCCGTGACGGCAAAGCCTTTCGCCCATCCCGTCTGGGCCCGGCCCATGCGTGGTTTGGCGTTCCTGTCCGTCTCAGCTCTGCTCCTTGCCGGTTGCGCCGGCTCGGACGATGCCGCCGCCCCCTCGACCGCCAGCCCGAAAGGCGCTTCGGCGAGCCTCGCCCAGAACGACACCCTGGAGGCCCCGGCCTGGAAAGTCGGCCAGGCGTGGGACCACCGCTACACGATTGGCCAAGAGATTCCCATCGAGTTCCTGGCCTCCGTTGTGGTGGCCAAGGACGAGGGCGCCTCGTGGCGCGTCGCCTCTCCCGACAACCTGACCGCCGCCTTGCACGCCGTGGTGTATTTCCCCGACCTTGGCTCCTTCACGAAGAGCGAACTGCTTGCCAGCGACGGCGAGCGCTCCACGCCCTGGTACGATTTCCCACTCACCGACGGCAAGACCTGGCGCGCCACGGAGAAGAACCTCGACTTCAACCTCCAGCCGGTGAACTACGACCTCGAGTGCACGGCGACCCTCCGGCCGGGCGCCAACGGCCAGCCCACCACGTACGGCATCACCTGCCTCTCCGGCGGCAACCTACGCTCCAAGTACGACTACGACCCGACCATCGGCTGGTTCTCCGAGTTCCGCGCCTACGACCCCGCCGCCGCGGCGGCCGAGGACGCGTGGGACCTGCGCATCATCCATGAGCGGCTCTCGTTCAACAACACCGGCATGGCCTACGTCAGCACCGCGACGCAGGTCGCGAACCACATCAGCGTGGTCGCGCCGGATCCGTCCGCCATCGCCCCCAACCCGACCAGCACCTTCACGCTCACCCCCGATCACGACCGGCTGCTCGGCTTCCTCTTCAGCTTCGCCGCGACCGGCGTCGCGAACACGGAGATTTACGACCCCATGATGCGACGCGTCACCGGCTACCAGGCGGCCGAGACCCCGGCGGGCGCCTTCATGGATGGACCCGACCTCCTCTTCATCGACGGCGTCGCCGGCGAGTGGCGCATCGTTTCCTACGGCGCAGGCGTTGCCACAGGCGGCGGCTTCATCGCCTGGGGCGTCAGCGAAACGGAACTCGTGATTGGCTGATCAGCCGACGCGGCCACCAAAGAGCGACGGGCCGGAGACAAGGCGAGCGAAGGCAAGCTGCTGGTCGCGCGAATCGTCGGGCGTCGCGTCGGGACCCTTGCACGCCTCGGAGATGCAGCCGTCCCCGAACGCGATGAAGAGCCGTCCGTCTGGGGCCACGACCATGTCGTTGTAGTTGAGCAAGTTCCGGCTCGGGTCTCCGCCGCCTCCTTCCCAGATGGGACCGACCTGGACCGGGTCGTTGTCTGATGTGACGCGGCGTGTCACGAAGGTGGGTGCCTCGCCGTCGGCGTCGAGGCTCATGCCGGCGTAGAGGTGCCAACGCGCCTCGGCGGGGGCGTTCGTGGCGTTGGGGACCTCGCCCGCGAACGGCGTGGTGTGGCCGAGGAATGACCAGGCGATGCGCCCCTCCGAGCCAGCCACCAAGGTGGGGAAGATGGTTCCAGAGACCTCGGGCGGGGTGATGTCCCACGGCCCGTCGAAGGTGACAAAACGGTCCGAGGAGCGCAGCAAGTGCATGCGCTGGTCGTCGCTGCGGTAGAGGTAGTATGCGGTGCCGTCCGTGGTCACGGCAACGGCGGGGTCAGCCTCGACGAGGGAGAAGCCCAAGCGGCGCGGCGTCCAGCTGAAACCGCCATCCGTGGAGACGCCGACGAAGGCGAGGCCGCAGTTGAGACCGTACGGGACGTAGATTGTGCCGTCGGGGGCGTAGGTTTGGTGGCCGTTGAGGCCGCCGCAGCCGCGGTCGGTCGCGACGCCGGAACTGAACGTGTTGATGTCGACGAGACCTTCATACACGAACGTCAGGCCGCCGTTCACCGAGATGGAGCAGAAGGTGCCGCCAATCTTGTTGTAGCACATCGAGACATGATTCGGGTACGCTGGGTTGCCGCTCGCGGGGGCGAACGGCGAGCCTGCGGCGTACGGTCCCGTGGCGATTTTCTGGTGGTCGATTCCGGGGGTGCCGCAAGAAACCGGGCTCTGAATCCAGGTCTCTCCCTCATCGTCGGAGGCGGAGAGCCAAGCGCAGGCAATGGTGAGCTGGTGCGCGAAGACGCGCCCGGTCACCTCGTCCACCCAGAGCATCGTCTCGAAGGTGCTCGGGGAGCCGGTCGGATTGGCGAGCTGTTCCCACGTTGTGCCGCCGTCGGTGGAGCGCAAGACGGTCTGGACGACGCCGAGGGCGCCCGGCTCGAAGCCTGCCATGAACAGGGCGCCACTCGCGGCAATGCCCATCGTCGGTTCCGTGCCGGAGAAGCCGATGTTCTTCCAATCAAACTCAAACCCGCCCTCGAACGCCGCGGGCAGGCCGGTCCCGTTCCCGAGGATCCTCAGGTCAGGGTCCACGGTGGTGGGCGCCTGTGTCGTCGACGCGACCGGCTCCGGCGCAGGGGCGGCGCAGCCCGCAAGAACCACGAGGGCGACAAGAACAACGGACCGATGCACGCACAACCGCTTCGATTTTCCAGCTTAAGCTTTGCGTCATCACGGGTCGGATTGCTGGCGGTTTCGAGCCTTGCGATGCACTCCAATCGCCAACCCGATCGAAGCTGCACTCACAAGCAGGAAAGCCACCAGCGTGACGGCGAAACTTTTTGTCGCTTGCAGAGGCGTCTCAAACACGCCGTCCAATCGATAGAGGGTCTGGGCGGGGCTGTTGGGTTGGAATTCGCGCGCCAACGGAGTGAACACGTTGCATTTCCGCGACTCCAAACTGGAACGGTCAGAGTTGTCGTACTTCAACGTCCGAATCGTGCTTGCCGCAGCTCCGTTTGCCAGCGCGATGAGAGGAGCCTGCGGCGGGCAGGCCAAGTAGGCAAGGACCTGCTTCCATTCGGACGCGAGAAAATGGAGCGTGCTGCCGGGGGCGTCGTAGCTCATGGTGGAGGAGGCCTGGTTGGCGCGGTCGGCGGCGCTGTAGCCAAGCGTGCATTCGGGGATGTGGGTGTGGCAAAGTCCGAGCGTGTGGCCCAATTCGTGCAGGATGGTGGAGGCAAGGAAATCGGTTCCGACCCGGGCTCCGACTTGTTTCAATTGCACGCTCTCTCCGCTCCCAAACACGACGAGGGGCGCCGTCCTGAACCAAGATGGTTGCCAAGTAAGCGCTGCATCGTCCTGCGTCGATGCCAGAACGATTTTCCCATCCGAGGCGACGAAGCCGTCGTCGAATCCCTGCTCCTGAATGAGGTCGAGGCGGTTGCCACGCACGATTTCTTCGAAGAAGGGCGACAGCGTCACCCGTGCACCCGAGGGGGCTTCAAAGTCGACCACGACAAACTGCCCGTAATCCACCGCTGCAAGGAGCCCCCGCAGAGGTGCCACTCCGGAGTGGGACGTTTCGCTCTGGTCATGCTGCGGGTTCAGGACCACCGTGGTCACGTAGGGATTGCTCGAATAGGTCCCCCGTGCAAGGAGATTGGCATAGTACGGTTCCGTCGACGACGGGATGAGTGGAGGATCCACGTCCGGGCCGGTGCGAATGCGCGTCTCGACCCAACTCACATGGATGTCTTGTTCCAGCAGGAATGCGGTCGCGACCGCTTGGTAAGCCGCCGTGAAGTCGAGGAAACTGAACCGCGCCGAATCGCTGCCCTCGACGCGCAAATACTCGATGAGGAGATCCTTCTGCCCCGCCAGAGGTCGCAACGAACCCCAGACAATGAGCCCATCCGTGTTCTCCCAGCCGTCGGCGATGCCATCCTGGTCCGCATCCTTGGTGGGCGTCTGGCCCGCTTTCCTGAATGCCTCAGAGACGCCATCTTGAACGCCCGACCCAAACGTGTCCGGACGGAGTGGATCGAAAATCGACTTGACCTCCGCGCCATCGTCGAGGCCATCTGCGTCGCAATCCTTGTTCCGGACGCAGGAGCTGCGGCCCTCAAACCCGTCGAGGACGCCGTCGCCATCCCCATCGGAGCTGCAGCGGTCGCCGATTCCTTCCAGCGAATCCTGGCGCCCATCCGCGTCGTCGTCGCTCTCCAGAATCGCGGCGAAGCCGTCCCGATCGCAATCTTGGGTGCCAGATTCTCCCCCATCGTACAAGCCGTCCCCGTCGCTGTCGTGCACGGCTGGGTTTGAGCGCTGTTCGATTTCCAGGTTGTCCGGGATGGTGTCGAAATCGCTGTCCAAGCGCTGTGCATTCAGGCCGCTGCGAGTTTCCCAACCATCGGCGAGGCCGTCTCCGTCCGAATCACCGACTGCAGGGTTCGTCCCATCACGCAGCTCGCTCCAGGCGGAGGCGCCATCGCGGTCCAGGTCAACCACAAGCCAGAGTGCGAACGAGGCGAACCAGAGCGCGCACCCGACAAGGAGTGCGGGCCAAACCGTCCCCATCCTGCGCTTTGGCGCTGGACTCCACGTCCCTCCCCAGGCGGACAGCGGTTCACTCGGAATCTCTTCCCAGACCGGAACAACCTCTTCTTGCGGCAGCGGCACACGGACCGCATCCGAATGATGCAGGGGATCGGAGGCGGGCGCAGCGCAGTCGGCACAGAGCGGCTGCCCCCAGCTCTTCGCGAGAAAACGCGCACACGCCGGACAGCGACGAACCACGGCAACGCAGGACGGAGACGGTTGAAAAGGTCGGCGCAACCGGCACTGAAATCCTGCTCGCTGCAGGTGCCCCCACGCGAGCTGCCGGGTGCGCCGCGGACGACCGCCGGTGCGACGGCAGTCGAGCCCAAGCCCATTCCGAGTGCTGACAAGATTCCTGGGATGTCACCGCAGAGCCTATATCCCAATCACCGAAATGGCGCGCATTGGCGGGGCCACGCCGTTGAGGCGTGCCCAAGCCCGGTGACTTCCTTGCTGCGCCCAACCGCTGTCGTTCTGGTTTGCGCCGCAATTCTGGCGTTCGCGCTTCCTTCGACGCAGGGGCAGGGTGCTGGCGTGAGCTACGAGCTCATCCTGAAGTGCCCCGAGTCGCAGACCATCACGGTCAGCACGACCACCTCGCCGACGTCGGCGTGCCCGGTGCGAGCAATCGATGGCGATGACGCCATGGGCGACCCCTCGCTCTCGGTGGATCCTTTCGACGACCAGCACCTCGTCATGGGGAGCTTGCACGGTTCCGGCGACAATTTCGGCGCCCCGTCGCCCAAGAGCCGCAGCGGCCAGATCTTCACGACGTTCATCTCGGAGGACGGCGGGGCGAACTGGTACGACAACCCGTTCGTCGCGCCCGACGAGGTGGGGTTCGACGCGTACGGCGAGCACCCCCAGGTCACCATCGACCCGTACGGACACGTCTTCGTCGGCTCGCTCTACTCGCAGCCGGGCGGCGACGGCAATTTCACTTCCGTCATCGCGTCGCAGAAGTTCACCAGCATTTCAAACGCTCTCGACAACCAGAATGGCGCGGGCGACTACCACGCGCAGTACATCGACCCGGTCTATCCCAACAACCGCATCGGCCAGATGTGGTTCCTCTTCAACCCCATCACCGACAACATGACCATGGTGTGGTACGAGCAGTTGGTGGAGGCACTTCCACCGCCGTGCGACGACCACGTTGGCCACACGACCGTCGGCGACCTCTACATCGTCTCGGGAGGCACGACCCAGCCCGAGGTGTGGCAGGAGTCGAACGGCCAGCCCAGCCTGCAGACCGACACCAGCTGCCCAGGCAACCCCGACACGCGCACCGCGGCCCAGCGCGCCGCCCCAGCTCGCGCACCGGCCTCCAGCGCCGGGCGCCTTCCCAACGTGGCCGGGATGCCCGCCGAACCGAAATCGGCTCCCGCCTCTTCGGTCGTTCCCCAGCACGCCGCAGCCCAGGCAGCCGCCCCCGCATTCAACCCCAAGACGCCGCGCAGCGTCATCGGCGTGGTCTGGACCGACACCTCGGTGAGTGGCGACTACTATTACCAAAATGCCGCCGACGCCATCGGCCCCTGCCTGCGCAGCACCAACCCGGTGCTCTACCGCGGATTCCTCTACATCGGCTGCATCGCGAACCCGGACGAAGGGCCTTTCCCGTGGCATCCCGAGACGACGCTCGGGACCGTTGAACTGTTCCGCATGCACCCCGACGGCGGCAAGCCGGAATACATGGGTGCCGCCCCCATCAGCGGCGCCAACCCCAAGCTGGGCGTGCGCAGCGATGGCCGCATTGCCTTGGTCGCGGCGGACGCCGTGGACGGCACGCTTCAGATGCGCGCCATCTATGGCCGCTACGTCAACCAGACCGTGGGCATGGAGTGGGGCTCGATCATCAATCTCGCGGACAAAGTGACGCCCACCACGCCGGGCCTTCGCGTCGCGGCGGCGAACGTGCAAGACATGATTTACCGCGAACAGTCGGGCGCCCTCCACCTCATCCTGAAACTCATCCTCGAGCCGACCGGCTTGGGCCTTGCGACGGCCGAAGAGGTGGCGGCTCCGCGCATCCGCAAATCCATCGTCGCCTTGGACGAGACCTACGGCTTGCTGACCCAGCTGGTGCTTGACATCGGCAACCCGCTCAACCGCACCGACCAGACTCTTCTCACCCAGAGCGACGCTGTGTTCAATGACCTGTCGGACGATTTCCTGCAGATGCCCGCCGGCCCCTACAGCCACGACGGTCGGCCGCTGGGCGACGAGTACCAGCGCGAGTACTTCGCCGTCGCCGACTACGGTACCGTCCTCTTCGCCGAAGTGGTCGAAGTGACGGAGCTGCGCGCTCCCGGTGTCCCGCCCGCCCCAGCACCTCCCGTGCCGGTCGCCTCCCCCGCCGTCAGCCTCGCCGGAGCGGTGGCGCCCGCGGCCGGCCTCGCGGGAGCCGCATTCACCGTCGCCATCCTTGCCGCCAACCGGCGCAAAGCCCTCAACATGTCCAAGCGAGAGTGACCCCGTGACCCAAGCCAAGCCCGCTTCCAAGAGCCCCACCGAACCGAACGCCCTCATCAGCGACCCGTACGAGTGGATTGCCAAGCAGACCGACATCCAGAGCTCCAAAGACATCCCGGTCTCCACTAAGCTCATCGAGCAGGTCATCGGGCAGGACCTCGCGGTCGCCGTGGCGCAGAAAGCCGCGACGCAGAAACGCCACCTGCTATTGATTGGCGACCCCGGCACGGGCAAGTCGATGATTGCCAAAGCGATGGCGGAGATGCTGCCCGCCGAGAAGCTGAGCGATCTCCTCGTCTACCACAACGTCAAGGACCCCAACCAGCCCGCCATCCTCACCGTCGACGCCGGCAAAGGCCCCGGCGTCCTCACGAAGATGCGCCACCGCGCCGCCCGCAAGCGCGTCGTCATCAAAACGGTACAGTGGCTGGCGCTACTTGGCATCGCCACGGTCTCCGGCTACTACTTCCTGCAAGGCGAACAGGTGATGGCGCTCCTGACCGGCATCATCGCGCTCGCCTTCGTCTACCTCATCTTCAAGCAGGGCAAGAACCCGACCGCCTTCATGGTCCCGAAGCTCCTGATGGAGCATGACCCCAACAAGGAGACGCACGCCTCCTATGTCGAAGCGACCGGCAGCCACGCTGGCGCCCTTCTGGGGGATGTGCGGCACGACCCGTTCCAGTCCGGCGGTCTCGAGACGCCGACGCACGAGCGCGTCGAGGTGGGAGCCATCCACCGCGCCCACAAAGGCATCCTGTTCATCGACGAGATCAACGTCCTGCGCCTGGATTCGCAGCAGGCGCTCCTCACCGCGATGCAGGACCGCCAGTTCGCCATCGTCGGCCAATCGCAGACCAGCTCGGGCGCCATGGTGCGCACCCAGCCGGTCCCCTGCGATTTCATTCTCATCGCAGCCGGCAACCAGGACGCCGTGCAGCCCCCCGACGCTTCGGGCACCCGCGGCATGCACCCCGCCCTGCGCAGCCGCATCCGCGGCTACGGCTACGAAGTGTTCGTGAACTCCGTCATGGACGACACGCACGACAACCGCCTCAAGCTCTGCCGTTTCGTGACCCAGGAAGTCAACCGCGACGGCCGCATCCCTCACTTTGCGCGCGACGCCATCGCCGAAATCATTCTCGAAGCGCAGCGCCGCAGCGGCGCGCGCGGAAAATTGACGCTTCGCCTGCGCGAGCTGGGCGGCCTTGTCCGCACCTCCGGCGACATCGCCCAGGGCGCCGCCCGCGACGAGGTGACCGCCGACGATGTGCGCCAAGCCAAACGGTTGAGCCGCAGCCTGGAGCAGCAGATGGCGGAGTCCGCCCTGGAATCTCGCCGCAAGCACGAAGCGCTGCGCCCGACCGGCCAACTCGTCGGCATCGCCTCCGGCGTCGGCCTGGTGGGCAGCGGCGAAGTGGGCGAACCGGCTGGCCTCGTTGTCCCCATCGCAAGCAGCGTCACGCCCCCGATTTCCCGCTCGCGCGGCGAAATTGTCTTCGGTGGCGGCATCGAGGTCAGTGCCAAGATGCAAACCGAAATCGTCGAGGCGCTGCTCAAGCGCATCGCCGGGAGCACGATTGCCGACAAAGACATCCATGTCCAGAGCGTCGTGCCGCAGGAATCGGTGGACGCCAACGCCACCGGCCTCGCCCTCGTCGTAAGCGCCCTTTCGGCGCTGGAGGGCATCCCGGTGCGGCAGGACACCGTTCTGATTGGCGGCATCACCGTCACGGGAGAGTTGCGCGCGGTGCGCGGCGTCACGCAGCAGATTGAGACCGCCGTCGACGTCGGCTTCACTCGCGCCATCGTCCCCGCGACCAACCGCAACGACGTCCTCCTCAACCCGACCTACCGCGGCCGCGTCGAGATTCTGTTCGCCAACGACCTGGTGGAGGCGCTGGGCTCCTGCTTGACGGGACCGCGGGCTGGCGCCGTTGCCACGCGATTGGCGGGACTTGCCGCGACGGGCGGAAACGGCCACACCGGACGGGCCGAGCCGGCCGTGGCACGCACCCGGACGGGCCGCTGATGGCACGCATTCCCGCCGTTGCATTCCTGCTGCTGGCCGCGGTCCTGTCGGGCTGTGTTGGCGACCTGGATGACTACCACACCTTCGACGCGGACGCCCAGTACCGCAACCCGGGTGTCTTCGAAGGATCGTACGTCTTCACGCGGGACGGCTCCACGGTGCTGAGCACCGGAGCGCTCTCGGCGACTCAGCCGGAAGTGGTTCGCCTGCGCTCCACCCTGCCCGCCTACGCGGCGATGGCCGGCGAATCCTCGACAGACGCTGAAGTGACCATCACGATGGCCATCTGGCGCCCGGAGAATGTGACGACGCCGGTTCCCATCATCGTGGACGCCGGCCCCTACTTTGAGTACGACTCGCACTGCCGAGTTCCCGACCAGAACCCGTGCCGCGTCGAGCAGATTCCCGACGCCATCGACTACCCGGGCCAGACCACCCCGTTCTCCCTCAAGAATTTCCTGCCGCACGGATACGCCGTCGTACAGCTTGCGGTGCGCGGGACGGGAACCTCCGGCGGCTGCATGGACTTGCTGGGACCGGCCGAACAGCACGACCTCGACCAGGCCATCACCTGGCTTGGCGAGCAGCCCTGGTCGAACGGCAACATCGCCATGGTTGGCGCCTCCTACGACGGCTCGACCCCCTGGCTCGTCGCCGCCGCCGGCAATCCGCACCTCAAAACCATCGTCCCCACGTCGGGACTTCCCGACATCTTCGACTTGATGTTCCGCAACGGCACCGCCGAGACGCGCGGTTCCATCATGCACTCCCTGGTGTACTGGCCGTACGGGTTCTCGGATGGTTTCCCCTGGAACCGTCTGCCCGCTGCGGTGCCGCCCGGAACGCTGCCGCCATTCCCCGGCGCTGGCGCCAACGGCCGCGAGCAGTACCAGGATTTGCAGAACTTGGTCTGCCCGGAACTCTACCGCGGCGCGGCACAGGGACCGCTCGCCTCCGTGACCGGTTCCCGCCTCACCGAGGCGAGCGACTACTGGACCGTGCGCGACCATCAACAGGCGGTCCTCGACAACTACGAAGGGAGCATTTTCCTGGTGCACGGCCTGCAGGACTGGAACGTGGACCCCCATGTCGCAGTCCCGTTCAATGTCCAATTGCGCGCGGCGGGCATCGAGATGAAGGAGTGGTTCGGCCAGTGGGGCCACGCCTTCCCCGACTCCACCTGCGCCCGCACCGTGCCGGACTGGGTGACGCTGCCCTGCCGCCTCGATTTCGCCGAGGTGCTCCTGCGCTGGTTCGACCGCTACTTGAAAGACAATGCAACGGCCGATCTCGGCCCCGCCCTGCAGGTGCAGGACAACGTCGGATTCTGGCGCAACGCGGACGCGTTCCCGCCCACCGACGCCGCCTGGCAGCCTTGGGCCTTGACCGGCGACGGCGCGCTGTCGAACGCTGCGGGCCCCGCATCGACCTTCACGCTCAACCCGCCGCAAACCGGTGCGCCCGGCAACACGCTGGAGCTGAAGAGCGCCGTCTTCGAGGAGGATGTCCGCGTCTCCGGCCTGCCCACACTCCACATCCCGTTCACCTCGACCGCCGGGGGCGGCATGCTGGGGGCGTGGCTGATGGACGAGGACGCCGACGGCAACGTGCGCGCTCCCTCTGCTGGACAGAATCTGGACGGCGACTGGGTTCCGTTTGGCATCCCAGTCGTTGGACACGCCCAGATGAACCTGCGCTACTACGCAGGGGGCGAAGAGGCCCAGACCCTGCGCCCCGACACCCAGTACGTCGCGCGCATGCAGTTCGAGCCGCTCGACATCCTGGTGCCGCGCGGCCACCGCCTCACCCTCTGGGTCTTCCAGTACGCCTACCCCGACCACCAGGCGTCGCTCACTCCCTCGCCCGTCGAGATTGCCCTCGGCGAGGGTGGCGCCGTGCTGAACCTGCCGACGATTGCGGTGGACGCACGCACCGTGTTCCCGGTTCCGGGAGCGCACTTCCCGAGCCGCGACCTGGTGGGGCTCATGTTTGTCCCCAAGCCTGCCCTCACCGCCTCGTCGCCGCTGCCCATTCCGGTGCCGCCCGCCTGCTCCGGCCTGCCGCAGACATTCTGCGACCAACATCTGTGAGGTTGCCATGGCTGCCGACGAAGTCTCTGGATGGGCTGGCGCAAGTGCCATCGTTGCGCTCGGCCTTGTGGCTGCGGCGTTCGCCTTGCCGTGGTTCAGCTACGAGTTCTCCTCGGGCCGTCAGACCGCCCCCGGTGGATTCAACGACGCCAATGAGACCGGCGTGGAACGCCACACCCTCGAGGTCTATCCAACGCACACGACGGGTGACGTGCAGCCCACGCATCCCGAGGATTTGCGCACGGCAACCGACCGCATGACCTGGGCGCTTGCGGCCGCCATCGTGCTGAGCGCGCTTGCCGCTCTGGCAGAGCTCCCGGGTGTTCGCCGCCTCCTTGTGCGGCGCGTCGTCCTGGGCATGGACCTGCTGGCCCTGGTCGCCATCGGCATCAGCCTTGCCGTGGCGTGGTATCACATCCCTGCAACCCTGGACGGCTACGGTGTGCAGGATCCGTTCACCTCCTTCGTCGACCGCGACGCAGGGTACACCCGGACGACGATTGGGCCTGGCTGGGTGTTGGCCGCTGCCGGTGGCATCGCAGCGCTGGTGGCTTTGGCGTTCAAGTTCCAAGCCGGCTCGTCCGATGCGGCGCTCGTCGAGGAGCTGGCGGCTGCGTCACGCAAATCCTAGGTTCGAGACGCGACACCCACCGGAGCGCGCTGTGGTGCCGCTCGTTACTTGCGGGAGCGTTTGCGGAACCCGCTTTCGGCGACCGTGTCCATGGTGAGCTTGACCGCGACGAGGGCCACGGTCGCAACGCCCACGAGGCTCAACAGGACAACGACTCCGTTGAACTGCGGCGGCTCCGGAACCCCCACGACGCCCGCGACGATGTCGGCCGAGCTGCCGAGCCTTGACAAGCAATCAGCAAAGTCGCGCCGCGCTTGGACCCCGAGGCTGACGACGTCCCACCAGAGGTCCAGCACGAACTCCGACGGCGGGGCCAGGTCGAGGGTGATGGAGTAGCTCCCGAGCGCCATCTTGCCTGCGACATCGACGCGGTAGGCGCCGAACTCGGTGAGCGGGAACTCGACCGTCGCCCCGTCGTCGGCCGCCAGGGCGGGCGCCACGGTCGCGTTGCCGAGGTTTGCGCCGCTGGCTGAGCGGAACGTGAAGGTGAGCTCGTTGAGCCCGGCGGGGGCGCGCGCCGTTGCGGTGATGGTCGCGGTGGCGCGGCCACCGAACTTGAGGTTGGGGAAGAGGTGCTGGCTGACGTAGGCGGGATTGTAGGAGGTGGAACCATCGGGCAGGTCGCCGGGGGATGGGAAGACGAACTGCGCCGCAGTCGGCGCCGCATCTGGAGGCGATTGGATCTGGAGATGCATTTCCCAGTCGCCATCTGCCGCCGTCTCGTCCGGCAGCGGTTCGAGAGCGTTGGCCGCCAACGGCTGCAACCGGCCATCGCCGTTGTCGCGGAATCCATGCGGGGTGACGAAGAACGAGGCGGTCACGTTCTCGCCGTCGCCGGTGGGGTCAGGGTAGGGCTGGCCATCGACGACGAGCTGCGCGGTGCCCCACGCCGCCGCGTCGGCAAACAGCTTGGGATGGCCACCTTCGACCGTCAGGTTGCGCGCTACGGGGCCTTGCGACCCTTTGCCGTCCACGAAGCTGTTCATCTCGATCTCGACCGTTGTGCCCTCGCCCTGTTCGGCATCGGGGCCGAAGATGCCCAGGACGTTGACGCGGCCGTTCTCGCGCTCCGGCCGCAGCTGTGCCATGGCGCAGCCGTCGTAGGGCAGGAGCTGCTGCGTCTCACCAAGACCGAGCGCCAGCGTCCCGTTCCCCAGAAGACCGTGCGAGAAATAGTAGGGAACGCCGTCGAAATCCGCCACCGCGTTGGAGGGGCCCGTCAAGGAGCCCGTCAGCAGGAGCGCAGAGGTGGCAAGAAAGAGAAGCCGCAACCGAAGACCGACCCGAACCCAAGCGACTTTTGCTTGTGAAATAAGGGTTGTGGGGAGAACCGCGGAGGGATGCCACGCACGGCCGCTTCCGGCCCAGCAGGTGCGTTCAGTGCTGGTGCGGTTGCGACCTGCAGTCAGGTCGATCAACACGGGTGGGACCTTCGGCTTTCCAAGCCTCCGGCCCCACGCCAGCCCACTCAGTGCTGGTGCGGTTGCGACCTGCAGTCAGGTCGATCAACACGGGTGGGGCCTCCGGCTTTCCAAGCCTCCGGCCCCACGCCAACCCACTCAGTGCTGGTGCGGTTGCGTCTCGGCCTTCACGAAATCGGTGGTGCCGTACAGGATGGCTTTCTTGACGTCGCCAATGTGCTTCGTGATGTCGATGCCCTGAGGACAGGCTTCCACGCAGTTGAAGGCAGTGCGGCAGCGCCAGACGCCGGTGTAGTCGTTGAGGCGCTCGATGCGCTCGGCGTTGCCCTCGTCGCGCGAGTCAAAGAGGAAGCGGCTCGCCTGGACGATGGCGGCGGGGCCGACGAACTGGTCGTTGCTCCAGAACGATGGGCAGGAGGTGGTGCAGGCGGCGCACATGATGCACTTCGACTGGTCGTCAATCTTGGCGTGCTGCTCGGGCGACTGCAACCGTTCGCGGCCGGAGGGCTCGTGCGTCGTCACCTGGTAGGGCATGACCGACTTGTAGGACTCGAAGAATGGGTCCATGTCGACGATGAGGTCTTTCTTCACGGCGAGTCCCTTGAGCGGCTCGACGGTGATGGTGGAGGGCAGGTCGCGCACCAGGGTCTTGCAGGCGAGGCGGTTCTTGCCGTTGATCTGCATCGCGTCGGAGCCGCAGATGCCGTGCGCGCAGGATTTGCGGAACGCGAGCGAGCCGGACTGCTCGCCTTTGATGCGCAGCAGGAGGTCGAGGACGCGGTCCATCGGGTTGACCTCGGTGAGCGTGTAGGATTCGGTGTGCGGCTTGGTGTCGCCCTTCTCCGGCTCGAAGCGGGAGACGCGCAAGGTCACGGTCTGGTTGGCCTGTTCGATGTTCATCAGTAAACACGCTCCACGGGTTGGTACCGGGTGATGGTGACCGGCTTGTAATCGAGGGTGACGGCGTCGCCATTCAAGGTGGCCAGGGTGTGCTTGAGCCACGCCTGGTCGCTGCGCTTGGGGAAATCGTCGCGCGCGTGGCCGCCACGCGATTCCTTGCGGGCGAGGGCCGACTCGACGACGGCAAGGCTGATGTCGAGGAGATAGCCCAACTCGAGCGCCTCCAGGAGCTCCGTGTTGAACAGCTTGCCCTTGTCGCTCACCGCGATTTTCTTGGCGCGGCCGCGCAGCACCTGGATGATGCCCTTGCACTGCGTCAATGACGCTTCGGTGCGGTAGACGCCACACAGGTCCATCATGGCGACCTGCATCTCCTCGCGCAGTTTGGCGACCGACTCGGTTCCCGCGCCAGCAAGCAGCGTCTTGAGTTGCCCTTCGGCAGCAGCCTGGGGGCCGACGGGGAGGCTGAGGTGCTCTGCTTTCTTGCAGAACTCCGCCATGCGGCGTCCGCCGCGGCGTCCGAAGACAACGAGGTCCAGCAACGAGTTGGTGCCGAGGCGGTTGGCGCCGTGCACCGAGACGCAGGCGCATTCGCCGGCAGCGAACAGGCCGGTGACCGTAGTGCCCTTGTTGTCGAGAACGACTTCGGCTTCCACATTGGTCGGGATGCCGCCCATGGCGTAGTGCGCCGTTGGGGCGACTGGGATGGGCTCGGTCTTCGGCTCAATGCCGAGGTAGGTGCGGGCGAAGCCGGTAACCTCAGGGAGCTTTTTGTCGATGATTTCGGGGTCGAGGTGCGTGACGTCGCAGACGACGTACTGGTCGCCCTTGGGGCCGATGCCACGGCCCTCGCGAATCTCGGTGTAGATGGCGCGGCTCACGACGTCGCGCGAGGCCAGGTCCTTCATGGTGGGCGCATAGCGCGCCATGAACGCCTCACCGGTCGAGTTGCGCAGGATGCCGCCCTCACCGCGCACCGCTTCCGACAGCAGGACGCCGATGCGCCACAGGCCGGTGGGGTGGAACTGGTAGAACTCGGCGTCCTGGATGGGAATGCCGTGCCGCATCGCGATGGCGACCGCGTCGCCGGTGAGGGCGTGCGCGTTGGAGGTGACTTTCCAGGCGCGGCCGTAGCCGCCCGCCGCGAACATCGTCGCCTTGGCGTGGAAGGTGTGAATCTCTCCGGTCTCCATCTGGTAAGCAACGACGCCGGCGACTGCCTTCTTGCCCTTCGCGTCCTTCGCCTCGACGATGTCGAGGACCTGGTACTCGTTGAAGAAGCGGACACCGTTCTTCAGGCACTGCTGGTACATGGTGTGCAGCATGGCGTGCCCGGTGCGGTCGGCGGAGTGGCAGGCGCGTTCGACGGGCGCCTTGCCGTGGTCACGGGTGTGGCCGCCGAAGCGGCGCTGGCTGATTTTGCCGTTGGGCAGGCGGTCGAACGGGAGGCCCATGTGCTCGAGCTGGAGGATGGTCTCCGGCGCGTCGCGGCACATGATTTCGATGGCGTCCTGGTCGCCGAGGAAGTCGCTGCCCTTGACGGTGTCGTAGGCGTGCCACTCCCATTGGTCCTCGCCGACGTTGCCAAGCGCCGCCGAGATGCCGCCCTGTGCCGCGCCAGTGTGCGAGCGCACGGGGTAGAGTTTCGAGAGGACGGCGACGTTGAGCCCCTTCTCTTTCGACAGCTCATAGGCCGCCATGAGGCCGGCGCCGCCGGCGCCCACGATGATGGCGTCAAACTTGTGATAGGTCATTTACGCGCCTCCGGTGGGGAGCACGAAGAGAACGGCGGTGCCCGCGGCGAGGAAGACGGTGAAGAGCACCAGGAGCAGGCTGAGCCAGAAGGCGCGCTGGCCCGGTTTGTGGACGCGGTCGTCGATGATGTGCTTGATGCCGTTCACGCCGTGGCCGAGGCCAAGGAACAGGATGAGGAAGTCCACGACGCGCAGGAGCGGGAAGTCCTGGAAGCGGCCGATGACCAAATCGTAGCTGAGCGTCCCGACCTCGGTCTTGATGTGGTTGAGCCAGAGGTGGAACAGCACCAGGAAAGTGAGGAGGATGCCGGAGATGCGCATGAAGTACCAGAGGCGCACCTCGCCCTTGCTGCTCGGCTTCGCGGAGCCGGAGACGTAGGACTGGCTGCTCACGGGGCCACCTCCATGGCGGGGGCGGCGTGGGCGCTCTCCATCCACGGCCAGTGCGGGTAGTCGAGCAGCATGATCTTCGCGACCCAGAGACAGATGAGGGCGGAGATCAGCATGACGGCGTACCACATCTGCTTCTGGTAGCGCGTGCTCTTGGACCAGAAGTCGATGGTGATGATGCGCAGGCCGTTGAAGGTGTGATAGACGACGGCGGCGATGAGGGCGAACTCGCCGAGGCGGAAGTACCAGGTGTCGTAGATGCCGATGGCGGCGTTGTAAGCGTCCCGCCCCATCAGCAGGAAGACGTTCTCCACGATGTGGACGAACAGGAACAGGATGACCGCGACGCCGGTGACGCGGTGCAGAATGTAGGCAATCTGGCCTTCCTTGAGCTGGTACATGCCCCTCACGCGCGGCACGAAAACCGCCTATAAAAGAGATTGAAGCCGACGCGCCGCCCGCGGGCGACCCATCCGCCTCACCTCGCCGCGCCGGAACCGCTACACTGGGGCTGCAAGGACCTCTGGAACCGCTGGCTTTGCGGCCTTCTTGCGCGGCTTGTTCGGCGTCGCTTTCCTTGCCATCGATTTGCCTTCTTTGGCCTCGCGCACGAAGCTGGCAAGCCAGGCGTGGCCGCGGATGCGGTAGCCGGGAGCCACGAGGAAGCGCGCCTCGACGATGTCGTCAAGCTGCCAGCCGTCGCGGAAGCTCTCCATCAGTTCCGCCTGCGTGACGCGGCGCGGTCCGCCCCAGGCGGGGTCCTCCCAATCGCTCATGGCCATGACATGCAGGCGGGCTCCGGGCTGGGCCAGCTCCAGGAGCTGCTGCGCGTAGAGCTCGCGCTCCGGATCGCTCAACGCGTGGTAGAGCCCGCAGTCGAGAAGGGTGCCGAAGCTTCGCCCCAGGTGGGCCGCCTCAAGGACGTTGCCAACGAGGAAGGTGGATTCCTTCTCCAGCCCGCGCAGACGAGCCTTGGCCCGCGCCTGGTCGATGGCGCGCGGCACGAAATCGACGCCCCACGCCTCATGGCCGCGCTCCGCCATCTCCATCACCAAGTCGCCGGTGCCGCAGCCGAGGTCCAACACCGAACCGGTGATGTGGCCCTGGTTGGCCAACTCCACGAACGCGGGCTGGGCGCGGCCGATGTCCCAGGGCGGCGTGCCGTTGTACGCCTCGAAGAAGATGGAATCGCGATCGTTGCTCATCGGGAGGCGCGGGCTTCTGCCCGGGCTGCGCCCTCTTGGCGGCCGTTCCGACTCATCCATCGCAACCCCTTGGCTGCGATGCAACATAAAATCTGCTGCTCATGTCCGGACAAACGTTGCGAAACGGGGAGCGGCGGTGGCAAACCTCATGGCATGGACCCGAGTCGCAAGCGCATGACTCCGACCAGCAGCAAGGAGAAGGCGGACGCCAAGGCGGCCCGCAAAGCGCTTGGCCTCCCGGTGCGCGGCGACGCCGAGGCTGGACGCGCCAAGACCCCTTACCCGCCCGCTGGCGGACGCAATGCGGGCGGACGCGGAGGTGGCCGATGACGATTGAACGGTTCGTCGCCGCCATCCAGACCAAGGACGCGGCGGGCGTGCGCGCCAGCCTGGCCTCCACGTTCACGGGACGTGCCAACGGGCGCCCCCTCGACCTTGACGGCCAAGTGGCCATCCTGGACTCTTTCTTCGCCGGCTTTTCCGACGGCGCCTTCAAACTCGAAGCGACCGGCGGCTCCGGCCGGCACGTCATCACCTGGACGTTTGCCGGAACGCACGACGGTATCTATCTCGGCATCCCAGCGACCGGGAAACCGTTCGCGCTGAGCGGCTACATCGTTGCGCACTCCAGCCCGGCCGGCATCCTCTTCTTGGAATGGAAATGGGACACGAAGAAATTCATGCAGACGGTCATGGACCCCGAGATGGCCTTCGCGGCGCCTCGGCCCGACCCGGTGCGAAACTGGGGCGATGGCCGCCCCCAAAACCGACGCGGCCGCAGCGACGGGCGCAAAGGAGGAGACCGCAAACCCCGGAATGGCAAGCCCCGCGAGCCGCGCCAGCCGCGCGAACCCGGTGCCGCCGACCCGAACGCGCCCAACCCGTCTGGTAAGGCGGGCCAGGCTGCTCCCGCCGGAGCATCCGACGCTCCGCAGCAGCCGCGCCAACCCCGTGAACGGCGCCAACGCAAGCCGCGCGACGCCGCCGCGACCGACGGTGCGCCGGCCAACACGCCGCCCGCGGAGAGTGCCGCGTCGGATTCACCTCCTGCACCAGTGCCCGACAAGCCCGCCGAGACCTGAATCGCTCACGCGGCTTGAACAAACGCGCGGCGATTCCGGGCAGGCACGGCAAGCAAAAGGAAGACGGCTGCTGCGATGGCGATGCCGGCGGGACCCACCGCGTGGCGAAGAATCAGGAAATAGCCCAGGATGAAACCGGCCGCCGGGATGGCGACGATGAACCGGCGGCCCTGCCAGAGCCAGTGCGTTGTTCCCGCCAATACCGCTCCCGCGAGGAGCAGCGTCGAGCCAACGGCGAACATGAGCGCGAAACGGTTGTCGAGGCCGCCGCGTTCGGTGATGGCCGTGTTGGCGGACGCGATTGTGTGGACGAGGCCAGCTCCGGCGACGGTGACCCCCCACGCCAGGGCGGCGATGGCGCAGACGCGGTTCCAGGTCACCACAATCTGCAAGGTCAACGCGGTCGCTTCAGGCTGCCGATGCCCGGAAGCGCACGTTGATGCGCAACGAGCCGTTCGACGATGCATGGCGAAGACGGAGTTGGCGACGCTCGGCGGCGGCTGCTTCTGGTGCATCGAGGCGCCGATGCGGGAGCTGCAGGGTGTCCATTCTGCCGTGAGCGGCTATGCGGGCGGTGTTGGAGCCAACCCGAGCTACGAGGCCATCTGCACGGGGCGAACCGGCCACGCCGAAGTGGTCCAGGTCACCTTCGACCCTGCCCTTCTCGACTATCGAACCATCTTGGAGGCGTTCTTCACGCTGCACGACCCGACCACGCTCAACCGGCAAGGAGCCGACCAGGGCACGCAGTACCGCAGCGTCATCTTCACCCACTCCGCCGAGCAGGAGGCGACGGCCAAAGCTCTCATCGCGGAGTTGACCAAGGAGAAGGTGTGGGACCGCCCCATCGTGACCGAGGTCGCCCCCGCGCCGACGTTCTATCCTGCCGAAGCATATCACCAAGACTACTACGCCAACAACCCGCTGCAAGGCTATTGCCTCGCGATCGTGCGGCCGAAACTGCAGAAGTTCCGCAAGGCGTGGCAGGCGAAACTGAAACCGGCGACGTAGCGGCGCCGGCCGCAACTGTAGCAGAGAAAACTTCATGGTGCCACCAGGATCTGCTGGGCTGAATGCGGCCCACGGTGCCTGCCCTTCTCATCCTTCTTGCCGGCTGTCTCCAATCGCCGCAGGGCGAGCCCGGGCTGACGACGCAGGACCCTCTTTCCCTCCCCACTGTTGTCTCGGTGGACGCCCGCAACTTGACCTGGTCCGCCGCTCTCGAGGGCGACGTTGCCCTGCGCATCAACGTGGTGGGAGACACAACTTGCGATGCCTTCGCGGCTGCCACCGGTTCGATCCCGCGCCTCCAGCCGCCCTTCGTGGTGGGGTGGGATACGCCGAACGGCAACCGTTTCACGCTTGGCTCTGGGCAACGGACAGGCGAAGTCTCGGTGTCCGCGGAGGTGGCGGGAATCGGAGAAGATGCGGGTGTCGGCTATCCGTTCCAGTGGGCCGACCGTATCGGGGTGAACCTTGCCGTCGCGGGGTCTGCTAACTTCACGGTCGGCGCCGCCGGCCTGCATCTGCCGCCTGATGGCCCGCCGTTCTGGGCCGACGAAACGCTCGCCAATGCCACAATCGCTGTCCGCCTCGCCTGCGACGACCCCGTCGCGTGGTCGTTCTCCGGCAGCCGCGAAGCCGTCCTGTTCGGAGAAGGCTCGATGGGCCTCGTGCGCGCGCATACCGGACTTCTCGACCCCGCAGGGGCGAGCGTGGCGGGGCGTGTCGACGTGGACCTTGTGTCTCCTGAGGGTTGGCTGCTGCTTGATGCCGGCGGCGACCTGCTGCTCAACCGCGTCGGCATCGGCGTGGCGACCATCACGACCCCGGCCGCATCCGACACCTGGGTCTTGCGCCCGCACCAGCTTCTTGTCGAGGACGCAGCGGGTATCTTGACGGAGTCGGACACCTTCCGCTCGTATCGAGCGAGCAGCGGACGGTACACAGTGGAGTTGACCTATGCTTCCGCGGAGCTGATGGCAGGATTCCAAGGAGCGGCCCTTGGCTTCGGCCCCCTTACATCACCGGATGATTTGCTGGCGGATTAGAGCAGCGTCGCAACCTTCGCCTTCGCCGCAGCGAGGCACTCCGGCACCTTCGCGGCATCCGTGCCTCCTCCTTGGGCGAAGTCGGGGCGGCCTCCGCCCTTTCCGCCCACCATCGGGATGAGCTCGCGAAGCAGCGCCCCCATGTCGACGGCGACGTCGGCGGAGCGCGCGAAGACGAGACGGACCCCGCCATCGGTCGAGGCGAGCAGTGCGACCGTCTTGCCGGGCGCAACCATCTCTTGCGCCGATTTTTGGAGGACGGCTGATGGGATGGTGGCGACGATGAGCTTGACGCCGTTCACGACCTGCGCATTGCTGGCCGCTTCCTTTCCTTCCAGTTCCGCGAGCCGAGCGTTGAGGGTCTCGAGCTGCTTGCGCTGCTCTTTCCATTCTCCGAAGAAACGCTTGGCGGAATTGGCGACCTCGCCGGGCGCGACCTGAAACTCCTCGGCCGCTTGGCGCAGCAGGGCGTCGGTGGCCTGCCAGCGCTGGACGGCGTAGGGGCCGGCGCTGTACTCGAAGCGTTCGACGCCATCCTGAACGCGCTCGGTGCGCCAGAGCTTGACCGGGCCGACGTCGGAGGTGGTGTGGCAGTGCGTTCCACCGCAGTATTCGACATCGAACCAATCCTTCGCTTCGACGCCGTCCACTTGCTTGCCGTGAATCATGACGACACGCACGTCGCGGCCCTTCGGGACGCCGCCCTGCAGAAGTTGCAGGCCGTAGGTCGCCTCCGCCTGCTCGCGCTTGAGCCAGGTGCGGCTCACCTTGCGACCATCTTGGACAATCTCGTTGGCGAGCAGTTCGATGCGGGCGAGCTCCTCCGCGCTGGGGCGGCGCCAATGGGTCATGTCGACGCGGGCACAGTCGTTGGACTTCTGCGTCCCCGCCTGCCAGGAGTGAGCACCGAGAACGCGGCGCACGGCCTGGTTCATGATGTGGGTCGCGGTGTGACTGCGGGTGTGCTCCATGCGCAGTTTCCAATCCACTTCGCCGTGCACGGAGACGTTGACCGGGATGGGCTCCGAGACGTGGTGCAGGACATGCTTGCCATCCTTCGTGGTGTCAAGCACTTGAACCGTGCGTCCATCGAGCGTCTTGAGAACGCCGCGATCGCCGGGCTGACCGCCGGTCTCGGCGAAAAAGCAGCTCTTGTCGAGAACGACAGCCGGTTTGCCGTCGACGGGGCCCGACCAGAGCACTTTGCCGGTGAAGCTGCGCTTGTCCTGCTCCTTGTAGTAGAGCAAATCCGTCTCGGGGAGGGCGAGGCCGAGCGTCTTCTCCTTGGCCTTGGCGGCCTTGCTGTGGCGCGCCGCGAGCTGCATGTCGAAATCGTCCGGGATGGCGATGGCGATGCCGAGCCGGGCTGCCGCCTCCGCGACCGTGTTGGGCGCGAGGCCGTGCGTGTCGTAGAGTTCCACAAGGTCGTCGCTGCTGAGTTCCTTCTTTTTCTGCAGGGTGCGCTCGACGAGCCGCAGCCCTTTGTCGCGCGAGTCGTGGTAGCGCTCCGTCTCGAGGGCGAAGATCTCCTTGGCGCGCGGGATGGCCGCTTTGAATTCCGGGAACTGCGGAACGAGCTTGTCGAGGTTCCAGGCAACCAGTTCGCCAAGAGGGGCGGAAACGCCGAGGACTTCCATGTAGCGGAGCGCGCGGCGCGTGACGAGCCGCATGAGGTAGCCCGCTTTGACGTTGGAGGGGACGATGCCGTCGCCCACCATGAACGAGAGGCAGCGCATGTGGTCGCACAGGCCGTACAGCGACTCGACCGGGCCCATGATGTCGTTGAGTTCGGCGACGTTGGTTTCGATGCCATGCTTGGCGAGTCGCTTCACGACCTCCCAGCGCAGGCCGTCGAGCTTCTGGCCGATGTCGAGGTTGAGGATGCCCTGGACGCGGGCGTGCTCGGTGATGATGCGCTTTGCTTTCTCGTCGTCGCGCACCTTGGTGGCGGCGAGGCTCTTGATGTGCGCGATGGCCTCCGGGAAGACGGTGTCGTACGCCGTCGGAGTCCCGGTGGAGGCCCAGGCGAGGCGCTCGAGGCCCCAACCGGTGTCGATGATGCGCAGGTCCATCATGCGGTAGGTTTCGCCCTTGATGGTGTAGGTGGCCTCGCCCGGCTTCGCGTCGGCCGGCTCGATCTGCTCGAGGCACATGAACACCAACGTGGCCACCTCGAGACCGCCCGCGAACACTTCGACGCAGGGGCCGGCATTGCCGCCGCCGTTCCAGGTGCCTTCCTTGAAGGTGATGCGCTGCTTGTCGAGACCGAGCGTCTTGGTGAGGAACTCGACGCCGTAGGCGACGCATTCCTCGGTCCAGTACTTCTCGCCCCACGCCTTGCTGTTGAAGGCGTGGTGGCCCATCATCTCGAACGTGCTGAAATGGCGGCCCGAGCGGCCGATGTTGGCGAGGTCGTTGAGGCGGATGCAGGGCTGGCTCACGACGAGCGGATTGCCGGGCGGCGGCACCTCGCCCGACGTCGTGTGCGGCTGGTAGTTCGCAATGCTTGCGATGTTGAGGTAGATGTCGTCACGCCAGCGCGCCACGACCGGTTGGCGGGGGACAATCTTGTGCCCCTTGGCCTCGAAGAATTTCAGGAACGCCTTGCGCATCTCCGGCACCGACAGCGGCTTCGTGGTGAGCGGGTGGCCGAGGAAGTCATACTCGACGCAGTTGGAGTCGCCACACAGCGTGCGCTCGGCGTCGGTGGTCCAGAACGGGTCCTTGCAAGTCGGGCAAATCTTGCGCGTGTAGCCGTTGGCGTGGAAGTACTTCAGGTCCAGCATTTTGGCAAGAACCGGGTCCATGGCGCGTTGCCCACCTGTCGCGGCCTGATAAGCGGTCGGGGTCAGTTGAAGGTCCGGATGGCCTGGATGAGGAGCACCAAGAAGGCCACGAACAGGAACGCGAGGAGCCCATTGACGGTCACGGCAAGCCGTGCCGGCCCGGGCCGCTCTTTCCGGCGCAGCGCCACGACGGCAAGGAGCACGCCCACAATGGCCGCAAGAGGAGCCCCCAGCAAGGCCGCGCCGCCCAACCGGTCGGCGAGGGGCGCCGGCGTGCGGAGCAGAACAATCGCCGCGGCAAACAGAACCGGGGAGACGACAGCGAGGATGGCGGCCCGTTTTGTCCACGGTCCAAGCGGCTGCACGCACACCGCAAGATGGGCGGCCGTGAAACCTTGTCGGAGCCAACCTCAGGCATTATGTAGTCCAGCGAATGCTAGTCGCGTATGCGGTGGTTCGCCCTTGCGGCGTCTCTCTTGCTCGTCCCCTTGGCCGGCTGTTTTGGTGCCTCGCAGTCCACGAGCGAATCGCCCGCCCCTTCTGCGCTCCCAACGTCAACGCCCACTCTGGAGCCCACCCCGCTTCCTGCCGAACCCGTTTTGCCCCATTTCCCCAATGATGGAGCAAGCGAGCTCATCGAGTTGGAGCTGGAGTCGTTCGACGGCCACCTGATTCCCGTCACCGTGCACAAGCCGCTCATCGCCAACGCGACCCAGCCGGTTCCGATGCTTCTGCACAGCCACGGCTTCACCGGCAGCCGCACCAAGGCGCAGGATGCCTTCAAGGACTACGTCGCGGCCGGGTTTGGCGTCGTCAGCTTCGATGAGCGCGGCCATGGCGACGCTCGCGGCAGTTCCGAAGTGCAGTTCATGAGCCCCGATTATGAGGTCAAGGATGTCCTGCGCGTCGTGGACGAAATCGCAACGTTCGACTGGATTCTGATGGAGT
This sequence comes from Thermoplasmatota archaeon, assembly GCA_038046785.1. Lineage (GTDB taxonomy): Archaea > Thermoplasmatota > E2 > JACPAO01 > JAHFTW01 > JAHFTW01. Next base: position 242,570 of record JBBSVM010000003.1, read on the forward strand.
CTCCAGGTGACCCGGTGCTTGGCGGCATCGGCGGCTCCTACGGCGGCGCTTTCCAGATGATGGGCGCCATCTTCGATCCGCGTTTCGACGCCATCGTGCCCGAGATCACCTGGAACGACATCGTGGACGCTTTGGCGCCCAACGGTGCCATCAAATCCGGTTGGGTGGACCTGTTCTACCTGGCGGGCAACACCATCAAGCCGATCACCTTCTCCAACGACTTCCACGCCGGCTGGACCTGGGCGACCGCAACCAACACATTCCCCGCCGGCCAAGCCCCCGGCGTCCCCGACCTGGAGTCCAGCCTGCACGCTTCCAGCCCAGCCGCCTACCCCGAACGGCTCACCATCCCCACGTTGCTGATTCAGGGCATGCCCGACACGCTCTTCCCGCTCAACCAGGCGGTCGCCAACTTGCGCATCCTGGAGGCCAACAACGTCACGGCGGCACTCGCCACGCACCTGGACGGTCACATTCTTCACACCGCCTCGCAGGCGCCCGGGCAACTGCCCTACGACGTCGGCATCCAGGGTGTTGCGGGCGGCCACCCGTGCGGGACGGTCAAGCAGCTTGGCATCGCCTGGCACCAGAAACATCTCCTCGGTCTCAACGTCTCGACCGGTCCGCGTGTTTGCATCTCCCTCGAAGATGAGACGGCGGTGACCGGCGAAACGTTCCCACTCGAGACAACGGTGGTGGAGAGCTTCGATGTGGGCGGACCGCTTGCCATCGCGCAGGCCCCCGCAGGGGCGAGCCTGTCCGTCGACCTGTTCACGGCTGAGGCAGACACCGTCGTCGCCGGCATCCCGCACTTGAAGGGGATGTTGACCGCGGCGGGCGCCGACGCCATCGTCTACTTCAGCCTGCAAGTGCCCAGCCGCAACGACCCGTTCGAATCCATCGTGGATGACCAGGTCTTCCCCATCCGCGTTGCCGGCCCGGTGACCGACTACGCGTTCGAATTGGACTTGGGCGGGGTCGGTGTTCGCCTCAAAGCAGGCGAGACTCTGACGCTTGTTGCGAGCACGGTGACGCCGATGTTCTTCGGCAACGCCGAACGGCTTCCTGGCGCCGTCCTCCTCGACGAACTCGTCCTCGAGTTGCCAATCGTCAAGTAGCTTCACCCTGGCCGCGACCCTTGAAGAGGCGGCCGACGTTCGGCCAACCGTGGACCTTCCCGCCTCCTTCGCAGCCCGCGCCGCCCAGGGCGCCGGCTGGGTGCGTGAGCAAGGCGCCGCCGGCCGCACCGTGACCGTGGTCCACCACATCGACGCCGACGGCGTTACCTCGGGAGCCATCGCGGCGGAGGCGTTGGCGCGCGCCAAGGTGCCATGCCGCATGCGACCGGTGAAATCCCTCGACGCGCACCATGTTGCGCAGCTCCAGGACGAAGGTCACGCGGCGCTCTGGTTCTGCGACCTCGGCTCCACCGCCTACATGCACTTCCCGGCCACGCCCAAACTGGTGTGCGACCACCACCAACTGGTGCGCGACGGCGGCGAGGAGGCGTTCCCGCACGTCAACCCCCTGCTCGACGGCCTCGACGGCGGCGAGGTGTCGGGCGCTGGCTGCGCTTTCGTGGTCGCGCACGCCCTCGACGCGCGCAGCCTTGACTTGCTGCCGTTGGCACTGGTGGGCGCCACCGCGGACCGACAGGACCGCCCGCTGCACGGCATCAACCTCCGCTACCTCGAAGCGGCCATCGCGGCGGGACTCGTTGAAGCCAGCATCGACTTGTCGTTCTTCGGCCCCGAGACGCGCGCCCTCACCAAGTTCCTGAGCCTCGCCAACGAGCCCGCCATCCCTGGTGTTGCCGGCGATGCGACCGGGGCCGAACGGCTCCTGCGCGACTGCGGCGTCGATGTGGCGGCCTCGCGGAGCTGGAGCACCCTTTCTGAGACCCAGCAACGCGCGGTGCGCTCTGCCCTGGCCGAGCGTCTCCTCGACGCAGGACTTGCCAGCGAGCTGCCGCGGCTCTGGCGCACCGTCATCCGCATCCGACGCGAACCGCACGGGCCGACGCGGGAGCTGCAGGAGTTCGGAACGCTGCTAAACAGCACGGCGCGCTACGACCGCCCCGACGTCGGCATCGCGGTGGCGCGCGGCGACCGCGGCGCGATGTTCGAGGAGGCGCTCGACCTTCTCGACGGCCACCGCAAACACCTGGTTGGCGCACTCGATGCCCTCGCGAAACGGCCCATCCAGGAACTCGCAGGAGTGCAGTGGGTCCACCTCGAGGATGCCGTGCGCGACACCGTCGTCGGCATCGTCGCCGGCATGGCGCTCGGCGGCCCTCTCGGACTGCGCCAGGATCTCCCTCTCATCGCGTTCGCCTGGACACCGGATGGCCGAACGAAGGTCAGTTCGCGCGCCCCGAACGGGCTGAAGGGACGCATCGACCTCAGCGTGGCGCTGCGCGAAGCGGCGGCAAGCGTTGGGGGTGCTGGCGGTGGCCACCCGGGGGCGGCGGGGGCGACCATCGGGCGTGGAGAAGAGGCACGCTTCCTGGCGGCGCTCGACCCCATCGTGGCGCGGCAACTCGGCATCGCCATTTCGGCGCCGACGGCCCTTCGCCCCAGCCGGCAAATCCGCCTCCTGTAAAACGGGAAAATGCTTCTTCGCCCCGAACGTATCGCTTTTTACGAAGTTCTGACCTAAGCGGACGCAATGACGACAACGGTCGGCATCAAGACGCCCGAGGGCATCGTCCTGGCGACGGACCGCCGCGCGACGATGGGCTACTACGTCGCGGACAAAGACGTCGTGAAGATTGAGCCTCTCGACGACGACTCCGCCATCACCATCGCCGGCTCGGTCGCGCAGGCCCAGGCCTACGCCCACCTGCTGCGCCTCAACCTGGAGCTGTTCAAGACGCGGCGCGGCTGGGCGCTCTCGCCGCAGGAGCTCGCCAAACTCGCCTCCTACACCATCCAACGCTCGGGCGGCGTGTACGGCCAGTTCATCCTCGCTACGCGCGGCTCCGACGGCACGCACCTCTGGGACGTCGGCGGCGACGGCTCGCTCATCAGCAAGAAGGACTTCACCGTCACCGGCTCCGGCACCGGCCCCGCCGTCGGTGTGCTTGAGTCCGCGGACTGGGCCAAGATCAAGAACCTGAAGGACGCCGTGGAGCTGGCCAAGCGCGCTGTGCGCGCCTCGACGCAGCGCGATGTCGCATCGGGCAACGGCTACGTCGTCTTCGTGCTCCCCAACTCCGGCCCCTCCAGCCTGAAGACCTTCACCTTCAGCACCGAAGTCACCGAAGACACGCTCGAGGTGAAATCGTGAAGCCGCCCGTGGACATGGCCTACCTGCACTTCGACGAGTCGGGCGCTGTTCCCGCCATCAAGTTCGCCCGCATCGCCGTCAGCATGGGCCTCCCCATCCTCGCGGCCCGCAACGAGCAGGGCGTCGTCGTCGCCACCGTCAACCGCGAGGGCGCCCAGCTCTTCACCGGCGCCGACAAGGTCATCCGCGTCAGCAAGGACTGCGTCGTCCTCGTCACCGGCCACGGCGGCGACACGAACCAGATTCGCCAGACGCTGCGTGACCTCGCCGTGAACCACAAATTCCTGCTCGGCAGCGAAGTCTCCCCCAAGGAGGTCAGCCTCGCGCTCTCGGACTACCTGCACCAGCTTGGCATGAGCTACCGCCGCCCGCTCGGTGTCGGCATCATCGTCGCCGGCTTCGACCGCTACGGCCAGACCCCCGTCATCTACCACTGCGACGTCGACGGCAACGCCACCGACCGCGTCGGCATCGCTCTCGGCAAGGGCGCCTCCGAGGCAGAGCATGTCCTCGCCGACGCCATCAAGTCGAAGAAGCCGCTCGAAGCCGCCCTGAAAGCGGCCGCCGAGGCGACCATCAAGGGCATGAAGGAAGGCAGCGTCGATTTGGCCTCGCAGAGCTTCCGCGTCGATGTGGAAGTCCTGAAGCCCTCGAAGTAGCGCCCTTCTTTGTCGCAGATGACGCAGATTTCTCAGATTGTTCCGGTTGTACGGAATCTGAGAAATCTGCGTCATCTGCGACAGGTCGTATCGCTTCGCAAGCCTGAAGGGCGCCTCCCGGAGTGGGCACTCCCATGCAAGAGGGCATCGGGCGGGGCGGCTATCGCATCCTCGCCATCGTCTTCCTGGTCGTCGGCCTGCTCGGCATCGCCGCGTTCGCCGTCGCCTACACCCGCAACAGTGCCGCCGCGTTTGCGCTTGGCTGCGGCCTGGTCGGCGCCGCTCTCATCGTTCTCTTCGCCATCGCTTTGCGCGGCGTGTCGGGACGCACTGCGTCCTCGAACGCTCCGGCTCCCGGACCCGCCGGGGCGCCGCGCCCAGTGCGCGACCTGAACGTGGAATACCTCGATGCCGAGGCGGACGCGGAGTCCGAACCGGAGCCGCCTGCCCGTCGCGCGCGCGGCGCCGTGCCGGCTCCGCCCAACCGCAACCTTACCCAGGACACGAAGGGCTGGCCGAGCCGCAAGGGGCCGACCGGTGTGACGCGCGGCGAAGCGCGCAAAGGCCCTGTCGAGTTCGCCTCCGTCGAGGCGGTCGCCGTGCCGCGCGCCAGCCTGCGCGCCCCCAGCGAGCCCCCCACCGTCTTGGCGCGCGAAGTGGCGCGCAACGCCAAAACGCCCGAGGGGATGGCGAAGGGAGCGTGCGGAACCTGCAACGCCATCCTCCTCGCCCCCAAGGTGCGGCCGCTCAAACTGCGCTGCCCCGCCTGCCAGAAAGTTACGCTGGTGGCGTGAAGCGTCGCGGCTAAACCGGCCCGCCGACTCGCCCACCTGTGCCCCCCCAAGTCCAGGTCGCCTTCGACGTCACCCGCCCCGAAACGCATCTGGTGCGCGTCACGCTCAACTTCCCCGCCGCCCCGGGCAAGACGCGCACCTTCTCGATGCCGGCCTGGGTTCCGGGATCCTACAAAATTCGCGACTTCGGCCGGCACGTCCAGGACCTCACCGCCACGGTGGCGGGCAAGCGGGTCCCGGTGGAGCAGCCGACGAAGGATTCCTGGGCGGTGCCCGCTGCCGGGAAAGCGGTCACGCTCACCTACGATGTCTACTGCCGCGAACTCACCGTGGACACCAGCCATGTCACGAGCGACCACGCCCATCTCTTCCCAGCCACCTTGGTTCTCTACGATGCTGCCAGCCGGCCGTTGCCGCACAAGGTGACGCTGCGCAAACCCAAGCCGTGGAGCCAATGGTCCGGCTTGGAGACCGCGCGGCTCGACGGCACGTTCGCCGTGGCCGAGGACTACGACCATCTCATCGACTGCCCCATCGAGGTGGGACCGGCTGCCGACTACGCCGTGCGCCGCTTCACCGTGGCAGGAAAACCCCATCGCCACGTCGTCTGGAAGGCTCCCGCCGGCGTCGATTGGGTCCGCGTGGACAAGGAGATGGCCGCCATCGCGAAGACGACCATTGCGGTCTGGGGCGAGGCTCCCTACGACCACTACACCTTCCTCAGCCACGTCGCAGAAGGGTACGGCGGCGGCCTCGAACACCGCAACTCAACGGTTCTCGGCATCGACCCGAGCCATCTGCTCTCAGACGAGAAACTGCAGACACGGTTCTACCCACTCGTCGCACACGAATTCTTCCACACTTGGAACGTCAAGCGCATTCTTCCCGCCGCCTTCCAGCCCTACCCGCTGCAGAGCGAGACCTACACGGACCTTCTCTGGCTCTTTGAGGGATTCACCAGCTACTACGAGCTGCCCCTCCTGCACCGCTCCAACGTGGTGGACGGCGCGTCGTGGGCCAAACTGGTGGGCGAAGACCTCGAGGGGTACCACAAGGCGCTCGGGCGCAAACGCATCAGCGTGGCACAGGCAAGTCGCCTCACTTGGACGCTGCTCTACCAGCCGCACGAGCACAACGTCAACCGCAACGTCAGCTACTACGCCAAAGGCATGTGGGTCGGGCTCTGCCTCGATGCCGAACTGCGCCGCCGCAAGGTGAAGGGTGGCCTCGACGCGGTGATGCGGCACATCTGGCGCAAGCATGGCAAGACCGGCGTGGGTCTCACCGATGACGCGCTGCCCGACCTGGTCGAGCAGGCGACCGGCCTCAACCTCGGCGGCAAGATTGCACGCTGGGTGGACGGCACCGAGGAGCTTCCCATCGCCGCCGCCTTCCGCACGCTCGGCTGGACGATGAAGGCAGAGTGGAAGGATCCCAAGAAGAAGCTCGGCCTCGGCCTGGAGTTCAAGCCGGGGACGGCGCAGATTGCGCGCATCTGGGAGGACCGCCCAGCGGCGGGTGTTTTGCAGCCGGACGACGAGATTGTCGCCGCGCTCGGAACAAAATGGAATCCCGAGGCGTTCGCAGAGCGGGTCGCCAGCCGCAAGCCCGGCGACCGCGTCGAAATCGCCGCGTTCCGCGAAGGCCGTCTGCGCAGCTTCCAGGTCCCGCTCTCGGAATCCCCCAAAGAGACCTTCAAGCTCACGCCGACGAAGGGTTCCGCCGCAAAGCGCGCGCGCACGGCCTGGCTTGGCGAGGGCAAACCCAAACCCAAGAAGCCGGCCCGAAAGGGTCGCTGAACGCTCTGCGGCAAACGGTTGCGGAAAATCGCCACAGCCCTTAAGTGAACGAGCGGCGCGGTTCGGTCGTGCGGTTCGCGATTGTCCCTCTCGCTCTGGCGCTCCTCCTGGCGGGCTGCGCATCGGTTCCGGCCGCACCGGTCGAGGCAGACACCGGTGCGGCGGGAAGCGTCGTCGCGTTGCGCGTCATCCCAGTCAACCACACCGTGAGCTGGAGCGGCAACTTGGGGGCCGAGCCGTGCGGCGTCCCAGGCACCACGACCTGCAGTCTCTTCGACGAGTCTTGGCGCCTCCTCGATTCCAACCTCCGCGACCCGAGCGTCCCGGAGCTCAACCCTGGCTTGGAAGCGCCGCCGATGGAGCGCACCGTGCACGACGCTGGCGCCCTGTTCTGGCGCCTCTCAGGCGAGTTGCGGCTGGAGTCTTCCACCGCGCGCTCTGAGGTGAACCTGCGCGTTTTCGTCCTCGACGGCGACGGCGGGGAGGGCCGCGAGGCGCTCTTCGTGCACGGCACCGACCGCATCACCGTGGAGACGACCGACCTCTTCCTCGAGGAGGGCGAGCGCGACCTCCGATTCGTTCTGGAGTTGGCCGAGCAGGACGCCCGCACCCTCCTGGCCCCCGTCCGCGTGACCGGGGAGATTCTGGCACAGGCGTTCGTGGATGCCGGCGACGAGCCGGTGGTCCTGAGCTGAGCGGCCTCCCGCACATCCCCCTCAACAACCTTTTTGCCGCCGGGGGCGACCGTGGAGCCGTGACGGTTCCCGCCGGCATCGACTGGAGACCGTGGGAGGCCGCGACGTTTGCCACGGCCCAGCGTGAGCGCAAACCCATCTTCGTTAACGTCGCAGCGGGGTGGTGCCACTGGTGCCACGTCATGGACAAGGAGACGTTTGGCGACCGCGCCGTCCAGGAAGCTCTGCGCTCCTTCATCGCCATCCGCGTCGATGCCGATGCGCGGCCCGACCTGGCGGAGCGCTACGGCGAATGGGGCTGGCCCGCCAACGCCCTGCTGACGCCGGATTCTGAGCCGTTCACCGAACTGCGCGGCTACCAGGAGGCGGCTCCGTTTCGCGAGCTGCTGCAGTCGGTGGCCGCCCAGGCGAAGGCGGGAACCCTGCGCCGCGCCGTCGTGCCGCCGGCTCGCCCCGCGGTGACGGGCGACCTGGTGGAACTACGCGACCAGGTCGCCGCATCGCTGCTGCGCTTCTACGACCGCAAGGTGGGCGGCTGGGGCGGCTTCCAGAAGTACCCCCATCCCGGACCGCTTGAGGCGTCCTGGCTGGAGGCGGCGCGCGGCAACGAGGCGGGCCGCCGCCGCGCCGAGCAGACGCTTGCGGGCATGACGCAACTTCTCGACCCGGTGTGGGGCGGCTGCTACCAGTACTCCACCCACCACGGCTGGACGACACCGCACTTCGAGAAGATCGCCACCGTGCAGGCCGCAAGCCTGGCGTCGTTCACCGAGGCGTGGCAACGCACCGGCAACGCGTCGTACCGCGACGCCGCCAACCGGCAGGTGCGCTACCTCACGACGTGGCTGCAATCCGCCGAGGGCCCCTTCTTCACCAGCCAGGACGCCGATGCGACCCGCCCCGATGGCTCCACCGTGAAGGGCGAGCGTTACTATGGGCAAAGCGACGCCAAGCGGCGCACCCTCGGGTTGCCGAAACTGGACCGCTCCATCTACGCCGACTGGAACGGCCAACTCCTGCACGCCCTCGCCCGCCACGCCGCCGCCACCGGGGAGACCAGCTCCTTGGTCGCAGCCGCCCGCGCCGCACGCCGCCTGCTCGCGACCCACCAAGAGCCGTCGGGCGCTTTCCGGCACGCCGAACGTCCGGATGCGATTCTTCACTTGCGCGACAACGCCGCAATGGGACGCGCCCTCCTCGCCCTCTCCCAGGGCTCCGGCGACCCATCGTGGGCCGTCGAGGCGGAGCGGGTGGCGCGCTGGATGCTGGCGAACCTCCAGGCGCCGGAGGGCGGCTTCTGGGCGCACAGCAAAGACCCCGCCGCAGCAGGCGTGTTCGCCCAACGCCGGCGCCCGCTCGAGGAGAACGGTTTGGCGGTGCGCTTCCTCGTCGAGGTGGCATGGCAGAGCGAAGACGAGGCGCTTGCTGCCGCCTGCCGCACCGCCGCAGAACGGGCCGCGCGCGTCCTGGGCGATGCTGAACTTGTGGCCGCCGAAGGCAACCTGATTGGGCAGTTCCTGCTCGGCATCGAATGGCTCCTGCTCGAGCCCACCAAAGCGGTCGTCGTCGGTGCCGCCGCGGGGGAACCGCTGTGGCAGGCCGCGCTCGCTCTCGCCGCACCCGGCCTCGTGGTGCGCGCTCCTCACTCGGGTGAATATCCCCCCGTACCGAGCCCTGCCGTCTACCTCTGCCGCGGCAACGCCTGCAGCCGACCCGTCACCGATGCGGCCTCTCTCGCCTCCGAGCTCGCACGAATGCTCTAACCACCGATGGGCCGCATTGGTCACAGATTTCTCAGATTCCTCAGATTCTACGCCAACAACCAATCTGTGAAATCTGCGCAATCTGCGACTTCGTCGGTCGCTCTGCCCTCCGTAACTTCAAGCAGGGGAGCGGCGTCCAAGAGCCGATGGCCCACGCGCCAAGCATCGTCCGCGCCCTGATTCAGGAAGCCAAACGGGGCGGCCGCCCCATGGTGTTCCTGCTGCGCGAGGCGCGCGCCATCGAGGAGCCATCGCACGCCGCCGAGGCGCTCTTTGCGCTCTCCGAATTCGTGCCCGAAGACCAAGCGGGCAACGTCCTTGGCGAAGTGGCCGGACTGGTCGGCCAAGTGGAACGTGGCTGGCGCCGCGCCGAGGTCATCGCCACTCTCGCCAAACGGGGCCCAAGCTGGCGCAACGGCGACGACATGGACGAAACGTTGGACCGTTTCCAGCGCTCGCTCGTCCGCCTCACGCTCGACCTGGAAGGGTCCGACCTTTCCGCAGCGCTGCCCAACGTGGCGCGCTGGTGCCCCGAAGACTTGATGGTGGACTTGCTGCGCCGCGCCCTGACTGCGGGCAGCAACCCGTTGGAGGACGGCAAGTGCGTTCTGGCGCTCGGCGAGAACGCCGGCCTGGTCGACCTCCTCATGAGTTGGCCCGACGCCGCGCTGCGCTCGCGGCTTCTCGCTTACCACCACAACCACGCCGCGACCCCGCGCCTGGCCGACGCCATCGCAGAGTCCACGAAACTTTCCCCCAAGGGCCAAGTTGAGGTTCTGCGCGGCGTCATCGCCAGCCTTGCCGAGGCCGACCTGGAGACCGTCCACGCGGCCCTGCCCACCGACCCTGAAAGCCGCGCCCGACTGCTTGCCGCCCTCGCCGCTCGCGCCGACCGCCTGGGCGAGAAGGGCAAGGCGGCCGCTTGGTTCGCGGAGGGAACTGCGGTCGCTGCCGCAATTCCCGAGGAGAAGGCGCGCACCAACGTTCTCGCCAATCTTGCCAAAGGGACCGAGCGGCTTGTCACCGGCAAAGCTCCGGCGCCGCCCCCTTCGCGCCCGGAATCCAACATCCGCATCACCGCTCCCGCCGCTCCGACGGCCGTCGGTCGCCCCATCCTCGCTCTCGTGGACACCTACGACGGAAATCTCGGCGAAACCCACTTGCGTGCCATCGGCCGCGCCGCCCCGCTCTGCTGGGCGTTCGGCCTCGACCTCGCCCTCGTCGGCTTCCCCGGAACCCTCGAAGAGACAGTGAAAAAGGCGGCCAAGGAGACCCACATCGGCGAAGGCGAAGGCTACGTCACCGAGCTCGCGGGCGCCAGCCGCATCCACTGGGTTCCGGTCACCGGCGGACTGCCCACCTGGCCCGGCCTTCCCATCGCCACGACGCCGAGCCCGGACCCTGCCAAGGCGGTGGATTTCCCGCGCGCCCAGGAGCTGGCCCGTGGCACCCCGCTCGTCGTCCTCATGGGGCTCGGTAAACGCGGTCTGCCTCCTGGTTGGCTCAAGGTTCTGCCGCACCACTTGGAACTCACCGGGCGGCGCGTCAGCCTGGAGACCGCCACCGCAATGGGCATCATCGCTGAGCGCATGCGGCAGCTGAAACCGTAAGAGCACACTCAAACGAATGCCCCGAAAGGGTCAAAACGGCCCCCTTGGGTGTTCCTTTGGTTGCCGCCATGAAAAGCGCATCAATCGTTGCTGTCTCTCTGCTTGTCGCCCTTCTTGCCGGCTGCGTCGGCGGAGGAGGAGCGACCGCAAAAGGACTGCTCAGCATCGCCGACAACGCCGCAAACGCATGGGACGCGGACGCCCAGCTTGTGAGTGTTTTCGGCATTGAGGCGAACATCACGATTCCCCCCGCCGCCCGCATGGCTCTCCAAGAGGCAGCGAAAGAAGACGCGCGCGCCGACCCGGAAGCGCTCGTCGCCCTGCTCTCCGACGCTCGCGTTGGCGATGGCGTCGCCCCGGGCTGGGTCTACGCCTACTTCTCTCCCAAAGGAGTGTACGGCGTCATCGTCGGCGCCGACCGGCAGATTATCTTCGAGGAGCAGGTCGCCAATATCACGGACATTGGCGATGCCGCAAAAGAGATTGCAGAGTTTGACCTCGAAGCGGCCTTCGGTGCATGGAACGTCGATTCCGACACCGCCGCCGCCAACGTCGCCGCCGCCAACGCAACGTTTGCCGCCCAAGTCGGCAAGTCCGAACAGGTGCTCGCCTGGTTCATCAACCCCGTCGAGCGCACCTGGGAGATGGTTCTCACTCCGCTCCGCGATGGCATGGGCATCCATGCCACCGTGGACTACGAATCAGGTGAAGTGAAACGCGTCGAACTCAATCCGAGCTTCGGCGTCTCCGTTCCGGGCGTCGAGACCCCCGAGACGCCTGTCGTGGAGCCGCAACCGGACATCGACCAGGAAGCGGGCGCCGTGAATGGCCGCGTCTCCACCCTCGCGACGACCGATGGAGGCTCCTTCGACATCGATGACCTCCACGACGTCGGCCGCCTGCTCATCTCCGCACAAGAACAAGCGGGTGCGGCCGGCCTGAGCGATGTCACCGTGACCGTCACCGGCCCCGACGGCGAGGAATACAGCACGACGCTCAGCCCGATGCTCGGCACCGAGACCATCGTGGTGCCGTTCACGCCCGCCGTGGGCGAATGGCAGGTCGTCATGACCTCGGGCGGCGTGGCGCTCGGGACCTCGGTCACCGTCGAGTGGTGCACGGATGGCGACCCGACCCCGGACACGCTCAACAACGGCGCCTGCCAAGATCTTCTTGGCTTCGGCGGCAGCGCAGGGTCCGCAAGCCCACTCAGGAGCTGGCTGCCTTTCGCAGCCGCTCCATGACGGCGGCGCCCAGGCCCGCCTCGGGAATCGCCTCGACGACGAGAGTGTCGTAGCCGCCCGCGTCGGCGTCACGCAGCGCCGCAAAGAGGCGACGCGCCCACCCGGCCGCATCGTGGCGCGAGGCGATGACGGTGACGTCGGGGCCGCGCAATCCCGACTCCGTGCTGACCAGCCAAGCGGTCCGAGTCGAGCGGCGCCGCTCCACCTCCCAGAGCGAACGCAGCGCCGCGGCGGCCACCACGCGCAGCGGTGTCGCGGGAGCGTAGTGGCGATACTTCATGCCAGGCGCGAGCGGCCGATCGCCCGGCGCGGCGTTGGCCAGCGGCCCGACGATGGCCTCCAGATCACGCACCGGGACGCCTCCCTGGCGCAGCAGAGTCGGGCGGCCATCCGGCCACCCCACCACGCTGGACTCCAGCCCGACCGCGCAGGGGCCGCCGTCGAGAATCAGGATGGAATCGCCCAAATCGGCGGCGGCATCCGCGGCGCGTGTCGGACTGGGGCGGCCGCTCACATTGGCGCTTGGTGCCGCAAGGGCCAACCCGGAAGCGCGCAGGACCTGCTGGAACACGGTGTGCGCAGGAACGCGCAGAGCCACCGTGTCGAGACCCGCCGAGCAGGCGGGCGCGGTGACGTTCGAGCGTGGAACGACGAGCGTCAATGGACCGGGCCAGAACCGCTTCGCCAACTCCAGCGCACCGGGGGGCCACAACCCACTCACCGCCTGGGCGTGGGCGAGGTCGCGGCAGTGCACGATGACCGGGTTGTCGCTGGGGCGTCCTTTGGCGATGAAGATGGAGCGCACGGCCATCTCGTTCGCGGCGTCGGCGGCAAGACCATAGACGGTCTCGGTTGGAAGCACGACGAGCCCACCGGAGCCCAAAAACTTGGCCGCCTCCGCAACTGTGGCTGAGTCCGGAACGCGCACACTCACGGTGTCACCGCGCGGTTTGGAGGCGGCCGTGCAGGGCTTCAGCCGTCCGAAGGGCAGACGGGGCGTCGTCGGCGATGACCAGAATGTGGCCCATCTTGCGACCCGGCCGGGCCACTTTCTTTCCGTAGAGATGCAGGTGCGCTCCCGGCTCGGCGAGCACCGGGTCCCAGTGCGGCGGCCCGGAGGCGGGCCAGAGATCCCCAAGGAGATTCAGCATCACCGCGGGCCGCAGCCAACCCGCATCGCCAAGAGGGAGACCACAGATGGCGCGCAGATGCTGCTCGAACTGGTTCGTGGCCGCAGCGCCAAGTGTGGCGTGGCCCGAGTTGTGGGTGCGCGGTGCCACCTCGTTGATGAGCAGCTTGTCCCCGACAAGGAACAGCTCGACGGCGGCGACGCCGACGTGGCCGAGCGCCGCAACGGTGCGTGTGGCGATGGCGAGCGCCTCGTCTGCGATGGCCTGCGGGACACCCGCCGGGACCTGCGTGGTGTGCAGGATGCCATCGCGGTGGACATTGCGCGCGAGAGGCCAGGCAGCGACCGCTCCGTCGGGGCTGCGTGCGAGGACGACGGAGAGTTCTGCGTCGAACGGAACGAACGCTTCGAGCACCGCGGGGTGCGGCTGCTTGGCCCAGGCGGCCTTCGCTTCGGCGACCGTTTTGATGCGGACCTGGCCCTTGCCGTCGTAGCCGCCCTTCCGCGTTTTCAGGATGGCCGGGGCTCCCACCTTGGCGAGACCGGACTCCAAGGATGCGAAGTCGTCCACGGCGGCCCATGCTGGCTGCGGCAGGCCGTGCGCTGCGAGGAACTTGCGCTGCGCGAGACGGTCGTTGATGTTGCGCAGAACCGACGCACCGGGGCGAACAACGCGCGTCTTTGCGAGCGCCTCCAGAACGTCGGCGGAGACATGCTCCGTCTCAATCGTGACGACGTCGCAGCCCTCCGTCAGGCGCAGAGCCGCCTGCACATCGGACAAAGGTGCCGCGAGGAACTTGTCGGCGCGTGTCGCGCAGGGCGCCTCGGGGTCGGGGTCGAGGACGTGGACGCGGTAGCCCATGCGGCGCGCCTCGGTGAGGAGCATCGCGCCGAGCTGGCCGCCGCCCAGGATGCCGATGGTGGAGCCGGGCCGAATCACAGTTTCTCACCCAGGACGCGGTCCCGTTCCGCGTCGCGCCGCGCCTGCAGACGGGCGCGCAGCTTGGCATCGTGCAGGGCCAGGACTTGGGCCGCAAGGAGAGCTGCATTGGCGGCTCCGGCCGGGCCGATGGCGAGGGTGCCAACCGGAACACCCTTGGGCATCTGCACGATGGAAAGAAGCGAGTCCTGACCGCTGAGGGCTTTCGACTGGACGGGAACGCCAAACACCGGCACGAGCGTCATGGAGGCGGTCATGCCGGGAAGGTGGGCGGCACCGCCGGCGCCTGCGATGATGACTTGCAGCCCGTTCTTCTCGGCGGCACGCGCATACTCAACCAGGCGTTCAGGTGTGCGATGAGCACTCACGACGTGTTTCTCGTACACAACGCCGAGCTCGTCGAGAATCTCCGCGGCCGCCTTCATGGTCTCCCAGTCGCTGGAACTGCCCATGATGATGCCGACGCGCGCGGAGGCCACGGTGGGCCACCGGCGGGCCGGTTAAAGAACACGGGGCTGACGAGCGCGAGACGGGGCGGGACGGGGGAGGAAGCGGTCTTCACCAGGAGGTGACGACCTTGACGTTGCCCGCGTTGTCGGCTTCCTTGATGGTCACGCCGTGCTGGTTCTTGGCGTGCGCCGTCGCCGCCTTGATGACCTCGTTGCGGTCGTGGCTGCGAAACAGTCCGGCACAGTCTACGCCGACGTCGGCGCAGGCAATCTGGTAGGCTTGGCGCTTGGGTTGGGATTTGCTGAACAGGCCCATGGTGGTCACATGCCCGAGCGGGCGCAGGGGAAGGAAACCTTCTGCGGATGAACCCTTGGGCGCGGTTCCCAGGATCGTTAGTAGGAGTCGCGGCTGAAGCCGTGGCTGCCTTTCGAACTGCGGCCACCGCTGCTCCGTCCGCCGCTGCTGGCGCGTCCGCGGTTGAAGCTCGCCTTGGCGCGCGGGCCGCGACCGCCTTGCCGGCCGAAGCCGCCCTGCGGTCCGGCGCTCGGAGCTTTGCGTGCGTGGTGGCCGCCCTCGTGGGGCTGGCGGGTGGGCTGGGCGTGGCCTTGCGTTCCCTTGTAGTTCACGGCCGCTTTGCCCAAATCGGGACCAACGGGGCCTTCGGTGGGCAGCGGGCCGATGTCGTGGCGGGGAATCTGCAGGCCGGCGATGCGTTCGATGGTGCGCCAGTCGTGCGCCTCGTCGGACTGGACAAACGTGAACGCCTTCCCGGTGCGGCCCATGCGGCCGGTGCGGCCGATGCGGTGGACGTACGCCTCGGGCTCGTCGGGCAGGTCGAAGTTGATGACGTGTGTCAGCTCGGGGACGTCGATGCCGCGCGCCGCGACGTCGGTGGCGACGAGCAGGCGGGCGTCGCCCTTGCGGAAGGCGTCCATGGCGCGCTCGCGTTGGCCTTGGCTCATGTTGCCCTGCAGCGGCACCGAGGTCCAACCCTTCGTCTGGAGCTGTTCGGCAAGCCGCTTGGTGAGGTGCTTGGTGCGGCAGAAGACGATGCCGCGCTCCGGCTGCTCCTGGTGCAAGAGAACGAGGAGGGCGCGGTTCTTGTCCACCTTTTCGACCTTGAGCATGCGCTGCTCGGTGAGCGTCGTGGTCTGCGGGCCGGACTCGACCTTGACCTTGACGGGATTCTGCAGCATCTTGTCGGCAAGCTTCTGGATGGGCTGCGGAACCGTTGCGGAGTAGAAGCCGGTCTGGCGTTTGGCCGGGAGGTGGCGCAGGATGCGTTCGACGTCGTGCACGAAGCCCATGTCGAGCATGCGGTCCGCCTCGTCGAGGACGAGGATTTGCACCTGGTCGAGCTTGAACATGCCTTGGCCGAGGTAGTCGATGAGGCGGCCGGGGGTGGCGACGAGGAGGACGGTGCCGCCGGCGCGCAGGTCGTGCGTCTGCTTGCCGTAGCCAACGCCGCCGTAGATTTCGACGACGCGGAGGCGGCTTGCCTTGGCAATCTCGCGGCACTCCTCAGCGACCTGAATGGCCAACTCGCGCGTGGGCACGAGGACGAGGCCGACGATGCCTGGGAGGGAGCCGCTGCGCAGGCGGTCCACGATGGGGATGCCGAAGCTGGCGGTCTTGCCGGTGCCGGTGCGCGCCTGCGCGAGAACGTCGCGGCCGGCGAGGAAGGGGCCGATGGCGGCCGCTTGGATGGGGGTCGGAGTCTCGTAGCCCATCGCAACGATGGCGTCGAGAGTTCCAGCCTGGAGAGGCATCTGGTTGAACGTGGCGAAGGTCGCGGTGGCGACGGAGGGGGTGGTGGACATGGGATTCCGGGTCGGCGAAGGGCGCCGCCCTGGCCCGGGAATCTCCCGTGTTGCAGACGTGCCTTCTGTCCCACCGAAGTGGAAAGCGAAGGGGCGGCGCCGTCTGCGGCCAACCTACTGACTTGGGCTCCGCCGCAGCGGGCGGCCCGTTAAGCCTGCCGGTCGGCCAAAGCGAGCACGCGCTCCACTTCAGGCCGGATGCGCGCTTCGAGAATGCGGTAGCCCGCCGCGTTGGGGTGGTAGCCGTCGCGCGTCGTGGCGGCATCGTCCAGGAGCCCAGCGATGGCGTCGAGGACGAGGCCGGTGCCGTGCCGCGCGGAGAGATCGCGAAGCGCCGCGTCGAAGTTCTCCTGGAACGCGGCGTAGTGGACGCCTACGAGGACGACCGGGATGCCTGCGAGCCGCGTCAGGATGGCGTCCAGCCCCGCCGCCGCCTCGGCAACGGTGTCACCGCGAAACGCCTCGTTCACGCCGAACTCGACGATGACGAGGCGGGGATTGTGGCGCAGAACATCGCGCTCCAAGCGGGGAAGTGCTTCGTGCGCGGTCTCGCCGAGCCGACCGGCGTTGACGACCGGAATACCCAGGCTCGCTTCCATCAAGGCGGGGAATGCCTCGCTGCGGCGCGCCGTGGTGCCCTCCGTGTAGGAGTCGCCGAACGCGACGATGGGCCGATCGCTGCGCGAAGCGGCCAGCCCACTCGTGAACCAGCCCGAAACGAAGAGCAGGGCGAGGAGGACGCGCATGCCCTCACGGTGCCAGAAGGCCGAGGCGGCGCAGGTCGCGCAGGCTGGTGCGGACTGCCTTGGCACCAAAGCGGGGGGCGAGGGCCGCGACGACCTGATCGGGGGTGCGTTTCCCGGTAGCTGCGTTGAGCAGACTTTCGGCGACCGGTTCCAGCTTGTACACCTCGACGTCGTCCGGTTCGCGGACCAAAGCAGTGGGGTAGCGGCCCTCCGGCGCTTCAAGGGTCACGCCGTGCAGAAGCTCATTGGGGTCGTGGCGCAATCGAAGCAGCACGATGCCCGGCGCTTTGGCAAGCTGCTGCGAGCGCTTCGGCTTGACGTAGGCGCGGTCCATCAACATCATGCCGCCTGCTTCGATGGCGGCAAGGTCGGCAAGCGGACGCGGGATTTTCCCCGAACGGGCCGCCTGCTGCGCCCAGACCTTGAACTGCCGCACCTCGGCGCGCGGGTCCTCCTTGGCGTACGGTCGTTCGGTGAAGTAGGTGGCTTCGAGGCCGACGGCCGTGTCCACGGCGGCCACACTCTTGGGCAGGTCGCCGCTCAGGTAGCTGAAGCGGTCGATGACGCGCCGGCTTGCGAAGTAGGCGGCGCCTTCCGAGGGCATCTCCGCCAGCAGTTTGGCGGTGGCTCCGGTGAGGCCGCGCCGCTTCGCGTAGGCGGCGGGTTTGGCCTGGAAGGCGGCGAGCTGGGCTGGCTCCATGAGGAGGGCAGCGAGGGCGGACTGCAGCTTCGCAAGTTGCGCGTCTGGGGTCATGCGCCAGCGGCTCCCTGCATGAGTTTGTCCGCTTTGCGCAGCTCGCCTTCGAGCCGTTTCAAGCTGCCGAACGTCTGGTCGCGCTCGATGAGGAGCGCGCGGACGTGGCTGGTGTCGATGACCTGCTTGGTGAGTTTCCACACCTCGGGGTGGACAGCAGCGCCGTGCGTGTCGAGGAGCTTGCCCGCGACCCACTCCGAACCGGCGAGGTGGAACTGCACGAGCCGCTCGAGCGGGAACTGGTCGAGGTAGCGCTGCGGGTCCCAGCCAAGATTGGCCGCGTTGTTGCGCAGGTTCGTGACGTCGAGCAGGACACCGCAGCCGGTTTTTGCCGCCACCTCGGCCATGAACTCCGGTTCGGTGAAGTCGTTGCCGGGGAACTGGAAATACTGGCTGATGTTCTCGATGAGGAAAGGGATGCCGACCGCATTCTGCACGGTCTTGACGTTGGCGACCACGGCGGCGAGACTCGCCTCCGTGTAGGGGATGGGTGTGAGCTGGCCGATGGTCTGCTTGCCGATCTTGGTGAAGCAGAGGTGGTCGCTGCACCACGGCACCTTGAACTGCCGGTTGATGGGGACCATTTTGCGCAAGAAGCCGCGGTCGGGGCCGGTGGCGGTGCCAACACTCAGGGTGACACTGTGCGTCACGACCGGTCGGTCGCGGGTGTCCTCGAGAAGGTCCGCCTTGCCCGCCTCCGAGGTGTCGAGGATGTGTTCCGGCATCACCTCGAGGAAACCGAGTGGAATCCCGGGGAGGCGATAGAAATCGCGAATGGCGCGCCGGTAACCAAGACCTGCACCAAGAAAAGGAAGGGAAGAGGGAGAAAGGGAGGGCATGACAGCCTTACTTGGCCTTCTTGGCGGGGGCCTTGGCCGAGCCGCACGACTTGGCGCTGCCGCAGCTCTTCGCAGAGCCGCAGGACTTCGCCGAACCGCACGACTTCTCGGGGGCCTTGGCCGAGCCGCAGGACTTCGCCGAGCCGCAGCTCTTGGCGTCGCCCTTGGCGGAACCGCAGCTCTTGGCGGAGCCACAGGACTTCGCCGAGCCGCAGCTCTTGGCGTCGCCCTTCGCGCTACCGCAGCTCTTCGCAGAGCCGCAGGACTTGGCCTTGTCATCCTTCTTTTTGCCGATACCAAAGAGTCCCATAGTGGTCACATCCGTGTTGGCGACCCCATCCCGAAGGAGTGGGCCGGCAGAACGTTTGTCTGCAACCGAACGAAGTTGGGGTGGGTATGAAAGGCTTGAGGCGTGGGTACGGATTCCACAGCGTTGTTTCCTCCTGGAAAACACTCCTTTCGTTGCGCGAAAAGAGCCATCGGGCTACGAAGTTCGTTTCGCTGGTTGCCGAGGGGAGCCGCTGGGCGTTTCCATCGTCCCCAAACCCTTCATCCCAACCTCGCCTCGGCCGCTTGATGTGGGGCACCCCCGGCACGGCGAGCGCGCGCAGACTCCTGCTTCTTGGCTCGGGCGAACTGGGGAAAGAGGTCGCCATTGAGGCGCAAAGGTTGGGTCTTGAGGTCATCGCCTGTGACCGCTACGCCAACGCTCCCGCCATGCAGGTCGCGCACCGCAGCCACGTCCTCGACATGACCGACCCCGCAGCGCTGCGCCGCGTCATCGAAGCCGAAGACCCCGACTGGGTGGTGCCCGAGATTGAGGCCATCGCGACGGCCGAACTGGAACGGCTCGAGGGCGAAGGCTTCACCATCATCCCGACCGCGAAGGCGGCACGGCTCACCATGGACCGCGAAGGCATTCGGCGCCTGGCGGCTGAGACGCTCAAGCTGCCGACGAGCCACTACCGTTTCGCCTCGTCGCTTGCTGACGTTCAGGCCGCGGTGAAGGCGCTCGGCCTGCCCTGCGTCATCAAACCCACCATGAGCAGCAGCGGCAAGGGCCAGAGCGTCATCAAGACGGAAGCCGACGTCGCCAAGGCGTGGGAGTACGCCATGAAAGGCCGTGTCAACACGGGGCGCGTCATCGTCGAGTCGTTCATCCGCTTCGAATACGAGATCACGCTGCTCACCATCCGCCACCTCGACGCCGCAGGCAAACCGGCGACGACGTTCTGTCCTCCCATCGGCCATGTCCAGATCGATGGCGACTACCGTGAATCGTGGCAACCCATGGCGATGAGCCCAAAGGCCATCGCGGCGAGCCAGGACATCGCGCACAAGGTCACCGAAGCGCTTGGCGGCCGCGGCCTGTTCGGCGTCGAGCTGTTCGTCGCCGGCGACCAGGTCTGGTTCAGCGAGGTGAGCCCGCGACCGCACGACACCGGCCTCGTCACGCTTGGCAGCCAAGAGCTCAGCGAGTTCGCGCTCCACGTCCGCGCCATCACCGGCCTGCCCATCCCCGACGTCGGCGCGAAGGGGCCCTGGGCGAGCGCCGTCCTCCTGGCCACGGCGGAGTCGGCAGCGCCCACATTCTCGGGTGTCGAGGCGGCGCTCGCCGAACCGGGAACCTTCCTGCGGCTCTTCGGCAAGCCCGCCGCGCACAAGAATCGCCGCATGGGCGTCGTGGTCGCTTCGGGCCGAACGACGGATGAAGCGCGTGACAAGGCCAAACGGGCAGCCGCGCGGCTCTCTGTCTCCTGACCGACGCAACGTTCAAGAAGTGAGGAAGGAAGCCCTTCTTGATGCGCTCGATTGCCGTCGCCCTCCTGCTGTTGCTGGCCTTGCTTGCCGGCTGTGCCACGAAAGCTCCCGCCGACCCGACCGCGGCGGCAGAACCCGCCGCAGCGGAACCGGTCACCGAGGAGCAGGCGTTCGCTGCGCAGGAGCCCGCCGCGCAGGAAGCCGCCAACAACGGCACGCTTGAGGGCGCGCGTGAGTTCTGCGAGAGCGCCGACGACTGCACCTACTGGGACAACCTGTACCACCAGTACGTCGTGTACGACCTTGACACCACCACGATTGATGTCGTGCTGGTTCCCCCCGTGGGCGCCCCCGACCAGATTGCCGCCCAGCGCCTCGCGGTGCAGCAGTGGGCCGACGGCATCGAAGCGCTCGCCGCCCCCTGGTTCCGCGACGCCTTCCAGGTCAACGTCTACGCTGTCGGCGTCGACATCCCCTCCATTGATGCGGTGTCGGACCCTGAAGTGGTCGTCATCTCCACCTCCGCCGTCGGCCTCGTCGGCATCGGCCTCGAGCCCAAGCAGCTCGCCTGCCAGATCATCGAAGGCGGCGCGATGCGCGCCGACTACGGCGGCCACAGCCACGACGGCAACGAAGTGTTCGCGGTGGACTGCACCGGAACCGGCTTCGTCTGTTTCGCCCTCAACGTCGGCGGCGCCGACGCGTTCGCCCTTTACGACCTGGTCGCCCACGAAGTTGGCCACTGCCTCGGCGCCGGCCACGTCGGCGACGCGCTCGACTTCCGCGCGCGCTACGCCCCGGTCGAGGACATCATGAGCTACCAGAACAACGCGACGAAGGTGCACTGCGTCAGCAACATGAACGTCCGCGTCCTCGAAGGCGTGTACGGCCACCTGCTCGGCCGCCACCCGGACGACCTCCTGCCGCGCGGCTCCTACTTCCCCTTCCCGCCCGCCCTCTACAAGCAGGCGGAGTGCGCCAACCCGGCGTAAGGTCGGCAACTTCATACCGCATTCGGCGGCTGGCGCCGCATGCCTCAAAGTGGGCACGACCCCGAGTGGCCGGACAAGGCGATGTTCGCAGCGCTGCTGCTCATCGTGGGGGGCGCCATCGGCCTCCTCGTCGAGATCCTCCGCCTCGTCGCCACGGTGAATGAGCCGGTGGTCCCCGGCATCCTGGAGGATTACCCCACCTTCCTCTCCGCGCTCTTTGCTGGCCTCACCCTCCTCTTCGGCATCCTCGCCCTGCGCACCCACGCCATGCTGTGGGGCCTCCTCGGCGTCGCCACCGCGTTCGCCAGCCTCGCCTACTTCGGCTTCGTCCCGTTCCTCGGCCTGGTGGCGCTCGCCATGCTCATCAAGAGCAAACTGGAGGGCGAGGAGACCCGCAACGACGGCATCACGCTGCACGCCTCGCAGTGGCCGGACAAGGCGATGGCGGCGAGCCTGTTCCTCTTCGTGGGCGGCGCCGTCATCCTGGTGCAAGCCATCCTCATCCTTCTCGACAACTTCCAGCCGGTCATCCTCAAAGGGATGGAGGCGTTCGTGGTCCCTCTCGACCTCGCCGCAGCGCTCTTCTGCTTTGGCGCCGCCCGCGAAGTGTACAAGCTGCGCCGCTCCTGGCTTGGCACCGTTGGCGCCATCGCTTGCATTGCGACCCTCGGCCTCTACGCGCTCGGACCCGCCTTGGGCGTGTTGGCCATCGTCCTGCTCCGCTTGGCCGACAAGGAAGGGGAGTTTGACCCGGAGCCCGTCGTGCGCGGGGAACGGCAGCAAGAACGGCTCGCCAAGAAGGCGGCCCGCAAGGGCGCGCGCACCTGACGCACGCTCCTTCCCTCGGACCGGTCGGACTCCGATCCGCCCTCGACAAGGCTACGCTGCGACCTCGAGTTCGCGCCGCCGTTTGGCCGGCAGCTGTAGCCGTTGCGCAAGCCGGTCCAGCATGGCCTGCTCACCAACACCGATGTTGCCATCCTGGCGCGCCGAATCGAGGGCCATGCGGTAGATGTCCTCCGCGCGGCGGTCGCGGTACGCCGCGTTGTCCTGCACGTTGGGCATGAGGCGGTCCATGACCCGACGCGCTGCGCGCTGCAGCGGAACGATCGCGAGCGTCACCAACGCAGCGCCCACCAGGCCGGGGAGAAGGCCGTCGATGGGCAGCAGCGCCTCGACGGTTTCGCTCACGAGGAAGAACGCCACCGCGATGACGCCGACGACGATGGTGCGGCCGAGGCCGAGCTTCAGTCGCAAGTCCAGGCCGAGGACCTGGTGGCGCAGCATGCCGTAGGAGAGCACCAGGACCCACAGGATGAGGGAAATGGGTCGACCGTACAGGATGGTGGGCGTGACCCAACCGGCCCCGATGGCGGAACCGCCCTGGTAGACGATGGCGAGGATGGCGACGCGGTAGACGAAGTACAGGTCATGCAGGCCGAAGGCGAGCATGAACCAGAACGCCTGGTCGCGCTTCGGCGTCCCCTTCGGCGCCGAGACGAAGGCTTGGACCGCGACGGCGAACGCGACCAGGTAGAGCACCACGCTCAATTCGAACAGCACCAGCATCGGGACGGTCAAGGCGTGCGAGACGCCCCCGAACACCCAGGGCTCCTGCGGGCCCAGGAAGACGTCGTGCGCCAGGAAGTACGGGGCGGCGATGGCGAGCGTGCCCGCGGCGAGCAGGACCTTGCCCACCGGCTGGCGCAACGGGCGCGACCAGGCGGCATCCAACGTGGCGAGGAACCAGATGGATGCGAACGGCAAGCTGAGCAGCGACAACAGATTGAGGGCGCTGATGCCTGCGGCGAAGCGCGCGGTCGGCATCAACGGAGTGAGCACCCAAACCGAGATGGCCACGCCGTGCAGGAAGAAGACGAGGGCGAGGCGGCGGTTGGCCCGCTTGGTGGGCCCTACGACGAGGACGAAGGCCGCCATGCCCCAGACGATGACCCAGGCGGCCCACGCCAGCCCATAGACGACGGGGTACTCCACGCCCTCACGTCCGCCGGAAGGCGAGGAGCACCATCAGCGCCAGAAGCATCGCGACGAGTCCCAGGCCGGGACTTTTCTGGGCGCCCTCCGGCGCCTCGGTGGAGCCCCCGTCGGCGGGCACGGCGGGAACGTGGCTGGCGTCGGCGGGACGCAGGTCCACGGCGTGCACGTCGCCGCCGTTGTCCACCAGGAAGACCCAGCCGTCCCACGGGCCGAACCCGGTTGCGACGCGGGCCGACGTTGGCTCGGCGGCGGCCCCCGACAGCAGGATGCATTCCTCTCCGGTGGCGGGGTTGCCAAGCAGGAACTGCAGGCGGAAGTGGGCGGTGGCGACGATGCGGCCGTCGTCGAGGACGACGAAGTCGTCGACACCTTTGCTTTGAGCCGGGCCGACGCCAATCTTGAGGCCCGGCTGGTTGCCGGCGATGCTTGGCCCAGGATTGAAGCGGAACAGCACCTCGACGTCGCCCGTGGTGAGGTTGATGGCGCTGACGCCTTGTGCGGGGTCGCCGAACTGCGCGATGCCAAGCCGTCCATCGGGCAAGGCGACGACGCCGTTGACGGTCGGGTAGTTCCCGAAGACCGTGTAGGTGTCCTTCGCGGTGACCTGCCAGAGTTCCGTGCGGAACCCGTGCGCCAGGTACAGGTTGCCGTCGGAGCCCCATGCCATTCCGTTGGCGCCGTCGAAGCCGTCGGCGTAGACCTCGAACTCCGGCTGGCCAGGCACCGGGAAGCGCAGGATGCGCGCCGAGACCGGCGCGGGGATGGAGAGACCTTCGGAGACGTAGAGGGCGCCGTCCGGGCCGATGTCGGGCGACATGAAGGCGTTCGGGCGGTTGAGCTCGAGGTTCTCCTGCAACGGGATGGGGCGCTCATCCTTCGCGACGAACGCGACGGTGCCGTTGGGAAACGCTTGGTAGAGCCCGTTCTCGAACGCCGTCAAGAACAGGCGGCCGTGCCCGTCGAAGGCGAGGTTCTCGAAGCCGACGCCGTCGACGTGGGCAAACAACAGCGGAGCCGGGACGTCGCAGTCGGGAAGCTCGAGCGGCTCCGGGAGAACCGTGGTCTCCTGCGCCGCGGCGAGGGGCAAGAGCAACAGAGCGCCCAACAGGAGAGCGTGAAGCGAAACCATCGGCTACGCGCCCAAGCTTCCCCGCGTGGAAAAAGCCTGCTACGCGGCGGCGGTTTCACCGTGCACGACGGCGTCCTCCACCGAAGGATGCCCCGGCGCTACGCACCCGGTTCCCCATTCCGCTTCGAAGTTTGCTTATTTTTTCGCATACTTCGGGTGGAGACTCCGGTCGTGCAAGCGCGACCGGAGCCATGCCTCGCCGCGTTGCGGCTCGGCCATCCAAACCACGCTCAGAAGTTCGCTGCGCTCACTTCTTCGCGTATTTTGGATGGAACTGCTTGATCGTCTTGGCGTCGATGCGCGTCAGCAGCTTCTCGTCCACGGTGGCGAGGAGTTCCCAGCCCAGGTCGAGGGTCTGCTCGATGGAGCGGTCTTCGTCGCGGCCCTGGCGGACGTAGCGGTTCTCGAAGAGTTCCGCGAAGTCGAGAACCTGCAGGTCGCGGCTGGACAGGGCGTCCTTGCCGACGATGGCGACGAGGCCACGCAGATCGCGGCCCTCGGCGTAGAAGGCGTAGCACTGGTCGGAGACCTTCTTGTGGTCGTCGCGGGTCTTGTGGTCGCCGATGCCGGCGTTCATCAAGCGGCTCAGCGAAGGCAGAACGTTGATGGGCGGGTAAACGCCCTTGCGGTGCAGCTCACGCGAGATGACAATCTGGCCCTCGGTGATGTAGCCCGACAGGTCGGGGATGGGGTGCGTGATGTCGTCGCCCGGCATCGTCAGGATGGGGAACTGCGTCACGGAGCCCTTCTTGCCCTTGATGTTCCCGGCGCGCTCGTAGAGGTTGGCCAGGTCGGTGTACATGTAGCCAGGGTAGCCACGGCGTCCGGGCACCTCTTCGCGGGCAGCGCCGATCTGGCGCAGCGCCTCGCAGTAGTTCGTGACATCGGTGAAGATGACGAGGACGTGCATGCCAAGGTCGAAGGCGAGGTACTCCGCGGCCGTGAGGGCGAGGCGGGGCGTCAGGATGCGCTCGACCGCGGGGTCGTCGGCGAGGTTCTGGAAGATGACGGCGCGTTTCAGGGCGCCCGTGCGCTCAAACTCGCCCATGAACTTCTTGGCTTCCTCGTTGGTGATGCCCATCGCCGCGAAGACGACGGCGAACGACTCGTCCGTGCCGCGCACCTTGGCCTGGCGGGCAATCTGCAACGCGATGTCGTTGTGCGGCAGACCGGCGCCCGAGAAGATGGGGAGCTTCTGGCCGCGCACGAGCGAGTTGTTGCCGTCAATCGTGCTGATGCCGGTCTGGATGAAGTCGTGCGGCGAGGCGCGCGAGTAGGGGTTGATGGCGGCGCCGTTGATGTCGCGGCTGACCTCGGGGATGATCTCCGGCCCGCCGTCGATGGGGGAGCCGGCGCCCGAGAAGACGCGGCCGAGAATGTTCTTGGCGAGGCCGAACTGGATGGTCTCGCCGAGGAACTTCACCGTCGTCTTGTCGTTGTCGATGCCGGTGGTGCCTTCGAAGACCTGGACGACCACCTGCTTGT
The DNA here is from genome assembly GCA_038046785.1 of Thermoplasmatota archaeon. Lineage (GTDB taxonomy): Archaea > Thermoplasmatota > E2 > JACPAO01 > JAHFTW01 > JAHFTW01. Next base: position 268,465 of record JBBSVM010000003.1, read on the forward strand.
CGGAGGTGTCGAGGACTTGGCCGCGGCGGATGGCGCCGGAGGGGAGGCGGATCTGCACCAGTTCGCCGTACCCGACTGGGTGGGTCTTCTCGACGAAGACGAGGGGGCCCTTCACCGTCGAGATGGTGCGGTACTCCTTCTGCGTGGTCTGGGCGGTGGGCGCGGTCGTGGTCTTGCTCGCCATTAGGCAAACACCTCCTTCTTCGACTTGGCGGAAATCGTGTTGAATTCGGCCTCCATCTTGGCGAGGGCGGCGGCATACGCTTCGTCGAACTTCGCCTCGAAGCGGCTGCGCGCCATGTCGGTGACGGCGGCGAGGCCGGTGAGCTCCTTCGTCGTGGCACCCTGCTTGAGGGCAGCGCCGGCGAGGGTCTGGTAGCGCAGAATGGCTTTCCAGAGCTTGTAGTCCTTCTGCAGCGAGGAGTAGGCGTCCACTTTGTCGTAGGCGTTCTGCTGCAAGTAGATTTCACGAATCAGGCGGGCGGTCTCCAGGGTGACCTGCTGCTCGGGCGGCAGGGCGTCGGAGCCGACGAGCTGGACGATCTCCTGCAACTCGGCCTCCTTCTGAAGAATCTCCATGATGCTGGCCTTCGTCTCGTTCCAGTCGGGGGCCGCCTTGGCGGAGTAGTACGGGGCGAGGTACTCGGGGTAGAGCGAGTAGGACTGCAGCCAGTTGATGGCGGGGAAGTGGCGGCGCTGGGCGAGCTTGGCGTCGAGGGCCCAGAAGACCTTGACGATGCGCAGCGTCGCCTGCGTGACCGGTTCCGAGAAGTCGCCGCCGGCGGGCGACACGGCGCCGATGACCGAGATGGAGCCTTCGCCGCCGTTGAGGACGGTGCAGCGGCCAGCGCGCTCGTAGAATTCGCTCAGGCGAGCGGAGAGGTAAGCGGGGTAGCCTTCCTCGCCGGGCATCTCTTCGAGGCGGGAGCCGATTTCACGCATGGCTTCCGCCCAGCGGCTGGTCGAGTCGGCCATGAGGGCGACGTCGAAGCCCATGTCGCGGTAGTACTCGGCAATCGTGATGCCGGTGTAGCAGGAGGCCTCACGGGCCGCCACCGGCATGTTGCTGGTGTTGGCGATGAGGCAGGTGCGCGCCATCAGCGGGTTGCCGGTCTGCGGGTCCTCGAGGACGGGGAACTCGGTGAGAACCTCGGTCATCTCGTTGCCGCGCTCGCCGCAGCCGATGTAGACGACAACCTGGGCGTCCGAGTACTTGGCGAGGGACTGCTGCGTGACGGTCTTGCCGGAGCCGAAGGGGCCCGGGATGGCCGCGGTGCCGCCCTTGGCGATGGGGAACAGACCGTCGAGGATGCGCATCCCCGTGTTGAGCGGGATGGTCGGCAGCTGCTTCTCCGTGAAGGGGCGCGGCTTGCGCACGGGCCACTTGTGGTGCATGGCGACCTTGGCGCCGTTGTCGAGGGTGACGACGGTGTCGTCGATGGTGAACGAGCCCGACTTGACGTCGGTGACCTTGCCGCCCTGAACATCGGGGGGCAGCATGATCTTGTGCAGGATGGATTTGGATTCCTGGACGGTGCCGAGGACCTGGCCGGGCTTGACGGCGTCGCCCTTCTTGACAAGCGGCTTGAACTCCCAGAGCTTCTTGTGGTCGAGACCGGGGACGTCGACGCCGCGCAGGATGAAGTGACCCATCTGCGCCTGCAGGACCTCGAGCGGGCGCTGGATGCCGTCGTAGATGCTGGTCATGAGGCCGGGGCCAAGCTCGACGACGAGCGGCAGGCCGGTGTTCTCGACGGGCTCGCCGGGCCTGACGCCGGAGGTGTCCTCGTAGACCTGGATGATGGACTTCTCACCCTCGATCTGGATGACTTCGCCCATCAGGCGCTCGTTGCCCACACGCACGATGTCGTACATGGCGGGCTTGATGCCGACTGCCGTGACGACGGGGCCGGAGACGCGGTACACAGTTCCCTTGAGGTTCACCATAGATCGACACCTACTGCTTGTTTGATTTTCTCTCGGAGGGTGTTGTCCTCCTCCAGGCCGACGGCGACCACCGTGGGCGAAACACTTGCCACCAGCTCGCCGCGGGTGCGGGCGCTGATGCGCTTCATGTCCCGGGTCTCCAGGACGAGAATGGAGACGCCATCGTCGCGGCGGGCGAGGGCGACGGCACGCTCGAGCTCCTCTTCGGAGGCGGCATCCCACACCTTGCGGATGCCGGCGAGGCGGAAGCCGAGCGTGAACTCGGGGCGACCCACAACAGCGAGCTCAGCCATTACACAATCAGCTCCTTGAGGCGCTCGGTGGAGAGGCCAGCGGCTTTGCCACGCGCGATGGCGCGAAGCGTGGTGACTTCGCGGTGCTTGCGCACGAGGAACATCAGGATGGGGACGAGGCTCAGCGGGTTGGTGTGGCCGAGGCGGTCGAGGGCGGCGAGGTGGTTGCGCCAGACGGCGGCCTGGAACGGTCCAAGGCGGCCGGACTTGGCGGCGGCCTCCACGCCCTCCTGGAGCCCCTTGAGTTTGGTGGCGCCAAGCGCCTCGGCGAAGCCGGCGAGGCTCTTGCTGCGGGAGAGGGTGAGGAGGTCGGCGACCGACAGGCTGCGGCCGCCCGGGATGATGAAGGGGGTGAAGTCGCCCGTCTCGTTGGCGGCCACCCAGCGCGCGGCATTCAGGATGTTGCGGTTGTCAACCTCGCGGCGCGCGAATTCGAGGACGACGGTGACGCCCTTCGCACCGGAGGCCTCCAGACCGGTGAGGAGGCTGTGGAAGTACGCTTTGTCGAGAGCATCCTCGTAGCGCGACAGCGGTGAGCCAGCAGGGACCTTCTGCAAGGTGGCGGCCCACGCCTTGGCCTGCCCGCCCTGGTTGGCGAGCGCCGTGGTGACATCGGTCACCGACTTGACGTCGTCTCCCAGGAGCGGGGCGAAGAGGTCGTAGGTGGCCTGGTTCTCGAGGACCATCTCGCGCAGCAGCTCGGCGCGCGTGGCGCCCGATGCCTTGCCGCGCAGGAGCGTCTTGAGGTCTGCGACGTGGTAGCGGTCGAGGAAGAGGGCGATGAGGGCGCCCGCCTCTCCGCCCACCATGGAGCGGATGGACTCGTAGGTGCGCTCTTCGTTGACGGTGAGGGCGGCTTCGAGCAGGTCGAGGCCGGAGAACTTCGTGGAGAGCTCGTCCACTTCGGCCTTGTAGGCGGACTCCTGGATGAACAGGGTGATTTCCGGGACATCCATCTGCAGCGCCTTGGCGTAGTCGAGGTCGTCGAGCAGCTTGGCGCGCTTCGCGGCGACACGGGCCACGGCGTAGGGGAAGTTGCTGGGGCCCCTGCGCAGAAGCTGGAGCGCCATGAGTCACCTAGGCGAGAAGTCCCGCTTCGGCGCGCAAGATGGTGCGCCAGGCGTCGTCAAGGAGCGTGGCGTAGGCGAGGTCGAGGCGGGCGTCGCCCGTCTCCGATTCCACCAGGATGCCGCCCGCGATGGAGGTGGCACCGGCGTAGCTGTAGGGCTTGGCCTTCTCAAGCGTCGCAGCGTCCGCCGCAGCGCCCCAAACTTTACCGGCCGGGATGACCGCCTCGGCGCGGGCAAGCAGCGCCTTGAGGTGGGCTTGGCGGCTCTTGGCAGGTGCCGCTTCGAGGGCTGCGAGGATGGCGCCCTTGAGCTGGGTGCGCAGGGCGGCCTCACCGGAGAGGGTGACCTTGCGGGCCTCCGACTCGGCGCGGCTTGCGACCTGGCTGGCGACCGCTTCGGCCTGGCGGCTGGCGTCGGCAAGGCGGGCCGTCTCGTAGGCGGCAGCCTGTGCGCGCGCGGCGCTGAGAATCGAGGCTGCCTCGCTGCGGGCGGCCGCCACGAGGGTGGCGGCGCGCGTCTCGCCGTCGCGGCGGACGTCGGTGATGACCTCCGAGAGACCCATGGGGATCCGCTCGGTTAGACCATCTTGCCCATCAGCAGGAAAGCGATGACGAACCCGAAGAGAACGATGGTCTCCGGGATGACGGTGAGGGTCAGGCCCTTACCGAAGTTCTTCTCGTCCTCGGCGGTCGCGCCAACGGCGGCGGCGCCGATGCTGTACTGGGCGATGGCCGTGCCAATGCCTGCGAGACCGACCGCGAGGCCGGCGCCGATGCCGATGAGTCCAGATTCGATGGCCATGGTGGTGTGCTCCTTGTGTGGTGGTGGGGGAAGAGGGGTGGGAGGAGGGTCCGTTTGGCGCCCGGTTCAGGAGGCCATCAGGAGGATTGTTTTGCGCGACGCCCGAACGGTACATAAGGCCGTCCGCCGCCCTGGTAGAACTTTCCGAAGAACTCGACGAACTGCAGACGGAGGGACTGCAGCGTGCCGGCGATGATCGAGAGGACCAGGATGAGGCTGAAGGCGAGGATGTAGACGACCCAGCCAAGGATGCTGGCCGTGTTGGCGACACCGTCGTGGCCAGCGATGACGACGAAGGCGATGTTGCCAAACGCGATGGCCATGCCGGCCTTCGAGGCGCCGATGGCGGCCAGACGCGTGTAGGAGAGGACGTTGCCCGCGAGGCCGGGAATCTCGAGGAGCGCGATGAAGCCGACGCCGATGACGTGCGCGGCGCCCATGTAGAGCAGAGCGACGGAGGCGACGGCGAGGCCGACGCCGAGGTAGCCGAGGATGGAGCCCCAGGCGAAGAAGGCGGTGGCACCGCCCGCCATCAGAAGGAGCCAGGCCCCCTTCTCTTGGATGGCGAGCTTGTGGCCGTGCGCCTTGGCGACGTTGCGGTAGCCAAGGATGAGGCCGAGGATGATGTGGACGAGACCGATCAGCATGCCCCAGACGAGGAGGGCGAGCGTGTCGTGCACCTTCGAGTAGTAGCCGAGGTTGACGATGCCGGCGAGGCTCAGGTGGGTGTCGCTGTGGGGCGCGAGGATGCCGACGAGGCCGGTCGTCTCAGAGGCGTGGGTGGCCATCGCTCCGGCGGCCGCCTCTCCCGCTGCGGCCAGGTGTTCGCCGCCCGTCTTGTAGAGGAAGCCGTGGTCCGGGATGTGCAGGCCGAGGATGTTCTCCCAGGACAGCTCGCCCGCGGCGGCGGCATGGGAGTCCACGACGAAGTGGATGCCAAGCGCCTCGCCAAAGACAAAGAGGCCAACGATGGCGCTCATCAGGCCGCCCATGAAGATGCCGCGACCGACAGCGGGGCCGCCGATGCCAAAGACGTGGTTCTTCTTGAGGAACAGGCCGATGGCCATGATGAGCAGGCCGACGGCGACGTCGCCCACCATGAGGCCGAAGAAGAGCGGGAAGAAGACCAGCATCAGCTTGGTCGGGTCAATCTCCTGGTAGCGCGGCTTTCCGAGAAGGCCGAGGAAGAATTCGTAGGGACGGGCGATGCCCTTGTTGACGAGGTGGACGGGGGCTTCCTCGGCCGAAGTGGCGGCGTGGTGCGCTTCGGCGTGGGCATCGCCGTGGCCCTCTGCGCCGTGCTCCGCCTTGTGCTCGCCGTGGCCGTGGTGCTCGGCGTGGGCCGGCATCGGCGCGTCGCCGAGGTTCTCCAAGTAGAGCTGCTCGCCAAACTTGGCCTTGAGGGCAACACGAACGGTGTCGAGGCTCGCCACGGGAACCCAGCCCTCGATGTGGAACGTCGTCTTGGTGAGACCGAACTGCAGCGGCGCCTGGGTCTGTTCGACCTGGGAAGAGAGCTGCGCCTCCAGGGCGGCGAGGCGAGGGGCCCAGGCGGCGCGCAGGAGAGCGGTTTCGCCCTCCGCCTTGGCGAGGTCGGCGACGAGGGCGATGCGCTGCGCTTGCAGAGCGGCAAGCCGCTGCGCCGGAACACCTGTCCCGGCTGGGACGGTGGCGGCGGAGAAGCCGGCGGCGGCGAGCGCCTTCTCGGTGGCGGCAGCCTGCGACAGCGGAGCGACGACGGCGAGGACGGCGCCGCTGCGGGTCGCCTCGGCACCGGAGGGGATGAGTGGCTCGCTGCGCGTGGAGCCGACGAAGAGCTTCACCGAACGCAGGCTGGCGGCGAGGCCCAAATCGAGGTCGAGGCCGGCGAGTGGGCGCAGCGTCGACTCCTCGGAATCGAGGGTGGACAGTTTGGTGCGCAGCGTTGCAGCGCGGTCGAGGGCCGGCTGGAGCGCCGCCTGCGCCTCGGCAAGCGTGGTGGAGGTGGAGCCGGGGGCCGCACCGTCGGCGCCCATCGCCTTGGCGAGGCCGCGCAGGGCGACCAGGTCGGCGCTCGCCGACTCGCCCGCCGCAAGCGGCGTGCCCATGCGGGTGGTGCCCGTGGGGTCGGCGTACTCTTCGATGTGGAGGACACCCTGGGCGTGCAGGGTCTCGATGGCGCCGGCGAGATGGCTCTGGTGGCCTCCAATCAGGAGACGGGCCATGCGGGCCGGCAGGAAGGACATTACAGCCGCTCCTCAAACAGCTTGACCGAGCGCTCGACGGCGGCGGGCAGGCCCGCCTCGACGCGCTTCTTGGTCTCGGCGGCTTTCTTCTGGCCGGCGGCAACGGTCTTGGAGGCCTCCGCCTCGGCCGCTTTGCGGGCGGCCTCGATGCGGGACTGGTGGGCGAAGTCCGCCTGGGCGCGCCCTTCGGCCAGGATGGCTTCGGCTTGGCGACGGGCGTCGGCGACGATGGCCTTGGCCTCCGCCTCGGCGGCAGCGACGCGGCTGTCCGCCTCCGATTCGGCCGACTTGATCTTGAGCAGCAGGTCGCTCTTCACAGGCCCTCTCCGAGCCGCGCCAGAGAGGGGGGTTATTTCAGCGCTTAGGCGAGCGGCGCCATTTCCTGTGGACGCAACGGCCCTTGACCGACACCGCTCAATAGACTCATGGCGGGATGGCGATATGGCAGAGCCAACTTGCCGGCCACCCGCATGGTCTCGCCGTTCCCCCTCCGCGTGGCCGTGCTCGACGTTGGCTCCAACGCGATTCGCGCTTTCGCCTGCGAGTTCACCTCCGCGACCAGCTATCGCGTCCTGCTCTCCAACCGCTCCCCCGTGCGACTCGGCCATTCCGTCTTCCAAGAGGGCGCCATCGCCAAGACCGAGATGGACGAGGCGGTCGGCGTGCTTGCCGCATTCCGTTTGGAAGCGGAAGCGCTGGGCATCCGCCACATCCGAGCGGTGGCGACGAGCGCGGTGCGGGAGGCGGCCAACCGGGCGCAGTTCCAGCGCCGCGCCCAAAAAGAGGCGAGCATCGAACTGGAGGCCATCACGGGCGCCGAGGAGGCGCGGCTCATTCACCTCGCTGTCTCCATGCGCATCCCGCTCGACAAGCCGACCCTGCTCATGGATTTGGGCGGCGGCTCCCTCGAGGTCACCCTGGTCGATGGCAAGGGCATCCTGTGGAGCGAATCCCACCCGATTGGCGCGGTGCGGCTTCTCGAAGAGTTTGAGTCCTGCCGCGGCGATGCCAAGAAATTCACCCGGCTCATCCAGCAGACCGTCGAGGCGTTCCGCATCCCGACCGCCGCTACCGGACGACGCGCCAGCGCCCTCGCGGCAACCGGCGGCAACATCGAGGAGTTGGCCCGCCTGCTTGGCGCCAACGGCGGCGACGGCGTCGTCGAAATCAAGGTCGATGCACTCGAGAAAATTGCCGACGACATGGCGCGCCTCGACGTCCCGGCTCGCATCCAGAAGTTCGGCATCCGTCCCGACCGCGCCGACGTCATCGTGCCGGCCGCCTACGTTCACATCCACATCGCGCGCCTCGCCGGCGTCAAGACCATCGTCATTCCCAAGGTCGGTCTCAAGGAAGGGGTTGCCTGGGACCTTCTGGATTCGGTGGCCATCCGCACCGACCAGGCGCGCCGCCACACCGAACTGGTGCGCGATGGGGCGCTTGCCCTCGGCCGCCGGTTCCAGTTCGAGGAGCCGCACGGCGTCCAGGTCGCGCGCCTCGCCCTGGAACTGTTCGACCGCCTCAAGCCGCTGCACGGACTCGGTGCCGAAGAGCGCGACATCCTTGCTGCCGCCGCGATCCTGCACGACGTCGGCCGCTTCATCGGCGACCGCGGCCACCACAAGCATTCGCACTACCTCATCGCCGCGTCCGACATCCCCGGCCTCGGGCCGCGCGAGACCGAACTGGTGGCGCAAGTGGCGCGCTACCACCGCCGCTCCGAGCCGAGCGTCGAGCACGAACCGTTCGCGCGGCTGCACGTGGCCGACCGCAAACGGGTCGAGAAGCTGGCCGCACTCCTGCGCGTCGCCGACGCCCTCGACCGCGAGCACAAAGGGGCCGTCCAGGAGCTGAAGGTGCGCCGCAGCAAAAGCCGCCTCACTCTCACCCTGGTCGGAGCTCCAGGTTCCGATTTCCTCCTTGAGCAGTGGGCCGTTCAGCAAAAAGGCGGCCTCTTCACACGGCTCTGGGGGCTTCCCATCGAGGTGACCAAAACATGACCATCAGCAGACCCGACCCCCGCGGCAACCCCGGCGTTCTCATCGCCGTCGAAGGCGTGGACGGCTCCGGCAAATCCACCCAGGTGCGGCTGCTCTACGAGTGGCTCAAAGGATTGGGCTGCCGCGTCTACTTCAGCGAGTGGAACAGCAGCGATCTCGTGCGCGGCGCGACGAAGCGCGGCAAGAAGGAGCAGACCCTCACGCCGACCACCTTCAGCCTGGTGCACGCCACCGATTTCGCGGACCGCTACGAGCGGCAAATCCTGCCTCGCCTTGAGGCGGGCTGGATGGTTCTCTGCGACCGCTACATGTACACCGCCTTCGCGCGCGACCAGACGCGCGGCTGCGACCCTGCTTGGCTGCGCCGCACCTACAGTTTCGCCGCCAAGCCGGACATCACTTTCTACTACGACCTGCCGCGCGAGGTGGCGCTCAACCGCATCCTGGCGGGCCGCCCGAGCATCAAGTACCACGAAGCGGGCATGGATCTTCGCCTGAGCAGCGACATCGAAGAGTCGTTCAAGCTGTTCCAGGGCCGCATCATGCAGCAGTACCTCGCCATGGTGAAGCCGGACGGGTTTCAAGTCATGGACGCCACACTTGGCATCCACGCGCAGCAGGAGCGCATGCGCGCCGTCGTGCGCGAGCGCATCGACCTCGCGGCCTTCCAGACCAAGTCGCGCATCTACCAGGGGGTGGCAGCGTGAGCCCCGCCTCCAAGCAGGCGACCAAGAAGGCGCCGCGCTCCAAGCCCGCTTCTTCGCCACTGGTCCGGAGCAAGAAAGTGGCAGGCAAGCGCTGCTACGGCACCGCTCCGCCCGGCGCCGACCTGGAAGCGCTGCAAGGAAAACTCATCGTGCTCGAGGGGCAGGACTCCTCGGGCCGCAGCACCCATGTCAGCCTCCTCTCCAAATGGCTGCAGCAGGAGGGCTACGCCGTCGTCGAAGTGGGCATCAAACGCAGCGCCCTCGTCGCCCCGGAGTTGGAAGAGGCGCGCCGCGGCAACACGCTCAGCCCGCGCACGATGAGCCTGTTCTACGCCACCGACTTCTACGACCAGCTCGAGAACCGCATCGTCCCCGCTCTGCGCGCTGGCGCCGTCGTGCTCGCCGACCGCTACATCTTCACGCTCATGGCGCGCGACCTTGTGCGCGGCGCCGACGAGGCGTGGGTCAAGAACCTCTACAGCAAGGCGATCGTCCCGGACGCCCTCATCTATTTGCAGGCGAGCCCGCGCACCCTGCTCGAACGCCGCCTTGAGGCGCACCCCGACCTCGACTACTGGGAGTCCGGCATGGACCTCGGCTTGAGCCGCGACTGGTATGAATCGTTCCTCGCCTACCAGCGCCGCATGAGCCAGCTCTTCCACAAACTCATCCCGGAGTACGGCTTCGATGTGGTGAACGCCAACCGCAGCGTCCCGGTCGTCCACCGCGAACTGCAAAGCAAGATGCAGGCGTTCTTGGCCGGATGGAAGACCTAGGCCAATCTACAGGAACTATGGAGCGGTGCCATCATATCGCACCCCTTTCTCGACCGTCTTGTCCATCCCATGCGCCCTGATTCTGACCTCCCCGTTGTGCCCCTGGCCAGCCCGGCCTCCAACAAGCCGACCGCGGCCGCCGCGGCCCCCGCAAAGAAAGCGCGAAAGGTGACTCCCAAGAAGCCGGTGAAGCAAGGCGTGCGCAAGAGCCCCGCCAAGAAGAGCGAAGGAGCCGCCTTGGTCGCCGCCGAGTTGGAGCAACTCTCCGCCCACTGGCGTCAGTCGCTCTTGGCGCACAAGTTGCACACCGAGGCGCGCTTCCTTGAGCTGCGCAAGGCGGTGTCCGGCAAGGGCGCCAAGATGAGCCTGAACGCCAAAGAGGCGGCCAAAGTGCGGGCCGTCTTGCGCGGCGTGAAGCTCAAGCCCAAGAAGGGACGCGTCCGCGACCTGCGCGCCGTGGACGAGGCGCTGAAGTCGGTCCTGCGCCGCGTCGAGAGCTAACTCCGACGCTCATTCGGCTGGAAATAGGCCGGGAGCGAAGCCCCCCGGTCAATCTCCAGCCGGATTTACTCCGGCTGGAAATAGAAACGGACCGGAAGGTCCGACTCAATCTCCAGCCTGATTCATTCAGGCTGGAAATAGCGCTGCACGGTGAGGAGGCGGCGCCCGAGCCAGTGGCTGTTCGAGCGTTCGGCGGCGACACGCACCAGGAGGACGTTCCCCGAAGCGCGGTCGGCAATCTCCTGGGTGCGCGGGCCGAGCAGGCTGCGACGCCACGGGCGCGGCGCGAGGCTTGCCCCCACCACGACGAGGTCCTGGTTGCGGCTTGCTTCCAAGAGGATTTTGACCGGGTCGCCGCTCGCGAACTGCGTCTCGGAGTTGGCTCCCAAAACGGCGGACTGGGCAACGACCGCTTGGGTGCGGGCACGCTCGCCCTCCGTGTCGGATTCCGTGAGGATGTGCAAGATGCGCGTCTGGCCGCCCGCCGCCTTGGCGATGGCGCTGCCAAGCCGGATGCCAAGCGCCGCCTGCGTTCCCGCCGTGACGAGAACGCGGCCGCCCGCCACGTCGGGGGTGCGCAGCCGCAGCATGGCGAGGTCGCAGGGCGGGTAAGCAAGCAGGCCGCTGGTGGGCTGACCCACGGTGGCGCGCGACTGACCGCTCATCAAGAGGAGGCTGGCACCCTCTTCCTGGACCGCGTCCCGCACCAACTCCTCCAGACTGTGACCGATGCGCACCATCGTGGTGCCAGGAACACCGGCGGGGAGGGCGGAACGCGCCTCTGCGAGGAGGGTGCGGTCGCGGCTCATGGCGACGCCTTCCGACAGCGGCGTCACCTCGGGGACCAGAATCGGCTGCAGGAAGACCACTTCGCCATCGAGGCTCTGGGCCACGGCGCCGGCGGTGCGGCTGAGCGCGCGCGCCATGCTCGGGGCGGGGCTCAGCAGGAGGACCAAGATGCGGTAGCTGCGCCGGTCCGCGCGCACGACGGGGAGCGGGATGAGCGGCAGCGGCGTCGGCTCGCCGGCCCCCTCGCGGCGACGCACGTAGAGGTAGTAGGCGGCAAGCCCGACGGCAAGCCACACCAAGGTGACGTACCACGCCAACGGGGAATACTTGAACAGATAGACGGCAAGGAAGAACTTCGTGATGATGCCGACGATGGGGATGTAAGGGAAGAGCGGGGCACGGAAGCCGAACCGGTCGGCCGGGATGGTCTTGCGGAGCTTGATGTAAGCGAGGTTCACCAGCAGGAACAGCAGCAGGAACATGACGTCGGCCGACGCGGCGACCGCTTCGATGGGAAGCAGCGCCACGGCGAGCGCGAGGATGCCGGAGCCGAGGACGGCGGTGTGCGGGGTGCGCCGTTTGGGGTGGACTTTGCCGAAGACGCGCGGCAGGTTGCCGTCGCGGCCCATGGCGAAGCTGACGCGGCTCGATGAGTAGATGGTGGCGTTGAGCGCCGTCAACTGCAGAAGCAGCGCGGCGCCGGCGATGACGACGGTGCCGTACGGCATAATCTGCGCCGCCGCCGTGGCAAGCGCGCGCTCCTTGAGCAGGCCGAGGTAGAGCCAGCTCGGCCCCCCGTCCGGCGCCTGCGTCGCCCCGAGGGCGATGAAGGCGATGAGAAGCATGATGACCCAGACGATGAGGAAACTCGCCCAGATGGCGCGCGGGATGTTGCGGCGCGGGTTCTGGATTTCCTCCGACGTCTGCGAGATGATTTCATAGCCTTCGAACGCGATGAAGGTGATGCCCATCGCAAGGAAGGTGTTGGAGAGGCCGCCGAGCGTTCCGGAGTTGCCAAAAAACGGGAAGAGGTTGCTGTTCACCAGATCGGGGACCTGCGCGACGCGCCACAGGCCGAAGCCGATGAAGACGAGGACGACGAGGAGGACGAAACTGTTGACGACGTTCTCCGCCTTGATGCCGACTTTGACGCCGACATAGTTGAGGCCAACAAACAGCGCACAGAGCGAGAGCGCCAGCGCCTTGAGCATGAAGAGCGACTCGTGTTCGAGCCAGCCCGCGTAGTGGGCAAGCGTGAAAATGAACGCGGCGGCGGCGATGGAGTAGAGCGAACAGGCGATGACGTGGCTGAACCAGCTGAACCAGCCGCCCAAGAAGCCCCAAGGCTGGCCCATGCCCTGTTTGACCCACAAGTACCCCCCACCGGCGTCGTTGGAGGCGGAGCCCAACTCGGCGTAGACCAGCAGGGTCGGAATCGTGATCAGGCCATTGAGAAACAGCGCCAGGAGAACGGCGGGGCCCGCAACATCCGCAGCAAGTCCCATCAAAACGAAGACGCCGCCACCCATGAGGGCGCCAACGCCCATCATGGTGGCGTCGAGCATGGTGATTTCGCGCGCCAACTTGACCTCGCCCTCCGGCTCGGCAGCGGCCGGCGACGGCGGGGGGGCGGGCGTGGACGGAGACTCCACCACGCTCGCGAGTTTGGTGCTTGACGTAAGGGTGCTGGTGCTTTTCTTAGGAGAAAATTAGAGCGGGGGTCCAGGGGGCGTAGCCCCCTGGCAGGAGATAGCCTTGGGCGCAGCAGCGCCCAAGGCGCTCTCCTGCACTTCGAACGAGCGAAGCGAGTGAGAAGTGCAGGAGATCGGATTCGAACCGATGAACCACAAAGGACTAGCACCTCAAGCTAGCGCCGTAGGCCAGGCTTGGCAACTCCTGCGGGTGGGGGCGGGTGGGAAAGAGGGGTGGGAGGAGGGTGCGCGGGCGCGACTGCGCCCGCGCTCGGGTCCCAAGGGGCCCAAGCGCGAGGAGAGAGATTTGAACTCTCATGCCCAGGGGGCACGGCCTTAGCAGGGCCGCGCAATACCAGGTTATGCGATCCCCGCACGCTGCGAACCGCGCGACTTGGGGGGGGCTTTTAACCGTTCTTGGCGCCCTCAAAGGGGAGGCGCGGAGCCCGAAGTGTAACCCGGCAGGTCGTGCGGGGCGAGGGGGGCACGCAGGCTGTTGTTGCGCAGCCCCTGGACGACCGAGGTGATGGCGGCGGCATCCACGCCGTAGTGGCGGTAGAGGTCCTTCGGGTCGCCGGACTGGGTAAAACCGTCCTGGACGCCGACGCGCCACAGTTTGGCGGCGACTCCCTCACCGGCGAGGCACTCCGCGACCGCGGAGCCGAGGCCGTTGTGGATGAAGTGGTCCTCGGCGCTCACAACGTAGCCGGTTTCGCGGCCCGCCTTGGCGATGAGGGTGCGGTCAATCGGCTTGACAGAACCCATGGCGATGACACGGACGCTCAGACCCTTGGTCTTGAGTTCCTTGGCTGCGGCGAGTCCCTCGGCAACTTGCGGGCCGTTGGCGATGATGGTGGCGTCGGAGCCGTCGGCAAGGACGTGCCCTTTGCCCCACTGGAACTCGTAATCCTCAGGGAAAATCACGGGAACCGCGGCGCGTGTGCTGCGCATGTAGGCGGGGCCGGGCCGCATGTACATGGCGAGGACGGCGCTCGCGGCCTCGACGGCGTCGCAGGGGGCAACGACGCCCATGTGCGGCAGGGTGCGGAAGACGCCGATGTCCTCCAGCGAGTGGGCCGAGGAGCCATCCTGACCGGTGATGAGGCCGCCGTGGCTGCCGCAGAATTTGACGTTGAGCTTCTGGCGCGCGACGCAGTTGCGAATCTGCTCCCAGCCGCGCTGCAGGAAGATGGCGAACGTGCTGGCAAACGGGGTCTTGCCCATGTGGGCCAGGCCGGCGGCAGTGACGACCATGTCCTGCTCCGAGATGCCCATCTGGTAGAAGCGATTCGGGTACTCGCGCGCGAACCAGTGCGAGCGCGTCGATTCGGCCAGGTCGGCGTCGAGGGCGACGACGTCGGCGTGGGTGCGGCCCACTTCAAGGAGGCCCTTGCCGTATCCGTCGCGACTGCTCACCTTGTCGCCGAGCTTCCAACCGTGCGGGACGCCGCCTGCGGAGCCGCCCATTAGGCCACCGCCTTCTTGCCGAACTTGCCGACGAGGCCGAACACTGCGGCTGCGACGAAGAAGCCGCCGGCCGCCGAGAGACCGATAACGGCCGGGAGCGGGAGTCCGAAGAATACGAACGCGATGAGGACGACGGCGATGCTAAACAGGACCTGAGCGACGCGGCCCCAGGGAATCTGCGTCATGCCGCCACCTCCGGCGTCCATTTCTCTCCAAGCTCCGCCATCGCCTTGACCATCTCATCCTTGGTGAGGGCGCGGCCGTGGAACTCTGGTTTTCCAATCATGAAGCTGACACCGTGGCCTTTGTCGGTGTTCATGACGAGGCACTGCGGCTGGCCGACGACCGCGTCCGCTTCGTCGTACGCCTTGAGGATGGCGGCGAGGTCGTGGCCAGGCACCGTCTTGGTCCAGAACCCGAACGCCTTGAACTTCGCCTCGATGTCACCGAGGTCCTTGACGTCTTTCGTCCAGCCGTCAATCTGGATCTTGTTGGCGTCCACGATGACGCAGACGTTGTCGAGCTTGCGGTGGCTGCTGGTGAGGGCGGACTCCCAGATGTTGCCCTCCTGCAGTTCGCCGTCGCCAAGCACCACGTAGACGGAGCCTTTGCGGCCGTCGATGCGTTTGGCGAGGGCGATGCCGTTGCCGTAGCCGAGCCCCATGCCGAGGCTGCCGGTGCTCATCTCGACGCCGGGGATTTTGCGGTCGGCGTGGCCCTGCAGGAGACTGCCGAAGCGGCGCAGCTTGGCGAACTCCGTCTTGGGGAAGAAGCCCAGGTCGCCGAGCACGGCGTAGAGGCCGGGGGCGCAGTGGCCCTTGGAGAGGATGAAAATGTCCCGATCCGGGTCCTTCGGGTTCTGCGGGCTGACATTCACCTTGTTGTAGTACAGGGCGACGAGGAACTCCGCCATCGAGAAGGAGCCGCCCGGGTGGCCAGAGCCGGCACCGTAGGTCATCTTGAGGGTCTCGACGCGCGCCTGGCGGGCTTTCTCCCCAAGTTCCGCGAGCGACAGGTTCCCCGGCACAGCCGCGCCACCCCGCCGTTGCCCATAAGGCTTCATCCGGAACGCCCCGCCCGCCCACCCCCAGCCGCGCCCCGCGCTCCCCTTACAGAAACCTCTTGAATCGCCCCGGCTGGTGGCGATGCATGCGCACCATTCTCCTGGTGGGACTGCTCAGCACGATGGCCCTGGCCGGCTGCACCTCCGGTCCCGGCCTCTACACCTGCTTGGCCGGCCCCGGCGCCGGAACGGAAATTGACCTCGCCACGGTGGCAGGATCCGACGCGGAGGGCTTCAACCCGGAGTCCGCCTGCCCGCAGCCGGTCGCCCCGAGCACCGCCTTCGTCAACCTCCCTCTCACCTTCCAGGCCTACACGCCGGCCACCGTGACCTGGACCGTCCTCCCCGGCTCCTACGCCGAGGGCCACGCGATGCTCAGCGTCCTCAAGGGCAGCCACCACCCCATCACGGCGGCGGCCCCGACGGCGGCGGATTACGCGTTCGAGTACGGCAAGAAGGAGCACCAGAACATCCCGACCGACCCGTTCGCCCAGACCCTCACCTTCGACGCTCCCGGCACCCGCTACGTCCGTCTCTTCGCCAACGTGCGCGGCGAAGGCCTCACCGAGACCCCCTACTGGAGCGAGGAGGTCAAGATCACCATCGACCCGGTCGCCGCGACCGGCAACACCGTCACCATCACCAAGCCCGCGGGTGAGTTCCAGGGCAAGCTCGTCGCCGACTCCGCCTTCAAACTTGGCGATGCCGTGCAGATCACGAACGACGACCTGCGCCCGCAAACGTTCAGTTTCGTGAAGGTCCCGCCGGGCTTCACCAAGCCGCAGGATGTCGAACTCGCAAACGGGGCCACTTCGGCCCCCCTGCTGCTCAACATCCCGGGCGGCTACACGGTGAGCGTCAATTCGCTCCCCGGCGCCCAGGAATTCACCTTCAACGTCCCGCTTCCCGAGTAATCTAAACGGCCTCTCGGCCTCCTGCGCTCGTGGGCCCCCTGATTGGCTGCGAAGAGCTGGCCGCCCGGCTCGGCGACCCCAACATCCTCATCCTGGATTGCCGCCACGACATCGCCGATTCCGCCAAAGGCGTGAAGGCCTACGCTGAGGGGCACATCGCGGGCGCCTACCACGCCCACATCGACCGCGACCTCTCCGGCCCCGTCGGCGACGGGCACAAAGGGCGCCACCCGCTGCCCATCCCAGGCGCGTTCCAACGTTTCCTTGGCGACCTCGGCGTCACCCCGGCCACCACCATCGTGGTGTACGACGACGCCGCGGGACAGTGGGCCAGCCGCGCCTGGTGGCTCATCCGGCACTACGGCCACGCCAACGTCGCCCTCCTCGATGGTGGCCTCACACGCTGGAAAGCGCTGAAACTGCCGCTGCGCCCCGGCCACGAAAAACCGCGCAAACCGACACGCTTCGACGGCAAACCCGGCGCCATGCCCACCACCGATGCGGTCGCCATCGCGGCGGGCGGCGTCACGCTCCTCGACGCACGCGCACCCGAACGGTTCCGCGGCGAAGTCGAACCCATCGACAAGCGCGCCGGCCACATCCCAGGCGCCCGCAGCGTCCCACTCGCCGGCAATGTCGGACCAGACAACCGCTTCCTCCCACCTGCCGAGCTGCGCAAACGCTTCGAGACCTTCGCGGGCCCCGTCGCTTGCTCATGCGGCTCGGGCGTCACCGCAACGCAGACCATTCTCGCCCTGGAAGTCGCTGGCCTTCCGACGCCGGCGCTCTACCCGGGCTCCTGGTCGGAGTGGAGCTGGCCCGAGGCGGGTCGGCCGATTGCGACGGGACCTGAGGCGCAATCCTGAAGCCCGCGACCTCTTCGCGCACCGTGATGGCAGCGCAGAAGGCGACGAAAGCGAAGCCCAAGTCGGTCTCCAGCAAGGTCAAACTCGGCCTCTTGCAGACGCACGCCTCCAACTCGGCGAAGGAGAACCTGGAGCGCACGCTCAAGCTCATCGACCAGGCCGCCAAGAAAGGAGCCAACGTCGTCTGCACGCAGGAATTGTTCCTCGGCCCCTACTTCTGCCAGGAAGAGGATGCCGCCAACTTCGACCTCGCCGAATCCATTCCGGGCCCCACCACGGCGGCGCTCGCCAAGAAAGCCAAGCAGCACGGCATCGTCATCGTCGCAAGCCTGTTCGAAAAGCGCGCAAAAGGGCTCTACCACAACACCGCCGTCGTCCTCGACGCCGACGGCGCATTGATGGGCACTTACCGCAAGATGCACATCCCGGACGACCCGCGTTTCTACGAGAAATTCTACTTCACGCCCGGCGACGCCGAGGGCCCCAGGGGCGAGTCGCCGTGGAAGGTGTTCAACACGCGCTTTGGCCGCCTTGGCGTCCTGATCTGCTGGGACCAGTGGTACCCGGAAGCGGCGCGTCTCACGGCAATGCAAGGCGCCGACATCCTGGTCTATCCGACCGCGATTGGAACCTGGACGGGGGAGATGGAGTACAAGCCCATCCAGCACGACGCCTGGCGCACCATTCAGCGCTCGCACAGCATCGCCAACGGCTGCTTTGTTGCCGCCATCAACCGCGTCGGCACCGAGGGCGACCTGGAGTTCTGGGGCGGCTCCTTCGTAAGCCGACCCATGGGCGTCATGGCCGCGGAGGCGGGCGACAAAGAGGAGGTCCTCGTCGTGGAGTGCGACCTCGCCGACATCGAAGTGACGCGACGCGGCTGGCCGTTCTTCCGGGATCGTCGCGTCGACGCGTACGCGGCGCTGACGCGCCGCTATGTCGACTGACGACGCTCCCGGAATCATCCTCGGCACTGCGCGCCTCGGGAACGGTGCGTCGCTTCGCGCCGCCCCGTTCTTCTTCCGCGACCGGCGCGTCGATGCGTACCAGGGATTGACGAAACGGTTTGGGACCTAGTCGCGCCTGCGGTGCGCCAGAGCGAGACTTGCGAGTCCCAGCGCTAACAGGGCGCCGCCGCCGGGAGTCTTCTTCGTGCCGGCCAAGTCTGCCTCGGAGGCTGACGCGCCTTGCTGGGAGGACTCCTCTGCCGGCTCGGATGTTGGTTCGCCGCGTGTGGAGTTCTCCCCGTCGGATCGGGCGGCATACACGACATTGCAGTCGCACGGTTCCCCATTGTCCGGGGCAAAATCGCCCTCGTAGTTGAGGCCGCTTCCTTCTGCATTCGTCGTGGCCTGGACGACGAAGCCGCCGATGAAGTCCCCCGCCGCCGGTTGCCCGATGAGGCTGTACGGCGCGGTCACCGTGATGGTGCTCGCATCCAAGTCGACGACGCCGACCAGATCTTCACCGGACCCGTGGAAATAGAAGCGCCACCCCGTCTCGAAGGCAGCGAAACTGTTGTGGTCCATGTAGACCGCGTCCTCGACATCGCTGCCTGCGATGCGGGCCTGAAAGTTGGCATAGCTGTAGAAGCAGCGGCCGGTGGCGTCCTGCGGCGAGTCTTCCGCGAGCGCCGAGAGGTCGGCGAAAGCGTAGTGGAACACCAGGCCTTCGCTGCCCCACTCGACCCAGAACGTCAGCAGGTCCACCGCGTCCTTGCAGGGAAGGACGGGGCTGGGGAGGATTCCCTGCACATCTCCAACAGCATCCACGAGGTCGGGCGCGGCGGCGTTTCCGGCCTGCGCGGCGGGCACAAGGAAAAGGAGCGCCAGGATGACCGCGGCGAGGGCCGGGAGGAGTCGGGTTTCCATCGTGCTTGAAACGGCATCGTGCGCCACTTAAGGTCGCTGGCGCGTTTGTCGAACAGCGCGCCATTCCGGCTCGATGACGTCGCAGACCGTTTTGGCCGCCTCTGCGAAAGTGCCTACCGTCGCGACGCCAGCCCCGCCAACACATCGAGGTCGGTGGGCAGGGCGCGCGTCAGGTTGTGCGGCCCGTCCGCGGTGATGGCAACATCATCCTCGATGCGGATGCCGATGCCTTTCGTTCCGGGCGGGCAGGGAGCGAAATCCGGGTTGAAGTAGAGGCCGGGCTCGACGGTGAGCACCATGCCGGGCTTGAGGGTGCGCGGTTTGCCGTCCGGTTGGCTGCGCGCTCCGGCGTCGTGGACATCGAGGCCGAGGAAGTGGCTGGTGCCGTGCATGAAGAACGCCTTGTACGCCTCCGACGCGACCGCCTTCTCTTTGTCCATCGTGAGAAGCCCGAGGTCCACCAACCCATCTGCGACGACGGCGACCGCCTTCTCATGAATGGCTGAAAACAAGTTACCAGGTTTGGCTTGCCGCATCGCTTGGCGTTGCGCTTCGGCAACGACGGCGTAGATCTCCTTCTGCCGTCCCGACGCCTCGCCGACCGGGTAGGTGCGGGTGATGTCGCTCGTGTACCAACCCCACTCGCACCCCATGTCGGCAAGGAACAGTTGCCCCTTGCGCAGCCGGTCGCGGTTCGTCACGTAATGGAGCACGGCCGCGTTGGGGCCGCAGCCGCAGATGGAGGGGTAGCCGACGCCATTGGAGCCGTGCCGGCGGGCGTGGTGGGCGAAGGCGGCCTCCACTTCGCGCTCATGACGGCCCGCCTGGACGAGGCTGGCCGATTCCAGGTGCGCTTGCACGCCGAGGTCGCAGGCGCGCTTCATCATCCGCATCTCTTCCGGCTCCTTGACGAGCCGCATCTCGTGCAGCAGGGTGCGGCCGTGAGGAGACCCCGAAGTCTTGGG
This sequence comes from Thermoplasmatota archaeon, assembly GCA_038046785.1. Taxonomy (GTDB): domain Archaea; phylum Thermoplasmatota; class E2; order JACPAO01; family JAHFTW01; genus JAHFTW01. The sequence continues at coordinate 288,411 of JBBSVM010000003.1, forward strand.
GCGTTTCTTGGCGGGGCCGCCGGGCCGGCCGTCCGGAGCGTCGGCAAGGAGGCGGTTGCCGGCGGCGCGGGCGACGATGCGGCGCACGGCTGGGTCGTGGCCGGCGATGGCGTGCACTTTGGATTTGCCCAGGATGGCGGGCAGCCGCGTTGCGAGTTCGTCGAACGGGTGGGCGCGGTCGATGCCGAGCGCCGTGGGGGCGCGCTCGACGCCGAGGCGACGACCGGTCCAGATCTCCGCTTCTTTCTTGCGCGGCTGCACGAAGAGGTCGGTGGCGCCGGAGCCGCCGTGCAGGACCAAGAGGGCGCGCGGCTCGTCGAAACCGGTGAGGTACCAAAAATCGCTGTGCGGCCGGAAGAGGTACTCGACATCGTTGCTGTACTGCTTGGGTGTCTGCGTCGCGACAACAAGGCAGTTGCCTGCGCCCAGTTGGCGGGCCAACGCGCGCCGGCGCCGCTCGTAGATGCCAAGGGGCAGTTGCGGGGCCGGCCCGGTGGCCAGGTCCGAGAACTTCACGCGGGGCAACCGGCGATGTGGATTAGGAGCTTGCCGGGTCGAGGCGCGCCTCGAGGCTCCACTGCGCCTCCGTGTCGGTGGCAACCGTCGCCGGGCCGAGCGTCGCGTCGCCCGCGTCCAGGAGCGTGAACTCGACGCTGGGCTCCCCTCCGCCCGTCCGCGTCGCGGCGGTGAGGGTCAGTTCGCCGCGACCGGTCCCGTCGCTGGAGCCTTCCCGGCTGGCGAGGACGCCGAGCGTGTCGCGCAGCGTGACACGGAACCGGTCGGGGCCATTGGCCGCCCCAGGCAGCGTGCCGGGCGGGGTGCCATCCGTCCAGCGCAGCGTGGCGGTGACGTTGCCTGCCGTCGCGTTGAGGCGCAGCGGTTGCGTGAGGACGCGACCCTCCACTGCGATGCCCTCCCAGCTTCCCAGGTTGATGGTTCCCGGCGGTGGCGACTCGACGACGATGCCTCCCACCGTTCCCGCCACCACGCCGCCCACGACGAGCAGCGGAACCAGAAGGAGGGCGACGACGGCGCCTGCCGCTCCCGCCCGCCGCCGCTCCGGTTTCGGGGTCAAGATGCGTGCGTAGAGGAGGAACGCGGCGACGGTGAGGATGCCGATGGAACAGAGGATGGACCAGAAGAGGCTGGGACGCGCCATGCCATCCACCAGGTTGCCGTAGAGCGCGCCGCCGACGATGGGGCCAACGAAGAAACCCAGGAAAATCGGCAGGAAGCCATAGCCTTGGTAGATGGCGACCTGGCCGGGCGGGGCGATGCGGCTGACGTAGCTCAGGAAGCCGGGATACGCCAGCACCTCGCCGACGGCGCTGAGGGCGATGCCGATGAGGAGTGCGGGGAGGGTTCGGACGAAGCCGATGAGGATGAAGCCGCAGACGAAGAGGGCGATGCCGATCGTCATCATGCGCACCGGGTCGCGGCGCGATGCGAAGCCGCCAAGCGGAATGCCGAGGAAGATGATGAGGAGCGGGCTGATGGATTGCTGCAGGCTAGCGGGGAACCAGTCGGGAAGTGGAACGAAGCTCGCGACGTAGGGGGTGAGGAAGGAGAAGTTCATGCTGTAGAGGAACCAGAATCCAGAGAAGATGGCGAGTAATCCGATGAAGCGGCCATTCTGGAACACGGTGGCGAGCGGTCGGAACGCGGAGGCGAGCGAGGCGTCGGCGCGGCGTGCGACGGGATTGCGAAACAGCAGCAGAACCATGACCAGGTCGGCGGCGAGCACGGCGGCGCCAAGCAGGAACGCGGCGCGGTAATCGGTCCCCAGCGTTGCGATGAGGACCGGCCCGAGGAAGCCGCCGATGTTGATGCCGGTGTAGTAAACGCTGTAACCGAACGTCCGCCGCTCGGGGGCGGTGACGTAGGCGATGGCGGCGGCGGTAAGCGGCTTGAACAGGCCAGCGCCGACGCCGACCAGGACGATGCCGGCTACCAACGCGGTCGGTTCGGGAACAAGCCCAATCAGGGTGAAACCGGAGGCGTAGCAGACGAAGGCGGTTGCCATGACCGTCTTGAAGCCGAATTTCTCGCCAAGCGGCCCGGCCAGCAGCGACATGAGATAGGGCAGCGGCAGGAGGATGCCGGTGAGGAGGCCGATGAGGGCGGCGCTGTAGTCGAGGCTGCGCAGGTAGAGGCCAAAAACGGAGAGGACGCCGTAGTAGGCGAGCCGTTCGAGGAGTTCCGAAACGTTGACGACCGCGAACTGACCCACGGAGGTTTTCACGTCGTCTTGCGCGGCCACGGCGCCGCCTTGGGCAGGAGCGGCAAAGAGGTTCCGGTTTTCGCCCATGCCAGCACCCTGCGCGGCTCAGTGCAACATGATCAGACCGGCGTCGCTTTTCGGTGCGGCTTGAAGAATGTCTCATCCACCGCAACGGTGGCCAAAGCAAGGACAAGACCCCAAAAGGCAACAGGCAGCATCCAAGCCCCGGAGGCGAGGCCGTAGGCGAGGAAGTTCATTGACAAGACGAACGAGTAGAGGATGTTCATCGCGACGAGGGCGCTGCGCAGGTAGGGCTTCTCCATCGGATCGAGCGCGACGGCAACGAAAACCAGCACCAGGGCGGCCAATTTCGCCACCACGAGGCCCGCACCGCCGCCTGCGAGCGCCCACCGCATGACGGGATTGGCCTCCACGGTTCCGGGCTGTGCCAGGGCGAGAAGTGTGGAGAGCGTGTCGAACACCTGCAGGACCGCGAGGAGCAGGATGCTGAACTTGAGAGACCACAACCGTGTGAGATAGTCCAAGGCCGCACTCCATTGCTCTTGGCGAGGTTAACATTTCTCGTCAGGGAGAGGCAAACCATGTTTGTCCCTCAACGACGGCCGGGCTGGCGACCGCGCCGTTCAAGTCGGGGCGGCGGGTCGCAGCTTCGATGACCCTGCGCGGGCCCAGCCCGACCCCGAAAGAACTGGGGTTCCAGATGCCCGCCGAGTGGGAGCCGCAGGAATCGGTCTGGCTGGTCTGGCCGCGCGACCCACTCACCTGGCCCGACCGCGTGGAGCAGGCGCGCGCCACCTTTCTCACCGCGATGCGGCACATCACGCCGCACCAGCGCGTTGACCTGGTCGTCCACCGCGACCTTCTTGCCGATGCCCAAGCGGCGGTCACCGGAGCCGGCCTGCGCAACGTGGCGTTCCACGGCGTGGACCACCAGGACTCCTGGATTCGCGACTACGGCCCCATCTACTTGACGCGCGGCCAGGGCGCTCAGCGGGAGCGCATGGCGGTGCGCTTTGGCTTCAACGCCTGGGGCAACAAATACGAATCCCTGCTCAAGGACCAGGGCGTCATCGCGCAGCTCGGCGCCGCCATCGCGGCGCCGCTTCAGTCCGTGGAGATGGTATTGGAGGGCGGCTCCCTCGATGTCGATGGGCAGGGGACGCTGCTCACGACGAAGCAGTGCCTTCTCAACGAGAACCGCAACCCCGACATGACGCAGGATACCATCGAGGCGAACCTGAAGGCGTACCTCGGCGTGGACAAAATTCTCTGGCTCGGTGACGGCATCGAGGGGGACGACACCGACGGCCACGTGGATGACATCAGCCGCTTCGTCGCCCCCGGCGTCGTGGCAACCTGCGTCGAAGAGGACCCAAACCATCCCAACTTCAAGCCGCTCGACGACAACCTCTGGGCGCTGCAGAACATGACCGACGCGCGCGGCCGGCCGCTGCGCATCGTCCAGCTTCCGATGCCCAAAGACATCCTCGCCGAGGGCGAGGTGCTGCCCGCATCGCATGGCAACTTCCTCATCACCAACGGCGCCGTTTTGATGCCCGCCTTCGGTGGTGCCTCCGACGAGGTTGCCCAGCGGCGCCTGCAGCAGTGCTTCAAGGACCGGCCTGTGGTGAAGTTGCCCTGCGCCGACCTGGTGTGGGGCATGGGGGCCATCCACTGCTTGTCCCAACAGATGCCGGCGGGGATGCCGGCGCGGCTCTGATGCGAATCATTTCTTCACTCGCCCATCACCTTTATCTCAAACCGAGCCGAGTCGCAGCCGTGCGCGGCTTCCTTCTCATCCTGCTCGTTCTTCCGGCGGTGGCCGCGGAACCGACGACGCTGTTCGTGCACACCGACGACTGGTTCGATGACGGAGTTCTCGCAACGCAAGAGCCGCCTGAGGAATGGATAGCCGATGTTGGCTACTCCTCTGGATTGCTCACCAACACCTGCCTTCCCGACGGCCTGCCGGTGGCCTCTCCGAACCATCAGAGCTGGACATCCTGGAGTTCACCAACGGGGGTGCGGTATGAGACCAATCAGGATGGCGACCTGTATGTTTGGGGTACACGCGGCCTTGCCGCCAACATGAGCCTCGCCAGCGGAACGCTCCACTGGTATCTCTCGACGTTCCTTGAAGACGCAGTGCCGAGCCCAGGTGCGAATTCTGACGCCGAACTTCCCCTCGTCCCAGCGCTCCGACTTGATACGACCCTCTATCTTGCCCCCAACGATTTTGGCCTTGAGGCACCACCAGAAGGATCGGCCGCCTTCGCCACCGGCTCCGTTGGTCCCTTGACTCTCGCAGCCGACGCCACGACTGGGGCGAACCACACCATGGTTGGAGAGCGCCACGTCTACCATGTCGCCATCCCGCTCACGTTCACGCAAAACGATTTGGATGTCGGGACACCCAACAGCTATGGGGCCGGCCGCGCCATCGTGCTTGAGGTGTCGGTGCGCCACGACGTTGCCTGCCCGGCGGGTTCAGGCACCCTCAAGACACCAACCGTTCGAGCCCACTCGAGCCCTGGTCTGCGCCCCCGATTGGAGTTGGAAGCGGACAACCCGATTCGCCTGTCGTACCAGAGTACCCGCATATTGGACGACGCTATGGTTTTCCGTGCCGAGTACAACAGTGCATGGGGCAAATACGACATTGACCCGCTCTCCCTTACCCTCGACGTGAAGCGACCGGACGGCCAAACGATTCCCGTCTGGCTCGCCTCGAACGGAACCGCTCTTTACCACGAACACTCTCCGCGCGACCGCCTTGGCGGAGCAGGCCCACTGGAAGCGGCCTGGGTCTGGAACACCACTGCGCCGCCGCCCGGAACCTACACTCTCGCCTTCCACGCCGCCACGCTCGACGGCCTCCACGTCGGAACCGACATCGACTCCTTCACCATCGATGCCCAACCGTCACCGGACGCCGGGCCTCTCCTTCTGGTTCTCCTCGCCGGTTGCGGATTGCTGGCGCGGCGTGGCAAGAAGTCTTGAACAACCGGGTGGCCGCACCGGTATGCGCTTCCGGACGGTCACCCTCGTGGCCTCGCTGTCCTGATTGTCGCGAGTGCCACGGTGGGTGCCGCCTACACGCTGCGCGGCGGCTCCGACGAGTGCCGTCCCGCCGTCGAGCGCTGCGCCGCGCAGGAGTGCGACCCGCGCCGCCCCGCCTGCACCGAGCAGCAGTCGAACGAGCGGCTGCGGCGCTACTGTGCCGAGAACCCGTGCGATGCGAAATGCCGTTGACCATGGGTTCCGCCCCTGTTTCTTGAGGGGCTGATTTCAAGAACACCCCGGGCGTCGCTCCGGCATGGCCCACCTGAGCGCATCCTACTCCATCACGCTTCGGCTGCAGATTGACAACAAGCCGGGCATGCTCGGCAAGATTGCCACCCGCATCGGCGAACTGGGCGGCTCGATTGGCGCCATTGACATGGTGCGCACCGAGAAAGGCGGCGCCATCCTGGTGCGCGACATCACGGTGGACTGCTCCTCGGAAGAGCACGCCGCAAACGTCCAGAACGGCCTCAACGCGATGGATGGCGTCACCGTCGCTGCCGTCTCCGACCGCGTCTTCCTTGCCCACCTCGGCGGCAAGATTTCCGTCTCCAGCAAGATTCCTCTGCGCACCCGCGACGACCTCTCGATTGCCTATACGCCGGGTGTTGCCCGCGTCTGCTGGGCCATCGCCAAGGACAAGTCCGCCTCGCACAACCTCACCATTCGCAAGAACACCGTCGCCGTCGTCTCCGACGGCTCGGCCATTCTCGGCATCGGCAACCTTGGCCCCGAAGCGGCCATGCCGGTCATGGAGGGCAAAGCGCAGCTGTTCAAGGAGTTCGCCGGCGTGGATGCCTTCCCGCTCTGCATCGACGTCCACGACGTCGAAGGCATCGTCGCCTTCGTCAAGGCGGTCGCTCCCACATTTGGCGGCATCAACTTGGAGGACATCGCGGCCCCCAAGTGCTTCGAAATCGAGCGCCGCCTCAAGGCCGAACTCGACATCCCCGTCTTCCACGACGACCAGCACGGCACCGCCATCGTCATGCTGGCAGCACTCACGAACGCCCTCAAGATTGTCAAGAAGGACCTCTCCAAGGTCAAGATTGTCGTGAGTGGCGTCGGCGCCTCCGGCACGGCCTGCACCAAAATCATGCTCGCCGCCGGTGCCAAGGACATCATCGGCGTGGACTCGAAGGCGATTGTCAGCCTGGACCGCACCGACTTGAACCCGGAGAAGCTCGAGTACGCCAAACTCACCAACCCGCGCAAGCTCTCCGGTACGCTGCGCGACGCTCTGAAGGGCGCCGACGTCTTCGTCGGCCTCAGCGCCAAAGGGCTGCTGAAGCGCGCCGACATCCTCACCATGGGCAAGTCCCCCATCGTCTTCGCGATGGCGAACCCCGACCCGGAAATCTCGCCCGAAGAGGCTGGCGACTCCGTGGCGGTCATGGCGACCGGCCGCAGCGACTACCCCAACCAGATCAACAACGTCCTCGCCTTCCCCGGCGTCTTCCGCGGCGCCCTCGATGCGCAGGCCACCGACATCAACGAGGAGATGAAGGTGGCCGCCGCCCAGGCCATCGCGAGCTTGGTGGCCCCGGAGGAGCTGTCGCCCGATTACATCATCCCGAGCACGTTCAACCCCAAGGTTGGTCCCACCGTTGCGAAGGCCGTGAAAGAGGCGGCCATCCGGACGGGCATCTGCCGCAAGAAATCGGCGGTGGGCGCGCCGGTGGCGATGGAACACGTTCAGGGCTGAGGCTTGGTCCCGAACCGGCTTGCGACGGCGAGGCACGCCGCAACGACCGCCATCCCCCACCCCAGCAGCGGCGACCCGGTAACAACGCTGGGGTCGCCGGTGACGTTGTCGGTGTAGGTGCGCATCCCCCAGAACGGAAATTCGACAGGCCAGAGCCAAGCAGCAGCGCAGGAAGCGGCAAGGAGAACGGCGGCAAGGGCAGCGTCGCGGCGGAACCGGGCTGGTTCGTGACGCCAACTCGCCGCCGCAACGCGCACAAACAACAGCAGCGCGGCTACCACGACGAGGCCCGTGGAGAGCCAGACCGCCCAGGAGTGCGCCACTTCCGGGTTGCCGCCCCACAACCGGACGGCGGGAACCAGCTCACCGGAGACGTCGCCCAGGCTCGCGGTGAGCCCCCACCAAGGCAGGAGGAGACTGGTGACTGCAGCGAGGAAGGCGGCGATGGCGAACCGGTTGGCGCGGCGCAGCGGCGGTGTTCCCTCAGGCGCTTCGGCCACGTTGGAGCAAGCTCTGGCTGCACCATGAGGGTTGCGAAGCGCCAAGAACCGGGTCGCACTCACGCCGTCATGGGCGTAGAACTGACCGGCAGCGTGGCGGGGACGGGAGCCAAGATGAAGGCGGAGTTGGGCGATGGCGTCGTCAGTTTCCGCGGCGCGTTCAAGGCGGAGGTGCCGTTCAAGGAGATTGTCGCCGAATCGCGCGGCTCCCTGCTCATGCTCACGGTGCGGGGCCACGTGGTGAGCTTGGCGGCAGGCAGCAAGGCGGCATCGATGGCGGCGAAAATCCGCGCCGGCTGATGACTGGAGGTCGACGGTCGGGCCGTCATTTTCATGAAGGCGCGGCCAGCTCCCTTGTCCATGCCAAGCAAGACAACAAGCAAGAAGGCGCCGCCCGCAAGCAAGCCGAAGCCCGCCGCGAAACCAGCAACGAAGGCGGCTGCCAAACCGAAACCCTCCGCGGACAAGCCGGACTGGCGCCCCGAAACCCTTGCCCGCGTGCGCAAACTCATCGCCGCCGCCGCTCCCGACGCGGTCGAGGAAGTCAAGTGGAGAAAACCCTCGAACGGAATGGCGGGCGTTGCCACCTGGTCGCTTGCTGGACTCCTCTGCACCGGCGAGACGTACAAGGACAAGGTCAAACTCACCTTCGCGCGCGGCGCCGCCCTTGCCGACCCGGCGGGCTTGTTCAACGCCGCCGACACGGGAGCCACCCGGCGCGCGGTGGACCTCCGCGAAGGCGACAAACTCGACGAGAAAGCGTTCAAAGCGCTCATCCGGGCCGCGGTGGAGTTCAACGCCTCTCGCTGAGTGCCTGGCGCTCGCCAGCATCATAAAGCACCCGGCCCATCGTGGTGCGTGCCCGGAAAACCGAAGCCCGCGACCAAATCCAAACCCCGATCGCAGCGTGTTCCTGCTGCCAAATCCGCAACCAGCGCTGCCAAACCGGTCAAGACCAGCAAGCCGGTTCAAATCAAGACGCGGCCCAACGACGCCAGCGTCGAGGCGTTCCTCAACGCCGTCCCGGAAGCGCAGAAGCGGAAAGACAGTTTCGTGATTTTGAACATGATGAAGAAGGCGAGCGGCGAGGCGCCGAAGATGTGGGGAAGTTCGCTCATCGGGTTCGGCAACGTGCGGTTGAAGAGCCCTGCTACGGGCCGGGAGGTGGACTGGCTGCGCATTGGTTTCGCCCCGCGCAAAGCCAATCTCTCCCTCTACATCACGGGGGACATCCAGAAACACGCGGTGGCGCTCAAGAAATTGGGCAAGCACAAGACCGGCGTCGGCTGCCTCTACATCAACAGACTCGAGGACGTTGACCTGAAGGTTCTGGAAGGAATGATTGCCGCGTCGTTGAAGACCGGATTCACGGGAAAGGTGTAAGCATGGCCCCAAAGAAAACCGCCAAGAAAGCCGCGAAGAAGACCGCCAAGCCACGCCCTCCGCTCAAGGCGGACAAGGATGGCGTCGTCCGGCTCTCCGGCGGAAACCCGCAAGTCGCCAAAGGCTACGGCGAAGCACCCATCCAAGCCTACATCGCCGCGATGCCGGGATGGAAGAGCGACGTCGGGCGCCGCCTCGACGCCCTCATCACGAAGGCGGTCCCCGGCGTGCACAAGGCTGTGAAATGGAACTCCCCCATGTACGGCGCCGAGGAGGGCCACTACTTCCTCGGCATCCACGTCTTTGCCAACTACGTCAAGATCGCCTTCTTCCGCGGCACTTCGCTTCGCCCACTGCCCCCGGGTGAAAGCAAGCAGAAAGAGGTGCGCTACCTCGACATTCGTGAGGACGGGTTCGACGAAGCGCAGATGACGAAATGGGTAAAGCAGGCGGCTGAGCTGCCGGGCGAACGAATGTAACGCCCGCAACGACTGGGAAGGTACTCTCGGTTCGGTGCAGTAGCGATTTCTTCACCGAACCTTGTAGTGGGTCCATGCGCCGTCGCCGGCAATTCGCCCACAACATTCGGGCCGCGACCCTTCTGTCGGCGAATCGGCTGTGCGCGTGGGGGGCAGGCCTCCATAACTTTGGGCACCGTAAAGGCGTAATGCCGTACCGATTCCAACCGACTCCTTTTTTGGCACCTTCGACCACTGTTTGAACGGGATTCCATGGCACGCCACCCCCTCGTCGAGGCTCTGCCCATGACCGCCGTGATTCGGCGATCGTCACGGGAGGCGTGTGATGCTTGCGGCGAGTCGACGGCGGTCACGTCGGACACCTTGAAGCCAGCGGGCCTGTTCTGTTTCAGCTGTCAGCTTCAGGGTCGGCTGGCGATGGACGTGGCGCTCCGGCTGCATGCCCGCGAGGCTGCGCTAGAGGTGGAGCTGCGCGAGCTGCGACGCCAGTTGCGCCACGTCCGTTCTCAGGGCGCCTTTACGGCGTGAGCTCGGGGCGGACGGTCAAGAAGTCCGTGACCTTGCCCTTGCCGATGGCGGCGCGGAAGCGGGTCGCCTCCTGCACGCCCGCCACCATCGTGTCGTTGCGGTAGACCTCAAAGAAGTCGGGCGCAACGGCGACGGCCTTGTCGTCGGCGAGGTCCAGCGTCGTGGCTTGGGGGGCCAGGCTGAGCGAAGGCTTGAGCACCTTGCGGGCGACGCCCATGGAGCTGCCGCGCTGCGCCCACACCTTCTTGTTGGCGAGGGTCAGGTTGGGGTCGTTGCCGGCGAAGCTCCCCCCGAGGAAGCCCGACGCGGCCATGATGCCGAAGGCGTTGAGCTGCGTCGCGGCGAGGGCGTACTCCGCCTTCTTGTTCGGCCTGCAGAAGGGCTGGACCTGCGTCGCCCCGAGCCAGGGGCGGTTCTCCATGAGGGCGAGTTGGGCGCGCAGTTCGCTGAGGGCGCCGAGCACTTTCGGGTTGGTGCCGCGCAGGTCGACGAACGCCACCTTCTCGTCGGCCACGATGTCGACGACGACGCTGACGTCGGCGGAGCCGGCGAAGGGGACGTGGGCGAGCACGTCGACCTTGTAGCCGGTGGAGTTGGCGTCCTGGTAGTTGCGCAGGGCGTCGACCTCGGCCATGATGGACGTGGCGGTGTACTTGGCGGCAGGCTGGACGAGCAGGGCGTGGCCCTCTCCGGTCCAGGTCTCGTGGAGCAGACGGCGGTTGCTGTGCACGGTGCCCGAGCGTCCGTACGAGCGGGCGGAGACGAGGCGCCAGGAGCCCGGGTTGGTGGCCTCGACGCGGCCGAAGACGTCCGCCATGCGCGCGCCGTAGTGGCCGGCGCGGTTGAGGAACGTCTCCTGCTGCTTGGAACGCAACACGCTGAAGTTCACGACGTCCGTGGGCAGCGCCTTACCGCCGCAGGAGTAGGCGCTGGGGTGCGTCGGGATGACGCCCTCCATGCCGATGGTCGTGCCGTCCAGGAAGTGGATGGCGGTCTCGTGGTATGGCCCGTCATGGGCGACGGGCGTGACGCCCGCGATGCGGTGGTTGTTCATGTGAACCCTCTGTGAGGTTGCGTTCAGGGTGTGTCGAAGACGCCAGTCTCCGTGGGGTCGGATGACCCCCACCCATAGTGCTCCCAATAGGTCATTCTGGTCCAATGATTTAAAGTCAGCGCTCGCGCGAGTAGCCGATGGTTGACCGGTTCACATTGCGACTCCACGTCGAATCGGTTTTATCAAGGGTTCCCCGTGGCAGGTTCGAACCCTCTTCCCCCCGTGGGCACGCCAGCCGGCTTCGGCCGGGCCCACGGGTCGTTCTTCTATCAGGGTCGCGCGGCGGGCTTCGCCTCGGCTTGTTCAGGTTCCTCGTCGTGCATTGGCTCAGGCTGCGGCAGCAGCAGGAGCGCAGGAAGTCGCATGGCGTGGGCGACCTGGGACACGGGCAGGAACACGTCGTCCGCGATTGCGCCCTGCACGACCATGCCGATGTTGTCGGAGGTCTCGGCAGTCTTGCCGTCGGGACTGGCCTTGATGGAGGCATCGCGAATCGTCGTGAGGGCTTCCCCTTCGATAGTCCCCCAGATCTTGCCGTCGTCCTTGGCCTTCAGCTTGTACGTGAACTTGATTCGAATCTTGAGCAGGCCGTCCTGGATGAGCTCGGCGTTGTAGTGCACGCCACCGTCGCGCAGGAGGATGGAGTGGTCGTTCTCGTCGTAGGGGACTTCGCGGCGGCACGTTAGCCGCTCGATGACTGTGCTTCGCATCCAGGGTCACCAGGCGGGAAGTGCAGCCTTCTTCGTGCCGAATCCACCCGCGAGTGGCTTCGTCTCCGGGTAGCACAGGCGGACCATGCCGTCGTCCTTCTTGGGGCCGAACAGCATCGCCATCAGAGGGTTCATGGGGGCTGCAACGGCCACGTCGTCGTCCACCGCAAGCTCGTCGGCGACGATGACATGCGTGGAGTGCGTGGGCGCGTCCGGCACGTTGACCTGGGCGGCCTCGTAGACGCGGACGGGGAATTCGGCGACGATGCGCGCGAGCTCGACGACCTCAGGGCGGCTGCCGTTCAGGCGGAACACGGGTGCCTTTCGGCGCTTGCCCGTCCGGGTGAGAAGGTCGCTCGATTCCATGCGTTTGACCATGCGGTCGACGGTGGACTTCGGGATGCCGCTGGCCTGGACGATGCCGGGGCACGTCAGGCCGGTGTGATCGTTGAGGGCGAGGGCCTCGATGAGGGCCATCTCCTGGCTTCCAATCAGGGCGGCAATGTTGGTCATGGTCTTCTTTGGCTCCTTCGAATGAGGATGAAGGGGGAAGGTCGGCGCAAGTTGGCCGATTTTAGGGCTCGCCGGAAATTCGCGGGCCGGGCTTCGTGGCCTCGGACTACAATGGGCTATTTCCCATTTTGGCTCTTTGGACACGGGCGTGAATTCGAACAGTCGTTGGCCTTGCGGTCGCCCTCCACCTATGGCTTATAAGCAATCTATCGACTGCGGCAATGCTCACGATGGCGCAGGTCCCGGGATGGGATGCTCTTCCCGAGCTGACGCAGCGCGTTGCCCGCGGCTGCTTCACCAAAGGGATGCGGCAGTTCGCCGCTGCTAGCCTGGGCTGGTCGAACATCCAGGCGACGTTTCCGGAAACGCGTGAAGGCGAGTTGAGGGCCGCGCTGGCCGAACTGGTGCGGAACACAATCATGCAGGGTAGCGACGCGGGCTACTTCTTCACGAAGGATGGCTGCGATTGGGCGGTCGCTCGGCAACGAAACGCCATCGCGTCACCGCGCGCCGGCTTAGCGCCGTTGAACCCGGGCGGGCCTACCGCCGCCGAGTTCCCATGGGCCGTCGATAACCCCGAAAAAACCGAGTGGCTAGTCGGCAAGCGATTCGACGTACGCAAAATCGGTCGCGACCACGGCGTCCGCAGCGAGGTCATCGACCATATGGCCGCGGTGCTCGCTGACCCCGACAACTATGGGAAGGCCCAGACCGGGCCATGGCGCGGCCTACGCTGCATCTACGTCCTGCGCTACTTCCGGCTCATGTGGAATCCGGACGTCGACAGCAAGGTGTCGTTCGTCTACTTCGGTCACAAGGAAGACAGCGCCTATTCCGGAGACTAATTGCTAGCAACGGGTGGATCTGCCATAGCCCCAGGCGTTTCCCGAGCTACGTAGAGCTTCTCGCCCCGTCCATGGCGGGAATAACCGGAGCAACACAGGCGTTGGCCTTCGTCCGGCTGGGGAAACCTAATCGTGGGCCTCCGGCGTCTGGCAGGTGTGCCAAAAGACGTGATTATCCTTGGAGCTGGCGCCTCCTATGCCGACGGAGCTCCACTCCAAGGAGACCTGATTGGGCGCCTAGTCTCAAAGCAAACTACACGAGCAGAGAAGATTCGGACGGGACTTGCCGATTTGTTTGGAGCCGACGTGCCCGGGGATACGGAAGGATATCCAACGCTTGAGGAGATTCTGGGTGTTCTTGATCTTGCCCTCCAAAGACAAGAGAGTTTCCGTGGCTATGCCAACCAAGGTGGCAATTCACGCGTAGGCTCCCTCCGCGAGGATATCGTATTGGGAATCGCATCCGAACTCGACCTAAAACTTAGGCCAAACGCCATTCACAACAGAGCCCTCGTCGACAGACTTGCTGCGGATGAGAGGCTGCTTGACACCACCTTTGTCAGCCTGAACTACGACATTGTCATCGACAACGCCCTGGTGGAGCGCCACGATGTCGCGGACCTTGATTACGGAGTTGACTTCGTGAATTTCGGCGATGCCCCCGAACAATGGCACAGACCGCGTGAGGAACGTTCTGTTTCCTTGCTGAAAATCCATGGCTCGCTCAATTGGCTCTACTGCCCCGCTTGCACGGCCCTGGAAATTACCCCGAAGGCCAAGGGCGGGGCCCGACTCGGCGACCTCGCAACCGAACCGAAGCGGTGCAACTGCGGTGCGAGCGTCGTACCAATCCTGCTGCCTCCGACTTTCTTCAAAGTTCTGAACAACGTCCATCTGCACCGAGTCTGGAACAAGACCGAACTTGCCTTACGTGCGGCGGACCGCCTGATCTTCTGCGGCTATTCTTTCCCGGACGCGGACTTGCTTTTCAAATACGCCATCAAGCGCGCTGAAGTTGGAAGAAACAAGCCGTGGGAAGTTTGCATTGTGAATGGCCGCAAAGGCTCGAGTTTGGAGAAGCGCAAGACTATCGAGCGCTACGAGCGGTTTCTTTCAACTCCGAACGTCAAGAACACCGGACTGACGTTTGAGAAGTTTGCCGCCAATGGCCTGGACGGCTAGAAGTTCCCCGAAGAAACCACGAGGGACAAACCATGGATACAGCCCTATAGTCGATTGCCCACTTGACCCCTTGTGGAAGCCAACCTGCACCCGCCGAAAGGTGGCAAAGACTGGCGCGATGCGGCCGGCGTCCTTGAAGCGGCGGCAAAACGCAACGGCTGGATTCTTTGCGTTGGCTCCGGAATTTCTGCGCCCGCCTTCCCAACTTGGGTTGAATTAGGCCGCGCCATCCTGGAAAGGGCTAGCGGAGCGCCGGTTGCCGGCAAGACCCTAGAAATTCTTCAGCCAGAACTCTCCCCTCAAGCCATGATTGAAGCCGCAAAATCTCGGAGCGGGCTCGATAACGAAGCGTTTGCTGACTTGCTTGCAAAAACGCTCTACGAGCGAATTGCAAAGGAGGCCGGTCCGGATTGGAAAAAATTTCGGCGAATTCTGGCGGCCACGCGAAGCGGACTACAAGACGCGGATTGGACAAACTATCTGACCTTTGTATCCGGAAACTACCCTACTCTTTCTGCCGCCGTCCTCGCGGAGTTTATCTTGCAGTACCATGGAACGAATCGCGCTCCCCGTGCCATCCTGTCGTTCAACGCCGAACGGGTTCTGGAAACGCTCGTTAAGGCACGCGCGAAGTCCGTAGGAATTGGACGAAAACTCCTTGATCCCATCGAGAGGTCAATTTCTGGCCGCAATCCCGGTCGGATTCCACTCTACTATTGCCATGGCACTGTTGCCGTTCCAGGTGAATCGCAGGACGGGCAAGTTCCGGCTGCAGTCGACAAGCTTGTTTTCTCGGAGACTGAGTATCATGCTATTTCAGGTCATTCTTTCACCTGGCAGTCAACGGCCTTTATTCAAGCGGCGTTCAGTCACGCCATCCTCTTCGTTGGCGTCTCACTCTCAGACCCCAACATGCGTAGGTGGTTATCATGGATTCAATCGAATCGTCGCGCCGAACTCGACCTTATTGGTCAACAGGGCCAGCCCTCAACGGTTCACTATTGGCTTCGAACATCACCCGGTTCCAAAGAGGCAGAGGCTTGGATTGAGGCATCTGTCGCCCATCTTGGAATTCGCATTATTTGGCTGGACCACTGGAGTTCCTTGAAGCAGGCGTTAGGCCTCATGATTGGCCCACAGGCCCCGCCCAAGCCAAAGACCACTGCACCGGGCCCCCAAAAGGCAGGGCAGCAGCGCCGCCCGCGAACGGCTAGATTGCGCTAGTCGTTCCCGAATTGGTATCCAGCCACCGTGCATTTCCAACTCCATCAAACGGCGGTTGAATCTGGAGATAAGGAGCAATTCGAGCTGAACGGTCTTTACACCAACAAGCGTTGGGCCATTCGTGGAGTGCGTGGTGATGGCAGAGGGCGGCTATGACGCTCTACTCATGGACACAGGTACTCTCTTGAAACCGAATCTGGCAGACCTTAACCTTTCGGGGATGAAGGTCGTATGTGGCTCGCCAGGATGCGGAAAGCAAGTCCGGCGAAAGTCGGGGTACTGCGGCGACCATGAGGCCTCTTCGGACAGGCCTAAGCATTCAGCCGACTACACCAGCGGCTTGCGCAATGGCGCAAAGGTCTACGGCCTGAGAACCCACTCAAGGCTTGGCGACGAGGTCTTCGAATCGCACGAGTCCTCCGAGCACCTGCGCATCAGGCTGCGCGGCTACCTGCTGGACCTAGCTGAAGAGTTTCATGGGAAAGTTCCGGACGCGACCACCCTTTCAAAGGGCTCGGGCGGGCAGACCCTGCAGGATGTTGCAATACGTGTCGCCGCGCTTGTTGACCGCTGGTACCCAGCTAGCCATTTCTCGTCCAAAGCCGCGACCACTCTGCTCGAGGGAAATGTGACTGCGATTCCCCTCAGGGTGCTGGTTGCGGAACATGCCGCGGCAGTGGTGTGCGAGGAAATCAATCGCGGCGATGCGTGGCTCGCATCGGTTGGCCGACGTACGAAAGCAAGGCAGAAGGGCATGTACATGGCATTGCGCGGCGTGCTCCTGCGTCTTGCAGGCGTGCCGAAGAAATTCACTTAGCTACGAGAAACCGTAGTCGATGCCGGGCCATCTAGCCGGGATTGAACGCCCATGATTCATGGCGCGGCGCACTGCCTCCTCGAGCATCGCAAGGTCCGCGGCTCTGCCCGCGTGGACGGCCTCCGCATAACGCTCTAAAGCTAGCCGGCGGCCGCGTCCGCCAGGATAGTTGAAATCTTCCTGCAGACCAATGTAGAAAATCAGGTGAAATAGTTCGTCCATCGCCAAGTCATACGAATTGTGGCTGGCGGCATATCGGGACGAGCCACGTTGGGCGGCGCCCACAGCGGCGGCCGTCGGCCTTGCCTGCGGTTGGTAGGCGCGCAGGATTGCCTCAATGGACTGGAAGGTGAATGTCGTGTTCGAGTTGGCGAGCCCGGCAATCATGCCAGCCAAGGCTGCTGCATCGAGAGCCTTAGTGGCCACCTTTTCGAATAGGTCGACCATGATGCTGGCATGCGAGAACGGGATTGGCAGCCCTCCGATTGTCAACGGCGCTATGAAATCGGCGGTTGACTTTGAGCCGTGAGTGAGAGTGATTGGGTTCCCGCGCGCTGATGTGAAGGCGACGAGGAACGGCTGCCTGGGTTGGATGCTTGGCACCGCCGCCTTAGCCGCCAGGATGCGAGCGCGTTCCGATGCGTAATCCATGTTAAGGGAACAGCGCCTTGGTAAGTGCCATCGCGTCCATGGGCGGGCCAAATAAGGATGCATGGAGCTTGACGTGCTGGCCGCGCTCATCTTTCACCGTGCTTCCACGACGGTATTTCTTGTACGTTGCTGGCGGGAGTTTCATTGCCAATCTGTCATGGAGTTCAAGAAATCGATATCGCCGACTGGCACCGTCGAGGGACGGGATAATGACGACCACGCAGGCGCCCGGTCTGGCGAAAAGATTCCGGTGCACATCGCTGGTCGGTTTGGTCTTGAGCTGCACATACCGGGTGGTGTCGGCATGGGACAGGACAACGTCGTACCCCCAGGCATCAACCTCGGCCTTTGCGACCTCGACCACGCCCGACCGACCATACCACACAGCACCGAGAACGTCGCCCACGAACTGGTGCTCGAGCATGTTTTCGTATGCGTGCGAATTCTTACTCCGGTCCGCAGGCAATTTCAAAGCAACCCCGAAGGTGATTGCACTAAAGGCGACTGAGACACATCCGTTGTGAATTGCACGGCTGTGACCATTGCCGGCAGGGGCTGCGGAACACGCGGAACGTCCTGCATGCGAATGCGTCTCAGGCTTGTCTTGCCCATCCGCTCGTCAAAAGCGGTCTCCATTGCAACGGCATGGTCTCGGCCCAATTGAGCGGCGAGAGTCTCTTCGAGCTTGGCGCGCATCGGCGGCGACAGCTTTGTCTTGACCCGTGTCGCCAGTTCACGCAGCGAAAGGCCACCGGATGCCGCGACCGTCTGGATTGAGACCAATGTGCCTGCAATACCGGGCGGCGGCGAAATCTGCCTTAGAGTAACCTGGTGCTGGGGAAGTTCTCCAGTCGTTGCCTTGACCTCGAGCCAACCGACGCTGCTCGCGAAGTCCACTAGGTCCTCGGGGTGGGCATGCCAACATGCTACGTAATGGTCAGCGTCGTTGGATTCCAGAATGGCGAGCAGTTCGCCCCACGCTCCGAGGGCGGTTGTCTTGGGTGCGGCCCCCAATGCCTTGAACATGAGGAAGACGCGGTCCAGGAGGGGGGCAAGCTTTGCCCCGGTGATTGCATCCGGAACTTGGTCGCCCACTGCCTGCAAAGCGTCGAGGAAAACGGGGTAGAGCGTAGAGTCTCCCCCCAGAAGTTCGACGGCGGCAAACGTTGATTCTTCAGTTCTGCCGTCCAAACCCTTCAGACGGGCCGTCTTGGCAAACGATGTGGCAATGCTTGCCATCCTCGACGCGGGCGGCGCGGTTTCCGGCGTATCGGTAGGAGTGCGGAACAGGACGACGGGGCGGCCGTCACGTGTCTTTGCCACGCGGTGAACGCCCTTGCCCGGGAAAGGCGCGGCGCTGAGTTGGCCGTCATTTCCAGCATTGGTGATTCCAGCAAAAACCTCTGAGAGCCTCATTGTGCGTCCTCCTTCGGGACCTGCACCAGGAAGTCGGCTGACAACTCTTCGGGTACGCGGACGGCGACTACGGGCACGCGCTCGCGCGGGTTTTCGCCCTCGGTAACGTTGACCAGATGCAGTTGAATGGTGACCACGCCGCCGTCGCTGAAGATCTTGCGGTCGCCGGGGAAGTCGGTTGTCGCGTTGCTGCCCATGAAGATGTTCTTCAGGACTTCGTTCTCCTCGACGCCGCGGTCGCGTGTGCGGCCCTTGGACATGAGATACACGTCACACCTGAGGTCCTTGTCCACGTTCTCCAGAAAGTGCTGGAGCTGAAGTTGCAGGCTGGTGTAGCGGTGGCTGTCGGAGATGCGCGGCATCTCCAAACGGGCAAGCAAATCCTCCATGACGCAGGACAGTTGGAGGTTCCGGACTACCAAAGGGGTTTCGTCCAAGGTCCACTTCTTGCCCGGGTTGAGTTCCACCCAATCCTTCTTGTGTCGCTCCTGGAAGGCTTCGAAGAGGGCTCGATTGTTTCCGATGGCCTCGTCGCTGTCGTTGGGCCCTTTCGGATTCCACCAGCTCGAGGCGAAGTTCTCGCGGACAATCAGGTCGCGGATGACGGCATCGCGCGTGGCCTTTAGGCCCTTGTCGAGAAGGAAGGCGCGCTTCCAATCCTTGAGCGATTTTCCATCGGCCTGGAGCTTCTTCATTTGGCGGAGAATGTCATTTTCGTGTGCGATGTAGGCCTGGTACATCTTGCGCGTCTCCTCCTCAAGGTATACGCGGCAGTACCCCAAGTACGCCTTCTTGTAGCCGAAGAAGCGCGCCCTCTGCTGGACCGTGTCAGCGTTGCCTTCGCCCTTGCCGCGAGGCATATACGTGACGGTGAGCCCCTCAACGGTGAAGCCGCGGTTAAGCGAGTTGCCGCCGACGAGGATGTGGCTGTAGCTTGCCTTCCAGTCAACCTCGGATGACGCATTCCGCCCGTCGGTGTTGACCTTGCTGACGACAGTCTCCTCGATGCGCCTGGACAGGGTCTTCAGAATCTCGTCGAAGCTGGGGATGTCGTCGACAGTCTCGGCGAGGTCCTTCCAAGCCTCGTGGAACTGCTCGGCGGTCTCTTCGTGCGCCGGATCGTCGTGGTCGTTGAGTTCCTGTACCCACCGGCGCTTGATCATGTTGATCCAGTCGACGAATTCGCGATGGGGCGAAACCCGCTGGGACGGGTGCACCATCATCGAGCGGTACGCGGGGCCGCGGCGGTGGGCCTGGTATGTCATTCGCCCCGCGGCAACTCCGACGAAGAAGACACGCAGCGCTTCCTGCAGGCTTTCCGGCGGCCCCTTGTCATCTGTATCATTTGGGTTGACCAGGTCGTCGGAGGGAATGTCTCGAACCAGGTTGAGGGAACTGTTGCCAAAGAAGCGCTCGCCCCCAGTGTAGGCCTCGCCTGGAGTAAGGACGACTGGGAATTCAGGCGATAGCATGTCGATGATGCTGATGAGAAGAGGGGCTTGGGGCGTTGCCGTGTACTGCACGTACGAGTGCCACGTTAGCCGGCGCCTCATCTCGAGAATTCGGGAGTAGGTAGTGCTCTCGCGGCCCTTGTTCACCTGTGCATTAAGTCCCGCTTCGTCGGCCTCGTCATCAATCACGAGGACTGGTGTTTTCTCGAGGACATCTGCCATCCCGGACAACATCCGGCTGAGGTCGCCAATCCTCTTGTGGTGCTTCATCACCGTGAGAAGCACGCCGCGCTTCTCCTCCTCAGGGACGTCATGCTGAAGCCACTTGGAGAGTTGCGTCCTGACCTGCTCGGCACGCTCGTCAGTTGGATTGGAGAAGTGGAGCCATTTCTGCTCGAGTGGGCCGCGCGTCTGCAGGCGCAGCGCCTTGGTAAGTCGGTCTTCCGACTGGTTGAACAGGTTGTTCTTGGTTCCGCCGAGGACGACGACAAGCGGGAAACCGTTGTCAACCGCCAGCGACGCGAGCGCTGTGAACGACGTGGTCTTGCCGCTTTGGACGCGGCCGATGGCGATTCCGGTGCTCTTGGCGGCCGCGGTGCGTGGCGAGACGCAGCGCGACAGGATTTGGATGGCCTCATTGCGCACCGTTGCGACCTCATCTTCGGAGAGGCCAACCGCCTTCAGCCCCTGAAGCACGTCGAAGGTCTCCGGGCCGACGGTCGGTGGCCACCGGGCTGGCGGCGGCGGCATCACTTGCAGGAACTCGACGACCTCCTGCTGCATCTGGCTTAGTGGGTCGGCAGTCATGTTATGGCCTCGAGAGGGCGCCGCGCAGCATTGAATTGATTTCGCGGCGGATTGTTCCGGCATTCTTGACGCCGCCGCCAACCGCGATTTTCTCTGCAATGGCGATTGCGATACCCAGCCTCACCAGCGGTTCGAGGTGGTCCTTGTCCTGGACGCCAAACCGGACCATGAATGGGTGGGCCATGGAGATTCGGATGACGAGGTTTCGCGCGTTCTTTTGGCCCTTCTTCGGTGGGTTTTCCTGTATGGAAAGCCAATCGCCGAGCTCCGGCTTGGTAGTCAGTTCGACGGCGACGTGCCAGTCGGTGTCGGCCACACGTAGCATTTGCGAGTTTGCCTCGAGTACCTCAGGAATCTCCTTCGGGGCTGGCGCCGGCGCCCCAGGTCTAAGGTCAGGTTCAGGCATCTTCGCCAGGCCCACCTCGATGTCGGGACCGGCCTTTGCGACGGCACCAAGGGCGGCAGTCAATGCATGCTTGGCAGCGGGCTTCAAGTCGCCTTTGGCTGCCTTGCTGCGGTATTCGTCGGCCTGGTCCAACAAGTCAAGCGGCTTGGCCTGGAGCTGTTCTTTGAGTTTCTCAAGGAATTCTTCCTCAAGCGAGCCCCAATTGAACGCGTCCTTGGTGTGACTGACCTCGACCCCATGAATCTCCAGCTCGCCGAAAAGGCGCTGGTAACGGAAGTTGGTGGTGGACCGACCGAAAATCTCGTCAGGTCGGTACCCTTCATCGCCGGACCCCGCAATGATACGCTTGCGTCTCAGGAGCGCGAAGCCGGCTTCTTGGCTCGAGCCTTTCTTGCGGATTGCGGCGAATCCGGAGGCCCAGCACCGCCCCTTTGGCCCGAAGGTGATGTCGATGTCCTTGCGCCACAGCACTGGCCGGCCATTCTCGTCCTTGTAAAACGGCGCCTCGAGCACATCCGGCTCAATGTACTGCAGTTGCTCGCCGTTGTAGAGAATGCGGACCTCGGCTTCCCGAAGGAAGGCGCGGTACATCGAAGCCAGGTGGTCCTTGATTTTCTTGATGGTCCTGCCGTGGATGAGCGGGGCATGCAGGTTGTCGAGAATCAGTTCCGTGTAGTGGTCGTTGGCCTTGGCGGGCTTCTTGGTCGGATAGATTGTCTCCAACTGCGTCTCGACGACCTTGGCGACGTCAATCTTGATGGTACGCTCGACGGGCTCGCCGAGTGCCGACGTCCGCACGGACCAGTTTGCCGCGAACCAGCATGCGGCGCTCTTCATCCCGACGCCGAACTCGGAGAGGCCTTTGGTGTCGGGTGGAGGCTCGGACGGCCTGAAGGCTCGGGCGTAGTCCTTGGTGTGGATTCCAGCGGCGTTGTCGCGGACGGAGACTCGCTCGCCGCCTGATTCGACGTCAATCTCAATCTCGAGCACGAATCCCTTGCCATGGAGGCTGCGCAACTCCGCCTTATGGTCAAGGTAGCTTTGGATGGCGTTGTCGACGAACTCGGCCATGGCATACCAGGGCCGATAGCTAAGGTGCCGGTAGAGCGCGATGGATTTGACGCCCGGACGCAGGCCGACGCCTTCCTTGTCGGGGTCAACCGCCTTTTTCGTCGTCATGCCACCACCATCGCTTCCATCCGCGCCTTTGAGTTGGATGTTGCTGTGGGCCAGTTGGTGGTCGCGGCCTTCACGATGCGCCGCGCGACGTCAACGTGGACGCCGTTCCCTAGGGCCTGGAACGCTTCGCCCCGGCTCTTCGGCATGGCCCAGGTCTTGGGGAAGCCCTGGAGAAGGAGGCCTTCGCGGCGCGTCAAAAACCGCTTCTTCGGGCCAAGGATGGGGACCTGAGTGGTCGTCATCGCAACGAGTGCGGGTGCCGCGGTGTACCGCTTGGCGCGCAGGCCGGATGGCCTGAACTGCAGGACATGTTCCCAGAGGTCGCGGCTTTCGCCCTTGCAGTTGAATTCAAGCTTACGCAGGGAAGCTGGGAAGGTCTTGAGATTCGCCATCCAGCCTTTCGGCAGTTCGCCCTTGACTGCCGTGTAGTGGTCCCGGTTGCGCTTGATGAAAGCCACTTTCCACTTAGGGAACGCATCCTGTGGGGTCCGCGCGTAGCTCGGCAGTTGTGCCAACATTGCAGATTTCCGCGCATACTTGCGGAAGTGTGGGTCGCCCATGCTTTCCCGAAGTTGGGCCGGCGTGGCCCCATGTGGAGTGGTGCTCGCGTAGAGGTACCTGGCCCCGAACTCGTCGCCCCAAAGCGGGTGCGGGACTTCTTGCGACTCTGGCAGAGCGGCCAGGTATGAGTTCCAATGCTCGACGCACCGGACCTGCTTGTCAGTCAATTTCGTCTCGGCCTTGTCCTCCTTGTTCAGGTCAGAGTTTGGCTCGACGAGGTCTGCCAGCGTCTGGCCGCGACCTGTGAACTCGCGGGGGAAGGGGTCGTCCGGAAGTTCTTCAAGGGACGCGATGGCGAAGAACCGCTCACGATGATGGGGATGGCCGAAGTGGTGAGGAGACATCAGGCCATGCCCGCCGCTGGCCTTGTGCTCTGTGCCACGCACATTGTACCCGAGCTTCTCTAACGCGGCACGCACGGTGCGCCAGGTGTTGCCGCCGTCGTGCCGCTCGAAGTTGCCAACGTTCTCCAAGACGATGGTTGACGGCTTGCGCTGCGCCGCAATCTGCACAATCTGGTTGAACAGGGTGCCGCGCGTCTGATCCTCGACACCGTTTTGGAAGCCGGACTTCGAGAAGGGCTGGCACGGGAAACCAGCGCACAGGATGTCGTGACGGGGGACCTCATCGACGTGCTTTCGGATGTCGCCCACGACCGGGCCTGTCTCGCCCTTGAAGTTCGTCGCGTATCCTTCACGCAGGCGCGCGTCAATCTCGCTGGCGAACACGCACTCGTGACCGAGCTTGGAGGCCGCGAGGTGAAACCCGCCGAGCCCCGCAAAAAGGTCGACGACTCGAAGGGTTTCCACCAGCCAATCCCCATCATGTGCGAGGCGTTGCTCGTTATATATGGCGCGTGGGGCGACCCGTCAAGGCCAAGGGACGCGGCAATCTGCCCACGCATGTGAAGGTGGACCTTGAACCGGCCTGGTGGCACCGCGAACGCCCCGGCAAGCTCCTTCTGGAAGCGGCTCGCATAGTTGACTCCGGCGTATGGGCCGAGGCAGCGGTCAAGTTCCACGAGGAGCGCCAGGCGAAACGCAAAACGGGCGAGCAAGCACCCAAGGGGGCACAGCGCTACGTAAACGCCGCGCTCAAGGCCCGCTTCCTTGCGGCCGGCTGGACTTGGGATGACGGCAGGTGCCACAAGGGAGACTGCTTTGTTCGAATCACATTCCGCCACCAAATGAGCCTGGAGGCCGACCTCTACGAGGCGCTTCGGATGCACAAGGACAGTGGCTGCGAGCAAGTGGCGGTCCTGGCGGCAGACAAGGCCTTCCTGCAGATCATCACGCCCAATGACGCGGCCGCGCTCTGCTCCTACCAGAAGTTCGAGGCAGAGTTGGACGGGAGCAAGGCACTCGAGGGAGTTCCCTTGTTCCTCGGGAGGCTGACTCCGAAGAGTCAGCCACCAGACGACGTTGGCGACGCGCTCCGGTTCCTCCCTCGCTTCCGGGACAAAGGCGTCCCGGTCAACTGATTGGGACGGCCGGGTCATCTTTATGGAGGTGGCCGAGCCTCGCGACGGTGAGGGGTGGAGATGGCCGAAGGAACGGAGTACAGCGTCCCCGCTAACCTGCGCAAGCTCCTTGATGACCGCATGAAGAAAAGCGGTCTGAAGCCCGCGACCGCCCACCAGATGCTCAGCACCATTGTCCAGGAGACCCGGGCCAAGCAGAAAATTGCGATCCGGGAGCTTCTCGAGGAAGAGTCCAATGCGGATTAGCCTCGAGTCATTGGAGTTTGACGGCGTGGGGCCGTTCGCCCGAAAAGAGAAGATGGACTTCGGGGGCGCCAACAAAGCCATCATCTACGCGCCCAACGGCCACGGCAAGACCGCAAGCATCGACTTGGTTCGATGGCTGCTGCTTGGCGAAAAGGCCCGCGAGCACTTCAATAGCCTGGAGCCCGACCTTCTGCTCAATCGCGAAAGGTGGGCTGAGCGAGGCTCCGGTTCAGTCACCCTCGTCGTCGACATTGAGGGGCGCGGCAAGCACCGCATCCGCCGCTCCCAAGCCGTTTCTAAGCCAACCAGCGACCTCACGGTCTACAAGTGGGGGCAGGAGGAGGCGAAATACGAGGAGGTGCCGAACCCGCATCTTTTCCTCATGCGCTTCTTCCCGCCTGAGCGCGTTGGCTTCAACCTCCTCACTGGCGAGCACATCGAGTCGTTCCAAAACCAGCTGTCCGGCGAAGAGGTGCGCCGGTCCATTGAACGCCTGCTGGCGATTCCGGAGATTGCCTCAGCACAGGAGGTGCTCAAGGAAATTGCCTCGGAGCTCGAGGCTCAAACTGCGCGTGACGAGAAGCACAAGCGCAAAAGCGTCGAAGCCGAGGATGCTCGGAAGCGCCTGCGCGGACAACTGGACAAGGCGCAGCAGGCGAAGAAGGACGCCGTAGCCAAGATGGAGGCGAAGCGCAGCGAGGTCAGCGAGCTCAACCAGCAGATTGGCAAACTGAAGGCAGGCACGGCGACCCGCGACTCTTACGAGCGTGCCGGAGACGCTGTCGCAGCCAAAGAAAAGGAGATTGACGGCGTGCGCGAGGACGCGCGTGAACGGCTCAGCCAGTCCTGGCGCCGCCTGGCGATTCAGGCGGCTCAACTGCAGGTCCAGAAGGCGGTGAAAACGTACGAAGAGTACGACGCCGCACGGAGCGAATGGGAGGGCCGGGCCGGGCAGCGAAAGCTATTCGAAGACATTCTCGCGAAAGACGAGTGCTTTTGCCTTCGCCCAGTTGACGCAAAAGCTCGCAAGCGCCTGGAGAGCGAAATCAGCAAGATTGAGTCGACAAGGCCCGACGCGCCTCCTCAGATTGGCGTAACTCCCTTCACGTTGAACTCATGGGCCCAGGACGACCGCTACGATGGATTGGTGAGCGGACTCAACCGCTTGGTCGAGAACACCTCGAACCTGAAGGCAGACCGTGCGAGGTTTGAAGCCGAGATGAAAAGCATCGAGAAGGCGCTCGACACTGGGGCGCTGAAGGAAATCTCCCGCCTCGAGAAGGAGCGCATGGGCGTGGACGCGGAACTCGCTGAGGCCCTCACACGGAAGGACGAGGCCACCAAGCGAATCACCGAATACGAGGCG
This sequence comes from Thermoplasmatota archaeon, assembly GCA_038046785.1. Lineage (GTDB taxonomy): Archaea > Thermoplasmatota > E2 > JACPAO01 > JAHFTW01 > JAHFTW01. Next base: position 314,219 of record JBBSVM010000003.1, read on the forward strand.
CAGCTGCAGGCTTTGGACCGCGAATTGGGCAACAGGCGCGGCGCCGGAGACGTCGGTGACGTTGCCACGCTGGCCCGCGCATACGAGCGTGCATTCGGTGAGATTGTCGAGGCGGCCATCCCCTGGTATCGCGACCAACTTCAGGAGAAAGTCCAGGCCGTCTTCCGCCGGCTATACCAAAAGGACAAGCGCGCCTTAGTTGAGTTTGACCCCAAATCTTGCATTCCAAGGGTAATTTTGCCCGGAGATGGCGATGGCATGCCAAAGCATGCGACATTGTCTGAAGGCGAAAAGATGCGGTTGGGGCTTTCCTTGCTCATAGGCTTGCGAGAAGTCGCTAGCGAACGTCCCTTCCTCCAACTCGACGCGCCGTTCAGCGCCCTGGATGATCCCGGCATCTACAGTCTACTAGATGTGTTGGGCGAACTGGACAGCCAAATCCTGATTTTCACAAAGAACGGCTTTGCGCCCCGTCCCTACGGCCTAGTCGCGGCAATGAAGCCCAAGGTTTTCTTGATGGAATGGAAAGAGAAGTCGGGCAAGTATAGCAAGGGCTACACGACCATCAGCGAAGGATCATTGAAGGATCTCCAAGCGGACGAGGAGGACAAGAAATGACGCCGCCCCCCAAGGTGGAAGAGTCCGCCGAGGACGCAGCAATGGCACGGAAGCTGCGCGCGACGGGCCGAGCATGCCGCCTGGCAGAGTTCATGTGCGCCGACGTCGAAGATGGGGGCCTCGGTCTCTGGAAGGAGAAGGGGCACGCCACACTCTTCCTCGCCGCCTTCGCTGTTCTTGCAAAAATGCAACCTATAAAACCGGGCAAGGGCAAGGACAGCAAGCTGGAAGATGTGGTGAACTACTACTCGACCCAGAAATCCATTCAGGACATCGGTGAGTTGGCTGCCCTGCACCTGGCGGCCGGAAATTCTGAGTCAGTCGACGAAACGTTGGTGACGCTAATGCCTGGCTACGTGGAGGCCGGCCTTGAAGCCCTTGAGCCCATCTTGCGCGGCCCCGACCCTTTGCCTCGTCTCGTGGAGAAGCTGGAAGCGCTGGGGCCAGGCAAAAAGCGCCGCTGACGTCGCGACTTGACGCTCCTGGAAATGGCCTTGGCCAACTTGGCCGGTTTTGCCCTTACCTCACACTCCCAGTACTGCAGCACGAGCCAATCCTGCGACTTGAGTTTTCTAAGCACCGCGTGCCGACGAGCCTTGTTCCTCGAGAGTTTGCCTGTCCAGAACTCGACGCGTGAGGAAGGTACGCGGTAGTGGTGAGGGCAGCCGTGCCAAAAGCAGCCATCAACGAAGACGGCGACCCTGGCGCCGGCATGCGCAATGTCAGGAGTGCCCACGACTTGGCGAGAGTGGACCCGGTAGCGGACACCGATGGAGTGAAGGCTCCGGCGGAGGGCAAGCTCGGGTTTCGTGTCCTTGCCCCTGATTCGGGACATGATGCGGCTGCGGACGGCTGGCGTTACCTTGTCCACGCTGTCTCCAAGGCCCGGTATTCCGCATGGAACTCCTCAGGCATGAAATCGGCCAGTCGGAGCTCTTGCAACAAAGCCATCGCCCGATCCATCAACTCTTGGCCATCGCGCGGAACAGCCACGACAGCCGGGTCAGGAGTGGGTCCGAATCGGACGCTCTTCCTTTTTCCGGGGTTTGCCAAGCAGCGCCTCTTGACTGGCTTGGTCTTCGCACTTCTTAATCCATTCGATCAGGTGGCTTCCCAGCCGGGTCACCAGGGGAACGACCAACGCATTGCCCATGGTGAAGTATCGCCACCGCTCAGGCAGCGATTCGGTCCATCCGGGAGGGAAGCCCATCAATTTTTCGACTTCCTCCGGAAGGAGGAACCGCTTCTCCCCGGTCTTGGGGTCGTCGACCACATGCGTGGACCTGTTAGGCGTGCGGTTGCCTTCGCTCGTCAGGATGGTCCGGGCGGGTGACCCAGGAAGGTCGGGGAACTGCATTCCGCCTTCCTGGAACAGGTATTCAAATTCGTCCTTAGTCCCCTTGTTCGCCACGCGCTTGATGCTTTTTGCGCCCTTTTGGAATTCCCAAAAGGCCAGCTTGGACTTGTCCAGGAAGTAGCGGGGCTCAACTGCCCCCACGAAGAGATGCTTGGCCAGCACCGCCTGGGGTTCAGCGCGCGGCGTGACCTTGATCGTCCACACCTTTCCCCCGGCCATGACGCCGGCATTCTGGAAAGAGGTCTTCGCGCTGGGCTTCGTCTTGTCGTATGACGCGCTGGTCTTACGAGGGTCCTTCACAACGCGGCCGGCCGGCCGCTCCTTTCCAGCCGCAATCACCTCATAGCTAGTGGGGAAAGCGCCAGCAAAAAAGCCCTTCTTCTGGAGATACTGGGCGTCGGAGGCGGCTCCCAGAATTTGTTTGCCGATTCCCGTGGACTTGTGCGCGGCGAAGATGAACACGCGGCGCCTGCGTTGGGCGTTCCCATAGTCGGCGGCGTTCAGGACCCGCCATTCCACCGCATAGTCGTACTTCCAGAAACAAGCCAGGAGAACCGCGAAGTCACGGCCGCGCTTCTTTGCCGGCGACTTCAGAAGGCGGTCCACATTCTCGAGAAGAACATATGGGGGCCGTTTTGCCTTGAGGGTTTTCTCGATTTCCCACCATAGTACGCCTTTCTTTCCCTGAAGGCCGCCTGACTTGTCGAGGGTGGTCGCCACCGAGTAGTCCTGGCACGGGAAACCGCCGACCAGGAGGTCGTGGTCACGGATTGACGACTTCTCGACACGGCAGATGTCGGTGTTCGTGTTGACAGGCAACTTCGGCGTTGGGAACTGAGCGATGTAACAGTTCCATGCGTGCTGAATCTTGGTCGCTGGCTCCCACTGGTTCCACCAGACGGTTTCGAACACCTTCGCATTGGCGTCCTCCAGGCCACGACGGAAGCCTCCCACGCCTGCGAATAGCTCGACGACCCTCAGCGGCATCCCAAGGAGTCGCCAGCAGGTCCCTATTTATGGATCCTCCGCAGCCAAGTGAAAGAAGATTCCAAGCCGATAAGGACCCGCCAGAACAGGCCTTCAACTCTGAACCAGAAGCCACCTTCACCCACAGCACCGGAAATCAGGTTTTCGTCCACTCCTGGCTTCAACCGCCACCGGTGGCCCGCGAGTGTCACGGCACGGCCTGGGAACCCTTGTCCGATGTGGAGCGCATAGTATAGCCAGTCGTCGCCTTCTGGATCGGTCCACGACTCGACCAGCTCGAACTCAGCGTACCCTAGCGTTAGCAATGAGTTTCCCATGTAGATTGGATGGAGGCACTGCCACTGCCCGTCTCCTTTCTGGCCGATGACTTCGACTTCGCCTACCAGGGGAGGGTCGAAGATCCTCACGGGGGTTTGGGCATCCATGCAAGCGCCTCAGGCGATTCGGAGGCCGCTTGGTCGGCATCCGCTTGCAAATCTTGGAGTGGACGCGCGATGGCACTTGGCTTGTCCAGGGCCAAGAAGAGCAGGCCAACCGCTTGACGCACAAAGTCATCTCGGCTGGTGGCGGTGGTGAGGTTGCCCGCTTCGACAATGCAGTCGATTTTTTCGACGAGGGCCGCGGGCAGATTTACCGTCTTGTGGCCGCGGCGACTCACGGGAACCGCGCCTCTGGCAATGTGTTGCACTTCATTTGATTCCTAGAGACAGGGATTGCTTGTCCCTGCTCTACGGAACCCCATCTTAGAGTCCGGCATTGGCAAGCAGTATAATTACTGTCATTTGAGCCTAATGCCGTACGCAGCCCCTGTCGAAATGCGTACGGCATGAGGTTCAGAGACTTGGACGTTGTCCGAACGCCATGCGTCGAACGGGAATCGGGACCGGGTTGGAGGTCGTCGACTCCGAAGGCCTTGTCCTCGTGATTTTGCCAGGTCCAAAGGGACGCGGAATGCGTTTTGCCTTTCGTTCTCCTCCTGCGAGGACGACCCGGCGTTTGCCGCCGCTAGATAGCAATCTTCGGGTTTCGCTGGGAAGGCCGCCTTCTCAGGTCACCATGGAGCTGCGAAAAGTCATTCTAAGGGACAAAATGAAGGGATCCTTAGGGCGCATGCCTGACTACGTCAAGCTTTGCCAGTCTCTAGGGCAAGGGCGCGACGCGGCTACACAAACAGTCCGCCGGGAACTCACCCGAATCGCGCCGCACCGGCTGCGACGGGTCACGCCCTCGCCTGGCCGTCCTCTCGGGGCTGCTGCCCTTGAACTACGGCGAGCTTTGGAGTCCCTTCCCGTCGTTGATGCTGCAGCCAAGCTTGCATTCGTGATGCGCTTGGTCGCTGGGGGGATGCAGCGCCGTGCGGCGCGTCACCTGGTTTACCGTGAAATCCAACGTTGGAGGGACTCTAGAGGGCGTGGGCGCGCTTCTTCCGGTAATGTCGGCGGGAATAGTCCCGTACCCGCTCCAACTGGTTCTTTCCAGCAACCGTTTGCGGGCCCTGGCAAGAAATGATGCGGGAGCGGTTTGCCGACGTCCCTGCTGGCTCGTTGAGGAGCATGTCGACTACCGGCTCCCACATGACCGTCAAGCCGTAGAACCCGAAGCGCTCGTTCACGGGTGTGCCGAGGATGTTTAGGTCGAGGCGTTCGGCGATTCGCCTGACAATATCGATCCTGGGTTCAGTTGCGGTTTGAGTCCATGCAAGACCAAGGGCGGAACGTGCCGAGAGGAGCAGCTTGTCCAAATCGTCTAGTTGACGTCGGCCGGCGTAGCGGATTGATGCCCGGCCATCGTTGGCAACTGGCAGCGATTCGTGCCAGTCGGCGGGAAGTTCCCCCGCTAGCCATGCGGCCTCGCGACCGCTTTGGTGAATGCCATTTGGTTCTTGGCAGGCAATGATTGCTCGGTAAGCTTGCACCACTTGGTCCGCCTCGTTTGGCAGCGTGGAGCAATAGGACCCATCGTGCTTGACCATCGTACCTGAACGATTGAGCTTGCCCAAGGTTGCATAGAAGGTGGCTGGGGCGAGATTCGCTACCTCGAAGGCCTTGGGTGTGTTCCGGTAGAATGGCAGCGTGGCGAACACCGGCAGGGCAGGCCACGTCGGGAACAGCCCCTGCAAGTCGAGGCCGGCTTCCACCGCAAGTTTAGCGGCAACCAGCAGTTGTGGAGTTTGCACTAGCCAAGTCGAACTCGAAGCCTTCCGAATGATTCCTTGGCGGGCCATGCGTTTGGCCCACCAGTGCGGGTCAACCGTGGGAGCTTCGCATGCTCTAAACTCGGTGCCCAGTTGGCCAAGGACCATGAGGTCGCCGCCGTGCAAGCGAACCATCGTTCCTCCTAGCCGGCCGGGTTCACCGTAGCACGTGCGCGCAGGACGGCGTGCGCCTTCTGTCGCCGGGTCTCTTTGATGTCGGGTCTTTGGTTGCGTCCGCGCTTGTTGAGTTCCTCTTGCAACTGGGCGTACTCTACCTCCGAGATTAGAGGCTCGTGGGTGTAGGCCTTTGGATGCTGGGTGGAAAGCCGCAGGCCAGCGATGCGGGAGCACCTGGTAAGGAACTTCCAGACGTCCTCCTGCTTCCATAGCTGGTCTCGCCGGGTGTGGATGTTTTTCCGGTTCAACGCCTCGGCAATCGCCCCTGTTTCGACACCCGCCAAGTACGTCTTGACAATCCAGCGTGCTGCCGTGGCTTCGGGCTCGTGGGGGACGAGTATGCCTGTGTTGGGGTCAAGACGGTAACCAAACCCTCCATTGCTGAATGAGCGGCTCGTCGTTCTCATTACTTCGCCCTGGCCCATTTTGACCAGGTCGCGGATGGTGTCCGACTGGAGTTGCGCGATAAGCTGCACGACCAGCAGGAAAAATTCGCCCATTGCGCTGGAAGTGTCGATGTTTTCAGTCAAGGAAAGGAAGTGAACCTTCCTCGCCTTTAGGTCCTCCAGCATGGCGAGGAAGTTCTTCAGGTTCCGGTGACTCCTGTCGATGCGCGTCATGAGGATTGTCTGACCGGGCTTAGCGGAGGCCATCATTGCGGTGTAGCGGGGCCTCTTCGTGTTCCGGCCGGTATATCCCTCGTCAACGTACTCACCTGCAACTTTCCAGCCCATGACTTGAGCGTGCACGCGCAACCGGTCCAGTTGCGCAGGGATTGAGAAGCCCTCCCTGGCCTGGTCTTCGGTTGAGACGCGCGCATAGAGCAAGACCTCTTTCTGGTAGCTGCTGCTGAGGGCGTTGGGGGCGTGGCCAGTTTCAATCTCGAATCGGATGCTGTTGTCGTTGTTCGGGTTCATTGGTTAGTTCACCTGGTTTTTGCTCGGAATTGACTTCGTAATAACAATCTTAGGCCGTACGGCGGGCAGGCCAAATTCGGCGCCCAAATGCGATTTATCGGTGTGTTTCAACAGGAAGCGGGCACATTCCTTTGGGGTTACCCGAAGGAATGTGTTGACAAAATGCGGAACTAACAAGTCGAACCCCCCTCGATGATGGCGGTTCCACTGGAGGCCAATTCGGGTGTGGCGGCTCGAAACTCGGCCTCTTCTTTAGCAAGGGTCTGGCGGAGCCACCAAATTCGCGCGGCCGGCGAGCCACCATATCGAATCGCAAGGCGGGCAGCCTGGCTGCGGCTACGCAGCCCAGCCAGCCTCCGGATGGCTTCCAGTTCGCGCACCGTTTCATTATCCAGGGAAAGCGAGCGGCGTACAATCGCGTCCCCCTGCCCTGCACCTGGTTCTGGTCCGAGATACAGGTCAGGCAGGTTTGCCTGTTGCTTGACTTCTGTGACCAGGCGACGCAAGGTCTTGCTAAGGTCACCCAATCCTCGGATTTTGCACACTGAGCGCAGGGCCTTGACGTCGCTTCTATAGAGCGACAACGTGCGCGGTTCAAACGCCTCAACTTGTGTGGGTCGAGGCACTCGAAGCCGGATGATTTTCTGCATTTTCATGGCCTCCCGGAAAGGGCGTCCAGGCGCTGCTCAATGGCGTGCACCCGCTCGAGAAGGCTGGCCGGCGTCGCTCCGGCCAATCGCAGTACTAAGCGAAGCGCTTGGCTGAGGTTGGAAAGACCATACCGCTGGCGAAGCAAGCTAAGCGTTTCGAGATGGGCGGCGGTGAGGGAGTAACTGGCCTCGACGGTCCGGCCGTGAGTATGCGGGGACGAGTCTGAGGCCAGCAGAGCCGTGGAGGCGTCGGTTGCAGCGTGCTCGATTAATTTGCGCACCGTGGCGCTTAGAGTCGGCGCCCCAAGCCGGCGGGCAACCGCGCCAAGAAGCCGCGCGTCTGATTCGCTTACCGCAAAGTTGCGGCGAATCGCCGCGCTCACTTCACGCGCCTCCGCTCCATTTGCTCCAACTCCTGCACAAGTCGGCGAGCCAGGACTTCGACGCGCTCGATGCGCGGGAGATGCCCCAGCTGGTTCAGAATGGCCTGGCCTTGGTCATGGGTGATGGGGGCTGTTGTCCGCTTCACAATACCATGTTGGGCAACGTCAGTATTCGACGCCCTCCACGAAGCAGTGATGATACTGCACGCCAGTGGCACAATGCAGTAAATTTGCTGTATAGGCTCCGGCGTTCATAGCAGCACGGGGGCTGCAATCATGCGTCATGGCGCAGCGTGGAATTCCGACGCGCACGAACCCGACCCTCCATGCCGCGGTTCGAACCTTGATTCGTGAGGCCAAGTGGCGCGACGTTTTTGGTAATGCGGCGGAGTTCTACCACCTCGCAACGATTAGGCTCATTTTGCGGGAGGGTGGTCGCCCGGCATCTCTGCCGAGGAGACGCCGTAGCCAGCCCTCGTCGCAGGGTTCCCCCCGGGGTTTCACGAGTGTCTCGATGCCCCCGGAGATGCTTCGCTCAATCGATGAGGTGGTCGCAGACCGCTTGGTGGTCCCGCTGTCTAGAGCCCAGTTCATAGACGTCGCGGTCAAGTTTTTTTTGGAAGAATGCAACGCCTCCATTCCAGGGCTGCCATTGGAGGGAATTGGATTCCTGGAAGACTTCGGCATAACGTTCAGAGAGCTTGTGCTCCTTCAATCATGCTGGCGAGTAGGTGGCAATCGCCATTTCCTGGACATCACAGAAGCTCTGTCGCAGCGCAAAAAGCCCCGGCCGGGGCAAAAGGTAAGGGAAATTCCATCCGCGAGCGCCATTAGCCGCGTCTGGTCGCCCAAGGAAGCGAAAGCGATTGAGCAGGTCTGGCACCAAGCCATCCATGCTGCCTCGATGGTGGGCGCTAGGCTTCCCTAGTGGAATATGGATTCGAGCCGGACGCCCATGCAAGGAAAGACGGTTACTGTGCGCGGCATGCCCCACTGGTCATCCCAGTCGGCTGTTTGTCCTGCGGCCAACTTTAGCTCGACAGCACGGAATGACGTCTCTTGTTGTGGTTTGGACCCGCTCGTCCTAGAGATAACGAAAGCTCTCCACTTCGGGACTGTAGGTATGGAACTGTCTACGTGCACCACTCTGATTGGCGTAGCGAAGACCCCTTGGTCAAGAACGACCATGGGGTTCTCGACACCTTCGAGCACATTCGCACCAAGGAGACAGCGACTGCAGTCCTTAGGGTCCAGGGGGTGGTCATTTGGCAGGAATGTGGCGTTGTTGGGCATGCTCAGCCACCAGTTGGTCTCTTTTGGCAAAGAGCTGCAATTGGCAAGCAGCATTGGCGCTGCCATTTACGGAATCGAGAGGCCGAGGACCGGGGCATAGCTCGTGTAGAGCCTGGGCAACCTGCTTAGGTAGTCGTCGTAGCGTTCGATGGCCCCCGGAGATAAATCTCCTCGAAGCAGCATTAGGTCTGCGTGACCTATGCCGTGCGCTCTGGCGTAGGTGGTCGAAAATGCGCGGAAGCAATGCGAGTTGACGCGTTCACTCCGCTCGGTCTCCTCCCCCGTCATGAGGCCCAGTCGGACGGCGTCCGCGTGAAGCGCCGTGTTGAAGTTGTGGATGGCAGCCTTTCCCCATGGGCGACCGAAAGATGTGATGAGGAGTTGCGGTGTCCCATCGGTCCCATCATCGTTGCGCTTGACATGGTCTGAACGCCACATGAGGTAGAGCCGCACCCACCTCCGGGCCTCGGCGTCCAGTACGATGCGCTTGTTGCCCTTCCGCTTGTCCCCCAACTCCCTGTCCGCCGGAATGTCCATCCATCCTTCGTCCAAGCTGAAGTGGTCCTTGTCAATACGGAGCTTCAGGACCTCGTGGATGCGGAGGAAACATTTTGCCATCAGCAGGTAGCCGATGGCACGATGGATTGGGCTGCCATCGACGAGCTTCTTGACCGCTTTCAGGTCCAGGGTCCTCCGCCGCGGCTTCCTTCGCCTCTCATCGAAAAGGGCCGAATGTTTGCTCGCGAAGTCGCGCATCACGACGAGCGCCGGGTTCCGGGCGATTCGCCCTTCTTCCACCAGCCATTCGTAGAAGCGGTTGATGGCGCAGATGTACGACCAGACGCCGGAGGGGTCGAGGCTGCGGTAACCCTGGCAGGAGGCGTAGGGCGCGGCGCCGGTGAGAAGTGGGCAAGCCGAGATCTCCTCACCCGCCAAGCATTGCGGCGCGGAGCCGTTCATGAGCTTGGAGCACTTGCTGGAGATTTTCGCGATGAAGGCGTCGATATCGGGGGTGTCCAGCTGCGTCACCATATGCTCGAAATTGGCGATGAACACCCGCACGTAGACGAGAAGGTTGCGCTGCGTGTTCTTGGCGCCGCGGCGCCCGACATGCCTCGACCAAGCCGCCATCACGTCCTGATTGGTGTTCCAGACCTCCCGGGCAGGGGCGTCGGCCTTGGGGAGTGTTGAGTTCCAGGTCATGGTCAGTGCTCCCGGATCCACTTCGTGGCGTCGACGAGGCCTGCTTCGAGGCCCTCAATGCGTGTGTGGAGCTTCGAGTTCTCCAGCGAGAGTTGGCCGCAGGTTCCCCTCAAGGCCGTGATTTCGTCGCGCAGGCGCTGGTTCTCCTGGCGGAGTTCCCTCAGTGCGTCCTCGTTGCCGTGCAGGGCCTTGGCGACTTGCTCCTGAATCCATGCGCTAAGGGAGACGCCCTGGGACTCGGCCAGCTGCTGCCATTCCTGCTCGCGCTTGCCCTTGATGTGGACGGTCTTCTTTTGGCGGTAGTACTTGCGGTGGAAGGCCGTGAGCTTGGCGCGTTCCTCATCCGTCAATGGCTCGCCGCGAGCCTTCTTGCGGCGGATTTGGGTCATCTCGCTTGGACCCTTCATGGTCTGCACCACGAGTCCATACTTGGTGAAACTGCAGTGCTAAGCCTTGCTGGGAAAGTCCTGGGAAGCTCCAGCGCTGCCGCTGGGAAGGGGCTTGATGGGGGCGATGTTGCCATTCAACACGTCTCGCTGCCCCCAGTGATGGGCCACAGCCGCAGGCCGTGTTGTCCGCCAACATCCTCGATGTTGACCGCGACCGCTACCGCACCTTGTAGTACGTCGCGTTGAGCTTCGACTCGTACTTCGGGCGGTGGCGCTGGAAGAGCCAGAACGTCAGGAACGTAATCAGCAGCGTCTGGTGCAAGCTCAGGTAGCCGAGCCAGTCAATCAAGATGCCCGGGTCGGGCACCAGTTGCGCCTCGTAGATCCAATGGGCGTAACCGTGCAGGGGCTGCACCTCGTAGGCAAACAAAATGTCGGCGATGCCGACGATGCTGAGCCAATAGACGAGGCCGAGGCCGAAGACGCCCATCGCTGCGTTGAGCGGCCCCTCGACCGGGCGGCGCGCTTTGCTGCGGCCGGCGATGAACGGGATGAACATCGGTCCCAGCACGATGACGTTGACGAGGATGGTGCCGAGGAACTTGGTGTCGATGAGCGGGTCGGGCAGGAACGGGATGCCGAAGTTGGGCACCGGGTACTTGGCCAAGAAAATGGGCCCGAGCGACCAGAGCAGGTACCAGTCCGGCTTGACGTACTTGGGCGGCTTCGTCATGTCGTACGCCGGGTGGAGCGGCGGCGGGACGATGCTGATGAGCAGGAAAATGACGCCCATCATGAACGCGATGATGGCGCCGTCGCGCAGCAGTTCGTCGCCGAGGCTGATGCCTTCGACACCTTTCTGCCGCTTCGTCGGCTTGGCCGCCTCAAGGCGGTTCTTGGCATCCACGTAGAGGTTGGTGAGTTCGCCGAGTCGCATCTCGCATCAGCTCCTAGTGGGGTTCCGCCATGCCTTGCAGCCAGACGATGAACATGTGCAGGACCATGAGCCCGAACAGGATGAACGGGAGAATCCAGACATGCAGGATGTACATGCGCGGGATGAGGCCGGCGTTGATGTCGGTGCCTGAGAACATGATTTTTGCGAGCGTTTCGCCGATGCCCGGGATGCTGCCAAACATGTTCTGGCCAATCGTCGCCGCCGCGATGGCAAGCTGGTCGGCGGGGAGCAGGTAGCCGGAGTAGGCGAAGAAGAAGGTGATGCCAAGCAGCAGGACGCCGAGTACCCAGTTGAGTTCGCGGGGCTTCTTGTAGGCGCCAACGAAGTAGACGCGCATCATGTGCAGGAAGACGCAGGCGACCATGAGGTGGGCACCCCAGTGGTGCACGCCGCGCAGGACGTAGCCAAGGGTGACCTTCTCCATGATGAGCTGCACCGATTCGCGGGCGTGGAACTCTTCTTGCGGGGAGTAGTTCGGGATGTAGTAGAGCGCCAGGACGACGCCGCTGATGGTGAGAATCAGGAACGAGATGAAGGCGAGGCCGCCGAGGCAGTAGAGCGGGTACCAGTACCAGATGGTGCGCAGCTTGTAGCGCTCGGTGTGCGAGCGGGGGAGCTGGCGGTTGATGCTGAGCCCCGCCTGCTTCGCCGCCTCGATGTGGTTCTTGATGCGAATCGAGTCGTCGAGGTACGCAAGCGTCATCAGGTAGAGGCGGGCGAACATGCCGAGCCGCTTCTCCTTGGCGAGCTTCTCGTAGGCGCGCTTGCCGGCCTTGTGCGCGCGGGGCGCTTCCGCGGCAGACTCCGCTGCGGCGGGAGGAGCGATTGTGGCAGCGGGCGTGGGGGGGATGTCGCTCATGTCACGCCTCCGGGGCGGCCTTGGATCCAAGAGTGAACGGGGTGCCGTCGCCCTCCTCGTCGGCGGCGCGATAGCTGGACTGAACCAGCACCTCGGTGCCGAGGATGGCGTTCGTGGCGGACGGGATGATGCCGTCGGGGTCGCTGAAGTTGCCGACGCGGATGCGGATGACGTCGAGCGGTGCTGGCGGCGGGGTGCCGGGCACGTTGCGGGCGAGGTCGTAGATGTCGTAGGAGCCCTGGTGGCAGGGGCAGAGGATGCGGCCGTCCGGGATGCCGTCGCCGTTGTAGTCCTCGATGTCCTTGGAGCCGCCAAGCAATCCGTTCCAGCCCACGGTGCAGCCGAGGTGCTTGCACTTGCCGCGGTAAACCAGGATGGCGGAGTCTTTGTCGGTCGGGTCGGCGACGGCGAACTGCGCCGTGTTGTAGCCGCGCTTCTCCGCCGAGCCGCGCAGCGACTCCAGCTTGACGCGGTAGATGATGGCGGGCAGGAAGCCCCACTCGCCGACGACCGGGTCCTTGCCGAGGTCGGCCACGGTGAGCGGAATCTTGGCGTTCGTCTTGGGGTCGCGCCGGACGACGGGGCCGGAGCCGGCGCCGCCCAGCGAACTGGGGGCGATGGCGGGAAGAACCTGGCTGAGGACGCCGGGGAGGACAGCTCCGGCGACGGCGAGCCGCACGGTGTTGCGCACGAAGGCGCGCCGGCTCAACAGCGATTCGCCCTTGGGCTTCTCGCCGGGGAGGACGGTCTTGGCGGGAGGGTTCGGGCCGGGGCTCATTTGAGTTGCACCCCCCCATCCGGTCCGCAAGCGGACCGGATGGTCCGCTGCGCTGGGCTGCAGCTTCCATTCGCTACGCTCACTTCAGCTGCACCCCCTCATCTTCCCACTTGCGGAAGCGGCGCTTCACGATGGTGGTGTGGTCCTTGAAGTAGCGCAGGTAGAGGAACACCATGAAGCTGAAACTGAAGAAGAGGCAGGCGAGCCAGAACGAGACGATGGTCTGCTCGTTGAGGAAGAGGCCCCCGAGCGGGGCGCCCTCGATGGCGGGGTCATGCGCGGCGGCGTTGTTGGCGTCCGGGATGCCCTTCTTCGGGTCGGCGATGAGGTCCTGGTAGATCGCCATCGAGACGAGGGAGAGGAAAATCATCTGGACGACGAAGAGACCAAGGATGAGGGCGCCAACGAAGGCGGGCCGCGACGCGGGCGTGCTGCGCACGACGGTGCCCGGCACCTTGCCGGTGTTGACCTCAAGCCCCGACACGATTCACCGGTCCTTCTGGTCCGAGTTGTGCGGGCTGCCGAACTTGAGGTAGACGAAGCCGGCCACCATGACAAGGATCATGCCAGCGAGGCCGATGAGGCCAATCCAGTACTGCTGCAGGCTGATGCCGAAGTGGACCTCGTGTTCGACGACGGCGCCGGCGACGTCGCCCTTCGAGTTCGTCAGGTACCAGTCGGCGCGGTAGACGAGGTCCCCGGAGTCGGGGGCGTTCGAGCCGTCCACGTCATTGACAAAGAGGGTGAAGCTGACGACGGTGTCATCTTCGGGGGCGGTCCAGGCAACCTGCCAGGAAGTGAGGCCCGGGCCGACGTGGGTGGCCTGGGTTCCGTCGGCGGTGGCCTGCGAGATTCCTGCGACGCCTGCGAGTTTGCCGCCCGAGGCGCGCAGGTTGAAGCCGGCGTGGCTCGCCAGGGTGGGGGCGTTGGTCTCGGCGAGCGTGATGGCGATGGTGTAGGCGGCGCCCTTGGCCGGGGCGTTGCCGGCGAGCTCTTTGCCGTCGGCACCGGTGATGGTCCAGGAGACGCGCTCGAGGCCACCGGCGGCGAAGGCGTTGCCGCCGTGGCAGGCGGTGCAGCCCTTGGCCGCGAAGTTGGGGTCCTGGATGGACTCCTTGGAGGCACCCGTCGAGAGGCCCAGGCCGGCTGGGGCGAGGACGACCAGCATGGCGACCGCCAAGCCGAGGGCCGCGAGAGCGTTGCGGTTCTTCCAAGGCGCCAGATAGCGGGCCACGGTCGCGCCCAAGGTCCCCCCACTTATAATCGGTGCGACCCCGCGACAGAGTTGGACGGCGGGCGCGGGCCGAAGGCTCAAAAGACCCCGGTCAGTCGGCGCTGCATGGCCAAGACGCCCGTTGTGACCGCCGCCGAGGCGAAGCAGAAGAAAGGCGAGCGGCTCGTGCTCCTGGCCTTCGTGGTCGGCGCCGTTGCCATCGGCTTCGGCATGGGCCTCATCTCCAGCTTCCTCTCCAACAACGCGGAGAACCGCATTCCCTTCCTGGTCGGCTTCGCGGTCCTCGCCGTCATCGCCGTGCCGCTCTACCTGCTGGGGCAGCGCGCCCGCTCCGTGTGATGGAGCGGATTCCCGACGTCTCGCGCCAGGTGGCGCGGCCCGCCCCCGGCGTCACCGCGCGCACGGTGCACGGCCGCATCGTCCTCGAAAGGCGGCGTTTTGGTCCCGTGCGGCGCATCTTCGCCCGCCTCGTCCGCGTTCCGACGACGGTGACGGCGAACCTGGACGAAGTGGGCTCCGCCGCGTGGCTCCTCCTGGATGGCCGCAGCGTCGCCGCGGTCAAGGCCGAACTGGAACGACGGTTTCCCGGCCAGAGCGACCTCGCCGTGCGGCTCGGAAAGTTCCTTGGTCCGATGGTGAGCCGCGGCTTCGTCGTCCTGTCCTGAACTTAGGCGAACTCGCAGCGGTCGTACAGGCCGTAGGCGCGGTAGACGTAGGCGGGTGGCGTCGGTTCCGCCAGGATGGGCGCGTACCTCCAGAGAGCGAAGGCGCCGGCGGGGTCGGGAGAGCCATTCTCGTTGTCGAGAAGGACGTGAATTGTGAAGTTGGCGTAGGAGGCGTCGCGGAAGGTGAACTCATCGAACAGGACGAGTTCGGCACGCTCTTTGCCATCCGCACCGCGAACCGTTTTGCTGCCCTCGGAAAGCCCGATGAGGTGGAACGGCAGGCGGCGCCCTTCGCCGGGTGCGACGTCGCCTTCGGTGAAGTGCAGCGTGAGCTCGCCGCCCGTCGCGACGACGCCGCGCGGCACCTTGCCGCCGTCGGCCTTGGTCTCCCAGCGGAAGTCCAGTTCGATGCGGTCCTGGCTGAGTGCTGCGGCGCCTTCGCGCGCCAGGCTCGGGCCGGTGGTGAGCGGGACGGCGGGACGGGTTGCGTTGCCTTCGGAGAAGTCCACCGTGGACCAGGTGGCGGGATTCTTCGGATTGATGACCGTGGTGACGGAGGGTCCGCCCAGCCCCTGCGTCCAGGTCGGGCAGGTGTCGGGGAGGCCGGGAACGCGGGTGGGGCCATCGAGGCAGCCGGCCGCCACGAACAGCAGGGTGGCAAGGACGAAGATGCGCATGCCCGGACAACCCGGTCCCACTTCTTGTGCTTTTAGGCCGAGCAGACGCGGTAATGGAACGCGGCGTGCAGGGTGAAGGAGGCGGCGCGGTCGCCTTCGTTGGTGAAGGAGAGCCAGACCGGGCCTGGGCGGGCGGTGCCGGTAGTGGGGGCGAGGAAGAGGTCGAACTCACGCGCGCCCGCGGCAAGCGGGAGCACCGGAACAAACGTGGGCTGGGTGCCCTGGTGGCTGCGGAGGTTGGCCTGCTCGCCGCGCGTCCCGTTGAGATCCCGGTAGTGGCGCACCGCGAGCGAGCCGGTGAGGTTCTCGGCGCGCAGGACCACTTGGTCGAGCGGGAGGCGCTGCAGGGTCAGCCCATTGGGCGCATCGAGCCGGACGGTGAAGTCGTCGTGCGGTGGCACCTCCACCGCCTGCTGCGTCGCACCGCCGGGCGTCCACTGCGGACAGAGCCCGAACAGGGAGTCCACCGTGGGCTCCTCCGGCAGGGCGGTGCAGCCGGAGAGGAGCAGGACGCCGAGGGCGAAAAGGGACGCAGAGCGCACAGGTTTGGCAGCACCGGGGGCGGGATGACCGTTGTGGAGGCGGCTGCTCCCGGCCGGGCATCCTTATGCGGGCCGAGTCCGTCGCTGGCGCGATGATTGGACGCAAGGCGATGCAGACCGCGGCCGAGGCGTACGACCCCAAGAAACTCGCGCTTTCCTGCGTCGCAAGCCACAGCGGCCTCGATGTCTATGACGGCGCGGCGGACGAGGAGTTCCGCTCCATCGCCATCGCCCAGAAAGGGCGCGACGAGGTGTACAACCGTTACTTCGCAACCCTGCGCGACGCGAAGGGCAAGCGCATTCGCGGCTGCGTCGATGAGACCTGGACCTACCCCGAATACAAGGGCATCATGGCGCCCGCTCAGCAGCAGAAGCTGCGCGATGCGAACGCGCTGTGGGTCCCCAACCGCGCCTGGACGAGCTACTGCGGCATCGACGGCGTCGAGAACGATTTCGCCGTCCCCGTCGTCGGCTCACGCAACATGCTGCGCAGCGAAGAGCGCGGCGAGACGCGCGACTATTATTGGCTCCTCAAGCAGGCCAAACTGCCGTTCCCGAAGAAGGTCGCGAGCCCCGACGACATTGACCAGCTCGTCATCGTCAAGCTGCACCACGCCAAGAAAAAGTTGGAGCGCGGCTTCTTCACGGCGGCAAGCACCAAGGAGTTCCACGCCAAATCCAAGACCCTCCTCAAGGCGGGAACCATCACGCAGGAATCCTTGGACAAGGCGCGCATCGAACAGTACGTCATCGGCCCGGTCTTCAACCTGAATTTCTTCTACAGTCCGGTGAGTAAGAAGACCAAGCAGGGCGAGCCGCTCGAACTTCTCGGCATCGACTGGCGCTTCGAATCCAGCCTGGACGGCCACGTCCGCATCCCCGCCCCGCAGCAGCTCACGTTGCCCGACCATCAAATCGTCCCCGAGATGACCGTCGTCGGCCACAACACCGCCACGGTGCGCGAAAGCTTGCTCGGCAAAGCATTCGAGCTCGGCCAGAAATGGGTCGCCGCCGCCAAGGAGCACTACAACCCCGGCATCATCGGCCCCTTCTGCCTACAGACCTGCGTGGACAAGGACATGAACTTCCACATCTACGACGTCGCGCCCCGCATCGGCGGCGGCACGAACGTCCACGTCGCCGTCGGGCACCCCTACGGTAATGCGCTCTGGCGCACCAACATGAGCACCGGCCGCCGCGTCGCGCTCGAAGTCAAGCGGGCCGTCGAGGCGGATTGCCTTGGAGCAATTGTGACCTGACATGAAGTCTGACGAAAAGACCCTGCAACGTGTCTTCGCCATCAAGTGGGCCGGTCTCTACCCGATGTACGTGAACAAGGTGGAGCGCAAGGGCCACACGACGGATGAGTTGGACCAGGTCATCCGGTGGCTCACCGGCTACACGGCCGCGGGGCTGAAGAAGCAGCTCGCAAGCGACAACGACCTCACGGCGTTCTTCGACCAAGCGCCCAAGATGAATCCGAACCGCTTGCTCGTCACCGGCGTCATCTGCGGCGTGCGCGTCGAGGAGATTGAACATCCGCTCATGCGGGAGATCCGCATCCTCGACAAACTGGTGGACGAGCTGGCCAATGGCCGGGCGATGGAGAAGATTTTGCGCGAGCCGGCCGACGGCGCAGCTGCGGCCGCTGCGCGCCCGAAGCGCGTGGCGAAAAAGCCGGCGTAGTTGACGTCAGGCGAACGTGGCGACCTCGGTCGCGGGCTTGCGTCCGCTTGGGACTTCGCGGGCGCGCAGTCCCTCCGAGAGTTCGGAGCCGTCGCCTGGGTGGCCGAGCACGATTGCGCAGAGGAGGTCGTGGTCGTCGCCGAGGCCGAGCAGGGTGCGTGCCTTGGTCTGGTCGACGCCGCCGAGGTAGTGCGCCTTGAGGCCGTGCCGTTCCGCTTCCAAGACGAGTTGGACGGCGGCGGCGCCGGTGTCGAATCCGGCGTGCCGGTTCGGGGTCTCGGGGGGGACGGGGAAGCCGGGGCCGAACGTTTTGCGCGCAGCGACCCAGACGAGCACCGGTGCCTTGTCGCTCCAGGTGCGGTTGAAGGGCATGACCGCCTCGTTCCAGGCATCGCGCGTCGCACCGGGGCCGTTCGTGACGAAGAACCGCCACGGCTGCGCGTTGTAGCTGCTTGGCGCCCAACGCGCCGCCTCCACCATGGCGTGCAGCGTGTGGACAGTCACCGGCTTCGTGCTGAAGGAGCGCGGGCTCCAGCGGTTGACGAATTCGGGGCTGACGGGGTGGTCGGGGGTGCGGGCGATGGATTGCAGGACGGATTGGTTCATGGTGATGCCTCTGTGGGTCGTGGGAAAGGGTGCCCGCCGGGATGTGGCGGCGGGCGTGAGAAGACACGCTGCCGTTATGCGGTGTTGGCGCGGCGGGCGAGCCGTTCCCGCACCCAAGCAGGGCGGGTCATCCAGGCGAGGGTTGCGGCAAGGACGAGGAAGACGGCGGGGAAAGCCGCCTCCATGGTCTCGCCGACGCGCAGGTGGGTCGGGATGGCACCTGCCATGAGCGCGGTGATGAGGGCGGCGCCGTAGAAGCGGGTGCGGGGCAGGAAGACGAGGATGGCGCCGACGGCCTCTGCGGTGCCGACGACGAAGCGGGCCCAGGGGGGGTAACCCCAGAGGATGAACTGGTCGTCGTAGCTGATGCCGCTCTGGGTCATGTTGCGGAACTTGCCGGAGGCGGCCATCAGGAAGAAGAGGCCGAGCAGGATGGCGAGGCCCCATTGCACGATGGAGCGGGTCTTGGCGGAGGCCATGCGCCTTGGTACACAAGATGTAGTATTAGACTCCCATGTTCGTAGCAAAGGAGTCACTTCCAGTGGGTGAAGCGCTGGGGGCACGAACCGTTTGCCGCGACGGCCCCCTCTTATGAAGTGCCGCAACCATGCCTCCGCATGGACGCCGCTTCCGGCGCCGTGCGCGGCGCGACCCTCGCCATCGCCCTGCTCGCCTGCGGCCTCCTGCTCGCAGCCACCCTGCAGCCGGGCGCGACCGCGCAGAGACCGCTCACCACGCGCGACGGCTCCCCTCTCGTCGTCCCGTCCGGTTCCGCCGTCGTCGAGGCGGCGTGGGGCGGGAAGTTCGTCCTGCTGTTCAAAGTGGAGGCCGACCAAATGCAGGGAAGCGACGCGACGGCAACGATTGCCGCGCCGGGCGAGCCTGGGCTGCGACTGTTTGCCCTCTCCGCAAAATCCACCCATCTCGGCTGCATCGTGAAACCGGCGCCACAGGCGCTGCGCGAGAGCTTCGGCCCCGATCGCGTCGCACGTCCCGGCCTGCTCATCGACCCGTGCCACCAGTTCCTCTGGGACGCCTACAAGGACGGACTGGAAGTGCACGGGTTCATGCCGCGCCTCGCCCAACTTGACCTCGCGGTGGTGGACGGAGCCCTCGTCGCCACCGGGTTCGACGGCCCGGTCGGCCCGCAACCCTGACCCCGCCGACAACTGTAAGTCCATGGTCAAGGTTGCCTCCGCATGCGCATCGGCATCCTTGGAACCGGCGGCGTGGCACAGAACTTGGGCGCGGGCTTCCTCGCAAAAGGGCACGAAGTCGTCATCGGCACGCGCGACCCGAAGGTGTCTGCGGCGAAGACCCAGCCCGACGCGATGGGGACCCCAGGCATCGGCACCTGGCTCAAAGCCAATCCCAAAGGCAAGCTCGCCACCATGGCGGAGGCGGCCAAGCAGGCCGACATCGTCGTCTTCGCCGTGCACGGAGTCAACGTCGCCGAAGCGGTGAAGACCGCCGGCCCCACCAACCTTGCTGGCAAGCTTGTCCTCGACACGACGAACCCGCTCGAATTCGGCGCCAAGGGTGTCCACAAGCCCGCGAGCATCCCGGACTCCTGCCTGCAAGTTGCCCAGCGCGCCGCTCCCAAGGCGCACTTCGTCAAAGCGTTCAACGCCACGCCAGGGCACAGCATGGTGAACCCGAAGCAAGGCAAAGGGGACCAGCTCATCTGCGGCGACGACGCCAAGGCGAAAGAGCAGGCAGCCAAGATTCTGAAAGAGTTCGGCTGGGGCGTGGCGGATGTTGGTGACGCCACGATGGCGCCCTACGTCGAGGGCATGGCTCTCGCCGTCATCAACTACGCCGTGAAATCCAACGACTGGGGCTGGATCGTCAACCTGCAAGGCCGCGCCTAACCCCTGCACCACAGTCGAAACCGCTATGGCCCGCGCATCTCTGGTGCCGCCATGGCCTTGAAGCCCTTCACCCGCGACGCCTGGATTGACGCCAAACCGGCGGCCGTGTTCGCCGTCCTTGCCGACCTGGACCAGGCCGACCAGTGGCACCCCATCCTGCGCATCAAGCGGCTCACGGAAGGTCCGCTTGAAGTCGGCTCCGGCTGGGTCGAAGTGCGCGCCGATGCGAAGGGCAAACCCTCCGCCTCGACGGTGCGTGTGACCGCCATGGAGCCCGGCCTCTTCGCGCTCCATGTGGACCACAAGGCCGTGGACCTCGACTGCACCTTCCGCCTCATCCCCGTGGAATCAGGCACCCGTGTCGAGTACGAGTGCACCGGCAAGGGCAAGGGACTGGCGCGCTTCTTTGGCGGCGCCATTGCGAAGGAAATTGAGCGCGTCGATGGCGACATCCTTGACCGGCTCGCCGCCCAAATGGCACGCCCATCCCGCCCGAAGACCAAGGGACGCGAGGCTGCCAAACCCAAGGCCAAGGGCGGAAAGGCGAAGAAGAGCCGTTAGGGCGGCTTCCCATCTGGCCACGCGTGCTACTGGTGGCGAGAGCAGTGCAGGGATTCCGCCTTGGCGGGACTCTTGCACGGCTCGCCCGTTTTTGTCGTGGCGTGACAGACGCCGTCTGGCACGACCTTTGCCTTCTTGGTGGGCTTCACGGCTGCGGGGCTGCGGGATTTGGGTTCCGCCTTCGCCGCCTTCGCTTTCACCGCTTTCGGCTCCGCCTTGCTGACCTTGACCTTCTTGGTCGCCTTGACCCGCTTGGGCGCGGGTTCTGATTCTTCGGCAGCGGGTGCCAGGGATGGAACGGACAGGCGTGCTTGCTTTGCGGCAGCCTTGCGGCGCGGCGCGGCGACCTCTGGTTCCGGCTGCGCGGGCGGCGGGGCTGCCGCAACAGGAACAGAGGTGCCTCCGGGGATGACGAACGCCTCCCGGCTGCGGCGAGGCGCGGTGAAGGGGTCCACCAAGTCGATGAGTTTCGGATCCGGCTTCTCACGCTCCGGGCGCGGGGCGGGCGGCGTTGGCCGGGGCGCTTGGCGCTGCTGGTCATGAGAGCGCCGTGCATCCCGTTCGTGCCCGTCGCGGCCGCGGTGCTCGCTGCGCTCGCGACGGCCTTGCCAGACCCCGCCGCGGGGGTGGCGGTCGCGTCCAGCGCCGCGCGGGTCGCGGCCCTCCTCGCGGCGCAGCTCCAGGAGGCGGATTTTCTCGAGGGTGGAGCCGAGCGCCTCGAAGGCGGGGTTGTCGGCGAGCGTGCGCTCGTCGCCGACGAGGATGAAGTTGCGTTTGGCGCGCGTCACCGCGACGTTGAGGCGGCGCTCATCCTCGACGAAGCCGAGACGGTGCTGCGGATTGGAACGCACCGTGCTGTAGAGGACGACGTCCCATTCGCGCCCTTGCGCACCGTCCACGGTGCTCACCTCCACGGTGGGGAGGCGACGGCGGATCGCCTCACGCTGCGCCTGGTATGGCGTCAAGACCGCGAGGGTCCAGCCGCGCTCGCGCAGCTCGTTGCCGAAGCGCTGTACCAGCTGCGCCACAGCGTCCACTTCGAAGTCGTTGCTGATGCTGCCGTTGCGGGCGCGTTCGTTCTCGCGGCCGGTGACGTGCTGGAACGCAGCCGCGGGAAGGCCGGGCAGACCTTCCTGACTTGCCGCTGACGCATGGGTCTGCAGCCGACCCTCGTAGTAGCGCGCATTCGAGAAAGCGACAATGGGCTCGCGCATCCGGAACTGCGTCTCCAGCATCTTCGTGCGGCCTTTGCCGGTGAGCTCCTCGATGCGCTCGAAAAGGGTGACGTCGAGTCCCGCCTCCTTCGCATCCATCGAGACAACGGTGGGGGGAAGCTGCTTGGGGTCGCCAGCAAGGACAAGGCGGCGGCCGCGCAGCACCGCGGCGAGGCTGCTCGGAGCCGTGGCTTGGCCCGCCTCATCGTGGATGACGTAGTCAAAGATGAAGGGCGAGAGGCCGCCCTTCGGGTCGATGTAACGGAAGGCGCCGTAGTTCGTCGTGGCGACGACGATGCCCTGTTCGGCCGCCCAACGCACGAAGAGCGGGGCGTCGAGCGGGTCGATGCGGGCCGCCTGCGCGTTCTCGTCGCGCAAGTTGGGGGCGTGGCCGACGCGCACCGCGAGGAAGCCGCTGCGGCGCAGCCCGACGACCAGGTTGTCCACGGCGGCGTTGGAGTCGGCGGTGACGAGAACGGAGTGGCCCGCCTTGGCGATGGCCATGGCGAGGTGAACCAAGGTGTGCGTCTTGCCGGTTCCGGGGGGGCCCAGAATGAGGCGCACGCGGCCGCCGGAGAGGACGCCGTTGATGGCGTCGCGCTGCGTCGGCGTGAGCTCCTCCCCTTCCAGGGTCTGCGCCAGCTCGGCGGGCGGCTCGGTCTCGCCCAAAAGTGCCGCGCGCAGGAGGCCATCCGGGCCGTCGTCCACCGGCGTGGTGGCCCCCATGGCGCGCACGGCGCCGGCGACGGCACTGTGGTACGCTTCGAACACTTTGGCGTCGAAGATGAGGTTGAGTGTCAGGTTGCGCGGCAGGTGGTGGCGCGGCGCCCCGGCGGGGAACTCCAGGATGATGCGGCGGCTGGTGATGCGGGAGACCAGGCCGCGGGCGAGCTCCTCGCGCTTGCCCGCCTCAACGAGGGCGACCTCGGAGCCGGGCGCCATGTTGGTGGGCGGCAGGCGGCCGTCGTTCGACTCCAGGGTCATGCCGTCGCCGGACTTCTCGACCACGTGCAGGTCGGGCAGGGCGACCCCTTCGCGGCGGCGCTCGCGCTCGGGCTGGCGGGCATGCATGTCCGCGAGGAACTCCCGTTCGTGCTCCTCGGCGAGGCCGAGGGCGCTGTTCCACTCCGAGAGGACCGCGACTGCTTCGCTGCGGCCGCCGGTGGGAATGCGCGTCTTGTCCAGGATTTTCTTGAGCTTGGCGTCGTCGAGCGGGCCCTTGAGTTTGTGCTTGGCACAGTAGGCGGTGGCCGCCTCGAGGAGAGCGGAGGAGGGGAAGACGAAGCGCAGCTCGGGGTAGCGGCCCCACGCCGTGACCAGATCGGTCTTTGCCGCGTTGGCAAGTGCTGCGAAGGCGCGGCCGCGCCAGGCGTGGCGGCGCGCATCGTACAGGCTGGGATGCGGCAGATCGGGGGTGACCGGCGTGAAACGGGGATGGGCGAGACGCAGCAGATGAAGCGGCCCCAATTCGGCAGCGACGAGCAACGAAGCAGCAAGTCCGCCCACGGCACGCGCGGCTTGGCGCACTCGCTCCGGTTTGATGCTCTCGCCGGCGTGGGCGGCGTGCGCCGCCTCGGCGACGATGGGAGTGAGGCTGTGCAGGTCGTCGGCCGGGATGCCGCGCAGAGCGAGGGCAGCGCCAACAAGCGATTCGAGATCTTCCGCCGTCATCGCCTCGCCCGGCTTCTCCGCGAGGAGAAGGCCCGCGACGACGCGGTCCATCTGGATGGCAGCAAGGCGCCACTTGTCGCCCCACGGCGGCATGCGGCACAAATCGGCGGCAACCGGGAGGACGACGGCGTCTTCGATGACGCCCGGTTTGCCGAGGGTTCGGAAGGCGACCGTCGCAAGGCGCAGGATGGCGCGCGCATCCGCCTGCGGTGTCGCCAACAGCCAACCCGATGGTGCTTCAGCGTGCTTGTCGGGCAGATCCGCGAGTTTCAGGGTGGCGGCGGCGCCTGGAACAAGCACACCTTCGTGGAGGATGACGAGGCCGGGTGTCGCTGCGGCGCGGCGCGTGGCAACGTCGCGAGCGCGGCTGCGCACGAAGGGGCCCGCCTCGGCGACGCGCATCGTCTGCGGAATGTCGGCCGGCTCCCACGGCCCTTCGGGGCCGAAACGGCGGCCGTCCGGCTCGGGCCGCAAGGTCTCGACGTGGAGACGGTACTGGATGCGCGGCAGGACGCCGAGGTCGCGCGCCTGCTCCTCGGTGCAGCGGTAGAGAAGTGGACCAAACGCGCGCGCCCAGGGGCGCGTCGCGGTCAAATCGATGGCAGAGGGAAGTCGGCTGACGGAGAGCCGGTAGCGGAAAGGAACCTCGCGCAGCATCTCGCCAAGCGCCGCCTGGACCGCATCCGCCTCAAGGAGGACGAGCAGGCCAGTGGACGCGAAGCGGCCCCAGCTGGCAAGCGGCACCGTCTCCAACTCTTGGATGTCGGCGACGACGAGGGTGCCATCGTCGCGCGGCTCGAGGAAATGATGATCGAGAAGTGTCGAGGGCTTGAGAGCGAAACGCGACTCCAACTCGGAACGCAGCCCCGGGGCCTCCGACGGCGAGCAGACCAAGAGGACGTTCATCGTCGGGTTGCCGTTGATGATCTCCGCCATCGCGGCGAAGGGAAGGTCCCCGACGGGAAGCCCCAAGCTGAGCGCCACGAGACCTGTCTTGCCACCGGCAACCCAGGCATCCAACGATTGCCGCTGCCACGCATAGGGCAGCTCGGTGCCGTCGATGCGGCCAATGACTTTCGATTCGCCACGCGCGCGGTTGAGGGCGGCGCGGCGCTCCGCGTCACGAACCGCGTCGCTGCGGCACTGCGAACAAGTCGCGGCCAGGTTGCCGTGGGGGCAATACGCCATGATTCCTCGAAGTGAGGATGATGCCGCGAAGCCGCGCGGAGCGGGTACCAAGTGATCCAGGCGCGCGATGGCGCAGCCTGGAAAGGAGAGGTGTGGTGGACAGCGATGGGTTTTCCCGTCGGCTCGCGCACGACAGTACAAGGCCCAACGTGAAGCTGCTTAACTTCCGTGTTCGGAATGGGAACGGGTGATCCAGCTTGCTATGGCCGTCCAACCACTGATATGAAGACACAACCACCGCCGAAGCGATGGAGGTGCAGTAACGTGCACACGCAGCCTTTTGGAAGCAGAATACCGAAGTCAACTCCACGGTTCCCCATGAAAGGGGTCCCGACCGCCGAAGCGGAAGGAGGACATTCAGATGTGTTAGAATGGACGTTTCGTAAGGGCGGGCTGAACACCTCGTTGCCTCGGTGCGTACACCCCCCTCCGATCAAACCCGTCTTCTACGGGAGTCCTAAGTCGCTTCGTCTCAACGCGGGTTTCACGCTTAGATGCTTTCAGCGTTTATCCCTTACAGCGTGGCTGCCCAGCGGTGCCCTGTCGGACAACTGGTAAACTAGTGGCTGCAAGGCCCTGTTCCTCTCGTACTGGGGGCCCTTTCGTCTCAAGCGACAACGAATCTAGAAGTTAGCAACAAACCTGTCTCACGACGGTCTGAACCCATCTCACGATCCCCTTTAATGGGCGAACAACCCCACCCTTGGCAGCTGCTGCACCACCAGGTTGGGGAGAGACGACATCGAAGTAGCAAGCCTCCAGGTCGATGTGGGCTCTTGCTGGAGACAACTCAGTTATCCCCGTGGTAACTTTTCTGATATCACTCTGTCTCATGAAGAAACAATGAGTGGTTCGCTAGGCCCTACTTTCGTAACACGGATTGTTGTTGGGCTAATCCGTGTAAAGCCACCTTTTCCCCTTGCAGTCTGCGGGAGATTTCTGACCTCCCTGAGGTGACCATTGGGCACGTTCGATACCTTTTCGAGCGTGTGGCGCCCCACCCAAACTGCCCACCTATCGGTGTCCTCGCACGCGAGTTAGACGCACGAAACGAGTAGGCTGGTGTTTCATCGGCCCCTCCATCCACCCTAGCGGGCGGACTTCGACGGGTCCCAGCTACCCTACACAACAAGTTTCGTGCGACAACGACAGGCTGCAGTAAAGCTCAACGGGGTCTTCGCTTCCTTCTAGATTGTACTGGACTGTGCGCCAGTAAAGTCAATTTCACCGAGTTCACGGCAGGGACAGTAGAGCTCTCGTTTAGCCATTCATGCAAGTCGCCAATTAAGCGACAAGGTATTACGCTACCTTAAGAGGGTCATAGTTACCCCCGCCGTTTAACGGTCCTTCGTCCGGTTGGAACCGGGTTTCAGATACCGTCACTGGGCAGGACTCAATTACCATACACATGCTTTCGCACTTGCGGTAATCTGTGTTTTTGTTAAACAGTCGGAGCTCCCTAGTCACTGCGACCAGCCCATTGCTGGGCTGGCACCCCTTATCCCGAAGTTACGGGGCTAATTTGCCGAGTTCCCTTGCCGTAATTCACTCGCTACGCCTTGGCCTTCTCAGCCTATGGTACCTGTGTCAGTACTCGGTACGGACGACACCGCGGTTTTCACGGGCACCTGGAATCCTCCCGACCCCCCGTACGGGGGGCCTGTCGCGCTTTGACCGGGTTCGAACCATTACGGTGTTTCCCCAGCTTAATACGGTTCGGCACGGCGACGGCCGTGCCAGGAATATCCGGATGCGTCCCTAATGCGGGTCGGTGCTGGAATATTAACCAGCTTCCCATTCGATGGATCCGGTTAAGGGCCACCTTAGGACCGACTAACCCTCGACTGACGAGCATCGTCGAGGAACCCTTACCACA
>JBBSVM010000004.1:0-67028 GCA_038046785.1 Thermoplasmatota archaeon
CCCCCCCCCCCCCCCCCCCCCCCCCCCCCCCCCCCCCCCCCCCCCCCCCCGGGCGGCTGCAAGCCGCCCAAGCGATCGAACGGCTTGCCGTTCGACGGCAAGCAAACGTTGAACACCACCTGCGGCGGTTTGGGTGCGATGGCAGAGCGCTCCCTCGGTCTCCTCTGGAACATGGCGGACTCGTTTCTGGGTCGGCTGAGCAAGCGTCTCCAGCGCATCGTCCGCACGCTGCGCATCATCCGCGTCCTCCTCGTCATTGGGGTGCTCGCGGTCCTCTCCTCCGCTCTGGTCGGGCTGCTTTGGCCGCGCTGGTTCCCCATCGCCTACGCCGTCGGGACCATCTTCCTCGTCATCCCGCTCGTCTTGCTGGTGGGCCTCGTCGCGGCACCGTTGCGCGCCAAATCGGTGGTCCGGCTCATTGACCAGGGCTACCCGGCCAACGCCCGCGAACTTGCCATCCGGGCCGTGGCACGCAAACTGCACGACGAATCCATCGAGACAGAAGAGTTGCTCGTCGATACCGCCCTCAACGAGGGACGCAAGCTGATGCGGAAGTTCAAGGATCAAGAGCTGGCCCGCGCCGTTGCGGACGACGAGGCGCGGCAGGCACCCTGAGCGTCCGCACCGGATGCCAAAGCCCTTCCAAGCCAAGCCGTTCCTGACCCTGTGGACTGGGGCAACCTGGCACTGCTCGCCATCGGGTTGGCCGCCGGCATCATCTCCTCCCTCTTCGGAGTGGGCGGTGGCATCCTTATCGTCCCCGCCCTCCACTACGGCCTGGGCATCGAGTTCCGGCTCGCCACCGTGACCAGCCTCGCCGCCATCGCCATCCAGGCGCCCATCGGCGTCCTCCAGCACGCCAGGAAGGGCGCGGTGTCGTGGCGGCTCGGGATTGAGCTGGCCCTGGGCGGGGCGGTGGGCGTCGCGGTGGGCGTGCTGCTTCAGCCCCGCACGCCGGTCGCCGGTCTCAAAGCAGGACTCGCGGCGCTCATGGTTTTTGCCGCTTGGCGAATGGTCGCAGCGCCACTCAAGCCGCACGCCATCAAACCGGCGAGCCTCCTCGTCGTTGGGCTCGGAAGCCTTGCGGGAATCGCCAGCCGATTGCTTGGCATCGGCGGTGGACTTGTCACCGTTCCCGTTCTCGCGCTCGCCGGGACGCCAATGCATCAAGCGGTCGCAAGCAGCCTCGTCCCGGTCTTCACGAACAGCCTCCTCGCCGCTGCGGTGGCCATCGCCATAGGCTTCGATCCGGTGCCCGCTCTTTGGGTCGGAGCGGGCGCCATTCCGGGCGCCATCCTTGGGGTCAAGGTTGCGCACGCTCTGCGCGCCGACCGGCTCAAGCAGGTTTTTGCCGCAGCGCTCGGAGTCGCGGCGCTCGCCATTGGCGCCACAAGTGGCGCGTTTCAGTAGTCCAGCAGGCCGGATTACGCCTTGGCGGGCTGGGGTTTGAGCAGAAGCCCGAACAGCCCGAACAGGATGAAGATGGCCGAGGTTGAGGTAAGGCCAACATCCAACGGCGCGGTGGCCGGCCAGAGAAGGCCGAGAACGCCGACGAGATAGAATAGGACGCCGAAGACCAGGCTCGCGAAACTCAAGGCGCGGGACATCTGCATGGGTGCCCCGTTGCGCGACGCGCACTTGACGTTTGCGGGGTGATTTGGAGTGGGCGCTATGAGATTTGAACTCATATCAGCGGCTCTGGAGGCCGCCAGTCTGCCAGGTTAGCCTAAGCACCCGGGGGGAATGGGATGAGTTGGAGAAAAAGAGGGAAAGAAACAAGGCGTGCGCGGGGGCAGGCGCCCTGGTGGACCTTACAGGCCCTTGCGCAGTTTCTGCTCGCGTTTTCTGCGGCGCATCTTCTTTTTGCGCCACTTCCAACGCTGCTTGCCCGGTTTCTTCCAGGCGCGGGAGCTTCGCTTCATGAGTCTCACGGTCCTCTTGGACGATGCGGCGACTTGGGGGGGCCTTAAAGCCGTTGCCAGAGGGCGCCAGGAGAAGAAGCGAGCTTCCCTGCGACGAAACCGAGCGGCAACCGCCAGACTGTTCAACGATTGTCCCATGGGGACTATATTGAGATCCCGGAATGGGCCGGCATGAACACACGCTTTGCTGTGCTGTCGGGATTGCTGATGACTGCCGCCGCCCTCGCGGGCTGCGCCTCCGGGGAAACCGGAACGCTCGGGGTACACGTCACCGACGCCCCCGGCGCCATCGGTGACTTTTCTTCACTCACCATCGTGGTCAGCGAGATTGTGCTCAAGGTGAAGGACAAGGAAGGCATGGAGAAAGAGGCGGCGTTCGCCCCGGCCGCGGCCAGCTTCGACCTCGTCAAACTTCTCAATGGCAACCTCACCACGCTCTTCCGCGACGACGTCCCGGCGGGCAACTACAGCAAGATGGAACTCGTCATCTCGTCCGCTTCGGGCGTTCTCAAGGCGGATGGCTCGGCCGTGACGGTCAAGGCGCCCAAGGGAAGCATCTTCCTCCCCACCAAATTCACAGTTGAGGCGGGCAAGGAAGTGGACTTCCTCTTCGACATCCACGTGGTCAGCAAGGGCAGTGGCGACTACAGTCTGCAACCCAACGCTGGCGGCTCCAAGACCATTGCCAAGCCGACGGACGGCAAAGTCCCCGCATAGTGCGGACGCTTACGCCATAACTCGGAGCGCGGCGGCCACTGCGGGCGCGGCGCTCACGGTGTCGCAGGAGCACGGCCCGGACATCCAGGTGTCGGTGACCAAAATGCGGTCGATGCCGGTGAGGAGATTCGGCAACGCATTGCCGGTGAAGAGACCGTGGGTCGCGGCAGCATACACGGCGGTTGCCCCCTGTGCTTTGAGCTGCCGCGCTGCGGTGAGCATCGTTCCGCCCGAGGCAATGAGGTCGTCGACGATGGCGACCCGTTTGCCGCGCACATCGAGCTCTTTGGTCGCCATGCGCACTTCGGTTGCGGAGAGGCGAGTTTTTTCGAGGTGGTCCACCGGGACGTGCAGGAGTGCGGCGGCCGAGGCGGCGCGGTCGCGGGCGCCTTTGTCGGGAGCAAGAATGGCGTCGACGCCCCAGGCGCCAAGCTCGGCAGCGAGGAGCGGCACCGCGCTCACCGCGCTGGCTTTGCCACCGAAGAATTGCAGGGTCTCCTCCTTGTGCGGGTCCACGGTGACGACGCGGTCGCAAGCAACGGCGATGGCGCGGGCGGCGGCACGGCTGCTCAGGGACTCGCCGGGTTGGAAAATGCGGTCCTGGCGGGCATAGCCGAGATAGGGAATCGCCGCAGTCACGGCGCGAGCACCCGCTTCGCGCGCTGCATCGAGCCAGAGGAGCAGTTCGACCAGGTTGGCGTCGGGAGAGGTGCTCTGGGCGACAACGACATCGCGGCCACGCACATCGCCCAGGATGCGCACGTAGCCCTCCCCGTCGGGGAAGCGTTTCACTTCGCGCGGCACCAGATGGCTTCCCAGTTCGGCGGCGAGCCGGGTCGCGAAAGGCTCGGAGGCGGAGCCGGCGACGACCAGCGGAGGCACACTGCGGCCACCCCGCCGGGCGCCATAAGGGGTTCGGGGTTCACGTCGGGCGGCGCACCTGCGCCACCAGGTTGTCCTCGGCGGCGACGACGGTGGCGTGCGTGACCTGTTCGACGAGGAATCCCGCCGACTCCAGCTCGCGGGTGAGCGCTTGCGGGGTGTAGAGGAAGTAGTGGCGCGGCGCGTCGTGTCCATCGCTCTTCCACGGGATGACGACGTCGAGTGGCTCGCCCAAGGTGCCTTGGTCCCGGAAGCGGGGGGCGTCCCGGCTCCACACCGTTACCTGCGCCATGCCGCCCGGTCGCAGGACGCGGTGCAGCTCCGCGAGGCTCTCGGCGCGCGCCGCCGTCGTCGGAAGGGAATGGAGACCGGCGACGAAGAGGCAGGCGTCGAACGCAGCATCGGCGAGAGGCAGCCGCGTCGCGTCCGCCACCACCACGGCGGCCTCGGGATAGCGCTTGCCGACGATGTGGCTCGCGGGTCGGCTGAAGTCGAGCCAGACGGCGCGGTGGCCGGCGGCGAGGGCGGGAGCGAGATGGCGTCCGTTGCCTCCCATCAGGTCGAGGACACGCGAGCCTGAGGGCAGGCCGCGCAGGAATGCCTCGACGTGCGGCCAGGTGCGCGTCCTGTTGCGGTCGAAACTGGAGGCGATGGCCTCCCAGACGGCGTGCTGCGACCGGGGCACGAGATGTGCGAGTCGCAAAGCGTTCTTGGCCCTTGGCGCGGTCGAGGCGCTGTGCCGCTTGCCGGGTTGGAGACGAAGCGGCTCATCATCGTCTCCGGCAAAGGCGGCGTCGGCAAGACCACCACTTCTGCGGCCATCGCCCTTGAGTTGGCCCGCAAAGGGCGCAAAACACTCTTGGTCACCGTGGATCCGGCCAAGCGACTGGAGGACTCGCTTGGGGTTCCCGTCGGTTCCGAGGCGACTCCCATCCAGCCGCGCCTTTGGGCGATGATGCTCGATCCCTCAGCCACCATCGCGGCCCACTTCCGCGAGAGAATGCCGGAAGCAAAGGTGGCCGACCATCCGCTCTTCAAGACGGTGACCAGCCACCTTCCCGGCATCAACGAGCTGATGGCGATCGGCAAGCTCAACGACCTGCGCCGCGCCAACGCCTACGACGCCATCGTTGTGGACACGGCACCGACCGGCCACGCCCTCTCCTTCCTTTCAGCGCCCGCCGCCATCCGCGAGGTGCTGGCGGACAAGTCGCTTGTCTCCTGGGCCATCAAAGGCTACGCCGTGTACCAGAAACTGGCAGGTGCCGCGCGCAAACTGCAGGGCGTCTTCCAGAAGGAGAAGCGCGAGGCGCCCCCCGACATTGACTTCGAGAAAATCTTCGAGGACATGGATGCCGAAGCGTCGCGCATCCAGGAGTTTCTGCGCGATCCGGAGCACTCGGCGCTTGTGCTCGTGGCCCTGCCGGAGAAGCTCCCGGTCGAGGAGACCTGCGACCTGCACGCCGCCGTCGTGGCGCTCGGCATGACGGTGCACGCCGTCGTCGTCAACAAGGTGCAGCCGCCGTTTGGGGCCAACGCAGAACGGCTCGACGCCCTGGCTGGCGACGCCAAAGCGGCAAAATCGTTCGCGCAGAAAGCCGCCTCGGCCACGGGCGACGACGCGGCGTTCCTGGAAGCGCTCGTTGCCGCCGCGGAGTTTGGCCGCATCCGGCGCCACATGAACCTGGAATGGCTCGCAGTCCTCGAGGCCCGGCTCCCCGACGTCCCGAAGGCGGAGCTGCCGCTCTTCCGGGAAGATGTGCAGGGGCTCAAGCGGCTGGCGTCGTTCCGAGCCGCACTCTTCGAGAGTTCGGCGCCAGCTTAGTGGACGAGGCGCTGGCCGTTCATCTCGGACATCGCCTGAATCATCGACTTGTCGGTCAAGCTGATGGGGACATGGTCCCAGTTGTTGTTGCAGTAGGTGCAGGTAACCAGCACCGATTTCTTGATGCGGTCCACCGCGAGTTTGCCCGAAACCTCAAGGACCTTCTTGTCAGAGGTCTGAATCAGGAAGCCGGCGTCGGAACCACATTTGGAGCAGCGAAGGAGGACCATGGAAATCACCGCAGAGGAGGTGTGTTGAGTCGGGGGAAGGCTTAAAGGCTTGCGACCGGCCGGTTTTCATCGAAACGAAGTCGGCCCTTCAGGCGACGGTCGGTGTGAACGGGTTCAATCGTCTTTTGCCCTTCGACGCGACCGCTGCTGCGATCGCGTCCCCCGCCCGGCCGTGCTCGCACGGCCGGCCGGTCCGGCCGCGGATGCGGCCTGAACGGTCCCCACCCTTAGCGGGCGGGGACCGTCCTGGTTCAGCCACGCGGTACCCGGGCAAGAAAATCCATGGGCTTCCTCCACCCCGTGACCCTCCAAACGTCGGTCGTTTGCGGTAAGGCTGCTCCTTTCCAGGCCTGACCCGGTGCCCGCATCCAAGACGTTCGGCCAACCCTCCGGCTGGCATCCCGGCACCGCCGACCTCGGAAGACGTGGCTTCAACGATCCACCCATGGCTTGCTCCAGACCCCGCGCGCTTGGCCAGGGGTACGGTGCGCCATGTCGACTTGCGCAATGGGGGGCGCCAACTCCCCCGCCTGGTCCCCGCCTTTCGCCGGTTGTGCGACGCGTTCGGTGCGCGTCGGGATTTGCGGCGACGGAGGTGCCCCTCAAGAGCGTTGGGGCCGGAGCCGGTCGTCTATCGGAATTCTTCCCGGGTTGCGAGAAGGTCCGCCCGGAGTTGGAACGGGATTCCGGCAGTCGCCACCGCGTACGTGGGCGAGGGGGTGAGGCTGGTGGGGCGCACGGTGATGGCGATGCCCTCGGCGCCGGAATCCACCGCAAATGGCTCCAGGTCGAGTTGGAGCGGCGAGGTTCCTTGGACGACTTGGCCCGCGCTGAAGCTGCGGCAGCTTGCCCCGCACGAAAGGTAGGTCTGGAACGCGAGGGTCAGCGTCTCGTCGTTGGGGGTCACGGCCTGCCAGGTCACCACGACGCGGCCGCGCCAGGAGAGGGTCTCGCGGTCTTCCACGAGAACTTGGTCGCCGTTGGAGTCGGAGAAGAAGCCGATACAGGAGTCGGGGCCGTTCGGGACGCACACCTCTTGGTTCGTCGCGCCGGAGCCGGTGAGGTTCACCGGGACCTCGAAGCGATGGAGCGTCTGGACGGTGTCGGTCGAAGCGCCGGTCCCCGCCTCTAAGGTGTCCTGCGTTGGCTCCGATGATGCGGTGGCGCAACCGGCAAGAAGGAATGCGAATCCGATGACGGCGAGGTGCTGCAACGACACAGCGACCGCGCGCCGTCTGCCGACATAAGCCAATTGGTGGGGTTGCACCAAAGCTCGAATCCGGGCTTGCGCGGCGCGCAACGGCCATGAGGCGGATGGACCTGGCACAGCGGTGGAGGCGTCCAGAGAAAGCGTCGCGGGCATCGCGGACGCGGTGCGCGGCTGCACCCGCTGTCCGCTCGCGGCGGGGCGCACCAACGCGGTGCCTGGCGAGGGCGACGGCTCGAGCGGCATCCTCCTGGTGGGGGAGGCACCGGGGCGCAACGAGGACGAGACCGGGCGCCCGTTCTGCGGCGCCGCGGGGAAGAACCTCGACCTCGGTCTCGTCGCCGCCGGCCTGGAGCGCTCCACCGTTTTCGTGACCAGCATTGTCAAGTGCCGCCCGCCGGAGAACCGCGACCCGACGCCGGTGGAGAAGGCGGCGTGCCAACCGCACCTGGCGGCGCAAATCGCCAGCCTGCGGCCGCGCGTTCTTGTGGCCTTGGGTCGGCACGGTTTGTCGGGCTTGGTCGGCGCGGTGCCGGACGCCTTCGCCAAGCTGCCGGGATCCTTCGTTGCAGGACCGGACGGCATCCCGGTCTTCGTCAGCCTCCATCCTGCGGCGGTCATCTATCGTCAGGCTTGGAAGGAGGCGTACCTGCGCCACTGGAAAGCGTTCGGAGCGTGGCATCGTTCTGGGGCGCCCGCCTACTCGGGGCTGGTGCTTTCACCGCCCCCCTCCAAGGAGTAAACCAGCGACGTCGCTTGGGTTGCCATCCGGACCCCGGCCCGTCTTCTTCGCTCCTCTTCGCGGGCCGGGGTTCAACAGGGGCTGCTTCGGGTCCACTCGGAGCAGCAGTTCGGGCGTCCGACGCTCGGACAACCCCCGTTTCCGGTGGAGTTCCATCGGAAGCGGGGGCCCTTCGCACTCCTGGAAACGACCGCAACAGGAGGGAGAATCCTGTCCGACTCGGCCAAACTCGGTGGGTCTAAATATGGCTCGTTGAATGTGACTGTCAGACAAATGACACCAAACGTGCCCTCATGGGTACGCATGGTGGCACTTGTTGGCCACGGGTGTCGGACATCTGCGGCCCCCGGAGGTCATCCCCATGGCAGCCAAGACCGTCAAGCAACCGACCGACCGCATCACCGTGCGGCTCCCCAAGAGCCAACTCCAGCAAATGGAGGCACTGGTGCAAGCGGGCGTCTACCGCAACACGACCGACCTGGTCTTCAACGCGGTGAAGGAGTTGCTGCTGGTCAAGGGCACCGCCGCCAAGCAGACCATCGAAGCCGAACGCGGCATGCTGGAACTCCAGCAGGCCATGGCCGCCATCGACGCTGCAAAGCGGAAGCTGGGGATGCGCTAACGGATTCTGGGTCCTTGCCTCACCGGTAGGGATGGGATGCACGGGAGGTGGGGGCCGACGCCGGCCCCCATCTCCTTTGGGCAACACCGGCGTCAATACGAGGAGCGACCACACCATGCAAAGCCTAATTGGAGCCGCGGTCAACTACGCACAGGAGACCGAGCTCAAAGAATACGAGAACTTCGGAGAACCGAAAATTGTCATCGTCGGCTGCGGCGGCGCCGGCGGAAACACCGTGAACCGCCTCCACAAGGTGGGCGTCCGCGGTGCCGAGACAATCGCCATCAACACGGACAAGCAGGCGCTTGACCTGGTTGAGGCCGACAAGAAACTCCTGGTCGGAAAGACCATCACCCGCGGCCTGGGCGCCGGCGGATACCCCGAGGTTGCCGAGCGCTGCGCCGAGCAGGCCCGCGGCAAGCTCGAAGAGATGCTCAAGGGCGCCGACCTCGTGTTCATCACGGCCGGCATGGGCGGCGGCACCGGAACCGGCACCGCCCCCGTCGTCGCGGACATCGCCAAGAAGCAGGGCGCCATCGTCGTCGGCATGGTCTCCACGCCCTTCAACGTGGAGCGCGCCCGCATCATCCGCGGCGACGCCGGCCTCAACAAGCTGCGCAGCCGCGCCGACTCCGTCATCGTCCTCGACAACAACCGCTTGCTCGAGTTCGTCCCCAACCTGCCCATCGACCAGGCCTTCTCGGTCATGGACCAGCTCATCGCCGAGACCGTCAAGGGCATCTCGGAGACCATCACCCAGCCGTCCTTGATCAACCTCGACTACGCTGACGTCAAGGCCATCATGGGCGAAGGCGGACTCGCCGTCATGCTCTGGGGCGAAGCCAAGCTCTCCGACGGCGCCTCCGCCGTCGTCAACGAGGCGCTGAACCACCCCCTCCTCGATGTTGACTACCGCGGCGCGACCGGCGCCCTCGTCCACATCACCGGCGGCCCCGACCTCACCCTCAAGCAGGCCGAAGAGGTCGCTGAGGGCTTGACCTACAACCTCGACTCGCAGGCCAACGTCATCTGGGGCGCCCGCGTCATCCCGCAGTTCGAAGGCAAGTGCCGCGTCATGGCCATCATGACCGGCATCAGCGCCGACGCCGAACCGATGCCCACGGCCCAGGCGAAGGCGCCTCTCCAGGTCATGGCCACGCCCGCGCGCGGCCACCACTTGAACGCCCCCGCGGCCAAGAACGGCTACCAGCCCTCGCGCCCCACTACCATGGCGCACGAGAAGCACGGCCGCACCCTCGGCCCGGCCGGCATCGAGTTCGTCGAGTAAGAATCACAACCATGTGAGCCTCCCTTTTCCCCCTCCCTCCCACCCGCCTCCGGTTGCGCCTGTCGTCCTCCCATGACGGTCGCTCCTCCCCCGGAGACGGGCGCCCCCCGGCGTCCTCCCACGCCGGGGGGCACCCACCTTTTTTGGCATCCTTCCGACGAAGCGCAGCAACGCGGAGCGACGTGGATACGAATCCGCTTCATCCGCGCAATCTGCGTTCAGCGGGGGCGCTCAAACCCGCAATGAGCAGGCCACACAACGGGCCCCGCTCGTTGGCTCACCGCAACTCGGGCAGCTCGCGAGCGCAATCGGCGGCAGCGCGGCCGCAAGAATCGGTTTCAAGCGGTCCTGTCCGCGCACCAGGGCGTGCCGCGTCCCGGGTGTCTGCTCTTCCAATTTCACAAGCAGGTCGCGTAGGAAGAAGCGCTGGCTGCGCACTGCATAAGGGCACTCCGCCTCGTCATGGAGGGGCAAGCCGTTGAGAAGCGCGTAGAGCAGGACCTCTTTTTCAGGGATGTTTCGAAACGGCATCAGGCGGCGCACAAGTCCGGGATGGCGAGCGGCGTCTTCGGCCGTGTGCGGTGCCAAGCGGGCGGCGCGATCGAGGTCCCCCTTGAGGTGGTTCATCAGGATGGTCTGCGCCTGGTCGTCGAGATTGTGGCCGGTCGCAATCCCGGCGCATCCAAGTTCACGCGCGAGCTTGTTCATGCCGAGGCGTCGGAACACGCCACAGGGCCCGCAGGCGGGGCGAGGTTTGCCGTCGGCATCCGGTCCCGCCTTGGCGGCGGCGTAGTCGTCGATGGTGTAGCCTGCGAGCTCCTTGGTGGTGACAATGTGCCAGGGCACGCCGAGTTCGGTCGTGACCTTGCGGCAGATATCAAGCGATGACGAGCGGTAGCCAGCGATGCCTTCGTCGATGGTGACCGCAACCAGTTCCACCTTGGGGTTGCCTTTGGCGAGGCCGGCCAGGAAATGGAGGGCGGAGACAGAGTCCTTGCCGCCGGAGAGCGCCACGGCGAGCTTGCCTTCTGGCAGCCGTCCCTGTTTGGCCACCTCCTCTTTGGCCCGTGATTCGAAGAAGCGTAGGAAATGCTCGCGGCAGAGAGAGGTCCCGGCGTAGCGCAGGGTGACGACCGCCGCCTGGCTGCAGCGGGAGCAAGGAGTCATCGTTTCGTCGAGGCGGGCGCTGGCGCTTCAAGCTTGGCCATTCGGTCAAGCGTCGTCATGCAGGCGACCCGGCTGCGTGACGTGGTAGAGCTCCTTCGCGATCATCAGGCCGCCGAAGAAGGCGAGGTTGATGGCGATGAGCCGGACGTAGAGGGCGGTCGCTTCGGCATGCAGGGGCCAGGAGAAGAGGCCGACGACGGCGTAGTTGGGAAGCGACGAGGCGACGACGACGGCGTAGTAGAGGAAGACGCCGAAGCATAGGATGCGCAGGTTGCGCGCGGCCCGGCGCAGGTGCCCAAAGGCCTCCTTCTCGAACGCGAGGACGAGGCGGACGCAGAGGAAGGCAAGCGCCAGCGGAGTCACCAGGAGGGCGACCCCGACCAGCGCCATGACTGCGTCCATCATCGTACGCACAACACCGCTTCAGGTTCTTGAACCGTGGGCTTCGGCTGCGTTACAGCAGACCGGCCTTCTGCAGCGTCAGGAGGTCCTCGGTCGAGAGTTTCTCGCCCGACTTGAACTTCTGGAACACCATCTCGGCGGCCGCCTCGTTCTGGGCTTGGCTCGCCTGGTTGCTGGTGCGTCCGGTGCCGCCGGAGGCCACCGCGTCGGCGTCCTCGATGGCGTGGATGGCGTTGACGAACTCGATGTACGCCTTGTGGATCTTGTCCGCCTCCATCTTGCTGATGACGAACTTCTCCTGCAACTTGTCGGCCGACTTGCGCAGCTTGTCGGAGGACTTGTAGAGCTTGATCATGGCGTCGTGCTCGCCCTGCGCCTTTTCGGCCATCTCGCCGACCTTGGCGTGGGTCTTCTCCGCTTTCTCCTTGAGCGCCTCGGCGCTCTCGAGGGCGGACTTGAGCGCGGGGTTGGCGCGCAGGGCCGACTCCTTGGCCTTGAGCAGCTTGCCGATCTCCTTGAGGCGGTCCATGAGCGCCTTCTCCTTGGAGGTGGTGAGGACCTTCGTCATGTGGTCCATCTCAAGCTGGCGCGCCTCCTTCTTGAGTTTGAGGACGGAGTCGCCGCCGGCGGCCTCCGGCATCTGGTCGCGGCGCAGGAGGTCGGCCGCTTTCTGGGCCTCGTCGGCCGCCTTGTTGGCCTCGTCGCGCGCTTCCTTCGAGCGCTTGACGCCCTCGTTCATCTCGTCGCGGCGCTTCTTGTGCTCGTTCGCCTCGTTGACGAGTCCGCGCACTTGCGCGTTGAAGCCGTCGCGCTCCTCGGCGTGCTTGCGCGCCTCGTCGTTGAGGCGGTCGCGCTCGCGGCGCAGCAGGTTGGCCTTCGACTGCAGCTCTTCCTTCTTCATGCCGGGTTTGGGGCCCAGCGGGTTGGGAACCGGAGGCGCCTCCGGCGTCGTCGTTGCGTCGGGCGTTCCGGCGTCGGGGGCGGTCGGGGGGGCGGCATCGGCGGAGGGCACGGGCTCGCCCGGCACCTCGACAAGGGTGTCCGTCATGGTGGTCACCAGATTGTTTTTGGCGACAAGGCCCCCCTATTTCACCATGATGGAGGCCCGACAGGAGAGAACGCCCCTCGGCGCAAGCTGGGGCGCGACAACGCTTAAGCGGCAGCTCCCGCACGCAGCCCCATGCGTTGGCGCGCGGCCCTTGCTGGCCTCCTGATGACCTCGATTGTCCTTGCCGGATGCGCAAGCAGTTCGGACGACCCC
Source organism: Thermoplasmatota archaeon (assembly GCA_038046785.1). GTDB lineage: Archaea > Thermoplasmatota > E2 > JACPAO01 > JAHFTW01 > JAHFTW01. Next base: position 12,266 of record JBBSVM010000004.1, read on the forward strand.
TCGGACAGCCTCGGCGGAAGGCCTTCGACCGGCCGCACCGCGTTCGAGCGTGTCGCTCTCAACTACAACGTCACCGACACCTTCAGCCACACCCTTGCCACCGGTCCCTACGAGATTCTGCCCGGGACCGGCCATTTCGTCTCCGTCGCGCTGCCCATCACCGAGCTCGGCGCCACCGTTTTGGACCCGGCCGGTCCGCGCATCCACCTCGGCCTCTTCCTCCCCGATGTCCCTGAAGGCACCTTGGTCCCAGTCATCGCCGACGTCGGTCCCTACTACTCCTCCACGTCGGGCCTCCTCACGATGGACGACCCGACCGCCCCCGGCTCCCCCATCAACCAGCCCGAGGGCGACCGCCCGGCCACCGAGCCGGCCAACCGCCTCGGCCGCTTCCTCATTGAGAACTTCGTCCCGCACGGCTACGCCGTCGCGCAGGTCTCGGTCCTCGGCTCCGGCGACGCCAACCACTGCTTCGACATGTTCGGCCACGCAGAACAGCTCGGCGTCGATGCGGCGGTCGAATGGCTCGGCACTCAGGCGTGGTCGAACGGCAACGTCGCCCTCATCGGCCGCAGCTACGACGGCTCCACGCCCTGGCAAGCCGCGACCTTCGGCAACCCGCATCTCAAGAGCATCGTCCCCATCTCCGGCCTGCACGGCCTGCGCTCCCTCGTGACGCACAACGGCTCGTCCGAGGCGCGCGTGGCGACCTTCCAGAACGTCGTGTACGGCCAGTTCGGCCTCGACGGCGACGCCGGAGACCTGCAGACCGCCTGCCCCGACTGGTTCACCGCGACGCCGTACGGCGCCGCCGCGTTCCTGACCGGCGACGAGGTTCTTCCCACCGAGGACTCCTACTGGGTCGAGCGCGAGTTCCTCCCCCGCGTCCTCGAGAACTACGAGGGCTCGGTCTACTTCATCCATGGTTTGCAGGACTGGAACGTCGACCCGCACATGATTACGCCGACGTTCGAGCAGCTGCGCGCCAAGGGGCTCGACGTCAAGGGCCTCTTCGGACAGTGGGGCCACATGTACCCCGACCGCCCCGGCGAGCACGCCAACCTGCCCGACGGCCTCGGCGGCGCCGCGTTCCCCTTCTCGGTGCGCTACGACTGGGCCGAGGACCTCAAAGAGTGGTTCGACCACTACCTCAAGAATGAGGGACCGAAGCCTCTCCTCACCGTCGAAGTGCAGGACAACATCGGTCGCTGGCGCGTCGAAGAGTCCTACCCGGTGCGCGATGTCGAGCCGCGCAACCTCGACATCCCGGGCGCCACCGCAACGCTCCAGCCAGTCCCGGGTGGCGGCGCCACGTACGACCTTGGTGTCCTCGACCCCGACGCCGCCACCACGCTTTCCGGCCACCTCTACCTTGAGGCGGGCGTGACGGCCCTGGCACCCAATGCGCAGATTTACTTCCAGGTCAACGACGCCACTTCTGGACTGCGCATCGCGTTTGGCACCATGGATTTCCGCTACCGCACCGAGCCCGAGGCGAGCCCAACGCTCACGCCGGGCCAGAACGTCATCCTGCGCGTCGAGAGCCAGCCGATGGAGTTCGTGGTGCCCAAAGGCAACCGGTTGGAGCTGATCATCGCGCAGACTGGCGAAGGCTACCTGCCGGCGCCGACGGCGGGACCCGCCCTCTTCAATCCGGGCCAATCCACGCTGACCCTCCCGGTCCTCGTGCGCGACGGCTCGACCTACTTCACTCCGCCCACGTGGGAAGGCAGCGCCGACGCGACGCCGCCGCAGCCGTAGCGGGTAGAGGCGGTCGAGCGCCGGAACAAAGCAGACGCGTTATCAGGCCCGCACCGGATACTTTCAAATGGAAAGCCTCGTGGCCGCAACCAGAAAGGGACCCTGATGCTTGACGACGGGACGGTGAAGCAGCTCCTCACGGCCTACCACGAGGCCACCAAGGCGGAGGAGGGCACGCCGACCCCGCTCATGATTCTGCACGGGCTGCGCGAAGAGCTCACCATCCGGCCGCACATCGAGCTGCCAAGCGCCTACCACATGGCGCACTATCTGCACGAGTTCGTCGGCGAGCGCACGATTGGCATCACTGTCTGCGGCCGCTTCTTCAAGCAGATTGGCGAGAAGGTGTTCCAGGGCACGTTGCTCTACCACGTCGACCGCATCGGCAGCCACCTCGTGCGCGGCATCGACGCCAAGACAAGCCTCTACACGGTGCTCGACGACTCGCCGTACTGGAACAAATTCCCCTACGACTTCGACGAGGGGCCGCAAGACCCGGACCTCCCGATTGGCTACCACCCTGGTCCCGAGTTCGAGGAGGCCGAGGCGGAAACTTCGACGGGCGTCAAGGCCAAGAAAGACAAGCCGATGGTCTCCCTCAAGAACGACGATGAGGACGACGAAGACGACGAGGACGACGACGAAGAAGAGTAGCCTCGCCAACCTGCACGGTCAGCGCAGAAGCGACTTCGCGTTGTCACGCAAGATGAGTCGGTTGGTCCGTTCGGAAAGTCTGAGCGCGAGGAACGCCTCGATGTTGGCGCCCATTCCGGGGACGCCGGGGCCGGGCCAATCGCTGCCCCACAGCGTGCGCGGCGCGAGCGCTTCCAGGTCGCCAAAATAGTCGCCCAGGCGATGGGGCGGGCAGCTCGAAAGGTCGAGCCAGGCGTTCGTGTGGCGCGCCACAATGTCGAGGGCCGCCTGCGTCTGGTCCGGGCGGCCGCCGTGCGCGAGGATGACTGGCAGTTTCGGGTGGCGCTTGCAGACGGCGTCGATGGGAGCCGGGTCGGCAAAGTGATTGTCGGCACCGGGGAACCGGCTGGTGCCGGTGTGGAAGATGACGGGCATGCGGTGCCGTTCGCACGCGGCGAAGGCCTCTGCCAGCCGTTCATCGTCGGGCCGAACATGTTGGTGGACGGTGTGAATCTTGAGAGCGCGGATGCCCAAGTCGCGAAGTTGTTCGATGGCCGCCTCGGTCGCGTCGTCCACTTCGACACCGCCCACGGCGACGAGCCGTCTCGGGTCCGCGTCCACGTAGCTGGCGACCCAGGCGTTCACTTCGGGACCGTACCCCATGACTTCCTTCGCGCAGTAGTTGATGAGCCACGACTGCTCGACTCCCTCTGCATCCATGTGCGCGAGGAACGCTTCCGGGCTCGCGACGAACCGTTCCATCTGCGCGAACGTCGGATTGCTGCGAATGACCTCCTGCGCGGCAGGTCGCATCAGGTCGAAGCGGTTGACATGGACGTGGCCGTCGATGACCCCAATGCCGCCGTGGCGCCAGTGCGCGTCCGTCACTTCGGCTTCTCCAGGAATGTCAGGATGCGCTCCTTGGATTCGACGCGGGCGTGCAGGCGAACAAAGAGGCCGATCTCCTTGGCGAGTCCTTCGCGGTAGGGCAAATCCCGTGCCGCGCGCAGCGCCTCCTTGGCCGCCGCCACCGCGACGGGGTCCTTGTTCGCCATCGCGGCGGCAAGCACAGTGGCGCGCGGGAGGACATCTTCCTTGGCGACCACTTGGTCCACGAGGCCGATGCGCAACGCCTCGTCCGCATCGATGGGGTCGCCGGTGAGCACCAGGCGCGACGCCTGCGAAGATCCGACGAGGCGCACGAGCCGCTGTGTTCCACCGCCGCCCGGGATCAAGGCGAGATTGATTTCGGGCTGCCCCAGCTTGGCTGCGGCGGAGCAGACCCGCAGGTCGCACGCGGTCGCAAGTTCGAGGCCAGCGCCGAGAGTGTGGCCGTTGAGGGCGGCGATGACGGGCTTCGGCATCGCCTCGATGGTGCTGTAGATGTGCGGCGGCTGGAGGAACCGTTCCTGCTCCGCCGAGGTGCGGGCGAGGAGCTCGCGCAGATCGGCACCGGCTGCGAAGCTGGAGCCTGCACCGGTCAGCACCACAGCGCCCACGGAGCCGTCGTTTTTCGCCTCGTCGAGGCAGGCCATCAGTTCGAGCCGCAGCGCAGCGTTGAGGGCGTTACGCGCCTCGGGTCGGTTGAGCGTGAGGACGCGGACGCGGCCCTCCTGGCTTGCGAGAACCAGAGGTTGCGTCATGGCAGACTGCGCTCCTTGGGTGTGCCATCCGACCAGTCGTAGAGTCCTTTTCCGGACTTCTTTCCGACCTCGCCGCGCGCGACGAGCTTGCGCACGATGGCGGGGGCGTCGAATTGCGGGCCAAGGGTTGTCTTGAGGTACTCGCTGATGCCGAGGCGGACGTCGAGGCCCACCAAGTCGGAGAGTTCGAGCGGCCCCATCGGGTGGCCGTAGCCAAGTTTCATCGCGGTGTCGATGTCGCGTGCCGATGCGACGCCCTCTTCGAGCATCCGCATCGCCTCGTTGCCGAGGATGATGCCGAGGCGGCTCGTTGCGAAACCGGGTGAATCCTTGGCGACGATGGTGGTTTTTCCCATCCGGGCGCCAACCGAGCGTGCGGCGTCCAACGTTGCAGCGGAGGTTCCGTCGTGCCGCACCAGTTCGAGAAGCGTCATGATGGGAACGGGGTTGAAGAAATGCATTCCAACGACCGAGCCGGGCCGCTTCGTGGCGGCCGCGATGGCGGCGATGTTGAGGCTGGAGGTGTTGGTGGCGAGGATGGCGTGCGCCGGTGCGGCGGCATCGAGGTCACGGAAGATGCGCTGTTTGAGGTCGAGGCTCTCCGGTACCGCTTCGATGACCAGGTCGGCGTCTGCCACGGCGGTTTTGAGGTCGGACGCGGCGATGAGGCGTGCCGACCACTCCAGTTTCTGCTGCGGCGTCGTCTTGCCTTTCGCGATGCCTTTGTCCCAGAACGCGTTGATGCCGGCCATGCCTTTGGCGAGCGCCTCCGGTTTAGCATCGACGAGGCGCGTGATGTAGCCCGCTTGCGTCGCGACCTGCGCGATGCCGGCTCCCATCGTGCCTGCGCCGATGACGGCGACCGTTTGGATGTCCACGGGTCGCCAACCACGCAGCGGTTCAAGCCTTCTGCGAACGGAAGTCGGGCATGCGCCGGTCGAAGAAGGCGTCGCGCCCCTCGGCGTGCTCCTTGGTCAGGAATGCGGCAGCCTGGAGGTGCGCCTCGCGCTCCAGAGATTCGGGCAGGGTCGCATCGAGGTTGGCGTGGAGCGCCTGCTTTGCCAGCGCCATCGTCGCGGCGGGACCGTCTGCAAGGGCAGCGGCAAGTAGCGCCACGGTGCCGTCGAGCTGGATGCGTGGCACCGACTTGAGTGCGAGGCCCCACTCGACAGCGTCCTTGGCCGAGAAGGGTGCCGCAGTCCAGGCGAGATGTTTGGCGCGGGGAAGACCAAGCGTGCGCGGCAGGAGCCAAGTTCCCCCAGTGTCGGGGATGAGGCCGACGTGGCGGAAACTGAGACTGAAGGTCGCTTCGTCGGCGACGACGGGGAGGTCGCATTGGAAGGCGAGAATGGCGCCAGCGCCGTAGGCGTTGCCCTGCACCTTCGCGATGACTGGTTTGGGGAGGTCATGCAGAAGTTGCGCCACGACGTTGAGGCCGTTGCGCAGCCGGTCGAGGGTCGCCTGCGCGTTGCCGGCAAAGGTGCGCATCACCTGGATGTCGCCGCCCGCCGAGAAGGAGTCGCCGTGGGCGCCAAGGACCACGACGCGGACGCGGGCGTCGTCGCGGGCGCGCTCGAGGTGGTGGCGCAGCAGCGTGAGGGCCTCAAGGTCGAGGGCGTTTTTCTTCTCCGGGCGCTCCAAGCTGATCCAGAGAATGCCGGCGTCGTCCAGGACGGCCTGGACGGGCAGTTTGTCCACGCTCGGCGAGGCGGGTTGGCGTTGATGGCCATGCCGGTGACCGGGCGCCTCAAATGGGCGCCCCTTGTCGCAGCGGCCGTGACGGCTTGCGGGTGCGGCGGAACCCGGTCCTCCGCCCGCTTTGGCCCCTACGTCGTGGAGGCCTGTTCGGCGTGCCATGTGCTGCGCGTCGACCCGGTCGTGGACCCGCGCGTCCCTTCGTTCCAAGAGCATGTGCAAGCGCTGCGGGAAGAAATCGGCGTCGAGGAAGAAGAGGGCGGCAAGGGCAAGGAGCTGCGCGTTGCCGTCGAGTCCGCGGCGAGCATCGCAGAGGGAGCAAAGCTACGCGTCCAGGCCGTTGGTGGCAAACCGGCGTGGCTCGTCAAAGGTTCGCGCGTCGAGGCGTATGAGCCGGACCGACTCGCCCCCGAGGATGCGGTCGTCGCCATCGTCTCGCAGAAAGCGGGAACCGTTCTCGAACTTCTCGCCGAGCGCGTGGCGTGGCGCGACCTGCGGCCCGGGTTCCAGCTTCTGCTTCGTCCGCAGACCAACGCCACCATTCAACGCACGCTCCTGCAGGCGTTCCTCCTCGTCAAGCGGCGCTGGGGCGACGGCTACGCCATGGTGGAGCGGCCGCTCGACCTGCCGCGCCTCAGCACCTCACCCATGGCCGGTCTCGACGAGGCGGGTTTACGCGAAGGCCAAGCGAAGGCTCTGCGCGCGGCCGCCAGCCTGAAAGAGGGAGGCATCGCCCTCATCCACGGTCCTCCCGGCACGGGCAAAACCACGGTCATCGCTCGCCTGATTGCCGCCGAGGTCAAACGCGGCCGCCGCGTCCTGGTCGCAAGCCACACCCACGTCGCCATCGACAACGCGCTCCGGAAGGCGCTGAGCCATACGCCCGCCCTGGCCGCCCATGTGCTGCGTCTGGGGGACGGCGAACGGGTCGCGGCGGACATGCACGAGATGCGCAAGCGAGTTGGCGAGTTCCACCCCGACCCCGAAGACCCCGAGGCGCGCCCGCTTTTCACCTCCATCCAGGACAAGGCGGTGGTTGGCATGACGCTGGATGCCCTGGCATCTGCGCTGCTCTCAGCAGACCAGACGAATCAGGAGGTCAAGCTGTTCGACACCGTCATCGTGGACGAGGCGGGCATGAACGGATTCCCGAAAATTGCCCTCGCCGCCGCCGTCGCGAAGCGGCTGGTTCTGGTGGGCGATCCGTTGCAGCTTCCGCCCATCGTGCGCGCCTGGAGCTTCCGCAACGACGAGAACTACAAGCGCAGCCACTTCGAGGTTCTCGCCATGATGCGGCCCGACCTCTCGGTGCTGCTCGATGAGCAGTTCCGGTGCTCTCCCGCCATCTACCAATGGAGCCAGGACGCAGTGTACGGGGGCAAAGTCCACTCCGCCGCGCCGCGCAAACTCCTGCCGGTCGCCAAACTCTTGGACCAGCCGATTCTGTCCCCTGTTGTTTGGGTAGACACAAGCAAGGTCGCGGGAAACCGGGCGGAGCAGGTGGGAAGCAGCCGCATCAACCCGACGCACACCACCCTCGCCCTCCAACTCATCCTGGAGATGATGAAGCAGAAAATGGCGCCCGAAGAGATCGGCTACATCAGCCCGTTTCGTGCCCAGGCGGAAGCGTTTCGCGACGCCGTCGAAGAGGGGAAGGCGAAGCTTGCCCCGCTCGCGAAGCTCACCGCGAGCACGGTGGACGCATTCCAAGGAAACGAACGCCGCGCCATCCTGCTGGACCTAACGACGCTCGGCCCCGCCAAGCCGCACGAAGACCACCGTCGATTGAACGTCAGCTTGACGCGGGCGCAAGAGTTGCTGGTGATTCTCGGTCCGCGGCCGTTCGTCCGCTCGGCGCGCGAGAACCCATTCCTGTGGTCGCTGCAGAACTGGAAGGCGGCGCAGACGATCGTTCCGTCCACATCTACGAACTAACCGCAGATAGCGCAGATGACGCAGAAGTAAATCTGCGCAATCTGCGTCATCTGCGGTTTAGGTCGTCGCGTCGTAGTGCGACACCGACTTGACAACCTTGCCCGCGCCGTCGAACGCAAACGTCTCCGCCGCGACTTCCCCCGTCATCCGTCGGTACACCAACAAGACCGTCTCGACGCCGACGGCGACGTGCATCGGGTCGAAGCGAAGTGTCGGGTTGCGCTCAAGGGCGCGGCCGAAGTACGTGCGGACCGCGGCCTTGCCCTGAAGCGGTGCGCAAGCAGGGTCGTTGTTGTACCGGGCAATGAAAGGCGAGCTGTGCTGGATGGCGTCAGCGTAGTGCGCCATCATCGCGTCGAGGTCGTGCGCATTCCACGCCGCATACCACGACGCCGCAAACCGACGCGCGAAGGTCTCGTCGATCACGGCTCATCTCCGTACGCCGCGAGCGCCCCTTGCACGATGCGGGTGAGGTAGACGTTGGTCTCGGGGACGCACCAGAATGGGATGCGCTCCTTCAGCTCCTCGATGGCACGGATGTAGAGGCCGTAGATGTCGCGGTCGCGCACCAACGTGTAGGGAATGGAAAGCCCGAGCTTCTCGAGCCCCTTGCAGCTTGCCTTGTCGTAGATGGGGTAGGCGTGGTGGAAAAAATGCAGGTAGTGGCTCAGGACGGAGAGGTTCATGCCGGCGATGCTGCGCAGGTCGGCGATGGGGCCGATGTCGGGGTAGCGCAAGCGGTCGAGCAGGTCGATGGCGGAGCGCCGCGAACCAGGGTTCCACATCGGGTGCTTGAGCGCAAACCCCTCTTCGATGCGGTCCGTGGTGGACTCGGCGAGCGGGTGCTCGACATGGTAGAGGAGGAACTGGTACGGCTCGTGCACGCGCGCCTGCTCGCGGCCAAACAGTTCGGGGACGCGCTCGAAAAATGCCTGCAGTTTGGCTTCGTCGAAGCCGATGCCGTCCATTCTCAGGCAGCCTTCGCCGCAATCCACTCTTGCTTGAAGCACTCCGCCAGGACGGCGTCGTCTTCCTTCGTGGGAAGGACGGTGGCGAGGTAGTCGGCGTAGCTGCCCTTGCCTTTCCACGGTGCGCCCTCGACGGTCCACTCCTGGCCGACCGACTCGCCGATGGCGCGGTGGAAGCGTGCGTCGGGGACGACGAGTTTCTGCGGGCCGGAAACCGACTTGTTGATGATCTCAACCTCGCGCACAATCTCTTGCCGGTACAGGTCGCGGTTGTAGGCGTTCAGCATCCGCTTGTCGGTGACGGGCGCCGTGTTGGTGTCCTCGTCATAGCGCCCTTTGATGCCCCAGACGTAGGCCCATTCGCTTGAGGTGCTGCCGTCCTTGCCGAACAGGTCGAATGCGGTGGGAATCCAGCGGTTGAAGGCGCGCTGGAGAAGGGGGATGGGCACAACGCCCTGCTTGACGATGCGGCGCAGCCCGTTCGAGCCGGTGCCGAGGTGAAACGACTCTTCCTTCAGCATCGGTCCCATGCTGGCAGCGAGCGGTTTGAAGGCGCTGTGGCTGAGCATCTTGAGTTGGTACTTGCCGTCGCGGTCGACGAACTGCGTGAAGACGAAGAAGTCCAGCCAGTTCTTGGTCGGCTCATTGAAGGAGCCGAGCAGGCGGTTGCCGTCGTTGGCGTTGCGCTCCAGGAGTTTCTTTGCTTCGATGGCGCCCTCCTTGCCAAAGTGCGTCATGAGCAGGTGGCACATCTGCCAGCCGTGGCGCTGCTCCTCCGCCATGATGCGCAGAGCCGACTTGCGGTCGTACTCGGTCGGCGCGGAGGCGAGGAGGTGGCGCTGCTGTTCGACGCTTGCGAACTCGGTGTCGCCCTGCACCGTGATGAGGTGAAGCAGCGCGTCGCGGATGTTCTGGTGCGGAATCTGCAGGGGGCGCTCCCACTTCGGCTTGCCCGCGTAGTCGCCGAATTCAATGTTCGGCTTGACGTTCTCGAAATCGTACTTCGCCTCGAACGTGTAGTCGCCAAGCCACGCCGTGTCGAACCCGACTTTCTTCTGCCAGTCGCCAAACTGCCCGACCCAGTCGTCGAAGGTGCTCGGGAGGCTCGCAGTCACTGCCACAGCCCTGCGTTAGGGTTGCGCCGATATGAGCGGTGCGGTGGCCGGCTACCGGCGGGCGGCCCACATCGCCCAGATCAAAGCGCCAGCAGTGATGGCGAGGATGATGAGGCTCACGGCAAAGAAGTTCCAATCTTTGGGCAAGCCGGCGAACTCCGTCATTCCGCCGAGGCTGGCCAGGAGGCCGGTGAACATGAAGACAATCGTGACCGCCGTGAGGCGTTTGACGGTGACGTTGGTCTGGTTGGCGAGCGTTGCGTTGTAGGTCTCCTGCGCCAGGACAGCCACCTCCTTGACGTGCTCGAGCCGTTCGCCAAGGCGCGTTGTGTGGTCGGCGACGTCGCGCAGGTAGATGCAGGTCTCCTCGCGGATGTTGGGGTGCTCGCCCTTTTCGAGGCCCACCATCGCCTCGCGCATCGGGAAGATGGTCTTGCGCACCTGGCTCACGATGTGCTTGAAGCCCTGGATGGCGGCGAGCTCCTTCGCCTCCGCCCCCTCGATGACCCCCTCTTCGATGTCCTCGATGCGCTCCTCGAGGTCGTCCATGATGGGGAAGTAGGCGTCCACAATCGAGTCGAGGACTTGGTAGAAGACATGGTCAATCGAGGCGGATTTCGAGCTCGCCTTCGTCGCCATGAGCCGCTTTTCGACGGCGTCCAACTCGACGACCGGGTCGGTGCAGGCGGTGATGAGAAAATCGGGGCCGAGGAAGAGGCCGACGGTGAGCCAGGAGAGCTCGTCCTTGGCGGGGTCCCAGCGCGGTGCGCGAGCGACCACGAAGGTGAGGTCGTCGTAGTCCTCCACTTTGGGGCGCTGCCGGTGGTTGCGCACATCCTCGATGGCGAGCGGGTGGAGGTTGAAGACGGCGCCCAGGGCCTCCAATTTGTCCTGCGCGATGCCTTCGAGGCGAATCCAGACATGCGTCGGCCCGTAGGCGAGGTCGCGAGCGGCGCCGGGCGACAGCGAGTCCGCCGTGCACCAGGCCCCTTTGGCGAACTGCAGCACCCGCATGGCCCCGGGCAGCCACCGGTGCCATATCAGCCTGTCCAACGAAGCCAGCGCGGCGGCGATTTGGCAGGCGCCGGGGCCTCGCAATCCTCATAGGGTCGGGCGCCTCAAACTGCGCCATGGGCGAGCCTGTGCGCAACCTCGGCATCCGCGGCATCGACCACGTCGAGTTCGTCGTGCGCGACCTCGCCCGTTCGGAGCGCTTCTACGGCGAGAAGATGGATTTCTCCGTCGCCGCCCGCTCGGGCGCCAAACTGGAAGGGGAAACTGGGGAACGTTCGGTCGTGTTCGACGCCGCCCGGGTGCGCGTCCAGTGCACGGCCCCCCTCGATGCCTCAAGCCCCGCTGGCAAATTCCTGCGCGCCCACCCGGACGGCATCCGCAGCCTGACCTTCCGCGTCGCCTCCGTCGAGCACGCCTGGAAGACGCTCGAATCGCGCGGCGCCAATTTCCTCGGCGAAGTCGAAGGCAAGCCAGGCTACCGCAGCTTCGGCATCGGAAGCCCACTGGGCGACGTCGCGTACCGTTTTCTCGAGAAGGAAGGCCCGTGGATGGCCGAGGACGCCACCGGTAACCGCACGCAGGGCGCCGTGGACCCGCGGCTCACCCCCATCGTCCCGACCGGCCCGCAGGCGACGGGGCACAATCGCCACCAGTTCACCCACATGGACCACGTCACCAGCAACACGCGGGAGATGCGCAGCCTGACGAACTGGTACAAGGACGTCCTGGGGTTCGAGCACTTCTGGGACATCCGCTTCCACACCCGCGACGCGAAGCCGGACATGGCGGGCGGCTCCGGCCTGCAGTCCATCGTGATGTGGGACCCGACCTGCAACGTCAAGTTCGCCACCAACGAGCCGTTGCGCCCGAACTACTATGCGAGCCAGATTGCGAAGTATGTCGAGGACAACCGCGGCCCCGGCGTGCAGCACATCGCGTTCAGCACGCGTGCCATCATGGATGTCCTGCCGCAGATGAATCAGGCCGGCCTCAAGTTCCTCGACACCCCCGACGCCTACTACGAGATGCTCCCCCAGCGTCTTGCCGAGCGCGCCGTGAACAATCTCAAGGAGGAGATTGCGGAGCTCAAGAAGCGCAAAATCCTCGTCGACGGCCGCGACAGCCGCTACCTGCTCCAGATCTTCATGCAGGAGGCGGCCGTCCTCTACAACGAGGCCGCCGCGGGACCATTCTTCTACGAGGTCATCCAGCGCAAAGGCGACCAAGGCTTCGGCGAGGGCAACTTCCGCGCCCTGTTCGAGTCCATCGAGAGGCACCAGAACGGCGACAAGCCGACTGGCAAGCGGACGGTTGAGAACCCGTACCTGATGGATTAGGTCGGGGAGTCAGCGTCTGGTTTTCGCCAGTGGAGGATGGCTGCCGCGACAGCGAGCACCGCGGCCAACCCAAACAGCGTGAGCATGGTGATGGCGAGCATGCTGGCGAAGTAGATGTCCGAGCCGAAATGAAGCGGGCTGTTTCCTTCGGTGAGAGCCATGAGGACAATCCCAACACCGAAGCAGATTCCTGAACTCCACGCAAGAGCCACGACCCTTCGTTCTGTCACAGCCACGCACGGGAGTTTCGGCTCTTAAAGTCCATGCGCCGCCCAGTCTTCTTCAACTGGGATGGGCTCACCAGCGTGTTGAAGCTCGCCACCTTCGCTCCACCCGGCGCTTCGCCCCGCGTCGGCATCGTGCGCGGCGGCTGGCTCCTCGACGCCCACGCCGCGAACCCTGCGGTGCCGGCGTCGATGCAGGACCTTCTTGCGAATTGGGACGCGGCGAAGCCGCACCTCGATGGTCTCGCCGAGGCCTGCACAGACAAGTCTGCACTTCACCGTGCGAACGATGTCCGCATTCTCCCCCCGACGGAGCCGGGGCGTTACCTCGATTTCTATTCCTTCGAGGGCCATGTCAAGAATGCCCGAGCAAAGCGCGGCCTCGATGTCGTGCCCGAATGGTATCAGACGCCGACCTACTACAACGGCAACCCGTACTGCTTCGTCGGCCACGGCGAGCCGGTGCGCTACCCCGCCGGCGAGACGCAGCGCGACTACGAGATGGAGCTCGCTGTGGTGCTTTCACGGACCTGCCGGAATCTCGATTCGACGGATTGGAAGAGCGCAATCGCCGGCTTCACCATCCTCAACGACTGCTCTGCCCGGGCGCGGCAGATGCCGTACGCTAAGGTCGGAATGGGTCCAAGCTACGGCAAGGATTTCGGCAAGGCCATCGGTCCGTTCATCGTTACGCCCGAGGAGGTGCCCGACCCCGGCCGCATCGAGCTTGCAACGCGCGTCAACGGCGCCGAGTGGAGCCGCGGCAAGATGGGCGAGGCGCGCTACGACTGGGGCGCGATGCTCGCCTTCGCCACGAAGGACCAGGAGTTGCGACCCGGCGACGTCGTCGGTTCCGGCACCTTCGCGGGCGGCTGCGGCTACGAACTGGACAAATTCCTCCAGCCTGGCGACGTGGTGGAGATGGACTTGGCCTACGACGGCAAGGTCTTGATGACGCTGCGCAACCCGGTCGTGTAGCCATGCCCCTCGACATCCCCCGCGACGCCATCTTGCTGCCCATCGACATCCAGAAAGCGTTCGACAACCCGAGCCTCGGCCGCCGCAACAACCCGCAACTGGAAGCGAACGTGCGCGACCTGTTTGCCGTGTGGCGCGCCGCGGGTCGGCCCATCGTCCACATCCGGCACGTGAACCCCACGTCGGGCATGGGGTTCGACAAAGCGCCCGGGACAGACTTCAAGGAGGAGGCGCGCCCCAAGGTTGGCGAGCAGGTTCTCACGAAATCGGTGCACAGCGCCTTCATCGGCACCGGTCTCGAGCAGTCGCTGGAGGCATGGAAGAGCCGCACGCTGGTCCTGTTTGGCATCCAGACCAACTACTGTGTCGCCTCGACGGCGCGCATGGCGGGAAACCTGGGCTACAAGGTCATCGTCGTCGGGGACGCCTGCGCCACATTGCCCCAGCCGATGCTCGACGGCTCCACCGCCAAGCCGGAATTGGCGCACGACCTCGCCCTCGCCGAACTGCACGGCGAGTTCGGCACGGTCGTGAAGACCGCAGAGGTCGTCGCGGCCGTGGCACCCAAATAGCCCCACCCGGCTGCACCGGCAACATGCTCGACTACCACAAGCTCGGCCGCCTCCCCGCCAAGCACCACATCCAGTTCAAGCGCAGCAAGGGCGACATGACGGATGGTTGCCCGGTCTATTACGAGCATTGCATCACGCGCAAAGGGTTCGACGGCGCCTACTCCATCGCCTACCGCAAGAACAATCCCGCCCGCGAGCTGGACGCCAAGCCCGCCAAACTTGCCTCCACGTTCGAAGTCGCAGATGCCGGCCCGGTGCGCCGCCACCACCTGCGCAGCCCGGGCGTTGCCGGCAAGGGAACGCTCTGGGAGTCGCTGCGACTGCTGATGGGCAACGACGACGTTCGCATCGGCACCAGCGCGCCGACCATCCTCGACTCCGGTCTCGTCCAGGACGGCGACGCCGACCTGCTCTTGTTCTTCCACGAAGGCTCCGCACGCCTCGACTCGGAGTTCGGCTCGCTCGATGTCCGCCGCCATGACTACCTCTTCATCCCGCGCGGCCTGATTCACCGCCTGGTTTTCGATGCGAAGGGCGCCAAACCGCATGTGATGTGGATGGAGTGCCGGAGTGGTCTTGAGATCCCGAGCAATTTCCGCCACGCCAACGGGCAGTTCGCCATGGATGCGCCCTATTCCCACCGCGACTTCCGCCGCCCGACGACGCTGTCGAAGCCGACCCCGGGCGACGGCCATGCTCAGGGCAAGGTCAAACTCCTGCACAAACGCAACGACGCCTACTCCTGGCGCACGCTGCCGCACCACCCCTTCGACGTCGTCGGATGGGACGGCACCAACTACCCGTTCGCGTTCAACGTGCACGACTACCAGCCCAAGACCGGCCTCGTCCACCTCCCGCCGCCCATCCACACCACCTTCCTCGGCGGCAAGGGGTCGTTCGTCGTCTGCTCCTTCGTTCCGCGCAAGTTGGACTACCACCCAGAATCCATTCCGTGTCCTTACCCGCACTCCTCGGTTGAGTGCGACGAGATGCTCTGGTACGTTGAGGGCAACTTCGCAAGCCGCACCGGCGTCGGCGCCGCCTCGCTTTCGCTTCACCCCGCCGGCATTCCGCACGCTCCGCAGCCGGGCCGCTACGAGGCAAGCTTCGGCCACGACCGCAGCGATGAGCTGGCCGTGATGGTGGACACGTTCAAACCGCTGCGTCTCACCAAGTGGGCACTCGGCTGCGACGACCCGGAGTACCACAAATCCTGGATGGGCAAGTCGGGTGCGAAAGGCAACTACGTTGACTGACGGGCAGGTCAGGGAAATCCGGGGAGTTGAGGGATTCCAGGATTTTGCGATTGCTTCGTGGGTCGACGGCTCAAACCAATCCGGGGGTTCCGCACTCCCGAAAATCCCTGGGTTTCCCCTTGCCCCTTCTTCCCGTCAGCCTTTAACGCAGGGCTTGGCGTGGAATCACCGATGAGTGAGGAGTCCACCCCGCCCCCGGCCGCGGCAACCCCGGCCCCGACCCGCAAGACCGGTCTCTGGGAAGGCAGCTACGACCGCATCGTCGCCCCGGTGCGTCGCTGGCTCAAAGCGGACGACTCCGACCAGATCGGGTTCCTGTTCCGTCGCACAAAGGTGAAGCGCGAGAAGCACAAGCAGATGCGCCTTCTCTTCGTGGACGTCGCGAACGCCAACCGCAGCCAGATGGCGCAGGTGTACGGTCTCATCGCCGGATTCCACGCCGAATCGGCCGGCACGTTCCCGGCGCTGCGCATTCCACAGGAGACCCTGCACGTCATGAAGGAACAGGGGCTCGACCTCGATGGGTTCCGGCCCAAGCCGCTCGACGTGCGCCGCCTCGGCGCCTTCGACCGTGTCATCGTCTTCAGCAACGCCCTGCCGCGCCACCTCGCCGCCGGCACCGTCGTGGAACACTGGAACACCGTGGACCCGCAAGGTCTCACCGTCGAGGCGTTCCGCGACGCGCGCCGCGACATCGAACGGCGCATCCGGGTCTTGGCACGCGCGCACGGCGTGCGCCCGGTGGAGCAAGGCGATGTGGCGCCTGCGCCGTTCGACCCGGCCACCGAGTCGGGCGAAACGGTGTCGGACACCAACGGTCCCGCTCTGGCATAGCGCCGGGCCGGACACTGCATCGTCCGCCTCGCGATTCCGACGTTTGAGCGACCCCGAGCGCGCGCACGGTTCAACGCAGCCTTGGCCGCTTTTGTCCAATCTCTCGAATCTCAAGAGTCAAACCGGAAATAGGCGACGGGGGTGGCCTGAGCGTGGTTGCAGGGGAAGGCGGGAAGCCATCGGAGCAGGCTCGCGCCGGCGGGATGCGTGCGTTCTTTGCGGAGATGGCTGGAACCTTTGTCCTTGTTGCCGCAAGCTGTGCCGCCGCAACTCTTGGCGGCTGGCCAGGCACGCCCATCGCCATCGGAGCCGTCGTCGCACTTCTCATCCTTGCCTTCGGACGCCTGTCCGGGGCGCATTTCAACCCGGCTGTCACCTTGGCCATTGCCGCATCTGGCGCCATGCCTGCCCGCCGCGCGCTCCTCTATGTCGCAGCACAGCTGATCGCCGCCCTCGCCGCGGCCGCCCTGGTGCAGAACGTCGCGGGCCCCGGCATCGGCTTGGTCGAACCGGGAGCTCCGCCCACACTTGCCTGGGCCGCCGACACCATTGGCTCCTTCGCGATGGTCTTCGTCATCCTTGCCGTCGTGGCGGGTCGCATCCCGGGGCGCTGGGGCGCCCTCGCCATCGGGCTTGCCGTGGCGGCCGCGCTCTGGCTCACGATTCCTCTCAGCGGCGGCTCCCTCAACCCCGCCCGCGCTCTTGCTCCCGCGCTCCTTGCTGGCCGTCTTGACGCCGTCGCCGTCACGGTCGGCGGCCCGCTTTGCGGTGCGCTCCTTGCCGTCGTGGCGCACCGCGCGACGGAGCCGGCTCGCCTCAGCCGGGTCAAGGAGCTCCTCGACCGCGAGGCGATGGCGTGAAGGTCCTTTTCGTCTGCGTCGGCAACTCGGCGCGCAGCCAGATGGCGGAAGCGATTGCGCGTCACCACGGCCTCGTCACCGCCTCGTCTGGCACCGAACCGGCCGGCCGCGTTCACCCGTTGGCGCTGCAGGTTCTCGGCGAACGGGGCATCTCCACGGCAGGACTGCGGCCCAAGCTGCTGGACTGGACGACGCTCGCGAGCTTCGACCGCACCATCACGATGGGCTGCGGCGTCGCAGAGTCCTGCCCAAGCCTTCGCACCGACGAGGATTGGGAACTGGACGACCCGGCAAGCATGGGGCTCGCAGAGTTTCGGGCGATGGCGGATGAGATTGAGCGGCGCGTCGTCCTACTCAAGAAGTCGGCGTAGCACGGTCGCATCCGTCGTCGGCGCTTTGCAAGACTGGCCTTCGCAGAGATACGCTGCCGCCTTGCCCGCGAGCGGCTTGTGTTCGCTCGTCCAAGGCGCCATTTTGGCGGTGGCGGCATCGGCGCGAAGCAGCACCATGCGCGGTCGGTATCCTTCTTGGCCTAGTGCCAACAGGGCGTCGGCGGCGGATCCCGAACCGGCCACCACGAGTTCCCGCGTTGGGCCAAGCGCCAGGTCGAGCGCCATCAGAAGAGTGGGGAAGCCATGCGGGAAGGCGCGCGCCTGTTCGCCGTGTGCGGCGAGGGCGCGGTCCGCTGCGTCGCGCCAGGTCGTGTCGCCGGTCAGCAGGGCAAGCCGGTGCAGGCACCAAGAGGCCGTCGCGTTGCCGCTTGGGAGAGCGCCGTCGCCGGCATCCCGTTTGCGGGCGCCAAGCGCTTCCCCGTCGTGCGGCGTCGTCCACCAGCCGCCGCCCGGGTGCGCGAAATGGGTCTCCATCTGCGTCGCCACCTCGACCGCTCGCTCCAACCAGGTGCCGTCCAGCGTCGCTTGATGCAGCTCCAGGAGCGCCCAGAGCAGGTAGGCGTGGTCGTCGAGGAACGCATGGTCGTCCACCTTGCCGTGGTGGAAACGATGGCGCAGACGACCGTCGGGGCGGCGCATGGTCTTGCCCAGGAAGGTCGCAGCACGCTGGGCCGCGTCGATGTAGCGCGGCTCGCGAAGGGCGACACCAGCCTTGGCGAAAGCGGCGATGGCGAGCCCATTCCAATCGGTCAGCACTTTGTCGTCGAGCAGCGGGTGGACGCGCCGGTCACGCACCGCAAGGAGTTTGGCGCGCAACGGCGCCGCCCACGCTTCGTCACGGTCGGAGAGGGGACCCGAGAGGTGGAGGATGTTGGCCCCGTTCTTGCGGCGGGTCGCCTCGTCGTGGAAATTGCCCTCTTTCTGGACGCCGTAGAGGGCAGCGAATCGGGTCGCGTCCTTGCCCAGGATGGTGGCCAGCTCCGCATGGCTCCACACCGTGTACTTGCCCTCTTCGTCCTCGGCGTCGGCATCCTCTGCGCAGCGGTATCCTCCTGCCGGGTCGGCGAGGTCGCGCAGCACGTAGTCGAGCGTGCTGCGGGCGACTGCGGCAAAACGTGGCTCGCCGGTCGCTTGGAACGCCTCGGTGTAGGCCATCGCAAGCATCGCCTGGTCGTAGAGCATTTTCTCGAAGTGGGGCAGAAGCCATTCCCGGTCGGTGCTGTAGCGGTGGAATCCACCGCCAACGTGGTCGTGCACGCCGCCGTCGGCCATGGCATGCAGCGTCCGGCTCACCATGGCGAGCGTCTTGCGGTCGTTCGTCCGATGCTGGGCGCGCAGGAGGAAGAGGATGTTGTGCGGGGAGGGGAACTTGGGGGCGCCGCCGAAGCCGCCATGCTTGGCGTCGAAACGCTTGGAGAATGCCTCGACCGCTTCGGAGAGAACGGGTGCCTCGAGGTCGGCCGTCGCCGCGGAGGAGGCAGCGACCTCTTCGTCGCCGTGGTTGTGTGCCTCGCCCCGAAGGTGCTGCAGGATGTGCTCGGCCTGCGCTTCCAGTTCCGCCCGCTTGCCCTGCCACGCTTCGGTGATGCGCGGCACAAGCTCCATCATGCCGATGCGGCCGTGTCTGGACTCCTTGGGAAAGTAGGTGCCGGCGAAGAAGGCGCGCTTCTTGTGGTCGAGGATGGCGGTGAGCGGCCAGCCGCCGTGGCCGGTCATCTGCATGGCGACCGCCATGTAGGTCTCGTCAATGTCGGGGCGCTCTTCGCGATCCACCTTGACCGACACGAACGCTTCGTTCATCCTTTGGGCGACCGCGTCGTCCTCGAACGACTCGTGCGCCATGACGTGGCACCAGTGGCAGGTCGCGTAGCCGATGGAGAGAAACACCGGGACGTCGCGGCGGCGCGCCTCCGCGAACGCGGCCTCGCCCCAGGGCCACCAATCAACCGGATTGTGGGCGTGCTGGCGCAGGTAGGGGCTCGGCTCCGACGCGAGCCGGTTCGCCTTTCCGGATGCATTCGATGCGGCCATGCCAAAGCCACCAACGGCGTGGTTATGGCCGTTGGCAAGCGGGTAGCGGTGCGGCTTTGAACAAGGTCGTCCAATGCAGGACCGTGAGCCACCCGCACAACCTGCACGAACTTCAGGAAGGCATCGGGCAGACCGGCAAGTTCGGCGAAGTGTTCGTCGGCCTCGGTTCCCTCATCGCCATCCTCGGCGCGACGCTCTTCATCCTGGGCGAGATGGGCTTCTTCACCGACGGCTTCAGCCCCGACAAGGGCAACTCGGATGCCATCCAGGTCGGCTTCCTCTTCCTCTTCGAAGGCATCGGCTTCATCGTTTTCGGCATCATGATCATCGCCGCCGGATGGGGCCGCCACCACGGCGAGATGACCTAAATCGCGACTTCCTTTCGCGTCGCGCTCGAAAACTCTCAGCCCGTCATCTTGTAACGCAGGAGCGCCACAACGCCGCCGAAGGCGTTCATGAGCATGCCGCCCTCTTCGCTCGCGGCACTCACGATGTGGACTTCGGAGCCGGCCGCTTCGGCCAAGTCTGAAAGGTCCTCGACGAGATCCTTCTTTTCGACGGTGGTCTGGTTGCCGCCCCAGAGTTTGGCCTGCGCGGCAACGACCTCATCGAGTTGCAGGCTGGGGACCGTCTTGACGACCGTCTCGCCGCTCTGGCGGTGGGTGAGCGTGAGGCGCACTTTGCGCAGGTTCTCGGAGATGAGCAGGTGCTCTGTCGCGCCTGCTTCGAGGGCTTTGCGCACCTCGTTTTCTCCGTACGTGCCAAGTCCGCCGTCGGGGCGGGCGGTCTCGCGCAGGAAACGCTGCATGAGCTTGCGGTCGTCCACCATGGCGATGCCCTGCAGGGCGCCCGCCGCGTTCTCGACCATCTCCTTGAGCCCCTGGTCTTCATCGGTGTAGCCGGTGTCGAAGTACTGCGCGTGCAGTTTCTTCTGCAGTTCGTGGTGGAGGTAGCCTTCGCGGGCGAAGAAATCCTTCGTCGCTCCGGGACCGCCAAGCAGGAGCGCCTTCAAATCGGCGTGGAGGAAAATCTCGTTGGCGCGCTCGGCGCAGTGCGTGAACCATTCGTGCGCAGCGATCTCGATGAGCCGCTCGAACCGTTGCGCCGATTGACCGCCGCGGCCGTGTTTGCTTGGAACCTGGCTCTGGCGGTTGTACACGGGCTGGATCGCTTTGCCGCGCAGGAAGCCCATCGAGCACTCCTTGCGGTCGAGGATGATGAGGCCGTACACGTCCTCGATGGCGCCCATGTTCTGCAGCGGCTCGAGGTTGAAGCTCGATTCGCAGCGGTACTGGTAGGTGGCGACCGGGACGGGCGGCTCGATGAAGTGGGCAACGAAGTCGGTCTTGTTGGCGCCGATGTTGATGTTGCCGACGAAGATGGCGAGGCCGTTGG
Organism: Thermoplasmatota archaeon; assembly: GCA_038046785.1. Classification (GTDB taxonomy): domain Archaea; phylum Thermoplasmatota; class E2; order JACPAO01; family JAHFTW01; genus JAHFTW01. Next base: position 32,909 of record JBBSVM010000004.1, read on the forward strand.
CGGGCGTCGCTTTGTAATTCTTGAGACGCGCCGCGATGCTGGTGAGCGCCGAGACGACGGCGTCCTGGGTGGACTTGCTCTTGATGTTGGCGGCCTGGCCAACCTCGTTGCGCACCATGGCGGCAACGTCGGAGAGTTGTCGCGTCGGCGGGACGTAGAGCGTCACCAGCGTTGTGCCCATGCCGCGGTAGGCGGCGAGCTCCTCCAGCGTCCGCTTGAAGACGTATTTCTGCCGCTCGGTCCACTCGGACTTGGCGGGGGGAGGGGCCACGGCGGCGCCGACGGGAGGGGGATATTTAGGCCGAACAGGAGACTGCCCCGTCGCACCCGTTAAATATGTGCCCCAAGTCGCGCGACATGCATGCGGCTGAACGTCGTCTCCAAGACCGACAACGACCTCGAAATCGAGGTCCTGGGCGAGAACGAGACGCTTCTCAACCCCATCAAGCAGGCGCTCCTGGCCGACAAGGACGTCGAGTTCGCCGAGTACATCATCGAGCACCCGACGCTCGCCACCCCCAAGATTTTCCTGCGCACGAAGGGCAAGGCGAAGCCCGACGTCGTCCTCAAGCGCACCATCAAGGGCCTTGTTGCCGAGTTCGACCAGTTCGAGACCCTGTTCGCGGCCGCCCTCAAGAAGAAGTGAGCCGGCCCCCGACCGAGTCGCAGATTTCTCAGATTCCGCAGATTCAAGTGGAGTCAGCATCTGAGAAATCTGTGCAATCTGCGACCAACCCGGGGATTCGGCCCCTCCCTCCCGCCGCCGAACAGGCGCTTGGTCTCTCCTCCTATCTGAGTGCCACCCCTGGCATCGGCGGCAAGCTGCGCAGCGAGCCCGAAGATTTCCGCGTCATCGAGACTGGTGCGGGTCCAACACCCGATTCGGCTGGCGCCCACGCGGCAGCCTACGTCGAACTGCGCAACTGGGAGACCAACCGATTCGCCGGCCAAGCGGCACGGCTCCTGAACATCCACCGCGACCAGGTGGCGTTTGCCGGCATGAAGGACAAGCGCGCCGTGACGCAGCAGTGGTTCACCTTCAAGGGCCCGGTGGCGGCGCTCGACAAACTCGCTGAACTCCAGGATGTCAAGATTCTGCAGTCGTACGCGACGCGCAAGGCGCACTTCACCGGCGCCCACGAAGGCAACAAGTTCGTCCTTCGGGTGCGCGACTCGACGCGGGACCGTGTTGCCGTCGCGGGCGCCGTGGAGGCGATTCGCGCCAACGGCGGCGTCCCCAACTTCTTTGGTCCGCAGCGCTTTGGCGGCCATTTCCGCCCGCTCACCCACCTGGTCGGCAAGGCCATCGTCGAAGGCGACCTCGAAGAGGCCGTGCGGCTCTACGTGGGCCACCCGATGCCCGGCGAGCGCGAGGAGGCGCAGACGGCACGCCGCATCTACGAGGAGACGCGCGACCCGGCGCTCGCCCTGGAGGCGTACCCGCAGCAGCTCGACCCCGAGCGCGCCATCTTGCGCCGGCTCATCGCCCGCCCCGGCGATTGGCGCTACGCCATTCAGGCGCACCCGCAGAACCTCCTCCTGCTCTTCGTGCACGCCTGGCAGAGTTACCTCTTCAACCACATCGTGAGCGCTCGCGTCGCAGCGGGGCTCGGGCTCAACACTGCCCACCCTGGCGACCGTGTGATGGGCCTCGACGACGATGGCGTGCGCACCCACCTCGTCACCGAGGCCAATCGGGAGCGCGTGCAGCGCGAACTCGACCTGGGGCGCTCCACGCTGACCGCCCTCCTGCCCGGGACGACGGCGCCGCTTGCGGGCGGCATCCCGGGCGAGATTGAGCAGGAGATGCTCGACACGCTCGAAGTCCACCCTGCCGATTTTCGCGTCCGCGAACTTCCCGAGGTCGCTTCCGAGGGGCGCCGGCGCGGCATCCTCCAGCCAGTGCGCGGCCTGGACGTGAGTTGGGTTCCGGGCGAGGGCGGCGACGACCCGGTCTTCGCGTTCGCTCTTGGGAAGGGCTCCTACGCCACCGTCGTGTTGCGCGAATTCATGAAGGCGGACGTCGCGGATTACTGAGCGGGTCGAAGCGATCAAGGGTTTCTGGCGAACACAGATTCCACAGATCCTTTCTTGCTCCAAACGGGCAAGAACCTCAGGACATTCGTGGAAAAATTGCCAAAATTTCGTAGATTCGCCCTCGGTTCAACCGCAGCGTAATCTGTGCGATTTTGGCGGGTCGCTGGAGTTTACGAACGAACGTTTTGCCCGAACGCTCAGAAGAAGTTCTGTGAAATCTGTGCTCCGCGGGCGTTCAAAACTGGAAAACTTCGCTATGGTTTGAGCGCCTCGGCCTGTCCCGCGGGTTCGTCGGGGCCGTAGCGGGTCAGCACCACAAACGGGCCAACCAGGACGTAGAGCGCCATGAAACCGAGGAGGCACCAGGCGAGCGTGCTCTGCAAGGCGTCATCGCGGAACGTCGCGAGGACAGCAAGCAGGATGGCGACCGTTGCGGCAGCACCCCAGCCGCGCAGTTTGGGGAAGCGGATGCGACTCACCATGAGGATGCCGAGGTAGAGTGCGGAGGCAAGCAGGATGCCGGGACTCACCTCGACAAGAACGAGGGAGAGCAGCGTCACGGCGGCGGCGGGGGTGGGGATGCCGGAGAAGTAGTGGCGGGTCTTGCCGTCATCCTTCATCGCCTCAAAACGGGCAAGACGCAGCAGGCCGCAGACAACGTAGAAGGCGAGCGGCAGGAGATACGCGAGCAGGGTCCATCCGGTTGCCATGCCGGTGAGCCAGATGACACTCAGGAACGCGATGACAGCGCTCGTCGTGACGAAGGTGAGTGCGTCGGCGAGCGTGTCGAGGGTTCCGCCGAGCGGGCCCCCACCTTTGCCGAGCCGAGCAACGGCACCATCGACGCCATCCATGATGACGCCAATCAGAACCATTTCGATGGCGAGGCGGATGTGGCCCTGCGTTGCGGCGACGAGCGCGCCGAATCCCATGAGGGCGTTGATGAGGGTGAACAGATCGGCAAGCCGCATGTCGCGGTTGATGCGGTCGAGGCCATCCCACTCGTCGAGCAGGGCGGCGTGGAAGTAGCTCCGGATGCGACCGGCGGGTTGCGGCTTCGCTTCGCTCATTTTGGCGTGGCCTCACCGATGGAAGAGGAAGCCGCGTACACCTGTTGGCCGACGGGGGCGCTCCAGCGCACGGAGCCGGGCGGGACCAGGATGTCGCAGCGCGAGCCGAGCCGGATGAGGCCGAACCGTTCGCCTTTCACCGCTTTGTCACCGGCGGCGTGATAGGGGACGATGCGGCGCGCCACCGTGCCGGCAATCTGGATGACTTTGATGCGGCCGATGGCGGTGTCCAGCACGGTGACGACGCGCTCGTTGCGCTCGGCTTCCTTCTTGAAGGCGGGAACGAAACCGCCCGGGACATGCGTGACCGAAACGACGGTGCCGTCGAGCGGGTAACGGTTCACATGGACATCCTTGGGCGACATGAAAATGGAGAAGCGGTCCACGCGGCCGAGCTCGGGGTCATCCACCTGGTCAATGGCGCGCACTTTCCCGTCGGCGGGGGAGGCGAACCCTGCGGCAGCGGTGCGTTCCGGGTCGCGGAAAAAGACCAGGAAAAACAGCCAGACGAGCACCAAGCCGACGGCGGGGATGCGAAGCCAAGGCGTGCCGCGCCATGCGAGATAGCCAAGAACGAGGGCACCCACCAGGGGCATCAGGAGCCAGGGGGCGGAGCCTCGGGCGAAACGGACCACGGGCGCCCACCTGGGAACCCCCACTTAAGCCACCCGTCCGACCGCGTTTACGTGCCGGGCGGAGGAGGCATCACATCGGCGAGCGTGGCGGCGGGAGGTGCGGGCGGCTCCGGCCGGCGGCGACCCAGTTTGAGGGTGCGCTCGACGGGGCCGTCGCGGTGCGGCAGGTCGAGGACCCCGATGAGCGACTTCAGGAACTCCGGGAACCAGCGGAAGGCGCCGAACGCGATGGCAATCATCGCCACCAGCGAACCGCCCTTGCCGATGACGTCGTGCACGACCCAGAAGCTGGTGACGCCCTCGCCGTACCACCAGATGATTCCGGTGTTGCGCAGCAGGTTCAGGAAGTAGACGATGACGGCGACGATGGCGCTCGCCCAGAGCCGCTTTTTCCAAGTGGCGGGGACGGCGACGAAGAGGCCGACGAAGAGCATGATGGACTGCAGCGCGGTGCAGGCAAGGATGACCGAGACCGGGATGATCGTCGGGTCGCTCATGGTGGGGTCGAAATGGAACACCGAGTCCCAGAACCCGGAGACGTCGGGCTGCGTGAGGAGGAGATAGTTGTCCTGGATGCCGTTGCGCGCCCCGTCGGCACAGTAGGCGGCCACATCGGTCTTGCCGATGGCTGGATCGATGTGATGCGGGTCGCAGAACCACTCTTTGTAGAAGAAATAGGTCGGGTTCTCCAGGTTTTTCAGGTCTTGAAGGTACACCAATCCCTTCGATTCCCCCTGCCCGAAGAAGCGCAGCATGTCGCGCGTGTGGTCGCTGACGGTCAGGATGAGCCAGGTGCGGATGGGCTGAATCTTGTCGATGATGAAGTAGGAACCCGCAGCGATGAAGGTGGCGATGTTGAGGAAGCGGACGGTGCCGTTCTCGACGCCGCGCACTTCGTTGAGCCACTGATGGTAGGCGAGATAGGTGAAGAAGAAGACGCCGACGTAGGCGAACACCATGTTGACGTAGTCGCCGCCCTCCTTGATGAAAAGATCCTGCGCGGTGAGCGCCCAGTAGAGGGCGAAGAGCAGCCAGCCCGCCAGAACGAGGTTGCGCGCCCAGTTGCGCGCCACGAACCCAAAGCCGAGCAAGCCGAGGCCGGCGAAGAGCGGCACCTGCGTCCAGTTGTCCCAGCCGGGAGAGAGCGCGCCAGCGAGGTTGGATCCGGTGAGAACATACGGGCTGTAGCGGTTCGACAGGAACCAGCCGGCCGCGGCGATGGCGATGGCAAGCCCGGCCCAGAACAGGGTGACGGTGCTGGCGTCGAGCGCCTTCTCGCGCGGCGTCGAGACCTCGTCGGCGTAAGGATGAGGACGCAGCGCGCGCCGTTTCTTGCGCGACGGAGGGGCCAGCGCGGCGGCCGGGGCGACGGGGTCGGCAGGAATCGGGTCGGAGCCAGAAGGTGCCGTTGCTGCACCCGTTGCGACATCCGGAATCTCCGCCACGACGGTTTGGACTCAAGCCGTCCCATTCAAGGTTGTGGTGTGGACCAGCGTCGCGCCAGGGGTGGGCGGCCGTTCACATCGCGTCAAGCGGTTCGACCGCGAGGGTGCGGAGAGTGCGGGCCAGAGCGATGCGGGCTGCCTCCACCATGCGCAGGCGCAGCGCGCGCTGGGCGGCGTCTTCGCACTCCAGGACCCGGTGGTCGCGGTAGTAGTCGTTGAACGCGGCAGCCAATTCCAGGGCGTAGGCGGCCATGCGGTGCGGGGCATTCTGGCGGGCCGCCTCTTCGGCGACCGGGACGAAGCGGCCGATGGCGTGCGCCAACCGCAGTTCACCCTCGCCGGCGGGGGCGGCGCCCTTCGTCGTCAGCCCTTCCGTCTTGGCCTTGGCGAGGAGGCTTGCGGCGCGGGCGTGCGCGTACATGAGGTAGGGGGCGGAGTCGCCGTCGAACGAGAGCGCTTCCTCCCAGCGGAACTCGATGGGCTTCTCGGGCTGGATGCGGGCGATGTTGAAGCGCACGGCGGCGATGCCGACCGCCTCCGCGATGGAGCGCAGCTGCGCCTCGGGCAGCTCGTCGCCGCGCCGCCGCTTGACCTCCTCGTAGGCGCGCTCGACCGCTTCGTCCATCAAATCGTCGAGGAAGACGACGCGGTTGGCGCGCGTGCTCATCTTACCCTCTGGAAGGCTCACGAAACTGTAGAAGAGAACGGTCGGGCGGGCGATGCCAAGCGCGTCGAGGGCGGTGCCAACCTGAAGTGCTTGCAACTTGTGGTCTTCGCCGAGAACGTTCACCAAGCGGCCCTTGCCAGCGACCCGTTTGGCTTTCCAGGCGTGGTAGGCGATGTCGCGCGTGGCGTAGACGGAGGTTCCGTCGCGGCGGGTGAAGAAAAATTTGTCTTTCTGGCCCTTGAGCAGACTGGAGAGGTCGAGGTAGTTGGCGCCGGTCTCGTCCACGCCGGCGATGGGGAGCCGTTTGAGCTGTTCAATCGTGGCAGCAACCGAACCGTCGAGAACGACGTCCGACTCGTCCTTGATGGAGTCGTAGTGGGCGCCAAATCGGGTGAGCGTCTCGCGCATGCCGGCGAAGCACGCCTCGTACACTGGGCGGACCTTGGCGAGCACCTTGGGGTCGGCCGACTCCAACTCCTCGACGAGCGCCTTGATGGCGGCGGCGACGGCGGCATCCTTGGGCTGACCGGTCGCCTTGTCCTTGGACGCCAGCTCGTGTGCGGCTTGGTAGTAGCGCACCAAGTCATGGTCCATTTTCGGACGCGCGGCAGGGGGCAGCGAGGCGGGATCAAGATTCCATTTGCCCCACGACAGCGTCGCGACCTGGCGGCCCAGGTTGTCCATGTAGTACTGCGCTTCGACGGTGTAGCCAGCGGCGCGGTAGATGCGGGCGAGCGTGTCGCCGAGAATCGGGTTGCGGGCGCGGCCCACATGCAGCGGCCCGTTCGGGTTGGCGCTGGTGTGCTCGAGAAGGATGGTCTCGGCCTTGCGCGGCGCGGTGAGGACCGATTCCGGGTCGGCAAGGACGGCGGCCGCAAGCCGAGCGCGGTCGAGCATGAAGTTGACGTAGGGGCCAGCCGCGGCCACCGATTGAACCCAGCCGGAGCCGCCGAGGGGCAGCGCAATGGCCTCAGCAACTTTCTGAGCGATGGCGGGCGGCGGCAACCGCATCGTCTTCGCGAAGCTGAAGCAGGGCAGCCCGAGGTCGCCCAGGTTTGAGTCTGGCGGGACCTCAAGCGCCGGGAGGCTCGCGAGACCCAGCTTGGCGGCCGCCTGGGCGACAAGGGCATCCACGTTGGCGCGGAAGGCGGCCCCGGGCGACTCGCTCACGGCGCGGCCAGAGCTGGTTGGCGAAAAAGCTTGGGGCAGGTGGTTTCGGGAACAGTTAGGCAGTCCTTCTAAACACGCGGGACCATCCTGGGGCGTGCGGCAGGTGAGTTGGAGCGTCGATGGCGAGACGGTTCACGGCATTCTCCATCCAGCCTCCGGCCCGCTGCGCGGCGGCCTCGTGGCGACGCACGGTTTCAACTCCGACCTGCGCGAACTGGGCGACCTGCCGGCCCATCTCGCCCGCCACGGAACCGCAGTCCTCGCCTTCGACCAGCGCGGCTTCGGTCAATCGGAGGGAGAGTTCGGTTTCACCACGGCGGCCCGCGCCGTCGCCGACATCCGCGCCGCGCTCGACCAACTGCAGAGCCATCTTCCCCTCGGAACCCCGCTTGGCCTTCTGGGCCACAGCCTCGGGGGCTCCTACGTTTTGGAAGCTGCGGCCGAGGATGCCCGCGTCCGCGCCGTCGTGGTGGCCCATCCGCTCGACAGGCTCTTCGACGAACTGAACCCGCTCGAGAAAGCGGGCTACCACGTCGTTGGCCGCATCGCCGAAGCGCGCCGGCGGCGCGGCAAATCAGGCGGCTCCATCCCGTTCAAGGTGCACTACACGGATCTCTTCGTGGACCCCGAAGCGGTCGTTCGCGCCCGCGCGGCAGGGTTCCTCCGCCCCCGCGTCAACCTCGCCAACTACCGCAACGCCCTGCAGTTTTCCGCCGTCTCGTCCGCCCACCGCGTCGAGGTGCCAGCCCTCCTCATCACCTCCGCCCAGGACCGCGTCGTGAGGCCGACGCACCAGCGCCGCGTCTTCGAGGCCATCCCCGGCCGCGCCATGATGCTGGAGCACCGCAGCGGCCACTCCTGCTTTGGCGACCGCGAGGCCATCTTCCTCCAGGACGCAATTGCCGCCTGGCTTGAGACCCACCTGGTGGCTCCATGAGCGACACGCCCTGCCCGCCCGGCGCCCCCATCGCTTTCCTCGACTTCGACAACACCATCATCCACGGCGATGCCGGCCCGCTCTTCGGCCTCTACCTCTTTCGCTGGCGCCGGCACGACCTTGCGGGCCACTTCTGGCGCCGCATGCGACTCTGGGCGCGCTACACGCCCTACATCACCTGGATGGGAGTGCAGGCGATTCTCTACAAGCTGCACGCCCGCCGCCGTTCGAGCATCATCCGAGCGAGCTACAAGGGGCTGCGCGGCCTCTCCACAAGCACGTTCTATGGCCTCATGGGCGACTTCGCCGTGGAAGCCATCGTGCCGCGCCTCTACCCGGAGATGGTGGCGGAGATCCGCGGCCACCGCGAGCAGGGCCGTGGCGTCGTGGTCATCACAACCGGCATGGAGCGGCTGGTGCGCAAAGTCCTCGACGAAGTGGACCCCGGCATCGACATCATCGGCTGCCGGCTGTTGGAACGCAACGGCAAGCTCACCGGCCGCGTCGAAGGGCCGCTCTTCGGACTCGACAAGGCGAACATCATGGACGCCTACTGCCGCGCCCTCGGCGTGGAGCGCGCCTCATGCTGGGCCTACTCCGACCACTGGTCGGACAAGGAGATGCTGGAGGCGGTCGGCCACCCGGTCGCGGTCAATCCGCGCGGCCGCCTCACGCGGTTGGCCAAGCGGCGCGGCTGGAACATCTTGCGACCCAAACTGGGCTGACGCGCAAAGATTTGGAACGCCGCCACTGCGCTCCTCCCAGGACACAGATTTCACAGAACCTCTTCGGAACAATCTGGCTGGCCATTCGTTCGCAAACACATCGGCTCCGCCAACATTGCACAGATTCAGCGCCGGTGAAACGCTGGACTCATCTGCGCAATTTTGGAAACTTTTCCGCGACCATCTTGCGTTTTCGCCCGCTTGGAGCATGAAGGAATCTGTGAAATCTGTGGCCTCCCTTTGAGGTTCCAAAAGAAAGGACGGAAAGAAAGGGAAGAGGTGGAAACGAGTCGCGCTTAGACGAACAGGCTGCCGTGCGCCGAGGCGATCATGAACAGCAGCATCGGGATGCTGAGCCAGAAGTTGATGCGGCTGGCCATCTTTGCCTTGGCAGCCAGGGGAGCGTTCTGCGCCTCGAGCTTGGCCTTCTCCTCGGCGGCGACACCCTTGGCGATGGCGACGTTGTTGCCGAGGACCACCTTCTGGGAGGGCCAGATGATGAACCAGACATTGAACCACATGACGATGCCAAGCAGCATGCCGAGGGCGATGGTCAAGCCGCCCTCCTGGGCCATGAGGTAGGCGCCATGGTTGGCGTACTGTCCGAGGCCGTCCCCGATGAAGTTCTTCGAGGTCTGCATGAACAGGTACAGGCCCAGGACGAGGGTGGCCATGGCGCTCCAGCGGAACCAGAAGAGGGCGCGGTGCATCAGGTTGGGGCCAGCCTTCTGCGCCGGGTCGCCGTTGTGGATGGCGAACTTGAACACAGGCAGGTTCGTGAGGTTGAAGAAATAGAGGTGGCCAATCCAGGCGATGCCGGCCAGGACGTGCAGGAATCGGACGAGCGTCTCGAGGGTGAGAGCCATGGCTGCGCCAACTTGCGCCTCTATTTCAAGGTGAAGCGGCGCCCGCCGCGAAGACCGACTGCAGCGTGCCGGTCCAGATCGGACCCAATTCGTGGTGGAAGACGGGGTAGGCCGCCTCGACGCCGCGCTCCAACTCCAGGGCGGCGCGCTGCACCGCCTCCAGGAGGATGCCGGGCGCCTCATCCGCTTCGACGAGGAACCCGCGCGGCAGCCGGCTCACGCGCACGTCGCCCAAGCCGTCGAGGGCGTGCTGCAGCGTCCGCTCCAATGTGAGGCCGAGGTCGCCGCCGAGCCAGGCTGCGTAGCGGACGGGGACGACGATCTTGGAGGGTGGCGTCGTCGCCGGGGCGGGCAGAGTCGGGGCGGGGGGTTTGCGGCGGGGCACGGCCAGCAAAAGGCGGCGAGCCGGAGAAGCGGGCCGGACAGGCGTTGGCCTGTTCGCTTACAATTTCTTGACCTGGTAGTCCACGATGCTCTCGAACACAGCGCGGCCGTCGCCAACATCCCAACCGAGTCCGGCATCCAACCCGGTGCGGGTCCAGTCGGGGTGGCCGCGGCGCCAGAAGACGCGCTCCGGGTGCGGCATCATGCCCATCACGGTGCCCTCCGGGTTGCAGACACCGGCGATGGCGTGCGGCGCGCCGTTGGGGGACCACGGGTACTTCGGGGCGGCGGAACCGTCCGGGTCGGTGTAGGTGAAGACGATTTGGTCCTGGTCGGCAAGCCGCTTGTAGTCTGCCTCGGAGGCGACGAGGAACTTGCCCTCGGCGTGGCTGCTGATGATGGTGCGCACCTCGCCCTGCGGGATGCGCGACGTGAACTTGCAGGTGCCCTTGTTGGCGTGGCGCAGCAGGCTCGGGCGGCACTCGTAGTGGCCCGAGTCGTTGAGGTTGAGCACCGCGGTCGGCAGCTCCGTCATCGGCGTCTTCTTGTCCATGCTGGGAAGAACGCCGAGCTCCACCATGATTTGGAAGCCGTTGCAGATGCCAAGCATCGGTTTGCCCGCCTTGATGAACTCCTTGAGTTCGGGCGCCATTTTCGACTTCATGCGGGCCGCCAGGATGGCTCCGGCGCGAATGTAGTCCCCGGCGGAGAAGCCGCCGGCAATCCACAGGCCGTCGAAATCCGCCAGCTTGCGCCGCTCCGACTTGAGGACGTCGTCGCCGGTGAGCTGCTTGAGGTGGACAATCTCAGCATTGACGCCGACGTCGCGCATGCAGCGCGCCGACTCCTCCTCGGAGTTGGTGCCCTCGATGCGCAAAACGGCCCACTTGATGTCTTTCTTGTTCAAGCCGACACCCCCATCAGTTTCGGCATGGCATCGCGCCACGCGGCGCGGCACTGCTCGATGCCGACCTCGACGAGCGGCTTGGAGCCGTCCACGATGGTGAGCTTCGGCTCGCGCACGACCTCGCCGAGCGGGTAGCAGAGCCCCTTGACGACCGGCTTGTCGAAGTGGGCGAGGAACGCAGCCTCCTTGGCGGCGGGCACCTCGACAATCCAGCGCGAGTTGGATTCCGAGAAGAGTTTGTGGTCGGCGCGCATCGGGCCGGGCTGCAGGTTGCGTTCGTCGCCGAACGCTCCGATGCGCGACAGGTCCGCCTTGGCGCCGAGCTTGCCAGCAAAGCACATCTCAGCGAGGGTGACTGCGATGCCGCCTTCCGAGCAGTCGTGCGCGGAGCGGACAAGGCCCTTCTCGATGGCGGAGACAACGAGCTCCGCGCTGACCGCGAGAATCTCGGCGTCGGTCTGCGGGACACGCTCGCCGGACTTCTTGTGGAGCGACTCGAGGTAGAGCGAGCCGCCGAGGTCGCGGTAGGTGTGGCCGACGAGGTAGAGTTTGCTTCCGGCCTGCTTGAGGTCCATCGTGGTGGCGTGCTCGAAGTTTGACAAGATGCCGCAGCCCATGACGGTCGGCGTCGGCGGAATCGGTCCGGTCGGTCCTTCGTTGTAGAGGCTGATGTTGCCCGACGCGAACGGGATGTCGAGGGCGCGCGCCATGTCGCCAAGCCCTCGGGCGGACTCGCTCAGTTCCCACATTCGCTCCGGTTTTTCGGGGTTGCCGAAATTCAAATTGTCCAAGATGCTGGAGAGGCGTGCGCCCACAGAAGCAAGGTTGCGCACCGTTTCGTCCACGGCCGACGCGGCGCCCCAGTAGGGGTCGCGCAGACAGTAATTCGGGTTGGCATCGGACGAGAGAGCGAGCCCTTTCTTGCTGGTGGGAACCGGCTTGAGCACAGCAGCGTCGCCGGGACCCTCGGAGCCGATGACGCCCTGCAGCGGCTTGAGCACCGTGTTGGCGCGCACTTCGTGGTCGTACTGCCGGATGACCCACTCCTTCGACATGACGTTGGGGTGGGCGAGCATCCAGAGCAGGGTCTGGCTGAGGTCCTTCGGCGGCGTAATCTCGAGCCAGTTCTGGCGGTTGATGATGGGCGCCTTCATGGGGCGGTCGTAGACGGGGCCGCCGGTGCTGAAGCTGAGGTCGAACTCGAGGACGGTTTTGCCCTTGTACTGGACGCGGTTGATGGGCTGCTTGATGACTTTGCCCACCACGGCGGCGGGGACGTCCCATTTCTTGGCAATCTGCAGGATGCGCTCCACCTGGGCCGGCTTCGCGGTGACCATCATGCGCTCCTGCGACTCGCTGACCCAGATCTCCCACGGCGCCATCGTGGGCACCTTGAGCGGAACGGCGTCGAGTTGGATTTCGCAGCCGAAGCCGGCGTCGTAGGCCAATTCGCCCGCAACGCAGGAGAGGCCGCCGCCGCCGAAGTCCTTGCAGCCGGTGACCAACTTGTTCTCGATGAGTTCGAGCGTCACGTGGATCAGCGGCTCCTTGAGGATGGCGTCGCCGACCTGGACGGCGCTGCGGCTTGCTTCCTCGGATGCTTCCGTCAGTTCCTCGGAAGCGAAGGCGACGCCATGGATGCCGTCGCGGCCGGTCGGGTTGCCAAGGTACACGAACACGTCGCCGACGCCGCCGGCGCGCGAGTGGGTCAGGTTGTCCTTGTGCAGGATGCCGACGCAGCCGACGTTCACCAGGCAGTTGCCGGTGTAGCCGGGGTGGAAGGTGATGCCGCCTGCAACGGTGGGGATGCCGATGCGGTTGCCGTAGTCTCGGATGCCCGCAATGACACCGGACAGGAGGAAACGGGGGTGTTTGACGCCGGGGGCCAGACTCTCCAGCGGGGTGTCGAGCGGCCCGAAGAAGAGCGGGTCGAGGAGGGCGACCGGCTGTGCGCCCATGCAGAGGACATCGCGCACGACGCCGCCGATTCCGGTCGCGGCTCCGCCGTACGGCTCAATGGCGCTCGGGTGGTTGTGCGATTCCAATTTGGGGGAGTAGTACCAGTCGCCGTCGAACGGCAGAACGCCGGCGTCTTCGCGGCAGATGATTTTGTGCTCGGCGATGCCGTAGACGTTTTTCTTCAGCACCGGTTTGGACGACTTGTAGCAGCAGTGCTCCGACCAAGCCTGGCCAAGCGCCTCCATCTCGACGTCGGTCGGGTTGCGCTTCTTGCTCTGGAAGTAGCCGCGCGCGGAGTGCATCTCAGCGAGGCTGAGGCGGATGCCCATCGCCTTCGAGCAGGCGACGAGTTCCTCGTCCGACATGGCGTTGAGGTCGAAAGTGCGCAGCGGGAAGCCGACGTTCTGCTTCTTCACGTGGCGTTCCCACGAAGGGGCGCTGGGCGTGTCCGCCGATTTCGCCGATTGCGCCGAGCCGGACCTTTTCGGCGAGGTCGGCGGTTTGGGCGTGGCGGCGTTCTTCTTGAACGGCTTGCGGGCGAGGCGTTGGCCTGCAACGTGCTTGCCGCGCGACCCGCCCTTGGCGGCGACTGCGTCCCGTGCTGCGGTGCGCTGCTGGTTGGCTTTGCTCGTCAGCTTCGGGTTCTTCGTCCGGCGCATGCTTGCGGAGTTCATCACTCCACCTTGATGGTGAAGTCGTGGATGACTGGGTTGGTCAGCAGGCGGCGGCACATCGCTTCGACCTCGGCCTTCGCTTTGTCCTTCGACTTGGTGGAGAGTTCGATGGTCCAGACGCGCGTCGTGTGCGCGGCGACGACGCCATCGAAACCGAGGAGATGGAGCGCCTTCAGGGTGTTGTTGCCCTCAGGGTCGGAGATGCCGGGCTTGAGGTGGACGGTGACGTGGGCCTTGACCATGATGCTCGCCGGATGCGACGACCCGGGCGGGGGCTATAGGTTTGCCTTCGCACCGGTGCGAAAATCCAGAAGGCACATGAAACCCCCTTGCGTCCGCTCGACATGGCCCGCACCGCCCTTCGCGAGGCGCTCTACCGGCTTGCCCCCGCCGCGTCGGCGCGCCCGACGCAGCTCTCGCTCATCCTGTCACGCGCAGCGCCGACGGCCACCATCGAGACGACCGTCACCCATCTCGACGACGAAGGCGACGTCTGGCGCACGCTTACGGTCCGCGGCGATCCCGACGCCATCGCGCTCTGCCGCGCCGCGTTCGACGCGTACGCGGGGCCGCACCTCGTCGAGAAAGAAGTCATGGGAGTAACCGCGCGCCAGCTCATTTTGTGGTACAAGTACCGCCCCGAGCTGGTGCGCGGCGTCAGCCACACAAGGCTCGCGTTCCGGCTGCTTGGCCGCGACACCGTCATCACCGACCGCGCCCGCGGCGGCGAATTGGAGATTCGCGTTCTTGGCCGCGGCGGGCCCAAGCTGCAAGAGTTCTTGCGCGAAGTCAAGAAAGCGAGCAAGGAGCAAGGCTTCCGCATGCTCTATCTCGGTCCGCCCCGTGATGATCGCTTCGTCCGTCTCACTCCGGCGGAGGAGGAGACGCTGCGCCTCGCGCACGCGATGGGCCACTACGCGGTGCCGCGCCGCGTCGGCGTGCGCGAGGTCGCCAAGCGGGCCGACCTGTCGCCGAGCGCTGCGGGTTATCGACTACGGCAGGCGGAGCGGAAACTGGTGACGAGTTTCCTTGAATGACATCGTTGCACGATTGGACCCCAAGGCTTTTCCTGACTGGGCAACCTGCAATCGTCGTGGCTGTCCGCGTTGCGGGAACGACGTTTGCTCTGGCACTGTTGATGCTGTCGGGCTGCGCTGCAACCGACTCCGAAACGGACGCATCCTCCTCGCAGTCGGATGACCTGGCTTCGGGCAACAACCCGCTCATCACGGTGGTGGACCCGAAGGCCAACGCCCCGAAGCCCATCCATCTTCTTCTGGCTCCCGCGACCTCGCTCGACCCCGTAGTCGGGACGGAGCCGGTGCGAAGCCTGTTTGACGAACAGACCTCGGTCCTCGGCCAAGACACGCTGGTCTGGACGTTCGAGGTGACTGAGCCGATGATTCTTGACGGCACAATGAACTGGACCGTCTGGGTTGACGTTCCGGACGGGCTCTACGGCAGCCCGACGGCCGGTTGCCCCTGGGATTTTTCCTTGCGCGTCCAGTCCAACTCCTCGTCGTCGACCATCGGGACGTTCGTCCAGAACTGCCAGACGGATGTCGGCCCTGCCGTGCCTGGGGTTCGGCGCCTTGACGCCGACGCGACCTCGGACTTCCTTGCCGGCGAACGGCTGGCTCCCGGCGACACCGTGAGCCTGGAACTCGGCTGCCTCCTCCTCAACCCGAACGGGACGCCTGCGGCCGCCCTGGGCGGAGCGGTCGGGCGCGACAGCCAGATTGTCCTCGGCGTGCGCAAGCCGCCGTCGTGAAGCGGGGCGTCACAAACCGTACGCCTTGAGGAACGGTGCCACGGCGGCGACCGGGTCGCGGCTCGCGAGGACGCCGTCGGGAAGGAGCGTTTTGTAGGGCGGCCCGAGGAAGCGCTCATCGAGGAGGAGGATGGCGCACTTGTCGTTGGGGCCGCGAATCGGGCGCCCCATCGCTTGCAGGACGCGGTTCATGGTCGGGACCACGGAGCCATAGAGGCGTCCCTGGCCGGGGAAGCGCGCGTCGAGGTAGCCGATGGTGGCGTCCAGTTCCAAGTCGGGGGGCGGGATGGGAAGTCCCACGATGACGAGGGCGCTCAGCAGGTTGTCCTTGTAGTCCACTCCTTCGCTGAGGCTCGCTCCCATGACGCCGAGCAGCAGGGCACCCTTGCGGCGGCGGGCTCCCTCGAGCGTGTCGAGGACGCGGTCGCGGTCCGCTTTCGTCCAGGACGGCTCTTCGATGATGAGCTCCTTCCCGGCCGGCGCCGCTCCCAAGGCGAGTTTCACCTCGGTGAGGATGGCGTAACTCGGCGTGAAGACCGCGACGTTGCCGGCCGTTGCGGCGGCGAGGTCGGCGATGGTCGTGGCGATGCGGCTCCAGAGTTCCGGACTGCGCTCGACGAAACGGGTCGTGATGCCCTGCGCCGCGACCACCATCCGGTGGGCGGGGTCGAACGGGCTCGGATAGACACGCACCTCGGTCCGTTCGGGGGGAAGGCCGAGAAGGTCGCGAGCCATCTCGGGAGGGCGCAGTGTCCCCGACATGAGGATGGCGCTGTGGACGCGCTCGAACACGGTTTTGGCCGGGATGGAGGCGTCGAGGAGCCGGATGTGCAACTCGACGGCGCCCTCCGACCACTGCACGAAACGCAGGGCGCCCTTCTGGAAGCGGCGCCAATCCTCGAGCGCCTCGGCCAACTCGTCGGCGTGGACGGTGTCGTCGGCGCCTTTCTTGAGCTTCGTCGCGAGCTCACGCAGGTCCTCGGTGAACTCCAGCATCGAGCGCGACCCGCCAAGCGTTCCGCGGTTGCGCGCCGCCTCGAAAGCGAGGGCGAGCTCGTCCAGCCCGACCGGGGCGACGCGGGTCGATTCATTGGTGCGCTTGGAGGTGGAGGTGCCGTCCGCCTGCTTGTTGGCGGCGATGGCGGAGAGCGCCAAGCGGAATCCGGCCAGGTCCTGCTCGAGCACGCGCGCTTTCTGGCCGCGCGCCTCGGCCTCAACTGCGTCGAGGAGGAAGGGGGTGACACGGTGGGCGTGGTTCTGCCGGATGCGGTCGGGCAGGTTGTGCGCCTCATCCACGATGACGACGAGGTCTTCGAGGTTCTTGCCGAGGCGGCTTAGGGCTTGTTCGCGCAGGTCGCTGAAGAGATGGTTGTAGTCGGCCACCACGACGTTGGCCTGCTTCGCCGCGGCGAGGGCGACCATGTGGGGGCAGAGGTGCGCCTGCTTGCTCACGTGCATCAGCTCCTCGACGTGCAGGATGCCGGTGCGTACGGCCTGGAGCGTCGCGGGGTCGACCTCGCCGAGGAACTGGCAACTGCGGGTGCGCGTCTCCTGGGCGCAGAAGTCGGGGAAACGCGCCGGATGCATCTCGTTCGCTTCGCGGCGCAGGCACATGTCGCGCTTTGCGACGAGGTCCACGACGATGGGCCGCACCCCGCGCGACGATTCGATGGCGCGCAGCGTCTCGATGGCGATGCGGTGCTGCGATTTGCGGCTCGTCAAGAACAGGATGGTCTTGCCTTTCTCAAGCGCGATCTGCAGGGCGGGGGCGAGGCTCGCCGCCGTCTTGCCGATGCCGGTGGGCGCCTGCGCAACGAGGTGGCGCCCAAGTTCGACGGCGCGCAGGACGTCGCGTGTGAACCGCTTCTGCCCGTCCCGGATGGTGTCGTAGGGGAAGAGCCCAAGCTGCGGGTGAGGCGAACCGCGCACCTGTGGAGACCAGCTCGGTGCTTGCGGCTCGAGCGTCGCGTCGAACCCCGACGCCGCGGCGGCAGGAGCGCCAAGCGATTGCTGTCCGCCCGCCAGGTTGATGCGCCGCCCGCCGGAAAGGACGGTGCGGGCGCGGCCGCGCGCGCTGCACGAGATGCAGACCAACGTGCCGCCTTGCGGCCGCATGAGGCCGCGGCAGGTCGGACAGTAGGCGGCCACGCCGCTTCGACGCCCCATCGGAATAAAGCGGCTGGGACGGCGAGTGAAGGTGCACAGCGCAACAGCGTGCCACCGCATTGTCCCCCCTTTGCTTCGCGTGCACGTTCTGCCCTCTGTTGCCGGAGTGCGGTTCGGTTCTGGTGTCTGGTTATATCGGACACCCATTTGGCGCAACTCCGGTGGTTTCACCCAACTCTCCGCAGCGTCCAACTCTGGGCGACGCCCTACCGTCCGGCATGGCCCAGATTACTGTGCAGGACGCGCAGCTGGTCGCCAAGTGGGACTCGTTCCTGCAGGACTACGTCAAGGCGGCCATCCAGAAGGCGGCGCTCGACTACCCGGAGAGCCGCTCCGTCGTCGTCCCGTTCAACGACATCCAGCTGCGCGACCCCGACCTCGCCAACTACCTCCTGCACAAGCCGGCGCAGGCCATCCGTGTTGGCGCCCAGGCGATGGCGCAGATCGACGTCACCGTCGAACCGCGCCCGAAACTCCATCTCCGCATCACCGGCCTGCCCGAGTCGCAGCGCCACCTGCCGCGCGCCCTGCGCAGCGAGCACCTCGGCAAGCTCCTCGCCATCGACGGCCTCGTCAAGAAGGTCACCGAGGTGCGCCCGACGGTCCTGGAAGCGGTCTTCGAGTGTAAGGTCTGCACCACCCGCGTCCACCTCGTCCAGGAAGAGGAGTTCCTGCAGGAACCGGTCCTGTGCGAGACCTGCGACGCCCAGCGCCCGTGGCGATTCCTCGAGGAGGAGTCGCGCTACATCGACCACCAGAAAGTGGAGATTCAGGAAGCCCCGGAGGGACTGCGCGGCGGCTCGCAACCGGAGCGGCTTACCGTCCACATGCAGGACGACCTCGTGCACAAGGTGGCGCCGGGCGACCGCGTCCGGCTCAACGGCATCTTGATGACGCAGCCGCGCCGCAGTGGCAACAACAAGCGGGTCGAGTTCAACAAAATCCTCCAGACCGTCAGCGTCGAATTGCAGCAGCAGGAGTTCCAGGAGATCGAACTCACCGCGGAGGATGAGGACAAGATTCTCACCCTGGCCGAGGACCCGCGTATCTACGACCGGCTGCGCGCCAGTTTCGCCCCCACCATCCACGGCATGGAGACGCAGAAGGACGCGCTCATCATGAGCCTGTTCGGCGGCGTCGAGAAGACCTACAAGGATGGCAGCCGCAGCCGTGGCGACATCCACGTCCTTCTGGTCGGCGACCCCGGTGTCGCCAAATCGCAACTTCTCCGCTACCTCAGCAAGCTCGCCCCGCGCGCTATCTTCACCAGCGGCAAAGGGGCGAGCGCCGCCGGCCTCACCGCCGCCGCCGTGAAGGATGAGTTCGGCGAGGGACAGTGGACGCTCGAGGCCGGCGCCCTCGTGCTGGCCGACATGGGCATCGCCTGCATCGACGAGATGGACAAGATGGAGAAGAACGACCAGTCCAGCATGCACCAGGCGATGGAGCAGCAGGAGATCAGCATCGCCAAGGCGGGCATCTCGGCCACCCTCAAGTCGCGCTGCGCCGTCATCGGCGCCGCCAACCCGAAGATGGGCCGCTTCGACGAGTTCACGCCCATCCACGAGCAGATCAACATGCCCCCGGCGCTGCTCAGCCGTTTCGACCTCATTTTCAGCATCACGGACAAGCCGAACCGGGACAAGGACAACCTCCTCGCCACCCACATCCTCGGCACACACCAAGCGGGCGAGGTGCGCGAGCACCGCCGCAGCCACCCGACGGGAGCCTACACGTTGGAGGACGAGGAGGCAATGTCGCAGCGCATCAAACCGGAACTAGACGCGGAGTTCCTGCGCAAGTATGTCGCCTACGCTAAGATTCACATTCGCCCCGTTCTCAACGATGAGGCGATGAAGCGCATCCAGTCCTACTACGTTGACCTGCGCGCCAGCGCCGGGGACTCCATCCCGCTCACGCCCCGTCAGCTGGAAGCGTTTGTGCGTCTCGCGGAGGCCTCGGCACGCATTCGGATGAGCCAAGAGGTGACCCTGGCGGACGCTGAGCGCGGCATCCGGCTCATCGAGAGCTACCTGCGCAGCGTCGGTGTGGACCGCGAGACCGGCAAGTTCGACATCGACGTCATCGCGACTGGTGTGAGCCACAGCCAGCAGGATCGCATGCGCACCGTCCTCGAGTTGGTGCGCACCCTTGCCAAGGAGAACGCGGAGCGCGGCTACGCGAAGGAAGAGGACATCCTGCGTGAGGCGGCGCGCCAAGGCATCCAGGCCGACGCGACGAAGAAGGCGCTCGAGACGCTGTCGCGCAACTACTCCGTCTACGCCAAGGGCGGTACGGGCACCTTCGCGCCGATGAATCCGTAGCGCACACCCCCGCCGACCGGGCTATGTAGGAGAAGCAAGTCGGCGACCCCGTGTTCGCCGCCAAGAACTACCAGCAGGGGCTCCAGCGCCTCCTGGCGGCGTGCGACGAAGAGCTACTCGGGACGCGCCACGAAGAGGGCAAACTGCGCCTTGACGTGGCGACCGGATTCTATGACGGTGTGCGCGTGGACGAAGCGACGCTCGCCCTTTATCTGGGCTCTTGCACGGTGGCCAATCTGGTCGGACCGCGTGCCGTGAAAGTGGCCATCGATTCGGGCTTCGTGGAGCCCGCCAATGTTCTTGTCATCGGCGGCGTGCCGCACGCCCAAATTCTTGTCATGGAGCCGTAACATGCTCTGCGTCGATTGCGGCAACGAGGTGCCCCGGCTGATTGGCGGCTCCTGCCCGTCCTGTTTTGCGGCCAAGACGCCGCTCCTGACGGCACCGCAGTTCCTCGATGTCGAACTGTGCGCGCACTGCGATGCCCGCCACATCGGCAACACCTGGCATGACCCCGACGAGGGGGTGCCGCTGGAGTGGATCCGCGAGGAAGCCACCCGCACGGCGGTGCGCGCCCACGAACGGGTCCGTCACCCGGTCATCGAGCTCTCCGGCGAGGCGCAGGACGCCAAGCATGTCCAGTACACCGTTCGCATGACGGGCGACGTCGAGGGAGTGGAGGTGCAGGCGGAGGCGCGCATCGTGACGCGCACGCGCCGCAGCGTCTGCGACCGCTGCAGCAAGATGTTCGGCGGCTACTACGCGGCCATCATTCAGTTGCGTGGCACCGACCGCGACGTACGCCCGGAGGAGACCAAGCGGGCGCACAAATTGGTCGGCGACGAGATGGACCGCATGCGGGCGGGCGGCCACCGCGAGGCGTTTCTCACCAAGTCGGGCGCCGTGCCGGGCGGCTTCGACTACTACATCGGCGACATCGAGGCGGGCCGCATCATCGCGAAGGAGGTGGCGCGCAAGCTCGGCGCCACGGTGCAGGAAACCGCCAAGCTTTCCGGACGCAAGGAGGGCACCGACATCTACCGCGTCACCTTCCTCGTCCGCATCAATCTCTACACGGAGGGCGACTTCGCGGCGTTCGGGGAGCGCCTCGTCCAGGTCCTCAGCATCACGCGCGGCCGCGGCGTCATCGTCGACCTGCACACCCACAAACGGGACCGCGCCCAGGAGGAGGACCTGGAGCGGCTGGGCGGGCCCGAGATTCTCAAGGAAGCCGTCTTGGTGCACCAGGACAAGAGCAACCTGCAGGTTCTCGACCCGGTGACGCTGCAGACCGTCGACCTGCCCCGCCCCGAGGGGTACGAAGTGGACGCGGGTGCCGCAGCCCTTTGGGTGGTCCGGCACGACGACCGGCTCTGGCTTCCTGCCACGCTGCCTCCCCATCTGCGCGCAACCCTGAAATAGGGGCGACGACAAAGCACGCAGCGCGGAGCCTTTGTTTCTTGTCGCAGCGCATCTTGACCCTGGAAGACTTGGCGATGGCTGTCTCGAACCGCATCGGTGTCGAGGAAGAGGACGCCATGCGCGATGCGAACTTCGTCATGGACATCTTCGGCTTCGACGATCGCGTCATCGACAACGTCCTTGAGCCCGAGGACCGCCAGCTCTTCTACATCCTGGAAGAAGAAGGCATGCTGACGACGGAGCGCGAGGAGACGACGCTCTACGACGGCCGCGAATGGCGCACCCACTACTGGCTCTTCAAGCGCAGCTCGGTTTTCCTGATGTCCGAGGAGGAGCGCGAGGTGCGCCGCCGCAAGAAGGCGCAGCCGACCGAGGCCACCGTGTATGGCCAAGTCACCGACGAGATGTGGGGCAGCCGGCAAATCTGAGCTGGCGCACCGGTCCCGGGCCTCCTTGTGGTTTCACCTACCTCTTGGAAGGTGTTCTGGACCCCGCGCGGTTGAAGCCTCCATGGCCTCCGCGATGGCACGCCTTCGCACCTGCGGCATCCTCGACATCGAGCAGGGCACCCTCCAGATCAGCGACCGCTTCCTCGCCCATCTGAGCCTATTCCGGCACGGCGGTCGCGTCCCGAGCTGGGACCTTCTCGCCATCCTGGAGCTGGCGCTCGGGACCTGGGACGACTACGCTGGCGACGCCCGCGAATCAGCCCGAGCCCTGGTGAAATTCCTTCCCGCCGGCTCCATCCACGCGACGCCGGCGTTTCCTGTCCTCGACGCCTACATTGCGGCGTAGAACCAACGACCCGTTCGAGCGCCGTCTGTCGGATTTGAACCGACGACCATCGGATTAACAGTCCGAAGCTCCACCAGCTAAGCTAAGACGGCATGCAGTCCCCCAAAAGAGGGCCTACGGGCGCGCCGACTTAGGACTCTCGGATAAACCCTGCCATGCGCCACCAAAGGTTTTCCCGCCGGTGGGCCTCTTGCAATTGTGGCCGCACCACGCTTAGGCTGAATCCTCGCACCCATTCGCGGGAGTAGCCAAGCGGCCAACGGCCCCCGACTTAAGATCGGGTCCTTTGTGGTTCGACGGTTCGAATCCGTCCTCCCGCACTCGCTTCGTTCAATGTTTGAGATTGAAAGGAAAGTTTCCCCGGCACGGACGGGGTGGTGGTTGGTTTTTCGTGCCGGGTTCAATCGTGAAGGAAAAGGCCTCGGCGTGGCCGAGGGGTTGGGCGTTTAGCCCATCCAGGCGCGGCACTGGGCGCATTGAGCGTCCCAGCCGCATGCGGGGCACCAGTTGGTGGCCCAACTTGGGGCCTTGAAGGCCACCAGGTCGTCATGTGTCATGTCAGAGGGTCATGACACGGCCGAAAGGAGATAGCCATCGCCCCGAACAAAGCGAAACTATAGAGAACAGAAGGGAGGGAAAGGGTGGAGGGAGGGGGAAAGAAAATGTCGTGCGAGGACTACGCCTTGCGCTCGGTGAAGCCGCACTTGCCGCAGTGGCTGCGGTCCTCATGGTTGGCGAGGAAGACGCCGGGGCCGCACTTGGGGCACGCCTTGTGGGTGCGCACCAGCTTGTCGCCCTTCACCTGGAAGAGCTTGGAGGGGGAGCCGGCCATCGTTAGGCCCCCTTCTTGGCGGGCTTGGCCTTGTCGCCTTCAGCGGCGGGCTTCGCTTCCTTCTTCGGCTTCTCGATGTAGAGGGCGTTGCGCTTGAGCATGTGGACGCGCTCCGTGGCGCGGGCGGCGTCGGCCGACTTGTAGGCGCGGGCGGTGCCGGTGGTGGCGCCGATGCCGTACTCGGTCTTCATCGAGTCGATGACGACGTTCTCGGTTTTGGTGCCGATCTCGCTGGCGACGAGCTGGCGCACCTGGGTGCGGCTCGGGGTGGTGGCGCCCGGGTGGGCGAGGCTGAAGACGATCTCCTGGCGGGCCAGGAGAGCGTTCTCCTTCTTGCTCTCAATCTTGATGGTCATGGTGTTCACCTTCGGCAACCCGCGCGGGCGGGGAGCTTCATGGCCGGCTTGCGCCGACAGATGCGCGACTCCGCCCGAGATATAAGCGGTTCGCGCCACCGTCAGGGCGTCATGCGCTCAACAAAAGACCGGACACGCGACTTCATCGCGGCGTCCACCGACGCCACGACGACGCCCTTTCCGGGCATGCCGTACAGCACGACGGCGCCGAGCGGCGCGAGGGCGAAGCAGGGAATCCCGAACAGGTCCTCTTCGCCTTCGACAATGATGCCGACGGGAGCCTGGCCCTCCGCGAGGGCGAGAGCAACCGCCTCCCACGCCTTGCGTGTGAGGGTGCCCGCCGGGTTGCGCACGCGCAGGGCAAACGTGCCCCACGTCCCCAATTCCGCCTCGTAGATCGGGTCGGGCTCGCCGCGCTGCGTCAGGAAATCGCAGACGAAGAGGCGCGGAACGATGCCGAGCCGTTTGAGGGTCAAGCTCACGACGTCGCCGACGGCGATGATTGGTGTTCGGCCCGCAAGTGCTGCGGGCAGGTCGGCGGTCTGGACGATGGGGCCGAACGGCGCCGCCAGCTCGCGCCGCAGCGCGTCAGGAAGCCGCAGGTCGCCCGCGGGCAGTTTCATGGCGACTCAGGCTTCCTTGGGCACCAGGTCTGGCCACTTGGCGCCAATGGCGCGCCACGCCGCCTTCTCGGCGTGCCCCTCGGAGCAGCGCCAGCCGAAGTCGGCATTGTAGGTGGAAAGGAAGACCGCCTGAGCCTCCGGTGGCATCGCCTTCGCGGCCTTGGGGAGCGTGTCCATCTTGAGCGTCATTGCGTCACGGACTGAGACATAGGATTTGGCCGTTGCTGGAGTGAGGGGTGGCCGGAGGCCACCCGTCCCAGGCCTGATGAGCCGTCGCCACGAGGCGACGGCTCGCATCCGTCCGCCGAGGGGTCTGGGGCCCGGAGGGCCCCAGCAGTGTGCCCACGGCGGAACGCGGCTCGCGCAGCGAGCCCGTTGCGCTGTTAGCGGACTTTGAGCGCGTAGGTGCCCGGTTTCTGGATGTTCATCGCCTGGGCGAGCTCGCTCTTGGCGGGGTCGAGGACGGTGAGCATGCCGCTCCAGTTCTTGCTGGTGGCCTGGCCGCAGTTCGGGCAGGCAGTGTCGTCGCTCAGCAGGTGGCACGCTTTGCACGCTTTGGAGGACATGGTTACGCAGCTCCGGCGGCCTTCTCAGCCTTCTTCGCCTGGCGCTTGGTGACCGGTTTGTCGCCCATCGGTTCGTCGCCGCCAGCGGCACCGCCTTCCTTCGTCTTGCGGCGGTCCTCGTCGATCCACTCGAACTTGCCGAGGCCGGGCTGGCGCATGGTGAGGCCGATCTTGGACTCGCGCGGGGAAAGTTCGTTGAGGCTCGCGGTGACGATGCGGGCGCGGACGTTCTCGCCGACCTCGAGGGTGCGGCCGGATTCCTTGCCCACGAGGCGCTCGTTGCCGACGTCGGCAGTCATGAAGTCGTTCATGACCTGGCTCATGTGGACCAGGGCGTCGAGCGGACCGATGTGGATGAAAGAGCCGAATTCGACAACCTCCGCGACGATGCCGTCGACGATTTCCTGGTTGTCGGGCTTGAAGACGAGGGCGTCGAAGCTGACCTTCTGGTAGATGGCGCCGTCGCCGTGGATGACCTGTCCCTCGCCGGAGGGCTGCACGTTGGTGGTGATGACCGTGATGCCGGCGCTCTTGTTGAGGCGCCCCTCGAACGACTGCTGCACGAGCTTGGAAAGGGTGCCTTCCAGGTCCTCGGTCATGCGTTCGGGCGGGATGCGAACGGTGTCGCTCATCGGGATGATGCGGTACATGTGGGGTCCCTCAAGTGGCGCACGCTAGGGACAGGCGTGCTGCAGTCTTTGCCCACGGGAGGGGGCTTTTAAGCCGTTCCCTCGGGCCCGCGGCATCCGGGATGTGTGCTCAGGGCGGCGGCGCTTTGGTCTCCAAACCGTCCGTGCCGTTGCCGTAGGTGCCACAGAGCGCGATGCTCTTGTCGAGCTTGTGCAGGTACTTGATCTCGTCAAACGAGCCGTAGTAGTCCACGTCGGCGGTCACCATGAGATCCGCCTCGACGGTGGTCCCGGTGATGCGGATGGTGTAGTTTCCTTGCGGCAGCTTCTGCGCGGCTGGGCCGGTGATGTTGTAGGTTCCCTCCATGGTGGGGTTGGGGGGGCTGCCACCCAGGCGCATCGGGACCGATTCGCCGCCATCGGGGTCGGCGACAACGACTTGCAGGTTGGTGAGGCCGGCGCCGGCAGAGAGACCGCCGAGGTAGGCGCTGACGCGCATCTCCTTCACGGCGCACGGCAGCTCCACGTTGAACGTCAGCGTCTTGGAGACTGGCGCAGTGACGGTGGTGGGGACGGGCGTGCTTTGGCTGGTGCCAAGCGCGAAGCGCTGCACGATGTCAACATCGTCTGGGATGTAGACCGGTTCCTGGTAGGGGAAGCCGCCGGGGAGCTCCGAGGGGAAGGCGTCGCCGTGGTGGTCGGCGTCGCCGACGCTGAAGCTGGTGTGCATGCCGCCGGGGACCTGCTGGTCGTTGGCCTCGTGGTGGTTGACGTGGGTGTGGAAAACCCAGGAACCGGGGTTGTGGCCGACGAGGATGACATCGTAGCGTTCGGCGGGGCCGATGGGGAGCGTGTCCACCCAGTACGGGGCCGAGAGCGGCAGCCCGTCCTTGTGCGTGACCAGCATGTCCTGGCCGTGCGGGTGGAGAACCTCGAACGAGTTGCCGGCGTTGAGGATGCGCAAACGCAGCCGCTCGTCCTGGGCAAGTTTCCAATGGCTCTGCTCTTGGTCTTTCGTGAAGGGGAAGCTGTGTCCGTTCCAGAGGAAGATGTCCGGCTCGGTGTCGAGGGGCGGGTTGACGCAGTTCGGGGTGCCCGAGGTGAAGCAGCCGGGCGGGTGGGCGTGCGGGTTGATGCCGGGGATGTTCTCGACGATGTGGCGCGTCGCGGTGGAGAGGACAAGGACGCCTTCTTGGTCCGCCTCGGGCTCGTGGGTGTCGTCGGCGGGCTCCACGATGAACATGCCGTACAGCCCCTGCATGACGTGGAACTGGGTGTCCACGTGGCAGTGGTACCAGAGGGTGCCGGGCCGCTTGGCGATGAAATCGTAGGTGAAGGATCCTCCCGAGGGGACCGCCTCCTGGCTGTGTCCCGGGACGCCGTCATCCTCGGCGTCCACGAACTGGCCGTGCCAGTGGATGGTGTGCGGGTGGAAGTGGCTGTGGCCGAACTCGACGATGATGCGGTCGCCCTGCTGCGCCCGGATGGTGGGGCCGGGGACGCTGCAGGTCTGGCGCTCTTTTTCGGTGAGCAGCGGCGCGTCGGTCTCGAGCGGCGTGAAGTACTCGATGGCGTTGCGCGTGTACTCGTCGGTCTCCGAGAAGGGCTCAACACAGAAGGCCCACATGTTGGCCTCCATGTTCGGGTAGAGTTGCGTCTCGAACAGGTCCACGACCTTCATTTTGAGATGGATGGTGTTGCCGGTCTCCTTCACGTCTGCCAGCGGGTCGTAGAGCGGGTCGAAGGTCGAGTTGCTTGCGCAGCCGGCGAATGCGGCTGCAGTCAGCAGCGCAACGGCGAGGGTCAGGAGTCCACGGTGGGGGTCCACGAGCGCACGACGCGGCCGGTGCGGCATAACGGTTGTGGATGCGTCCGACAAAAACGCAGGTGCCGGCACGGTCCGCTTGTCAGTCTCGAGCTCAGTAGAGCTTGGCCGGATTGAGGTCCAGGTCGATGGCGAGGTCGACGGTCCAATCCACCATGGCGCCGTTCGTCAGGGTGACGATGGCGGTGAAACTTGCGGTTCCCTCGATGTTCAGGTTCGCGCCGTCGAAGGTGGCGGTGCCGGGGCCGGTGAGGGTCGCGACAGTCTTGGCATTGTTGCCGCTGCCGTGCTGGAGGAGCAGCGTGGCGGCGTTGAGGGGGCTCGACGTGTAGGCGAAGGTGACCGAACCGCCCAGTCCATGGGTGGGCAGGACAAAGCTTGCCTCGGCGCGGTCGCAGCTCTGTGCGCCGGTGGGGAGATCGGTGCTGCACAGGCCTTGCAAGGCGCCGCCTGCGCCGCCCTGGAGGGTGCCGGTGAAGGTCTTGTTGTAGAGCGGGGCCGGCCGTTCGTCGGCGGGGGTGACATAGATGCGGTAGGAGCCGCTCGTGGTCGGGTGGGCGCCGTCGGCGGCGATGAGGAAGATGTCGTAGATGCCGCCCTTCGCGAAGGAGCCGGTGATGGTGTCGGTGTTGGTGCCGAGGGGCGTGCCGGAGCCCAGCGCCTCGCAGAGATCGCCCGAGTAGGTCGCCTCAGCGGCCGGGAGCGTACGGGTGGCGAGGCCAGAGGTGACGGAGCCGGAGGGGGCGCTCGCGAAGGGAACCCCGCCACCGTCGTGGGTGTGGATTTTGCTGCGCGTGGCGTCGCTGACACGGTTGCAGGACCAGCTGAAGCGCATCGGGTCGCCCTCAGGGTCCGTGGAGGCCGTGGCGGAGAAGGAGGTGGTCTCGCCGAGAATGGTCCAGTTGCGTTGGGATTCAAGGATGAAGGTGGACTTCTCGTTCTTGCCGGTTCCCAAGGTGAGCTTCTCGGAGTAGTCCTTCGTCTCGCCGCCGTTCTTGGTGGTGAGGACGACGACGACCTGGCCGTTCGTGAAATCGTAGACGTGCTCAATGGAGGCGCCGTACTTCGTGGTGAGCCGGTCGCCGAGGTCCCAGGTGTAGTTCTCCGCGTCCACGGTGGCCTCGAAGCGGTAGCTGCCGCCCGGCGTGTCGGGGGCGGTGATGGTGTAGGCGCCGCCGCCCGCATTGCCCGAGGAGGCGCAGCCGGCGAGGGCGGTCAGGGTCAAGACGGCGACAGCCGCAAGGACGCGAATCATGTTCACGCCGTTCCAGGGGAGGCCAACGGGGATAAAACTTATGGATGGGACGCGACAGGGTTGTGCTTCGGCTCCGTTGCTTGCGCCGAACGAAACGCGGAACGCGCGGAAAATCGCGGAACAGATCCGCGAAGTTCCGGGGCCTGCGCGTTTTGGTGGGGCGCGCAACCAGCGGCGTGTTCGCGCCCAAAGGGTGATACAGCAACCGTCGGTGAACGACGCGTGCGGGTCGTCTTCGTCGGCCAGACCCGGGCGGCCTGGAAACGGGTCGTCCTCTACCTCATCACGTTCGGCATCGCGCGCCGCACCTGGCTCTACCGGGTCAACAAGGAGTTGGACGGTCACGACGCGCTCGGCCTCAACCACCGGCTGAACCTCTTCCTGCTCTGTCTCCCCGTCGGCGGGCCAACCGTCGTCACGCTGTTCACCGCGCGCCGCGCCCAAGCCATGCTGGCGGGGTCCGGAATCCGGCACGGCAACGGCGTGCTCCTCTGGGTTGCCACCTTGGTTCCCATCCTCGGCAACTGCTTCTACATCGCGTGGGAGCAGTCCCGCCTCAACCGGTACTGGGCCGCGGAACGTGCGAGCGTTGGCCACGGCATCGAGATTGATGTCGAGTTGAGCAACGATCCTGCCTTCCTCATCGAGTTGGGCGAGGCGCTCAAGCAGTCGCGCTACGCCGGCTCCCGCTTCGACGAGGGGCGCGAACGGCGCAAGGCGAACCGGGCTGCCCGCCGCGCCACCTACGCGTCCATCCGCGACGACCGTGCCGCCGTGCGCGCCGCCGGCGGATCCACGCCGATCCTGCCCTGGCTGCGCCCCGACGCTCCGGCGCCGCGCACGCTCCACATCACCTGCGGCCGCTGCCGGACCGCCTTCGACGTCGCACAGGACCCGACGGTGGAGACCCGCATCCTCTGCCCGAACTGTTCGCTCAGCGAGGTCATCCCGAGCCTCTCCGCAGATACGCTCGCGCCGACCACACCGGACCAGCTGCCCATCCTGCGCGTCGGCTGCCCCAACTGTGGCACGAAATTCAGCACCCCGCGCAGCCTCACGGGAGCCACGACGCTCACTTGCCCCGCTTGCGGACGCAGCGACACCCTCGCAGCGCCGGAGCCCGCGGAGGCCCAGGTTCTGCCGCCGCGTGCTGCACGGCGGCGCCAGGCCGCCTGAGCGGACACGACACCGGGTTCAGCGGAATCCAGAACGTCCCGTGATGACCAAACCGTACGCAACACCGAGCATTGCTGCCACGGCGAGGCCGCCCACTCCCGCACCGAGAGCGAGGAAAAGTCCGAGGGCGAGGGCAGGAAGCGGACCGAGGTAGGCGAGCCAGCGCAGACGGCGCGCGAGGGCCGCGATGCCCCCGAACGCAAGGAGGGCTGCCGCGACCGCGAGAGCTCCCAGGCCGGTGTTGAGTGCAAGCGACAGTCCGTGCCACGGAGCGTCCGTCGGGTCGCGGGCGAGGTCGAGCACCAGGGAGGCGGAGGTTCCCTCGAGGACCAAGATGCGCCGCACCACGGTGCGGTTGGCCGCCTCGGCGCGCACCTCGACCGCGCCGTTGCTGCCCAGTGTCACGTTGGCCCAGCCCGACCCGTCGGAAGTCAGGTTGGCGAAGGGCAGACCGCCCGTCAGCAAGGTCAGGTTGGCGGGGGTCGGCACGCCGTCGACCAGGGTGCGAAGCGACAACGTTCCTCCGGGAATGGCGCCCGGCTGGCTGAGGAGCAGGTCGCCCACACTCGCTTCGACATCCGAGAATCCGGGGCCGAGCGCGTATCCGGCGAGACTGCCCGCCAGCAGACCAAGGGCAAGCAGGAGTGCGCCCCCCAATTGCAGGCGGCGGTCCAGTGGGGCGGGCGGGCGTTGCGGCACGGCGCCCAGGGTCGTCGCGATCGCCGTCGAGCGGACCGAGCCGCAGCGCGGGCAGAACGTGAACGTGGCCGAATCGTAGCGAGTGGAGCACTCGCCGCACGCGACCCAGCCTTGCACGCCGGTCACGCCCTGCGCCAGAACGCCCAGCCCGGCTTGATGAGGCTGCGGTTGCGGTGGATGAAGTAGAGGCAGCCGGCGGCGGTGGCGGCAAAGATGATGCCGCTTGCGTTGAAGAAGATCGAGACCAGGAGGTAGAGCGCGCCAGCGAGGTAGGCCCAGGCACCGGTGAGGGCAAGGGTCTGCGCGTTGCGGCGGAAGGCGGCGATGCCACCGAGCGCCACAAGGAGGGCCACGGCGGTTGGAACCCAGAGCCAGTGCGCCGAGGCGGGGTCGAAGCCGACGCGGGTGCCGTTTGGTTCGTCGAAAGAGATGGGGGCGACGAGGGCGGTCGCTTGCGGGATGATGGCGAGCCGCTCGGCGGTGAGGTTTCCGTCCGTGACGCGCAACGTGAACGACGCAACCGTCGCATTGAGGCCGACGGCCCCCGTGCTGTTGGTCGTGCCCGTGGTCGTCGTTCCGTCGGGGTAGAGGAACTGCACGGTGGCGTTGGGGTGGCCGGCGACCTCGACGATGAGATGACCGCCCGGCTGCGACTCCCAGGTCGAGGGCTGGGTGTAAAGGAACGCGGCGGGGCCGGCCTGAATCGCGACGAAGACGCCGAAAATGAGCATGATGATACCGGCCGCTTTGACTTTGGTGCGCGCTCGTTTTTCGTCGGCAAGCCTGCGCTCTTGCTTGACGCGTGCTTCTTCACCCATCACGCGAGCCGCGGAGGCGACGTCTTCGGCTTGGGAAGACGAGAAGCCCCCCTTGTCGCCAGCGGCGACCGTGTTGGGGGGCACGGCGGGAGCGGACTCCGGCGTGGTCGAGGGCGTGGCCGGGGGGCTGTCAGGGGTCGCCGGGGGGGCGGCAGGTTCGCTCACGCCGTTGCCGACTGGACGGCCCCAGAAAAGGGCACGCCTTGGGAGGTTGCGGACGGCTTATGGGGGCATCCTGAGTGGGCGCCGCGATGACGGGATTGACGGCGGCCCTCCTGGGGAACCTCGAAGCGCGCAAGGAATTCGGCAAGGTCGGGACGCAGTCCGACATGCACCTGCACGAATTCAAGGAGAACGGCCGGCAAGCCATCACCATCATTCCGGCGCAGTACCCGGCGGCGCTCAAGCCGCTCTCCTATGCGGTGCTCAACTGTGACTCGGCCGCCCTCGTCGTGGACAAGTTGACGCCCCAGATTGGTGAGCAGATTCTCGCCGCCGATGCGGCCGGCATCACGCACGGCATCGTCATCTTGCAGAACTACCTGCAACCGGAAGCGCTCAAGCCCATCCTGAAGGGCACCGTGCTCGAGGCGTGGCCCATCCAGACGGAACCCGATTGGGCCGCAGCGCGCGCCCACCTCGCTGCCGCTCCTGAACGCTCGGGCAAGGAGAAGCCGGTCGCCGTTCCCATCGACCACCACTTCAACGTCAAAGGGGTCGGCGCAGTCATCCTCGGCGTCGTCAAGCAGGGGACGCTGAAGAAGGGCGAAACGCTCTACGCCTACCCCGAGAAAGTCATCAGCCCGATTCGCAGCATCCAGATCCACGACGTGGATGTGAACGAGGCGCTCCCCGGCGACCGCGTCGGCCTCGCGCTGCGCAACACGCCGCCAGAGATGCTCGACCGCGGCATGGTCCTCGCCCCCGCCGACGCGCCGGTCGCCATTCATCCGAGTGGCGCAGCAGTCACGTTCAAGCTCAAGCGCAGCGCCTTCAGCCGCCAGCCCCTGAAAGCGGGCGCCGTCGTCCAGGTCGGCGTCGGCATGCAGTACGTTCCGCTTCGCCTCACCGCGGACGCTCCGGGGCCTGGGCAAGAGGGCACCATTGCCGGGACGCTCGACAAGGGGCTCATTGTGCTCCCGGGCGAGCGCGGCATCCTGTTCCACCAGGATGGGGCGCCGCAGCGCGTGGTCGGTCGTCTGGAACTTGCGTAGGGGCGATTCGCAGCGCGAAGGGCAACCCGTCAAACGATGGGGAAGACACCCGGCGCCCAGAATGCGACTCCCTGAATCTTTGTGTCGAGGCCCGCCGCGACGAACCGCTCGCCGTCCAGGCAGGTCGTGGTTCCGGTGACTTGCGCGAAGACGGAGCCCTCCGCGTGCGAGCAGGTTGGAATCGCTCCGGCGCGCACGGTCTCTTGGAGTCGGAAATCCATGTAGAAAGTGCCGTTGGCGCCGACGTGCCAGTAGCGGGCGCGGAAGTCGAGCGGGTTCCCGGCGGAGGGCAGGACGTAGGTCGCCTCCGCGAGCGGCTCGCCGATTGCGACGGAGCCCGAGCCTTGGTGGTTGTCGAGCAGCAATTCCGCGGCCTCCGATTCGACCGTGACGATGGGCGCCGTCTCCGCCGTGAACCCGGACTTGAGCAGGAACTCCTGCCACGCCGGCTGTCCAACATGCAAGGCGAGGAGATAGAGATCGAAGGTGGCGTTGTCGGTCGGCGTCCGGTCTCCGAGATTCGGCGGCTGCACCAGGATGCCAATTTGCGAGAATGTGGCCGCCGTCCCGCTGAGCGAGTCGGTTGCGCACGAAAGGAGGTCGTAGCCTCCCACGGCGCGGTTGGCCGGAATGGGGGAGCGCAGGTCGGGGTTCACGAACTGGGTGAGGTCGGTGACGTCGGCGGTGCGGAAGCCTGGCGGGAGAAGCGCCTGCGCTTCGGCGGGATCGAGAACAAACAGCAGGCGCGGGTTGAGGCAGCCACCGAGGTCGAACACGGTCCGGGTCTCACCGTCCACTTGGAGCGTTTCGCGCACCGAGGACTCTCCCGGCCGCTGCGTCTCCTCGGCAACCGGCGGCTCGGACGACGTCGGCGGCGCACTGCTGGTTGCTGTGGAGTCGGATTGCGCGCAACCGGCTACAAGGAGCGCCAAGAGGAGGCAGGCGAGTGTGGGTCGAACGGTCATGGCCGTTGCGACTCAGAACCACATCTAATCGCTTTTGGCACGCAAACAACTTTGTTGAGGTTTTTTGGCAGCCAAGGCGGGCTTCGTCGCCTTCATCAACCCGGCCTTTCCTGGCTGGTCCGTGCAATTCGAGCTGAGCGAGTCGCAGCGCATGGTGCGCGACATGGTGCGGGAGTTCGCTCGTGCCGAAGTGACCCCGGTTGCGGCGCGACACGACCGCGACCACAGCTTTCCCATGGCGACCGCCAAGCGCATGGGCGAACTCGGATTGCTGGGCATCACGGTTCCCGAACTGTACGGCGGCCCGGGCGCCGATTACGTCAGCTTCGCCCTCGTCGCGGAAGAGCTCGCTGTCGCAGACGCCAGCCACTCCGTCATCTTCGGCGCCAACGCCAGCCTGAGCGTCGGTCCCATCCTCAACTTCGGCACCGAGGCGCAGAAGACTCGCTACCTTCCCGGCCTGTCGTCGGGAGCCATCCTCGGCTGCTACGCGCTCACGGAGTCGCAATCGGGCAGCGACGCTGGCAGCCTCACGACGACGGCGCGCCGCGTTGGCGATACCTACGTCGTGAACGGCGCCAAGCAGTTCATCACGAACGGCGCCGTTGCCGATCTCTGCGTCCTGTTCGCCCGCACCGACCCCAACTCGAAGGACGCCAAAGGCATCAGCGCCTTCCTCGTCGAGACCAAGACGAAGGGGTTCAAGGTTGGACGCAACGAGCACAAGCTCGGCCTCAACGCCAGCACGACGAACCAGCTCTTCTTCGAGGAGATGGTGCTGCCGAAAGATGCGCTGCTGGGGCGCGAAGGCGAGGGATTCAAGATTGCCATGGCGACGCTGGACACCGGCCGCATCATGGCAGCCGCCGGCTCCGTCGGCATCGCCCGTGCCGCCTTCGAGGCGAGTGTCGCCTACGCCAAGGAGCGCCACCAATTCGGCCGCCCCATCGCGAGCAACCAGGCCATCCAGTGGAAACTCGCGGACATGGATGTCCAGATTGAGGCGGCGCGCACGCTCTACCTCAAGGCGGCCTGGCTACGCGACCAAGGCCAGCCCTACACCCACGCGGCGAGCCGTGCCAAACTGTTTGCCAGCGAGATGGCGATGAAAGCGACCATCGACGCGGTGCAAATTCACGGCGGCAACGGCTACACCAAAGACTACCCTGTCGAACGCTACATGCGCGACATCAAAATCTTCGAGATCT
>JBBSVM010000004.1:67128-126220 GCA_038046785.1 Thermoplasmatota archaeon
TCGAAGGGACGAGCGAGATTCAGCGCTTGGTCATCGCGCGGCACGTTCTGGGCGCGTAACGGCCTGCGGGGCCGAGCGAAGCGAGCGCCCCGCCGTCCAACGTGATCGACCTTCGTTTGAAGGTCGCGCTGGCATCAAAATCTTCGAGATCTTCGAAGGGACGAGCGAGATTCAGCGCTTGGTCATCGCGCGGCACGTTCTGGGCGCTTGAGGCCGCCCCGCCAGCAGTTTTATGATGGCTGGAAACGCCTTGCCCGCGTGTCGGTTGTCCGAGGCGTCCTCTTCGTGGTGACGGCCATCCTGCTGGCCGGTTGCGCCGACTGCGAGGCCCCGTTCACCGCCTTCGATGTTGCGGACGACGCCCCCGCCGAGGGCGGGAACGGCCCGCGCACCGTCCGGCTCACCGTCCAGGATGACGATGGCCTAAGTGCTGCGTCCGCTCTCTTCTGGTGGGCGCAGGACGCTTCGCAACGGGAGGTCAACGGCACGCTCATCCTCGCGGTCATGGGGCTGCGCAGCGAGGATGGAACCTTCACCGCCGAGGTGCCCGCCGACCGCGACATCCACCTCACCGTGGCCTCCGACCGGGAGCACACCGAAGAGTGGCTGTCCCCGGCCTATTTCGTGGGCGGAAGCGACGAGGCGACCGTGCGCCTGTACAATGCGAGCGTCCATGCCACCATCCAAGGCACGTGGGGCGGCGCTTCCGTTGCCACGCAGGAGTATCTTGGGTCCACCTACGGCTCGGTGGAGTGGCAGCCAACCGTCATTCCTTTCCACGCCGACCCCGACATCAACCGAGGATACCATGATCGCCTCACCGAGGTGACGGGTCAGCTCTCGTGGACCAACAGTCTGGACGGCACGGCCAGCCTCGGCGTCCTTGCCCAACACGAAACCGAGGCGGTCAGCTGTTACTACCAGAACGACGACCGCGACTTGGCGCCCGGGAGCTATACGCAGAGGTTCCAGTTGCCCTTCGACTACAGTGATTGTTTCTTCGGTTTCCCGCTCACCTACTCGCACGAAGTCGGCGACCCGCCGGTGCGCATCGGACCCGCGACGGGCAGCCATGTCGTGGCGCCGCTGCAGCCGTTGCCGTACACCCTTGAACTGGAGGGCGAGTTCCAGGCCCGCGCCGCCCTCTACGAACTCTGCGAGGCGTACAGCGGACGCGACATCACGCTCGTCCACATTGACCCGGAAAGCGGCGAAGCGGTCGCAACCGGGGCACCGTCCGGCGGTGCGCGTCCACGCCAGACCACTCCGTCAATCGGCATCGAGGCGTTGGTTGGGCTGCTCGTCCTGGTGACGTTCCTGCGCCGACGGGAAGGAAGCTGACGCGCCCGAAGTGACACTTTCAGCGCGGTTCGCGAGCCTCTTGGCTCTCCCGCATCTTGGCGGCGACCGCCTCAACAACCGATTCCTTGCTGCCTTTGCGGGCGACCACGACGCGGCCAGAGCGCTCGTAGGGAACCGACGGGTGGCGAGCGGACTCCTCGACCTCGGGGTCCAAGCCGGCCCGTTTGGCGGCCACTTCGACCCATCTGGTGTCGGGCGCCTTGACGGCGAGCTCCGCCTTGACGCGGCGGCCCGCCTTGCGGCTCAGCCGAGCATCGAAGTAGTGAGGCCACAGGACGAAACGGTCCAGCCCCTTCGAGACCATGATGGCCCCGTTTAAATCAGGACGCCGGAGAGCGCGCCGGACTGGCCGGGGCGCGAGGTGATCTTGACCTTGCCCGCGTCGGTGTCGACGACCGCACCCTTGGTGAGGATGTTGCGGCGGGTGTAGTGGATGTTGGCGCCGTTCTCGGTGACGGTCTTGATGGTGGCCTTCTTGGCCTTGCCCGTCTTCTTGTCCATGACGCTCACGGAGTCGGTGGCGAGGAGCTTGACCTTCTGGTGGGCGCCGCGCGAGCGGATGAGCTTCTGGACGTGGCTGCCGAGCTTGGTCTCGGCGTCTTCGGGGGCGACCTCGAAACGGCGCTTGTTGCGGGCCGAGATGAGGCGTCCGCCGGAGGGCTTGCGAGTGGAGGTACCTTGCCAGAGAGACATCAGGAGCACCGGATTGGGCGTTGCGACAAAGCACTCCTATTTAGGCGTTTGTGGCTGCGGTTGGTGACGAGGCGACCGCTACGAACCCGACCGCCGGCCGAGGGGCAGCGTTGGGCCGCACCGCGTAGAATTTCAAGCGGCCCTGAAGTCGAACCGCTGCAAGGCCGCCCTCGCAAAGACGGGTCAAGCGGTGTTGCGTCGTGCTGCGGCCCCAGCCGAACTCGCTGGCCATCGCTTCGAGGACATCTTTCTGGGGAGCTTCCGGGCGCGCGGCGAGCCACTCGTGGAGCTGCCGCAACGGCTCTTCGCGCAACAGGACGACGCGGCTCCAGGAGGCATCGTATTTGCCATGGTTTTCGAAGAAGCGCATGGTTGCACCGTGCGGATGCTCCACGATGAGGTCATGCCGCTTCATCATCGAGAGGTGGTGGCGGGCGGTGCCAGTTGGCGTGTCGGTCCGTCGAGCGACTTCGCGGAACGTTGCCCCCGGTTTTTCCTTGATGTACGCGTAGATTTGCTGCCGTTTTGGATGCTCAAGCGGGTCGCGTTTGAGGCGAGTGAGGAGAGCGGTGCCGAGGAATTTGGCAAGAACTGCGACGACTCCGACAGCGGCGACGGCACCGACAGCCAGGCCCGCTTTCCCAAACAATGCGGGCGCGATGGATTGCTCATCGAAACGGACTTCGCTGAAGTCGCCGCCGACGCTGGCAATCATGCGATTCTCCCCGGACGCCCGGAGGTTCGACAGCTCGACAAGTCCCGTCACTTGCAGGGTCTTGCCGTCGGGCAGGAGGCAGCCCTCGCAGGCCGAGGATGGAGAGGCGAGGGGGAGGCGGACCCGTCCCTCAACGACCGCGCTCCAGGCTGTGCCGCCAAACGCGGCACCGGTTGCCTGCCCGGAGCCGACCAACGTGCCGGTTGCAAGCGCAATCGACTCATGTGACGCCTCGTGGACGTTTGCGTATCCGGCTGCACCTAATGACTGCCGCGTGGTACGAAGTCCGCCGCCGGATGGACACGAAGAGAGTCCGGAGCAATCCACTTCGGCATTGAACCATTGCACCAGGGAAATGCCCGAAGCCTGGATGACGACATTCTGGAGTCCGTGGCGGGCGACGACAAAAATCTCGTCGGCCGGCGTGTTGGCGCATTGATTTCTTCTGGATGCCCATCGGCGCTCGAGAAATAGGAGGCAATGGATGAGTCACCAACCTTCAGCAAGAGTTCTGCGCTGGCGGCGCCCTCAATCTGGATGTCGGAGGCGGCGATGTAGAGGCTGGCCGGGCCGCGTCGGCCCAACTGCATTTTCGCCGTCCCCGAGCCCAAGCTGGTCTCGGATTGAACGGGTGTCGGCGGCGTCTCTCCACCACCTGCCAGTTGCTGTTTCCACTCCAACTGCCGAATGGTCTCATTGACCAGGCGGCCTTCAGCAATGGTCAATGCGAACGACGCGGAATGGTCTTCGTCGAAAAGGAAAAGGACACGTTGCACCCCAAGGCCGGAAATTCTTCCATCCACGCTTGCCGGCTCAAGGAAATCTAAGTCGCGGGAGGAGACGACCGCCGCAGAAGCCGAGGCAATCAAGCCGAGGATGGCGATGGTTGCTAGCGTGGGTGTTCGCATTGGAAATCACTGAATTCCCACATGTGTCCAGTCATGGCGTAATTTCCAGTGGATGCACCGTCGGATATGAACGTTGGAATGCCAAGGGACGCGTAATACATTGGAGCCGCAAGTACCCCATGAACTAGCCACTTGTTCGTGTAGGTGTTTCGAAGTGTTGATGACCAATCCATAAAGAAAAGGGATGTAGTGCTGACCCACACAATACGTCCAATCTCTTTTGTCTCATCTATTTCCCCACCCACCACGAACGATTCGAGAGTAGATTCCGGGAACTCGGGCACGTTCCAATTCCAGGCTTGGGAATAATGCGGCGGATCAAGGGATTCCCGAAGCGATATGTTAGCAAAGCGCGCCGGCAGTCCAAGCTCCATAGCCATATATTCTACCAATTCTGCGTCATTGACAAGAACTTGCATTACAAATGCGATTGGAAAGGTTCTGTTGGAGTCGCATTTTTCGGGTGGAAGGATGCCCGTATGAAGTTCCCACATCATGCGGACCGGGCCTCGCTCGAATTTTCCCCATTTGACTCGTTCGCACTCGTACACTTCTGTTTTAAGTTCAGCACCAAGGCCCCCTAATGGGGGTTCATTCCAGGTGGGTGGAGAAATTGTCGGAGCCAAACTGTCAGGCAAAACAACGCTTGTAAAGAGCGCCTTGCAATCTGACCAGTGCGGATCCCGAGAATTGAGTGCAACACTGGAGGGTTCAGCCGTCGGTTCGGCCGATTGCATGGAGGTGCTGGCACAGCCGCTAAAGAAGACAATCCCTCCGCAAATTGCGGCTAGGAATTTTTCATTATGGGGCATAGCGGCACCCGGTGTTGACGGATAAGGAGAAATCAATTGTCAGAACTCCTGGTTCGCTCCTTGTTGGCTGTGGCGAAACAGGGTTTTTGTGCCCTCCGACAATTATTTCGAATTCAAACGATTCCAGAAGACCGCTCTCATAACGGAATTTGTGCTGGCTGTTGGGCCGTGGGAGGAAAAAGTTATTGTTCTCATGCGTGAAGCTCGCGCAAGCCAAGCCTGTCGCGCCGAGAACACAATCCCGCACGATGACTTCCGGAGGCTCGCCTTGCCCAATTTTCTGGTCAATGCACTCCGTGATTTCCTGCAATTCCTTGCCGATTTTCTCCACAATCTCGGGGCATGGGTCAATCTGCTGCGGGCAGAACGCCCAGGGGTCGGACGCAAGCGCAAGAGTTGCCGCCTGCGCAAACATTGCGGAGGCAGCCAGTGCCGCTTGGTCGGCAATCGGTTCGGGGGGAAGGATCGGGCCCGCATCGGTTGCGATAGGGATGTGAAGAACCAGGGAAAAGAGGGCGACGAGCATCATAGGGCGAGTCGAGGTTCGGGCCATGGTCTTACCGCATATTGGCAAGCACGGGGCGAATATAACCCGCCTAGGACACTGGTTGGCGTAGTTTCGTCTTCGCGGCCTTCTTGTTCTTGAATGTTACGCAGAGGTACCCAACCAACGTGACGGCCATAACCCACGGGCTCCAGGAGTGAAGCACTCCATCGGACGGATGCAAAAACGGAGCCGGGTGCAGGTGCGGTCCCCAGTAATCCAGGCCAACATTCAGCAGGTTCCACGCCACGACGGCGCCAGCAATCGCCCACGACGTAGCATCCTTGCGTAGCGCAGGCAGGAAAAGCAATGCTTCCAGCGGCATTCCCATGTGGCTGAAGAAGAGCAGATTGTTTGTGCTGCCCCACTCGAACGTCCCGAGCTGCTGCGGATAGGCGAGGAAAAGGAATGTGGTCCAGAGGCCAACGTACAACATCGCGGTGAAGGCGATGCCGTCGAGGAGCCGACTTCGTTTGCCGAAAAACGTGTACCCCGTCAGCGCGACGAGGCAAAGCAAGACCGCGTTGGGCGAGTCCGGGATGAACGGCCAGAGCGCGTAATCGCGGAAGTAGCTCGAGGCGGGATTGAACTGCCCGACTTCGTAGTAATAG
Source organism: Thermoplasmatota archaeon (assembly GCA_038046785.1). GTDB lineage: Archaea > Thermoplasmatota > E2 > JACPAO01 > JAHFTW01 > JAHFTW01. The sequence continues at coordinate 72,774 of JBBSVM010000004.1, forward strand.
TAGTAGCCGAAGCTAATCCCGATGAGGTTCGGGAGGAGGAGCAGGAAAAACCAGAGCTTGCTGGAGCGCATCCGTTCGAGGAGACTCCAGAACGGTTCCAACTTGGACTCCACGACTATCCGAGTGCCTAAGGATGGAAAATGATTCTCTGTCGGTCGCGCTGCTGCGCGACCGTGGAGCTTCCGGCCTTCTGACGAAGGCCGGAAGCCTTCTTCGGCGAACGGCGCGGCTTCGCCGCTTGTTCGCTCAGCCACTCAAAACCTTCTTGCTCGCTTCGCTCGCGCGAAGCTTTTGAGTGGTCGAGCCGGGATTTGAACCCGGGTCGGTGCCGTGAGAGGGCACCATGATTGGCCGCTACACTACTCGACCGTGCGCGCCTCGTCCAGGAGGTGGCCCAAGCAAAAATGCTCAGGGCGCAGACGCGGCGACTTTGGTGTCTCTCTTAAGCCGTTCGATGAATCAAATCTTCATGTTGCGCGCACTGTTCGTCGGGGGTGACGCGTACGACTGGAGAATGGGGCCGGCCCGCTCGGCGTCGCTCGCCAGGATGACGAGGCGGCCGATGTCGCCGTGGGCGATTCCGAATGCGCTCACGATGTCGATGCCCGCGTTGCTGAGGGTTCGGCTGATGTCTGCAAGAGCGCCAGGCTGGTGCGGAACGGTGAGCTCGTGGACGGGGGTCACAATGGTCATGACGCCCGCCTCGTCGAATGCTTGCTTGGCCGCGGCGAGGTCGTTGGTGAGGATCTGCATGCCGCCGGGGTCGACGACGAAGCCAGACAGGTTGACCTTCCAATCGGCGAGGTAGCCTGTGACGCGGGCGAGGGCGCCCGGCTCGTCACGGACGGCGATGCGGAAGAGGTAGAGCGACACGCAGTCCCAACCGAGACAAAAGAGGTTGGTCCGTTTATCATCTTTTCCAGCGAGGAGGCTGCGCCGCGCGCCGCCGGGTTCGAGGCCGAAAGCCCTTTTGCGTCGCGTCGGATTGGTTGCGCGATGAAGGTCAAAGTTCCGTTCCGCGAACGTTGGGCCACCAGCCGTGCCATTTTGAGCCAGAGCCTCACCCTGCTGCGCAAGCGACGCGACCTCTGGGTTTTCCCGATTCTCGCCTCCGTCACCATGATGGTTGCCGTTGCCGTCCCGGCCGGTACCTTCACCTTGTGGGGTCGGCCGCTCATGGAGGCGTGGGGCATCAGCAGCACGCTGCTCCCCTTGGTTCTGTTCGTCGTTCTCCTCCCCATCCTCTACCCAGCCAGCCTCTTCGCGAGCCTCCTCAACGCCGCCCTCTGCTTCGCGGCGCACGAGGAGATGGGCGGCAAGACCATCACGCGCGCGGAAGCGTGGAAGCGGGCGCGTTCGGCCGTCGGGCCACTGGCGCGCTTCAACTTGGTCGCCCTGCTCGTCGCTGGCATTTTCCAGGTCATCGGTGTCCTTCTCGACAAATTGCGCATCGTCCCCTACATCGGCGCCGCGGTCCAGACCGTTGGCATGATGGGGTGGGCGGTCGCCTCGTTCTTCGTCATTCCCATCCTCGTCGTCGAACGCGAGGCCAGCGCGATGGGAGCGCTGCGCGCCTCAACGGATCTGGCGCGCTCGCAGTGGGGCAAGGCGACCGCCGGCCTCGTCACCATTGGCCTCGTCCTCATGGTGCCCATCTTGCTGCTGGGCCTCATCCTGATTGGGCTCACATTCCCGCTCATGCTCCTCGCCGTGAAGGGCGGCAACGTCCTGGCGGGGCTCGTGCCGCTGTTCATCCTGCTTGGCGTGTACTTGGCCGTCGTGATGCTTCTCTCCGGTCTCGGCCAGGCGGCGAGCGTTCTGTACCAGACTGGGCTCTACCGGTACGCGCGCACCGGCAAGGTCGCGAAGCCCTACACCACGGAAACTTTGGTGGACGCTTGGGCGCCCTACCGGCAGCCGTAGCCGAAACTCAGCGCTTCGCTTTGCGGCGCGTTGGCGCCTCAACCGGGGTTGCCAGGAGTGGCGCAAGGAACTGCCCCGTGTAGGATTCCTTGACCGAGGCGACCTCTTCGGGGGTGCCTTCGGCAATGACGAGGCCGCCGGCGTCGCCGCCTTCGGGGCCGAGGTCGATGACCCAGTCGGCGCACTTGATGACGTCGAGGTTGTGCTCGATGACGACGACCGAGTTGCCAGCATCGACGAGGCGCTGCAGGACGCCGAGCAGGTGCTTGATGTCGTGTACGTGCAGGCCGGTGGTCGGCTCATCGAGGATGTAGAGCGTCTTGCCGGTGCCGCGCTTGGCGAGCTCGGTCGCAAGTTTGACGCGCTGCGCCTCGCCACCGGAGAGCTGCGTCGCAGGCTGGCCAAGCCGGATGTAGCCGAGGCCGACGTCGGCGATGGTCTCCAGCTTGTTGCGAATCTGCGGGTGGTTCTCGAAAAAGGCGAGCCCCTCCTCGACGGAGAGTTCCAGGACTTGCTGGATGTTCTTGCCCTTGAACGTCACCGCGAGCGTCTCCTTGTTGTAGCGCGCTCCTTTGCAGATTTCGCAGGGGACATAGACATCGGGCAGGAAATGCATCTCGATCTTGACGACGCCGTCGCCTTCGCACGCCTCGCAGCGGCCGCCCTTGACGTTGAAGCTGAAGCGGCCCGGCCCGTAGCCGCGCGATTTGGCGTCCTGCGTCATCGCGAAGAGGTCGCGGATGGGAGTCCAGGTACCCGTGTAGGTGGCGGGGTTGCTGCGCGGCGTGCGGCCGATGGGGCCCTGGTCGATGTCGATGACCTTGTCCACGTTCTGCAGGCCGATGATGGCCTGGTGCTTGCCGGGCGGCTCGCCAGCGGTGGAGCCGAGCGAGCGGACTGCGGCTTTGTAGAGCGTCTCGTTGATGAGCGTGGACTTGCCGGAGCCTGACACGCCCGTCACCGCGACGAGGCGGCCGAGCGGAATGTCCACGGAAATCTTCTGCAGGTTGTTCTCCTCGGCGCCAAGAATCCGCAGCGTCTTGCCGTTGCCAAGGCGCCGGCTTTGCGGGACTTCGACGGTGAGTTTGCCGCTCAAGTATTGGCCGGTGAGGGATTCTTTCGAAGCGGCCACTTCGGCGGGAGTTCCAGCGGCCATGAGACGACCGCCATGCTCGCCGGCGCCGGGGCCGAGGTCGATGAGGTAGTCCGCCTCCCGCATCGTGTCTTCGTCATGCTCGACGACGAGGACGGTGTTCTCCAGGTCGCGCAGACGGCGCATCGTCGTAAGCAGCCGGTGGTTGTCGCGCTGGTGCAAGCCGATGCTCGGCTCGTCGAGAACATAGAGAACACCCTGCAAGCCGCTGCCAATCTGGCTCGCGAGCCGGATGCGCTGTGACTCGCCGCCCGAGAGTGTGCCGGAGGTGCGGTCGAGGCTGACGTAGCCGAGGCCGACGTCGTCGAGGAAGCGAAGGCGTTCGACGATCTCTTTGAGGATTTCTTTGGCGACCTTGTTTTCGCGCTCGGAGAGGTGGCCAGGCAGGGCGCGGAACCAGGCGAGGGAGTCGGTGACGCTGCGTTTCGTGACGGCGATGACCGATTCGTCGTGGATGGTGACGGCGAGCACTTCCGGTTTGAGGCGCCAGCCTTTGCAGGTGGCGCAGGGGCGCTCCGTCATGAATTCCAGGATGCGCTCCTTGGCCTTGTCCGATGCCGATTCGCGCATGAGCCGGAGCATGCGCGTTGCGAGCCCTTCCCATTTCGATTCGCCGCCCCAGCGCGTCGGAATGTTGTCTGGGGCGCCAAGGAGCAGGACATCCTTGTCCTCCTGGGAGAGCGACTTCCACGGCGTGTCGAGGCTGATGTCGAGCGTCTCCGCGACGTAGGAGACCCAGCGGCCCATCCAGGATTTCATGATGAAGACGTCCGAGTGGAACGCCCCCTGTCGGACGCTTTTGGTCGTGTCCTTGATGATTTTGTCCTCGTCGGCCTGCATCGAATGACCGAGACCGCTGCAAGTAGCACAAGCGCCGTGCGGCGCGTTGAAACTGAACATGCGGGGCGTCAATTCGGCCAGGATGGCACCGTGGTCTGGGCAGCCGAACGCCTCCGAGTAGAGCTCCTCGTGCTCCTTCTTCGCCTTGCCTCCGCCCTCGTTGCCTTGCCACCAGACCACGACGAGCCCCTCGGCCGCCTTGAGGCTGGTCTCGACGGCATCGGTGAGTCGGCTGCGGAATTCTTCCGCATCTTTTGGGTCAGTGGTCTTGACGGTGAGGCGGTCCACGACGATGCTGATGGAGTGCTTGAAGGTCTTCTCCAGTTTCCATTCCTGGTCCACGTCGCCGAACTCGCCGTCCACGCGCACGCGGCTGTAGCCCTGCGCCTGGAGGTCCTTGAAGAGGCGCTGGTACTCCCCTTTGCGGTCGCGCACGATGGGGGAGAGCACCTGGATTTTCGTTCCGTCCCCCAGCTTGCGAACCTCGCTGACAATTTGGTCCACCGACATTTTGCCGATTTTCCGGTCGCACTTCGGGCAGTGCGGCGTGCCGACGTGGGCCCAGAGCAGGCGCAGGTAGTCGTACACCTCCGTCGTCGTGCCCACGGTGGAGCGCGGGTTGCGACTCGTCGTGCGCTGGTCGATGGAGATGGCGGGGGACAAGCCCTCGATGTGGTCCACCTCGGGCTTCTTCATCTGGCCCAAAAATTGCCGGGCGTAGGAGCTGAGCGACTCGACGTAGCGGCGCTGGCCCTCGGCGTAGATGGTGTCGAAGGCGAGGCTTGACTTGCCGGAGCCGGAGAGGCCGGTGACGACGACCAACTTGTTGCGCGGAATCTTGACATCGATGCCCTTGAGATTGTGCTCTCTTGCTCCTTTGACGATAATGTGGCCGCTCATCCCGTCTCGACAGGTTCTCTCGACTCCAGGGAAGGGTTTAGGGGTTTGGGAGGGGGTGCGTGAAACCACCTTGCCTGCCACCCTCCGCCGCGCGGCACCCTCCGACCTCGACCGGTTGGGTCCGCTCGTCGCCGACTTCCATCGCCACGAGAACATCGTCAGCACGGCCGCCCGCCGGACGAGCGCGCTTCGCGGCCTCCTCTCCAACCCGATGCTGGGCGTTGCCCTCCTCCCCGAAGAGAAAGGAGCGTTGGTGGGCTACGCCATTCTCTGCCTCGGCTACTCGGTCGAGTTCGGCGGCCGCGACGCCTTCGTGGATGAACTCTCTACCGGACGCACGGGGACGCGGGCTGGGGTCTCGGCTTCTCGACGAACTGGAGAATGTCGCCGTCGGTCTCAACGTGGTGGAGCTCCATCTCGAAGTGGACCACGCCAACCTCCGCGCCCACGGCCTCTACAAGCGGTTGGGCTAACGCGACCACAATCGGCACTTGATGACGAAACGGCTCGGCGAGAGTCGTTGACAGAGCGGGGCGCGCCTATACTTTGTCCAGCAGGTGCCCCATTTTCTCTTTCTTCGTTTCGAGGTAGGAGCGATTCGTCGCGTTGGGGGCCAATTCCAGCGCGATGCGTTCGAGGCAGTTGAAGCCCAACTTCTGCATGGCGTGAATCTTGTCCGGGTTGTTGGTGAGGAGTTTCACGCAATGCACGCCGAGATCGTTGAGGATGTCGCGCGCCGCATCGTAGGTGCGCGCGTCGGACGGGTGGCCGAGCTGGAGATTCGCCTCCACCGTGTCGAGCCCTTGCTCCTGCAGTTCGTAGGCGAGGATCTTGCTGGTGAGGCCGATGTCGCGCCCTTCTTGGCGCAGATAGAGGATGACGCCGCGCCCTGCCTGCTCGATGCGGCGCAGCGATTCGTGCAGTTGCGGCCCGCAGTCACAGCGGCGCGAGCCGAAGATGTCGCCGGTCAGGCATTCGGAATGGATGCGCACCAGCACGGGGTCGGGGCAGTGCGTCTCCCCCACGTCCCCCTTGACGAGGGCGGTGTGCTCCTTGCCGGTCGGGATGTCGCGGTAGATGAGGATGCGGAAATCGCCCCACGACGTCGGCAGGTTGGCGCCGGCCGCGCGGACGGCGACCCGTTTGGAGCCCATGATGGGGCGAGGCCGTCTTCCCTGAAAACGTGGGAGGTCACCCGGAACGGCGTAGAGAAGCCCGGGTGGGGAGGCTTTTCAGGTCGCCGCAGTTCCAAAAATCGTGGGACGCCTCGACGGCCTCAAGGAACGCGCACCGCGTTTGCATCGGTTCCTGACCCGCCGCGACCGCCCCTGGCCGCTGCTTCGCGAACTGCTGGGCGGCGCCCTGGCGCTTCTGCTCCTCGTGAGCATTCTGTACGGCGCCACCGGCCAGCCCCTCGCCGGCGGTTACCCGGTCGTCGTGGTGACCTCGGGGTCCATGATGCACTGCGGCAACGACGACGCCAACGGCGTTGGGCCGTCGCTTGGGAAGGATTGCGACGCCACAAGTTTCGGCCGCATCGGCACCATCGACCCTGGAGACTTGGTGTTTGTGCGCGCCGTGGGCGAGCGGGACGATGTGACCACGTTGGCCGCCGCAGAGCGGTCCAGCTACGGCTTGGAAGGCGATGTCGTGGTGTACCGACCCAATGACTCCGACTTGACCCCCATCATCCACCGCGCCCTCTTCTGGCTCCAGGTGAACACGGACGGCACCTACACCATCCCCGAACTCGACCTCGCCGACCTTCGCGACTCCGACCTCGGCCACCCCGCCATCGTCCGCCTCACGCGCTGCGAACTGCGCCCCGCCGGACCGCATGGACCGCTCACGCCCGCGGATTCCGGATTCATCACCAAAGGCGACAACAACCCGTACGCGGACCAGTGCCCGGCTGGCCAGCTCAGCGGCCCGGTCCAAGTCGACTGGGTGCTCGGCAAAGCGCGCGGCGAACTGCCGTGGATCGGCCATGTCAAGCTCTTCGTCGACGACCTCTCCTGCAACAACGTCAACCGCCCGTGCAACTTCGCCAACGCGGCGGGCGACACCAAGCTGCTGATGGGGTTCGTCCTTGCCGTACTGCTGGGCGGCCCCTGGGTCGTTGAACGTGTCATGAAGGCGCGCCGCAAGAGTGCGGAACCCCCGCAGCCGTGAAACTGGAGCACACAGATTTCACAGATTCATTCGGGCTCTAAACCGGTGAAGCCATCCAGCGTTCTTGCGCAAGGTTACCAAAATGTCGCAGATCCGGCTCGCGGTTCAACCGCGCCGCAATCTGTGCAATGTTGGCGGAGCCGATGCGACTACGAACGAATGGTCCGTTCGATTGTCAGGAAGAACTCTGTGAAATCTGTGGCCGCCGGAGGGTTTTGGGTTAGACCAACCGGTTCTGCTTCTTCGGCTTGAACCCGACGACGCCGCGGATGAGCTCATCCTCTTCGAGGACGCGCTTCGTGGAGTCGATGGGGCAGCTCATCTGAATCTCGCGGGTGCGGCCGTAGCGTCCCTTGCTGATGACGCGCGCCGTGAAGATGCCGAGCATGTCGAGTTCCGAGATGAGGTCGGTGATGCGGCGCTGCGTCAGGATGTCGCTGCCCGTGCTCTTGCAGAGCTCCTTGTAGACATCGAACACCTCGCCGGTCGTGAGCGAGTGGACGCCCTGGTCCTTGTTGGTCTCCTCGCCAAGGATGGTGGCCAGCAGAACCAGTTTGCTCTGCGTCGGCAGGGTGCGCACGACCTCCGAGATGCGGTCGAGCTCAATCTTGTTCTGCGACAGGCGGACGTAGGTGTCGCTGACCTTGGGGTTGCGGTCGCGCTCGGCCAGTTCGGCGGCGACACGCAGGAGATCGAGGGCGCGGCGGGCATCACCGTGCTCGCGGGCGGCGAGGGCGGCACAGAGGGGGATGACGCCGTCCTGGAGGACGCCTTCCTTGAGCGCCATGTTCGCGCGCTGCGTCAGGATGTCCTCGAGCTGTTTGGCATCGTAGGGGGCGAAAATCATGGATTCTTCGCCGAGCGAGGATTTGACGCGCGGGTCGAGGAATTCGGTGAACTTGAGGTCGTTGCTGATGCCGATGACGGAGACCTTGTTGTTGGCGAGGTCGCCGTTGATGCGGGTGAGGTTGTAGAGCACCTCGTCGCCCTTCAGCTTGTCCACTTCGTCGAGGACGATGATGGTGACTTCGCCAGCGACGCGAGCGGTGTCCCGGGTCCACTGCTGGTCGTCGCCCTTCTTGAAACCGTCCACGTAGCGCCGCAGTGCTTCGTACACTTCGTCCGTGGGCCACCCGGTGAAGGGAATGCGCTGCGCCCAGTTCTCCGCCGCCACGAAGTGGTTGGCGATGTTCTGCAGGACACGGTACTGGGTGTCCACAATCTCGCAGTTGATGTAGATGAGGTTGACGCGCTTGCCGATTTCTTGGCCCTTCGCGGAGAGCTCCTTGCCGACGTACTTGACGCAGGCGGTCTTGCCGGTGCCGGTCTTGCCGTAGATGAAGACGTTCGACGGGGTCTCGCCGCGCAGGGCGGGGACGAGGAGCGAGCCGAGGCCGCGGATTTCGGCGTCACGGTGCGGCAGGTCGCCGGGCGTGTAGGATGCCCGCATGACTTCCTTGTTCGAGAACAAGGGCTCTACTTGCAGGAGTTGCCCAAAAAGATCGTTGACAGCCACACGTGAACCTCCCATCCGATCGGTTCGAGTCCCACCCCACGCGTCACCGCCTCCCAGCGGCTCCACAGGATTCACAGGTCTCGACCGAAGCCGGGTTTCCAGCGAAGCGGGGATGGGAAATAAAGGTCTCCCCAAACGGGCAGACGATTCTGGAGACCCCACCATTTCGCATGGAACTCGCCATCGGAACACAAGCCCCTGACGACGCTTCGTTTGACCGATTTCGGGTGGATTGCAGTACGCATGGGCACCACAAGGGATTGGTGCAAGAGTGCGACGGAGTGCCACGCGTTGGATGAAACGGAGCGTCGGCTCTTGCGAAGCGTGAGAAGCCGGTTGGCACATTGCGTTTCCATCGTCTCTGGAGCGGACCCGAGCGGTTCAGATGGAGAGTCAGACAGGAATCGCTTCGCGCACCCGCACAGCCATCGAGGGGCTCCGCCCCTTCGAACCCCGAGGGCGGCCTGCGGCCGCCCAATCGTGGTGCGCGCTATGTGGGGATGCTTTCGCGCACGCGCACAGCCATCGAGGGGCTCCGCCCCTTCGAACCCCGAGGGCGGCCTGCGGCCGCCCAATCGTGGTGCGCGCTATGTGGGGATGCTTTCGCGCACGCGCACAGCCATTCCCTTGCGGAAATCGGCAACCTCGTCGGGGGCAAGGAGAAGTTGGCCGACGGCGATGAGGGTGTCCGCCTCATCGACGACGAGGCATTCGTCGCCCGGCCGCAGGTTCTCGTCGATGGTTCTCACGAACTGTGCAAAGACCGACTTGCCGGCGCGGTTGAACGGCACGGAGTCCGCCGCGACGACGACGCGGTTGGCGGAGCCTGGCAGCGCCGTGTGGAGAATGCGGGCGCCGGCGAGTTTGAGGGTCCAGAAGCCGTCCTGGGCGCGCAGGCTGAGAATGTGCTCGCCGTTCAGGTGGACGGTGCGCAGTTTTTCCGTTGCCCGGCTGTGCTCGAGGCGCAAGTCGCCCGCGGTGAGTGCCGCTCCGGCCCCTGCGCCGAACTGCCAGTCGGCGGTGCGGATGACCTGGAGTTTTCCCAAATCTGCGGCTCCGTCGCGCCCTCCAGATCCCGGGATGGCGGGGACGAAGCGGTGCGCGGCGAGCATCAAATCCTTTGTCTCGCCGACCCAGCCCATGTGGCCTCGGTCGAGATGTTCGAGCCGAGGGAGGACCGACTGCGCGAACGGGTACGCCTCATCGAGGCCGGCGGGGACCGGGCCGAGTGCTGTGATGACGGCGTGGTCCATGGTTCCATCCAGTCGGCCAAGGCTGGAGAAGTAGGGCTTGGAGCCGGGCTCCTTGTGCATGCCGAGCTCCAGAACGGACTCGCCCTTCTTGGCATACGGGCCGTCGTTCTCAGCCTCGATGGGCTCGCCTTGCGGGACGACGCGGCTCTGCAAACGTTCGCGGATGCGACGGAAGATGGGCCGCTGGTGGGTGAGCGAACCGGTGTAACGAAGCGCGCGGGTGTGGCTCACGGGTTCGCGCATCTCCAGCCACGCTTGATAGGTGGGGTCGCCGAGTTTGCGCGTCGCGGCGGCCAACATGGGGTGGCAAGCGCTGCGTTGCTCGACGAGTTCCCACAGGGAGCCCTCCTGGATGGCGGTGCGAATGCGGCGCATATCGGCGAAGCTGACGTGGAGATTGTGCTCGGCGAGAGCAAGCTCGCGCTCCTTCGCGGGCAAGAGCTTGAGCCCGGCGGCGCCATGCTTCGAGCAGCTCGGGCAGGCGCACGGCAGTTCGGCGAGGTCGGCGAGGTGGGCGGTGCCCCACTCAAACATCATGCGGCCATCCTTGGCGTACTTGGCGTAGGCGGAGGAGTCGAAGAGGTCGCAGCCGAGAGCCACGGCGAGAGGGAAAATGAGCGGGTGGCCGGCCCCAAACAGGTGGACGGGCCGGTCCTTGCGTAGACCCGCCTGGCTCCAGAGAATCATCTCGGCGAGCTCGGGGTACATCTGTTGCTCCATGACGGGCACGACGCCGCCGATGGTGTGGTAGTCGATGTCGAGGTCGCGGTACGCCTCGGCGCAACGTTTGCGCAGGTCGTAGTGGATGCCGCCCTGGACGGTGGCGTTGAGGAGCGCCTTGCCCTTGTGCGGCACCGCTTCCTTCGTGCGCTCGATGGTCGCCGCGACGGCGGCTTCGGCTTCGACGCGGCCCATGTCGGGGGTCACGAAGATGTCGAAGCAGGTCGCAACGTCCACGCCGATGTCGCGCTGGAAGCCGACGATCTCGTCATTCTTGAGCTGGACGTCGCCGTACACATACATCTGGAACGTGCCGGAATCGGTCATCACGGGGCCGTCCCAGTTCAGAACCTTGTGCACGCCATCCTTGAGCGCCGCCGTGCGAAGCGCCTCGTGCTTGTTGAAGACGTAGGAGTTGGTGATGACCATCTGCGTGCCAAATTTCTCGCGCATCTGCGTCGGCGTGAGCAGGTTGATGTTCGGGTTGATGACTGGCATCAGTGTCGGCGTCGTCACCTTGCCGTGCGCGGTGGTGAACCGGCCGAGCCGTCCCGCGGCGGCCCTCTCGAGAATCTCGAATGACATGGCGACGAGGCGGCCAGACTCCGAGTCCTGAAGAGGTTGCTGTCCCAACCGTTATCTGGAGGGCCGACGTGAAACGAATCACAAGCATGGCCATCCCGATGAGCCTGCCCCGGCCAGCACCTCCCACGGCGCCCGCGCACCTGGCTGGAACGTTCAGTCGTGCCGCGTTGGACGAAGAGGCAAAACGTTTGGAGTCGCGCATTCGTCAGCCCGAGCGCTGGGGCCTCGAGATGTGCCGGGTGATTGCGCCGATGACGCTGCGCATCAACCAGCTCAAACGCGAGCAGGACGTCATCATCCTCGCGCACAGCTACCAGACGCCCGACATCGTGTACGGTGTGGCCGACGCGGTGGGGGATTCGTACGGGCTCAGCAAGAAGGCGATGGAGTCGCCGCAGAAAGCCATCCTGTTCTCCAGCGTTCGCTTCATGGCAGAGACTGCAAAAATCCTCAACCCGACGAAGCGCGTTCTTCTGCCGGAGCCGACGGCAGGCTGCTCGCTCGCGGACGGCGTCACGGTGGAGGATGTCCGCGCGTTGCGGCGCGCCCACCCCGGCGTCCCGGTTCTCGGCTACATCAACACGACGGCCGCGGTGAAGGCCGAGCTCGACGCTTGCTGCACGAGCGCCAACTATCTCGACATCGCCAAGCGCATGCCGGGCAACGAGCTCATCTTCGTGCCCGACCGTTTCATGGGGGCCCATCTTGCCCAGTCGCTGGCCGGGCAGAAGACGGTCCACATCCACAGCGGCGAGTGCGAGGTACACGTGCAGTTCGACGCCGCCTCGGCGCGGGCCTGGCGCAAGCAGGCCGCCGACAACGGCCGCAAACTGGTCATCTTGGCCCACCCGGAGTGCGACCCGAAAGTGCTCGTCGAAGCGGATTACATCGGCTCCACCGAGAAGATGATGGAGTACGCGCGCAAGCTCGAGGCGGAGGGGAAGGTCGACGTCATGCCCATCACGGAGTGCGGCACCGCCGACCGGATGCGCGCCGAGATGCCATCGCTCAACATCTACGGCGCTTGCGTGCAGTGCCCGCACATGAAGAAATCCACCTTGGTGAGCATCCTCTCAGCGCTGGAGTCGCCGACGCCGGAACAAGTCGTTGAGTTGCCCGCCGCCGTCGTTGCGGGGGCACGCCGCAGCCTGGACGCGATGTTCAGGTACGCGGAAGGCAAGTAAGCAACGAGTTCAACTCAGAGACGGAAGTCGCACGATCTCCCGACGAGTCGCAGATTGCGCAGATTTCACAGATTACGCCTCAGAATCTGCGAAATCTGCGCAATCTGTGACCCGGCACGGAAAGAAAATTGCAGTGCAAGAAAAGATGAGGAAAAAGGGGGAAGGGGAAAACGGTGCTTTCTACGTCTTGCGGCGGGCCGCGACGAACGCTGCGAAGCCGAGGGCGAGGAACGGCAGCGGCAGCGGGGCGTCGTTGGAGCCCTCGGTGGCAGCCTCGCCGCCTCCGTTGGTGAAGGTCCAGGTGACGGTCTTGGCGTCCATGTAGTCGCCCGCGCGCTGGTCGAGCAGGAGGAAGTGGCCGAAGTTGGTGAAGGTCACCTTTGCTTCGGTCCAGGGGCCGGTGGGGGCGAGGTACTTGATGCAGAACACTTTCGAGCGGGAGTCCTCCTTCGGGGGCGAGGCGCCGCACGGAACGCGGACGGTGTCGCTCGCGGTGGTGTTGTAGGGGATGGAGGCGAGGCCGGAAATCTTGCCAGCGGACTCCTCGACGTTCTCGAACATGATCATGCTGCGGGCGTTCGAGTTCTGCGTCGTTGTGACGTTGAAGAACGCGACGCCGTTCGTCACTTTGAGCGGGAAGACCGCGTCGGCGACGACGGTGTAGCTGGAGAAGTAGGCGACGGTGAAGGTCAGGTCGACGGGGGCCACAAGGTCGCCCAAGTGGGCTTCCAGCGCGACGACCTGGTCGACGACGCCGGGGGCGGTGGCGTCCACGGTGAACGTGAGCGCTCCGGTCGCGGTGGCGGTGCCGGTGATGCCGGTCAAGCAGGCCTGGACGTCAATTTCCAACTCGGTCTCGGCAACGGTGAGCCACGCGGGGGGCTCCTCGGCGTGAACATCGATGACGACGGTGTTGCTCGGGCCGAGGTTCTCCAGAACGGCGCGGCAGCCGACGGTGACCTTGACGGGGACTTCGGCAGAGCCGGCGTAGGCAATCGGTTCGCTTGGCGCCGTGGCCGTGAGCGTGAACTCACTGGAGAACTGGGCGTTCGCGGGAGTGGCGGCAAACAGGGCTGCGGCAAGGACAAGCACGAGGGTCGTGGTCTTCATCACGAGTCGAGGCTCCCTCCGAGTATTTGGGCATTCTGGAGGACTGCCCATAACGAAAGCGAGCGAGAGCTGCGCCGCTACGCACCAATCTCAATCGGGCTGACGATGCGTCGCAGAAGCGCGATGGCGCTCAAACTCGCAAGGTGACTCGTCGCCGGGTTGTTCGGGCTCGGAAGATTCTCCACTTCGATGCGGGCGCGTCCGAAACTGCCCTCGATGATGACTTTGTGTGAGTTGCGCGTGGCGAGCGGGTCGATGGCGACCTGGACGTGCGTCTGATCGAAGCCGAGCCCGGCGAGGCTGAGCGTTGCCGCGACATTGACGTTCTTGGGGAACTTCTGCACCGCCTCGCGGGCCGGGCCACTAAAGAGCAGCGTCCAGCGGTCGGTCTTCTTGTCGAGTCCGGCGGGCGGCTTCGTGGTGACCAGAGTGACGGATTTCAACTCCGATTCCGCAGCCGCCTTGACGCCGTCCACGCCCATGACGGCGCCGCTCGGGAGGTAGATCTTGCCGCCCGTTTTCTTGGCGAGACCCACAAGCTCCTCGCGCAAGGCATCGTCGGCGAGCGCCCCGATGGTCATCAGCATCACTTTCTTGCCAGCGGCGAGGGCGTCGCGGACGACGGTCTGAACAACTCCCTTGTTGGCCGCTTCGATGACGAGGTCGGAACCTTCGACGAGGGCGGCGGTCGAGCGGGCCACGTTGGCGCGGGCCGTTCCTTTGAGGTGGGCAGTCGCGTCAGGGTCAATGTCGAAGAGCTGGATGGCGGTGATGCCCTCCATGACGCTCGCCGCGCGGGCAATCTCCGAGCCGATGGCGCCGCAGCCGACAATCCCGATGCGCATTGTGCGGCGCAAGCGACCGGCGCTTAAGCGCGTTGGCGCCGCAGCCAAGCGGCACCAAGCGCGACGAGGGCGAACAGAGGTGCCGCAGGGGTGGGCGACGATTGGCTCTCGCTTCCTTCTGGGTCACGGCCGGCCAGGAGATGGATGGAGACCGGGGTCGCGGCGGTTCCGTCAGGAGCTACTGCCGTGACGGTTGCGAACAGGTTGGTGTTCTCCCAGGTTTCGAACGCTTCCCCGGTGGGAGGCTGGAACAGGACGGTCATCTCTTGGACCCCGCCGCGAATCATCTCCACAGCTTCGAGCGCGGGAACGCTGCCGGCGCCCTCCAGCCGCACCTCGACCTGGACGGTGACCGGCGTGTTGCCGCTGTTGCGCACCTCGAGGGGGAACGGAATCGCAGCCGAGCGGGTCTGCTGCGCCTTGATGACTCCGCGCGCCTCCAACTGCATCCGGGTCGCCGCTTCCAGGTTGAACGTGCCCGAGGCGCTGGTCGAACCGAGAGGGTCCAGGGCGGAGGCGTCAAGGCGAACCTCAACCAGAATCTCCTCCGGCACCCGACCGTTCGCCGCATCGGTGATGGAGACGGTGAGTGGCAGGTCGAAAGGCAAGCGTTGGGTTCCCGGGGTTAGGCAAGGCGCGAGTTCCACAGGTGTCACCGTCGGAGCCTGGAACAGAACGACGGCGGGAGCTTCGACACGTAGGTTCAGGTTCACGGTGCTGGGCGGGGTCTCTTCGGAACGCGCAAGGGCGGCCGAGCAGGAGACGGTTCCGCGAACCGCAACCGCAAAGAGTTCCAGGTCGGGCCGAAGCGGGGCGGTTGGCCCTTGCAACGCATCCAGCGCCACCACCGCCTCCCCTGGCAGTTGCGCCGCAGCGACCGGGAGGAGCAAGAGCAGTCCGAGGGCCAGACGGAGGTTCATGCAGTTCCATGGCCGTGCGAGGCATAGGCTTGTTGGTGAGACCGTGCGAGCGGCAACGGCCAAGAAGAGCTTGCGGCTGGACACGGCATGGACCGGGACTGGCTGGGGCTCTACCTGGAGGAGGACATCGGCTCCGGCGACGCCACCGCCGCGGCGCTTCTCCAAGCCAAGGCCCCCAGCTGCGCCCGCATCGTCGCGCGCGAGCGGCTCGTTGTCGCCGGGACCCACCACGCGGTCGAGCTGTTTCGGCGCCTGGGCGCAACCGCCACCCCGGCGGCCGGTGAAGGAAAGTGGGTCGAAGCGGGAACCATCCTGCTCGAAGTGGCGGGACCGGCGGCGGCCATCCTCGCAGGAGAGCGAGTCGCTCTCAATCTTCTTTCCCGCATGGCGGGCATTGCGTCGCTGACGCGCACCCTCATGGAACAGTTGGCGACCGACTGTTCGGGCTCCGTCGTCGCCGCGACACGCAAGACCACGCCGGGCTTCCGCATCTTCGAGAAAGAGGCGGTGCGCATCGGTGGTGGCGACCCGCACCGCGCCGGACTCTGGGATGCAGCCATGGTGAAGGACAACCACATCGCGGCGTGCGGCGGCGACGTCGCGACGGCGGTGCGGCGCGTCAAGGCAGCGCACCCGAGCCTCACGGTTACCTGCGAAGTGGAATCCCTGCCGCACGCGCTCGCCGCCGCAGAAGCAGGCGCCGACTGGCTCCTCATTGACAACCAGCCGCCCGCGACCGGCGAGGCGTGGGCGAAATTGGTCTGGGTCAAGTTCCCCAACATCAAGGTCGAAGCGTCCGGTGGCATTGCACCCGACACGCTTGCATCCTATGGCTGGGCCGATCGCATCAGCCTCGGCTGGCTCACGCAGAAGTCGCCTGGAAAGGACATCGGACTGGACTGGACATGACAACAAACATCCCGAACGATCACCCTCGCGCAGCCAGCCTTCGCACGCGGGAAGCAATGAAGGATGCAGTGGCCGCCGGCCTCGTCCACCCGACCGGCCTCATCGCACACGGCCGCGGCGAAGCGTTTGACTATCTTCTGGGCGAGCGGACACCGCCCGAGGCGCTGGAGGCGATCGCGGAGGCGGCGCACCTCCTGCGCAGCGCTCGCCAGCCGGTCCTGAGCCTGAACGGCAACGTCGTGGCGCTTGCCGCCCGCCAAGCGGTCGAGGCGCAGAAAGCATTCCCCAAGCTCATCCTCGAAGTGAATCTGTTCCACCGGAACGAGGAGCGTGTCGCGAAGCTCGTCGCCGCCGTCGAAGCGGCCGGAGCCAAACCGGGCAGCGTCCTTGGCAGCACCCCCGATTTCAGCATCCCCAACCTCAGCAGCGATCGCGCCCTCTGCTCGAAGGCGGGCATCGGCGGTGCCGACGTCGTCCTGGTCCCGCTCGAGGATGGCGACCGGGCGCAAGCGCTCAAGGCGATGGGGAAACGGGTCATCACGATTGAATTGAACCCGCTTTCGCGCACGGCGCTTGCCGCCGACGTCACCATCGTGGACGAGTTGACACGGGCGCTTCCGCTCCTTGCCAAAGCGTTGCGCTCGCCGCTCTCGGTCCGACCCTACGACAACGCCGACACGCTGCGGCGCGTCAAGGCGCGGATGACTCAACTGCTGCGGCGATAGCGATCTCGCGGTTCTGCGCCAGCAGAAAGACGCCCGTCCTCTAGTCGCAGATTACGCAGATTGCTCAGATTCTGAGCCGAGGCAAAATCTGTGAAATCTGCGTAATCTGCGACCCGTTGGGGGTCGGCTGAGACCGTCCTGCTTATCCCGGCGCCCCCGGTGCTCTGCATCGTGACCTGGACGGGACGTTTCCTTGGAGCAGCGGAAGACATTGGCCGGCTCGGCTTTGTTTTGGAGTCGGCGGGCAGCACCTTCCTCTTCGACTACGGCATGGAACCGGACAAGCCGCCGCAGTACCCGCTCCCTGCGCCCCCGATTGACCGCGTCTTTCTGACTCATGCGCACCTCGACCATTCTGGAATGATTCCGTGGCTGACCGCGCGCTATGATGCCAGCATCATGACGACGCCGGTGACGCAGGAAGTGGCGACCCTCATGCATCGCGATTCGCTCAAGATTGCCCGCAGCGAAGGGTTCCCGGAGCCGTACGGCGACGCCGACATCGAGGCGGCCGTCAAACAGACGGAGCACATGGACTTCAAGCACCCCAAGCAGATGGGGATGCACTCGCTTCGGCTGCACAGCGCCGGCCACATTCCAGGGGCTGCCCAAATGGAACTCAAAGGCCCCAACGGCACGCTCGTCTTCACCGGCGACCTCTACACCAAGCCGCAGCGCGTCGTGATGGCAGCAACGCAGACAAAGGCGGATGTCCTGTTCATGGAGTCCACCTACGCCGGCCGCGAGCACCCGCCGCGCGACGAGGTTGAGAAGGAGTTCCGCGAGTTCTGCCACGCAGTCAAGGCACGCGGAGGCATCACCATCGCCGCAGCCTTCGCCGTCGGCCGCGCCCAAGAGCTCGCCATGGTCCTCGCCGGCGAGGGGCTCAACGTCTGGATGGACGGCATGGCGCGCACGGTGGCGGGCATCTTCATGCAACACCCGCAGTATCTCAACAACTTCGGCGCCTACCAGCGCGCAATGGGCGGCGTCAAGATGGTGCGCAACCACCGCGGCCGCAGCACGGCGCTCGACGAAGCGGACGTCATCATCACGACGGGTGGAATGCTCGACGGCGGCCCCATTCTGTTCTATTTGGACGCCATCCGCAACGACCCGAAGTGCGGCGTCGCTCTCACTGGCTACCAGGTCGAGGGCACCAACGGCCGCAAGCTCTTCGACGAGGGCATGATTGATTTCGACACGCGCGAGCCGGGCAAGTCCATCCACCGCGTCCACTGCGAGGTGCGCAAGTTCGACTTCAGCGCCCACGCCGGCCACAAAGATTTGGTGGATTTCGCAAAGAAGACGGGCGCCAAGGACATTGTCCTCTTCCACGGCGACCAGCGCGAGAAACTGGTCGGGGACCTCTCCGATTTCGCGACCGTCCATCTCCCGATGCGCGACCAGACCTTCACCATCAAGTAGTCCGCGACCACGACAGAGGCCGTTGTTTGGGCACCGCCGCCCTTAACACGGCCCCTTGAGTCGCGCGACTTGGAGGCGATGGCGTGCAGCCCTTGGTGAAAGCGGAAGACCTGCATGTGAGCTACGGCCCGACGCATGTCCTGCGCGGCGCCTCCTTCCTCATTCACCCCGGCGACAAGATTGCTCTCGTCGGTCCCAACGGCGCCGGCAAAACGACCCTCTTCAAGCTCCTTACCGGGGCGCGTAAACCGGACTTGGGGTCTCTCGAATTCAATCCCGACCTGCGCATCAGCTATCTCGAGCAGGTCCCGAGCATTCCTCCTGCGACTCCTGTCCTTGAGCTCCTGAGCCAACCAAGCGCCACGGCCAATCGCCTCGCGGACGAGGCCGCAGCCCTGGAGGCGTGGATGGCGGACCCCGCCGCGTGGGATGCCCCCGATGCGCAAGAGAAAATGAGTCGCTACTCCGACGTCCAGACGCGGCTTGGTGAAGAGAAAGCGAAAGGCCGCGCCACGGACTCGCCGCTCCTCAACGACTTGGGGCTTCCCGAGGAGACGCTGGAGGCAACGTTCGGCAGCCTGTCGGGCGGCGAACGCAGCAAGGTGCTGCTTTGCAAAGCGCTCGCGGCGGCGAAGGACACCGACCTTCTGCTTCTGGATGAGCCGACCAACCACATGGACATCCCGACGGTGGAGTTCATCGAGCAATACCTGATGGATCTCAAGGGCTCCGTCATCGTTTCGGCGCACGACAAATACCTGCTCGACAACGTTGCCGACCGCGTCTTCGAGGTGGACAACCGTCAAGTCTCCCAGTACACGGGCAACTACAGTTCCTACCAGGCGCAGCGGCGCGCCATGCAGGCCGCCATCGCGGCGAAGAAGGCGCGCCACTACCATGAAGTGCAACGGCAACTCCGCATCATCGAGGAGCTGAAAGTGCGCAACAAGTTCGACGCCCAAGTGCGCAGCCGCCGCACCCGCATGAAGCTCATCGACGAGGTGGACGAGGTTGCCCCGACGCACCGCAAGGCGTTCCGGCTTCTCTTCAGCAGCGACTCGATGCCGCGCGAATGCATGAAGCTCGAAGGCGTCGGAAAATCGTTTGGCGATCGCACGCTGTTCAAGGATGTCGAGATGGAGATTGAGGGCGGCGACCGCATTGGCCTTGTCGGCCCGAACGGTTGCGGCAAATCGACCTTCCTCAAACTCCTCACGCAGAAACTCGCTCCCGACGCCGGAAGGCTGGAGAAGAAGCCAGGCGTCTTCGTTGGCTATTTCGACCAGCACCATGAGGGCCTCAATCCGGAGCGCACGCTCATCGAGGAGGCGCAGTCGCTGCGCGATCCACCGCCGCCCGACGAGTGGAGCCGCGGCCTGCTCGGACGTTTCTTCTTCAGCGGCGACGAGGTGTTCAAGCGCGTCAAGGAGCTCTCTGGCGGCGAGCGCGCCCGGCTTGCCTTGGCCAAGTTCATCGTCGGCAAGCACAACATGCTCATCATCGACGAGCCGACCAACCACTTGGACCTCGAATCACAAGACATCGTCGCCACGGCGCTGCGCGAGTACGAGGGAACCCTCATCGTGGTGAGCCACAACCGCAGCTTCCTCGACGCCATCTGCACCAAGACCGCCATCATTGCGCACCGCCGCATTGGCCTCTTCCCGGGCAACTACTCCGACGCCTCCGCAACGAAGCGGTTCCAGGAGTTTGTCCAGTCTGGCGCGAAAGGGCGCTACAAGGTCCTGCGCGCCTTCAAGGACTGGGAGCGCGACCTGCGCTGGCACGCCGGCGACACCATCGACATCACCGGATTGGAGACGCAAGCGTTCCGCCGTCTGCTCCGCTGGGCGGAGTCGGAAGGGCGCATTGAGCAAGTTCTGTAGTCGCATCGCAAAAAAATCAAGCGAGCTCGCGACAATGGTCAAATAGCGGCCAGCCGGGTCGGCCGCTATGCGCTTCGCGCTTGCTCTGTTCTTGGTCGTGTTGTTCCTGCCCGCGGCCCAGGCGCAGCAGCAAGCCCCTGTGCTGACGATGGTCGCGGGCCTCTACTCAGGCCTCATCGTCCCCGACGTCGGCGTGGGCGAAGTCCAAATCGAATGGGTCTACCAGTTCCCCGACAGCGCCCAGGCAAACGCGGCGGCCGGCTCCACGACCACCCTGCACTGGAGCCACTCCTGCGCCGATGCGGGCATCCAACTCACCGGACCCAAGGAAGAGACCATCGCGTTCCCCGTCACACTCACGATGAATGCCATCCGCGGCGAGACCCGTTTCCAGGTCACCGCGACGCGTGAGGTCTTGGCTCTCCAAGTCGTGGTCTGCGACGTCTTCGCCTACGCCGACGCCGTCAATCTCGTCACGCCCGCCACCGCCATCACCGCGGCGAACTTCCCGGTCGCCGCCGCCTACTTGGGCATCCTCGAGGCCACCCCGCGAGACCTCATCGCAAGCGGCGCCGCGGGCGAGCAGTTGACCTTCCGGGTCGATGTCGCCAACTTCGGCAACGCCGCGACACGCGTCCAAACCCACCTTCTCGAACCCCTCCCAGCCGACTGGGTCGCCCTCCTGCCGGCCGACCTCCTCTTGCGCTCTCCCCTCGAAGAGCGCGGCGACTCCAACGGCACCCTGACGTTCACCGTCCTGGTCCCGCGCACCAGCGCCGCCGATGAGGCGGCCCTGCGCATCGCCCTCACGCCGTTCGCGGTCCAGGACAGCGGCGCCTCTGGGCCCGCAGTGGAGATGACCTTGCTCGCGCGCAACGTGGCCGCGACCGAAGCAGCCACCGAAGCGGCCGAGGACGCGGTCGCTGGAAAACTCGCTCCCGGCGCCGGTCCGCTCCTCATCGTGGGGCTGCTGGCCCTCGCCTTCGTCCTGCGCTCGAAGCAATAGAGGCTTCCGCGACTGGCGCAACACCAGCGTCGCCGCATCCCGTTTGCTTCTTGTAGGTCGCCAAACTCGGCAGGCTCCGCAACAGCCCCGTAGTCTAGTGGCCAAGGATAGGGGACTTTGAATCCTTTGACCGCGGTTCGAATCCGCGCGGGGCTATGTCCGAGGGGCCGAAGGCCCCTCATGTCGCGGGGGTGACGCCTGGGGGCGGAGCCCCCGGGCGGGGGCTGTGCATGCTTTGACCGCGGTTCGAATCCGCGCGGGGCTACTCCATTGAATCGCTTCTTCATTGCCTTGCCCGTGCCGGACGATGCGCGTCTATTGGCGGCTCGCCTCGAAGCCGGGAAACTTCCGTCTGCGCGCGCGGCCCCAGGGCCTCCGCACGTGACCCTCCGTTTCCTCGGCGACGTTCGCGACCGACCCGCTCTGGAAGCAGCGATTTCGGTGGCTGTCGCCAACCGCCCCGCCTTGCCTTGTGTGGTCGAAAGTTGGGGGGCGTTCCCGAATCTGAAGCAGGCTCGCGTCCTCTGGGCTGGTGTGCGAGCCCCCGACATTGAGAAGCTGGTTTCGGCCGTCGAAACTGCCACGGCGACGTTCGGGGAGCCTGTGGAACGCAACCGCTTCGTGGCGCACGTGACACTTGCGCGCCTTGCGAAGCTGATGGATGCCCGCAGCCTCTTGGATGCCCACAAGGATGCCTTGCTGGCAAAGGGGCTGCTCGACCGCGTCGTTCTCTACGATTCCCAGGCCACGCCCCAAGGGCCGGTCTACGAGCCGCTGCGGACGTGGCGCCTCGGTGGCTCTTAAGCGCCGGCGTGGTGGCGGCCCCGTGGCGGGGCACAAGCCAGCACTTCTCATTGTTCTGGATGGATTCTCGTTCGGTGACGACAAGAACCCCTGCAACGCCTTTGCTCTTGCCAAGACGCCGACGTTCGACAAGCTGCGCGCGACATCGCCTTGGGCCTATGTTCAAGCATCGGAGGAGCGCGTCGGGCTGCCGAAGGGGCAGATGGGCAACTCCGAGGTCGGCCACCTCAACATCGGCGCCGGCCGCGTCGTATACCAAGATTTCATGCGCATCAACAATGCGGTGCGCGACGGGACGTTCGGTCAGGAGCCGGGACTCAAAGCGGCGTTCGACCACGCCAAGCGCACCGGCGGCCGGCTTCACCTCATTGGGCTCCTTGGTCCCGGCGGCGTGCATGCGCATGAGAACCATTTTGGTGCGGCACTCAAGGCCGCTGTGAAGGCGGGTCTGCACGACGTCTGGCTCCACCCCATCGGCGACGGACGTGACACGCCGCCGCGCTCGGCGCTCGGCTACCTCAAGACGTTGGAGGGGCAGATGGCCGCCGCCGGCGTCGGACGCATCGCGGACTTCGTGGGACGTTACTTCGCGATGGACCGCGACAACCGCTGGGAGCGCATCGAGGCGGCGTATCGGCTCTACACGGAAGGCAAGGGCGACAAGGTCGCATCCGCCGCAGCCGCCGTCGAGGCCGCCTACGCGAGCGGAAAGGGTGACGAGTTCGTCGAGGCGGCAACCATCCACGCCGACGGGGTGGTTCGCCCCGGCGACGCCGTCGTCTGGCTCAACTTCCGACCCGACCGCAGCCGGCAGATGACGCGCGCCTTCATGGACCCTGGATTTGCCGGATTCCAGCGCCCGATTGTCCGCGATGTGGCGTGGGCGTGCATGACCAACTACGACTCTTCGTTCGCGGCGTGGCCCGGCGTCACGGTCGCCTACCCGCCGCAGAAGGTGGAAGGCACGCTTGCCGAGCATCTTGCCGCGCTCGGCCTCACACAGTTTCACACGGCGGAGACCGAGAAATATGCGCATGTCACCTACTTCTTCAACGGCGGCCGCGAACCGCCGTGGCCCGGCGAGACACGCAAACTTGTTCCCAGCCCCAAGGTCGCGACCTACGATCTGAAGCCCGAGATGTCGGCGGGCGAGGTGACCGACGAGGTGTTGCAGGCGATGGGGTCGGGCGGCTACGATTTCGTCGTCGTCAACTTCGCCAACCCCGACATGGTCGGCCACACCGGCAAGCTCGACGCCACCGTCAAGGCGGTTGAGTTCACCGACAACTGCGTCCAGCGCTGCGTCGAGGTCGCGACCGAGCTTGGCTTCGTCACGCTCATCACTGCCGACCATGGCAACTGCGAAGAGATGTGCAAGGTGGGCCCCGGCGGCGCGCGCGGCGAGCCCATCACGAAGCACACCCTCAATCCGGTCCCGCTCATCGCGGTGAATGCGGGCAAGGGCGTCAAACTGCGCGACGGCGGAGCGCTGGAGAACGTCGCGCCGACGTTGCTCGACCTGATGGGGCTCGCCACGCCGGCTGCCATGACTGCCAAGAGCCTCGTCGTCCGCCCATGAATGCCGCCTTCGTGGCATCCTTCGTGCTGCTGAGCGGTTGTGTCACCGTGACGGTCAGCACCTCCGAGACGATTGAGACATCCACCTTCACTTTCGGACCCACCTGGCAGCCGCACGGCAGCCTGCCACAGCCGCTGGCGGAGGCGGGCGCGGCCTGGGAGGATGGCGAACTCAAGCTGGTGGGAGGGTTCGCGTTGGCGGCGGGCGTTGGCCCGGAAGCGGGCGGATCGACATTGGCTTTGCACAGCAGGGACGGCGGCCGAGAGTGGGAAGAGATTGCCTCCTATCCGCTGCCGGTCCACCACCTGCAACTCGCAAGCATCGACGGCGTCCTGTACGGTTTTGGCGGCTACGTGGGTGGGGCACTCCTGCCCGGCACCTACGTTGCCGGTGCCGGCCCCGCCGGTTGGCCACTCACGGCGCTCGCGTTCCGCTTGGAAGCGGGCGAACTGGTCTGGGAGCCTCTCGCCTCGCTGCCGGTTGCCCGGGCCGCCGGCGTCGCCGTCGCCATCGGGGAACGCATCCTCATCGTGGGCGGCGTCGACCCTGCGAACCAGTACCCGACTGAGACGTTTTGGTACGACCCCGTCAGCGACACCTACGAGAACGGTCCCGTACTTCCCGAGGGGCGCGACCACCTCACCGCCACTTTGACCCCCGAGACGCTGGTCGTCACGACGGGGCGTCGCTTCGAATCGGGCGCCTGGGACGATCTGGATTCCGTGGACCTGCTCGACCTGGCAACGCTCACTTGGAGCCGAGGCCCTCCCGCTCCGGTTCCGGGCGGAGGTCAGGCGGCCTCTCTCGTCAACGGCACGCTCTGGCTTGCGGGTGGGGAAGTGGCGGAAGGGCCCTTCGCGGTCCACGACGAGGTCCACATCTTCGACCTCGCCACGCGCACCTGGAGCGAAGGTCCAGCCCTCCCGGAGGGGCGGCACGGCTTTGCCGCAGCCACCTGGGAAGGGCGGTTCACCGTCGTTGGCGGAGCGCTCGCATCCGGGCCCATCACCGAGCGCAGCCTGCGGTTGGCCCTGACGCAAGCGTGAAGTCGTCCCCGGGGTCTCTGCGCGTTGTGAAGTTTGTCGCGGCCTGCGTCCTGGCCCTCCTCGCCTTCGCCCCCGCCGCGGCGCAACTCCCCCGTCTCGACTCCTACAGCGAGCCGCCGGAAGTCGCCATCGAGGCGGCCAAGCTGGACGGCACCCCGTTCGAGTTGGACTCCGCGGCAACCCAGCAAGCGGTCGCGTCGTTCTCGGAAGCGGTGTCCGGGGCGCGCATCCACGACTGCGTGTTCGACATCACGACCGACGTCCCGTATCTCTACAAGGTGATGGGGACCCCGACGCACGACCTCTTTCTCGAACGTTACGCCAACGTCTTTGGCGAGCTGGGGCTGCCAACTGCACTCCATCGCTTCGAAGAAGGAGGACCCGGCATCGGCGTCACGCTCCCCACGGGCGGCACCAACATCCTGGGGGTCCTGCCCGGACGCGACACCAGCAAGTGGGTCGTGCTTGGTGGCCACTACGACACCCGCGAACTCACGGTGGGCGGTGGTGCGCTCGACAACGTGAGCGGCATCTGCACCGTCCTGGAGATTGCGCGCCAAGCAAAATCGTTCGTGGATGCGGGCGGCCAACTCGAAGCGAGCCTGGTTTTCGCATGGTACGACGGCGAAGAATGGGGACTCTACGGCGCGGTCGCCTTCGCTGCCGATACGAGCGTCGCCAAGAGCCTCCTCGGACTCCCCGCCGACGCTGAGGTGGACATCCTGGTGAGCCAATCGTACGACATGCCGGGACTCAACTGGCCCGCCAAGGATGTCTGGCCGCAGTACGGCGAGACCGCCGATCTCGATGAGCCAGCCGCCCTCAACCTGCGCACTGCGCCCATCCATGTCGAAGAGGAGTGGGCCTGCTTCAGCCAAGGTTGCTACAACGAGCTGAAGGCGCGTCTCGACTTCAATGCCCTGCTGCGCAACTTCACCAACTATCAATTCCTCGTTCGCGAAGCGGCCTACGATCTCTACGGCTGCCCGCCTGCCTACTGCTGGGTCTACGATGACTACTACGGCCGCAGCGACCACATCCCGCTGATCGGATTGGGTTCGGCCGGAAACCGCATCCAGGGCGCCCACGACGAAGAGTACCCGCACTACCACCAGCCCACCGACACGCTGCCGGCGCTCTACCAGTTGGCGGGCTCTCAGGAACTTCTCACGGCAGGCTACGACACCGAAGCCTCCATCGGCGGCGCCGTCGCATTCTATGTGGCGCTCACGGGAGGCGTCGGCTCGTACGGCTATGTCTTCGACCCGGCGCTCCTGCCCATCGTTCTCGGCAAGGACGACGTGCCAAGCAAAGGAACCCCGTTGCCAGCCCTTGCCCTCGCCGCCGTCGCGTTTGCGGCCGTCCTGTCGCGCCGCAAGCCCTAAGATGGCGAATCGGTGAAACGGCAACCGTGAGCGACCACTCCCTGCAAGGCCAGATGGCCGACCGCAAGGCACAGCTCGCCCGCAGCCGTGAAGCGTCCGGTTACACCAGCACCGACCCCGCCCCACCGCAGGATTTGTCGGCATCTTTGCGGGCAGACGGAAAAGGCAAGTTGTCGGTCCCTGAGCTGCGCGCCCGTCTCCTCGATGCCCACTTGCCGATGTTCCAGCGCATGCGCGCGGTCTTCGCGCTGCGCAACCGTGGTGGCCCCGCCGCCGTCGAGGCGCTCGCCGCCGCCTTCGCCGACCCGTCGGCACTGCTGCGCCACGAACTCGCCTATGTCCTTGGCCAGATGGGCGACCCGCATGCCGTCCCGTTCCTCACCGCCGTCCTCGAGAAACCGCACGAGCACGTCATGGTCCGCCACGAATGCGCCGAGGCGCTTGGCGCCATCGGGGAGCCATCCTCGGTTCCGGTTCTGGAACAGTTCCTGTCAGACCCCAACCCGGAAGTCTCGGAGTCCTGCGAGGTCGCGCTGGATTTGATTGCCTGGGTGAACTCGAAAGAGCTCGAGTACGCGGCGTAGTGGGCCCCCTTCGCCCTTTATACAGTCACACCGTCCAAGTGACGTAAGTATGGCCAACCGGAGCGCCCCAGCCGCAACCGTCGCTGCCTCCGCGAAAACCAGCGTGCCAGCGAAACCGGCGCGCGCGCTTCTTTCCGTCTCAGAAAAAACCGGCATCGTCGCCTTCGCCAAGCGGCTTGCCGCCGCCGGCATCGACCTGGTTTCGACGGGTGGCACCGCGAAGGCGCTGCGGGATGCGGGTCTCGTCGTGCGCGACGTTTCGGACCTGACCGGTTTCCCGGAGATGATGGAGGGGCGCGTCAAGACCCTGCACCCGAAGATTGCGGGCGGCATCCTGGCCAAGCGCGATGATGTGGGGCACGTCGCGTCGATGCGTGAACACGGCATCGGAGCCATCGACCTCGTCATCGTCAACCTCTACCCGTTCGAGGCGACCGCGGCGAAGCCCGGCATCGCTCTCGATGAGCTCATCGAGCAGGTGGACATCGGCGGCCCGAGTCTGATTCGCGCCGCGGCAAAGAACCACGCGGACGTCCTCGTCGTCACCAACCCCAACCAGTACGACGCCGTCGCCGCCGCCGTCGAGACCGGGACGGTTCCGATGTCGCTGCGGCAAGAGTTGGCCCTGCGCGCATTCCAGCACACGGCGCGCTACGACGCCATCATCGCCCGCGCCCTGAGCAAACGTTTCGGACTCACCGATTACCCTGAGCATCTTGCCTTCGCCTACGATCGCATCGAGACGCTGCGCTACGGCGAGAATTCCCACCAGCGCGCCGCATTCTACAAGAAGGCGGGGCCGCGCAACGTCAAGGAGCCAAGCATCGTCGGCAGCAAGCAGCTGCACGGCAAGCAGCTCTCCTACAACAACATCCTCGACGCCGACGTCGCCCTCGAGGCGGTGAAAGAGTTCCCCGAGGCGCCCTGCTGCGTCATCGTCAAGCACGCGACCCCCTGCGGCATCGCCACGGCGGCCGACCTGCACAAGGCGTACCAAGATGCCCTCGCCTGCGACCCCTACAGCCCGTTCGGCGGCATCGTCGCCGTCAACCGCCCCGTCGATCTCGCCACTGCGCAATCGCTTGGCGAACTGTTCCTGGAAATCATCGTGGCGCCCAGCTTCGCCCCCGACGCGCTGGTGCACTTGCAGAAAAAGAAAAACCTCCGTCTCCTCGAGGTGCCCGGCCTCGACGGTCCGTATCAGCGCTCGGGCTCGACCATTCGCAGCGTCACGGGCGGACTGCTGGTCCAGGACCGCGACCTCAAACCGTACGAGAGTGCGTCGTGGAACACCGTCACGAAGCGCGCCGCAACCGCCCGCGAGCTGGAGTCGATGCTGTTTGCCGCTCGCGTCGTCAAGCACGTTCGCAGCAACGGCGTCGTCTTTGTGCAGGGCACCCGCACCGTGGGCATTGGCGGCGGCCAGACCGCCCGCGTGGACTCCACGTTCATCGCGACGCACAAGGGCAAGGAGCAGATCAAAGGCAGCGTCATGGCCTCCGACGCTTTCTTCCCGTTCCGCGATGCTGTGGATGTGGCGGCCCAGAACGGAGTCGCCGCCATCGTGCAGCCAGGCGGCTCCATCCGGGACGCCGAGGTCATCGCCGCCGCCGACGAAGCGGGCATCGCCATGATGTTCAGCCACCAGCGCAGCTTCCGCCATTGAGGCCACCATGCTCCGCGTCGCTGTCCTTGCCTCCGGGAACGGCTCCAATCTCCAAGCCCTGCTCGACCGCATCGCGGCCCGTCAGGTCGCGGCCCGCATCACCCTGGTGGCAAGCGACAAGCCCGGAGCCCTCGCCCTGGAGCGCGCTCGGAAATCCGGCGTCCCCGCCGTCGTTGCGCTACCGCCCGGTCCGGAGGAGAAGCGCGCCGCCTACGATGCACGGCTTGCTGAACTCTTGGACGCGGAGCGGCCGGACCTCGTCGTTCTCGCCGGGTACATGCGCATCGTCGGCCCCACCATCCTCGCGCGTTTTCCCGGCCGAATTCTCAACATTCATCCGAGTCTTCTTCCCGCCTTCAAAGGGCTGCAGGCCGTGAAGCAGGCGCACGACGCAGGTGTCGCCGAGGTGGGGTGCTCCACGCATCTCGTCACAGGCGACCTCGATGGCGGACCCATCCTGCTTCAAGCAGGTCTGAAGGTCCGGCCCGGGGAGTCGCTCGAGAGTCTCCAGGCACGTGTCCTCGCCCTGGAGCACATCCTCTTGCCCCGCACGGTGCAGCTCTTCGCCGAGGAACGCATCAGCGCAGTGGGAACAATTGCTCCCGGGCCATCCTGGCTCGGCCGCCCTGACATCGCCTGGGTCTCAGGCGCCTGGTACTCCGAGGGGACCTGATGTGGAGCTACAGCGAAGCGCTCGCCTGGCTGTATGGTCGCCAGGCGCTCGGCATCAAATTGGGGCTTGGCAAAGTCGAGCGATTGCTCACCCTGCTTGGCAACCCGCACCACGCTTTCCACAGTGTCCACGTCGCAGGGACGAACGGCAAAGGCTCCACGACGCGCATGCTGGCGGAGGTTCTGCGGCGGGCCGGGTTTTGCACCGGAACCACCACCAGCCCGCATCTCGTCGCATTCACGGAGCGGGTCGAAGTGGATGGACTCCCAATTGGTGAGAACGATGTGGCGCGCCATCTCGCCGTCATCCGACCGCAGGTGGAGGCGCTCGACGCAGAGGGGCGGAATCCCACCTTCTTCGAGATTGTCACCGCCCTCGCGTTCTGTCATTTCCGCGACGCCGGAGTTCAGTGGGCGGTGGTCGAGACCGGGATGGGTGGCCGCCTGGACGCCACCAATGTCCTCACACCCCGCCTGACCCTCATCACCAATGTCGGTCTCGACCATCAGGCGCACCTGGGCGACACCGTCGTGGAGATTGCAGCGGAGAAGGCGGGCATCCTGAAACGCGGGGTCCCGTGTGTGACCGCCTGCCGTGGCGATGCGTTGCGCGTCGTCCAGCTCGTCGGCCGGACGCTGGGCATTCCGATGAGCGTCGTCGCATCGGCCTCTGCTCCGACGCAAGGGGATGTCGCGGACTATCGCATCGTCGCCGACCCCGACCATCTTGTTCTCTTGCGCCCCACCGGCGAGTCGCGGTTCGAAGTGGGGTTGGCGGGAGCGCACCAGCGCGAGAACGCCGCCCTCGTCGTGGCGGCCGTCGAGGCACTGAGGCTACAGGGTCTCGGCATCCCAGATGCGGCGCTGCGCGGCGGATTGCGCCACGCCACCAACCCGGGACGACTGGAACGGTTCACAGTTGCTCTGGATGCCACGCCCACGGCGGCCGCTCGCACCATCGAGGTGCTCGTGGATGGTGCGCACAACGAGGATGGCGCACGGGCTCTGAGTCGTCACATCGCCGCCACCGCTTGGTCGGGCCACCATCTCATCACGGGATTTTGCGCCGACAAGGAGTGGCCCGCCATCCTGTCGGAGTGGACGCCGATGGCGGAACGGGTCTGGGCGGTCCCGGTGCGCAATCCGCGCAGCCTGGAGCCGCAGCGCATCGTGGAAGAGGTCGCACCCACCGGCCGCCTCGCCGTCGCCTGCCCGGACCTGCAGACGGCACTCACCAACGCGGTCGAGGCGGGCGCCGAACGCATCCTCGTTGCGGGCTCACTCTTCCTCGCAGGCGAAGCGGTCGCCGTCCTCTCGGGTCGGACCCTGGAGGAGATTCATGGGGCGCAGTGACCTGTTCCAACTCGAACAGGAGGTCGCTTGGCAAGATGCGGTGGAGGCGACGCGGCGGCTGCGTGCCGCAGGTTTGCAGCCGCTTCTGCTTCATTCGGCTGGCGCGCACCCGGAGGCACGCCACAGCGTCATCGGCCTGAATCCACTCGTCGAGATTCGCATCACGGGACGAGACATCGAAGAGCGCTGGGCGGACGGCGCCATCGAGGCGTTCGAGGACGAACCGGTCGCCTACCTGCGCCGGATGCTGGACCGCTACCGGTTCGCAACGCCCCCGGGCAAGGGTTTCACCGGCGGTTGGGTGGGCCTCATCGGATTCGGATTCTCCCGCACCCTCGAACCCTCGCTGCCCACTTTGGCTTCAAGCGTGCTGCCCGACATCGTTTTGCGTCTCTGCCGCGACGCCATCCAGTTCGACCACACGAACGGCAAGGCAACTCTCTGGACCAGCGCCCCTGACGGCGATCGGGAAGGCGCGGCGTTGCGACAGGCAGCGGCACGCGCATCCCTCGGGGAGCCTGTGCCGGCGACGGCGCCGTGCCGTGTCACAGCACTGTGGAGCACGAGCATGGAGGAGGGCGCCTTCGTGGAGAAAGTGGTCGAACTGAAGCGGCTCATTCACCAGGGTGACCTGTTTCAGGCCAATCTGGCGACCCGTTTCGAGGCGCCGTTCGAAGGCGATTTGCTGACCCTGGTCGAGCGGCTCGCCACGACGAATCCCTCTCCCTACATGGCCTACCTGGACTTCGGGGGTTTTGCGGTCGCGTCCGGGTCGCCGGAGCAGCTCTTCGCAAGTGGAGTGGGGCGTATTCGGGCCCGCCCGATTGCCGGAACACGCAAGCGCGGCAGCGCGCCGGAAGCCGACGCGGCGATGGAGCGGGAGCTGCTCGACGACGCCAAAGAGCAGGCGGAGCACACCATGCTGGTGGATTTGGTGCGCAACGACCTCGCCGGCGTCGCGCGACCCGGCACCGTCGCGGTTCCGGAGCGCGGCTCGGTTGAACGCTACAGCCATGTCATGCATCTGGTGAGCCGCGTCGAGGCGGAGCTGCGCCCAGACGCCCACATCCTCGACCAGGTTGCAGCCCTGTTTCCAGGCGGAACCGTGACGGGAGCGCCCAAAGTGCGCGCCACCCAGCGCATCCTGGAGCTGGAGCCGGTCGAACGGGGATTCTACACCGGTTCGGCCGGCTGGATTGGCTGGGACCACGCCGCGCACTGGAACATCCTCATCCGCACCTTCGTGGCCACGCAGGGCCGCATCTCAGTCCACGCAGGCTCCGGCATCGTCGCCGACTCCGACCCCGCGCGGGAGTGGCGGGAAGCGAACCGGAAGGCGCAGGCGCTCCTCGAGGCTGCGACCGGCGCCACGACGGGAGACCGGACGCGCCTCGGCGAGGTGAGTGCGCACAACGCCTGGAGCCCGCCCACTCGGCCGGCCCGCCACGCAGGAAAACGCGTCCTGGTGGTGGACAACGTCGATTCGTTCGTCCACAACCTCGCAGATTATTGCGCCACGCTCGGGGCGACGGTACAGGTCATCCGCAACGACGCAGACTGGCGCGCGGCCGTCGCCGCATTCCAGCCCACGCACATCATCTTGAGTCCCGGTCCCGGCTGGCCGGCGGAAGCGGGCTGCACGATGGATGTGGTGCGGGAACTGCACGGCCGCATCTCCATTCTCGGTGTCTGCCTCGGCCACCAAGCCATCGGCGCAGCGTTTGGCGCAGTCGTGAAGGTCCACCCCGCGGGCCCTGTGCATGGCAAATCGGACTGGATTCACCACGACGGCGGCGGATTGCTTGCCGGGCTCGCGTCGCCGGTTGAAGCGGCGCGGTACCACAGCCTCATCGTGGAGGGAATCGGCGGCGAGTGGACTGTGGACGGCCGCCTCGCCGACGGCACCATCATGTCGCTTCGCCACAGGAACGCCCCAACCTATGGCTTGCAGTTCCACCCGGAATCCCTTTGTACACCCCATGGGCTGGAAATCTTGGACCATTTCCTGGAGTCCACCGCATGAGTTCCGGCATCGCCTACGTGGATGGATCCGTCGTCGACCTCGAGCGCGCCGTCGTGCCGCTCAACGACCGCGGCTACCTGCTCGGGGACGGCATCTTCGAGACGCTGCGCACCTCGAACGGCAAAGTGTTCCGTCTCGACGAGCACGCAGCCCGGCTGGGAGAGGGACTTGCCGCCATCAATCTTGACGACAGCCTCACCTCCGAGTTCCGCGCCGCCGTCGCCGCCCTCGTCAAGGAAGGCACGCGGCACTTCGGCGGCGAACTCTACGTCCGCATCATGGTCACGACCGGCCCGATGGAGGATGTCTTGGAAACCGGCCGCGGCGTCACGGTGACTGGCATCGCCAAGAAATTCCGTCCCTACCCGATGCAGTACTATGCCAATGGCATCCACCTCGCGCTTAGCCGGCAGCGCAAGGACTCCCGCAACCCGCTCGCCTCCGTCAAGACTCTGAGCTTCTTGCCCTACGTCGCGGCGCGCCGCGACGCCCACGCCGCCATGGCGCACGACGCCCTCCTCCTCAACGAGCATGGCCGCATCGCCGAGGCGAGCACCTCCAACATTTTCGCCCTCGTCGGCGGCATCCTGCATGCCCCCGGAGCGTCGGAGGGCGCCATCGCAGGCGTCACGCGCGGCGCCGTCCTGGAACTGGCCGAGGAAGCAGGGTTGGAGGTTGCAAATGTCCTCACGCTCGACGAGCTGGCCTCCGCCAAGGAAGCATGGCTCACCAACACGACGGGCGGCATTGTTCCGGCGACCCGCTTGCTCGACCGCCCCATCGGCGACGGCAAGAAAGGCGAACTCACGGCGCAGATGAGCCACGGTCTCGAGGCGATGATTCGGGGCCAGACCCTTGTCCCCGCCTGAGTGGACGCTCCGGGGGGCCGATGGTCGGCGCCAAACGATTCGCCGACCGCTCGTCATGGGCATCCTCAATGCGACGCCCGACTCCTTCAGCGACGGCGGCCGCCTCGCGGCGGCAGATTCTCCGGATTTGCTGCTCCAGATTCGCCGGATGCTCGACGACGGCGCCGACATCCTGGACATTGGGGGGGAATCCACCCGGCCCGGCCACGTTGCGGTCCCAGCAGAGGAGGAGCTGCGCCGGGTCCTCCCAGTCATCCGGAGAATCCGGGAAGAATTCGGCGAATCCGTCATCAGCATCGATACGCGTAAGGCGGCGGTCGCCAAGGCGGCCCTCGCAGCGGGCGCCGATGTCGTGAACGACGTCTCCGGTTTCGGTGACCCGGGCATGGCTGCGGTCGTCCGCGATGCGGGATGCTCCGTCATCCTCATGCGAAATCTTCCCTGCCGCGGCGACGTTGTCGCGGCGGCTTCCGATCAGCTCGCAGAACTGCTTGCCGAGGCGACCGAGATGTACGGCCTCGACGCGGAGCAGGTCATCTTGGACCCCGGTCTGGGATTTGGCGATCCGCCCGGTGGTGACGTGGAGGCCAACTTTGCCCTTTTGCGCAACGTTTCGAGCTACGGCCACGGTCGTCCCGTTCTCATCGGAGCGAGCCGCAAACGGTTCATCGGCGCTTGGACGGGCGAGTCGAATCCGGCGCGGCGCAGCGCGGGCTCAGTTGCCGCAGCGCGGCTCGCGGTGGAGTCGGGCGCAGCCATTGTGCGGGTCCATGACGTCGCCGAGACGGTTGCGGCGCTCAAGTGGATGAAGTAGGCATGTCCTCTTGCACAATCTGATCCATGCCACGGACGTTGTCGCAGATTAAGCAGATTTCACAGAAGCGACCTGCGGCGAATCTGAGCCATCTGCGAAATCTGCGACCAAGGCGGCGCAGGGGCAGGTTCTCCACGAGAGAGCGAATGTCCCTAATGCGTGTGGGCGTGCCCGTCCGATGCCGCCGTGGGGGCTGCAGCGGAGGCGGACGACTCGGCGGACTCAACCAAGAAGGGGGCGACATCGCCCAAAACTTGTGGGCTCAGGCGGCGGCCGTACTGGCCAGCGGGCGCTTCGATGGGCTCCCCCACCGCGACGGTAAGCACGGTGAGCGAGAAGGTCAAGTCGCGCTCGACGAGGGCGCGGTCGCTGCCTGGCGTGTAGCCGAAACGGAGCATGCCGTCTTCCGCTCCGAGCACCTTGAACGTCCCGGCCGGAAGCTCAAGGGCAATCTGGTTGGCGTAGGCGAGGCTGAAGATGGTGCCGACGATGGGCTCCAGGGTGCGCACGCGCTCCTCCCCGGACGTGGAATAGACCATGCGGAGGCCGTACTGTGCGAAGGAGATCTGCTCCCCATCCTTGGACTCCAGGCGGAACGTGACCTCAACCGGGGTCACGGCAATCATCGTGGCGTTGTAACTGAACGCGGGGAAGGTCATGCCGACTTTGGGCGGACCGACTTGCTGCGTGAATGCGGTCGTGTTGTAGGTCTGCACGATGGCGAGCCGCTCGAACTCCTGCGGCGCCTTCACGACGGTGCTGAACGAGCGCGCCTGGGCAGGGCTCGTGACGGTGGCGCTGCCATCCACGCCAAGGCCGAGGAGGGCGCGTTCGACGTCAAGGCCGAGGCCGGAGGTGCCCGAGCCAAGGCGGAACGTCGCGACCTGGCCGCTCTTCACCATTTGGCCGGTTGCGTCGGTGGCGTTGTAGCGCACCGTGACGGTGTCGCCCGGTTTCGCGGTGCCGACCGGGTAGCCGAAGCAGCCGGAGAGCAGGAGGGCGGTCGCGGCGAGGGCGAGGAGGGGAAGACGGACGTTCATGCGGCACCAAGGCGCGTCTGGAGGAAGCGCTCCAACCGGTCGAAGGCGGTCTCCAAGATAGGGATGTCGGGCAGGATGACGATGCGGAAGTGACCAGCCCCTGCGGTCGCGTCGAAGCCGGAGCCGTGCACGGCGAGCACCTTCTCGGTGCGCAGGAAGTCGAGGACGAACTCTTTGTCGCCCGCCCACGCCTTGCGGCCGGCGGGGGTGGCGAGGGCGTCCACGCGCGGGAAGGCGTAGAAGGCGCCGTCCGGCTTGGCGCAGGAGATGCCGTCGATGGCGTTGAGGCGCTTCACGGCGAAGTCGCGGCGCTTGCGCAGGGCGGCATTGGTGGCGGCGACGTGGTCCTGCGGTCCGTCGAGGGCGGCGACCGCGGCGCGCTGGGCCACCGAGGAGGCGCAGATGCGGATGCGGGTGGCGCGGCTGACGCCGTCGCGGATGGCGGAAAGCGAGCCGGTCGGGTCGTTCCAGAGCATGTGGCCCAAGCGCCAGCCGGGGACCAGGTGCACTTTGCTGAAGCCGTTCAGGGTTACCATCGGGACGTCGGGGGCGACGGTCTTCGACGCCACCTGTTTTCCGTCAAAGGTCATCTCGTCGTAGATTTCATCGGAGACGAGGAACAGTTGGTCCTGGTGCTCGCCCGCAATCTCAGCGAATTCTTTGACGATGCGCTCCGGATAGAGCGCGCCGGTCGGGTTGTTCGGGTTGATGAGGCAGAGCGCGCGGGTCTTCTTGGTGACCTTGCGGCGAGCATCCTCGACGTCGGGCTGCCACTCCTTGTCCTCGAGGGTCTTGTAGTGGACCGGGACGCCGCCGAAGTAGCGCACCAGGGAGTCGTAGGGCGGGTAGCTCGGGCCGGGGATGAGCACCTCGTCGCCAGGTCGCACGGTGGCGCCCAGCAGAAGTTGGAGGCCTTCCGAGATGCCCGTCGTCACCTGGACGTCGCCGGTCGCGTAGTCCACCTTGTTGCGCCGTTTCTCGCGCCGAATCAGGGCGTCAATGAGCTGCGGGTCGCCCTCGCTCGGGGAGTAGCCGTTGTGGTTCTCGCGCGCCGCGGTGGCGAGCGCCTCGATGAGGTGAGCAGGAGGACGGAAGCCGTACGCGATGGGGTCGCCGATGTTGAGTTTCAGAACCTTGTGGCCTTGCTTCTCCAGTTCGCGGGCCGGGGCGACGACGTCACGGATGGCGTACTCGATTTGGGAGGCGCGCGGCGCTGCGGCAAGCGGCGTCGCACTGCGGTCTCGGGGGGCAGCCAGGTGTTCCACGAGGCGGGCGAGAGTTCGCCGGCTATGAAGGTTCAGGCATCGGCGCGGCCTGGAGTGGCGGCAGGAGCCGGTCGATGCGCGCCACGACGCGCAGCGGCCCCAACAGGTCGAGCCAGGGGTGCTGGGTGACGGTGAGGTCCACAACGTCGCCGGAGGCGCGGCCCGTGAGGTTCTCCCGGATGGGAGCGGCAAAGCTCGCAAGGGAGGCGGGAAGTCGCATCGTTCCCGGCTGCTTCGTTCCGTTGCCGAGGTCGAGCGTGATGGGCGGCAGCGGCTGGAAATCGCCATCGAGCGTGAAGCGCGCCGTCTCGTTGGCGGGAGCGTTCGAGGCGAGAAGCCGGTCGCCGGTCTTGAAAACGTAGAGGGTCAATTCCGCCACTTCGACGCCGTTGATGCCGAAGCGCAGGCCGTCAATCGAAGCGGCCGGCGAGGCAAAAGGTTCCGCAGGCGTGGTGGGTTCGGGTTGCAGCGCGTGCAGGCCGTAGGCGCCCGCGGTTCCAAGCAATCCGAAAACGAGGGGAACCAGCCACGCTTTGGCGTCCATGCTACGCCGTGCCGTCGGCCGGGACGCCAGCGGTCGCGGAGAGTTCGTCGGAGGTCGCCTTCTCGCCCACTTTGAGGTCGCGAATCTTGCGCACCGGGACGCCGCCATACACGGCGTTGGAATCGAGGGTGCTTCCTTTCGGGACGAGGCTCATGGCGCCGACGTGGCAGTTGTCGCCCATTGTGACGCCGGGGAAGACGTTGGCGTACTGGCCGATGGTGCAGTTCTTGCCAATCGTGATGGGGGCGCGCAGCAGCTTACCCTTCTCGCCGACGTGGCCGAGGATGCTGGCGTTGGCGCCGATGACGGTCTTGTCGCCGACGGTGATGATGTCGAGATCGTACACGTGCTGCGTGTTGAAGACCACATCCTTGCCAATCTTGGCGCCCATCCAGCGCAGGTAGACGGGGTAGAGCGTCGTGGCGCGCGCAAAGCGACCGAAGACGGTGTTGAACATGAACTGCATTCCGTTCACGTTGTACCAACTCCAAATCTTGAACGAGTGGATCGGGATTTCGCCGACGATGGGCTTGAAGCGGAAAATGAATTTCACCGTGGGCAGCACAATCATCAGGGCGAGGCCGAAGACGAAAAATCCGAGGATGGTGAAATAGAGGCCGATGAGCGGGTCGAGCACGACGGCGGCGCGGGGGTACTGCGGCGCGACGTCGAGCGACCAGCCCCAAGACGACAGGAACCAGGCAGGCACTGCGGCAATCGCCATCATGAAGCCGAGCGTCACGTAGGAGTAGATCCAGATGAGACTCGCAACGACCTTCACCGCGCCTTTGGCCATCGCATGTCGGACGAGGCTGTCCTACATGAGACTTCCAGATTCGACGCCTACAGGTCGCGCACCTTGCGCACTGGGTTTCCAGCGTAGATGGCGTTGGCGTCCAGCGTCGCCCCTTTGGGGACGAGGCTCATGGCGCCGACGTGGCAGTTTGCCCCGAGCGTTGCGCCCGGCAGGACCACCGCGCCAAGTCCGACACTTGCGCCGGCTCCAAGCGTGATGGGGGCGCGGTGGAGGACGCCCCGCTCGACGACGTGGCCGATGAGGTAGGCGTCCCCTCCGACAAGGGCGCCGTCGCCGTAGCGGTGCAGGTCGAGGTCGTAGAGGTTGGTCGAGTTGAGAACGACGTTGCGGCCCACCTTGGCCCCCATCAGCCGCGCGAAGAGATGGTAGAGGCCGGTCGCCTGGACGAAGCGGCCGCACAAGGCGCGAAACAGGTAGGTGGTGGCGAGCTGGTGGTACCAGGGCGCAAGCGCCAGGCTGCGCATCGGCGTGTCGCCGACTTTGCTGCGGATGCCAAGCAGCCATCGACTTGCCGGCAAGACGAGAAGGAGCGCGACGGTGAAGACGAGGTAACCGACAGGGATGGAGAGGCCGAGAAGGAATGCCTGCACCGCGGGATGGCGACCGAAGCCAAAGTCCGCCACGGCTTTGGCGGTAAGGAAGGCGGGAACGAAGGCGAGTGCAGTGAGGAGCGAGAGAACAAGAAACGGTCCAATCCAGGCGACGTAGGTGCCGGCGCGAAAGAGCCGGCCGACGTCGGGGATGGCGGCCCGTCCACGCAGTGACTTGGGCGGAGCGCTCATCCTTTCGTCTCGTACAGCCGCACAACTTCCTTCACGGTCGTCGCCTGCAACGCCTTCTTGTCGTCGCGCCAGCGCGTGAAGCGCGGGAAGCGCGCGGCAAGTCCGGCACCCGGCTTGAGTTGGCCCCACGCCGCGCGGTGGATGGGCGAGAGCGTCAGTTCCGCGGCCTGCACCTCCATCACGATGGCGGGTTGGAACCAGACGTCGGGCTCCATTTCCGAGTCCACGTT
The DNA here is from genome assembly GCA_038046785.1 of Thermoplasmatota archaeon. Lineage (GTDB taxonomy): Archaea > Thermoplasmatota > E2 > JACPAO01 > JAHFTW01 > JAHFTW01. The sequence continues at coordinate 111,322 of JBBSVM010000004.1, forward strand.
TGCGGGCCGGGCGGCGCTGAGGTGGGGCTCGAAGCGGGGTTTGAGGGTCTCCAGCGTGGCGTCGTCGAATCCGGTGCCGAGCTTGCAGACGCTGCGCCAGACGCCGGCCGTGTCGTCGTAGGCGGCCATGAGGATGGCGCCGTACCAGCCCGCCCTCCGGCCGCGGCCGTAGAACGCTCCGATGGCGACGAGGTCGAGCGTGTCCACGAGCGCCTCCGTGTAATCGGTCTTGAACTTCACCCAGGCAAATCCGCGCGAGCCCGCTTTGTAGGGGGCGCGCGGGTCTTTGCACATGATGCCCTCGGCGCCTTCCTCGACCGCTTTGTCGAAGAACATCTCCATGCCCTTCTCGTCCGTCGCCTCCTCGAGCGTGCTGACGCGGATACGGTCGTGGAGCGTCCCGACGAGACGGGCGAGCCGCTCGCGCCGTTCGACGAGGGGCTTCGCCATCGTCGAGCCGGAGCTGTCCGCGAGCAGGTCGAAGAGGAACAGCGTGATGGGAATCTCCTTGGCGACGGCGTCGAGGTCGGTCTTGCGCCCGCGCCGACGGCTCACGTCCTGGAACGGCCGCATCCGCCCTTCTTTGTCGAGGGCGATGGCCTCCCCCTCCGCGATGAACGACTGTCCTGCGAACGCCGTCTTGAGGTCGGCGACGACGTCGGGGAACTGCGCGGTCAACTCTTCGAGACGGCGGCTGAACAGGCGCACTTCGGTTCCACCCGGCGCGGACGCAGATGGAGAGACATGGGCCTGGATGCGCAGGCCGTCGTACTTGTACTCCATCGCGACACGTCCTTCCATTTTGGTGAGAATCTCGCCGAGCGTCTTGAGCCGCTCTGCCGCCATCGGACGAACCGGAGTGCCATAGGCGACACCAAGTTGGGCGACCGCGTCGAGGCCGCCGGAGGCGAGGGCGTCAGCGACGACGGCGAGGTCGCTGCGCAAGTCGTAGGCGCGTTCCAGTTCGGCGCGCAACGCCTCCTGCTCGGCGCGCTCCGCATCCTCCATGTCGGTGACGCTGCGCACGCCGCGGCCGAGGCGCCACGCCGCGAGGGCGTCGAGGAAAGTCATGTCGGCAACGCCGAGACGCAGTCGGCCGGCGACCATGCGGGTCAAGTAGCGCGCCTCGAGGGCCGAGGCGTCGAGGAGGAGTTTGGAGAGCAATCGCTGCTTTGCTTCCTGCGAGCCGGTTCCGGTGGTGCGCGCGATGGCCTGGATGCCCGCGAACGCGGCGGCGACGGTCAGTTCGGAGGCGCCAAACAGGCTGGTCTGTCGCTGCTGGCTTTTCGCAACAACCGCTTCGGCGGCAAGCCCCAAGTCGCCCGTCTCATGGTAGAGCGTCTGCAGAGCAGTCAGCGCCTCCGCCGATTTCGTGGAGGAGCCCTGCGCCATGGCGAGCGCCTTGAGAATCTGTTTCTCGGCGAGTCCCACCTCGAGTCCCTCCCAATCCGGGGCAACGGCGCCTTGCAGCAAACGAACGACGGCGGTCATCTCGCCGGGCTGCACTTTGGCGAGGAGTTCCACCAGGATGGCGGTCATGCCAAGGCGGCCAGGAGTCCCCTCCAGCCGCTCGAAGAATGCCGCAAGGTCCCGGTAGAGCACACGCTCTCCAAGCCCCTTGCCCTTTTTACGGCGGCGGCTGTGGCTGATGCGTGCACCCGGTGGAGAACATCCGCGGCAGCCTCTCCAAGCACCTGGAAGGTCGCACTATCGTTCTTGCCGTCGCCGGCTCCATCGCCGCCGTCAAAACGGTCGAATTGGCGCGCGAGCTCATCCGGCACGGCGCCACCGTCGTGCCCGTGATGTCCGAGGCGGCGACCCGCATCCTGCACCCTGACGCGTTGGAGTTCGCCACCGGCCGCAAACCCATCACGCGCCTGTCTGGGCAAGTCGAACACGTGCAGCTTCTCGGTGACGTTCCCGGCAAGGCGGACCTCCTGCTCATCGCCCCCGCCACCGCCAACACGGTGAGCAAGATGGCGCTCGGCATCGACGACACGACCATCACGACGATGGCAACCGTCGCGTTCGGGACGAAGACGCCGGTCGTCGTCGCCCCCGCCATGCATGAGGCGATGCTGGACCACCCCATCGTCGCCGCGCACCAGCGGACCCTCATCGAGCAGCTTGGCGTGACCTGGGTTGAACCGTTGCGCGAAGAAAAGAAAGCCAAGCTCGCCGACGTCGAGGCCATCGTGGAGGCAGTCATCCACCGGCTCGCCAACAAGCCGGGCAAGAGGCGCGGCCCGCTCGCAGGCCAGAAAGTCCTCGTTGTGGGCGGGGCAAGTGCCGAACCCATCGATCCCATTCGCATTCTCACAAACCGCTCGAGCGGCGCGACCGGAATCCATCTTGCGACGGCGCTGCACCGCCTCGGCGCCGATGTCGCGCTCTGGATGGGGCGCTCCAGCGCCGCGATGCCGGAGTGGCTCGACCCCTGCGCGCGCCGCTTCGAGACGGTGCAGGACCTCCTCGATCTCATCAAGGCGACCGACCTCAAGCAGTTCCGCCAGGTCTGGATGCCGGCAGCCCTTGGCGATTTTGCGACGCAGCCCGCCAAACAGAAACTGTCCAGCGAAAAGACGATCACCCTTCGGCTCGAGCCGATGCCCAAGGCAATCGCCGCCCTGCGCAAGAAAGCGCCAAAGGCGACACTGATTGCGTTCAAGGCGGAATCCAACGCCAAAACGCTGGTTGTTCGTGCCCGCAGCCGGCTCAAGGCGTACGGTGCGCAGTTCGTCGTCGCCAACACCGGCGACGCTTTTGGTGCCGATTCCAGCACGCTCCAGCTCGTCACGGCACGCTCCGCGAAACTGTTCAAGGGTCCCAAGGCGCAGACGCTGGAACAGGTGGCGCGCGCCGTTGCAGAGGTCGCCAAGTGACCGCAAGCGCGTTCGCGCCCGGCCACGTCTCCGGCCTCTTTGCCGTGCACGACGAGGCCGCCGACCCGCTCGCCAAAGGCTCACGCGGTGTTGGCTGGAGTGTCGAGAAAGGCGCCACCGCGATGGTCACCCGCGCCGAGCGCACCACGCTCACGGTGGATGGCAAAGATGCCAATCTCCCCGTGACAATGGCGGCGCTCGAGCAACTCGCTCCCGGCGTCGGCCTCGACGTACGATTGACCTTCGGCCTCCCCGTTGGCCAGGGTTTTGGCATGAGTGCCGCCGGAACGCTGGCCGCCTGCCTCGCCGCCGCGTCGGAATTGGGGCTCGAACCGGAAGCGGCGCTCGCCGCCACGCACGCCGCCGAGGTCGCCTCCGGCACCGGGCTCGGCGACGCCATCGGGTCGTGGAACGGTTCTGGCGAGATCCGTGTCAAGCCCGGCATCCCGCCGCACGGTTGGGCGATGCGCGTGGATCCGCCCGCCGAGACGCGCATGCTCTACCTCGTCGCCGGTCCCGGCATCCAGACGCCGCGCATCATCCGCGACGCGGAGTGGAAGGAACGCACGCGGGAACTCGCCGACCCCGCCGTGGAGCGCATCCTCGCCGTCGGCCGACCGCTTGCGTGGCAGGCGATGTTGATGGAGTCGCAGAAGTTTACGCTCCAGCTCGGTCTGCTACCCGCGCCTCTGCAGGACCTCGCCGAACGGTTGCCAAAAGATGTGATGTGGGGACAGTCCATGCTGGGGACGACGCTCTGGGTCGCGGGCAAGGAGCCGGCCTTGCATCGTGCCCGGTCCGTTCTTGAGGGGCACGGCAAGCTCGTCGAACTTGGCATGGACCTGAACGGTGCACGGCTCGTTCGGGCGTCCTGATGCAAATCTCGACTCCGCGCGCCCGGAACACAGATTTCACAGAATTTCTTCTGAGCACTCAGGGCTTACCATTCGTTCGTGGGTCCAATCTCACGCCAGAATTTCACAGATTTGGGCGCGGTTGAACCGCAAGTCGAATCTGCAAAATTTTGGAGATTTCACTGCAAGAACCCTGGATGGTTTTGCCTGCCTAATGTAAGAATGAATCGGTGAAATCTGTGTTTCGCCGGCGTCCGTTATCTAAACCGAACCGTCTCAGCGTTCTGAATCGCCCGCGCCTCGATGCCGAATTTCTCCGTGATGCTCGCTGCGAGATCGATGCACTTGCTCGCCTCGCCGTGGCCGCACAAGACCAGACTCGGTTTGGGCTCCATGTTCTGGATGAAGTTCATGAGTTGCCGGCGGTCGCAGTGGCCGGAGAAACCGTCGATGGTCTCCAAGTCCATCTCGATGCGGATGGATTTCGACACGCCGCCTTCTTGGATGGGCATCTCGCGCAGACCGCGCTGCAACTTTCGTCCGAGGGAACCCTCGGCGTTGAAGCCGACAAAGCAGAGTGCGTTCTTGGCGTCGCCCCCCCAGGCGCGCAGGTATTCCATGACGGGGCCGCCCGTCAGCATGCCGGAGGTGGAGAGGACGATGCAGGGGTCGGGGTCGTCGCAGACCCGTTTGCGCATCTCGTGCGAGTCGATGCGCTTGAAGATGCCCGAGAGGAGGGGGTTGTCGTTCTCCTTGAAGATGCGCTGCTTCAGCGCGTCGTTGAGGTATTCCGGGTAGGCGGTGTGGAGCGCCGTCGCCTCCCAAATCATGCCGTCAAGGTACACGGGGACGCGCGGAATCTGGCCGCCGCGCATCAACTCCTCCAGCACCAGCATCACTTCCTGGCTGCGCCCGACCGCGAAGACGGGGAAGACAACCTTGCCTTTGCGCGCGAGAACCTTTGCAACGACCGCCTTGGTCGCCTCGGACGCCTCGACGCGGCTCGGCTGCGTGTTGTCCTTGCCACCGTAGGTGGACTCGACGATGACGGCGTCGAGGCGGGGAAACTTGTTGTGGGCCGGGTTGAAGAGCCAGGAGCGTTCATACTTGATGTCGCCCGAGAAGGCAACGTTGTAGAGGCCGTCGCCGACATGGAAGTGCGACACCGAGGAGCCAAGGATGTGGCCGGCGTCGTGGAAGGTGAGCCGGATGTCGGGAGCGATGTCGGTGGTTTCGCCCCACTCCACGACGATGCAGTTGCGCAGCGCGTGCCGGACATGCTCCGCGTCGTACGGCTTCTTCTGACCCTGCATCTCGGCGACGCGGATGTAATCCATGGCGAGCAGCGCGAGGATGTCGCGTGTTGGCGGCGTGCAGTAGATGGGCCCGTCGTAGCCGTATTTGAACAGCAGCGGCACCAACCCGCAGTGGTCAAGGTGGCCATGCGTGAGGACGACGGCGTCGAGGCTGGCGAACGGTTGCACTTCGCCGAGCCAGAACATCGGCGTCGCGGGGTCCGACTCCTCGAACTTGACGCCGCAATCGACGAGAATCTTGGAATCCTGCGTCTGCAGCATCGCGCAAGAACGGCCCACTTCACGCCATGCGCCAAGGCCGGTCATGCGGACGAACTTCTCACCTTCGCTCACCGACCGGTGCATGCGTCGTCCGGTGCGGCGGAGGAATTTGCGGCGCTCCTCGGCGACCGATTGTAGGAAGGCGCGCACCTCCTTGATGGTGCGGCTGGGAATCGGAGGGGCGCGCACGACGCGGGGGTTCCATCCCACTTCGGCGCGGATGCGGTTGAGCATGGCGCCTTGCGGGCCGATGGCGAGGCCGGGTCGGGTTGCCTCCAGGGTCACTTCGCCCGTCGCGGCGGACCACCACAGGTCGGCGAGTCCGGCCTCGGCCGGGACGATGGCGCGGATTTTCTTCTCAGCCTCCTCCGACTTCATGAGCACGGAGGGGTCGGGACGGACGGCGATGCGTTTCTGCAAGCCGCGCGCCAGTTTCTTGATGAGTTGGCCGTCGTCGGCGAAGGCCGCCGGCGTCTTGGTGACGAGGACCAGCTCGTGCGCCTCGAAGTCCAGGTCGGAGACGTCCACGCTGCGGGGAAGAAGGGCGTCCACCTGCTTGCGGAGGTCACGAAGGAGGTCTTCGACGGAGGCCATGGGGCACCAGAAAAAACGGCCCACCGAGGTGAGCCTTGCGGCTACAAATGCGAGCGGCTTCATGGAGGTTGCGTCACCTTCGAGAACACAGATTCCGCAGATTTTTTCTTGCTCCAAGCGCGCCAAAAGATCCAAGGTTTGTCGAATCGTTTCCAAAATTTCGCAGATGAGACTCGCGGTTTAGCGACAATCTGTGCCATTTTGGCGGAACGAGCGTGTTTGCGAACGATTGGTCCGCCCCGAAGTCGCCCAGAGGAATCTGTGCAATCTGTGTTCCAGCCGGAGGGGAACCGGGGAAAATCAGTCGAAGAACGAGGTCGGGAGCTTGAGCGCTTTGTGACGCTTCAGGATGTCCGCTTGCTCGAGGCGGCGGAAGCCCTGGCCGTCGATGACGGCGATGTCCATGCCGTTGCCCGAGGCGGAGTCGCGGCGCATCGCGGCGTTGAGGCCGCGGATGGCAAGGTCCACGCCCTCTTTCACGGTCAAATCTGCGCCCAGGCGGTCTTCGAGGACACCATAGACGAAGGGGGAGCCGGAGCCGCTCACCGTCCACTGCTCCTGGATGGAGCCGCCGGCGGCGTCCACGGAATAGACCGAGCCGCCTTTCTCGTCGTGGCCGCCGACGATGAGTTGCACCCAGTAAGGCGTGTAGCGCACGCCGTTCAGGATGTTGCCGAGCAAGGTCGCAGCGCCGCGCACGGGAAGCGGGGCGTCACGTTTGTAGCGATAGAGTTGGGCCTGCGCCTGGAGATGGCGGGCAAGCATCTGGGCGTCGCCGACGAGGCCGGCGGTGGTGAGGGCGAGATGGGTGTCCACGGCGAACAGCTTCTGCGTGTTCTTGTGGCCGACGAGGTGGCCCATCGTGGCGCGCTTCTCGGTCGCCATGACGACGCCGTCGGGGCAGGCGATGGCGAGCGTCGTCGTTCCGGTCTTCGCGGTGACCGGCCCATCGGCGCCGGAGCCCCCCAATCGCTCGGGCAGCGGCGGCAAGGCGGCGGCGCCGGGGACGGTGAGGCCGCGCGACGAATCGAGGATGTCCATGAGGTGCTCCGAGAAAGGGCCCCGAGGGGTTGATGGAACCATGGCGGCCGAAGGATAAGAAGGGTGCGCCGAGGGTGCACCTGAGGGGGGCTGCGGGAAAGTCTGAAGTGGTGGACCGGGTCGGCGCCTCTGTGAAGCCGCCAGTCGTCATCCTCGTCGGGCCGCAGCACCCCGGCAACGTCGGAGCCGCGGCGCGCGGGGCGGCCAACTTCGGCGTCACCGATTTCCGCGTCGTGGCACCGCGCTGCGACCCGTTTTGCGACGAGGCGATGAACCGCGCCGTCCACGCCAAGCCGCTGCTTGAGGCGCGCCAACAGTTCGCGACCCTGGACGAAGCGCTTGCCGGCACCAGCATGGCGATCGGCACCACGGCACGCACGGCGCTCGCTCCCAACCATTTCTTGCGCCGCCCCAGCGACATCCGCGACGCCCTCACGGCCATCGCGGACTGGGACGGCCAGCTTGCCTGGGTGTTTGGGCGCGAGGATGCCGGCCTGACGCAGAACGAAGTGGAGCGCTGCGACCAGCTCGTGACGATTCCGACAGCCGACTACAACTCCCTCAACCTGGCGCACGCAGTAACCCTTTGCTGTTACGAGTCGTTCCGGCTCGGAGCCGCGAGCATCAGCCCTGAGCGCACGCTCGAACCCGACGCCCTTGCCGCGCTCAACCGCGCCTGGGACGCCCTCGTCGATGAGACGGAGGACCGCGACTGGCGGCAGAAGACGGCGCGCGGCGTCTGGCGCAAGATGATGGGCCGCAGCCGCCCCGACACTTTCGAGGTGCACAACGTGCTGGGCATTCTCTCGGGCGCCCTCAAGCGCTTCGGGCGCGTCGGCTTCCAGACCCCGAGTTCGCAGCGCTACCTCGCCGAGCAGGGCAAGCTTGTGACGACGAAGCGGGACGGCGCAGGCGAACCCGCCGCGGCCGGCGAAGAGCCGAGCGAGGCGCCAAGCGCGCTGCACGGCCTGCGCAAAGCGTCGGGCCCCGGAGCGGCCTCTCGCGCCGACGCGGAGACCCGGCAACGCGCCCGCTTGGACCAAGACGAAGAGGCATAAGCACGGCTTTCGTTGCGGCCTCGTGGTCTCCTGGGTTCCCGGCATCGTCGTGCCGACGCTGGCCGCCCTCGCGTTCTTTCGCAACCTGCCGCGGCGATGGGTGCTCGCCTTGGCCCCTCTGGCGTGGCTGCAGGACCTGGACATTCTGAGCCCTGGCGCCCATCGCGTCTATTCGCACAACGTCTGGATCGCGCTTGCCCCACTCGTGGCGTGCTGGCTGCTCTGGCGCCGGCGCGACCCGACCGCGCCGTTCCTCGTGTTCGCGGCGCGCCCCGGTTGGCCGGTCACCCTCCTCTTGGCGAGCTACTATTTCGCAGCGCACACCTTCCTCGACGTCTTCGCCGGCGGCGTCCTGCTGTTTTGGCCGCTCTCGCAGACCAATTTCTTCCTCTTCTATGAAATTTACATCGACTTGCAGACGGGGGAGGCGGAAGCGGTGGGCGAAGCGGGAACCTCCGAGGGAGCGCCGGAACTCTCCACGGACTATCCCTGGCTGACCTTCGAGCACACGGCAACCATCGCGTTCTTCGCCGTCCTGGCCGCTGTGTTTCTCGTTGCTGCCCTCCTTCGGCGGCGCAGAAACCAGGGCATCGTTCCCGTTGCACCCGCAGCTTCGCCCGCCGCGCCAAACGCAACGGAAGCTCCATCTGGCACTCCGGACCCTGCGGAGCCGAGCCGGTGAAACGCGCCATCCGCAAAAGGGAAGATGAGGCCCCCCGTCGGCGCCCTGTGTTGTTTCGCGTCGCGGTGCTTGCCCTCCTGCTTTGCGCCGTCGCCCTTGCGGGCTGCTCCGGCTCTCCCGACTCCGACAAGGACGGCCTCACCGATGCCGAGGAGCAGCGCGGTTGGGGCGTCGTCGTGGATTACCTGGGCAAGCGCGTCGCCTACACCGTCACGAGCGACCCCGACCTCGCCGACAGCGACGGCGACGGCGTCAGCGATATCCAAGAGCTGACCTTCATCCCCTCCCTCGACCCGCGAAGCTCGGACACGGACCGTGACGGGTTGAGCGACTGCCAGGAGATTCTCCACGCCGTCCTGGCTGACTGCGAGAACCCGGAATTCCGCGGTCCTTACGATGGCGGCACCGGCACGCAGCCCGCCAACGCCGACTCCGAGCCGGGAGGACGTTTCTACACGCTCCATGCCGCGTATGTGGACGAGACCGACACCGTCGCGACCTTGACCTGGGGCGATGGACTCTCCGACGGAGAGGAGCTGGCAGGCATCAACATCACGCTGCCGGGAAACGCCCAGTTCACGGTGCGCACCGACCCCCTTGATTCCGACAGCGACGGCGACGGCCTGGACGACGGAGAAGAGGTCCTGGTGTTCCACTCCCATCCGCTCACGGTGGACACAGATGGCGACGGCTGTGACGACGGCCTCGATCCCTGGCCCGAGAAAGTGGAATCCTACAGGTTTGGACTGGAGAGCTTCACTCTGCGCCGCGACCAGACCACCTTGGGCGGTGCCCATGTCCGGCTCACCCTCGTCGATCACTTCGCCAGCGCCATCGTTCCCGAGTCAGGAACCATCACCGCAAGCAAGGACCGCCCCGTCGACCTGCGCAGCCGCGACCCCGCCCCGCACGGCAAAGGCAACTACTGCACGGCCAACCGCGGCATCCTGCCCACCAACCCGGTCATCGTCCTGCAGTTCGCTGCGGAGGCCAACGAAGTGGAAGGCAACAAGCCGCTCGACCTGTTCAGCAAGAGCATCCCCGGCCACGCCGGAACCGGGTCCGGCAATGTCTTCTGGAACGTGCGCACCGGTCAGTTCCAGTGGAGCCGCGACGGATCACCGTTCCCGGCGCCCCTGCGTCTGGTTGGCGCGGATGGCGAATTGGTCCTCTCTCCCCTGGTGCAGTAGACCACGCGGCAGGGCTTGGGGCGGGCCGAAGTCAAGCCGCAAAACCAGAATCCTTATCATCAACAGGGATGTGGTCGGAGTAGTGTCGGGATGGGAAACCTTCGGGATTCCTGCTCTGGAGACAGAGCCCCGGCGAAGGTGAAGTCAATGCACTCCTCCGCAAAACGCATCGCACTCCTGATGGCCCTGGCTTTCGTCGTCCTCCTGCCGGCCGCGAACGCCCAACTGCAGGCCACGCTGACCATTTCCCAGCCCGCCGATGCCCTCAACATCCAGCCCGACACCGGCACCGGGCCGACCAAGTTCAAGCTCACCTATTCCTTCACCAACCCGGCCCAGACCCCTCTCGGCGTGGTGCAGACGAGCGTTGTCATCAACGTCAACGTTCAGTGCCCCAACAACGTGATTGCCAACTTCCCGTCGTCGGTCATCATCCCGCTCAGTGTGAACGCCCAGAACACCAACCGCTTCGAGTCCGCGGATGTCCCCGTCTCCATCGCCATCAGCAAGGACCACCCCGGCCTCAAGCAGGTGCAGTGCGAAGTCACCGCCTCTGCCCCCGCTGTGGGCAGCCAGCAGACGGCCGGAGCGGTCGAAGCCCCCGCGACGAAGTTCGCGGTCTCCTCGGGCTACTTCCCGCTCATTCAGGCCAAGCTGGTCGACAAGATCCTTGAAGCGGGCCCTCAGAAGAGCATCCCCTTCCAGATTGAGCTCACCAACTTCGGCAACGCCCAGACCAAGGTGCGCTTCCAGCTCGCCACCGAGGATGTCGGCAAGTGGAACCCCGTCCTGCCCGACATCACCACTCTCGACTCGACCGCCTCCGGCGGCGGCGCTGTGAGCTCGACCGTCCCCTTCTCGATTGCCACCCCGTTCAAGAACGGCTGGAACAACGAGGAGAAGTCCTTCCAGCTCACGATGACCCCCATCGCGACGCAGGATGAGACCAGGACCGGCACCCCCATCGACGCCACCGTGCTCGCCCGCGTGCGCGGCATCTACATCCCCGGCTTCGAAGCGGTCGCCATGCTCGGCGCCCTTGTCGCCGCGGTTGCCCACGTCCGCCGCAACTAAACCCAACGGCAGTTCGCCGATGGCCCTATCTTTCTCCTCCTCTTCCCTTCTTTTGTTGAGGCGGATGACTTGAGACTGCACCTCCATTCCGTCGCAATGGTGGCAGTCACGATTCTTGCCGCGCTCCCCGTCGCCGAGGCGCAGACCGAATCCCTCTACGCCTTCGAGATGACCCTGGCCGAAAACGGCAAGGTCACGGTGCCCTACGAGTCGGGCGCCGGTCGCGCGGAGGTGATTGGCACCATTCGGGACGTCTCGAATGTCCCGCCGTACGGGCTCCTGCCCGCTGGATCTTCGGGCGTCCCGGTCTTCGCGCACCGCGTCTCCCTCAAGGTCACCCCCATCGACATCGACTCGGGATGGCAGGTCAGCCTCCCCGTGCCGAACGCGTTTGACGTGTTCCCGCACGGCCCGGAACGCACCTTCAAAATTCCCGTCCTTCTGAGCCCGCAAGCGCAATCGCCCTTCTTCCGGGCCAACATCACAGCGACCATCCAGCTGGAGGATGGCACGACGCGGACGCTTACGAGTCAGATTACCGCGTTCACGCCGGGTCTCCCGGTCTTCAACGTCCAAGGTGCTGCCTCCAAGACTCTCGGCCTGCGCGAGTCCTTTAGCGCCAACATCACAATCACCAACCTCGATCTCAAGCCGCGCCCGTTCACGTTCGCGCTGGACCAGAACCCCTGCGGCTTCTCGGTTGGCACGCCCGGCACGGTGATGGTGAACTCCAAGGACAGTCCAAGCCGAGGCATCGGCGTGGAGAGCATCAAGGTCCAGGCGCCCGCAAGCGGCTTCTTCCCGCTGGGGGAACAGTGCCAGATCAGCGTTCGAATTTTCCCGTCGGACGAGCCGGGCAATGCGCGTCCCGTCTTTTTCTCGGTCACGCTGCAGGGCGTCGGCGTCGAGCCTCCCATCATCTTCACCGTCTTCGTCGCCATTCTCCTGCTGGTGTTGCTGATTCTTTTCCTGCGCCGCCGCAAAGAGAAGCTCGAGGAGGAGATTCTCGGCAAGCCGCAGAAACCTTGGACCATCCCGGTCGAGAAGGTCTACCTCAAGGCGCTCAAGGCAAAAGATGAGCGCGCCTGGTACGTCGTGCGTCATTTCCTCATGGAGGAGGAGTACCGCAGCGCACTCCTCTGGTACAGCAGCTACAAGAAAGCCACGAAGGGGACGCGCAAGCGCGAACGGCTCGTCATCCGCCAGGAGAAACAGTACGCGCGCTGGAAGGCGGCGTGGGCCCGCGCCATCGCCAAGCCGATGACGAAGGCGGACCGCTTCGAGGCGAAACTCCAGGCCAAACTGGACCGCAAGGCCAAGAAGGCGCACCGCAAGGAGCTCAAGAAATGGAAGGCGCTTGTTGCCAAGCTCCAGGAGGCCACGCAGAAACAGGTGGAGCGTGCCGAGGCGCGCTACGCCAAGGATCTCAAGCGCGCGCAGAAGAAGGGGCTCGCTGAGCCGGAACGTCCGTTCATCGCGGCTCCTGATCTTCCGCCTGAGCCGCAACTCCAGAAGGTTCTGCTTGCGGACCAGCGTCTTGGCAAGAAGGCGCTGCGGTTCCGCCGCAAGATGGCGAAACGGCAGGGCAACCTTGAGGTCAAGTTCGAGAAGGCGGATGCACGCCGCCTCAGCAAGGTGGAGCGCAAAGTGGACAAGCTGGCGCGCAAGCTGGACGATCCGGCATTCGTGGCCGAGCACCCGATGCTGGCGCGCCGCGCCGCTCGGACCGACCGCGCCTGAAGGCTACTCCATCGGGCGCAGCGTGACCTGCACGAGGTCGAAACCGGCCGGGCAGGCCAGAGGTCCGTGGTTCGCCTCAATGGCGTGGCGGACGCCCGCTTGGGCGCCAACCGGATGGCAGAGCCCGTAGGAGGCGCAATCGGGTCGGCCACACGCGATGGGGCTCCAGGTCGCCGCCGTGCCGCGCAGATGGCGTGTTTCCAGCGATGAAGTGAAGCCAACCTCCTCGACCTCGACGACATGGGCCTTGCTGCCCTCATGCAGGCCGCAGGGGTGGCTCACCGGACGCAGCGCCTTGACCTGGTAGTTGCGACTGGGGGTCAGGCCGAAGCAGAGCTTCTGGAAGGGGCAGCCTTGGCACTCTTCGCCCGCGTTTGCGCCCAGGAAACGGAAGCGGGCGCCGATGCGTGCCGAGCTTTCCGGGACCAGGGTGAGCGTCACGGGGGGCCTCCGGACGCAGCCAGGCCCCCGCGCTCTTCAGGGTTTGGGCAGACGGCAACCATCGTGCGCCGACGGGTGCGGCGTCGCCGCATCGGCAGAACGCGAACGGCCACCGCTCCGCTTATGGACCCGCGACGGGGTCGAGGGGTGCCGATGGCCGACGACAAGCTCAAGCACATGATCTTCCCGCGCCACGTTCTGGTCGGCTCCGACGCCGTGGACAAGCTTGGCACCATGGTCGCCGACCTCGAACTGGACGCCCCTGGCGTCGTCGTCGTCGATGCCACGACGCAGAAACTCATCGGCCCCCGCGTCGCCCGCGCCCTCGAAGGGGCTGGGCTGCGCCCCACCTTCTTCGTCTCGAACGGGGCGACAATGCAGTCGGTGCAGGCGTGCGTCAAGGCGGGCAAGAAAGCGGGGGCCGCCTGGTACGTCGGAGCCGGTGGCGGGTCGGTCATCGACGTCGCCAAACTCGCCGCCTTCGAGCACGGCCCCGCCTGGATTTCTGCGCCCACGTCGGCGAGCCACGACGGCATCTGTTCCGGCCGCGCCAGCATCAAGGAGCGGCGCGGCAGCACCAGCATCGAGGCGAAGCCGCCTGCGGCCATCGTCGCCGACACCAGCATCATCAGCAAGGCACCCTACCGCATGCTCGCCTCGGGCTGCGCCGACGTCATCTCCAACATGACGGCGGTCCTGGACTACAAGCTGGCGCACCGGCTCAAGGCCGAGGAGTACAGCTCGTTCGCCGCCGTCCTCGCCCGCACCGCGGCGGAGCAGATCATGGAGAACACCGCCCTCATCCGCCCCGGCATCGAGGAGGCCTCCTGGCTCGTTGTCAAGTCCCTCGTCGTCTCCGGCGTCAGCATGGCGGTCGCCGGAAGTTCGCGCCCCGCTTCGGGCGCCGAGCACCTGTTCGGGCACGCCATCGATCGCATCGCCCCCGGCCCGCTGCACGGCGAGACCGTCGGCGTCGGCAGCATCCTGATGATGCATCTGCACGGCGGCGACTGGCAAGCCATCCGCAACGCCCTGCGCGAGGTCAACGCCCCCACGACTGCGAAAGAGTTGGGTGTTGCCCCCAAACAGTTGCTCCAGGCGCTCACCACCTGCCACACCATCCGGCCCGACCGCTACACCATCCTGGGTGAATCGGGGCTGACGAAAGATGCCGCAACAGCGCTTTGCAAAGCGACCGGCGTCATCTGAGCGCGCGCCCTTCCCAAACACGGATTTCACGGATGGCACGGAACGGCCGTCGTTGCCTGGAAATCCGTGCAATGCGTGTTCGGTGGGCGGCTCAGTCTGACCCGCAAGTTCTTAGCACACCTCATTCCATGCCACAGGCAACCACAGGTGTGCACATGAAAATCGACATCGGCAGCGAAGGGAAAATCCTCGGCACGAAGCGCGTCAGCCCGAACGGCCAGGTCTCCGGCCTGAGCGAGTACGCGGGCGAAGAGGTCCTCATCATTTACCCCGGCAACCGCGAGCCGCGCATCCGCATGGAGGCGGGCGACTACGTCCACGAGGTGGAGAAGGCGGTGCACAACCAGATGAAGGGCGCCTTCCGCCAGTACAAGGCGCTCAAGGCGCGCTACAAGGACGAGGCGGCAGCGTCCGCGGACTTCATCCGCGCCAAGAGCCCGCAGAACTTCCAGGGGCTCATCGACAACGTGGACGCCTGGGTCCAGGTCCAAGTCGCGAAGGCGGAGAAGTCGGTCGCCAAGAAGCTCGGCGAAGACGAGTGAGCAAAGCGAGCGAGG
>JBBSVM010000004.1:126320-352011 GCA_038046785.1 Thermoplasmatota archaeon
CTTCGGCGGGTCTCGGGTCCTGAGAGGACCGGATGCTCGGCGAAGACGAGTGAGCAAAGCGAGCGAGGCTTCGGCGGGTCTCGGGTCCTGAGAGGACCGGATGCTCGGCGAAGACGAGTGAGCGACCGGCACCTCTTTCCGGCCGAGCAAAAATAGAAGCTCGTGCGCGTGCGCCCCGTCGGCCTTCTGGCCCTGATCGTCCTCGTCATCGCCGGTTGTTCCGGTCCCGCGAGCGAGACGACGAACGGCACACCGTCGGGACCCGCCGGCCCCGATGCCGTGCTCGTGACCTGTCGCGCTGTGGACAAGGCGGGCGATGCCGTCGCCACGGCGACCTGCCATTACCGCTTCCCGAGCCAGGACGCCGACGCCAGGGTCGCCGCCAACGGCACGGCCGCAAAACTTGTGGCCAAAGGCGACCGCGGCACGCTGTTTGCAGATGCCCCCGGCCGCCTCACCGCCCGCGCGGAACTGACCATCACCAACCCCGTCACGGTCAGCTTCACCCTCGCCGCAACGACGGGCGAGGGTGCATCCTCAGCGTCCAGTTCGTCGAGCCCGCAATCGTCGAGCGGCGCCCCGTCCTCCGGTCCCGGAGCGACGCTCGGCTCGGGCGCAGGAGCTCCAACCGCAACCTCGGTGGCGCCGCGGAGCTGGCTCGAACCCATCACGGTCCTGCAGGGGTCCGGCCTGGAGCCGCACGTCGCCGTGGATGCGGAGGGGCGCATCTACTACGCTCCCGTCAACGACCTCTACCGCAGCGTCGACGGCGGTGCCACGTTCCAGCTCGTCTCGCCCACCATCACGGAGGCGCTGCCGGTGCTGGGCGGCGACACCAGTGTGCAGATTGCACCCGACGGTTCGTTGTGGTGGTCGCGCTACTGGGGCTACGCCGGCGGCACCATCGGCTGCACCAGCACCAACCACGCCGAGTCGTGGACTTGCGACAACCTCGCCCTGCCTGGCGTCACCGACCGCATGTGGATTGCCGGCAAGGATGGCAGCACCGGATACGTGCAGACCAACGAAGGTCTCTACCACCATGTTTGGGCGCAGACCACGACGGGGAGCCTGAAGTACGCGCCCTACGCCACGACGACCACGCTGCTTGCCGTGCGCAATGGCAACATGGTGTACGACGAGGTCAACGACGCGTTCTGGCAGATCGAGTTCACGGGCGGGACGCAGAAACTCTACCGCGTGGACGGCGCCCTCGGCCTCCTCTCCGCCCGTGACACGGGCGTCCCGAACACCTACGCCCTGCCCTGGCTCGCGGTCTCCAACGGCACGCTCTGGACGACCGGCGAGGGCGAGGGCGGCTCGGGCGTCCTTGCGGCGCGCAGCACGGATGCGGGAGCAACCTGGAGCTCCTTCCCCATTCAGAGCGAGGCGAAGAGCGTCACGTTCAGCTACATCGGGGCGGGCCCGAACGGCCGCGTTGCTCTCACCTACTATGGCTCCGACAAGGAGGGACCGAGCACCACCAACGGCGGCACCTGGAGCCTCTACATTGCAGAGACCGACAACGGTTTGGCGGAGAACCCGGTCTGGATTGAGACCAAACTGGTGCCCAACATCCACGTCGGCAACCTCTGCATCGGACTCAACTGCGAGGGAACCGGCGGCGACCCGCAGGCGCGCTTTGCTGGCGACCTGATTGGCGCCTGGGTGGACCTGCAGGGCAATGCCCACCTTGCCTACATGGAGGAACAGGACGGCACGTTCTTGGCGCGGTATGTGCGCCAGGTCGCCGCCTAAGACTTGCCCAAGGCGTCGCGCAGCGCCGCCACCAACTCCGCTTCACTGCGGTTGCTGGAGAGCAGGCTCTCCAAGACGCCAAGGTCGTGGCGAGTCTCCTCGTCGGCCGGGGCAAGCCGCAGGGCTTCCTTCCACGACTCCAGGCTGCGCCACAGCAATCCGATCACGGATTCGGGAACCCGTTCGGCGATGCCGGGGCCGACGCTGACGGCACCCGCCTTGGCGAGGCCGAGGTAGAGGAAACTGAGCCCAAGCTGGTGGTGCGTCTCGCTGGAGCCGGGGGCAAGGGCAACGGCGTCTTGCGCCGCGAGGGAGGAGGCGCCGAAATTGCCGACATCCAGCTCCAAGGCCGCTTTGCGCACCAGCCGCTCTGGGCTGGGGCCGAGGCGCCGCAGCTCCAGGTTCGCGATGGCAAGGGCCTGGAACTGTTCGACATAGTCCAGGTCGGAGGCCTGGACGAGCTGGGTCAAGAGACGAGTGCTGGCCATTTCTTTTGCCTAATCCTGTGTGCGGTCCCCTCACCCCCTTAAGGCTTCTGGGCAATCGCTCGAACTGTTGCACCAACCGATAGCAAATGGGTGCCCCTTTCCCTTGTGGTGGGGGGCGGCCCCGAGGGGGTCACTTAAATCACGGCGACCTGTAAGAGGAGTGCCACCATGACAGAAGGTTCCTCGAACGGCGTCGCCAGCGCGCCGCAACCGCCGGTCCCCGTCGTGACTGCAACCGCCAAAGTGGAAGCGATTGCGGCACCCGCGGAGTGGATTGTCAACGAGCCGTTCACCACCACGGCCGACATCACCGTGCCGGAGAAGCTGATGGATCAGGTC
The DNA here is from genome assembly GCA_038046785.1 of Thermoplasmatota archaeon. Classification (GTDB taxonomy): domain Archaea; phylum Thermoplasmatota; class E2; order JACPAO01; family JAHFTW01; genus JAHFTW01. Next base: position 128,906 of record JBBSVM010000004.1, read on the forward strand.
ATCGGCCAGGACCACGCCGTCACCGTCGTGCGCAAGGCGGCCGAACAGAAACGCCACGTCATGCTTCTCGGCGATCCCGGAACGGGCAAGTCGATGCTCGCCCGCGCCATGACCGAGTTCCTTCCCAAGGAAGAGTTGGAGGATGTCATCGCCTACCCCAATGCGGAGGACTCCAACACGCCGCGCATCCGCGTCGTCCCCGCCGGCAAAGGCAAGGAGATCGTGGACGCGCAGAAGTTCGAGGCGCGCAAAAAGCAGGAGCAGCGCGTCGTTCTGATGAACGTCCTGGTCCTCGTCTTCATTTTCGTCGGGGTTTATCTCGCGTTCACGCAGAAGAACCCGCTCTATCTGTTCATGTCCATCGGCATCGCCCTTCTCATCTTCATGATGAGCCGGAACCCCGGCATGAACCGCACCGTCAACATGACGCCCAAACTGCTCGTCGGCCACGACCCCGACGAGGTGCCCCCCTTCACGGATGCCACGGCCGCCCACTCCGGTGCCCTGCTTGGCGACGTCCGGCACGACCCGTTCCAGGCGGGCGGCCTCGAGACTCCCGCGCACGAACGCGTCGAAGCGGGCGCCATCCACAAGGCGCACCGCGGCGTTCTCTACATTGACGAGATCAACACCCTTCACCTCCAGTCGCAACAGCACATGTTGACGGCCATCCAGGAGAAGAAATTCCAGATCACGGGCCAGTCGGAACGCAGCTCGGGCGCCATGGTCAAGACCGAACCGGTTCCCTGCAACTTCATCCTGGTCGCCGCCGGCAACCTCGACGCTCTGCAGGGCATGCACCCCGCACTTCGCAGCCGCATCCGCGGCTACGGCTACGAGGTGTACGTCCACGACAAAATGAGCGACAACGAGGAGAACCGGCGCAAGCTGGTTCGTTTCGTCGCTCAGGAGGTCATCCGCGATGGCCGCATCCCGCACTTCGACAAGTCCGGTGTTGCAGAGATCATCCACGAGGCACAGCGCCGCAGCGGCTCGCAGGGCAAGTTGACCCTCCGCCTGCGCGAGCTGGGCGGCCTGGTGCGCGTGGCTGGCGACATGGCGAAAGAGGAGAACGCCCCCGTCGCGACGGCGGCGCACATCCTCAAGGCGAAGTCGGTGGCGCGCAGCCTCGAGCAGCAGATCTACGATCGGCACATCGAGCAGAAGGAGCGCTACAACCTCCTCAACGTCACCGGCAGCGCCGTCGGCATGGTCAACGGCCTCGCCGTTTTCAGCGCCGGCAACGGCATGTCGGAGCACTCCGGCATCGTCATGCCCATCGTCTCTGAGGTGACGCCCGCTTCGAGCCGTGGCGAAGGCAAAATCATCGCCACCGGCAAACTCGGCGAGATTGCCAAGGAAGCGGTGCAGAACATCTCGGCCATCTTCAAGAAGTACCTCGCCGAGGATGTCGCCAACCACGACGTCCACATCCAGTTCGTTCTCGCTCACGACGGCGTGGAGGGTGACTCTGCCTCGGTCAGCATCGCGACTGCAGTGCTCTCCGCGATGAGCCGCGTCCCCATCCGCCAAGACGTCGCCATGACGGGCTCGCTCTCGGTGCATGGCAAGGTTCTGCCCATCGGCGGCGTCACCGCGAAGATTGAGGCGGCCGCCAAGTCGGGAATCAAGATGGTTCTCGTGCCGACCGCCAACATCGTGGATGTCCTCATCGAGGAGGAGTACCGCGGCAAAATCAAGGTCGTCCCGTGCGACACCCTCTTCGATGTCCTGGAGAACGCTCTCGTGGACTCCCCCGCGAAGGCGACCCTGCTGCAGAAACTGCACGCACTGGAGTCCAACCTTCCCGGAGCGCCACCAAGTCCACCGGCGGTCGCGCCGCGGAAGGTTCCCTCGGCCGCCTGACTTATCCCCGCAAGACAAGGTGCGCCTTCGTGCGCGGCCTGGTGGTGGGACGGTTCCAACCGCTGCACTGCGGCCATGAGCAACTGATTCGGCACGCCGTTGCCGAGTGCGATGAAGTCGTCGTCGCCATCGGGTCGAGCACGGAGCCACAGAGCCTGCGCAATCCGTTCTCGTTCGAAGAGCGGGCCGCGATGGTCAACGCGGTCTTCCCGACCGTCCGCGTCGTCGGCGTGCCCGACATCCACGACGAAGCGCGCTGGGTCGCGCACTGCCTGCGCATCACAGGCCCCGTTGAGCGCGCCTATGGCAACGATGCGCAGACGCTCTCGCTCTTCGAGGAGGCCGGCATCCCAACGTCGTCGCCGGGCCTGCGCGAACGCAGCGCGTGGCAGGCGACAAAGCTGCGCAAGCAGATGGCGTCGGGCGACCAGGCGTGGCGCGGCCAGGTCCCGGACGGCGCCGAGAAACTGCTGGATTCGTGGGGCGCACCGCAGCGATTACGGGTCTTGGCGGGCAAAATGGGTTGAGGGAAGCCCTGGGATTTTCCGGATTCTGGGATTCCCGGATTCAACTTTGCCATGAAGGGCCGAAAAGAATCCCGTCATCCAGTAATCCCGAAAATCCCAGGATTTCCCTCGGGGTGGTCTTAGCTGCCATACCTACGCTTGCGGTGCTGATACTCCTCAATCGCTCGAAGAAATTCCAGGCGCGACAGTTCCGGCCAGTAAACGTCGGAGAAGTAGAGTTCGGCGTACGCCATCTGCCAGAGCAGGAAGTTGCTGATGCGCTCCTCGCCCGAGGTGCGGATGATGAAGTCCGGGTCCGGCATCCCAGCCGTGGCGAGGCGGCCGCTGATGGCGGCGGCGTCCACACTCTCCGGGTCGAGGTGGCCCGCTTTGGCGTCGCGCGCAATCGCCTTGACCGCTTCAACGATTTCCTGCCGTCCGCCGTAGGCGATGGCGACGTTGAAGCGGTAGCCGTCGTACCCCTTCGTCGCCTCCATGACGGCCTCCGCCGCTGCGCGGACGGGGGCGGGCAGCAGGTCCAGCTCGCCGATGCAGGTGACGCGAATCTTGTTGGTGTGGACGCGCGGGTCGACTGCCATCTTGCGGAAATTGTGCTCGAACAGTTCCATCAGCAGTTCGCGCTCGGCGTCGGCGCGAGCGAAGTTTTCGGTGCTGAAGGCGTACACGGTGAGGACGCGGACGTCAAGTTCCAGGCACCAGTCGAGGACGTTCTCGAGGCGTTCCTGTCCGGCGACATGGCCGAAGCCGACATCGACGAGGCCGAGCTCCTTGGCGAAGCGCCGGTTGCCATCCATGATGATGCCGATGTGGGCCGGAACCGGACCGCCTTTTTTGATGCGGTCGCGCAGACGGTGCGCCCGGATGCGGTCGATGCGCGAGACCACGGCCCAGGCCGCCTTAGAGTTGGCGAGCCTGCGGGCGGGGCCACGGATGACGCGGAAGCGCAGGAGCGACTTCGCAAGATCGTCCACGGCGGAACCGCTGCGCCGCTCGACATCCTTGAGCCGTTCTCCCACGGTGCTGCCCAAGGTCACACCGCATATGAAACCCGGTTTGAGGGAATCACCATTCACTTCGGCCCCCTGAGCCCATTCGGGGCAGCCGTCCTTGGATGGTTAAGGCACGGAGCCGAGCCCTAGAAGCCCGGAATGCCCCCGGAGGTTGCCAAGATGGCAACGAAGAGAGCGAGAGAGGCCAAGACGGAGAGTGCGTAGACCCACCCGCTCCAACGCAGGACTTTTCGCCCGTCGAGCGGACCGACCGGCAGGAGGTTGAAGAGGCCGAGGAGCGCGTTGGCGTAGACGACGATTCCCAAGACCTGGCCGGCAGGGCCCGATGCCACGAACGTGAAGGGCCAGAGAATGGCCGCCAGAACGAAGTTCACTCCAGGGCCGACCAGGCTGATGAGGCCGGATTCGCGCGGTGTCACGCGGCCTTGGATGAGGACGGCGCCCGGCGCCGCAAAAAGGAAGCCGGTGGCGGCACAGAGGATGTAGCTCAGCAGGAGGCTGCCGAACTGTGCGCGGAATTCCGCCCAGTGGCCATAGCGCTGTGCGACAATCTTGTGCGCCAACTCGTGAAGTGTGAAACCGGAACCGACCGCGAGCGCTGAGCCAAGCAGGATGATGGGGTCGGGAAGAAGCCGTTCCGGAAGGGGGCGCGGCGGACCGGGGATGAACTCGCGCGCCAGGCTAACCGCGAACGTGAGGACGACGACGGCGCCCAGGAGGTGGAGGATCTCGGTGAGGCCAAAACGGATGCGCGGCGGGCCGACGTCGAGGGGGCCATCATCGTGGTCGTGCCCGGGCCAGGTGTGGGTTCCCATCAGAATGCACCCGGCAGGATGTTGGCGAAAAAGACCACTTTGGCTGCGATGGAGCCAAGATTGGTCATCGCCGTGACGGTGAGGACGCGCACGACGCCGTTGGTCCAGAAGTCGCGCAGCCGCTCGATGGTTTTGATGGCTTCGAAGTCTCCGACGGTGGGTTTGCGCTGGCGCGCCTGCACCATGCCGGCGAGCCAACCTGACTTGAGCCCGGTGGGGAGAACGCTGGTGAACGGCGCGGCAAGCCCTCCGGTCAAGGCGGCCAACGGGTGGCCAAGGGCAATAAGCGCGCCCGCTCCGGCAAACGCGACGTGGAGAAGAATCCAGAGCCGGCCGTACGCGAGAATCTCTTCGTAGCGACCGTTCACCGCATACCCCGCCACTGCGGCGGCGAGCACCACCGGGACGGCGATGGCAAGGAATGTTCCGAGGCCGACGCGACGGGGCGGCATCTCGAGCAGCGGGGCGCGCGGCGGGATGGTGGCGGGTGCGGCGAGGAACCGCTTCATGCCGGGGACATGGCCGGCGCCCACGACGGCGACAACCGTGCCGGTGCGCGATTCCTCCTCGATGTGGCTTGCCATGACGGCATCCCGCTCATCGATGAGAGCGACCTTGATGTCAGGAGCAAAGCGGGCGAACTCGTCGGTCATCCGGGTGATGGCGTCGGTTTCGAGGAGCGCATCGACATCGAACGGTTTGGCGTTCTTGTCCGCTGGCGTCAAGAGTTGCATCCAGACGTTCCAGAAGAGTCGCAGCCGGGCCCATAGTCCCATCGAGGAGAAGCCGCGCTTGAGGGTGACGCGCACCTCGCGGTCGATGAGCACCACCTGTGCCCCCACCTCTTCGGCCACCTCGATGGCGCGCAGCAGCTCGGCGCCCGGCTTGACGCCGGTCTGGCGCCCCATCTGCGCTTGCATTGCGGAAAGGTAGAGTTGGAGCAGGAAGAGGTGCTGTTTCTTCGCACGCAAGATCTGGAACAGGTCGGTCCGTTTCCACGCTTCGGGGTCGCGCAGCGCCACCAAACGGCCGGGGTCCAGTTCGACGAGCACTTTGGCAGGGCGCCGGGCGCGGATGACCGATTCGACCTCGGCGACGCTCGTGGCGCTGATGTGCGCCGTCCCCACCAGGACCACGCCGTCGCGAATCTCATCCATGGACGATGCGCCACTTGGGTGTGCCATAAAGCCGGTTTGGGTAAGGGCTCGCCGCGACGCCGCCCGCCTTGCCCACCTTTATGAACCGGCCTCCTGTGGCCGACGCAATGGGAGCCATCATCGTGACCGGGATTCCCGGCGTCGGGAAGACCACGGTCATGGAGACCGCCGCCAAGGCGAAGAATCTGAAGATCGCCGTGTACGGCTCCGTCATGTTTGACGTCGCCTCCGCCAAGGGCATCGTGAAGTCGCGCGACGAGATGCGCAAACTGCCGCCCGAGACGCAGAAGGCCATCCAGAAAGAGGCCGCCAAGCGCATCGCCGGCATGGGCGACGTCATCGTGGATACCCACTGCACCATCAAGACCCCGAAGGGCTACCTTCCGGGGCTCCCCGCCTGGGTCCTCACCGAATTGGAGCCCAGCACCATCGTCCTGGTCGAGGCGACCCCCGCCGAGATCGCGGGCCGCCGCGCTGGCGACGCCACGCGCAAGCGCGATGAAGACTCCGTCGAGGCCATCGCTGAGCACCAGGAATACAACCGCCGCTTCGCCGCCGCCTACGCGACGCTCACCGGCGCCACCGTGCACACGGTGCGCAACCACAACAACCAGGTGGAACGCGCCATGAAAGAAATCCTCGCGGTGGTGGCCTAATGGCGAACGCCGCCCCCCCGCCCCCGCCCAAGCCGCGAGGATCTGGCAACCTGCTCACCATCGTCAGCATCGTTGCGGTCTTCTTCGTTCTGTTCAACCCGAGCCTCAACCAGGCGATGGGTCGCTACGCCGGCATCGTCCTCGACCCCATCCTGGGCTTCGGCGGCAAGTACCCGGTCCTCACCATCCTGCTCGCCGGCGCCCTGCTGGTGGCCGCAACGACCGTGCTGCGCCACTTCACCACCGACTGGATCCAGACCGCGCGTAGCCAGGCGATGATGCGCCACTTCCAGAAGGAGATGATGGAAGCGCGCAAATCCAACAACAGCTACAAGCTGAAGAAACTCCAGGACGCGCAGCCGCAGATGATGGCGGCAAGCCAAGAGATGCAGAAGAAGCAGCTCAAGATGATGCCACTCACCATGATCATCGTCGTCCCCATCTTCGCCTGGGTCAGCACGTTCCTCGCCCGCCAGGACTACACCTGGTTCAGCGCGCCGTGGAACCCTGCCGTCGCCATGTTCGACACCAACGGCATCCTGCCTTTCGGCGGCGCCGACGGCACGAGCCTCTTCCCGCACTGGATTCTGCTCTACATGGCGCTGAGCATCCCGCTCGGCTCCCTCATCAACAAGAGCCTGAAGTATTTCGCCTGGAAGGAGCGCTGGGAGAAGCGCCACCCTCACAAATGACGACCATCACCGTGGGCGGCCTTCCCGGGACGGGCACCAGCACGCTGTGCAAGCTGCTCGCCGAGCGCACCAAGATTCCCTACATCTACGCCGGCGCCCTGTTCCGCGAAGAGGCACGGCGCCGCGGCATGACGCTCGCCGAGTTCGGCGCGCTTTGCCAACGGGACCGCACCATCGACCAGGCGCTCGACGACCGGCAGATTGGCCTCCTCAAGCGCGGCGACATCATCCTGGAGGGCCGCCTCTCGGGATGGCTTGCCAACCGCCACAAGGTGGACGCTCTCACCGTCTGGGTGATGTGCGAGAACAAGGAACGCATCCGCCGTCTTGTCCAGCGCGACGGCGGCACCGCCGACGAGCAGCTCAAGATGACGGAGGCGCGCGAGGCATCCGAGGCGGACCGCTACAGCCGCTACTACGGCGCCGACCTCAACGACCTCTCCAAGTTCGACCTCGTCCTCGACTCCACCCAGACCGCTCCCGAGGCGCTGCTGGAGAAAGTCCTCGCCCGTCTCGCCGTCGGCAAGGCGGCGACCTGATGGCCATCAAGCCTGGCCCACAACGCAGCGGCGTCCTGCCGGCGGAGCGGCCGCGCAAGCGGTTGGTGCGCATGGAGGCGCCCACCGACGAGAAATACGGCAAGCCGCCGTCCGAACGCACCCTCGACGAGCTGCTGGAGCGCGGCGTCGTCTGCCTCGACAAGCCAGCTGGCCCGACGAGTCACCAAGTCGCGGCGTGGGTCCGCAACGCCCTCGACGTGCGCGCCATTGGCCACGGCGGAACCCTCGACCCCAACGTCACCGGCGCCCTCCCCGTCACACTCAATTCCGGCGTCAAAGCGGTCAGTTCGCTTCTCACGGCGGGCAAGGAATACGTCGCGCTCCTGCGACTGCACGAGGACCGCGGCCCCGAACAGATCGTCGATGCGGCGCGCCGTTTCGTCGGCAAAATCCAGCAGACGCCGCCGGTGCGCAGCGCAGTCGCCAAGCGCGCCCGCATCCGCCGCGTCTACTACCTCGACATCCTCGAGCAGGACGGCCGCGACGTCCTGTTCCGCGTGGGCTGCCAGGCGGGCACCTACATCCGCAACCTCTGCGTCGACCTCGGCAAAGCGGTTGGAACGCGCGGCCACATGCAGGAGCTGCGCCGCACCCGCACCGGCCTCTTCCAGGAATCCGACCTGGTGACGCTGCACGACTGCCTCGACGGCCGCATCCTGCGCAGCGAGGGCGACGACTCCCTGCTGCGGCGCTGCATCAAACCCATCGAGGCGGCGACCGCGCACCTCAACTCGGTCACCATCCGCGACTCCGCCGTGGACGCCATCTGCCACGGCGCACCGCTGGCCGCCATCGGCATCTGCAACCTCGACGCCGGCATCGAAGTGGGCGAACCCATTGCCATCATGAGCCTCAAGGGCGAGCTGGTCGCGATGGCGGAAGCCGCCATGACCAGCCACCAGATGCTCGACGCCCCCAACGGCATCGCAGCGACGCCCAGCCGCGTCATCATGCCGAAGATGACCTACCCCAAGGCGTGGAAGAAGAAAGGGGAGTGACGGCCTGGCCTGGTGCCGCGTCGAGGACGTGCCCTCCGTGGGCTTCACGTCGTTCATTCTCGGTTCCTGGCTTCTCGCCACCCTTCTCGGCGGGACCCTGCACCTTCTCGGTCGTCGGCACGGCCGCAGCGGGTGGCGCGCCGCCGGCGTTGCCATCATGTCCATCCCGGCGTGGATGGTTCTGCTCACCACCGTCGACGACATGGTCCGCACGTTCTGCGAACAGGGCAACGTCGCCGCCATCCTTCCGCCGCGCCCCGCCAGTGCGCCGTCGGCCGAATCGTTCCTGTCACAAGCTGTGAACAACCTGCTGCGCAACGTCGGCTACCCCGCCGTCGGCCTTCTGCTCTGGCTGCATGGCCGGCAGAAGGACGGCCCGCTCGGCACGACCTGGACGGAGAAACTCGCTGAACTGGTCCCCATGGGGCACGGCGCGGTAGTCTCGCTGCGAGTCGGGGTCGCGCTCTTTCCCATTCTGGCCATCGCGAATCTCATCCTCGTCCCCATCTTGGGGTTGCAGCTCATCGCCTCCGACGCCTCCCCTGTGTTCGGCAACCTGGACGCCCCCGCCGCGTTGGCGCTCGCCTTCTCTGCGGGTCTTGGCGAGGAGCTGGTTTACCGTGGTGTGATGCAGCAAGGGCTCAAGCACGCACTGCGCCCCATCATCCCCAACCGCGCCACGGTCGTCGGTCTTGCCATCGCCCTCCAATCCATTCCGTTCGCCTATGCGCACGCCGGCTACGGCGACTTCCAACTGCTCTTCTTCAACGTCGCCTTCGCCGTGGTCGCAGGCATCGCCGTCGAGACGTTGGGCCTCGGGGCGGCCGTGGCGCTCCACGCCCTCATCGACCTCTACGCGTTCTTCCTCCAAGTTCCAAGCCCCGACCCGCTGTTCGTGGCGGCCATCGCCGTGGTCACGGCGGGCGTGCTTGCCGCAGCCGTGTTCGAAACGCAACAGCTCGTTCGGCGTCGCCGCATCGCAACATGAGCAGCAGTCAATCAACGTCGGCCGGTCTATGGGGTCCGAAATGAAATGAGGACCCCGTAGTCCAACGTGATTGACCTTCGTTTGAAGGTCAGCGCCGAGAGGGAGATTTGAACTCCCAAGACCGTTTCCAGTCACAAGCTTTCCAGGCTTGCGCCCTACCAGGTTAGACGATCTCGGCTTGGGGAGCCCGGTTGCCCGGGCCGCATTTTGCGCCGACACCGGGCCACTATTTAATCGAGAATGAGGTGGCGATGGCCGTGAGTTGGCTCTGGCAGGTCATGCGACCGTTGGCGGTCATCACGCTTCGGCCGCTCTTTCGCATCAAGGTGGTCGGCCGTGAACACGTTCCGAAACGGGGGGCCGCCATCCTCGCCTCGAACCACTGCAGCGCGCTCGATCATGTCGTCTTGCCCATGACGACGCGGCGCACCATCATCAACATCAGCAAGAAAGAGCACTTCGAGGATGGTCCGGTGAAGGCGTGGTTCTTCCGCAACTGGGGCATCATCTCCGTGGACCGCGGCAAGGGCGACAAAGGCGCCATGGATGCGGCCAAGAAGGCGCTCCTGGAGGGCAACCTCTTCTGCATCTACCCTGAGGGAACGCGCAGTCCAGACGGTCGGCTCTACAAGGGGCACACCGGTGTTGCCCGCCTCGCTCTGGAGTGCCGCGTCCCGGTGGTCCCCGTCGCGATGGTGGGAACCTTCGAGGCGAAGCCCAAGGGCGGCAAGACGCGCTACTTCCAACCCACCGCCGCCGTCGCCGGTCCGGCGCTCGACTTCTCCGCCGACTGGGGCAAGCAGGACGACAAAGAGGTGTGCCGCCGCGTCACCGACGAGGTCATGGCTGCCCTCGCCAAACTCTCGGGTCAGACCTACGTGAACGAGTACGCTCCAAACCCCGCCCTCGCCAAGCACGCCAATCCGGAACCGCCCGCCAAGCCGTCATGACGGTCACGTTCTGGGGCCGCAAGGGCGACAAGGGGACTCTCGACGCGGTCGCGTTCCTCAAGGTCCACGGCTACCGCGCCAACCGGATGCTGGATGTCGATGCGACGCCGCCAGAAGGTGCAGACGCCGCTCTGCTTGGCAAATCCGGAATCGCTCCCGACGGCGACGGCCGCTGGCCGGCGCCTCTGTTCTTGACGCCGCGCGGTGCATTGTCGGGGTTCCGTGAGCAGAAATGGTGCGCGTTCCTCGACATCGGCAAGGGCCGCTCCTAATCGAACCGCAGATGACGCAGATTTCGCAGATGGCGTCTGCGTGTTCTGCGCCATCTGCGCTTCAAAGGGGTCTCAACCCTGAAGTACAAGCGCACAATCGTCCATCGATGATGAAACTCGGCGCGCACAACTCGATCGCGGGCGGCCTGCACAACGCCGTCGCCGAATGCCAGCAAATCGGCGGCGACGCGATGCAGATTTTTTGCAAGAACCAGCGCCAATGGACTGCGAAGCCCATCACGCCCGAGGAGGCAAAGGTGTTCACGGACGCCGTCGCGACGGCCAAGATCGGCCCCAACATGGTGCACGACTCTTACCTCATCAATCTCGGGACGCCCGACGCGGGCAAGGCGGAGTCCGCGCGCGCCGCGTTCTTGGATGAATACAAGCGCAGCGAACAGCTCGGCATCCACTACCTCAACTTCCATCCTGGCTCGCACGTCAACGAGAACAAGAAGTTGCGCGACGACCGTGCTGTGCGCGATGCCGCCCTCGACCGCATCGCCGCCAACTTGACCAAGGTCCAGGACGAGACGAAGGGTTTCCGCTGCAAATTGGTCATCGAGAACGCCGCCGGCCAAGGCACCAACGTCGGCAACTCCTGGGAAGAGGTCGCGCGCATCCTCGACAACGTTGGCGACCGCAAACGCATGGGGGTCACCATCGACACGCAACACTCCTGGGCGTGCGGCTACGACTGGGCGGGCGCCTACGACGAAGTGTGGGACTCGTTCAAAGACAACGTCGGCCTCGACACGCTGGTGGCGTTCCATCTCAATGACTCCAAAGAGGAGTGCGGCGCGCGCGTGGACCGCCACGACACCATCGGCTCGGGCAAGCTCGGCATCGAGTTCTTCCGCACCCTCATGAACGACCGCAAACTGGATTCCAAAGTAGGCTACCTGGAGACGCCGGACGGCCCTGAATCTTGGAAGAAAGAGCTGGCCGTTCTGCGTTCGCTTCGCGTTTGAAATCGGGTCAGAGTTTCTGGCGTGAGCGGCGAGCGTAGCCGAACGCGGCGCCATCGGGCTGCGCAAACGATTCAAGATGCTTGGCAAAGAGGGCGCGGAAGACCGGGTCGTCGTCCGAGCGCGCTCCAGCAGAAAGTGCCGTCCAAACGCAATTGGCGTGGGCCGCACAACGAATCGCCCGCGGCTGACCGTTGTCGGCCCGTTGAGTGACCGTGTAGGCGAGCTCCATAAAGGGAGCAAGACCGACGGGCAGGATAAGGTGGAAGGGTGGCCTTAGGCGTCCTTCGGCTTCGCCGACATCTCGGCGAACGCCATCTTGCCGCTGATCTTGTTGACGCGCGCCCAGACCGTTTTGCCAACCTGGCCGCCGGGGACGATGAAGATGTAGCCCTCGTACACGCCCTTCGCCTCGGGCTTGCCGCCGGGTTTGCCAGGCTGAGAGAGCTGAATCTCGTAGGTTCCGCCCTCCTTGACGGCGGCCTCGGGGCGGCGCGCCTTGCGCGCTTTGATGGGGGTTCGGGAGCCGCACGCTTCGCAGCGCAGAATGCTGACGCGGGCGTCCTTCTCGACATGGGTGTCGGGGGCGCCGCACTCGGAACAGCGCACATAGGTCTCGACGTAGTCATCCAGGACACCCTGGATTTTCTGCGGGGAGACCTTGCCGGTGAAGACCAGGCGTTCGCCATCGACGTGGCCGGCGGTGCCGACCTGGGCGAGGAGGAACTTGCTGAGATGCTGCTCGTCGCGCCGCGTGGAGGTGACCATGCCCTTGAAGTTGCGCAGCAAAGTCATGCGACCCTCAATCATGACATCCGGCTTCGGAAGGGCCCAGCGCTCCTTGTTGTGCACGTTGTCGGGCAACGCGCTGCGCGCCTTCTTCAAGAGCGTCAGGTAGGCGTTCTGGTCCATGCCCTTCGCACTCGGAGGTTGGCTATAAGCTCGGTTGGCGCCCGACGAACCGCAGATTTCGCAGATCGCGCAGAACCTAGTTCTGCGAAAATCTGCGTCATCTGCGGTTCAGGCGGCCGCGACCGGCTCCGGGCCGCCCGTCAGGACCCCTTTCGCGATGAGGGCCGCCTGGACGAGGCCGACGAAGAGCGGGCCCGGCTTCTGCGGGCGACTGTTGAACTCGGGGTGGAATTGACCGCCGACGAAGTAGGGGTGGATGTGGCGCGGCAGCTCCATGACCTCCATGATGGGGCGATCCGGCATGCGACCACTGAACACCATTCCCTTCGCCGTCATGCGCTCGATGTAGTCCGGGTTCATCTCGTAGCGGTGGCGGTGCCGTTCGCTGATGACCAGCTTGCCGTAGGTCTCATGCGCAAGGCTGCCCTCGTTGAGGACGCATTCGTAGGCGCCCAACCGCATCGTGCCACCGAGCTCTTGAATCTCGTACTGTTCGGGGAGGACGCAGATGACGGGATGGGCCGCGTTGACGTCCATCTCGGTCGAGTTTGCGTCCTTGAGGTGCGCCACGTTGCGGGCGTACTCGACGATGGCAAGCTGGAAGCCGAGACAGATGCCAAGGAACGGCACCTCTGCCTCGCGGGCGTGCTGCACCGCCGCAATCTTGCCCTCCGTGCCGCGCGAGCCGAAACCGGGGCCGACCAAGATGGCGTCCGCTTCGCGCAGGTTGCGCCAGGCGTCGGCGTCCTTTGCCTCGAGCGCCTCGCCCTCGATGTAGCTGATGCGGACCCGGGTGTCGAGGGAGGCGCCAGCGTGCCGGAGCGCCTCGTTGATGCTGAGGTAGGAGTCCGACAGGTCGGTGTATTTGCCAACGAAGGCGACGGTCACCTCGTGGCTCGGGTTGATGAGCCGCTCGACGAGGTCGCGCCAGGAATCCAAATCGGGCTCTTTGCGCGGCAATCCGAGGCGGCGCAGGATGGTGTCGGGAACCCCCTGTGCCTCCAGGATGAGCGGAACCTCGTAGATGCTTTTGGCGTCATGCGCCGAGACCACGCCGGACTCTGGGACGTCGCAGAAGTTGGCAATTTTCTCGCGGATTTCCGGCGCGAGCGGCTGTGCACTGCGGCAGACAATCATGTCCGGGTGCAAGCCGATGGATTTGAGGTCGCGCACGGTGTGCTGCGTCGGCTTCGTCTTCTGCTCGCCCACGGCGCCTACGACCGGGACGAGGCTGGTGTGGATGAGGAACAGGTTCTCGTGGCCCACCTCGCGCGTCAACTGGCGGATGCCTTCCAGGAAGGGCGCCGATTCGATGTCACCCACGGTGCCGCCCACTTCGACGAGGCAGACGTCGGCGCCCGACTTCTTCGCCACCCGCTTAATCCAGTCCCGGATTTCGTTGGTGATGTGCGGGATGATTTGCACGGTCTTGCCGAGGTAGTCGCCGCGCCGTTCGCGGTCGATGACGGTCTTGTACACTTTGCCGGTGGTGATGTTGTTGTCGCGGCCGAGTGGAATGTCGAGGAACCGCTCGTAGTTGCCGAGGTCGAGGTCCGCCTCGCCGCCGTCCTGAAGCACGAACACCTCGCCATGTTCGAACGGGTTCATGGTGCCCGCGTCGGAGTTGAGGTACGGGTCAATCTTGACCGCGGTCACGGAGAATCCGCGCGCTTTCAGCAGGGTGCCGATGCTGGAGGTCGTGATGCCTTTGCCCAGCCCAGAAAGGACGCCCCCCGTCACGACGATGTACTTCGTCATATGCAACGGGAATTCCCCTACGCGGGGCTTGGATATCAAGACTCCTTCTCCAAAGCGATTTTTTCGCCCCTTGACGAAGCCTCAAGTTGGCGGCGGCGACGTCGTGGGCGTGCCGGTCCTTAGGCTGGGCGACGCCCGGCTCGAATGGGAGTTGGAAGGACGCCCGATCCCCGAGCGGCGCGTCGAGACCTGGCTGCGCGGCGCGGCCGATGCGGTCGCGACCTGGTTCGATGGCTTTCCCACCGATGCCGCCGTCCGGGTCGTCGGTGAGTCGGGCGCCTCCGTGCGTTTTGGTCAGGCCAACTCCGGCGACCCGCCCGAGGTGACCGTCTGGGTGGGCGCCGACGCGACAGCGGCAACGTTGCGCTCCGATTGGGTGCTCGTCCACGAAATGCTGCACCTGGGGTTTCCCGGAATGCCCAGTCGGCACGCTTGGCTCTACGAGGGGATGGCAACCTACATGGAGCCGCTCGCCCGCGCGGCTGGCGGTTTGAGGTCTGAGCGCAGCGCGTGGACGGCGCTCGCCAACTCCCTGTCCGACGGCGAGCCGCGCCGCGGCGACGGAGGCCTCGAAGGGCCGCGCAACTGGGCTCGCACCTATTGGGGTGGGGCGCTCTGGTGCTTTGCCGCCGACGTCGGACTGCGCCAAGCAAGCGGAGGCGAATTCGGGTTGCGCGAGGTGGCTGGCCGCTTTGCCCACGCCGGAGGAACGCTGCGTGAATATTGGCCCATTCAGCGCGTCATCGCAGGGCTCGATGAGGTGTCGGGGACGAGCGTCTGTGGAGAATTGTACGACCGCCACGCCCACGACGCGGTGCCGTTCGGCTTCGACGCGTTGTGGCGCGAAGGCCGCGCGGTCGGGCTGGTTCCGCTTTCCGCTTGAGTCGGCCCCGCACGCTCACCCTTATCCCGTTGGGGAGAGTCGCAATGGCCATGCCCGTCACCGGTATTGTTCTTCGCTCCATCGAGGCGCGCCGCTTCGCCGACGCCGTGCCGAACCAGCAGATTCGCGTCGACCACAACTCCAACCTCACGCTCGTGGCGAAGGAGGCGACGGACCGGATGCGCGTCGAGTTCGGCTACACCACCAGCTACGGCCCGCTTGGCATGGTCAAAATCGAAGGCGCGCTGCAGTTCACCGACCCCAACGCCGGCACCGCCGCCGACGGCTGGGCGGCGACGCGCAACCTGCCGCCCGAGATGGCGCAACAGGTGCACTCCGCCATCATGAGCCACGCCGTTCCGGAAGCGGTCGGCCTCGCCAAGGAGTTGCGCCTGCCTCCGCCCATCCCGATGCCGCAGATTCAGTTCCAGACTCCTGCAAAGCCCGCCGTGCCCGCAGTCCCGGACCGGTACGGCAACCCCGAAGTCGGCTAAACCCGCCCGAGTTTTGGATAAAAGGCCTTAAGTCGCGGCCCAGGAGTGATTGGGCAACCCGAGGCGTCCCATGGCTCAGAATGGCTCCACCACCGTGACCACGACCCGCACCGTTGTGGGCACCAATGAAATCCGCTCCAGCCTGCACGCCATCGCCGGCGAACTGGAGCGCGTCCGCTCCGCCCTGGACACCACCAGCCTGCAGGACCTCGTCCGCTCGCTGCGCGACCTCGAGCTGCGCATCACCACCATTGAGGAGACCACCCTCTCCGCCGCCTCCGACGTGGACGACGCCCGCCGGGAGCTTGACCGCGAACGCGAACGCTTCCAGCAGCTCTGGACCGCCTACAAGACGCAGGAAGACGAGCTTGCGGAACTCAAGTCCCAGCTCGGCCTTGCCAACGAGAACGGCCGCACCGTCGAGGAGCTGCGCAACGAGGTCGTGCGCCTGCGCAACGCGAGCGAACGCGCTGCCGAAGGCGAGCGTGCCCTGCGCGACAACCAAGCTCTGCGCATCGAAGTGGAGAACCAGAACCGCATCCTGCGCGAAGCGCAAAGCACCCTCGACCGCCAATCGGCCGACCTGGTCGCCCTGCGCCAGACCGCCACCCGCGTCACCCGCCTCGAAACCGTGGACAAGGATCTCGAGATCGAGCGCGAGCGCCTTGCCAAGCTCTACAAAGTGTACGAGGAGCGCGCCGCCGACATCCGCGACCTCAACACGAAGCTGAAGAACTGGGAAGCGTGGTTCCAGCGCATGGAACCGCACATGAGCCAGATCTGCCGCATGACGGGCGACGCCCCGCGCGTCTGAGTTGGAACCCCGACGAAACCGCAGATGACGCAGATTGCGCAGATGTTTCTGCGGGCATCTGCGCAATCTGCGGTTTGAATCTAACGAATCTTCGAGCCCGGCGGCAGCGGCTTCTGCGGGTTGAGCACGCCCACCGTTGTGCCGTCGTCGGCGGCAAGAATCATGCCCTGACTCTCGACGCCGCGCAGCATGGCGGGGGCGAGGTTGGCGACGAACGCGACAGTCTGGCCGACGAGTTCGTCGGGTTTGTAGAACGCTTTCAGGCCGGCGACGACCTGGCGTTGGCCCAGTTCGCCGGCGTCGAGCTTGACGACGTAGAGCTTGTCCGCCTTCGGGTGCGCCTCGACGGCGATGATTTTTGCGAGGCGCAGATTGACGCGCTGGAACTCCTCAATCGTGATGGAGGTCGGCTGCGGGGCGGGCGCCGGCTTGGCAGACGGAGCAGTCGTTGGGGCGGCGGGGGCGGGGGTGGCGTCCATCGGTTTCACCTTGGAGGGGGATGCGGTCGGGGTCGCGGCTGGGCCAGCGAGGGCCTTGATCTGGTCGGGGTCGAGCTTGATGAAGAGCGGCTGCGGTTCGGCGAGGCGGTGGCCGGCCTGGAGTGGCGTAAGGGCCGCGGACCAGGGCTGGGCGTGCACCGAGCCTTCTTCGCCGAGGGCGGCCCACGTTTTCTGTGCCGCCTCGGGCAGGAAGGGGGCGCCGTAGATGGCGAGCGCCTTGATGACGCGCAAGAGACTGTGCAGGTTGTCCTCCGCTTCGTGGCGGTTGGTCTTGAACGTGCTCCAGGGCTGCGCCTCCTGCATCATCTGGTTGCCCTGAATGGCCAGCTCCATGAGGCGGCGCATCGCGGGACGCAGCCGGACGGCGCGCAGGTGCATTTCCATCTCGTCGCCACACGCGGCGATGGCGTCGCGGGCCCGCTTGTCGAGCTTGTCGCCGGTCTCGGGAGCGTTCGGGATGATGCCGAGATTTTTCTGTGTGAACGAGAGCACGCGGTGGACGAGGTTGCCAAGGGTTCCGACCAATTCGTCGTTGACCTTGCTCTGGAAATCTTCCCAGGTCCAGTCGGCATCCTTGCCCTCGGGCATGTTGATGCTGAGGTAGTAGCGCACCGCGTCGGATTGGAAGCGGTCGAGCACTTCCTGCACGCCGATGCCGACCCCCTGCGACTTGCTGAACTTGAGGCCGGCAAGGTTGAGGAACTCGTTGGCGGGGACATCGTAGGGCAAATTGAGCAACGGCTGCTTGTCCCGCCCGCGCTGCTCGTTGTAGGCGATGAGGATGGCGGGCCAGATGATGGTGTGGAACGGAATGTTGTCCTTGCCGAGGAAATAGTAGGAGCGCGCCTCCTTGTTGGTCCAGAAATGATGCCAAGCCTCCGGCTTGCCCGAACGGGCGGCCCACTCGATGGCCGCGGTGAGGTAGCCGCACACCGCCTCGAACCAGACGTAGATGCGTTTGTCGTCGTAGGTCTTGCTGGAGCCAGGGAGAGGTGGGATGGCGACGCCCCAAGTCAAATCGCGCGTGATGGCGCGGTCCACCAGGCCATCCTTGAGCCACTGCTCGGTGAAGTTGATGGTGTTGGCGCGCCAGTGGCCCGCCGTCGCCTGGACGTAGCGGGCAAGGGCGGGCTGGAGCTTGCTGAGCAGGAAGAAGAAGTGCTCCGTCGGGCGGAAGGTGACCGGGTTGCCCGGGTTCATCTTGCTGTGCGGTGCGATGAGCTCCTTGGGGTCGAGCGTCTTGCCGCAGGCGTCGCACTGGTCGCCGCGCGCCCCCGCCGTCTTGCAGTGCGGGCAGGTGCCTTCGACGTAGCGGTCGGGAAGGAAGCGGCCCGCCTTGGCGTCGTAGGGCGCCTCGGTCGTGCGGGTCTCGATGAACCCCATCTCGCGGCAGGCGAGGAAGATTTTCTGCACCCATTCGCAGTGGTTGGGGGTCGTCGTCGCGGTGAACAGGTCGAAGTCGATGCCGAGGCGGCGCAGGGCCTCCTTGTGCTCGGCGTTGTAGTGCTCCACAACCTGGGCTGGCGTTTTGCCTTCCTTCTCCGCCTTGATCATGATGGGAGTGCCGTGGCAGTCGCTGCCGGAGACCATGAGAACGTCGTGGCCAAGCATCCGCATGGCGCGCCGGAAGATGTCGGGGGGAAGCAGCGAGCCTGCGATGTGGCCGAGGTGGAGGGGGCCGTTCGCGTAGGGCCAGGCGACGCCAATCAGGATGGGGGCCTTCGTCGCCTTGCTCACAGCGTGTTGGAGTCGGGGCGTGGCTTAAAACGCGGCGGCGTCCGACGAAACGCGGATTTCGCGGATGACGCGGATTTGTGGGAGAGGACGCCGTCGTATCCGCGGGTTCCGCGTCATCCGCGCGAACGGGGACCGGTCAATCGTCGAGCCGTGGCGCAAATCCTTCTTTGACGACGTTGAGCACCAGGCGCGTCCTCGTCTCCTTGACGTGTTTGTGCTGGAGCGTGACTTTGACGAAGCGGTCGAGGTCGGGGGTGTCACGGAACTTGCCGACGAAGACGGTGTCCATCTCGCCTGTGACGTCGTACACGGCGACGATGTGCGGGTCTTTCGCCATCTCCTGCTGCACTTCGGCGAGGTGGCCGCCCGCGATTTTCATCTCAATGAGGGCGCAGATGCCGAAGCCGAGTTTGCTTGCGTCGATTTCGGGGAGGAAACGCTTGACGATGCCGGATTCGCGCAGTTTCTTGATGCGGTTGTGCACGGTGCCGACGGTGGTCTCGGCGCGGGAGGCGATTTCCCGAAACGGGGTGTGGGCATCCTCCATCAGGATGCGCAGGATCTTGCGGTCCAGGGCATCAGGCACAGGGGACTCACGCTGAACCCGGTTTAGGAACCTGCCGGAACGCGCAGACTCTTTTCAGAAAGCGGTTCCGACCCTTCAACTCAGGTAAGGCTTTATCGGTCGGGGCTGGTCACCCGGCGTGGCAGACAACTTCCACCCCGATCAGGCAGGTTCCCGAAGCGCCTGGCAGATGCCCTGGCTCGTCGTCTTCGCGGCTGGCGTCGCGCTGGTTCTTCTCGCGCGCATCATCTCGTTCTTCAGTGACTTCGATGCCATTTCGGATGAAGACAAAGCCTCGGCCCTGTTCAGCCTGCTCGGCAACGCCGGCCTCGTCGTCGGCCTGACGCTCGCGAGTTTCTTCCAGCAGTCCGTCAGCTGGGGTGCGCGCGCCGCCTTCGCCATCGCGGCGGCCTATTTCCTCATCTTCGGCACAGCCATCAACCTGCGCTGAACCGGAATCGAGTTCGTCTCTCTTTCCCCTTCTCCCTACTTCTTTTCGCCCAGCCGCTCGAACAGGTCAGCGACCAGCAGAGGCAGAAGGACTGTCGCGTCTCCTTCGACCGTCTCCCAGGCGGCGTCTTCCTTGACCTTGCCCCAGCTCACGGCCTCGCGGACGCGGGCGCCCGAGAGGCTGCCGTCGCTCTCCTGCGCCGTCGTGATGTAGACGACGGTGTCGAGGCCGTCGCGGAACTGGCTCCACCAGATGACGTGGTGCTTGCTGATGCCGCCACCAATCATGAGCGAGCCGAGCCGTTTGGCGCCGAAGACGAAATCGCACAATTCCTGTTCGTCCTTGAGGAGGTCGAAGCGGATGTCGCGGTGGTTCTGGTAGGTCATCCAGACCTGGGCGCCGACGGAGCCGTCGGTGGGGCCGGGAACGAAGACCGGGATGTTGTTTCTCCAGGCCCAGTAGAGGATGGACTCCTCCTTGTTGGGCTCGCGGCCAGCCCACTCGCCGAGTTTGCCGCACAGTTCGCGGGTGCTCCAGTCCTTCTTGCCGGTCTGGTACCACGCCTCCAGAAGCGGCCGCAGCTTCGCCTCGAGGATTTCGCCGTAACTGGAGTTGGGCACGAGAACGTTGCCGAGCCGGTTGACGCCGGCGCGGTGCAGTTCGCGGTCGTCCATTTCGAAGGAGCCGGCGAGGTAGGGCTCCCACAAGCGGGCGAGATCGTGGTCGAGCGTGCCGCAAGTGGTGATGATGGCGTCCACCCGCTTGTGCTTGACGAGGTCGCGGATGACGCCGCGCGTCCCGGTGGCGCAGAGTGCTGCTGGGAACGAGAGAATGACTTTCTCGTCGGCATTGGCGACCATGCGGTGCAGCAGGTCGGAGGCGGTGGCGAGCTTCTTCGCGGTGAATCCGCCGCCGTTGGCCCACATCTCCATGAGCTGCCGCACCCGCACCGGCTTCGCGACATCGAGGTCTTTGACGTCGGGGAAACTCTCCAAGTCCACGGCCGCTCCACCCGGCGCGGCACCTTCAGCCTGCCGCCGACAAAGGCTAAGCAGGGGGGCAAGGGTCGGCCGCCGATGCGCATCCTCGCTCTCGTTGCCGTGGCCGCCTTGGCTCTTGCCGGCTGCATGGCCTCCACGGACGATTCCACCTCGACCGACGGCCCTGACCTCACCAACATTCCTTCGGTCAGCCCGACGCGGATTGCCGACCCCGGGACCGACTTCAGCGGCGTCGTCGTCACCGACCACGGCGCCCCCGGAATGCACACCATCCGCGCCTTGCACGGCGGCTCCGCGTTCCTGGAACAGGTTGGCTACAACGCCCTCACCGACAACATCAACCCGGGCGCCGTCGGCACCGGCTGGGGCGCCGCTGGCCTCTGGCGCACCTACGCCTGCTTTGCACAGTTCGCGGGCACGGGCGCTATCAGCATCGTGGACATCGCCGACCCGATCGCTCCCGTCGTGCTCAGCACGGTGGACGACCCGCTCGTGAACGGCGACTGCCAGTTCACCGACGATGGCAACTACATGCTCGCTGGGGCCTATCTTGCTGGAGCCGAATACCCCGATTTCGGTGAGCAGCCGATTTGCCCGCAAGGCTGCCCGGCCGGCGGCGGCATCAACGTCTGGGACGTGCACGACAAATCGAACCCGGTCCACATCCTCTACACCAACACGGGCGAGTACCACACGCTCCAGCTCTACTTCGACCCCATCACGAACGCCACCTACGTCATCCAAGCGTACTCGGGCAACATCTACCGTTTCGACCCCAATGTCCCCGCCCTCGGCCTGGTCGCCACGGTGACCCCGATGGAGCATGACATGTGGCTGGCCCGGCACCCCATCACCGGACAGAGCCTGCTCTATACAGGCTCCGGTGGCGGTTTCATCATCTACGACTTCGCCGACCCGAGCGACCCGAAGGAAATCGGTCTCTGGAACGCCGAAGAGGGCGCGGAGCAGAACGCTGGCTGGCACCGCCAGGCGAGCGTGGACCAGCTCATCGACGGCATGGCGGTCGTCGTCGTGGCGGGCGAGGATTGCGGCAAAGGCAACTCCCTCCCCTACTCCACCGTGGACGTAAGCGACCCCACGAACCCGATTACGCTTGGCACCTGGTCGGTCCCCGGCAACCCGCGCTCCGACGCCCAGGAGACTCCGGCCCACCTCTGCGAGTTCAGCCCGCACGAGTTCAGCGTCTTCGACGGCTACGTCGCTGCCGGAAACTACCACGCCGGCACCTGGCTCTTCGACATCGGCAGCGCCGAGCGCGTCCGCAACCCGGTGACCCTTGGCTACCACATCCCTGCCACCGAGCCGCTCACCGAGGAGCCGGTCTTCGGCGCCCAGGACTTGACCTTCGTCTGGAACCCGTTTGTCTGGGGCAGCTTCTTCGATGAGCGCGGCTACATCATTGCCGGTGATTTCTCGAGCGGCATGTATGTTCTCAAGGTTCCCGGCGTCACGCAGGAGTGAACCACCTGTTCTGGGTCGCCCTTGTCCTTTCGGTCATCCTCTGGTTTGCTGCTGACTGGGTCGGCGGACTGTTCATCCAGGACGAGTTGGCGCTCTTCGTCTTCACCTTCGCTGTCGCGACCACGGGCGGAGGGCTTCTCATGCTGATGTTCCGGCTGCGCGCCCTCCGTTCGGGACGCTACGAGAAAGCGCGCTGGGGCGTCCGCAAACGGTGACAACACAACCCGGCCAAAAGTGAGCCCTCCGGGTCGCAGATTCCGCAGATTGCTCAGATTCGGACCAGCATCTGCGAAATCTGAGCAATCTGCGACTACTCGTCGGAGTCCTGCAGAGGAAGCGGCGTCCGCTCCACTTCAAGCCGGGTCGACGTCGGGTGGACTTCGCTGAGCCACGCGGTGACGCCAAGCGCCTCCAACGCGCCCTCCTCTGCGGCCAGTTCCTCGGCGACCCAGGGAGCGGTCTCGACGCGGCCGCCGTTCACGAAGACCCATTCGGCGGGCACCTCGAAGTCGTTGCGCAGCATCTCCGCCACTTCGCCCGCGTCGCCCCCGGCGTTGGGCTGAAGGATGCCGAAGACGAGCGTGCCCTCCTCGGTCTGCTCCTCGAAGGGGCGCTGGATGTTCGTGGCGCGCCGCTTGAAGCGCTGCATGAGCTGGATGGCGTCCTTGAAGGGGCTGCTGCAGAAATGGACTGAAAACGGCGCGCGGCCGGGGCGGCTTGCGCGTGGCGATGCGGGGCGCGCTTTCCAGGCCGCCAGAATCTCGAGGGCGGTATCGCGGCTGCCGGCAACGCTCTGCGTCTCGTCATTGGCGGGCTGGTAGCCGAACCGTTTCAGGGCGACGATGTTTGGTTCGCTGAACTCCAACTCGTTGAAGTTGAGGCCGTGCGCGCCGACGCTTTCGAGGTAGTCGGCGAGTGCGAGAATCGCCTGCGCCTTGCCGGGAATGCAGGGAATCTCGATGGTGGTGGTGAGGCCGACGCGAATCGCCTCCGCGATGGCGGCGTGGTGCCAGGACTCCGGCATTCGTTCGTAGTCGCGCACCTCGGGGTGGAAGCGCATCTCGTCGAGGCCCGCGAGCTTCAGTTTCTCGATCCACTTCAGGTCGAAGGCGCAGCTGGTGTAGAGATGAATGTGGAAACTCGGACCGTAGCGCGCCTTGAGCGCCTTGCAGACCTGCTCCACGCGCTCCGGTTTCACCATTGGGTCGCCGCCGGTGATTCCGGCGCCTTTCGCGCTGATGAGGTCACATTCGTCGAAGAGGTCTTTCCAATGCTCGGAGACGGGCTGGCCGTCGCGCGGCGGGTGGATGGCGCGCTCGTTGGCGAACATGACGTCGCGGTACATCTTCTCGCGCGACACGGGGCAGTAGAAGCACTCCTTGTCGCACATCCCCGTCACGAAAAGGACGAGCTTGGCGCCCTCGCGGCACTGGATGCAGCCCATGGGCAGGGCGCCGAGGTGGCGGCTGCCCGCGTACTTCTCGCCCAGGCCGTGCTCGGCAAGCGGCTTCTGCGCCAAGCTGGGTCCGCCAAGCGGGTGGGCCACGGACCCTCCCGGTTGTTGGCGCTACAAGAGGCTTACGGGATGGCGGTCAGCGGCAGCGGGCTGTAGTTCGCGAGCGGGGCGCCGGGCAGTTCGAGGCCAAGCTGGTGAATGTCCAAGCTCAGAGCGGTGAGGCCGAACGGGTCGGTCGCCTCCGCGACCTGCACGCCGCGCACTTCAAGGCGGAGGGTGCTGTCGGCGCGCAGGACGACCTCGGTGGGCCGCAGCGGGATGCTCCACTCCATGCGGGTTCCAGGGACGATGGGCGTGTAGGTGGTGTGGTCCTCGTTGTGGGCGAGGTTGAGCTGGCCCCAGGTGACGAGGCGCTCGTTGACGTAGAGGTAGGCGCCAAGGTAGGCGTTGGTCCCGGTGAGACTCCCTTCAAGGGCGACGCGGCCGACGCCGGCGAGGCTGACGTCGCGCGTCAACGTCCCGGTGAATGTGAGAAGGCTCTCGGGGCCGGGGACCTGGTCGAGAACGATTGCGGCGCCGCTCGCGGCACCACTGTGGTCGAGGGCGAGCGTGACGGGGCTTCCCGAGCCGTCGCCTTCCACAAGAGTGCCGACATCGAGGTCGGCGCCGAAAACGACGAGGCGGTCATGGCCGGCGGTCGGCGGCCACTCGTTCGCAAGACGCTGCGTTGCACGGTCCACGACGATGGCTGACTTCGGGAGATTCTCCAGGCCGATGGCGTCGCCCTTCAGGTACTGTTCCAGCCAGGCGAGCATGAGTGCCTCGGTGTCCATTCGGGGCGGGTGCTGGTGCAGCCAGTGACCAAACAGGCCAAGCTTCGGGGCGGTGAGTTCGTTGAACCAGCCGGGAATCATGTTGCCCTTGACGTTGGCGTCCTCGAAGCCCTGCGTGTAGAGCACGGCGGCGGTGACGTCGCCGGCACGGAGTTTGAAGTTGCGTTCCGCGTAGAACGGACCGTAGGTAGCGCGCGGGTCGTTGCTGCGGGTCACCAGCAGCGGGTCGCAGAGGCCGTTCGCTGCGTTGTTGGCCAACTGCGCGGGGTCAGTGCGAGGCGGGTTCTCCGGCGAGGTTCCTGCCGCTCCCGTGGTGCCCTCGGTGAGGACTTGGTAGGCAACCGGGCTCAGGCTTGATTCGCCGTTGGGGACGCCGCCGTAGTGCCAATCCTCGTAGGCGTTGATGACAGGGGCGACGCTGATGATGGCCTTGAGTGCGGGTGGGGCCTGGACTGCCGCTTCGACGGGGGTGGTGCCGACGTAGCTCTGGCCGTAGAAGCCGACGTTGCCGTCGCTCCAGGGTTGGCTCGCCACCCATTCGACAAGGGCCAGCTGGTCGCGCTGCTCGTTGATGCCCCAGACTTCGACGCAGCCGCCGGAGTCGCCGAAGCCGCGCACGTCGGCGGCCACCATGGCGTAGCCGCGCTTGGCCCAGTCCTGCACGACGTAGGTCCAGTCGGCGGGGGTGGCGCGCACGCCGTCGTCGTTGTAGGGCGACGAGACGATGACGGCGGGCCAGCGTCCGCCGCCGGTGGGGAGCGTGGTTTCAGTGCGAAGCAGCGTGCCATCGAAGCTGGAGATGAACTCCGTCTTCGTCGGTTCAAGGCCGAGAATGGGCGGGTCGAGGAGGCTCAAGTCGAGCTGAGCGACCAGGCCATCGAGCGGGCGGGTCAGAACCTCGATGCGCAGGTCGGCGGTGCCGGAGCCGCCGAAGTTGACGTTCCAGAACGCGCCCGGAGCGTCCACGGCGGCGAGGCCGGAACAAGAGACAGGGCTGGTCCACCCGGTCGAGAAATCTTCCACGGTGGGGTTGTTGCAGCGGCGCCGGCCGGTCTCCTGATGGCTCATGCTGACGCTGGCACCATCGACGCCTTCGGCGACGGCGCGCACCATCGTCGCGCCGGCAGGAATCTTGACGGCGGTGCTGAAGGGGAGCGCTTGCGGGCCGAAGCGGAAGAAGATGCCGTCGGAGGCGGGCTCCTGGGTGGCGCCGGAGGGAATCTCAAGGCCTTCCAGCATCGGCGCGGCCTCGGGCGGCGTGCTCTGGGCGCAGCCGGAGAGGAGGGCGAACGTCGCCAAGCAGACGGAGAGGGTTGCGGCAAGCTTCACGCCGCTCGCAGCCGGGGACTGGGGGAAAGCCATTGTGGCGAACGAGGACTCGAACGGCTCAGCGCACCCATTCGACGCCGACCGGGATGGGTTCGCCCAGGATTTCGCCGAGGCTTGCAAGGGTGGGGGTGGCGGCCCACTCGCTGACGGTGAAGTTGGAGGGGGCGGCTTCGCGGCGGCCGTGCTCGGGGCAGGAGTAGTGCTCGAGGACGAGGCCGTGGTGGATGGAGACGGTGCGGGCCACTTCGAGGCCGCACACGGGGCAGGAGCCGATGGTCAGGGTCATCTTGGCCATGGATTCCACAAGACGAGGTGGGTATTCGGCTGCTTGGAGGGGTGGAGTGAAACCACCTTTTCCCTTCGAAGATTGCCGAATCGACCTAGCGCCAGGTCGTGTAGCGATCCATGATGGCGAGCAGCTTCTGCTGCGTCGCGGGGTCGACGATCTTCTCCTTCACCTTGTCGTTGAGGAAGACGCGCGCCTCGACGACAGAGTCGCGCGAGCCCTTCGCCCAGAGCGTCTGGATGAGGGCGGACTGCTGCTCGGGCGCCACGGGGGTGCCCTTGAGGAAGTCCTCCATTTCGTAGCGGAAGAAGTTCGCCTTCGACTGGTCCAGCATCTTCTCACGCTGCCGCGATTCGCGGTTGTTGCGGTTGGTCTGGTTGTGCTTCGGCGGCCGAGGAGCTCCTACGATTCCGGGAAGCTTCGGCGGTCGAAGACGGCGTGCCACAGTGTCCCCTTATCCGTCGCGGTATAAAGCCGGTCCCTTGGAAATGCGGCCTGCAACCCGCACCCTCTTGTGGCGGTGGCGCATGCGAGCGCTGTGCCCAAAGCCGCAACGAAACGCGCCCCCGCCGCGAAGCCGGAGCTTGTCGAGGAGGGTGTGCGCCGCATCGCCTGGGCGCGCGACCACATGGATGTGCTCGCCGCGATTCGCAGCCGGTTCGAGGAGGAGCAACCGTTCGAGGGGCTGCGCATCGGCATGGCGCTCCACGTCGAGGCGAAGACTGCCAACCTGGCCCTCGCTCTTGCCGCGGGCGGCGCCGACGTTCGCCTGGCGGGCTGCAATCCCGAATCGACCGACGACCGCGTCGTCGCCGCCTTGAACGAACACCACGGCCTTGCGACGCAGGCCAAGAAAGGCCAGACGAACGCGGAGTACTATGCTGCGTTGAACTGGGTTCTCGACCACAAGCCGCACTTCGTCATCGATGACGGTGGCGATCTGGGCTTTCTCATCCACACCAAGCGGCGCGAGCTGCTCAAGGAGCTCAAAGGGGGCGCCGAGGAGACGACGACCGGCGTTCTGCGCTTCAAGGCGATGGCCTCCGAGGGCAAACTCAAGGTGCCCATCCTCAACGTCAACGACGCGCAGATGAAGCACCTTTTCGACAACCGGTACGGCACCGGCCAGTCCACGTTTGATGGCCTCTTCCACGCCACCAACCTCCTGATTGCGGGCAAGAACGTCGTCGTCGCCGGCTACGGCTGGTGCGGACGCGGCATCGCAACACGCGCCAAGGGTCTCGGCGCCACCGTCACCGTCACCGAGATTGACCCCGTGAAGGCCATCGAAGCGCGGCTCGATGGCCACCAGGTCGCCCCGATGCTGGAGGCGTGCAAGAAGGCGGACTTCATCGTCACTGCGACCGGCTGCCTCGACGTTGTCGCGGCGCCGCACATCGCCCACCTCAAGGACGGCGTCGTGCTCGCCAACGCGGGCCACTTCAACAACGAAATCTCGCTTCCCGCTCTCAAGAAGGCGGCCAAGAAGACCAGCACGGTGCGCGAAGGAGTCACCGAGTTCCTAATGAAGGACGGTCGCCGCGTCCACCTGCTCTCGGATGGGCGCCTCGTGAACCTTGCCAGCGGCCAGGGCCACCCCGTCGAAATCATGGACATGAGCTTCGCCATCCAGGCGCTCGGCATGGAGCACATCGTGCAGAACCACAAGACGATGAAGCCGGGCGTGCACGACATTCCCGCCGCCATTGATGCCGAGGTCGCCAAGCTGCGCCTCGCAACCTGGGGCCTGGCCGTGGACACGCTCACGAAGGAGCAGAACGCGTACCTCTCGACCTGGGAGCACGGGACGTGAACGCCGACCAAACCGCAGATGACGCAGATTGCGCAGATGTTCCACCATCTGCGGCATCTGCGAAATCTGCGGTTCGTCGGAGGCAGGCGTGATGTCTAAACCACCCTTCCTGGCCGTCTGCGGCCACACCAACCTCGACATCCACCTCGTCGTCAAGGAGTTGCCCAAGGCGGGTCAGAGCGCCCCCGTCGTGGAGCGTCGCACGCTGTGGGGGGGAACTGCAGCCAACATCGCCCGCCATGCGGGAGGGCTCGGCGTCCCGACTCGATTGTGGAGCCGCGTCGGCGACGATTTCCCCGCCACATGGCGCAAGGCGCTTGGGGCCGACGGCGTGGACCTCAGTAAGCTTGACGTCGTTCCTGGCGCGCAGACTCCGACCTGCTTCATCTTCACCGACCTGCTCGAGCGACAAGCCTACGCGATGGACCAGGGGCCGATGGAGCGCATGGCGGAATCGCCCCCAACGGAGGCGCTGCTGGACGGAATGGCCCGGGGCAGTTGGCTGCACCTTGCCACCGGCGACCCATTGGCCTACGCCCTCGTCGCCGCCGCAGCCGTGGAACGGGGCCTCCGCATTGCGCTCGACCCGGGCCAGGAACTACGCTACAAGTACGATGCGCGCAGCCTGAAGGGATTGCTGGAGCTCGCCGACCTGCTGTTCCTCAACGAAGAGGAGCTGCGCACCGCCTGCGACCTCCTCGAGTGCACCGAACCCGAAGAGCTTCTGTTGCACGTTCCGGCCCTCATCGTCACACGCGCCGAACGCGGAGCGAGCCTCTACCGCGACGGCCACCCGTCCGTGCACCAGCCTGCCTTTCCGGTGCGCGTCCTGGACCCGACGGGAGCGGGCGACGCGCTGCGTTCTGGATTCTTTGCAGCACTTCATGCCGGACGGCCGTTCGAGGAGGCGCTCCGTTGGGGACAGGCGGCTGCCGCGACCGTCGTGCAACACCCTGGAGCACAAGAGCGTGTCCTGCATCGCTCGGACCTGGACCGACTTGTTGTGCCGTGAGGACAACCAACGGCCGAGATTCGCCCTCCAACACGCTTTTCAAAGACGGCCGCCATGAGTCGCAGACCTGGGGCGCGCACGCGCCGCCGGGGTAGGGCTCCATGTCCAGCGTTCAGGTCCGCGGTCTCTCCAAACGCATGGGGGGAAAAGACGTCCTTGGAAACGTCAACCTCACCGTTGCATCGGGCGACATCGTCTCCATCATCGGTCCTTCCGGCTGCGGCAAGACGACGCTGCTGCGCTCCATCCTGGGCGAACTGCGCCCCGATGAGGGGCAGATTCTCATCGATGGCGAAGACGTCACGCACCAGCGCGTCGAGAAGCGCCGCGTCGCCATCGTCTACCAGGACTACGCCCTGTTCCCGCACATGACGGTGGCGGAGAACGTTGGGTACGGGTTGCGTGTGCGCAAATGGGATGCCGCTCGCATCGAACGCAAAGTGAGCGAGCTTCTCGAGCTGGTTCACTTGACGCCCCAGCGCGACCAGTTCCCCGCCAGCCTTTCGGGCGGGCAGGCGCAACGCGTCGCCCTGGCGCGCGCCCTCGCCATCGAACCGCGCGTCCTGCTGCTCGACGAGGCGTTCACCGCCCTCGACACCGTGACGCGCACCGAATTGGTCAACCAGGTGCGCGACATCATCAAACGCTTCAAGGTCACCACCATCCTGGTGACACACGACCAGGAGGAGGCGTTCCTGTTCGCCCGCAACGTCGTCGTCCTCAACCAGGGAAAGGTCGTCGTGGCGGGCCCGCCCGAAGCGGTGATGAAGCATCCCAACACGTTCGTGCAGGACTTCGTCAAGATGTTGCTGTTCCAGCGCACCACCGTGAAGAAGGACGAAGCGGGGCGGCTCTTCGCTCAGACGCAAAGCGGCGCCCGCATCCCCCTCGCGCTCACCGGTGTCCAGGCGGGCGACGAAGTGCATGTCATGGTTAAGAAGGGCCCCGATCGGGAATCCGTTGAGGTGAGGCCGATTGGTCGCTAGCCAACGCGCTCGCTTCGGGCGCGCCACGTTGCCGCTCGTCCTGCTGCTGGCCGCCTCCGTCGTCGCCGCCGTGGACCTGCGCCGCATCGAGAAGGACACCCTGGTCATCTACACCACACCCGCCCTCTCTGACCTGCTGGAGAACGCACTGCTACCCGCCTTCACGGCCGAGACCGGCATCCAGGTCATCCCGGTGTACGTTGCCGCCGCCTCCGAGTACCACCGCGTCAAGCTGGCAAGCGAGCGGCCCGAAGCGGACATCTTCCTGCACGCATCGCCGCTCTTCCTGGAGAAAGGCTACGCCGACGGTCTGTTCGACGCCGTTGCCGTGCCCGGCACCTCCGAGCGCGATGCGCAGTTCGCAAGCCGCGCCGTCGAGGGAGGCCACATCTGGCACGCCTTTGCTTGGAGCCCGCTCGTCGAGGTGCACAGCCCGAGTCGTGCAACACCGCCGGACCTTGCAGACCCCGCCCTGCGGCTTGGTCTCGCCCACCCGCGGCTCAGCAACAACGGCATCTACAACGCCGTGTTCTTCGAGAGTCTGAACCGCAGCGCTGGAATGGACGCCATCTCCCGCACCCTCGTGCAGCCAAGCAACGCCCGCGCCACCATCGCGGGTGTCGCCGAAGGGAGTTACGAGGCGACCTTGGGTTACGAAGCGGTGGTGCGCTTTTTCCAGGGGCGAGGCGCCGCCATCGCCTACGGCGTCCCGCTCCTTGACGGCGAGCAGGCGACGCTCCCCGTCCTCTTCTCGGCCGCCGTCGTGAAGAGCCACCCCCACGACGGTGCCGAGGCGCTGGTCCGGTTCCTGTTCGATGAACCGCAGCAAGCAAAGCTCGCCACCTACGGCTTCCGTTCCGTGCAGCGCGATGTGCCCCCGCCCGACGGCGCGCTCGACCTCGCCGGAGTGAAGATCATCGACTTCGATTGGTCCACCTGGGCCACGCTCGAGGCGGCGCTTCCCCGATACGAGGTGGGGTCCTGATGGCGAACGGCTCGGGACCGGGCGCGTGGCAGAAATTCGGCGCCTTCGTCGGCAAGATGGGATGGACCGGCCTCACATGGGGTCTCTTCCTCTTCTTCATCCTCGGCCCGCTGCTGACCGTGGTCGCGTTCAGTTTCACTCCCTCCGTGTTCCAAGGGGTCTCGCCCTCCACCCTGCACTGGTACAAGCGGCTCTTCACCGAGCCTCCCTTGCTCTATCCTCTCCTGCGCAGCCTGGAGGTGGCGGTCTTGGTCGTCCTGGTGCAGCTCGTGCTTGGCACCCTCGTGGCCTACGCCACGGTGCGGAAAAAGGTGTTCGGGGCGCGGCTCATGGATGCGATGAGCAACCTCACCATCGCCCTCCCCAGCGTCGTCGTCGGCCTCGCGCTGCTCGCTTTCTACGGCCCGTTCGGTCCGGTCCACGCCGTCGCCGACACGCTGTTTTCCCACCCGCTCAATCTCACCTTCACGCTCTGGATTCTCGTCTTCGCGCACGTTCTCGAGACCTTCCCCTACATGGTGCGCACTGTCGGAGCGGTCCTCGAGCAGGTCCCGCCCAACCTCGAATCGGCGGCGCGCAGCCTCGGCGCCGGCCCCATCACAGTGTTCCGCACCGTGCTCCTGCCGCAGCTTCGCCACGCCATGCTCGCCGGCTCGGTGCTGGTGTTCAGCCGCAGCATCGCCGAATTCGGTGCCACCATCATCATCGTCTCCGCGGTCTTGCGCACGGCACCCATCAGCATCTACAGCCAGGCCGAGGCGGGCGCGCTCGAACTCGCTGCCGCCTACTCCGTGATTCTCATGCTGCTCTCGCTCTCCGTCTACTTGCTCATGCGGCGGACCTTGCGACGCCTTGACCTCCGCCTCGCTCACTAACGGCCCCGCACCGTTCGGCCAGCGACAGTTTGAACGGCTCCCCGCCCATCGCCAGGCGTGTTTCCCTTCCATTCCCGCGCCGACTGGTACCGCAAAGGCTCGGTCGGCCACACCGTCGCCGTCGCCGACCAGGCCACGCTGCTCCTGAACGAAACCGACGCCGCCACGCTGCATGAACGGCGCGACGCCTACGCAACCTGGGCCAGAGTCCGCGCGGTGCTGTTCGGCCTGCTTCTGGTGGGGACGGTTGCCACGGCTGCCAGCGGCCTGGTCGCAGCACTCCGCTTGACGACTCTGGCCACTCCGCTTGCCGCCATCACGGCCAGCCTCGCCGGGCTGCTCAGCGTGGCCTTCGCACTGGTCAACCGGCATGTCAACCGCTTGGAGGCCAACATCTGGGGCGTCCTCGCCCTCGCAGCGTTGCGCCGCAATCTCTGACGGCAATCTTCAAGGGGAACCCCCAAGTCGGCGCGTCCATGAGCACCCCCGCCGCCGGAAGCAAGCTTGCCGACTTCACCCTCAAGGTCGCGACGAAAGAAGGTGTTGCCGACTTCAAGCTCAGCGAGCACCTCGGCAAGGGCCCCATCGTCCTCGGCGTCTTCCCGCTCGCCTTCACCGGCGTCTGCACGAAGGAGATGTGCGACTTCCGCGACAACCTCGGCGCGCTCGCCTCCCTTCACGCCCAGGTCTTCGGGCTCAGCATCGACACCCCCTTCGCGAACAAGGCGTTCGCCGCCGAGCAGAACCTCCCCTTCGGCATCCTGAGCGACCCCAACCGCGAGTTCATCGGCAAGGTCTGGCCCATGATGCCCAACGCCGTCGGCGGCGTCGTCGGCGTCGCCAAGCGCGGCGCCATGATCATCAACTCCGATGGCACCGTCAAGTGGGCCTCGGCCTCGGACGACGTCAAAACCTGGGTCGGCGTCGCCGAGATCCAGAAGCACCTCTAAGCCGAGCCAACGCGCCAACGAGGCGCAAGCGCGGCGTTCGAGCTACAAGTTCGCCTTGAGCCCGGCCGCCGCCAATTCCTTCAAGCTGCGGTGGGCATTTTCGGGCAAAAGCGGACAGAGGACGCAGGGCGGTTCCGATTGGCAGCAGGCGAGGCGGCGCATATGCGGAGCGTCGGGCGCGGCGGGAATCGTCACAATTCCTTGAGGATGAGCCGGCTGCGCGTCGCCTGCGTGCCAGGGATGGAGCGAATCTTGTCGATGATGACGTTGAGGTCGCCGGTCGTCGGGCAGTCGGCGACGACGAGGATGTCCTGGTCGCCAGTCACTTCCCAGACCGTCTCGACGCCGTCCCAATCGCGGATGCGTTTGGCGATGTCGGCGGTGTGGACATTCGCCTCCACGGTGACCTCGACGAGCGCCTTGACGTGCGAGCCGGCGGTGCGGATGGTGAACTGACGGATGGTGCCCTCTTCGACGAGGCGCTTCACGCGGCTGCGGATGGTCCCCTCCGAGGTGCCGACGGCCGCCGCCATTTCCGTGTAGGATTCGCGCCCCGAGGTGCGAAGGATGCGAATGATGTGGCGGTCCACCTCGTCCAGACTCACAATGTCGGCGACTTTCGTTGTGTATTTTGCTGTTTCCGTAGCTCGACGGCTGAACCACAGATAACGCCGATGTCACAGATGGGGGAGACGTGGGAGGCGTATCGGTGGCATCTGTGCCATCTGTGGTTGGAGCCGGGCGTCGGCGGAGCCACCCTGTTTTTCTGCGGTGCTCCGCTCACCCGTTCGTGGGCAAACTGTTCGGAACCAACGGCGTGCGCGGCGAGGTCGGGACCGGCATGACGGCGGAGCTGGCGCTGCGGCTCGGCCTTGCGGTCGGCTCCTGGCTCAAGGTGGGCGACCGCGTCGCCGTCGGCCGCGACGCGCGCGATTCCGGCCCGCACCTCCAGGCCGCGTTCCAGGCGGGCCTCAACGCCACCGGCGTCCACTCCGTGGACATCGGCATCCTCGCAAGCCCAGGCATTCAACTCTACGTCCGCGACAAGAAATTTGCCGCCGGGGGCATCGTCACGGCGAGCCACAACCCCGCCATCTACAACGGCATCAAGCTGGTCGCCCCGGACGGCACCGAGACCTCGCAGGACGAGGAGGCTGCCGTCGAGGCAATCTTGGAATCCGGCGCGTTCCGTCTCGCCAGCTGGGACGGCATCGGCACGCACAGCTCCGATGCGACCGCGGCCGACCATTATCTCAATGCAGTCCTCAAGCAAGTGGACGTGAAGGCGATTCGCAACGCCCGCCTCAAAGTGGTCCTCGACCCGGGCGGAGGGGCGGGCTGCGTCACCGCGCCGCGGCTCATGGCAACGCTTGGCGTCCAGGTCGTACCGGTCTCCTGCACGCTCGACGGCGCCTTCAAGGACCGCCCGAGCGAGCCGAACCAGGAGAACGCCAAACGCGCCATCGCTGCGTTGAAGGCGAGCCGGGCGCACCTTGGCATCCTGCAGGACGGCGACGCCGACCGCGCCATCTTCGTGGACGAGAAGGGGCAGTATGTTTGGGGCGACTCAAGCCTCGCTCTTGCCATCCTGCACGAACTGCCGCGCTACCGCGACGGCGGCCGCGTCCCGGTCGTCTGCACGGCGGTCTCCTCCAGTTCCTGCGTCGCCGACGCCGTGCGCACCGCAGGCGGTCGTCTCGAATGGACCGTCGTCGGCTCCCCGGTCGTGGCGCGCGAGATGATTCGCCACAAAGCAGTCTTTGGCGGCGAGGACAACGGCGGCCTCATGTTCACGCGCCACCAGGTGTGCCGCGACGGTCTCATGGCGATGGCGTTCATGCTGGAACTCCTCGCCAAGACGGGCAAGCCCTTCTCCGAACTGGTCGCCGAGGTCCCGCGCTACCATCTCGTCAAGGACAAACTGAAGGTCGCCGAGGGGCGCAAGCAGGCCATCTTGGCGGAATTGAAGAGCGCGGTCGCGAAGGAGGCGGGCGTGCAGTCTGTCGATGGGCGCGACGGCGTGAAAATCTACCTCGCCGATGGTTGGGTCCTCATCCGCCCAAGCGGCACGGAGCCCATCTACCGCATCCAAGCGGAAGCATCGACCGAAGCTGCGGCGCAGGCGCTGGTGGCTCGCTTCAAGCCGATGCTGGAACGCCTAACCAAAACGTGAAGGCGGGGTCACCGAGCGTGCGGACGAGGACCTCCCCGACGCGGCCAAGCATGGCGGCGTCGAGTTTGTCCACGGTGTCGCCCGCCGTGTTCCACTGCGGCGGGAAGACAGTGTCGCGGCCGGCGTCGATGATGTCCACGCTCGGGATGCCTTCGTTCGCGAAGGCAACGTGGTCGTCCACGATGGTTTGGCTCCGGTTCAGGAAATGCTGCGCCCCGCCCGGTGCGGCTTGGCCGTGGCTCCAGAGGATGCGTACCAGCTCCGGCGCCGAGGCGACGCTGCGCGACTCCTTGGGGAAGCGGGCGCCGGGGTCGCCCACCATGTCCAAGAGCACGAACGCGGCGACCGGTTCGGGGCGGTTCTGCGCGAAGTGCAGGCTCCCGGCCAGCGGGTGGCAAGAATAGAACCCGTCTTCGCCATCGAGGAAAAGGATGCCAAGGTCGAACGGCAAGGCAACGCCGTCGAGGTGGCGCATCAGTTGGAGAAGGACGCCGACGCCGGAGGCGCCATCGTTGGCGCCCGGGTCCGGCCTGTTGCGTTTGGCGGGGTCGGGGTCGTTGTCGCTGCGAAGTTGCGAGTCCCAGTGCGCACCGAGAAGCACCAAGGGTGCCGCAGAATCGGCAGAACGTCGGATTGCAAGGAGGTTCGCGAACGGCAGGTTCGGCAGTCGGGCCTCATCCTCGGCGCGACAGTACGGCGAGCCGGGCCCGTACGCGGCCACGGCGCTGCGGTCGAGGTTCAGATAATCCGCGCCAGTCAGGTTGTGCCAGCTGCGCGACCAGCCCGGGATGCCCGTCGCATCCCAGAGCACTTTGGCCCCTTCGGTTTGTCCTGCGGTTCCGGGGATGCGGTAGCGCGGCGTCCCGTCCGCGTTCAGAGCGAACTGCTCCACCCAGTCGAGCGCCGCCTCGCCGTCGAACGGCGTCGCCGTCGTCGGTGCCGCGCCAAAGCAGCCGGCGAGGCCGCTGCTTACAACCAGGAGGGCAGCGAGGAGGGCGATGCGCACAGCCATCCATTCCGGGCAGCCATTAGGAGGTTTCTTCACGCCGTTTCCCCGTGCGCGTCGCGTGGGAATCGATCTCGGCGACGTCGTCGTGAAGCGGCCGACCACCCTCGCGGCGTTTGCGGGAAAACGCGTTGCCATCGACGCTTGGAACATCCTCTACCAGTTTCTCTCCAGCATTCGTCAACCGGATGGAACGCCGCTCATGGATGCACAAGGGCGGGTCACCAGCCACCTCTCGGGGCTTCTCCAGCGCACTGCCAACCTGGTCGAGGCGGGCATCAAGCCGGTCTTCGTCTTCGACGGCGAGCCCCACCCGCTCAAACGCGAGACGTTGGCGCTGCGCTCGGAGCGCAAGCAGAAGGCCGCGGGCGATCTCGCCGACGCGACCTCAGAACGTGACGCGGCGCGCGAGGCGGGCGACCAGGAGGCGGAGGGGGCAGCCGAGGAGCGCATGCGCACGAAGGCGCAGCAGACCAGCCGGATCACGGTGCCAATGGTCGAGGAGGCGCAACAGCTCTTGCGTGGCCTCGGTGTTCCCGTCGTCCAGGCGCCCGGCGAGGGCGAGGCGCAAGCTTCCTGGATGGCGGCGGCAGGGCACGTGGATGCAGCAGTGTCGCAGGACTTCGACGCCCTGCTGTTTGGCACGCCGCTCTTGGTGCGTCACCTCGCCGCCGGCGGCCGCCGCAAGATGCCGGGCAAGCAGGTCTGGGTCGATGTGGAGCCGGAGGAGATTCCGCTCGCCGCATCGCTTGCTCAACTCAACTTGACGCGCGAACAGTTGGTCGATTGCGCGCTCCTCGTCGGGACCGATTTCCATCCCGGTGTCAAGGGCATCGGCGCCAAGAAAGCGGTCGCTCTCATCCAGAAAAACGGGAGCCTGGAGACCATTCTCGACCGCTTGGCCGCGAATCCGTCGTCGGCCGACTCTGCCGTGGAGCGTGCCATCGTCGAACAGCATGAGGCGCTCGCCGACCGCGACGCGGTGCGCCAGATTTTCCTCGCCTCGCCGCACAGCGAACCGGGCGACCTGGCGCTGCGCAGCCCCGACGAGGCGGCGGTGCGCGACCTGATGGTGCGCGAGCACGGCTTCTCGCCCGAGCGGGTCGGCCAGGCCATCGCCAAGTTTGGCGCGGCGCGCGGAAAGCGTGCGCAGACGACGCTGTTCTGAACGACGAGTTGACTCAGAGGCCAGCGGTGCCGAAGAAGTCGCCGCCCTTGCCGTACACGGGGTGGTCGGCGGTCGGGGTGAACGTGTAGAGCCCCATGAAGCCGTCCGCCAGGTACAGCACGCCGTTCGGGCCCACCTCGACATCCCAATAGCTCGGGGCGTCCAGGTTGATGGTGAGGCCGCACAGCTGCGTCGAGACAAGGTCCTCGATGGGGTCCTCCACCGCCGTCGGGGTGCCGTCCGCGTAGGCGGCGTAGGCGATGGGTGCGGGGTTGGCCCAGAACTCGGGGGCGCGCAGGTCGAGCTGCCAGAGGCCGCCGTGGTAGCTGCTCACGGTGAGCAGACCGCCGTCGTGGAAGCGCGGGTTGTGCAGGCTGAAGGTGAGGCCCGTGTAGGCGACGTGCTCGCCGGGGTTGCGCCAGGTGCCGATGCGGTCCAGGGCGATGGGCTCGCTTGGCTCGTCGCGCACATCGCGCAGCACGTTGCCGTCGATGACCCAGAGCGGGCTGACGACGGTGTTGGCGAAATCCTCGGACGTGAGGACGAGCAAGATCTGGCCGTCGGGCTGGAACGAGACGTCGGCGGTGTGGAAGTAGTGGTCCTGGTTCTCGTCCTCGGGCAGGTTCCAAACCGCGAGCTCGAAGGGGGCGGCGGGGTCGGTGATGTCGTGGATGACCATGCCGGAGCCACCGTTCGCCGAGATGGCCCAAGTGGTGTTCCATGGTGTGTCGCGGACGTAAATGTCGTGGCCGGTGCTGATGCTGGACCTGTACACCAACGTCGCGGACTGCTCGGTGCGGGCGATCTCGTAAATCTTGCCGAAGATGAAGGCGTAGTCGGTGGTTCCGATGCGGTGGACTGCAACCGAGTGCTCGGCCAGTTCGCCCGGAGCGACGCCGGAGCCGCCGGTCTGCAGGTCGCCGAGGGTGCGGCCGGCGACGGTGAGGACGTCGGCGACGATGGGTCGGCTCTTGTCGCGCGTGTCAAGGAGGTAGGCGGCAACCGCGCCGCCCGGGTTGACGTGGCCGGCGCAGTCGACCGGTTCGGTGGCGATGACGACGTAGGAGCCGTCGGGGGTCGCTTCCATGCTGCGGTCGCCGCCGACCGAGCCGGGGATGGTCCAACGGCCGGTCTGCACCGGGTGCGCGGGGTCGGCGATGTCCCAGATGACGAGACCGCCGTCCACGGAGACGGTGTGGCTGCCGTACACGGCGCCGAAGAGGTAGCCCGACTGCACATCGAGGGCGTGCAGGCCGGCGACGTTGGCTGCGTTCTGCAGCAACGGGTCGCGCTCAGAGAAGTCGTAATTCCAGAGGAATTTGTGCTGCGCCACGTCGGCGTGGTCGTGGCCAGCGCCTTCCGGCATCGGGTCGTCGGGCGGGGTGAGGCGGGTGGTGTCGTAGGTGACGCCGTTGGGGCCGGTCGAGCCAGAGGTCGGGGTCGTGGTGCTCGCGCAACCGGCGAGGAGCAAGAAGGCCGCCAGGGCGACGGAGAGACGCTTCACGGCTCCAGCGACCCGGCTTGAGGCATAACGGTTGTGGATGGCGAGCGCGAAACATTCGCCCCACCCCGGGAAAGCCCCATCCGTCCCAATCGGTTCAAGGCGCCGTGGTCCAGCTCCCCTACCAGCCCCGGCCCGGGCAGGAGGCGATGGGGAGCGCCATCCAAGAGGCGCAGACGACCCAGCGCCACCTCATCGTGGAGGCGGGCACCGGGACCGGAAAGACCGTGGTCGCCCTGGCGGCGAGTCTGGAGTCTTGCCGCGCCGACGGGCGGCGCCTGCTCTGGGCCTGCCGGACGAACAGCCAGCAAGCGCAAGTGGCCGCCGAGCAAGGGGCGCTCCAAGACGCCGGACTCGACCCAGGCCTGCTCATCCCGTTCGTCGGACGGCGCCACGCCTGCCCGCTGTTGCGTTCCGACCCGCGTTTCGTGGACGGCTCTCCCGAGGAGTTGGGCCGACTCTGCCGCGACGCCAAGCGCAAGGCGACCGAGCAGGTCCAGTCTGGCAAGCCGGTCGAGGGCGCCTGCCCGCACTACGCAACACTTCTGCGCGACGGCACCGGCCCGGTCGAAGCACTGCTGCGCCAGGGCGGCCTCACGGCGAGCACATTGGGGGCGCGCATCGAGGCGGCCGGTTCGTGCCCATATGAAGCGCTCAAGCTTCTTCTTCCCAAGGCGAACGCAGTCTCGGTTCCGCTGGTGTTCGTTCTCGACGAACGGCTGCGCCGCACCCTCCTCGACTGGATGGGGGTCCCCGCCAGCGAGTGCCATCTCATCGTGGACGAGGCGCATCACCTCCCCGATGCGGCACGCGCGCACGCCAGCCCCAAACTCTCGGCGGCAACGCTGCAGCGCGCCCTCAAGGAGGCGGAGGAGCTGCATGATCCTGTCCTGGCAGGAACCACCCTCTCCAGTTCACTTCTCACCGCAGTTTTGGGCGCTGTCCATCGCCTTGCACAGGAACATCTGCAGGGCGAGGATGGGCTCGTTCCGCCCGGCGCCCTCGACGACGAACTGTTCTCGCGCCTCAAGATGCCGACGACGCAGCTCGGCCGCATCCTCATCGAGATGGAACGCTGGAGCGATGTCGTGCGCGACCGGCGGCGCAAAGAAGGGCGGCTGCCCCGTTCCTACTTGGGTGCCGTGGCGCGCTTCCTCGAGGCTTGGCTCGCCGCGCGTGACCATCCAATGGTTCAACTTGTCCAGGGTGGCGAGAACCCGAGCCTGGAGCTCTACCTTCTGGACCCCGCCGCGGTGTTGGGCTGGCTGGGGGAGTTCGCCAGCACCACGCAAATGAGCGGAACTCTCGCCCCGCTCGATGAGCAGCGGCTCCTGTGCGGCCTCGACCCCGCCACGACGCGCCTTCTTCAGATTCCAAGTCCGTTCGACCCGGCGCGGCTGCGCATCTTCGGCATCGAAGGCATCGAGCGCCGTTTCGAAGCGATTCGGCGCGACCCCGCCCTGGTGGAACGGCAGCAGGAGGTGGCGCGGGCAGCGCTCGAACGCTGCCCCGGCCGCACCGGCCTCTTCTTCCCCAGCCACAAGATGATGGAGGAGTATCTCGAAGAGGGGTTCCTGCACGATGTGGAGCGGCCGCTTTTCTTCGAAGAGTCCGGCATGGGTCAAGCCGAACTTCTCGCCCTCGTCGAAGCGTTCCGCAGCGAGTCCTCAGGCCGCGGACTGCTGCTCGCGGTTCTGGGCGGTCGGCTCACCGAGGGATTGGATTTTCCCGGGCGCGCCCTGGAACACATTTTGCTGTTCGGCATCCCCTACCCCCGACCTTCAGCTCGCAGTCAGGCGCTCATCCATCACTACGACCGCGTGGCAGGCAATGGCTGGATGGTCGCGGTGCACAACCCTGTGGGGCGCACGCTGCGTCAAGCCATCGGGCGGATGATTCGCGG
This sequence comes from Thermoplasmatota archaeon, assembly GCA_038046785.1. Taxonomy (GTDB): domain Archaea; phylum Thermoplasmatota; class E2; order JACPAO01; family JAHFTW01; genus JAHFTW01. The sequence continues at coordinate 169,238 of JBBSVM010000004.1, forward strand.
TCCGGACGACCACGGCACGGCGATTCTCTTGGACGATCGGGCGGTCCGGTTCCACAATCATCTGCCCGGTCTTCGCATGGTGGCCGGTCCGGAGTCCATTGCGCCGTTCGGGACTCCTGCGGACCCCGGCGGGTACCAAACAGCGGACCAAATTTTCAAGGAGAGCCCCTCCTGATGCGATAAAAAGAAGAATGGCTTTATATCCAGCGGAAATAGAGGTTGCTACGGAAGCGGTGCGCTGGAGTCGTAGTGCATCCCATCCCCTCCTCGTGAGGCCAGCCCCCTTCCTCGGCGGGGCGGGTCCGCTTCGGGCCCGCCTCGCCGTTTTCCGTCTGTTTTCGGTCTTGAGCGCGAGCTCGCACAAACCGCAGAATGGGCGACGCGGTCCTACCAGGTGGCTTTCTCGCCGACGTCGTAGTTGCGGATGACACTCAACGTCCCGTGTTTGCTGATGGCCTTGACTTTCTGCAGGTCAGAAGCGCTGAGTTCGATGTCCTCGAACTTGAGGACATCCTTGTGGCCGCCGCGGCTGGAGGGGAGATTGAGCGCGACGGAGACCACCTTGCTCGAGCCCTTGATGGGGTGGCCGAGTGCCGCGAGGATGGCAAGCGCCTTGCCCGCTTCGACGTGGTCGAGGACGGTGCCGTTGCGGATGGGGACAATCTTGAACTCTTTCACAAGCCACCTTCCAGGAGGGAGGCGAGAACGGCCATGCGCACAGGCACGCCACTTCGCGCTTGGTCAAAATACTTGGCCGCCGGCAGAACGTCCACGTCGGTGGCAATCTCGTCCACGCGCGGCAGTGGATGGAGGACGATGGCGCGGCTCTTGGTGCGGGTCAGCAGATCGGCGTCGATGCGGAAGTGCCCCTTGATGGCGTCGTATTCTTTGGCGTCGTCGAAGCGCTCCTTCTGGATGCGGGTGACGTAGAGAACATCGCAGGACGCGGCCGCCTCGTCGAGGGTCGCCGAGGGTGCTTTCGCGGCGAGCTCTTTGGGAAGCTCCAGGCCGGGGGCGGCAATCGACATCGGCTTGGCGCCCATTTTGAGGAGGGCGGGAACAAGGCTGTGCACGGTGCGGCCATGCTTGAGGTCGCCAACGAGTCCGACCTTGAGGCCGTCGAGCTTGCCTTTGTGCTTCCGCATTGTGTAGAGGTCGAGCAGGGTCTGCGTCGGGTGCTCGCCCGGCCCGTCGCCGGCGTTGACGATGGGAACCGAGGCGACGGCGCGCGCCCGTTCGGCGGCTCCCTTGAGCGGGTGGCGCATCACGACCAGGTCGGCGTAGCCCGACAGCATCCGCACGGTGTCCTCCAGCGTCTCGCCTTTGGCGCTCGAGGTGGTGGCGGGATCGGAGAAGCCGATGACGCGGGCGCCCAGCCGGTGCGCGGCCGCTTCGAAGCTCAGTCGGGTCCGGGTGCTCGGCTCGAAGAAGGCGGCGCAGACGATGCGGCCGTCGAGGAGTTCTTCGACCGCCGCCGGGTCGCGTTCCATCTGCGCTGAGCGGTCGAGCAGGGCAACGATGGCACGCTCGTCCAGGTCGTGGATGCTGGTCAAGTGGCGCAGGGTCACGCAGCTCCATCTCTGCGAGGAAGAGGGCCCTGATGAAGATGGTGAGCCGCGCCGTGTCGCAATTCTCCTCAACGCAGGACTTATGAGGACGACCCAAGTCGGCGCAAACGGCCCGGGTCCAGAGAACCGGGTTCGTGGTCTAGGGGTTATGACAGCGCTCTTACAAAGCGCAGGTCGCCGGTTCAATTCCGGCCGAACCCATCGCCTCGGGCCGCGCGCACCAGCCCCGTAGTCTAGTGGTCAAGGATAGGGCCCTCTGGAGGCTTTGGCATCGGTTCGAATCCGGTCGGGGCTACTCTCGAGGACATCGTGGTTCGGCGCGGCGCGCGCGTCCCGTTCGACTCAAATAGGGGGCTCAAGTGGGCCGCTTCGCCGCCGAAGTGGCTCAGTGGTAGAGCACCTCCTTGGTAAGGAGGTGGTCGCGTGTTCGAATCACGCCTTCGGCTCTTTCTCCGAGATTTGGTTTGGGTGCCTGCCGCGCCCTGGAAACGTCGCTGCGCCGGATGTTCGTGATTGGAGTTGACGGTCGCACGGCTCGCCGTGAAGCGGGGCCGGATGCGGCGAGAATCTGAAACGCTGGCGTTGGCCCGTGGTTAAGCTGGGAGCGTGAACTCAAGCGTCATCCCGGTCGAGGGTTCGGCGTAGGAGTAGAGCAGAATCCAGCCGGTTCCTTCGGGCACGATGCCGGTGCAGGCAGCGCCGCCGTTGTTTCCTTCGCCGAGCACAGTGGTGGCATCGGGCGCGTAGAAGTTGCAGTCCGAGTCGCCGAGAACGTTGCCTGTGGCGGTGTTGGTGGCGAGGTAGCCCCAGTAGCGCTCATCCAGCACTTGCCAGAAGCCGTCAATGCCGCTGGCGTCGGGGCCCATCTCGAGCACGAAACAGGTGGCCAGGTCACCGACACAGCCGAAGCTCTCCGGGAACTCGAAAACGGTCGGGTCGGGGGCGGCGCGCGCGACGACGGGGGCGCCAGCGAGGATGGTGAGGTTGAACCGGTCGGTCGCCGTGAGGGCTCCGTCGGAGACGGTGAGGCGGGCGGTGAAATTGCCGGCTTCGAGCGTGGCGTTCACGAGCGCTGGGAGGACGGTGCCGTTCTGGGTGATGTTGCCCACGACAAAGCTCCAGGTGATGGGCTTTCCTTCCGGGTCCGCGCCGGCGAGGGTGAAGGTGACGTTGAGCGGTGCGGTGCCGTTCACCAGGTTCGCGGTGAGGTTGGCGGTGGGCGCGACGTTGGCCTTGGCGGCGCTCGACGACGCGGTGCTGGATGAGGAGGGCAGCGTAATGCCGGCACTCTCTGCGGCACTTTCGGCCGCGTCCTTCACGGAGGCGCAACCGGCAAGAGCCGGAACAAGCATGGCCAAGGCAACCACCAGCACCAAGCGCATAACGCCACCACGGGACGATTTCCAGATAAGCCTTGGCGTGGCGGGTTTCGCGGGTTGGTCAGCGCACGAGGATGTGGGTTGTCGAGGCTTGGTTGGGCGCGCCGGCAAAGTAGACGAGGATGACCGTCCAAGTCCCGGGGGCAGGCGCCTCGACGAGACCGACTTCGAAGCCGGCCGCGGTGCCGACGGCGGTCGGAACCCCAGTGGGGTCGTAGAGGTAGAGATCCATGTCCGGGACGCAGATTCCTTCATCCGCCGGGTCGCAAGTCTGGGTGGCCGTCGTGCCCGCCTCGACGAAGAGCGACACCGCCCCGTTCGGGACGACAATTTCGTACGCGACCAGGTAGGTCTTGTTGAAGTCGTTCTGGTAAGCAGTCATGGGCTGTTGGTCTTGGCAGACGAGGGCGTCCCCTCCGGGGATGGGCGAGCCGCACAGCGCGATGCTGGTCACCAAGCCGCCGGCCCAGGGGACCGGAATCGTGAACGCGAACGTCTTGTTCAGCAGCGGCGCGTTGCTTCCGGCAACCGGTGCGGTGGCGGCGAGGCTCAAACTGCTCTCCCGTTTCGCTCCGTCGGCGTAGGTCGCCGTCAGCTGCGCGACGAAGCTCCCTGCCACGGCGTAGCTGTGCGCGACCGTGGCCGGGAACGTGGTGCCGTCGACCGACTCGCCATCCCCGAACGCCAGGACGAACGAAACTGGGGTCTGCCCCTGCGAACTCACGGTGAAGTTGACTGCAAGAGGTGCCGCACCGCTGAGGCGGTCTGCCGCGAGTCCGACGGAGCGAGGGGGAGGCGTGCTGGAGCTGGAGGGCGAGGAGGCGGGCGAAGCGCTGCTCGGGGTTGAGGAGGCGGGGGGCGCGGAAGCAGCGAAACTGGAGGGTGCTTTCGCGCCGGAGGTGGTTTGGTTTTCGGTGTCCGCGCTGGAGCCGGCACAACCGGCCAATGCGAAGGTCAAGAGCGAGGCGGCAAGCAGGAGAGCTGCAAAGCGCATGGGATGCAAACGGGGTGGTGGCCTAGTTAAGCAACGTAGCGACGTCGTGGAACTCACCTGTGGGGTCCTCTCCCAAGGTTTTATCGGGTCGGGCGGCGTAAAACGAGTGCTATCATGGTCGCCACCATCAACGACATCCTGGAGATTGTTCGCTCCAACCCCTTCATCGATGGCGTCGGCTACTTCATCGAGGTGACCACGGCGAAGCCGGTGCCTCCCAAGGATCTGCCCAAGCTGACGGAGCGCATGCAGGCCGGCTTCTGCGACCACGCTGCCGCCACACTCGAAGGCGAGGATGTCCTTGGGCTGGATTTCCACGAACACATCTTCACCCAAGGCGACGGCGCCGAGGAAGAGATGGAGGCGTTCGCCGACGTCTTGCACCACGTCGAGCGCACCTACGGCATCGACCATCTCTGCATCGAGCTGCAGTTCGACCTCGGCCGCGCCCGCAAGGCAAAGAGCGAGATGGACACGCTGCTCAAGCCGTAGCGGCCCCGCCGTCTCGGAGAAGCGTCCGATTTGCCTTAGGGTTGGCGCAGTGCGCCGAGAATCGCCCCGAGTGCAAGCGAGACGAGAAGACTGAGAACCCACGCCATCGCTCCAACGGCGACTCCCTTCCAAAAGTTCGTGCGGTAAATGGCGGCGGTGACAAGGGCGAAGACGGCGAGGCCAGCCAGAGCAGAGAGGAGGGGTTGGCCGATGAGGGCAGCGGCAAGCGAGCCGAGGAGGATGCCAAGGACACCAGCCGCGATGCCGCGCAACCAGGTCGAGCGGTCGAGGACGATGCGGGCTGCAACGTGGACGAAGAGGCCGACGACGAGGGCGGCCACGATGGCGGAGACGATGGAGTCGCCGCGCGACAACTCGTAGGCGGGGAACGGTTCGGCGAGGGGGGGTGAACTCCATGTTTTTCACATCGAAACAAAGGCCAAGGAGATTTCGTTTTCACACGCGAGGAGAGACTTCGAGTACGGTGCGCTGGACGATGATGCCGACCACGAATCCAACGGCAGCCGGCTTCAGACGGTCAAGTCGCGGCCCTCCCAGGAGAAGAAGGCAAAGGAATGTCCACACGCCCCCAAGAATGAGAAGTCCAATCCAAGACGTCATCGTCAATGGTTGAAAGGAGGAAGCGAATGCGCCCGCAACGCCGACGACGCCGGAGCGCCAGATTGGACCATCAACGCGCGCCCAAGCCGCAGCGCCGTGCACGACCCATGGGCCTGCGATTGCAAGAATGAGGAACGTTGACCAAACCTCAATCGAGCCATCGTAACTGACCATGCAATGCAAACGCCTCGGACCCATAACCGTTTTTCGTCTTGGTTCTTACACGCTGCGTGGCGGTGAGTCTGGAGCTGCGCGAACGAATCGCCCGGCTGCCGCGCTCACCAGGAGTCTATCTGTGGAAAGGCGAGGTGGGCGCCGTGGTCTACGTCGGCAAGGCCATCGACCTGCGCAGCCGGGTCACGAGCTACTTCGACCCCGATCGCCCCAAGACGGCGGCGCTCATGGAGGAGGCGTCTGACCTGGATTTCATCGCGGTGCGCACGGAGAAGGAAGCGCTCGTTCTGGAGCAGACGCTCATCAAGCGGCACCGGCCGCGCTACAATGTTCGGCTCAACGACGACAAGTCCTACCCTTACCTCAAGCTCACCGATGAACCCTATCCGCGTCTGCTGAAGGTGTTTCGGCGCGACGACGACAAGGGCACCTACTTCGGCCCGTTCCCGGACGGTTCGGGGGCGTTCTTCATCGCGCAGGCCATTCAGGAGTTGGTCCCGCTGCGCCGCTGCCGCGTCCTGCCCAAAGAAAAGTGTCTCTACCTCGACATCGGCAAGTGCGCCGGCCCCTGCATCGCCGCCTGCACCGACGCGGAGTACGATGAATTGGTGGGCGAGGTGCGCGACCTGCTCGAAGGCAAAGCGGACCACCTCCTCGACCGCGTCCGCGAGCGCCTGGAGGCGGCCTCAAACAGCCAGCGTTTCGAGGAGGCGGCGCGGCTGCGCAACCAGTTGCACGGTCTCGAGAACATCCTCGATCGGCAGTTCATGGTGCAGGACAAATTGGAGGAGCGCGACATCGCCTGCCTCGACGCGCGCGGCGATCTGGCCGTCGCGGTCCTGCTGCATCAGCGCGACGGCAAGGTCGTCGGCCAGTCCGCGTTCAACCTTGCGGGCGCGGCACCCGGTCGGGAGGGAGAGGCGCTCGCCGATTTCTTGCGCGGCTATTACCAGGACCGCCGCGTCCCGCGTTTCGTCGCTTGCGGCATGGAGGAACCGCTTGCGCCCGGCCTGGAGGCGGACCTCCGACTTCTCTCCGACGCCGCGGTTACGGTGGAGACGCCGCGGCGCGGTGACAAGACGAAGTGGCTTGAGGTGGCTGCGACGAATGCGCGGCTCCGTCTCGAAGAAGAGCTGCTGAAACGAGACCGGCGCGGCAGCGGCGCCCTCGAAGCGCTGCAGCGCCACCTTGCCCTCGCCGCCGCTCCGCGCATCATCGAAGGGTTCGACATCAGCCACATGGCGGGCGAGTTGATGCGCGCCGCGATGGTGCGTTTCATCGATGGAGAACCAGAGAAGGCTGGCTATCGCACCTTTGGCATGAAGAGTGTCGGCGCCGCAGCAGTGGCGGCGGGCACGGCGACGACGAAAGGGTCCGGACGGGACGTGGATGATTTTGCCGCCATCGGGGAAGCGGTCGAGCGGCGCTACCGCGGTGTTCTGGAGCGTGCGGAGCCATTGCCTGATTTGATTCTCATTGATGGCGGCCCGGGCCAGCTCTCCGCCGCTCGCGAATCGCTCAAACGGCTTGGGCTCTCTCAAGTCCCGCTCTGCAGCCTTGCCAAGCGCGACGAGGAGCTGTTCGTTCCGGGCCGCACCCTTCCGCTCAAACTCAAGCGCAGCGACCCCGGACTGCAGTTGCTGCAGCGCGTGCGGGACGAGGCGCACCGGTTTGGCATCACGCAGGTCCAGCGCAAGGCGACGGATAGCGTTCTGGAGAGCCCGCTCGATGGGGTGCCGGGCATCGGTCCGAAGCGACGCGTCGAACTGGTGAAGACGTTTGGCGGACTCGAGGGGCTGCGCACCGCGGCCATCGAGGACCTGCAGCGTGTTCCTGGCGTCACCGCCGCGATGGCGGCCGCGATTCAAGCGGCGCTCGCAGAATAGGTCAGGTCGGCTTCTTCGGGGCCGCCTTGGGCTTCGCGGCGGCCGGCTTTGCCGCAGCACTGCTTGGCTGCTTTGGTGTTGCCTGACTTGCCGGCTTTATCGCAATGGCGCCAGCCGGTTTCACGGCGGGTCGGCGGAGGGGGGTCGATGCGGAAGGCGCAGCGGCCGCCACCGGGCGAGGGGCCACGAGCGGAGTCGGAATCGAGGGCACCGTGAAGGTCGAAGGATTCTCCACTTTGGGCAGGTCGTCGATGCGGAATCCCGCGGGGACCTCACCGGTGGTGGCGTACCAGTAGAGCGTTGCCCGCATGGCGGCGCCGGAACTGGACGCGATGGCGTAGAGAATGGCACCCAGGATGACGGGCGGCAGGACCGCGCTCCAGCCTTCGAGCCCGAGCGCGCCCTGGAACAGCCCAACGGTGACCACGTTGAGGACGAGCCACGCCGAGAAGTAGATGAGGCCGGTGCCGACGAGGAGGCCGGCCCAGGTCTTGCGGACGTTGCGCCACGCCGACTTGAGGGCGTTGATGGGGCCGGCGCGCTCGTAGATGATGATGGGGAGCATCAGGTACGTGACGGCCGAGAGGACGGCGCGCAGGACGCGGTTGACCCAGCGCCCGACGAAGGGAATCATGCGCAGAACGAACGTCGTGGTGTAGCGGAACCACGCAACCAATGTGGCGAGTGTCAGGGCGAGAAGGAAGATGCGGCCAAGGTTGCGGCTGGCGAGCTTGAACGCGGGGCCGAGCTTTCCGTCTTGGGTCTTGATTTGCTGGGTCGCGACGTCCATGCCGACGGTGGCAACATAGAGCGCACCGGTGAGGACGATGGTCATGAAGATGGCCCAGATGACGTAGAAGGTGATCATGGCGCTCGTCACCATCCAACTGTAGTTGCCCGCCTCGTAGGCGTTCACGGTCATGAAGAAGACCGCCTTCCAGAACGCGGCGGCGCCGTCGGGGTCGTGCTCGGCTTGGTAAATCCACCAATTGACGGGGGCGAGGACCCAAAGTGCCGTCCAGGCGAGCGTGAGGAGCGGAAGGACGAGGGCAATCGGCTTCTGGAAGATGAGCTTCAGCGAGGCGGCGGTGAGGCGGAAGCTGATGCCGATGCTCTTGAGCGGATTCATGTCCAAGACACCGAGGCGGTTGGGTATGAACCTAACGCGTCCGCGTCACGAAAGGTTCCAGCTCCAACTCCAGGATGGTGGCGGGGGCGGCGAGACCGAAGGCGACGATGGTGTCCGGGTGCAGCTCGCCGAACACTCCGACGGTCCGGCCGCCAGCCACGATGGCGCCCTGACGCCCTGCGATGAGGGCGGGGTCGGTTCCCGATTCCAGGGCGGCTTTCAACCCGGCATCGTGCAGGATGGACTCGGCAAGCCCTTTCGCGTCGGCGAATCCGGTCTTCGCGGAGAGTTCGACGCAGGCAAGCCGCACGCGGTTGCGCCACGCCCCGGCGGCGTCCTTCTCAACCACTTGGCCCACTTCGAAGAGGCGCTGCGGCAGGCTGCGGTGCTTGTTGGCGGCGAGGACGCGCAGCAGGCTTGGCAGGAGGCGTCGGCGCAGGAGGGTCTGCTCCTCAAGGACGGGGTTGAGGAGGGTGACGGCCGCTTGCGGCTTTCCGCCCAGGTTCGTGAACTGGTCGGCCGGATTGCTGAGGGTCAGCGTCTTCGCCTCCCAGTAACCGTGCCCGACCAGGAGCTGGCGCAGGGCGTCCTCGAGTCCTTGGTGGGCAAGTGCTTGGCCGAAGGTGACGGTGGTGGGCAGAGTGCCGGGGAAGGTGCCGAAGCCGTGTCCGATGCCGACATCTTCGATGAGGTCCACCGGGTGTAGGACATCCTGGCGCCAGGGCGCGACCTTGACGTGCACCTTGTTGTCGTAGGCGTCGGCGTCGTGGCCGAGTCGCCGCAGGCAGCGCGCCGCTTGTTCGCCGGTCCAATGCAGGCCCAGAAGCGCGGTGATGTCGTCCGTGTGCAGGACGTGCTCACTCGGTTTCAGGTCGGGGCAGCTCCAGGTTCCCGACGCATCATGAATTGTGACCGCCTCGATGGAGCCGCCGCGCTCGGCGAAGCCGGTGGCAAGCAGCGCGATGGTCTGGCGCACGGCCTTGCGGTCGGTTCCGGTCACGTCGAGGAGGAGGTCGCGTGTCCGGCCCGTGACGGCGGTGCGGGCAGCGTTGATGACGGGAGGCAGAGAGAGCACCTCGCCCTTGCCGTCGAGGAAGACGGGGAATTTGCCCGGCGGCAGAAGGTGCGCGTATTCCTTGCCCTTCGGGTGTTGCGCGACAATCTGGCCCGGCGTCATCGTGCGCGTCTCGGCGAGCGGAACGAACGGTTTGTCGTTGGGACCCACCACAGTGTAGGTGAAGGGTCCCTTGAGGCCCGACGCGTCGTGCACGCCGATGGCGACCTTGCGCCGTTTGCGGCCTGGGCTGAAGGTGAGCTTCTCCTGCGCCTCGATGATGAGCGCGACGTAGGCGTCGTCGATGGGGACGTTGCGCACGAAGCAGAGCGCCGCGAAGGGGCGCACCGTTTGCACTTCGGGGGCGACGCGCAGCTCCGTCGTGGCAGGGGCGACCTTGTAGGTGGGAAGCCCAGGCTTGACGTCGAGGAAGGCGCGCAGGGCGCGGCCAGTTCCCTCCAGCATCAGCAGGTCGGGGCGGTTCGGGAACCACTCGATGGTGATGGCGTCGGCCGCCGCGTCCGCCTTGTCCAGGTCGCCGCCCAGAAGGGGCATCCGGTTCGCCAGCTCCGCGAGAGGGAACTCACGTCCAATGAGGCGGATGAGGTCCTTGCGGGAGAAGGTGACGACAGGCATCGGCGGGCGCACGACGTTTTCGTTCGGCTATAAATGCGGCGCGAACAGTCGGACTGCGTGGCCGACGCCTGGAGCGGGTTCCATCGCCTGACCCCCAGCGAGCGGCTTGAGCGCGCTGCCGTCCACGCTGGGCTCTCCGCCGCAGACCGCAGCGCACTGTCGGCTCCTTCGGCCCTGCCGCGCGAGCTTTCCGCCCAGTTCATCGAGAATGCCGTGGGCGCGTTCCCCATGCCGCTCGGCCTCGCCGTCCACGTCGTCGTCGATGGCACGCCGGTTGTCGTTCCAATGGCGGTCGAAGAGTCGAGCGTCATTGCCGCCGCCAGCCACGGCGCCAAACTCGCCGCCGCGGGTGGTGGGTTCCGCACCAAGGTGGACGACCCCATCTCCATCGGCCAGGTCGAATTGCGCTCCATCCGTTCCATCCCGACAATGAAGAAAGCGGTCGCGCGGCACAAGAAAGCCTGGATGGCCGACCTGAACCGCGCCATTTCGAGCATGGTGGCGCGCGGCGGCGGTGTGCGCTCCATCGAGGCGCGCGCGGTCGGCAAGAACCGGCTCGTCCTCCACATCCTCGTGGACACCCGTGACGCGATGGGGGCCAACGTCGTCAACACGCTCTGCGAACGGCTGGCGCCCATCGCGGCCGAGGCACTTGGCGCCAAAGTGGGTCTGCGCATCCTCAGCAACCTCGCCGACCACCGCCTCGCCACCGCGACCTGCAAGATTCCCGCCAAGCTCCTGGGCGGCACCGCCGCCGTCAAAGCCATCGTCGCCGCCAACCAATTCGCCCGCGACGACCCCTACCGCGCCGCGACGCACAACAAAGGCATCCTCAACGGCATCGACCCGGTTCTTTTGGCCACCGGCAACGACTGGCGCGCCGTCGAAGCGGGAGCGCACGCCTACGCCGCCCGCGACGGACAGTACCGCGCCCTCACGACCTACAAGGCGGATGCGAAAGGCAACCTTGTCGCCTCGCTGACGTTGCCAATGGCGGTCGGCACCGTGGGGGGTGTGACGCGGCTGCACCCGACAGCGAAAGCCTGCCTCGCTCTGCTTGGCAACCCCGACAGCCGCCGTCTTGCCGCCATCGCAGTGAGCATTGGGCTCGCCCAGAACCTCGCGGCACTCAAAGCGCTCTCCGGTGAAGGCATCCAGAAGGGACACATGGCGCTGCACGCTTCGAACCTGAAGCTCGCCAAGACGAAGCGATAGGGCGCGATTCGGATGCGGGAACGCTCATCAGGGCGACTTGAGTCCCGCGCCCCATGCGCACGTTTGCCCTCCTGTTCGTGAGCCTCCTCGCCCTCGCCGGCTGCGCCACCGTCGAGACCACTCCCACGGGCGTGCTCGGCGCCCCGGACTGCCCCGCCAGCCCGTTCGACCAGCCCGGACTTCGCATCCTCGCTCCGACGGACGACCCCATCGACGACGAGAAGGGCAACGCGACCGTGTTCGAGACGACAAACCTCCGCACCTGCTCGCTGCCCGCCATTGGTCACACGAACTTGACCGCCTCCGGTCCAGCGCACAAGTACATCGGCGAGATCGACATGCGCGGCGACCTCAACCTCGGCGCCGTCGCGGTGTTGGGCAACGGCGAAGCGCCCGGATTCTACATCCTGGACATCACGGAGCGCGCAACCCCCGTTGTCCTCTCCTACACGCCGCAGCCAGGTGCCTACGTCACCGACATCAAGTTCAGCGACGACGGCGCTGTGCTCTACGTCGCGAGCCAGCAGACGCCGGGTCCGGAGTTCGTTGACTCCCTTCCAACCCCGGTCGCCTTCACCGGCTTCACCGTCTACGGCCTCGCCGACCCAACGGCGCCCACCTATCTCGGCACCGTCGTGGACCTCGGCTTCGGCTGCCACATGCTCGACCCCGTGCAGGTCGCCGTCAACCAGGACGCCGTCATGTGCGTGAGCCAGCACCTGCGCAGCTATCTCATCCAGCGCGATGGGCCGGTCATCCTCAATTTTGGCTTCGTGGACTACATCCCGACCCGCGACGGCGTCCCCGCTCCCGTCATCCCGGTCGTCGGCGACCCGACGGGCCTTCTGCCGGTCGCCGTCGCCCCGCACGACATGACGGCCTACCATCCGTCTGGCTCTTTCGGCGCCGGCTCCGCGCTCATCGTGAGCCACTGGACAGAAGGGCTCAAGGTTCTCGACATCAGTCAGGCCCCGCTCATCACGGAGATTGGCTCCTGGAACGGCGAGGGCGCCACCCACTACAACGGCAACGTCCACACGGCGATGGTGCTGGAGACCAGCGCCGGTCGCTACCTCATCGCGAGCCCCGAGTACACCAGCGACGGCACCATTCCCGGCTTCTGGGTGCTCGATGCCACCGACTTCGGCAATCTCCGCTTGGTCGCCGAGTGGTACCACCCTGGCAACCATACCAGCCAAGGGCTCTACCTGACGACGCACCAGTGGCAGGTCGCCCCGAGCGGAACCGACGTCGCTCCAGAAGAGGTCCGGCTCTACTTCACTTACAACCACGCCGGCATCTGGGTCCTCGACTTCGCGAGCATCCTCGCCGGTGACAATGCTGGCGCCATCCTCGGCTACAACCTGGCGCGCACCCCGATTCCCGAGGATCACGTTCCCAACGCCATCCTCAGCACTTGGGACGTCAACGTGGTGGACGGCCACATCTACGGCTCTGACCGCGCCACCGGCCTCTGGGTCTTCCACTACGCTGGCGACACGCTTGGCGACGAACGGCTGACCGGGTTCGCATAGGCCGGTCGAAGCCGCGAAAACCTTGCCGCGCTCGGCCTTCGCGGCTCCCCGCCCGGTGCGGCAAACCGCACCGGCCGGTCCGTTCGGCCTTCGGCTTCACTGCGCGGCGAAAACCTCGCTTCGCTCGGCCTTCGCCGCGCACCCCCCGTAGGGGGGTGAGGATTCGCCGCACCGTGGGCAAGTCTTTTCCAGAACCCTCGTCGTGGTGCGAGACGCAAGCATGGGCAAACTCGTCATCGTGGAGTCGCCAACGAAGAGCAAGAAGATCCAGGGCTACCTCCCCAAGGGCTACACCGTGGACTCCTGCGTCGGCCACATCCGCGACCTGCCCTCCTCGAAGGCGGGCATCCCGGAGGCCATCAAGGGCAAGCCGTGGGCGGACTACGGCGTGGACATCGAGCACGATTTCGAACCCCATTACGTTACCATCCCGGGCAAGGAGAAGGTCATTCGCGAGCTGAAAGCGAAACTGAAGGGCGCCGATGAACTGTTCCTAGCGACTGATGAAGATCGCGAGGGTGAGAGCATCAGTTGGCACCTCGTCGAGGCGCTCAAACCCAAAGTGCCCGTGCGGCGCATGGTCTTCAACGAGATCACGAAGGAGGCAGTTCTCAAGGCGCTCAAGGCGCCACGCGAGGTCGACATGAACCTCGTCCAAGCGCAGGAGACGCGCCGCATCCTCGACCGCTTGTACGGCTACGCCCTCTCGCCACTTTTGTGGAAGAAGGTGGGCGGCGGCCTCTCGGCGGGCCGCGTGCAGTCTCCCGCCATCCGCCTCGTCGTCATGCGTGAGCGCGAGCGCCGCGCCTTCCGCGCCGCGAGCTACTGGGGGCTCACCGCTAGCCTGGAAACGCAGGGCGCCAAGGGCGCCGCCTTCGAAGCGAAACTCATTTCGGTTGCTGGCAAGCGCGTCGCGACCGGCAAGGATTTCGACAAAGAGACCGGCAAGCTCACCGCCGGCAAGGATCTCCTGCTCCTCGAGGAAGCACCCGCCAAAGACCTCCAGGGCCGCCTGAAAAAGGCCGCGTGGAAAGTCACCGATGTCACCGAGCAGGCGCGCCAGTCGTCCCCCGAGGCGCCGTTCGTCACCTCAACACTGCAACAAGAGGGGAACAACCGCCTCGGCCTCAGCGCCAAGCAGACCATGCAGGCCGCGCAGCGCCTCTTCGAAAACGGGTTCATCACCTACATGCGTACCGACTCGACCTCGCTCAGCGCCGAGGCCATTGCGGGCGCCACGGCGGCCGTCAAGTCCGAGTTCGGAGCGCAGTTCCTGCACAGCGAGCCGCGCACCTGGGCTGGCAAACAGCAGAAGGGAGCGCAGGAGGCCCACGAGGCCATCCGTCCCGCCGGCGCTGAGTTCCAGCACCCCAGCCGCACCGGCCTCGCGGGCAGCGACCTCGCGCTCTACCGACTCATCTGGCAGCGGACCATCGCCTCGCAGATGGCCAACGAACGCTACACCAGCACGACCGCCACCATCGCCGCTCTCGATGCCATCTTCACGGCAACAGGCAAGCACGTTGACTTCCCCGGCTACCGCGCCGCGTACGGCGTCATCGCGAGTGACGAGGGCGAAGAGGGCGCACTCCCCGCCATGCGCAAGGGCGACACGCCCGATTGCCGCGACGTTGCCGCCACTGGCCACGAGACCAAGCCGCCGGCGCGCTTCACGGAAGCGAGCCTTGTCAAAGCCCTCGTGGAAGAGCGCATCGGCCGCCCGAGCACCTACGCCGCCATCCTGGAGACCATCCAGAACCGCGGCTACGTCAGCGCCAAGGGCAAGGCGCTTGTTCCGAGCTTCACCGCGTTCGCCGTCGTCGGCTTCCTGGAGAAGAACTTCCCCCATCTCGTGGACCTCGCCTTCACCGCAGACATGGAGGAGAAGCTCGACCTCATCGCGTCGGGTGAGGCGCAGTGGGTGCCGTTCTTGCGGCAGTTCTTCCTTGGCAAGGACGGCCTGCAGGCGCAAATTGCCGAACGGCTCAAGTCGGTCCCGCCCGGCGAAGGCCGCGCCATCGATCTTGACGGCCTCCCCTGTCAGGTCAAAATCGGCCGTTTCGGCCCCTACATCGAGGTCGAGCGCAATGGCGAACGGCTCTCTGCCAGCCTGCCCGAGTCGGTGACACCCGACGAGCTCGACGCGGAATTGGTCGAGCGACTGCTCAAACAGAAAGCGGACGGCCCGCAGGCCATCGGCGAGGACCCCGAGACGGGGCTTCGCGTCTTCGTCCTCGACGGCCGTTTCGGACCCTACTACCAGCTTGGCAGCGCAGAAGAAGCCGAGGCGAGCGGCGGCAAGCCGAAACGCGCGAGCCTGCCGAAGGGCAAGACGCCCGCCGACGCGAACCTCGACGAGGCGCTTTTCCTTCTCAGCTTGCCAAAAGAGCTCGGCGAACACCCGGAGGGCGGCCGCGTCGTCGTCGGCCTCGGCCGCTTCGGGCCCTACGTCGCCCGCGACGTTGCGGGCAAGCTCGAGTACCGCTCCATCAAGCCGGACCAGCTCGCCACCATCGACCTCGAGGGCGCCGTCGCGGCGTTCGCGCAGCCGAAGTTTGCGCGCGGCCGCGCCGCAGCGACGACACTGCGCGAGATTGGACCGCATCCCGTCGACGGCAAACCCATCGTCATCCTGGACGGCCGTTTCGGGCCCTATCTCAAACACGGCGACATCAACGCCAACGTTCCCAAGGGCGCCCCTCTCGAGTCGGTCACCGTCGACCAGGCGGTTGACTTGCTTGCGGAACGGGCGGCGCGTGGACCTGCCAAAAAGAAGGCACGGCCAGCACGTGGTGCCGCGAAGAAGCGGCCGGCCAAGAAGGCGTAACCGCCCGATTTGCTTTCATAGCACGCGGAAGTCCGCGGCCTCAAGCACCGTTGGTCTAGTGGTATGGCTCCTGCCGCAAGGGGCTTCGCCCCTTGCAACCCGACGACATGTGGGGCACTCGCTGCGCTCGGCCCCACGGACCAAGTTTGGCCCGATTCAGTTTAATGGCGCCTGTTGGTCGCCGCCCATAGGCACCGTTGGTCTAGTGGTATGACTTCAGCCTTCCAAGCTGTCAGCTCGGGTTCGAATCCCGAACGGTGCACTCAAGCAGAGGAGCGAGCGAAGCGAGCGACGGCTGCTTGAGTGCAGGCCCGCGAAGCGGGCCGGACCGGCCGGCCGTCGCAAGACGGCCGGGCGGGGCACGATGGCGCAACAGCGCCATCGAGACCTCAATCGTCACGGCCGGCTCATCACGGCGACCTTGAATGCGTGGCCGAAGCCGGTCGGCAGCAAAAGCTGGCGCAACCGCAAGTAATCCGAGGTCCCCTTCATGCTGTCCCGCTCGGTGCGGTTGAGGGCGTCGAAAATGCCGTGCCGCATCAGGAAGCGCTCCTGTGTCTCGAGTTGTAGCGTGAACCCAAGGTCCGCCGCGGCTTGGCCCAACTCCTCGAAGTCGACGTCCGCTGTCAAATCGACGCTGCCGGGGTCGGCCAACGGGTCGGCGCGGAGATGCTCGTGGTACGCACGCACCTCATGCGCGGGTCCCAGTCCACCGTAGTCCACGACGACGCCGCAAAGCACCCCAGCCTTCGCCAGGGTCGCGAGCCAAGGCGTGGTGGCGGTCATGCGGACACGCCGGTCCCCTTCGACCACCTCGACGTCCGGGTTCGCCGCCTGTGGCACCCGCTCCGTTGCCTCCATGCGGGCCCATGCGAACGCATCGCCCTCTAATCCGACGCCAAGCTCGAACCAGCGCCCCGCATGGGACTCGACCACGTCGAACGGCAAGGCGTCGAGGAACTCGTTGGCGACGACGGCGTCGTACTGTGCGGGCGGCTCGGCGAGCCAACGGCCGCCCGAGATGGCGGGGCCAGGCCGCACGTCGATGGCGCTCCAGCGGGCGGGCACCTTGAGCCGTTGCAGTTCCCACATCGCGTCGCGCGCCAACGCCCCGGTGCCGGCGCCGAACTCCACGACCTCCCAGGCCGCAGGGCAACCCGCGTCTTTCCAACCCTTGGCCAATTCGCGCGCCACGCTGTGCGCGAAAAACGGGTGGAGGGTTGGGCTGGTCGCGAAATGCGTCCCTTTGCCGACGCCGGCCGGGTGGCGACCGCGCGCATAGAAGCCGTCGTCCGCGTCGTAGAGGCAAGCCTCCATCCAGTGGCGAAACAGCATCGGTCCGTCGCGGCGGATGCGGTCGCGCAGCCGTTCGACAAGTCCCGCCACGGCCGAGCGGACGGAGCGGCAGGATATGGAATCGGCGCCGCGCGCGGCGGGTCCCCGGTGAATCTTCATGACAGGGGCTATAAGGGGCCCTCCTGTCGGCGCCTCCAAGGCTGCGCATGGCTTCTGAGGTCCTTGCCTATCTGCCCATGGCCATCTTGGCCGTCGTCGCCTTCCTCCTCGTCTTCGTGACGCTGGTTGGAAACAAATTCCTGAGCCCGAAACGGGGCTCCGTCGCCAAGCTCACCAACTACGAGTGTGGCGAGAAGGCGACGCCCGGCGCCCGCGGCCCGATTGACGTTCAGTACTACATGTACATCCTGACCTTCCTGGTTTTCGACGTCGAGGCGATGTTCCTCATTCCGTTCGCCATCAAGTTCAAGGAGCTCGGCTGGGGCCCCATCGTCGCGATGGGCCTCTTCATCACTCTGATTCTCGTCGGCTTCCTCTGGGAAGTCAAGAAGAAGCTGCTGAACTGGAGGGCGCTCGAATGAGCCCGAGCGTCAGCGAGGGGTCATTCGAGCAGGCCGCGCGACGCGCGGCCGGACCCTCGGACCTTGCGCCCGAGGGGTTTCAGGCGGTGAACACATGAACCAAATCGCCCCCGCCGCGCCCGCCTACGACCCGACGTCGCTCGACAACCGCATTCCCATCGTCGTTGAAGAGCAGAAGGAAGGCATCATCCTCACCGTCGCGTCGCGCATCTTCAACTGGGGCCGCAGCAACTCGGTCTGGCCCTTCACCTTCGGCCTCGCCTGCTGCGCCATCGAGATGATTTCCAGCCAGGGCCCGGTCTTCGACATCAGCCGCTTCGGCTCCGAAGTGTTCCGCGCCTCCCCGCGCCAGTGCGACCTCATGATTGTCCCCGGCACGGTCACCAAGAAGATGGCGCCGCGCATCAAGAACCTCTACGACCAGATGGCGGACCCGAAGTACGTCATCGCGATGGGTGCCTGCGCCACGAACGGCGGCCCCTACCAGGACTCCTACTTCGTCGTCAAGGGCGTGGACAAAATCATCCCCGTCGACGTCTACATCCCCGGCTGCCCGCCCCGCCCCGAAGCGCTGATGGATGGCATCATCAAGCTCCAGAAGAAAATCCGCGACCAGAACGAGATTCTGCAGGTGGGTTTCTGATGGCCGACACCCCCGCAGTCAAGCCCATCCCCGCAGCTCCCGCGGCCCCGTCGGCGCCCAAACCGCAGCCCGCCGGCGACCATGCGATGCTGCGCGACGCCCACCCAAGCGGTGTCACCTCGTACGACGTCCTCGAAGATGGCGTCGGCGTCCTCACCGTTGCCGCGGACGACCTCTTCACCGTGGCGGGCGAGGTCAAGGCGATGGGCTACCGTCTCCTCAGCAATCTCAGCGCGTACGACCGCGCCGATCATTTCGGCGTCCTCTACTGCTTCGTGAAGCCGGCGGACACTCCGGCTCAGTTTGGCGAGATGCGACTGCGCGTCGTGATGCCCAAGACTGCTGGCGAGCCCAAGGTCGCGAGCCTCGCCGACCTCTACCCCGCTGCCGACTGGCACGAACGCGAGATGTACGACATGTACGGCATCACCTTCCTCGGCCACCCCGACCTGCGCCGCATGTTCCTCCCCGACGGCTGGACCGGATTCCCGATGCGGAAGGACTACAAGGAAGCGGAACAGTTTGTCGCTCTTCGCGACGGCGAAGATGTCGTCGTGCGCACCAATGAGGAGGGCAGCTGGTAATGGCGCGCGTTGACTTCAACAACCCGCGCATGCCGGACGGCCGCGCCCCGACGAGCCAGCTCATGACCCTCAACATGGGTCCGCAGCACCCCTCGACGCACGGCGTTCTGCGCCTCAAACTCCTCCTGGATGGCGAAATCGTCGTCGACGTGGAGCCGGTCATCGGCTACCTGCACCGCGGCTCCGAGAAGCTCGCCGAGGGCATGCACTGGGTCAAGTTCATCCCGCTCACTGATCGCATGGACTACGTCAGCGCCATGCACAACAACCACGGCTACGTCCTCGCCGTGGAGAAACTCCTTGGCGGCCCCGACCAGAACATCGTTTCGGAGCGCGCTGAGAACATCCGCGTCTTCGCCGCCGAGTTCAGCCGCCTCTGCAACCACCTCTTCTGGATGGGGACGTTCATGCTGGACCTGGGCGCCATCACGCCCCTGTTCTACGCTCTGCGCGAGCGCGAGACCATCCTCGGCTTCATGGAGGAGTTGTGCGGCGCCCGCCTCACATTCAACTACTTCCGCTTCGGCGGGGTCAAGTACGATCTTCCCGCCGACCCGACCTACCTACCGCGCATCAAGCAGTTCCTCGCCGGCATGCCGGCCCACATTGCGGAGTACCAGAAGCAGTTGCGCCAGAACGACATCCTGGTCGGCCGCCTGCGCGGCACCGGTCCGCTGTCGCGCGAGCAAGCGCTCGACTGGGGTGTCACCGGCCCGATGCTGCGCGCCACCGGCGTCGCGCACGACCTGCGCAAGATTGCCCCCTACTCCATCTACAAGTCGCTCAACTTCGAGGTCCCGACCACGACGCAGTCGGACTGCTACGGCCGCCTCAACGTGCGCTGGGCCGAGATGCTCGAGTCTGTGAAAATTCTCAACCAGGTCGTGGACCGCCTTGAGAACAAGAATCTCGACGGCATCCACCTCAATCCCGATTACGCCGGCGGCAAGATCCTGCGCGTCAAGGCGAAGGGGGAAGCGTACGCCCGCATCGAGCACCCGAAGGGGGAGTACGGCGTCCATGTGATTGGCGAGGGCAAGCAGAACCCGAGCCGCGTCCATGTGCGCGCCCCCTCGTTCGCCAACTTGCAGCCGCTCGCGCTCATGACGCGCGGCCAGAAGATTGCCGACCTCGTCGCGACGCTCGGCAGCATTGACATTGTTCTTGGCGACGTGGACCGGTGACCTCGATGGACCCACTTGCTAACTTCATCGCCGGCCTGCTCGCATCGCTCGGCCTCGCCGCTCCCGACTGGGTGAGCCAGGGCCTCTCCTGGGTCATCGGCTCCGTCGTCGTCTTCACCATCGTTCTTGCCATCGGCGGCGTCTTCACCTACGCCTTCCGCAAGATTTTCGCCCGCATGGGCCACCGCCCCGGCCCCAACCGCGTCGGTCCTGGCGGCCTGCTGCAGTTCCTCGCCGACGGCGCGAAGCTCATCTCGAAGGAGGACATCCGTCCCGCCAAGGCGGACAAGCTCGCCTGGAAATCGGCGGTCTACGTCTCCGTCGTCTTCACCGTCATGGCGTGGGCGCCGCTGCCCTGGTCCGAGCAGGCCATCTTCACCAACGCCGGAACCGGCGTCCTGCTCATCCTCGCGATGGGTGCCATCGCGCCGCTCGCGGAGATGCTCGCCGGCTGGGGCTCCAACAACAAGTACAGCCTGTTTGGCGGCGTGCGCGCCGCGGCGCTCGACGTCAGCTACGAGATTCCCATGCTCTTCTGCGTGGCCTCGGTTGTCCTCATCGTCGGCAGCCTCGACACAAACGACATCGTGCGCAGCCAGCACGGCCTCTGGTTCTTCCTGCCGCAAATCATCGGCTTCGTCATCTTCTTCATCACCGCGCTTGCCAAGGCGGGCCTCGCCCCCACCGACCTCGCCGAGTCGGAGTCGGAGCTCGTCAGCGGTTTCGTGACGGAATACTCCGGCATGCGTTTCGGCTTCCTCTTCGTGGTCCTGTTCAGCCAGGCGTTCTTCATCGGCGCCATGATGACGCTGCTCTACCTCGGCGGCTGGCAAGCCCCCTTCGGCGACCAGGTGCCGATGCTGAACTCGTTCATCGGCCCCTTCACGGCGCCCTTCTGGTTCGTCGCCAAGTGCGCCCTCGTCTCGTTCACCGTCTTCTGGGTCTGGGTCTCCCTGCCCCGCGTCCGCGTCGACCAATACCTCGCCACCGCCTGGAAAATCATGCTCCCGCTCAGCATCGTCAACTTCGTGCTCACGGCCGTCCTGGTCAAGACCGGGGTGCTGGGATGAACATCGAGCCGCAGCCGAGCAAGGTGCCCCTCGTCCCCATCCTCCAGGGCATGGGCGTCACCCTGAAGCATTTCTTCAAGAAGACCGTCACGACGCAGTACCCCGAGCAGAAACTCCCGCTCGCCGATCGTTTCCGCGGCCGCATCTACCTCAAGCTCGAGACTTGCATCGGTTGCACCCTCTGCGCCCAGGCCTGCCCCAACGGCTCCTGCTACATGGTGGACTACGACCCCGGCTTCGACACGCCGCAGAACAAGCGCAAGAAGTTCCCCGCCGTCGAGATCTCCAAGTGCATGTACTGCAGCCTCTGCGAAGAGGCCTGCCCCACCGACTCCATCCGCATGGGCAAAGAGTACGAGACCGCCGCCTACGTGCGCGACTTCGACTACAAACCCGACCGCCTTAGCCAGAACGAGCACGCTCTCGGACGGGGGCCCGCATAATGGCCGAGCTCCTTGAGACCGCAGTTTTCGTGGTCCTCGCCCTCCTCATCGCCGGCTTCGGCCTCGCCTCGACGCTGGCGAAGCGCACCTTCCACGCCGTCATGTTCCTCGGCGTCGTCCTTGTCGCGGTCGCCGGCATCTACATCCTGCTCGGCTCGCCCTTCATCGGCGTCCTGCAGATTCTCGTCTACGTCGGCGGCATCCTGACGCTCTTCGTCTTCGCGGTCATGTTCGTGGCTGGGGATGAAGATGAGGAGGCCGCGGCATGAACCGCCGCATCCAACTCGCCCTCGCCGCGTTGGTGGCGCTCGGCATCCTCCTCGTTCTCCTGCTCTCCATCCGTGCCACCGCACCGTGGGCCGACACTGCGGCCACCGAAGCGACGACGGGCCGCGCCAACGACATGGCGGCTCTCACCGACGCCTTGTTTGGCCCTGAAGTCATCGCGTTCGAGGTGCTCGGCGTCTTGCTCACCGCGGTCATGATTGGAGCCCTCGTCATTGCCCGCCCCCTCACCGTCACCGGCACCGAGGAGTCGAGCCTGGTCCACCCCAACTTGACGGTCGTCGCCCCCGCGGCGCCGGTCGAGCCCAAGGAGGGAACACCATGATTCCCATCCTCTGGAGCCTCGCTCTCAGCTCCATCCTGCTCGCCATCGGCATCTTCGGCCTTCTCGCGCAGCGCAGTGCGCTCCGGGTCCTCATCTCCGTCGAGCTGGTGCTCAACGCGGCGAACATCAACTTCGTCGCCTTCGCCAACCTGCACGGCGACGCCTCCGGCCTCGTCTTCACGCTCTTCATCATCGCGCTTGCCGCCGCTGAGGCCGCCGTTGGCCTTGCCATCCTTTTGCACGCCTACCGCCACGTCCGCAGCGTGGACCTGAACCGCATGACCCAATTGAGGTGGTAAGATGGCCGTTGACTCTGCACTCCCCGGTGCCGACGCTTCGCACGCCCTTGCCCACCTTGCCGGCACCGAGCTCTGGATGGCCCTCGCCCTCCCTCTTCTCCCCATCCTCGCCTCGGTGGCGACTTTCTTCGTCGGCAAGAAGATGTGGCGCGGCGGAGCCGCCTTCACCATCGCCGCGTTGGCGGGCGCCTTCGCGCTCAGTCTGGTCTTCTTCCTACGCATGCTGGCCGGCGGCGAGCCGCTGGGCTGGAGCGTCGAGTGGTTCCGCATCGGCAGTTTCGCCTTCACGGTCGGCATCCTGTTCGACAACCTCTCAGTCTGGCTGATGACCCTCGTCAGTCTCCTTTCGCTTCTCATCGTCATCTTCAGCACCGCCTACCTCTCCGATGAATCGGATGAGCACCTGCGCCGCTACTACGCGGTGAAGGCGCTCTTCGTCGCCGGCATGCTGGGCTCCGTCGTGATGGACAACTACCTCCTGATGTTCATCTTCTGGGAGATCATGGGCCTCTGCTCCTACCTCCTCATCGGGTACTGGTACACGAAGGCCTCCGCCGCCTCCGCGGCGAAGAAGGCTTTCCTGGTCACCCGCCTGGGCGACATTTTCCTGTTCCTGGGCATCATCATCCTCTTCACGACGTTCGGGACCTTCAGCTACCGCGAACTGTTCCACCACCCCGAGCTCCTCGCCCACAAGACGGAACTGTTCTGGGCGGGTCTGCTGATTTTCGGGGGCGCTGTCGGCAAGTCGGCGCAGTTCCCGCTCGACCTGTGGTTGCCGGATGCCATGGAGGGCCCCACGACGGTGTCGGCGCTCATCCACGCCGCGACCATGGTGAAGGCGGGCGTCTACCTCGTCGCGCGCACCTTCCCGCTCTACGTTGCCCTCGGCCTCGGCCCCGGCGAAGGGCTGTTCCTGCTCATCGGCCTGATTGGCGGCATCACCGCGCTCTACACGGCAACGATGGCCCTCGCAGCGCTCGACATCAAGCGGGTCCTCGCCTTCTCGACGCTGAGCCAGCTGGGCTACATGTTCCTCGCCCTGGGCGCTGGCGGCTACCTCTACCTCCACACCAACTCGGGCGCTGGCTTCACCGCCGCGATGCTGCACCTGATGAACCACGCGTTCTTCAAAGCGCTCCTGTTCTTGGGCAGCGCCTCCGTCATCCTGGGCATGCACCACCACCAAGACCTGCGTGAGATGGGCGGACTCAAGTCGAAGATGAAAATCACCTACCTCACCATGCTGGTGGGCAGTCTGAGCATCGCCGGCATCATCCCGCTCTCCGGTTTCTGGTCGAAGGACGAGGTGCTCTCCACCGCCTTCAACGCGGGCACCTACAATGGCCTCTTCTTCGTGCTCTGGGGCATGGGCATCATCACGGCGGGGCTCACCGCGTTCTACATGTTCCGCATGATGTTCCTCGCCTTCCACGGCAAGCCGCGCACCGAGTCCGCCGAGCACGCCCATGAGTCGCCCTCTGCGATGACGATGCCACTCATCGTCCTCGCGGTCGCGGCGGCCGTCTCGGGCCTCTGGCTCGTCACCGGTCCCGGCTTCGAGTCCATCATCACCTACCCCTACTCGCATGACCTCGGAGCGCACGAGGCCATCGCCTCGAGCGAGATCCTGCTGCACATCCTCACCAGCCTGCTCACCTACGTCAGCCTCGCCGTCGCGGTGCTTGGCATCGTCGTGGCGCGCAGCAAGTACAAGGCGGGCCTCCCCTCCGTCGAGGCGACGGAACCGACGCGCGGCGTGCGCGGCCTCCTCTACAACCGCTACTACGTCACCCAGGCCGTCTACGAGCCGCTCGGCTCCGTCGTCGCGGTCGGCGTGGCACGAATCTCCAACTGGTTCGACCGCAAAGGCATCGACGGCGCCGTCAACGGCATCGCCAACGTCGCCGACCGGGCCGGTTCGCGCACCAGGCGCTGGCAGGACGGCAAACTCACCACGGCGATGGCAAGTGTTGCCGTCGGCGTCGCCCTCGCGCTCTTCCTTCTGCATGAAGTAGTCCTGAGGTTCAGGTGGTAGCCATGTTCGACCCAACATCTTCGGGACTCATCCCGCTCACCCTCCTGCTCACCCTGCTTGGCGCCCTTGCGACGCTGCGCGCCTCCGAGCGCACCAGCCGCCTCGTCGCCCTCATCGCCTCCCTTCCCGCCGTCGCCGCGACGTCGTGGATGCTCTGGAATGTCGGCCTCGCCGGCGGCTCCTACCAGTTCGTCACGAACTGGACCTGGATCGAGTCCATCGGCGCCCGGCTCGAGTTCGGCGTGGACGGCCTCAGCGCCAGCCTCGCCTGGCTCACCGCCATCCTCACCCCGCTCGTCATCCTCTTCAGCTGGCACGAGACGGTGCGGCCCCGCCTCTTCTTCGCGCTCATTCTGCTGCTCAACGTGACGGTCCTCGGCGTCTTCACGGCGCTCGACCTGTTCCTGTTCTACATTTTCTGGGAGTTCGTCCTCATCCCGATGTACTTCCTGATTGCCATCTGGGGCGGACCGAACCGCAAGTACGCGAGTGCGAAGTTCTTCATCTACACCGGGTCGGCCTCGCTCGTCATGCTGCTTGGCTTCATGGCGCTCTACTTCGGCTCCGGCGCCGGAACGTTCAGCATCCCGACGCTCACCGCAATCGGCAGCACGCTCGGCTTCGCCAAGGAGTTCGGCCTCCTCACCTTCGCCGCCCTCGCCATCGGGTTCCTCGTCAAGATGCCCTCGGTGCCGTTCCACACCTGGCTCCCCGACGCCCACGTCCAGGCGCCCACGGCGGGTTCGGTCATTCTGGCCGGCGTCCTGCTGAAAATGGGCTCCTACGGTCTCATGCGAATTGCGTTGCCCATTCTCGGTGACTCCTTCACCGCGATGAACACGGTCAGCCTCGGCCCCATTGCGTTCGACTGGAGCTACCAGTGGATCTTCTACTTCCTCGGCACCGTCTCGGTGCTGTATGGCGCCTTCCTCTGCCTCGCGCAGGACGACCTCAAGTCGCTCATCGCCTACTCCTCCATCTCGCACATGGGCTTGGTCACCCTCGCCCTCGCCACGGTGACGCCGCTTGGGTTCGCCGGAGCCGCCTTCATGAACGTCGCGCACGGCATTATCGCCGCCGGGATGTTCATGGCGGCCGGTTCGCTCCAGCACAGCACCGGCACGCGCCTCATCAGTCGCCTCGGCGGCATTGCTCCTCGCGTCCCGCGCCTCACCGGCCTCACCGCGACGCTCTTCCTCGCAAGCCTCGGCCTGCCCGGCCTCATGGGGTTCATCGCTGAATTCACCATCTTCGCCGGCATCTGGCAAGCCTTCGGCTGGTGGATTCTGCTGCCCATCTGGAGCATCCTCATCACGGCGGGCTACTACCTCTGGGCGCTGCAGCGCGGCTTCTACGGCCCCGAAGTGCGCCACCCCGACGTCGATTGGGAACACATGCATGACGTTCCCACCACCGAACGCTGGAGCATCGTCGCCCTCATTCTGCTTGCACTCCTGTTCGGCATCTTGCCCGGCCTGCTGATGGGTTCCTACAACGAGTGGACCCTGCAAGCGCTCGCCGCGATGGGGGTGGCCTGATGGCTGAAACGCGCAACAGCCGCCGCACCTTCGGCACTGTCATCCTCCTCGCACTCGTGGCCCTCATCGGCTACGCCCTCTACGCCGGCTGGGGAGGCGAGCTGGTCGCCGTTCTCCTGCCCGATCTGGAATGGCAGAGCATGACGCCGGAACTGGTCGTCCTTCTCTTTGCCGTCCTCGCCCCCATCGTCGGGCTGTTTGATTCCGACCGGCGCGGCCTCCGGCAGTTCGCCCTCATCGGCCTCGGCGGCGCGTTCCTTCTGTCGCTCGGCAGCCTGCTGGAATGGCACCTGAGCATCCCGGGCACCGGATACAATTTCACCCTGCAGTACCAGGGCTCCAACCTGCACGGCGCCTTCGTCGTCACCTACGCGAGCCAGTTCCTGAAGGTGCTTTTCACCGCCACCGCGTTCCTCGCCGTGCTCGGCGTCGGCCGCCCGCTCAAGGGTCGCAGCGAGGAGGACTTCGGCGAGTTCTGCAGCCTGCTTCTCTTCGCGACGCTCGGCATGATGATCGTCGCCTCGGCGCAGGAGCTGCTCACGCTGCTGCTTGGCATCGAGATGACCAGCATGAGCAGCTACCTCCTCGCCGCCATGCGCCGCGACCGCGTCGCCGCCGAGGCGAGCCTGAAGTACTTTACCATCGGCGCCATCTCGAGTGGCCTGCTCATCTTCGGCATCAGCCTGCTCTACGGCATGGCTGGCACCACCCGCATCCCGGAGCTCGCCACCGCGCTCACGGCGGGCGGCGCCTTCGATGCGGTCAGCCTGGTGCCCATCGCATTCATCCTTGCGGGCCTCGGCTTCAAGATCAGCAGCGTGCCGTTCCACGCCTGGGCCCCCGACGTCTACGCCGGCGCCCCGACTCCGGTCGCGGGCCTGCTCGCCTCCGGTTCCAAGGCGATGGGCTTCGCGGCGCTGTTCAACCTCTTCCTCGTCGGCCTGGTCGGCCTCAAGACGAACTGGCAGCTCCTCGTCGCGGTGCTCGCCGCCGCCTCGATGGTGGTGGGCAACCTCGTCGCCCTGCAGCAGACCAGCATCCGGCGCATGCTCGCCTTCAGCAGCATCGCGCAAGCCGGCTACGTCCTCATCGCCCTCGCCGTCGGGACGAGCGCCCAGGATGGCGGCATCTACGCCGTCGGCGGCGGCCTGTTCCACCTCGTCATCAACGCCGCCATGAAGCTCGGCGCCTTCCTCATCGTGGGCGGCCTCCTCACGGCCGGCATCGGCGACCAGATTGCCGACTGGCGCGGCCTCGGACGCCGCCACCCGGTCCTCGCCTTCAGCATGGCACTCTTCCTGCTCTCCATGGCGGGGCTTCCGCCACTGGCCGGATTTGCCAGCAAATTCGTGCTCTTCTCAAGCGCCGTCGATGTCGCAGCAACACAGGGACTGGGCTGGCTTGGCTGGCTGGCCGTCCTCGCCATCGCCAATTCCGCGCTGAGCCTCTTCGTCTACCTGCGCGTTCTGCGCACCATGTACGTCGAGGAGGGCGAGCAGGGACGCCTGGTCATCCCAGGCTCCATTACGACGGCGGTTGTTGTCTGCGCCGCCTTCGTCCTCTTCGTCGGCCTCTGGCCGCAGCCCATCTTGGACGCCTCGTTCAAGGCCGCGGCGAGTCTGCTGGGCTTGTAGGTTCGCCATCCCCAACGCTTAAGCCGCCGCGCGGCGAGGCGGATGCATGGCATCCCCCGAGAAGATGGCCCAGATTCAGGCCGCCCTCGACGAGATTCGTCCCGCCCTGCAGTTTGACGGCGGCGACGCCGAGCTCGTCGATTTCAGTGAGGACACCGGCGTGGTCCAGCTTCGGCTGCACGGCGCTTGCTCCGGCTGCGGCATGAGCACCGTCACCCTCCAGGCTGGCGTCGAGCGGATTCTCAAGGAACGGGTTCCTGAGATCACGGCCGTCGTCAACATCTAGTCGGCAAACCTCCAGGTCCCTAAGCCCGAGGTCAGATTGGCCGTTATGTAGGGCCTCCCCGTCCGCGCGGCGTGGCCCGCCCGTTCCTGAATGAGACTCTGGCGGGAACCGCTGTCGTCCTCGTTCTCGCCGGACTTGCCGCTGCCGCCCCATCGCTGCCGGAACCCCTCGGAACCTTTGCGTGGGGTTCGGCGCACCGCGCCGCTGCCCTGCCCGCCGTCGTCCTGCCCGCACTGCTGTTCCTCGTTCACGCCGTTGCGGTCCCGCGCATGCCTCGGCCGGTTTCGACCGACGTCCGGTGTTCGGCCCTCCTGCTTGGCGGCGCCCTGCTGCTCACCACCTCGGCGCTGGCAAACGCAAGCCGGTTCGTACCGATGCTGTTTGCCCTTGGACAGACGCTGGTCGCGGTCGCCCTTTTCCTTGCCCTGCGCGGCATCCTGCGCGCCCTGCCCGGTCGCAAGGAATCCGTGGTGAGCGTCGCCGAACCCCTCACGAAAGGCGACGACGCCTCGCTCAAGCAGGTCCGATTCGGCATGGTCGCCCTCACGGCCGGGCTTGTTCTGCAGGCCGTTCTCGCCATCACGGCTGCGACGATCCAGCTCGAGTGGCTCAGCGGCCCGGGTCCGCAGCTTGCGGCCACGCATCTCCTCCTGGTGGGCGGCGGGCTACCGCTGCTCTACGGGTTGAGCCACATCATCGTGCCGCGCCTCTCGGGCGTCCCCGCCATCGCGGCCGGAGCCATCAAGGGAGAACTGCACAGCACGCTGCTCGGCGTCCTGCTCCTCGTCTTCGGTTTCCTGTTCGGCATCAAAGGTCTGCTCATCGCCGGTGGGCTCTCGACGTTCTTTGGCGCCTTCGTCTTCATGGGCGTTCTCGGTGCCAACATCATGAAGAACAAGTCCAAGACGCAGCGCGTCACACCGGGCTTCGCCTACATCCCGTGGGTCTTCTCCGGCGTCCTCTGGATCGTCGTCGGCGTCCTTCTCGGCCTCTTCCTCAACATCGTCCCAGACATCTTCGCCGACCGCCTCCCCGCGCTGCGCTCCATCCACGCGCACCTCCTGCTTTTTGGCGGCCTGCTGCAACTCGCGCTCGGCTTTGCGGCCCGCACCCTCGTTGCCGAGCCGATTCCGTTCTCGCGCCACCGCTGGTCCTTCCACGCGCTCAATGTTGCCCTCGGGTTGCACGCCTGGGGCGCGCTCTCCGGATCGAGTCCAATCCTGGCCGGGTCCGCCGCGTTGGCCCTCCTGGGGCTCGCCGCATGGTTTTTCCCCTTGCGCCGACCTTCGGCGTTGGTGTCCCCATGATTGCCTGGACCACGGTGCGGACCAATCTGGGCCCCTTCCACGTCGCAGCGCTCGGCGACGCCATCATCGAGACCAGCCTCCCCGGCGTCGCCGCCGACGCGTTTGGCAGCGAGGTTGCCGCGCGCTGGCCGGGGGAGACGTTGCAGAAGGATCCGCACCATCCCATCTTGCTGCAGGCGACCCGCGAGCTTGAGGAGTACGCCGCCGGCCGCCGCACCGACTTCACCGTGAAAACCAAGGCGAAGGGGACGGAAT
This sequence comes from Thermoplasmatota archaeon, assembly GCA_038046785.1. GTDB lineage: Archaea > Thermoplasmatota > E2 > JACPAO01 > JAHFTW01 > JAHFTW01. The sequence continues at coordinate 198,516 of JBBSVM010000004.1, forward strand.
TCCAGCGCCGTGTCTGGAAGGAGCTTGCTGCCATTCCCTACGGCGAGGTTCGCTCGTACGGTGAAGTCGCAGAAGCGGTCGGATCTCCCGGCGCCAGTCGCGCCGTGGGTCAGGCCAACCACCGCAACCCGGTCGCCCCGTTCATTCCGTGCCACCGCGTCGTCACCTCCGACGGCAAGCTTGGCGGCTACGGCGGCGGCGTTGAGCTGAAGCAGAAGATGCTTGCCCTCGAGGGCGTCAGCTTGGGCTAAGCCTCTTGCCCTTCCGGGCGGAGAGCAGAGCGAGCGCAACGGCGGCGCAGAGGAAGATGCCAAGCGGAATCGCCTTGAGTGGAAATTGGTAGAAAGGGACGGCAATCGCCGCAGCGAAGAGGGTGATGGTCAAGGCTGCGCCGCCGCCCGTCTGCAGGATTGCCAGGAAACCTTCGACCAGCTCCTCGCTTCTCCTCATGCCACGATGCCGCGCAACTTGACGGCCTCGGCGACGCGCCCGACGGCGACGATGTAGGCCGCCGTGCGCATGTCCACGTCCATTTTCTTGTGCGTAGCGTGCACGGCGTGGAAGGCGGCCGTCATCTTGGCGTCGAGCTTGGCGTAGACCTCCTCGGCGCTCCAGTAGTAGCCGTACAGGTTCTGCACCCACTCGAAGTAGGAGACGGTGACGCCGCCGGAGTTGGCGAGGAAGTCCGGGATGTGCAGAATCTTGTTCTTGTGCAGGATGACGTCGGCGTCGGGCGTCGTCGGGCCGTTGGCGAGCTCGACGATGATCTTCGCCTTGACGTTCGCCGCATTGTCGCCGCGAATCTGGTTCTCAATGCCCGCCGGAATCAGAACATCCACCTTGAGTTCGAGAAGCTCGGCGTTGCTGATTTTCTTCGTGCCGGGGAAGCCCTGCACTTGGCCCTTGCGCGCCTTGAACTCCTTCAGTTTGGCGAAGTCGAGCCCTTTGGCATCGTAAACGCCGCCCTTGGAGTCGGAGACGGCGACCACCTTGGCACCAAACATCTCGGTGACGAGCTTGTGCGCGTACTCTCCTGCGTTGCCGAAGCCTTGGATGGCGACGGTGGCTCCCTTGAGGGTCATCTTGAGCGTCTTGGCGGCCTCGCGCAAGTGGTACATGCCGCCCTTCGCGGTCGCGTCGCCGCGTCCTGCCGAGCCGCCGAGCGCGAGGGGTTTCCCAGTGATGAAGCCGGGCTCGTTGGCGCCGTGGATGACCGACATCTCGTCCATCATCCAGGCCATGATCTGCGGCGTGGTGTAGACGTCGGGGGCGGGGACATCCTTGTAGGTGCCGACAATCTGGTGCACGGCGCGCACCCAGCCACGGCTCAGGCGCTCAGTCTCGCGCGGGCTGAGTTTCTTGGGGTCGCAGATGACGCCGCCCTTGCCGCCGCCGTACGGGATGTCGGCGACGGCGCACTTCCAGGTCATCCAGGCGGCGAGCGCCTTGACGGTGTCGGCGGTCTCCTCGGGGTGGTAGCGGATGCCGCCCTTGGTGGGGCCGCGCGCGTCGTTGTATTGGCAGCGGAATCCTTGGAAGGTCTTGGTGCCGCCGCGGTCCATGCGGACGGGAATGCTGACCTGAAGGAAGCGCTGCGGCTCGCGAAGGTAGCTGTGCATGTCCTTGTCCAGGCCCATCGCCTTGGCTGCCTTGTCGAGTTGCGCCTGAGCAATCTTGAACGGGTTCAGCTCCTCGGTCTTGGCTGGCACTGCCTTGGCGGTCGTGGGCTGGCTCTTGGTCGGCTTCGCGTTCGCCATGGGGCACCCCAAAAAGGGTGCGCGAGCATTCAAGGTGGTTCTCTTGAACCAACCGATGTGGCGATGCGGTCGTTTGGCGCCTGCCCAACCATCCGCCAAGTTTGAAACATGGAGGGTGGATGGAGTGGCATGCGCATCCTTGCGGCTATGATGCCGCTGGTGTTCCTGGCCGGCTGCTCGGGCGGCCTCGCTTCGTTCACACCAGACGGGTGCGACCCCAGTGGAGCGACCGCCATCAACCAGGATGCGCCCATTCTGTCCATTTTCGCAATCGATTTGCAGCTCGCCAAGGCGGCGGCGCAGGGCGCTGGAGAGACCTGGCTCGACGACACCCCGAAGCGGCAGAGCGAGGGGGAAACGGAGTGGGGTACTGCGCACGGCACCATCACCGTCTACAACGGCGACGACGGCAAGGCGGTCGAACTGGTCTCGACCCGCGCAGCCTCGTTCAGGAAGCAGGCGCTGGAGGGCATCGCCCAACAACTCGGCGTGGCGGAATCGGGGACTTACAGCGAGCACACGCAGACCCGGCAGTCTTGGATGAGCTGGGGCTGGCCGCAGCAGCGCCACGATGGTTCCATTGCGGCCGTCGCTCCGAGTCCGTCCGGTCTGCCGGGATACATCGGCCTGCGCGCATTTCATAACCTGAAAGAGGCGCACGTCGAAATCGATGCGGGGCGCGCCGCGGAGGTGGCGCAGGGCTTCGCTCGCTGCAGTCTCGACCGCGAGGGGAAGACGGAGGCGAAGGGGTACAGTTTCGAAAGTTTTCTCGGAGAGCCGCGGTTCGACGTTTTCGGCTCCTCGCTGGTGTTCAAGGTCGGCGTGGAATTTACCGAGCCAGTTGCGAGCCATTGCGGCTTGCTGCGCTTGGTCGCGGTGGACGCGGTCACCGGTGCCGTGGTGGGCGAGCCCATCGCATATTGCGATTGACGCAGGATTGTCTGATTTCGGTCATCGATGCCCAGGTGCGACGCTCCGTCGCCATCACCCCTATATTCCAAACCACAACATATTCAGTCCGTCGTTTCGCAATGGTGAATGTTGCCGTCGTCGGCGCCCGGGGCTATCTGGGCCGTGAACTTGTCCGCCTCCTGTCTGGCCACCCCAAGGTCGAAGCGCTCACCCTGACGAGCACCAGCGAGGCGGGCAAGCCCTACGGCGACCTGGTTCCTGCTTTCCGCCACCGCCGCGACCTGGTCATGGCTACCCCGGCCAAGGCAGCCGACGCCGACGTCGTCTTCATCGCCACCGACGGCGAGGAGGCCAAGAAGACCGTCGCCGAGGTCGGCGACCGCCCGCGCCTCATCGTGGACCTCAGCCGCGCCCACCGCCACGCCGCCTTTGAAAAAGGCACGGGCTGGAGCTACGGCATGAGCGAATTCTTCCCGGTTGCCAAAGGCACCCTGCGCATCGCCAATCCGGGCTGCTACCCGACCGCGACGATGATCGCCGCAGGCGCCGCGCTGCGCAGCGGCCTTGTCGCCGACGGTGTCCTCATCGCCGACGGCAAGTCGGGCGTCTCCGGCGCCGGTGCCGCCCCGCGCGGTGACCTGCACTACCCCGAGATGAACGAGTCCGTGCGCGCCTACAAGGTGCTCGGGCATGACCATCTGGGCGAGATTCGCCTTGCCTCCCACGCCGCGTCCGGAGCCACCGGAGCGGTGCGCCCCGTCCGCTTCACGCCGCACTTGGTGCCAATGAGCCGTGGACTCCTCTCCACCGTTTACCTCCCGGCCAAGCCCGGCATCAGCGCTGAGCAGGCCAAAGCGGCCTACGCCAAGATGTACGCTTCCTCCCGGTTCGTTCGCGTCGTCGCCGAACCCGACACCGGCATCGTCTCAGGAAGCAACTTTGCCGATGTCGCCATCGACCTCGACGCCGAGTCTGGCCTGCTCGTCGCGCGCTGCGCCATCGACAACCTCATCAAAGGCGGTTCCGGCCAAGCCGTGCAGAACATGAATCTCGCCCTCGGCTGGAATGAGACCGACGGCCTCACCGCCGTCGGAGGAGGCCCGTAATGGTCCTGCTTCTCGGCTGGCGCCGCACCGTCGCCAAACTCACCGGCGAGCCCGTTGAGGCGTCGCCTCAAATCCCCCTCGCCCCTGAGCACCCTGTGGGCAGTGCCACCATCCGCATCGTCGAGGGCAAGCATCTCAATCACGTGCCCGGCTTCAAGGCGAACGGGGTCTGGGCGCAGATCAAGAAGAAATCGCGCGACGTCTGCCTCATCGTCAGCGACCGCCCCTCGAAGGGCGCCGCCGTCTTCACGCAGAACGCCTTCTGCGCGGCCCCCGTCATCGTGAGCCGCGAAAACGTCGAGAACGGCGACATCCGCGCCATCGTCTGCAACGCCGGCAACGCCAACGCAGTCACCGGCGAACAGGGCCTCAAGGACGCCCGCGCCATGGCGGCCGAAGCGGCCAAGGCCACCGGCCTGACGCCCGACCAGTTCATCGTCTGCTCGACCGGCATCATCGGCCGCCCCATGCCGATGGAGAAGGTCCTCGCCGGCATCCGCGACAGCGCCAAGGTTCTCGGCGACGCGGTCGGCGGTGAGGCGGCCGAAGCCATCACGACGACCGACAGCCACCCCAAGACCGTCTTTGTGGAGGTTTCTGTGCCGCCCGCAGCGGGAGAGAAGAAAGGACGCACCTTCCACATCGCCGGCATCGCCAAAGGCGCCGGAATGATTCATCCCAACATGGCGACCATGCTGTCGTTCCTGGTCACCGACGCGCCGATGAACGCCACTTTCCTCAACGCCAACCTGAAGGAGGCAGTAAACGCCACCTTCAACATGATCACCATCGACGGCGACCAGAGCACGAACGACACCTGCGCCATCATCGCCAACGGCGCCGCCGGCGGCGCCAATTTGCGCAAAGGCACCCCCGAGGCGGCCGCCTTCCAGGAAGGGCTCACCCTCGCCTGCAAGACGCTCGCCAAGATGATCGCCGGCGACGGCGAAGGCGCCACCGCCCTCCTCGAAGTGGCCGTCGAGGGCGCGGTGTCGCTGGAAGACGCCCGCACCATTGCGCGCAGTGTTGCCAAATCCAACCTCGTCAAGTCGGCGCTGCACGGCAAGGACCCCAACTGGGGCCGCATCGTCGCTGCCGTCGGCTCCTGCGGCGCTCACGTCGAGCCCGGCAAGGTCTCGGTGCGCTTCGAGTCGGCGTTGGGTTCGGTGCCGGTCCTCGACAAAGGTGAACCTCTTGCGCGCCTGAAAGAGGCCAACGCTGCGTTGCAGACGCGCGATGTCCGCATCCTCGTCAGCCTGGGCCTGGGCCCGCACAAGGCGGAGGCGTGGGGCTGCGACCTCTCGGAAGAGTACGTGACCTTCAACTCAGCGTACAGCACCTGATGTGGAGCCTGAAAGACATGTTCGGCCCCAAATCCCTCCGCATCGTCGTCAAGATGGGCGGAAACGTCGTCAAGGAGCCCGCCCAGGTTGCCGCGGTCGCCGCGGAGCTTGCCGCCCTGCGCGATCTGGGCCACCAGGTCTGCGTCGTGCATGGCGGCGGCCCGCAGCTCGATGCGGCTCTCGCCGAGTTGGGTGAAACGGTCGAGAAAGTGGACGGGCTGCGCGTGACGAGCCTCGCCGCCGCCACCGTCGTCGAACAGGTCCTCGACGATCTCGGCCAGGAGCTCACCGACGCTCTTGCAAGCCACGGACTTCCCGCTCGCCACCTCGACGTCGGCGAGCGCGCATTTGCCGGCCGCGTCAAGAACGTCCGGCTTGGTCGCGTTGGAACTGCAACCGGATTCGCCGTCGCTCCCGACGCTTGGCGTGGCCACCTCAACGTGGTCACCCCCGTCGCCTACGATGCCTCGGGCCCGCTCAACCTGAACGCCGATGAGGGTGCTGCCGCCGTTGCCGCCTGGTGGAAGGCGCACTGGCTCGTCCTCGCCACCGATGTCTCGGCCGTGCGCGGCGACGCCGGAGAATCCATTGCGGCGCTCACGCCCGCCTCCGCCAAGGCGCTGATTGGCGGCGCCGCAAAGGGCGGCATGATTCCCAAGCTCCAGAACGCCATTGACGCGCTTGCCGCCGGCGTCGGCAATGTTCTCATCACTCGCTTGGAGCCAGGCGTCCTGCTGGATGCCGTCGCGGGCAAGAAGGTGCGCGGAACGCTCGTCGCGGAGGCGACCGCTTGAGCTACTCTGCCGCGCGTTGGGAAGCTGCGATGGCCTCCAACTACACGACGCCACCCATCCAACTCCAGCGCGGGCAGGGCGCACGGCTGTGGGACACCGACGGCAAGGAGTACCTCGACCTCCTCGCCGGAATCGCCGTGAACATTTTGGGTCACGCCCACCCCGCCATCGTGCGCGCCGTCACAACCCAGATCGGGCTGCTCTCGCACACCAGCAACCTCTACGCCAACGGCCCCAGTCTGCGACTTGCCGAGCGGCTGCAGGCGCGCACGGATGCTGCGTGCGGAACCCCCTACAAAACCATCTTCCAAAACTCCGGAACGGAGGCCAACGAGGCGGCGCTCAAACTGGTGCGACGCCACGCCCACGCCGAAGGGATGCCCGAAGGGGTCGTCGTCACATTCGAGAACTCCTTCCACGGCCGCACCTACGGCGGCATGACGCTGACGGGGCAGACGCACTACCAGGAGCGTTACGCCCCGCTCGTGGGCCAGGTTGTCCACGTCCCCTTCAACGACCCCGTGGCGCTGGAGCGGGTGTTTGCGGAGAAGCGGGTCGCAGGCGTCTTCTTCGAGTCCATCCAGGGCGAAGGCGGCGTCCTGCCGCTCCATCCCGATGCGGCGGCGACGCTGAAGAGGCTCTGCGCCGCCAACAAGGCGATGCTGGTCGCCGACGAAATCCAGACCGGTGTTGGCCGCACCGGGAAGTTCTTCGGCTTCGAGCACGATGGGCTTGTGCCTGACGCCATCACACTCGCAAAGGGCCTCGGCGGCGGATTGCCCATCGGCGCCATCCTCATTCACCCACGGAAGGCAACACTTTTCGAGCCTGGCTCACACGGCACCACATTTGGCGGAAACGCGGTCGCCGCCGCAGCAGGCAACGCCGTCCTCGACATCCTCGAGCAGGAGAGCCTCATCGGTCGCGCCGCGGCTTTGGGGGAGCGGTTCATGGAAGAGGTGCGCGAGCAGGGCTGCTCCATCGGGCTCCCCGCGCGCGGCCGGGGCTTGTTGATGGGCGTTCCACTTTCCGGACCGAACGCGCCTGCCGTCGTGACTGCTTTGCGCAGCCGGGGCATTCTGGTCGGTCAAGCTGGAAAATCCGTACTGCGCGTCGCCCCACCACTTATCGTCAAGGAAGACGAGCTGCTGGGCGCCATCCCAGCCATCGTGGACGAAATCGCCAAACGACAGCCCACGCCGACGAAGGCATAGACCCAGATTTCACGGATTTCACAGATACGTCATCTGTGGTTCCGTCGGTGTCAAGACTTGATGAGCCCGTTGAGCACTTCAAACGCCGGGAAGAGGTCCGCTTCGTCCACGATGAAGATGTTGTCCTTGTAGCAGCTGATGACCTCGTTGAAGTTGATGCCGCGCCCGGACAGGCTGGAGGCGAGGAAGGCGAGCGTGCCGGGGACATCTTCGACGGAATCGGGGCTGCGGATGTTGAGCTCGACAAGGCCGGTGCGCGTCTTGATGACCTCCTCGCCAAGCGTCTCCTCCATCCCTTTGAGCAGCGCCTCGTCGGTGATGATGGTGATGGATTCGCTGCCGTGCAGAACGTGCACCGGGTTGCTGAGGCCTTGCAGGGCGGCGAGCGCCTTCTCGAGCTTGGCGGAGAGTTTCCACGAGTTGCGCGCCGTCAGGGTCGCCACCTTGGTGCGAACCTCGAGCTTGCTTTTGTCGAGGACCTTGCGGATGGCGGCCTGCACGTCGCCGTTGGCGTGCGGTGACTTGTAGCGGCGGCAGGCCACAAGGACCGCTTCTTCCGAGCCGAGGCCGGTCTCGTCGCGGATGCGGCGCGTCAAGGCTGAGAGGTTGACGATGCCCATGCCGAGCGCGTCGCGCACCGTCGGTCGCGCCTCGATGTAGCCGCGCACCGACTGGGCGACGCTCTTCGACTGTTGGGGGGCTGACCGTTTGCGCGCCACGGGCGCCGGAGACCATTGTCCTATTTGGGTCATGCGTGCCCAGGCATGGCGAAGTTTCGCCGTGCCCCTTATCTTGGCCAACAGATGGAATCGAGGCGTGCCCAAGCACATCGTCCTCGCCTACTCCGGTGGTCTCGACACCTCCGTCATGGTCCACTGGCTCAAAGAGCAGACAGGCGCCAAGGTGACCGCTGCCCTTCTCGACCTCGGCCAGGGCAAGGAATCCATTGACGACGCCGGCAAGCGCGCCAAAGCCAACGGCGCCACCCATTTCGTCGTGCTGCCCGCCAAGGAAGAGTTTGCCAACGACTTCCTCGCCCCCAGCATCCGTGCCAACGCCATCTACGAAGGCGTCTACCCGCTCGCCACCGCCATCGGCCGCCCACTCATCGCCAAGAAACTCGTCGAAGCGGTGGTTCAGGTCGGCGGCGACGCCGTCGCGCACGGCTGCACCGGCAAGGGCAACGACCAGGTCCGCATCGAGGCGGGCGTCAAGGCGCTCATGCCGGGCCTGGAGTGCCTCGCCCCGCAGCGCTCGCACCCGATGACGCGCGACGCCGTCGTCGCGTACGCCAAGAAGAACAAATTGCAGATTCCGCAGCTCAAGCGCAGCACCTACAGCACCGATGAGAACCTGTGGGGCCGCAGCATCGAGGGCGGCGACACCGAGGACCCGGCCCACGCCGTCCATGAAGACGCCTACCTCTGGACCACCTCGCCGCAGAAGGCGCCCGACAAGCCCACGTCGATGAGCATCCTGTTCGAAGCGGGCCTCCCGGTCGCCGTCGACGGCAAGCGCATGGCGCTCTGGGACCTCGTCGCCCACGTCGGCAAGATTGCGGGCGCGAACGGCGTCGGCCGCATCGACCACGTGGAGAATCGCCTCGTCGGCATCAAGAGCCGCGAAATCTACGAGGCCCCCGCCGCCGTCACTGTCCTCTTCGCCAAGAAAGCACTCGAGGCGCTCACCCTCACCAAGGAAGAGATGAAGCTCAAGCCCATCCTGGAGCAGAAGTTCAGCGAGAACGTCTACGACGGGCTCTGGTACGCCCCCGTCATGGCGGCCATCCGCGCCGGCATCGACACCATGCAGGCCCACGTCACCGGCACCGTCACCGTCCAGCTCTACAAGGGTAACGTGTCGCTGCTTGGCCGCACCAGCCCGCTCTCGCTGTTCAAGGACAACCTCGCCACCTACTCGGTGCGCGACTCGTTCAACCACGGCGCCTCGGAGGGCTTCATTCAGATCTGGTCGCTGCCGACTGAGACCGCCAACGCGGTGCGCGGCAAGGCTGGCAAGAAGCCCCTCGTCACGGTGAAGGCCAAGAAATGAGCAAGCGCAACGCCCGCCGACGAGTCGCAGATTTCGCAGATGGCTCAGATTCGCCCATCCCGCGCGCAAAGCAATCTGTGAAATCTGCGACCAAAACGCCGGTCTGGCAGAAGCGCACCGGCGGCGGGCTCCATCCGGCCCTGCTTGCCTACTCTGAGACCACGCATGAGGACCGTCCGTTCATTCTCCACGACCTCGCCGGCTCCAGCGCGCACGTCCTCGGCCTCATCAAGGCTGGTTTGCTCACGAAAGCGGAAGCCAAGCAGCTCCTCCAGGGGTTGCGCGCCATCCGCCAGACGCACGAAGAAGGCAGTTTTGCGCTCGACCTGGAGCTCGAAGATGTCCACATGAACATCGAGAGCAGCCTCACCGCGATGCTCGGCGACACCGGGCGCAAACTGCACTCCGGCCGCTCGCGCAACGACCAGGTCGCCACCTGCATCACGTTGTACGCTCGGCAGAACGTTGCGCGTCTGGCCGCGGGACTCCACAGCCTCGCAGGTGCCCTCGCAGCCCAGGCCAAGACGCACACCGCGTCGCCTTGGGTCGCCCGAACGCATGGCCAGCCAGCCCAGCCCGCCACCTACGGTTGGCTCCTCGCAGCGCACGCCGCACGCATCCAGGAACTCGCCACGAAGTCGCTTGAGACGTTCGAGCGCATCGGCGAGTCACCGCTTGGCTCCGGCGCTGTCGCTGGATCGACGCTGCCACTCGACCCGGCCTACACGGCCAAACTGATGGGTCTGCGCGCCCCGCGCTCCGCTCTCCTCGCCACCGGCACCCGCGACGTCGTCCTGGAATCCTGCCTTCTCGCGAGCCACGTTGGCACCGTCGTAGCGAGCCTCGCCCAGGACCTCATCGATGGCTTCAGCTCCGGTGCCCTGAAACTCCCGTCGGGTTACACGACTGGCTCCAGCCTGATGCCGCAGAAACGCAACCCCGACGCCCTCGAGCTGGCGCGCGGCCGCGGCAAAGCACTCGCCGGCCCACTTGCCGCGGTCCAGGGCATCCTGGGCGGTCTCGGCCTCGGCTACATGCGGGACTTCCAGCTGACCAAGCCCTACCTGGCTGCCGCCCTTCACGACGCCTGCACCACCGTCGAACTTCTGGGCCCTCTGGTCGAGGGAATGACCTACGACGCCAAGGCGACCGCCAACGACTGGTCGAAGCCTGGGATCGTCGCCACCGACGTCGCCGAGGCGCTTGTGAAACAAGGCGTTGCCTTCCGCACCGCCTACGGCATCGTCGCCACCGCGTTCGCCCAGGTCGAGACGGGCAAGAGCTTCCAGGCCGCCCTGGAAGCGCAAAAACTGCCACGCGCGCAGCTTGCGGCCGCACTCGGGGCGCTCCAACCCGACCCGGCGCGCCGCGCCACTGTGGGAGGCCCTGCCCCGACGCAGGTGGCCTCGGCGCTTCGCGGCCTCGCGGCTCAAGCAAAACGCCAGGCAAGTTTCATCGCCGCCGCCAAGACATCGGCCGAGCAACCGTTTATCCTCCTCTCCGCCCCAATCGAGACGTTGGTGAACTCCTGATGGCCCTCCCTCCGACCTCGAAAGCCAGCACCGCCTCCCGCAAAACGGCGAAGCCGGGCGAGGAGCCTGGCGCCCGCAGCGTTCTCGGGATGCGCGACATGGAGGGCTACCTGGACACGCTTCTCGCCGAGGCGATGGTGCTCAAGGCGCAGGGCAAGGCGGGCACGCTGCCGCAGCACCTCTCCGGCAAGGCGGTCCTGATGATTTACGAGAAGAACTCGACGCGCACCCGCGTCTCGTTCGAGGTCGGCGTGCAGCGGCTCGGCGGCATCGCCATCAACCTGGACGCCCAGACCAGCCAGCTCTCGCGCGGCGAATCCATCGAGGACACCGCGCAGGTGCTGTCGCGCTACGGCCACGCGCTCGTTTATCGCGCCAACCGGCACGACTCCCTCGAAGCTCTGGCGCGCTACGCCACCGTGCCGGTCGTCAACGCCCTCACCGACCTCGAGCACCCGTGCCAGATCCTCGCCGACTGGCTGACCCTGCGCGAGCGGCTGGGCGGTCTCAAAGGCAAGGTGTTCGCCTACGTCGGCGATGGAAACAACATGGCGCACTCCTATCTGCTTGGCGCCCCCATGGTCGGCATGGACATCCGTGTCGCCTGCCCCAAAGGGTACGATCCCGACCCGGCCATCCTGGAGCAAGCGAAGGCGCTCGCCGAGCGCTACGGCACGAAAGTCAAGGTGGTGCGCAAACCGGAGGAGGCCATCGCTGGCGCCGACGCGGTTGCCACCGACACCTGGGTGAGTATGGGCGACGAGGCGGAGACTCTGCAGCGCTCACGTGCCTTCGTCGGCTACACGCTTACTGAAGAGATGATGGCGCAGCACGCCCCCGACGCGCTGTTTTTGCATTGCCTGCCGGGCCACTGGGGCGAAGAGGCGACCTACGACCTGGCGCACGGCCCGCGCAGTGTCATCTACGACGAAGCGGAGAACCGCATGTGGGCGCAGATGGCGCTGCTGGTGCGGCTGCTCAAGAGCCCAACCGGCTGGTAGAGGGTTTCAAGAAGCGAGGCGGCGCTCGCTGCATCGTGCCTTCCCGTTCCGCCAAGAAGGCCGCAGGCAAGGCCCGAGCAACGAAGGCAGCCAAGACCGCCCCGGCCAAGAAGGCCGTCCGCAAGCAGGCCAAGAAACTGGTCGCGAAGCGGGCAGCAACCAAGGACACACTCGACCCGGAGTTCGTGGGGAAGTTCCTGCCCTATCTGCGCGCCCTGCGCGGCTACACGCGGCTCAAGGTGGACGGCCTCGAGAACATCCCCAAGAAAGGTTCCGCCATCCTGGCCGCCAACCACACAGGCTGGCTCGGCCTCGACTACGCGCTTGCGGCCCTCGTGGTGCACGACGAAGTGGGGCGCACGCCGCGCGGCATGGTGCACGAGGCGTGGTTCCTCACTCCAGCCACGGCGCAGTTCGCCGCCAAAATGGGGCTCTCGAAAGTGAGCAAGGAGTCCATGGCCGAGCAGCTGGGCGGCAACCATCTCGTCATGGTGTTCCCGGAAGGGGAACATGGCGCCTTCCGGCCGGTGAGCAACTATGAGGTGCTGGAGTTTGCGCGCGGCTTCGTCCGCGTCGCCATGCAAAAAGGAGTCCCGGTCATCCCGGTCGCCATCCTCGGCGGCGAAGAGTCCAACCCGGTGGACAAGACCATCAAGAGCTACGAGCAGCTGCTCAAGCTGCCGCTCATCATCCCGACCAATCTTCTTCCCAAACCGGTGAAGTGGCGCATCCGGTTCCTGCCACCACTTGACTTCGAGGGGTTCGATGCGTCCGACGCCGACGATGCGGTGCGTGTCCATGCCATCGCCCGCGACGTCCAGCAGCGTGTCCAAACCGCCATTCGGACGTTGCAGAAGGAGCGCGGCAACCCGTACATCTGACGCCCGCCCTTCGTGCGCTACGTCGGCGGTCCGGCGAGGAGGGCAGCGTGGACGTTGCGATAGAGGGTGCCGCTGATGAGGAAGCCCCAGTGGTGCATCCACTCCACTTTGATGTCGCGCACCGCCTTGCCCTGCAGTTGGGCGTTCGCGGCCGGAATGACCACGCCGTCCACCGGGCTCCAGAAATTGGTGATGGGGACATCCGTTCCTTCTGCCTCGTCGATTTCGCGAATGAGATTGCTTCCCGGCCGCGCTTGGTTGGCGATGGGTAGGAGAGGGAGTGCGTAGCTGAAGTAGGTCCCTTTGTGCGGGGTTCCAAGGAGGATGAGGTGGCGCACGCGGGCGCTGCCGCCCAGGAGCTTGATGTAGTAGCGCGCCACCAAGCCTCCGGCGCTGTGGCAGATGAGGTCCACCTGTTCGACACGGTCGCCGCGGCAGGTCGCCTCAATCTTTTCCTCAAGCGTGCGAGCGGCAAGGCGGATGTCGCCCAGCATCGTGTAGGGCAGGAGCGCTTCGTGGACGCGAAAACCGTCGCGCTTGAGGCGGCTCGCAAAGAGGTTCCAGTAGAGGTGGCGCTGACCGAGGATGCCATGCACGAGCAGGACCGGTCGCGGTTCCACATTCACGGCTCAGCATGGTGCGCTTCCCGGCTTGAATCGAGCGGTTCGCGTCGCCGCCGCGCCGCCAGGGCTAAACCGGGGCGGTCTGTGGACGAATGCCCATGAGCGACGTTCCGGAGGCCAAGCCGGCCATTCTGCAAGACTCCAAGTTCGTCGTCCGCGAGGGGCTTGCCTACCGCGCCTGCCGCACCGGCGCCATCTGGCTCAACAAGATGTTCTTCAGCAGCCTCATCCTGCTTGGCATTTGGCTCGTCGTCGGCGGACTGAGCAACGATTTGGCTTGCGCAACCGTTCCCCAAGTCGGCAACATCACCGACAACGGCACCACCACGTCGTGCAACGTCTTCCTCACCCCGACGGCGGGGTTCCTCGGTGCGATGGCCATCGCCAGCTTCCTCGGCTCCATCGCGTTGGGGATGCTCGGCCTTGTGGTCGGGAAGCAGGTACTGGCCGCCGCGAAAGCGGACGAGGAAGTGGGCGCGGGCCGGGATTCTGGAAGCGGCGCTCCAAAAAATCCGTGAGCAGACCCGGACGGGCCTATTTCTTGAGTTTCTCGGAAACCTGGCGCGCGTAGAGGTCGGTGACAATGCGCTCCAGCGAGACGCCGCGGGCGCGGCACGCCACCAGAAGCGCGCGCAGAAGGTCGGCCGCTGCCTGCTCGATGGCGCCCTGCTCCTTGCCCTGCAGCGCCTTGCTGATGGTGTTGGCGGTGCCGACAAACTGCCGCAGCGCCTCGATGGGCTCGGCCAGAAGTTTCGCGTCCGGACCCTCTTTGGCCTTGGCTTGTGCAAGGAGGCCAGCCTCCAGTTCCCCCAAAAATCCGGACAGGGGCAAATTGCGCCCGTCGGTGAAGCAGGTCCCGGTGTCCCGGTTGCAAGCGGGGCCCTCCTGCTCGACGGTGAGGAGGACCGCGTCTTTGTCGCAATCGACGAGGAGTTTCACGAGGCGCTGGTGGCGGCCGGAGCCTTCGCTGTGGGCCGCCGCTTTTTGCCGCACGCGGTCGAACAGAGTGACCTGTTTTGTGCGCAGGGTGTCGCCGAGGGTCTCCTTGGAGCCCCAGCCGATGGTGAGGACAGCACCGGTGCGGCGGTCCTGCGCCACGACCGGGATGAGCCCTTCGCCATCGAACTTCAGCTCGTCCAGATTGACGCCATCGATGATGTTCGTCGCGCCCTTCACTTTGATGGCGGCGCGCAGCGCCTCGATGTCCGCCATGCTGAATTTGCTCGGTCCGCGGGCGACGAGCTGGACACCCTCCTCCACGACCGGTTTTGTCGGGGTGACGAGGACCGGCTGCGGCGGTTGTCGAACCGCGGCGGGCGGAGCGGCGTCCTCATCGTCCTCGAAGTCTTCCCACGCGACGCCACCTTTTGGGGCGGGTGCCGCACTCTTGGAGCGGACTTGAATTTCAGGCTCGTCCGAGCCGGCTTCCGCCGCGGCGAGGGCAGCGAGGCGAGCGATGCCGGCACGGGCTGGCGCCTTGTCGGCCGCTTTTGGTTCCGCTTTCGTGCTGCGGGCGAGGCGGCGCACGGCGGGGCGCGCGGGGGCCGGCTTCGGCTTGGCCGCCTTGGCGGCCACTTTGACCTTGCGCGCCTTGCTCATCCCAGCACTCGCACCCGAACCCCGCAGAAAAGCCTTCGAGTGCGCCTCAAGCCGGTTTTGGCCCCCGCGCGGGCCAGGAATGGGCAACCAGGAGCCCTTTTGCCTGGGCTGCCACGAGGGCGTCGGCGAGGGCGAACCGGAGGGCGGCGGCGACGACTGGGACTGCCCGCAACGCGATGCAGGGGTCATGCCGACCGGTCACGGTCACCGTCTCTTCTCGGGAACTCTCCGCATTCACGCTTGCCTGGGGTTGGGCAATGCTGCTGGCGGGCTTGATGGCGACTCGACCATGCACGGGGGCTCCAGTGGAGCGACCGCCGAGAACTCCTCCCGCTTTGTTGCTGAGAGGAACGACGCGGCCGTCGCGCAGGCCGAACGGGTCGTTGAGGTCGGAGCCCGCCATGCGGGTGGCGGCAAATCCCGCCCCGAAAGCGACACCAACCACGGCGGGAATGCTGAACAGCAGGCTTGCCAGCGAGGATTCCAAGGAACCGAAGAAGGGCTCTCCGAGGCCAGGAGGGACGCCGTCTGCGAGGAATGCGATGGAGCCTCCGACGGAATCGCGGTCGCGGCGCGCCCCCTCGATGCGCTCTTGAAACGTCTGAGCCAATGCGGGGTGGGCGCTGCGAAGCGGCGAGGTCGCAACACGGCGCTCCATCTCCTCTGCGGCGCCTTCGAAGGCGGGCGCCTCCACGTCGCCGACCGATTGAAGCGTTGCAGCGGCGGCCAGGCCGTGGCAATCCAGGAGCGGACGGACCAGTGCTCCCGCTGCGACCAAGACCGCCGTCAGGCGACCGGAACCGTGACCGCCGCCGCGCAGGTCAGCCCAGCCGTTCGACGCCGCCCAAGCGGGCCAGTCGCCGTGGCCGGCGCGCAAAACGCCGTCGGGGTAGTCCTGTGGGCGTGCATCTTCGTTGCGCAGCAGAAATGCGAGCGGCGCCCCGGTGGCGTGGCCATCGCGCACCCCGGACATGATTTCCAACCGGTCGGTTTCCTTGCGCGCCGATGCGAGGGGACCGCCCGGCCGGCGCTGGTCGAGGTCGCGCTGGATCGATGCCTGGTCCACCAGCATCCCGGGCGGAAGTCCGTCCAGGACGCCGCCGATGGCAACGCCGTGCGACTCGCCCCAGATGGTGAGCCGAAGGGCGGACCCGAAACTGTTCACGGCGAGGCCTCCATGCGCCGGCCGTCCTTGAAGATGCGGGCGCCAAGCCGCACGAGCGTGTGGTGGAACCTCGGGAAGCTCACCGCGACCGTCGTGTCGCCTTCGACGCTGCTTGCTCCGCGGGCGGCAAGGGCGGCGACCGCGAGTGCCATGTGGATGCGATGGTCGCCCTGGGATTCGAGATGCGCGCCCTGCGGTTTGCCGCCGAGGACGGTGAGGCCATCCGGTTCGACGTGCGAACGGATGCCAAGCGCATGCAGCCCGGAGGCCATCGCTTGGATGCGGTCCGACTCTTTGTTGCGCAGCTGCGTTCCCCCCACCAGCCGCGTTGTCCCGTTCGCGAATGCGGCAAGCACTGCAAGAATGGGGAAAAGGTCAGGCGAAGCACGGACATCCATCGTTCCAGGACTCTGGAGCGGTCCGTTGGGCCGCACGGAACGGGCATCGGTTGGGCAGCCGAACGCGCGCAGGTAATCCAGGATGGCGCGGTCCGGCTGCGCGCTTGTTGGATCCAGCCCGGTCACCTCAACCGTTGTTCCCGTGAGCGCGCCAGCCGCAAAGAGGAACGCCGCCGCCGACCAATCGCCCTCCACGACGATGGTGCCGCCGCGCGGTCGGCTTGGCTCGACGACAAAGCGCAGCCCGGGTGCGGTGGCCTCTCGTTCGATGCGCAGTCCTTGTTGCCGTGCCATGCGGTGGGTCAAGTCGAGGTAGGGTGCCGAATCGACGGGTGCCGCAAGCTCGACGAAGGATGGGCCAGAGGCAAAAGGCAGGGCAAGAAGCAGCGAACTTGCGAATTGACTACTGACCGAGGCCGGCAGCCGCGCCGCGCCGGGTTGGAGCGGACCTTGCACCGTGAGCGGAGCTCGACCGTTCTCGGACGCGGTGCGGACGCCCCGTTCTGCGAGTGCGGCAAGAAGAGGTCCGTTCGTGCGGCGGGAGAGCGATGCATCCCCAGTCAACTGGATTGGCGTGGCAAGCCGTGCGGCTTGACCGGCAAGGAGACGCAGCGTGGTTCCGGAGTTGCCGCAGAAAAGAGGCGCGGACGGAATCGTGAGAGGTGCTGGCTCGAAGCGCACCAGGTTCGCTTCGGTGGTGCCGTTGGCGCCAAGCGCACGGAGACCTCGCAGCGTCGCGTCGGTGTCCTCGGCAATGAGTGGGTGAAGAACGTGTGCCGACCGTTCTGCTTGACTGGCAAGGAGGTAGGCGCGATGGGTGCAGCTCTTGCTCGGTGGTGCTGCGACGACGCCTCCAATCAGGCCCGGTTCGATGCGCATCATGGCGCACGCACCACGTCGCTCCATTCCCAAACGCCTCCCGCGACCGGTTCGAGCGGGGTGCGCCGTTCAAACAGCGCTGCAACGGCGGGTCCCGTTCCGGAAAGTCCAGCGCCGAGCGCCCCGGCCGCAAGCGCCACCTTGGCAGGCGCGTCGCTCACCGGCAGTCCCGCTGCGGCGTAGAGTTTTGTGAAGAGGCGACCGTTTTCGGTCAGCGCGGAGGGGATGGAATCTGCCGTTAGGTCGCTCGCAAGGACTGCGAGGCGAGCGGCAAGGGGCGACACGTCGGCGCACGCCGCCTGGGACTTCGGAATGGCGTGGTCGGGCACCCAGATGGCGACCTGCCAGCGTGGAACCTCAAGCGACGTAAGGATGCGGCCCGACCTCGAATCGGCCACCTGGCAGCCTCCCAGGACGACGGCGGCCTGATCATCCCACGCCCCCGTCAGGGTCACACCGGCGGCCCGACACGCCGCAACGCCGCGCCGGATGATGGTCGCATTGTCCGATTGCTCCCCCGAAGCTGCGTCCAGGGCCCGAAGGAGGGCGGCCGCGCTGGAGCTGGAGGTCTTGAGCCCGCGGGAAGGAGGAAACCGGCTACGTGTATGAATCTCCAGCGCGCCTCGGGGCGGGGATTGGGCAACGCAGGCGCGCGCGACCGCATCGTCGCACGGCGGGCTGGCGGTGAAAGAGTTGACTGCGCTGGGACGCACCGACGCTTGAACGCCTCCCTCAATGGCGAGGGAGCAGCCGATGCCGGTCGCGGTGCCGTTCAGGATGGTGACGGCGCCATAGGCCGACCCTTCAGCCAAGCGCCCGCTCCATCGCCGACCGGTCCGGTTCAACGCCGAACCAGAAACGCTGAGCATGGACCGCCTGCTCCAGGACGACGGCGCGACCGTCCACGACTGTGGCGCCAGCGCGCAGCGCTTCGGCTTGGAACGCCGTCGGTCCGCCTTTGTAGTTCAGCTCGACCGCAGTTCGGACGCCGTGCGGCGTGGCAGGACAGGGTTCGCCCGGGTTGAGGCCGACGGTGGTGGCCTGAATCCAGACCTCCGCCCGCAGAGCGGCCCGCTCGTTCCAAGGCACCCAGCGACCAAGGCTTTGTGCGGTCTCGGCCCGCTTCGCATCGCGGCTGGTGTAGATCGAAATCGCCCCCAGCTCCTTGAGTGCCCAGAGCGCCGCGCGTGCAGCGCCTCCAGCTCCCAACACGATCGCCGAGGATCCCGGTTTCACGTGCGGTCGCAGCAGGTCACGGAGCGCGGTCGCATCGGTGTTGGTCGCCTCGGTCCGGCCGTCCGCGTGGAACTTCAGCTGGTTGGCAGCGCCGACGGCCGTCGCGACTGGGTCGCACGTCGCCATGCGGGCCGCCGAGGATTTGTGCGGGTAGGTCACCGAGGCTCCTGCCAAGCTCAAGCGGGCGGCCGTGGAGACGACGAGCCGGAGCGCTGCATCGGAGGCGGGAATGTGCCAGGAGACATAGCGCTCCGGCCGCCCGCGCGCGCGCAGGGTGGCGTTGTGCATGCGCGGGCTGAGCGATTTCGCAACCGGGTTGCCGAGCACCGCAAGCCAAGGCCGCACGGGAGCGCCGTCGTGGGCCAGGTCGTCGCGCCGAAGGCCCCAGTGGTCCCAGATGGCTTGGATGTCAGCGACACCGGGTTGGCCAGCCACGGCCGGAGGGAAGCCGGGAGCGTGGCCGTAGGTCGCTTGGTTGCCTACCACAGCGAGGAGGGCGCGCAGTTCAGCGGCCCAGGTGGAACCCAGCGTGCTGACGGAAGGGCGACCGCCGCGCGCGGCGTGAAGACGGACCGCTTCGATGGCGCGCACATCGTCCAGGAGGGACGAGGCGGGGAAGGCGAGCTTGTCGTAGAGCCCGCGCCCATCTTGCATCGCAAGCAGCGGCAGGAGCGAATCGTCGCGGCAGTGTGGCGGCGCCGCTTGGTGGCGACTGAGGACGAATTGGGGGACTTCGCTGCGGAACGCCGAGAGGAACGGCCCGGCGGGGCCCTCGGGAAGTTCCAGATCCACCAAATCGAAACCCGCTTTGTGCGCCGCGATGAGAAGCCCGATGCGCGCCTCTTCGGGGCCTTTCCATTTGCCTCCTTCCCGCTCGGGCCGAAGCGTTGCAAGAAGCGTGCGGTCGGTGGCGTCGCGCAGTGCCAGCAGGTCGTCGGTCGCCTGGTCCGCATCCGGAACGGTTGGCCAGAGTGCGTCGAGGCGAATCTCCGCGACGTCGATGTGTTTGGGAAGTGTCGCGAGGCTCGTCACGAGCTGGCCGCGCTCTTTGTGGAGGAGGCTTGCGACGAGGCGGTGGCTCATCGTTCCACCACCGGTTCATCGATGGGAGCGCCGGTGTGGCGCGAACCGGGCTGTGCCCACGTGAGGATGGTGTCCCCCGGCTTGAGCGCCGTGACGGGGCGTGCGGCACCATCGGGGGCAACGAGGCAGACAGTCTCTGCAGTCTGGAGGAATGCGTGACCGGGCCCCGACGGTCCGCGCCAGCGCACCAAGGTATGCGGGCGGCGCTCAATCTTCGCCCGTCCGACGGTCACGGTCCGGGAGTTGCCGCCGGCATCGAGGGCGGCGAGGCGAGTTCCGGAGGAGAGTTCGCTGAGGTAGAGCGTCCGTCCCGCTTCCGCGAGGACGTAGTGGTGAATGGCGCCCGCGTTGACGCGGAAAGGGCGCGCCGCGATGTGCGGGTTCTCCAGGGTTTCGGCGTGGACGAGGGCGAGACTCGCCGCCGTGGCGCCGACGGCGAGCCCTTCTTGTGGGGCGAACCGTTCCGTTGCGTCGAGGCAGACCCGTTCTGCCATTCCGCCCTCTGAGAGCTCAGTGATGTCGCAGCGCTCCAGGTGGCCCGATTCGGAGGGCGCGGTTGCCGGCGGCTGCGCGACGGACTCCATGCGGCGACGCGCTTCCAAGATGTCGCCAGGCTTGCTTGGCGCAAGGATGACGCCATGCACGCCGGTGCCAAGTGTGGCGGCGAACAGGCCCGCCTGCTCCGGCGTTGCGGCGAAAGCGAACAGCGTTCCGGGTCGGTCGCGCCGCGCGACGATGAGCGATTCGAGCGGAATGACGCGCCAGTCAGGGAAGGTGATGGCCGCAATGCCCTCCGCGGCGCCGGCATGCGAAGCGGAGGCGGCGTCGCCCACGGTGTGGATGGCGCCAATGCGTTTGCCGTCGCGCACAAGCTGACCGTCGGGGGAGGCGAGGACAAGGGGGAGATCGAATCCTTGCGTCGTGTCCTCGGCGACGAGCGCCGCCTCGACGTCGGCTTCGCGGGCGGCGCGCAGGTAGCCGATGCGTTTCTGCACGGAAACCCCGCGCAGGTCCATCCAGAGTGGCTTCATGGGAAGACCTTGCAGAGTTCGCGCAAGCGACGCGGGCCGTCGGCGTTGCCAAACAGGTTGCGGCCCGCGGAGAACCCGCGCGCACCGCCTTTTTGCGCGCCGCGCATCGCCGCCAGGAACGCGGTCGGGTCCTCGGGTCCCCCGGCGGCAAGCACAGGGATGGGCGCCGCCTCGCTCACGGTCTTAAAACTGGCAGCGCTGCCGGTGTAGGGCACTTTGGCGATGTCTGCGCCAAGCTCGTAGGCGAGACGCACCGCGTGGGCGACGAGGGCGGGCTCGCTTGGGGTTTTGATTTTGGGTCCACGCGGGTAGACCATGGCAAGGAGCGGCATCCCCCAGGCGTCGCAGGCGGCGGCGACCCGGCCTGCATCCTCGAGCTGTTGCGCCTCGCCGAGTGAGCCGAGATTGATGTGGATGCTCACGCCGTCGCAGCCGAGCGGGAGCGCCTCCTCGACTGTAGCGACGATGCGTTTGTCGGTGGGGTCCGGGCCAAGATCCGTGCTGGCCGAGAGATGCAACAGGAGGCCGGCGTTGCCGACGGCGCCGGCCAGGCTCGGGATGAGTCCCTTGTGGGCGGTGAAGCAGGTTGCTCCGGCGTCGGCGAGGCGGCGCGCGGTGGCCGCAGCGTCGGCCAGGCCGGGGAGTGGCCCCATGCTGATGCCGTGGTCGAGCGGCACCATGCGAATCGAGCCGGCGGGTGTCGCCAAGCGGGCCAGACGTCGGCTGCGTCCCGTCACGCCGCTCGCACAGGAGGGGCCGTTATAGCCTCTCAGAGAAGCCGGGCATCCGAATGGCGGTTCGCGAGCAAAGCCTAAAGAACATAGTTGGACAACACTGAGCGTATGTGGCAGGCACTGATGGACCATTTTCGACGTTATCCCGCGCAAGAGCGCGTCGTCCGGCTGCTCATCCAGAACGGCTTGCGCATCGAGGGCGAGACCGTCTATTCCGGCACCGTCGCCGTGGCGGACACCGCGCTGGCCCGCGCTGCCGATGTGGACCGCCGCATCGTGCGCGCCACGGTCGAGACCATCAACCAGGACGCGGAGCTGCAGCGCGCCTTCAGCCGCTTCGCCCCGACGCTCCACCTCAAGGATGTCGCCCCGGAACTGGGCTGCGGCGTCATTCAAATCATCCCCACCAACGCCACGCAACCGGGCATCCTGGCCGGCGTATCGAGCGTCATCTCCGAGGCGGGCATCAGCATCCGTCAGGCCGTCGTGGACGACCCTGCCTTCACCGACGCGCCGCGACTCTTCGTCGTCACGGAGGAACGTGTCCCGCCCTCGCTCATTCCGGCCATCCAGAAGGTGCCAGGTGTCAAAGCGGTCACAATCTACTGAACCGCTGGTCGCAGATTTCACAGATTGCCAGATTCGACAGCGGGCGCAATCTGAGAAATCTGCGCAATCTGCGACTACAGCCGGAGCGACTTGATGGGCGCCATCGCCAACGCAGGGTTCGCCTTCCAGTCGACATCGGGATTGTCGCAGTAGAGCTCCACTTCGTTGCCGTCCGGGTCGCGAACATAGAGGCTCCAACTCACGGTGTGGTCGGAAGCGCCATCCACCGGCACACCGGCCTTCGCGAGCGCATCCACCATCGCCTTCAGCTCGGTCTTGGAGTTCCCCACCTTGATGCCAATGTGGTAGAGGCCGCGCCGTCGTGGGGCGGGGCCGGGCAGGTCGCCCACTTCGATGAGCAGCAGCTCGTGGTGGGTGCGGTGCGCGGTGCCGTTGAGCGCTGCCGCTTTCCCGCCGAACGCGCCGCCGATGACCTGCATGCCCAGCGTGTCGCGGTAGAAGCGCAGGCTCGCCTCCAGGTTGCGGACGTAGAAGACGGCGTGACCAAGTTCGAGGGCGGGCACAAACTCCGGGAGGGAGTCGGAGGCTTCCGCTTTTCGCTCCCGGCTTCAGGAGCGGCTACGTGTCAGCGCATCGGGGCGGTGCGCAGCCACTCGATGTCGCTGATGTAGAGATCGCGGATGTCCTTGAGGCCGAGCCGCATCATGGCAAGCCGCTCCAGACCGAAGCCCCACGCCACCACGTTGTCGCGCACGCCCAGCGGCTTGGTGACCTCGGGGCGGAAGATGCCGCAACCACCGAGCTCCATCCAGCGGCCGTTGTAGAAGACATCAATCTCCATGCTGGGCTCCGTGTAGGGGAAGTAGGCGGGGCGGAAGCGAACTTCTGGAAAACCCATGCGGGCGAAGAAGTGGCGGCACAGGCCAATCAGGGTGTCGAACGTCGCGCCAGGCTCCGTCACGATGCCTTCAATTTGCGTGAACTCTGGAAGATGCGTCGCATCCATGGTCTCCTTGCGGAAGACCCGACCCAAGCCGAACGCTTTGACCGGCTCCTTCGGGTGGGCGGCGAGGTGGCGAATGGTCGTGTTGGTGGTGTGCGTACGCAGCAGCGCCTTCTGGCTCACGGCGTCGTCGAAGAGGCCGCCCCATCCGGTGCTCCCTGTCGCGCCACCCGTTTGGTGGACAGCGGCGACGCGCTCGAGGTCCGCTTTGGACACCGTGAGGGAGGCGGGCTCGGCGAGGTAGAATGTGTCCTGCATATCGCGCGCCGGGTGGTCCTGCGGGATGAACAGCGCGTCCATGTTCCAGTGCGCCGATTCGACGTAGTCGCCCGCGATCTCGGTGAATCCCATGCCCCAGAAAATCTGGCGAATCTCAGTGATGATGTGTGTGAGCGGGTGCGGTTTGCCGGGGGCCGGGACCGCCACGGGGACGCCGAAGTCGAACGGACGCAGGCGCGTTTTGGCCTTCTCGGCAGCCGTCATCGTCGGCCACTTGGCGAGCAGCTCGGGAGTGACTTGGTTGACCTCGATGCCGGAGCCGGCATCCGGGGCAAGTTGGCTGGCGCGGGTGGTGCCTGTGGGCGTAAGCGTGAGGGTGCGCGTCTTGCTTTCTTTGAGAACCACGAGGCCGCGCGCGGCGAGGTCGGCGAGGGTCTTGCCGCTTGCTTTGGCGGGGTCGCGAAGTGCCGTCTCTTGTTCGTCCTGCGCGGGCTCCGACGTCGCGCTCAGCATCGTCCCGGACGGTCCTTTTTCCACTTTGGCCCAGTTCTTGCGTCGCAGCCAGCCCACGGCAACCTGGACGTCGCCGGCGGGGACCCCAAGGCTCGCGAGCTGGTCAAGGGCAACGGGCGGCTTGCCCGCAAGAACCCGGACGACGCGCCTCTCGGGCAGACCTTCGTCGCGGACGCGACGACCCTCGGGGGTCAATTCGGCGCGCGTTGAGGCGGATTCTTCTACCTGCACGAGGCCAAGACGGATGGGCCGGTCTGCGGCGACGAGTGCCTCCGATTCGCTCGCGAAACCGTCCACCTGGGCGGCGTTGCGGGCGCCCGCCTTGAGGGCCAGGAGAAGGCGGGCTTCGGCGAGGCTCAGGTCGCTCAACGCGCTTCGACCCATCTCCCGCTCAAAAGGGCACCGAAGGCGTCAGGCGCCAAACAGTTTCGTCCCGTACAGCCCGAAGAGGAGCATGATGGCCATGAGGCCGACAAAAATGTAGACGGAGCGGCGGCGGGTGCGCACGGCCTCGTCGAACTTGGCGACGCACGCCTCAGAGCAGACGCGCCCCTCGATGCCGATGGAGGTGCCGCACGCTTCGCAGTGCTTGTGCACGAGGAGGTCGGTCACCGGCGGAGCGATGGTGGGGGGCGGGACGGGGCTCACAATTTCACCTTGGGGCCGCTGATGAGGGTGCCGCGGAAAGCCTGACCGGCCACCGCCTTGCCCAGGTTTGCGAGGTCGCGACCATCCACGACGCAGGTGGTGACGCCGGTGCGGGTCAGGAGGACCGTGGCGGGGCCATCCATGACGCCGGGGGAGCCAGCGGCGGTCCACTCGCGCTCCTTGATGATGCCAAGCAGCTCCTCGAACGTGAGCTTGGGTTTGAATTCGGCATCCTTGTGCTTGGCCGGATCGCTCGTGTAGACGCCAGCAACGTTGGTGGCGTTCACAAAGCGCGTGCAGTCCGCCTCCACCGCGAGCTCGACGGCGACATGGTCGGTGCTGTGGCCCGGGGATGAGCCTCCCATCACGACGATGGCGTGCTGTTGCGCAAACCGAATGGCCTGGCCGATGGAGTGCGGAATCTCCAGATTCACGTCGGCACCGCGCTTGCGCAGGATGCAGGCGAGGGTCTGAGCGTTGAGGCGCGTCGCTGCAATGCCGATGCGGTCGAGAAGGTCTTCGGCGACGCCGGTGCTGCGGGCCGCGTGGATGTGGCCGCGCGCCGGGGCGCCGCCGCCGACCACCACGAAGAGCGGGCGCTCTTTGCTCCACGCGGTGAGCGAGTCGGCCACACGGGTCAGGAAGTCGGGATCCAGTTGGGCCGGAGCGAGGATTGACCCGCCGAAGACGATGCTGACGCGCTCCATCGCGTCACGCGACGGCGGTTTCGGTTTTGAGGATGGCGCTCAGAACCCTTCTGCGAGTCTGCCTGTGATGAAGAGGACAAGGGCGAGGGCGGCGGCGACCAAGAGGGCGCGTCGGAGGAAGCGGCGGTTGTCCGCCTTGGCCGCCTCATCTTCCGCCATTACAGGATGCCGGAGCCGTAATCGCTGGCCGCCTTGCGGTAGAACGACTGGCCGCTGTCGGGGTCGCGCAGTTTTCCGTCGCGCATCTCGAGTTGGGAACCGCTTGGACCGAACGCGCGCACGACGCCCAGTTCGGGGCGGTCGGTGGCGAGCTGCGGGCCGCCTTTGAGGCCGATGACCTTGGCGCGGATGTAGTCGCCGCAGCGCAGCTCGTCATCCACGTTGGCGATGTAGCGGGCGTCGATTTTGCTGACGTGCAGGGTGCCATCCACGGACTGGAGGAGGCTGCGTCCCTCCTTGCCGCGCACGGCGAGGATTTTCACCGAGGCAAGCGCCTCCGGCTTGATGAACGTGACAAGGCCGACGACGACGTCGCCCTTCTCGATGGTGGCGACTCCCTTGCCGGCGTTCTTGATGCTCACCGCCATGGTCTTGGGGTCGATGTGCTCGACACCGTAGGCGGCGGCGCGAATCTGCGTGCCGTCGTCGAAGGTGTTGCGCCCGGGAAGAAGCTCTTCCGAATAGGCCAGGGGCGTGCCCGGCTCGATGAGTTTGCGTTCGCTCATTGCCCCTTCGACGGATTCCTTGTTCATAAGCCTGGGCACCGACCTCTCCAGGGTTAAACGCCCATCTTGATGACGCCGCCGCGGCCGGCGACGTAGGCGGCCTGACAGAGGCCCAGGAAAAGGCCACAGCAGACGACGCCCGGCATCAGTTCCAGGGTGCGCTCCAGCGTCTCCGGAGCTGTGATGGCGGGGAATTTTGCGTCGAGGATGACGTTGCCGTTGTCGGTGCGAACAATCTGCCCGTTCTTGCTGCGCAGGGTGACCGCTGCGCCGAGCGCCGCCACGGCGTTCTGCACCGGCGTCTTGGCGAACTCCAGCACCTCGATGGGCAGAGCGAACGTCTGGCCGAGAATGGGAACGGATTTTCCGGCGTCGGCGACGACGACCATGCGTCTGCTGGCGCGCGCCACCACTTTTTCGCGGGTGAGCGCCCCGCCGCCGCCTTTGATGAGCCGCAATTGAGGATCCAATTCGTCGGCGCCGTCGATGGTGAGGTCCACGACCGGGTCGGCGTCGAGCGTGGTGAGCGCGATGCCGACCTGGCGTGCCAACTGTTCCGAGGCGATGCTGGTGGGGATGCCGCGGATGGGTAGCCCCTCTTCGCGGACGCGGCGACCCAACTCTTCGATGGTGAAGCGCACGGTCGAGCCGGTTCCCAGCCCAACCACCATGCCGTCGCGCACTTCGGCCGCGGCCGCAACGCCCGCTTTGCGCTTGAGTGCGTCCATGTCCACGCCCTGCCCAACGGGAGCGGGCATTTGAGGCCGGTGGAGCCTTCAGCGGGCGGCTCTTGGGCGCGTCGTGCGCGTCCTCGTCGTTGGAGCCGGCGTCATCGGGCTCACGACGGCGCGCGTTCTCCTCGAACGGGGCGCCGAAGTCGAGGTGGTCGCCGAACGTTTCACGCCCGAGACCACGAGCGATGTTGCTGCCGCCATCCATTTCCCCTACTTGGTCGAGCCGCGCGACCGGGCCGCCGCGTGGGGTCGCGTTAGCCTGCACCGTTTCTTGGCCCTCGCCGAGGACCCGGACGCCGGCATCGCGGTGACGGAGGCGTTCATCGAGGAGGACGGCCATGGTCGCTGGTGGGCCGACCAGGTCCTCGACGCTCGTGACGCGACCGCCGCAGTTTCTCCCGGCGGATTGCCCGGCCATCTTTGCCGCACTCCCGTTGTCGCCATGGATCGTTATCTGCCGTGGCTGCAACGGCGCGTCGAGGATTTTGGGGGGCGCCTGGCGCGGCGTCGCCTCGGCGCTCTGGCAGAGATTTCTGAGGTCGATGCCGTCGTGAACTGCTCCGGCCTCGGGTCGCGCGAGTTGGTCGGAGATGCTTCGCTCGTTCCCATCCGAGGTCAAGTCGCTTGGCTGCAGAACGCGAGCTGCCCGCGCGCAATTCTGCGTGAACGGGGCCAGCCCACCTACCTGATTCCGCGCGGGGATGGAATCGTCGTGGCGGGTGGAACGGCCCAGATTGGCGACGAGGGCGTCGAATCCCGGAAGACCGACGAAGAGGCGTTTCTGCGCCGTGTGCGCGAGATTGTACCCGACCTGGGCGGTCACGTGACGAAACGAAAAGTTGGGCTGCGACCGGGCCGGCCGACGGTGCGCCTCGAACGGGACCTCTCGGGTCCCATTCCGGTTGTGCACAATTACGGCCACGGAGGGGCCGGCGTCACGCTCTCATGGGGCTGCGCCGAAGAGGCCGCCCGGCTCATTCTTGACCCAGGACCAAACGCCTAAACGGCGCAAGCGGCGTCGCTCGCACCATGCGCGTTTCGGCTCTTCTCTTGCTTGCCACCCTGGTGCTGGCAGGCTGCCTCGGCAGCTCGTCAACGTCTTCGTCGCAGCCGCCCGGATCCGACCCGTTTGCCCCGTATCGGCTCGACTGCTCCATTTCCAACTGGGAAGACCCCTGCACCGTGCTGGCAAGCCCCAACATGTCGCCGAGCAAGACCGAGATTGACATCGCGGTGAACCCGACCGATCCGCTCAACGCGTTTGTCGCCTCGAAGGACAACGACCCCTCCGCGTCGGGCTGTGTCTGGGCGGTCGGCCAGGTGACCTTCGACGGCGGCAAGAGCTGGGAGACCACCATCATCGGCGGCCCCCAGGGTGAGCGCGCGCCGAGCGACATTCTGTTCGGCTGGAACTGCATCACCGACCCCATCCTCACCTACAACAAAGAAGGGACGCTCTTCTACGCGCTCCAGGTGTACGAGTACGACCCGGTCGGCCTCCCTGTCGTCAACGACCCCGTGCTTGGCTCCGCCATCCCTCCCGATGGTGGGCTGCAGCTGCTGGCCGTCAGCCACGACGGCGGCCGCACGTTCCCCGAGACCTACGTTCTGCACGTTGGCGATTCCGGCGCCACCATCTTCCACGACTACATGCGCATCGGAGCGAGCCCCACGACGGGCACCGTCTTCACCATCTGGAACCAGATCACCGCCTCGGTGCAGTCCATCCCGGTGCTGGTCGCCTACAAAATGGACGCGCAGCGTGCCGAGGTCCCAGTCTACTTCCCGAACCTCCCCGAGGCGGCCGGCGACGGCCTCTCCACCGGCGAGTCCGGCATCGTCGTGGACAACACCGGTCGCGTCTACGCGTGGCTGGGCGGCTTCAACTCCCCCAACAAGGTGTTCTTCGCCACCAGCACCGACGACGGCGCCACCTTCAGCCTGTTGCAAGAGGCGTTCGCTTTCACGCCGATGGGAACCATGGCCAACGTGAGCTTCCGGCACGGCACCGTCGTGGATCTCGCCGTGGACAATTCGGGCGGCTCCCGTGACGGCTGCCTCTACGCGGCGTGGGGCGGGCAGGAAGAGGGCACGGTTGGCCCCAGCGACGTCTACGTCCGCACCTCCTGCGACCAGGGTCAATCCTGGAGCGCGCCCATCTTGGTGAACAGCGGCGCGCGCGAGGACGGACAGTGGATGGTTCGCCCCAGCGTGGATGGCCTCGGCACGGTCCACCTCGTCTACATGACGCGCGCCTACGACCCCGACCACACCCTCGTCGATGCCGAGCACGCCTACTCGCTCGACGGCGGCGCAACTTGGACGACCGAAAGGGTCACGGGATTCAGTTACTCGGGCGACAAGGGCGTCCACCAGAGCGGTTTCCCGTTCTTCGGTGACTACATCGGCATCAGCAGCGCTGGCGACACAACCTACATGGGCTTCCCGGAGTGCATCACGGAGGTGTGCGAAATCGGCGTTGCGGTGAGTCGCCACACGCCGCACAACGCGGACGTCGAGCCGCACACGCACTAGGGCTATCACACCAAGGCCCGTCGCCAGCGCCGTGAAGGTCCTGGACCTCGGCCGCATGGAGTATGGCGCTTGCCTGGAGCTGCAGCGCCGCCTCCACACGGAGCGGGTGCGCGGCGAGGGTGAGGACACCATCCTCCTCGTCGAGCACGACCCGGTCGCCACGCTCGGCCGGCGCGGCGAACGCGAGGAGGTGTTCGACCCGACCTTGCCGGTCTTCACCATCGAGCGCGGCGGAAAGGCCACTTACCACGGCCCCGGCCAGATCGTCCTCTACCCGATTGTTCACCTCGGCGAGGGCAACCGCGATGTGCGGCGCTGGGTGCAGCACCTCGAGGCGCTCATGGTCCAGCTTCTTGCGGATTTTGGCGTCCCGGCGCGCGCCAAACTGGACCTCCCCGGCGTCTGGACCGTGGCGACCGACAAGAAAATCGCCAGCATCGGCATTGCCATCCAGCACTGGGTGAGCTTCCACGGCGTCGCGCTCAATGTCACAATCGAGCCGCGCGAGTTCGAACGCATCGACCCGTGCGGCCTCGGCGCCGCCGTCATGACCAGCATGGTGCGCGAAGGGGCGAATGCGACGATGGCGGATGTGCGGTCCTGGCTGAAGCAGCATGCGCCCACCCATTTTGCCACATTTGCCAAAAAGAGAATTGAATCTTAATGGTGCGAATAGCGCGATTCAGTTCCTATAAATGGTAATGATTCTCTACGGTTTATGAAATTCAAATACTCACGGAACCTCTCATGCTTGAAACCACCGCGTTCTTGACCCTCCGGCGAGGTCGGCGTTTTGTGGTTCGGGTCGCCCTCTACACCCGCGTCTCGACAGAGGACCAGGCGAAGGAGGGGTTTAGCCTGGACGCCCAGCTCGAGCGGCTCCGTTTCTTCGCCAAGGCGCAGGGCTGGGAGGTGACGGGCACTTACGTCGACGAGGGGCATTCCGGTCGCACAACGAAACGGCCCGCCTACACGCAGATGATGGCGGAGCGGGCCAGCTGGGACACGCTCCTGGTCATGAAGATGGACCGCATTCACCGCAACAGCCGCAACTTCATGGCGATGATGGATCAGCTGCACAAGGAGAAGAAGGAGTTCGCAAGCGTCACGGAATCGCTCGACACCGCCACGGCGATGGGGCGGTTCGTCATGGACATCATCCAGCGCATCGCGCAGCTCGAATCGGACCAGATTGGCGAGCGCACCTACGTCGGGATGGAACAGAAAGCGAAGAGCCGGGCCGGAAACCTGGGAAAACCGGCCCCGTTTGGCTACCGCTACAGCCCCGCTGGCCCCCTCGCTATCATTCCGGACGAAAAAACTGTTGTCGAGAATCTGTTCTCGTTTTATCTTTCAGGCGCAAAACGTGATGAAATAGCGCAAAAATTGACGGAAATGGGCTCTAAGACCCGGCTGGGAAAACCCTGGACACGATGGTCTGTCGCCGACATCCTCTCCAACCCGACTTATGCAGGCGCCACCCGGTGGGGGGAGCAACTGCAGCTCGACACCCACCCGGCCATTATCCCGCCCGAGACGTTCGATCGCGTCCAGGAGAGAATCCAAAAGGATAGCCCGAAGGCGAAAATTGTGTTTTTGCGGCGCCTCTCCGTGACCTGAAAATAAACGGGAATGGCTTCAGAAGCATTTGGTGCCATATGGGAGCCCGTATGGCACTTGATATGTGGGTCGATTTCGTCCGCTCAAGCAGAAGCAATTTTCCGTAATTAAAAATTGAATTACAAATTGCGGCAAAGCATGAATCAGTATTGTTGATTAAAAATGGCGCCCGAGCTTTAGTCGAATTGGAAAAATGTGGGCAGGGACGGGGAAAGAAGAGGAAAAGGGGGGAAAGGGTGGTGGGTCACGCCAGACGTTCGGTATATTCCCACTCTGGCGTAACCACACGGATCCAGACGAAGCTGTCCATGTGATGCCTCCCAATTCCCACAGGGTCCGGCGGCCTCCCAGCCGCCCGCACGGGGTGCTGGACCCACAGGGGAAGGGGTGACACTACGGTCTCGGCTACATAAGCGGTTCCAAACGAAGGCACGGTGCGGATGCGACCTATGTAATATTTAAATTTCATATGCTTTTTAAAATTAAGAGATTTAATTGTATTAAAAGAAATTGAGTAATTAACAGCAATAATTTGGCACTCAATTGCCATGAGTGCTAATCTAAATACTCCTATTCGAGGAGCGTGAAGAGAATGTCGTCCTCACCCACATCGAACAGCCCGAGCCGCGCCCCGGCATCCAGCCAGCCGTGCGCGTAGTTGACCTGGGCGTAGGCGTTCACGAAATCCCCCCCTTTTGCGTTGTGCTGGGCGTCGGCGAAGTAGCGCCGCGCCATGTCGAGGAAGTTCTCCGCCATCTTGGCGGCAAAGCTGCGCGGCGGAGCAACCACCTTGACCTTGCCGAACGCCTTGCGCGTGGTCTCCAGGTACTTCTCCATCCGCTCGGGGGTGATGGTGTTCAGCGCTGCCACAGGCGACGCACAGGGGCACCGCCGGTTTGACGTTGCTGCTTGAGCGCCCGCTGGTGCAGGCAGGAACCGGAGAGGGGGCAGCGCACGCAGGCGGGGGCCGCTTCGTGGCAGGCGTTGTCGGCGATTTCGCGCAGAAGCCGCAGCCGGGCATCCGGGTCACGGTGCTGGGACTCTTCCAGATCCGCCAGGATGCGCACCGCTTCGGCCGGCCCCGTGGTCGCCCCGATCCAGCCGACGCGGGCGGCGACGCGGTGGATGGCGCGAGCATCGGTGGCGGACCAGGCGGCGCGCGGTTTGCTCGTCAGCTCGTCGGCATCCACCTTGGCAAGACGCCGAGGCCGCGCCGCCGGCGCGGGTGTCGGCCGGGGTTCCGGCTCCAGTTCCGGCATGGGAATGGCAGTCCAGGGCTCATACGCCGAGATTTCGGCTTCCGCTTCCGCGACGGGGAGCGGCGGGGGCGAAGGTTTCGCACGTGGCTCGGGAGAGGGTGGCTGCGGCGGCGCGGTGGGGGGAGGGGGCGCCACCTGGGGAGGCAAAGGCGCTGGCGGGCTTGCAGGGCGGGACGGAATCGCTGGGGTCTCGGGCTCCTCGTCTTCCTCTTCGAGATGAAGCACGCTCACCGATTTTCCGCCGTGCGCCGTCATGCGAGGCCGCACGGCGACGAAGACCGGCTGCGTCAGGCCGCCGCCGGCGACGAGCGCCTCGCCGACGGCCAGCCGCTGAATTTCGTCGGCGACTTCGTTGCTGATGCCTTCGACCGACTGGACAATCGCCTTGAGGTCGTTCGGGTTGGTGACCTTCAGAACGACCTGCGTGTTGCACTGCGACAAGACGTTCTTGTCAATCTTGGCCGGTCGCTGCGACACGATGACCAAGCCGAGGCCGAACTTGCGCCCCTCGGAGGCGACGGTGCGGATGATGGCGCCCGAGACCGCGTTGCCGACGTTGCGTTCGGGGCAGAAGTTGTGCGCCTCTTCGACGACCAAGATGTGAGCGGGCACCTCGCCGCGCTTGCGTGCCTCCCAGAGCATCGAGGCGAGGCGGGTGACGACGATTTCTTGGATGTCTGGCCCCACCCCCTTCAGGTTGATGATGGAGCACTGGCCGGGGGCGACCAGCTCGCGGACGGGGGTGCCGCGCAGGTCGAAAAGCTTCGTCGAGTCCAACAATTCGAGGGCGTTGAGGACATTCCATTTGCCGTTGGATTTGTTGCGCGACACCGAGTCCTGGATGTCCTTGAGCGTGTAGGCGGGCAGCGCCTGCTTGACATCCTGGATGGCCTGGTAGAGGACGCCCACCTGCGACCCCGAGAGCTTGTTGCCAAGCATCTCAACAATCTCGCGCCCTTCCAGGTTCATGCCGGCCAAGGTGAGCTTCTGCGCCTCCGGGTTGAGGCCGGTATCGAGCGCATACTCCCGAATTTGTTTGTGAAACGATCTCGGTTTGATGCGGTAGCGCACCATCGACTGAATTTCGGCTTCGTCGAGGTTGGCGCTGCGCAGGCTGCCGTACTCGCCGTGCGGATCCAGGATGACGAGGGGGACGTTGGCCTTGAGGAACTCCTCGAGGATGACGCCGACCGTGTAGGACTTGCCGGCACCGGTCTTGGCGAGCACGGAGAGGTGCTTCTGCGCCAGCATGTCCATGTCGAGGGCGACAGGAACACGGCTGCCCTTCACGAAACCAAGATAGGCGCCTGCGTCGGCGTCCTGCTCCAGGCCGAGGAGGCTGGTGATGAGGCCGTCGTCGGCGAGGATGACGGAGACGCCGGCGCGCAGCGGCGTGCGCGGCACCTGAACGCGGCCCTGACCGTCGCGGTAGCCGATGACGCGGATGGTCGCCGTCAACTGCTCGGTCGCTTCGTTGGCGAAACCGTCGGGGATGGCGATGGCCTGCTCGTAGCTGAGGCTGCTGCGTCGCACGACGCGCTCGACTTGGCCAAGGACGCGCTGGCCCTCCGCCTCCACTTCGACGTAGTCCAACCGTTTGAGTTGGGCGTCGCCGACAGCGACGTCGAAGCCGGTGGAGCTGACCGCTCCGTAGATGATGCCGACCTGCCGGCGCAGAGCCATGCCAGGGATGACTCTTGGAGGGGCTATTTCAGGCCGAGGAAACGAACCGCTGGCAAGCCCGCGTTAGGCCCGTCTCCAGTCCCGCCCGCCACTTCGTGGCGGCCGGGCCGGGGTGCTTCGTGCCCTACTCGAAACCTCGCTTAGGCGAGAGTTTCGAGCTGACTCATGATGTTCCACACCAGCGTGCGGCCGTGCAGCGGGATGTTGGAGTCGTTGGCCATGTCGTCCAGGGTGCCAATCGCCTTCGCCTTGCGCACGTCGAGAGGCTTGGACTGGTCGGTGAGAATCGCCTTGATCTGCTCCGCGTTGCGCCGGATGTTGCGCGGCACGCTGGTGTCCTCCATCAGCATCTCAAGGCCGGTCGTGATGTTCTGGATGCGTGTGGCCATAGGAATCACCAGGAGGAAAACGGGCGTTCTCCAGGAGGGACGGGCGCGGCGACGAAGGTTCCCGCTTAAATGGTTCCGGTCGGCCGACTGCTCTGCCTGGTGGCCCGCCGAAGGCCCGCGACCTAGGGCGAAGGCGCGTCCAAAATGCGACGAATTGCGTCCGCTTTCTGTTCGCCAATCCCATCGATCTCGGCCAGCTCCCTTGCCGAGGCGGCAAAGACGTTCGCGGGGGAACCGAACCTGGCCAGAAGCCGGTCGGCGAGAACTTCGCTCACGCCCGGAAGCCCTGCGACGAGGAAGCGGCGCAGGTCGGCATCGGTGGAGGGCTTGCCGGGTCGCACTGCCACTTTGCGGTCCGAGGTGAACTGCTCACGTTTTGCCACGGCGTGGAGGAAGCGGGCGGTCTCGGCACCGTCCCGGACCTGGAGGATGGGGATGCCGTAGTCAATGAGAATGGAGGCAAGCGCGCCTTGGATGGCCTCCGGCGAAACGCCGCGGTGACCATGCAGTGATTCCCCTTCAATGAGAAGAAACGGCTTGGGGTACTCCTTGAGTTGCCGAATCTGCTCGAACAGTCTGCCATCCACCAACGAGTCGACGAAATCAGCGGCGCTTTTGCGCTCGACGGCGACGCGATCAGAGAGAATGAAATCGGCAATCTCGAGTTGGCGCGCCTCCAGTGTCGCACCGAGGTCGTGCAGGTGGCGCACGACAGCACCGGACTGTTCGCGGTGGTCGTAGATGACGCGCGGGCCTGTTGGGCGAGGTGCAACGGTGTTTGGCACCGGGGCGGCTCTGAGGGTCGCCTGTTGGGGGCCGGCGGGCCGCGTTGCGATGGTTTCACGCAAACCCTGCAGTTCGCGCACCATCTGCTGTTCGCGGCGACGGCTTGACCAGTGCGCTGCCTCGTCCTGGGTCCCCTTCGTCATGAGAACGACAACCCGCCCCTCGCGATGGCGGCCCGTGCGGCCGCGGCGCTGAATGGAGCGGATTTCGCTCGGGATGGGCTCGTAGAAGACAACGAGGTCGGTGGATGGGATGTCGAGCCCTTCCTCGGCCACGCTGGTGGCGACGAGAACGTTGTGGGTGCCCGCCTTGAACGCCTCCACGGTCGCCTTCTGCTCTTTCTGGGTGAGTCCGTCTTGGCCGGCCCGTTTGCCCTGCCCTACGAACAGCACCGGCCGGACGCCCGGAAGCGTCGCAAGGTGCTTGGCGACCCGTTCGCAGGTGCTGCGGTAGTGGGTGAACACAATGATGCGCGAGTCGGCGTCGCGCTCCAACGCCTGCTGGACAAGGGTCCCGGTGCGACCAAGCTTGGGGTTCTCCGCATCGTCCGCTTGGGCGATGGCGAACGCCTCGCTGACGCGAACATCCTCGGCCACCTGGCGCGTCGCTTTGCTCGGCTTGGCGCCGCCCGCCTCCGCCCGAATCGTTCCAATGTATTCGGCAACGGCGGAGGAGCCTTGCGTCTCGGCCAGTTCGATGGCGTGCAGGATTTTGATGGCTTGCGCCTGCAGCGAGAGGGCGCTGTACCAGGAGGGGTCGCCCTGCGCTGTGGCGGCCAACTTGGCCTGGAGCTGTCCCGCAAGTTCGAGCAGTTCGCGCCGGGTCGGTTTGCTTGCGGCGCTCTTGAGAAGCCCGGTCGCTTTGAGAGCGCGCACCCGGTCCGCAAGCGCCTCGTTGAGTTTGGCCGAGACGCGCGCCATGCTGGGCGGCAACGGCAACGTCTCCCACTCCATCGCGACCTCTTGGACGTAGGGAGCCACATCGGGGTCGGTGGCGGTGCGAATCTCGACGTGGGAGAGCCCAAGCCACTTCCGTACTTCCTCGACTTTGCGCGCATCGTGGCCGGGGCTCGCCGTGAGACCGAGCCGGCGGCCGGTGGGGTTGTGCTTGAGAAGTTCCTGGCCGATGAAGGTGTAGGCGTAGTCGCCAACACCGCGGTGCGCCTCATCGAAGACCACCCAATCGAGCTTGGCCGCGTCGATGCGCGCCCCAACCATGTCGTTCTGGATGACCTGCGGCGTCGCGACGACGATGCCGGGCTCCGCGTAGGCCGCGGTCCGCCTGCTGGGCGCTTGGTCTCCGGTAAGGGCGTGGATGCGGCCGCTCCAGGGCTCCGCGAACACGGAACGCAGAAAGGCGGCGTGCTGGTCCACGAGCGGCTTCGTCGGAGCGAGAACAAGAATGTGCTGGGCTCCGGCTTGCAGCGCGTCCGCGAGGACCAGGAGGGCAACCACGGTCTTGCCCATGCCGGTCGGCAGCACCACGAGGGTATCCTTGTTGCCCGCGATGCGGGCCAAGTTGGCCTGGAAGCCGCGGAACTCCACCGCCCCTGGCTTGAGCTGGGGGTGGGCGACCTGCACGAGTCGGCAATGGCGAACCTGCGCATAACGGATGCGGGGAGTCGTGTGAAACGGTTTGCCCGTCCCCGGCGTGCTTTTCTGGGCGAAGCCAGTCGTCGCGGCGTGCAGGAGCGTGGCTGGAGCCGGTCAAAGGTGTCGGCAGGCCTCAAGGCGGCGCGCGGCCAAGATTTCACCTTCAGCGAGGGCGAGGTGCTGGGCTCCATGTGCACGGCCCCCCACCCCATCGCCGCGGAAGCGCACGCCCTCTTCCTCGAAACCAACCTCGGCGACCCCGGCCATTTCCCCGGAACGGCACAACTCGAACAGGAGGTCCTGGCGGACCTCGCAGCTCTTCTTCACGCCCCCGAAGGTGCGGCAGGCCGCATGGTCTCGGGCGGGACCGAGGCGAACCTGCTTGCCTGTCTCATCGCCAAAGCCGCCACCGGAAAACGGCAGGTCGTCCTCCCCGAGTCCGCCCATTTTAGCTTCGAGAAGGCAGCCCGCCTCATGGACCTCGACTTGGTCCTCGTGCCGGTCGGGCCGGACGGTCGCGCCAACGTCGAAGCGATGACGAAAGCCATCAATCCCGACACCGCCCTCGTCGTCGCCATCGCCGGGACCACCGAATTGGGGCTGGTGGATCCCATCGAACCAATCGCCTGGTTCTGCCACGAACGCGGCGTTCCCCTCCATGTCGACGCCGCATACGGTGGCTACCTGCTGCCCTTCCTGAGCGATGCGGGCCGCACCCCCATCCCGTTCGATTTCTTGCTGCCGGGCGTCTGGAGCATCAGCCTCGATCCGCACAAGGGCGGCATGGCGACCATCCCCTCCGGCGCCCTCTTCCTACGCGACGGCGCGGCTTGGAACTCCATCGCGGTGGCAAGCCCCTATCTCTCCACCGCCAAACAGAGCACGCTGCTGGGGACCCGGCCGGGCGCCTCGGTCGCTGCGGCCTGGGCCGTCCATCGCCACCTTGGGCGCAAAGGGTTCGCGAGTGTCGCCGAGACCTGTCTGGACAACGCAGCCTACCTCGCCGCCCGACTGCGCCGGCTCGGTGTGGAGCTGGTCGCCCAACCGCAACTCGGCGTCGTCACCTTCCGCCACGGCGACGCCACGCGGCTCCTGGAGCGGCTGCGCGAGAAAGGGTTCAGCCTGAACCGGGTCGCTCGCATGGGAGCGCTGCGCGTCGTCGTCAATCCGCACGTGAGCCGAGCCACGCTCGACCGCTTCCTCGCGGCCCTTGAGGCGCTCCTTTGACAACCTTCGAGACATCGTTGCGAAACGCCACTGTCCAGCCGCGCGGTGACTACGCCTACCTCACCCATCCGCTTCTGGACGGTGTGCCGCGACTGCAGCCGGAACTTCTGCGCGAATGGACCGCTTGGGCCCAACGACAGCCTACCCTGCGTGAGGCCAACCTCCTCGTGGCGCCCGAGGCGATGGGTCTGCCTCTTGCCGCCACGCTCAGCGTTGCGTCGGGGCTGCCATCCGTCGCCGCCCGCAAGCGTTCCTACGACCTCAAAGGCCAAGTCGCAGTTCCGGCCCGCACGGGGTACGGAGCGGCAACCCTCCACCTCAACGATCTCGGCCCGGGCGACCGCGTCGTCGTCGTGGATGACGTCCTAAGCACCGGCGGGACTCTTTCGGCACTTCTGGAGGCCATCCCGCAGACCGGCGCACGCGCCGTGGGCGCCCTCGTTGCTGTGGACAAAGGAAGCGCGCGGCCCGCTCTCGTGCAGCGTTTCGGGATTCCCATCCACGCCTGGGCAACCGTCCAGGTTGGCCCCGCCGGGCTCACCATCCTCAACACGACCTGAACGAAGCGAGGGTCGCCGCGCTTATCCGACTCCCCAGCCTCCTGGGCTTGTGTCGCACGCCCTGGTCATCGAAGGAGGTGGAATGAAAGGGGCGTACGCCAACGGCGTCCTCTCGGCGTTCGAAGAGGCGGGGCACACCCGCTTTGATGCCCTGTACGGCACCTCCGCGGGTGGGGCGCTTGCCGCGTGGTTTTCGGCGGGGCAGGCAGTCTACGCAGAGGAGACCTGGCCCTATGCCGGTGACCGCCGCATCGTCAACTACGGCCGCTGGCTTACACGACGCGGCCCCCTTCTCGACCATGAGGCGCTTCTCGATATCGTGTATCTCAAGGAGCACCCGCTCGACATCGCCGCGGTCCAGCGCTACCCGTCGCCGGTCGTGGTCGTGGCGAGCGACGTCGAATCCGGTGCGGCCCACTACCAAGACCTGCGCTGCACCGACGTCATCTCGTGGCTCAAGGCGACCGGACGGCTTCCTGCCGCCTCAGGTCCTGTCGTCTCCATCGGCGGCAGACGCTACCTTGACGGCGGCATCACCGACCCCATTCCTGTGCGACGCGCCGCGGCCGAAGGGCATGACCACATCACGCTCATCCTCAACAATCCGCCTGGTCCGTTGCGCCGCGACAACCCAATCCTTGCCGAGTTCACGGCGCGGCGCTGGCCAGCACTTCGGGAAGGGATTGTCCATCACCAGGAGCGCAAACACGAAGCCATCGCCTGGGCCGAGCGCCCGCCCGCTGGTCTCTCCGTCTCCATCATCCGACCTCTCCAGACGACTGGCCTGCACCGCTTGAGCCGCGACATCGGCGCCATCCGGGCCGGCATCGCACTTGGCCGCGAGGATGGGGCGCGCCATCTCAAGCGACTCGACGCGCTGTAGCGTAGCAACGACGATGTGCAATCGGCCTAATCGGCGGACACGTTCGGCCCAACAACTCCCGGCTCATCCAATGATTGCACCGATTTCGCCGAACCGGCATCCGCACCATCGCGTTTCGGTCGTCGGCGTCAGTGCGCCTGCGTCTCAAGCCAGCGCTCGGCGTCGATGGCCGCCTTGCAGCCGGAACCGGCCGCCGTGATGGCCTGCTTGTAGCGGTGGTCGTACACGTCGCCCGCGACGAAGACGCCCTCGACGGAGGTGTAGGTGTCGTACGCTCCCTCTTGGACGACGTAGCCCGCCTCATCGAGGCGCAGGGAGCCCTTGAACAGGTTGGTGTTGGGGTTGTGGCCAATCGCCGAGAAGTAGCCCTGGCAGGGGTAGGTTTCGGTCTTGCCGCTCTGCAGATTCTTGATGCGCACGCCAGTGACGGTGGTCTCGCCAAGGAGCTCCTCGACCGTGGTGTTCCAGAGGATCTTGATCTTGGGGTGGCTCTGCGCGCGTGCCGCCATGATCTTGCTTGCCTTGAAGGAGTCGCGGCGGTGGATGATGGTGACCTTCGTCGCGTACTTCGTCAGGAAGAGCGCCTCCTCCATCGCGGAGTCGCCGCCGCCGATGACGACCACTTCCTTCTCTTTGAAGAAGAAGCCGTCGCAGGTGGCACAGGCGGAGACGCCGTGGCCGCGCAGGCGGGTCTCGCTCGGGAGTCCGAGCCATTTTGCGGTGCTGCCGGTGGCGACGATGACGGCGCGCGCTTCGTGGACGCCGGAGTCGCTGGTGACCTTGAATGGCCGCTTCGTGAAGTCGACAGTGGTTGCGTCCTCGTCGCGGAACTCGGCGCCGAACCGCATCGCCTGCTTGCGCATCTCCTCCATGAGTTTCGGGCCGGTGATGGCCTCGGCGAAGCCGGGGTAGTTCTCGACGTCGCTGGTGATCATGAGTTGTCCGCCCGCCTCGAAGCCAGCGATGACGAGAACCTTCAGGTTGGCGCGCGCCGCATAGATGGCTGCCGTGCAGCCGGCGGGGCCGGAGCCGATGATGAGGACGTCGTGGACCACGCCGTCGCCACGGACGGGTGGTTCTTGAACGGTCGGGTCGAGGCGACTCGAGGGCCACCTTCTCCGGAACCGCAGATTTCGCAGATGCCGCAGAGTGCCCGAAGGTCTCTATCTGCGGGCGTCTGCGCGATCTGCGGCTCGTCGGGCAGAACTCAGAGCGGGTCGCGGCTCATCCGACGCTGCGCTGTTGGGAGTCGCCGGGGGTGATGCAGCCGAAAGCGAGGATGTCGATGCCGTTGACGGGCGGGCTGAAGCCGCTGACGTAGAGCAGGCCATCCTGTACGATGACATCATAGACCGCCTCGAAGCCGCCGATGCCGGCAATGTATGGGTTTCCACCAGGGACCGGGTCATAGTGGGCGATGGGGGCCACCGTTGTCGTGCCAATTGCTGGCAGCGTGCCCGCATCGTCGAGGTCGAACACAAACATGCCGTAGCCGTAGTGCGCGACGTAGAGCAAGCCTTCGACGATGTTGAGGTTGTGCTGCGGCGTCGTTGCGGCCACCTCGACCTGCCAGGCGGCCAGAAGAATCGGAGCTTGGAGGATGGTGGCGTCAAAAACCTGCATGAGGTTTTCGCCCACTTCGGCGATCGTGACGACGATGCGGCGCTCTCCCATGCGGGTGGACTGGATGGTGTGGGTGTAGCCGGGTTGCGGCAGAACGTAGCCGCCCACCACGGTGGGGTTGGCAGGGTCGTCGATGTTGAAGACGGTCCAGCCGTGGAAGCCGTCCGCAGAGTAGAGCAGCCACTCCTCGGTGAAGGGGTCCTGGTGCGCAAACAGGTCGTGCGGCCCAAGCGGCCCTCCCTCGGCGGGGAGGGTCTGGGTGACGTAGGTGAGGACGCGGCTGCCCACCTCGCCTTCGACGCGCAGAATCCAGATGCCGGAGTTGCTGTTGGGGGCCAGGAACACCCAGTCGTCGCCAGCGATGCGCGCTGAGAACAGCATGTGCGCGTTCAGGAACGTGGAGCCACCGGGCAGATTGATGCCGGTGAACTCCCCGAACGTCCAGTGGTCCTCGACCCGGGGTTCGCTGGGGTCGCGGATGTCGATGAGGAGAATGCCGTCGCCCGTGCCGGTGACAAGCGTCTGGTTGTCGGCGAGGAATTTCACGTCGCCGGAGGCTTGGATGTCGAATTCGGAGAAATCGGAGAGTTGGACGGGTTGCAGCGGGTCGCTCACGTCATGGAGGGACCGCGTCGTGGCGAGCAGGCGGCCGCGGATGTCGATGTCGCCGGTGCCCCCTTCCTCGAACGTGATGTTGGCGACGCGGGCAAGGTTGTCGCTGGTGGCGGCATCCACTGGAACGTCGCAGGGCAGGCCTTCTACGGCGCGGCGGACCGCCTCGAAAGCATCCTTCGGCTCCATCTGCTGGCCGCCTTGCCCTTCCGGGTCCACGGTCGACGAGGCGCAGCCGGCAAGCAAGAATGTGCAGGCGGCCAGGGCGAAGATTCGCATGTGCGCTCCAGGCGGTCCGGCTTGAAAAATCACCGGGGCCGGTAGGCGTCGAGTGCTGCGCGCGCCTGGACGACGCCGTACCCCGCCGCGGCGTCATGCGGTTTGTCCTGGCCCCCCACCGGTTTTGCGCTCTGCATGAGGGTCGTCTTGAGGTGCTGGACGTCGGCGCGGTCGTTGAGGGCCGGGCGGTCCTGCAGCAGCAACGCAACGGTGGCGGTGACGAAGGGGCAGGCTTGGCTGGTCCCGGTGGCCTTGACGTAGGAGCCTTCCGTCCAGGCCGAGAGGATTTCCACGCCGGGGGCCACCAATTCGGGCTTCTTGTCGGGGTCGCAGCGGCCCTGGTTGCCCAGGAATGGAACCATCTGGCACGCCATGCTGGTGTCGCCGCGGTTGGAGCCTTCCCACACGGCGCCATCTTTCTGAATCGCTCCGACGGCGAGGACGCCCGCAATGTTGGCGGGGTAGCCGACGTCGGCGTTGTCGGGGCCATCGTTGCCGGCCGATGCGACCACGACGATGCCGCGGTCGATGGCTGCATTTACCGCGTTGGTCAGTTCATCGCCCAGAATGCCCCCCAGCGCCGCGACGCCTCCGGCGCGGCCGAGACTGAGGCTGATGACTTGCGCCCCTTGACCTGTGGCCCACTTGAGACCGGCAAGCACGGCGCTGTCGGGGCAGCCGACCGACTCTGCGCCGCACACTTTGGCGACGTAGAACTGCGCCTCGGGTGCACCTCCCTGCAAGTCGACGCCGCCATACGTGAGTTGGTCGCCGAGCGTCGAGCCATCGGCGCCGATGATGCCGAGCACGTGGCTGCCATGCCCATCGTCGTCGTACGGGGTCGCTGAACGGCCCGCCACGAAGTCCTGGAACCCGACCACTTCGCCATCGGCGCGGTCGCCATCAAAGAGATGTGCCAGGGCGGGGTGGTCCGGGTTGACGCCGGTGTCCAAAAGGGCGACGCGGACGCCGGAACCGGTGCGGCCCAGGTCGGCCATCTGGTCGAGCTGCGTTGCCGCGTAGGCCCATTCCGTGCGCGCTTCGCCAAGCCCGAGGTCGGCCAAACAGCCGGCCAGCAGCAACGTCGCTGCGACCAGAGGAACCACCGCGACGCGCGCCATCGAATCAGCAGGGGGATTTGCGCGAGATAAGCGTTGCCGATTCGGCGGTCCTACAGGCGAAGCAGCAGCGCGACATCGGCCACGACCGGCATGCGGTAGCGCTCGCCCAGCAGCACTTTCGCCATGCCGACAATCATGAAGAAGAGATAGACGAACGTGGCGACGAAGATGACGCCGAAGAAGTAGATGGAGAGCCCGGCTCCGACGAAGGCGAGGACGACGAAGAGGATGATGCAGAGGATGAACCAGAGCGCAAAGAGGACGCCCGACTGGCGGCCGTGGAACTGCGCGAAGAGCGACTGGCGG
The DNA here is from genome assembly GCA_038046785.1 of Thermoplasmatota archaeon. GTDB lineage: Archaea > Thermoplasmatota > E2 > JACPAO01 > JAHFTW01 > JAHFTW01. Next base: position 241,450 of record JBBSVM010000004.1, read on the forward strand.
CGGAAGCGCACCGGGATGAAGAAGAGAAACGGCAGGTATCCAAGGACCGTCAAAGCGCGGTCGGCCGCCGGAATGCGCATCTGATTTTCCATGGACCCCCGGCTTAAAGGGTTATTGAACCACGGCGCACGCGTCGGCGTGCTTCAAAGGGAAAACGGCCGGCCGGTGAGCCGCTCGTACGCCTCGAAGTAGCGCTTCTGCGTGCCGGCCACCACTTCGGCGGAGAGCGGGGGGCCGGGCGGCGTCTTGTCCCACGGCTGGGTCTCCAGCCAGTCACGCAGATACTGCTTGTCGAAACTGGCCTGGCCGCGGCCCGCTTCGTACTGCGCCAGGGGCCAGAAGCGGGAGCTGTCAGGGGTGAGGATCTCGTCCATGAGCACGATGGTGCCGTCGGGACGCTCGCCGAACTCGAACTTGGTGTCGGCGATGATGATGCCGCGCGCGAGGGCGAACTTCGCCGCCTTCTCGTAGAGCCGGATGGTGGTCTCGCGCAGGAACTCTGCCTTCTTGCGGCCGATGATGGAGATGGTCTGTTCGAACGTGATGTTCTCGTCGTGGCCGGTCTCCGCCTTGGTGCTCGGCGTGAAGAGCGTCTGCGGCAGGCGCTGCGACTCGACGAGGCCGGTGGGGAGCGGGAGGCCGCAGACGGTCCCGGATTTCTTGTACTCCTTCCAGCCCGAGCCGGCAAGGTAGCCGCGCGCGACGCACTCGACCGGCAGCGGCTTGAGCTTCTCGACGACGATGCTGCGGCCCTTGAGGAGGGCGGCGTGCGGGGCGAGAGCTTTCGGGTAGGCGCGCACGTCGGTGTGGACGAGGTGGTTGGGGACGACGTCGGCGAGCTGGTCGAACCAGAAATTGCTCATCTGGGTCAAGCAGGCGCCCTTGTCCGGGATGCCAGGGCTGAGGACCACGTCGAAGGCGCTGATGCGGTCGGTGGCGACCATCAAGAGCGCGTCGCCGAGGTCGTAGACGTCGCGCACCTTGCCGCGGCGAAAGAGCGGAAAGGGAAGGTTGGTCTGGGCGATCGCCTCGGCGGGCACGGAGGCGTCGAGTCGGAACCGATTCAAGAAGCCGACGACGGCGGCCAGCCGTCTCCGGTGAGCGTCGCCAGAAGGGCAGCTCGGTAACGCGGCAGGGCGAAGAGGCCGAGATGCGGCACCCCGGCAACTTCGAGGAGGTTGGTGCGGGTGGGGGGCGCCCCAGAGGCAACGCGGCGCGTCAGCGCGATGGCGGTGACCTCGTCGCTCGACGACGCGGCGACCAGGATGCGTTTGGCGTTGCATGCGGCGATGCGGCGATCGGCCTGGATGAGTGCCGCCGTGCGCGGCCAAGTCTTGTCGAAGAGCGCCATGGCGGCCTTGCCGACGCGGTGGCCGTCGCCTTCGTACCAGGAGTTGAAGCTGGGATAGGGCGACTCGAGGGTGATGGACTCGACAAAGTCCAGCTCCGGACTGGCGTTGGCCGCCGAGAACGCCCCCAGGCTGAGTCCGATGATGTGGACCGGAATGCCTGGTTCCCGTTCGCGCGCCACCCGTGCAGCTGCAACGAGGTCCTCGAACAGGTAGGTGGAGCCGCCGCGGCTTGCGCCGTAGTTGGTGAAATCAAAGGTCAGCGCCGAGAAACGGTTCTCCAGCAGCCAGGCAATCCAGCCCTCCTTGACGAACCAGTGTTGACCGTAGCGACGGTCGGGGTGTGCGAGGACGACGATGCCGCGCGGGTTGGGGTGGAGAAAATGGCGCCCTGCCAGGTCGGCGCCCGTGTTGCCTTCGAAACGCAGCTCTTCGTGGGCCAATTCTGCCGGGACGCTCCAGCCGGTTGCATGGCGGCGGCGGAACATCGTGCTGCGAACGAAGAGGCCGACGAGGCGGCGCTCGAACCGACCCGGTTTCGGCAGGGCGCCGGGATGCGTCATGCCTCTGCGGAGCCAGCGGCGGGAGATGGCTTTGGCGTTTAGGCTGCGGCTGGCTTGCGCGAGGCGCGGGCGCGGCGGCGGGCGAGACGCTCGGCGCGGCTCGGCATGTGGATGTTGCGCACCTGGCCGAGCCACTTGAGCACGGTCAGCGTGTAGCGCCCGATGTCCACCTGGTACCAGCGCATGCCGATGTAGGCGGCGCGGGGGAAGGCGTGGTGGTTGTTGTGCCAGCCCTCGCCCCAGCCGAGCAGGGCGACGACGAAGTTGTTGGTCGCCTTGTCGGTGGTCTGGAAGGGGCGCGTGCCGAAGAGGTGGCCGAGCGAGTTGACGCTCCAAGTGATGTGGTGGCCGAAGAAGACGCGGACGAGACCGCCCCAGAGCAGGCCGTTGAGCGCGCCCAAGAGAGTTCCGGTGATGGCGAAGGCGATGAAGCCGGGCAGGAGGATGCCGAGCGTCGCCCACACGACCCAGGTCTTGCTGATGAAGCGGGTGATGGGGTCTGCCATCAACTTGTCGTGGGCGATGCCGGTGCGGACGAACTGGTCGCGCAGCAGCCAGCCCATGTGGGCGTGCCAGAAGCCATCCAGGGGGCTGTGCGGGTCGCCTTCACGGTCGGCCTTGGCGTGGTGACGGATGTGGGTGGCGGCCCAGTCGGCGGCGGGGCCCTGCATGGCCATCGTGCCCGCAATGAGAAGAATCGCCTTGGTGGGTGCGCGGGCGGTGAAGGCACGGTGGGTGAGCATGCGGTGGAAGCCGAGGCTGATGCCGATTCCGGTGAAGGACCACATGCCGAGCAGGAGGCCGATTTCGAGCCAGCCGACGCCGGCGCCCCAGAACGAGTAGATGCCGTAGCCGGCGGCCAGGAGGGGGCCGATGACGAAGGTGAGAACCAAGACCTTGCTCCAGACGGAGTCCCGGTGCTGCGGGAACGGATCGGCTGCATCTGGGGCCCCTTCGACGGCAGGTACCTGTTGAAGTTCCATTTCGACACCGGTTCAATCTTGGAAGCTGGTCCCAATCAAGGGATTGCTTCCAGGACGAAACTTCCATCACCCCGGACGGTATAAGGGGGTCAGTTGAGAGCATGAACTTAGGTATCCGCCGTAAAAGCAGGGCTCCGCCACCGACCGCCGCTCCTGGACACGCATCGGCACAATCACCTACAGGGCCCCCCACGAGTGCATCGCCCGCAGCGCCGCTTCCTCCCGTCGCACCACCCCCGCCCACCGGCCGGCGCGGCGACAAAGAGCAAATGGCGCTTAATGCGGAGATGATTGGCCAGCTCGACGGTTTCCTCGACGAGCTCGCCGTGGGCCACCGCGCCGCCATGGACCAAGTGGTGACCTGGCTGACCGGCTACGGCGACCTGGACCGCGAAGTGCAGCGCAGCGTCGAAGCGCTCAACCCTCTACTGCAGAAATGGAGCATCGAAATCTGCTTCCTCCTGCGCATGAAGCAGCCGCGCCGCTTCAACGAACTCAAGGACGGCCTGCCCGGCATCGGCAGCCGAACCCTCAGCCAACGCCTCAAAGAATTGGAGGCCCAGGGCATCGTCTCCCGCACCGTCATCCCGGAAGTTCCCGTCCGCGTCGAATACCGCCTCACGCCGAAGGGGCTGCGCATGGGGGATCTGTTCCTTCCCATCATCGCTCACCTGCGCATCACCGGTTGGCGCGAAAACTTGGCCGCCCCGTCGGCACGGCCAGCCGCCAAGGTTTAGGCCGGTGCTGCCCTCGACCCGGCAATGGCAGGCCCCTCCGTCCTGGACACGCTCCTCGCGGGCAACCGGACCTATGTAGAGAGCGATTGGGAACGCACCGACCGGGAACTGGCCGCCCCGCCAGCCCTCGGCCTCGCCGTCGTCGCCTGCATGGATACCCGGCACAACGTCGAGAAAGTCTTGGGGCTCAAGCACGGTGACGCCAAAGTCATTCGCAACGCCGGCAATCTGCTCGATGACGGCGCGCTGCGCAGCCTCGTCGTCGCCGTCCACCTCCTCGGTGTCCGCCACATTGCCATCCTTGGCCACAGCAAGTGCGGCATGACGCTCGTGGGTCAGGGCGATTTCCGCATTGCCAAGAGCATCGCGAAGACGACCGACACGCCGCTTGCCGATGTGATGCGGCCGGACTTCCAACGCTGGCTCGGCGGATTCGCCGACCCCGCCGACAACGTTCGCCGCTCCGTCGCTCTCGTGCGCAGCCACCCGATGATGCCGCACGACCTCGAGGTGGTCGGCTTGCTCTACGACAACGACACCGGCCGCGTCAGCTTCCTTCCCGCATAGGTGATTGCGGGCCATCGCCTATATGCCCGGCCCCCGTCGCAGGGTCGTGGGGCAACCGAGCCGGCTGACAGTCCTGAACACGATGGCGGACGAGCCCCTGTTCGAGGATGAGAAGTTTCACGACGCCTGCGGCACCGTCGGCATGGCGCTCGACCAGGATGTCGCGCCATTCCTCTACTTCGCGATGCAGAGCCTGCAGCACCGTGGCCAGGAATCGTGCGGCATGACGACGCTCGACGGCCTCTACGAACTCAAGACGCACAAAGCGATGGGTCTCGTGGACCAGGTGTTCGACCCCGCCATCGTCAAGAAACTGCGCGGCCACACCGGCATCGGTCACACCCGCTATTCGACGTCGGCCGGTTCGACGGAGGAGAATGCGCAGCCCCAGGTCGTCATGTCGGCGCAGGGCGGCATTGCGCTCGCCCACAACGGCAACATCCCCAACACCGACTCCCTCATCGAGGAGCTGAAGGCAAAAGGCTGGGCCTTCTCCTCCGGCAACGACACCGAGGTGGTCGTCCGTCTCCTCGCCAACAAGCTCACCAAGCACAACGGCAACCATGTCGGCGCCATCCAGGAGACGATGGGTCGGCTCCAGGGCAGCTTCGCCTTCTCGCTCCTCATCGGCTCCGAACTCTACGGCGTGCGCGACCCATGGGGCATCAAACCGCTCTGCATCGGCGAGCTCAAGGGGTCCAAAGGCGGCCCGACCGGCTTCATGATCGCCAGCGAATCGGTCGCCCTCGACGTCGTCGGCGCCACATTCGTGCGCGACGTCAAGCCGGGCGAGGTGGTGCGCGTGCGCAAAGGCAAGGTGGAGACCGTTGCCCTGCTTGCCGCGCCGAAACCTGCGCGATGCTTCTTCGAATACGTCTACTTCGCCCGCCCCGACGCCTGGATGGACGGCCGCCTCAACCAGGAAGTGCGCGAATCCATTGGCCGCATCCTCGCCAAAGAAGCCCCCGCCGATGCCGACATCGTCGTGCCGGTCCCCGACTCCGGCCGCAGCCACGCGCAAGGCTTCGCGCAGGCGGCAGGCTTGCCCTACCAGGAGGGGCTGATGAAAAACCGCTACGTCCACCGCACCTTCATCATGCCAACCCAGGAAGTGCGCGAGCTCAACGTCCGGTTGAAGCTCAACCCGATGAAGCACATCCTCGAAGGCAAACGCGTCGTCCTCATGGATGACTCCATCGTCCGCGGCACCACCATGAAGCGCATCGTGCAGATGGTGCGCGACGCCGGCGCCAAGGAGGTCCATGTCCGCATCGGCTGCCCGCCCATCGTCGCTCCCTGCTACCTCGGCATCGACATGAACACGCGCGACCAGTTGGTTGGCGCCAGCAAGTCGGTGAAGGAAATTGAGACGATGATTGGCGCCGACTCGCTCGCCTACATCAGCCACCAGGGACTCTACCAGGCACTCGGGTTCAAGGAAGAAGAACTCTGCACCGGCTGCATCACCGGCCGCTACCCGGTCCCGGTCCCGGGCGAAAAGCTGCGCGACGGAACCCAGGTGCCGGGCACGCCGCCGACACCCGTTTGCTGCTGAACATGCCCGACGTGACCCCGTCCGCCGACGTTCCCGAAAGCGACGGAGCGCGTGAGCTGCGCATGCAGCGCGCCGAGCTGGAGCGGGAGTTCGAGGAGAAACTGCGCGACCTGAAAGCGCAGGAGCGACGCCGCGTGGAAGCGCTGCGGCGTGACCGCGAAGAATGGGAGGCGACGCGACGCGCCACACAGAGCGACCTCGCCAACCGTGCCGAGGCGGTGCGGCGAGCCGAAGAGCGCCACAAGCAAGACGTCGATGCACTGCGCAAGGCGCGCGCCGAGCTGGAGCGCCTGCGAGCGGAGGCGGGCGGGCGCGAGGCGGCCCGCATCGAGGCGAAGGCGGGTCAGGCGAAGCTGGCCGCGAAAGTCGAGACCCTCAGGAGTTCGCGCACCCGTTCCGGCCCCATTCTCGCCGTCGGGGCTGCCGCACTTACCGGTTGCCTGGTTGCCACGCTCATTGCGCCCGGTGCCGTGGTCGTCATCGCGGCGCTCGGACTTTTCGCGCTGCTGGCCCTGGCGCTCGGACGGCGCGGCAGAACTCCGCCCTGACCCATCCATTCATCCAGCACGCCCCATTGAACGACCGTGGCCAATCCGGTCTTGGTGCGCCTCCCCTTCAGCCATTTCTGCCGCAAGGCAGAATGGGGCTTGAGCCAGGCGGGCATTGCGTACAGCACCCTTGATGTTGGCCTTTTTGGCCTGCGCCGATTGCGCCGCATCAACCCGGAGGGCACTGTGCCCATCCTCGTCGATGGCGATGCCCTGATTGTCGGAGCTGGCCGCATTCTCCTCTGGGCCGACGCCCACAAAGCGCCCAACGCACCCGCCCTCTACCCCATCGAGGCGACCTCCGACGTCGCGGCGTGGGAAACTTGGGCGGACACCACCATCGGTCCGGTGGCGCGCCGTGAAGCGTACCGCGCCCTGCTCGCCAACCCTCGGCTTGCGCGTGGCCACGGCCTACCTTGGTGGAGCCGGACGCCTGCAGCGCGCCGCATCTACCTCGGCGTCCTCAAGACCCTCAAGGCGCGCCGCTTCGACGACGCGGACGCCAAGGCCGTTCCAATCATCTTGGAGAAGGTCTCGCGTCGCTTGGCAAGCTCGCCGTTCCTTTTCGGAACCAAACCGACGGCGGCTGACATCGCCACGGCCGCACTTCTCGAACCGCTCGTAGTCTCGGCGCCGCAGCGCGGCTACGCCCAAATCCTCGGCTGGTCCGCGGTCGAAGCGTTCGTCACGCGGGTTCGCCCCGCTCGGACAACCTCCACGGGCGGGCGCAGGATGACTTCGGCGGCGCTCCATCGGCTTGCCGACCTCGCCGCACGCCAGCCTCCTGCAGCGACGGCGGCTCTGCGCTGCGAATGTGGCGCTCCCGATGCTCGGACCATCGCGACCCAAGCGGAGTTGGCGGGTCTTTCAATGCCCGCGTGACTACTTCGCCTTCAGAGTGACCTTCGCCTTGGCGCCATTGCTGTTCTTGGCACCGAAATAAGCCTGCGACTTCACCGGGTCGGCCGTCATCGCGAGTTCACCGGGTTTCCAGTCGGCGGGGCAGACCTCGCCGTGCGTCTCAAAGTGGGCAAGGGCGTCCACGGTGCGGATGGCCTCATCGACGCTGCGGCCAAGCGGGTGGTCGTTGACGAGGGCGTGCCGGACGATGCCCTTGGCGTCGATGAGGTAGAGGCCGCGGTAGGCGGTGCCGTCGGGGGCGAGGCAGTCGTACGCGGTGGCAATCTCCTTCTTGAGGTCGGAGACGAGCGGGTACTGGATGGTGCCGAGGCCGCCCTGGTTGCGCGGGGTGTTCTTCCACGCCAGGTGGCTGTACTCGGAATCCACGGAGACGCCGACGACCTGGACGTTGCGCGACTCGAACTCCTTGATGCGGTCCGAGAACGCGATGATTTCGGTGGGGCAGACGAAGGTGAAATCGAGAGGATAGAAGAAGAGCAGCGTGACCTTCGGCTTCTTCGAGGTCCAGTTCGAGCTGAGCTTGTAGTCGACGAAGTCTTGGCCGATGACGGCCTTGGCGGTGAAGTCAGGGGCGGTTTTTCCAACGAGAACCATGGGTTGCGCGACTTGGGGGCGCGATTTCAGGGTTTGGGAGCCGGCGGACTCGTCCAAATGCTGGGCCGCCGCATCATCCAACCGTGCTGTTCGCCACGAAGAAGGTGACCCGGACTTCTGCGTTCGTGCCAATCAAGCTGAAGGCGAATGTCCACTCCCCCGCCTCGAACTCAACGCCCTGGCTGAGATGCCTCGTTACGCCATTGGTCGCGGCAATCGGTCCGGAGGCTGCGCCGTCGATTACCGTGGTTTTTCCAGAAGGTGCCGTCATGGTGAGGGCGTCCTTGAATTGCCCCTGCGCGTCCAGTTCTTGGTTGACGAGGTACGCAGGGGCAGTGTTGGAGATCGTGACGTTTGCCAAAAGCTGGTTTCCGCCCTCTGGCACCGTGACGGTCACGGCCGAGGGGGAGGTGGTTGGATTCATCGTGTAGGTCTCGTTGAACACTTCACGCGCCACAAAGGCGGCAACCGGAGCGGAGGGCTTCGGTTCGACCATGCCGCTGGAGATCTCCGGTTGGTTCGAAGGGCTGCCAGAGGTCGTCGGATTCGACGGCGAGGCGCATCCTGCGACAAGAAGGGATGCGACAAGGACAAGGAGCCCGAGCTGTCGTGGCATGCTCGGTAGGCTTCACGACGAGGCCTTAACCTGATTGGTGAGTCCGTCCAACCCATGTAAGGTGCTTTTGAATCTCGGCGCCGCCGACCCCGATATTAGCATCTTCGAAGATGCACCAAGACGCCCATAGGCTCGGCCTGCAGGCTTTACCTCCGCGACATGGGGCCTCCAGCCCCCGAGAGAACGTCACACCCGTCCGGCCAACCATCCGTTGACGCCGTCGAAGATGTACTGCACCGCGAACGCCACCGTCAGCAAGCCCATGATGCGGGTGATGACGCGGCGCCCATTCTCACCAATGACGTGGCTGGCGCGCGAGGCGACCATGAGGACGCCAAGCGAGGCGACCATGGTGATGACGATGGCGGTGGCGATGGTGAAGGTGCCGAACTGGGTGCCCTGCACGATGACCAGGCTGATGGCACCCGGACCCGCAAGCATCGGCAGTCCAAGCGGCACGAAGCTGGGGTCGTGCGCGACCGGGGCGGCGGAGTGGTTGCCGCCCGTGGCAACGTCCAGCTCGCCCTCTGCAATCTCGCGCATGGGGACCTCTTCGCCCTCCTTGAGCATGTTGAGGCCGATGAGCGTCAGCAGCACGCCTCCGGCGACGCGCAAGCTGTAGAGCTCGATGCCCAAGTAACGGAGCAGTCCTTGGCCGGTGAGGGCGAAGGCGATGAGGACGGCGGCAGCAAACAGGCTGGCCCGCAGTGCGATGCGGTCGCGCCCTTTGCGGTCTTGCCGTGAGGTGAGGCCGAGGTAGAGACCGACGCTGGCGAGAGGGTCCACGACGACGAAAAGCGGCACCAGGGCCAGCAGAAGCTCCGTCATCATGCGCGCGGCCACTTGGTTTTTGGTCAAGAGCCTTTGCCACGAAAAACGTAGAGCCAAGTCATTTGCCAACCGACAGGGCTTTCACCAACAGATAGGTGGTATCATTGCGAAAATCGCAGAGCCTCTCTGCGAGGTGCACCATGGCCATCACCGGAAAAGAGTCCACGCCGCTGCTCAAGACCGCTCTGCCGGGGCCGCGCAGCAAGGCCATCGTGGCGCGCGACGACGTCGCCCTCGCCACCACCACCAAGACCGCCCCCGTCACCGCGGTCCAAGGTCGCGGCGTCATCATCGAGGACGCCGACGGCAACCGCCTCCTCGACTTCGCCTCCGGCATTGGCGTCCTCAACACCGGCCACTGCCACCCCACCGTGGTTGCCGCCATCCAGGCGCAAGCGGCCCGACTGATGCACTTCGCAGGCACCGACTTCTACTACGAGCAGCAGGTGGTACTCGCCGAGCGGCTCGGCAAGATCGCCCCCGTCAAGGGCAAGGCGAAGGTGTTCTACGTGCAGTCCGGGACCGAGGCGAACGAGGCGGCCATCAAGGTCGCCAAAGCGGCCACCGGCCGCAATCAGTTCCTTGCCTTCCTCGGCGCCTTCCACGGCCGCACGCAGGGCAGTCTCAGCCTTACCGCCAGCAAAGTGCGTCAGAAGCAGGGTTTCTTCGGCTCCATGCCGGGCGTCCACCACGTCCCGTTTCCCAACCCGTACCGCAACGTGTGGCGCATCGACGGTTACGAGGAGCCGCAAGAGCTTGCCAACCGCGCCATCGAATCCATCGAGACCCTCTTCGAGACCGCCCTTCCCGCCGACGACACCGCGGCCCTCTTCTGGGAACCGGTGCAGGGCGAAGGGGGCTACGTCGTGCCGCCGAAGATGTTCCCGAAGATGCTGCGCAAGCTCTGCGACGACAACGGCATCCTGCTTGCCGCGGACGAGGTGCAGACCGGCTTTGGTCGCACCGGCAAGATGTTCGCGGCGGAACATTTCGGCGTCCAGGCGGACACGGTGAGCGTCGCCAAAGCGATGGGTTCCGGCTACCCGATTGGTGCTTGCATCCTGTCCGCCAAGCTTGATTTCAAGCAGAAGGGCGCCCACAGCAACACCTACGGTGGCAACGTCCTCGGATGCGCCGCTGGCCTTGCCACGCTCGATGTCCTTGAGGGCGAAAAACTGGTCGAGAACAGTGCCCGCATGGGCGCCCACCTCGGCAAGCGGCTCGCGGAAATGAAGGAGAAACATGACTTCATCGGCGACCACCGCGGCCTCGGCCTGATGCGCGCCATCGAGTTCGTGGACCCCAAGAAGAAGGGCGTTGGCGGCGCCCCCAAGGCGGACCCCAAGCTGCGCGACGCGGTCGAGCAAACCTCCTGGAAGAGCGGCCTCGTTCTGCTCGGCTGCGGCAAGAACTCGCTGCGCATCATTCCCGCCCTCAATGTCAACGCCGCCCAGATTGACGGCGCGATGGATGTCCTCGCGGCGGCCCTCAAGTCGGCGGCGTGAACGACCGCGTCACGGCGACCGCTTTCGACCAGGTCGCCCTCTTTTTGCGCGCCTGCTCCGCTTTCAGCTTCGGGTGGAGCTGAACATCGCCCTGCGTTGCCTGCCGAACGTCGGAGAGCCCCCACAATCCGGTTGCGATGCCGGCAAGGAAGCCCGCCCCCGTCGCCGTCGTCTCGACGTTGGCGGGGCGCACCACGGGCCGCTGCAGAAGGTCCGCCTGCGTCTGGAGCAGCAGATCGCTCTGGCTTGCTCCGCCATCGACGCGCAGTCTCGGCACCCGCTTGCCCGAGTCCTTCTCCATCGCGGCGACGACGTCGGCGCACTGGAACGCAATCGAATCGAGCACGGCGCGGGCGATGTGCCGCCGGTCGGAGCCGCGCGTGAGTCCGAGGATGGCGCCGCGCGCCTGGGAGTCCCAATGCGGAGCGCCCAACCCGGTGAACGCCGGCACCACCACGACGCCACCGGAGTCAGGGACCTCTGAAGCCAGCGCGTTGATGTCGGAGGAGGTGGCGAAGAAGCCGAGCTGGTCGCGCAACCACTGGATGGCTGCACCCGCCGTGAAGACCGCCCCTTCGAGGGCAAACTGGGGTTTGCTGTCAAAGTTCGCGGCGCGCGTCGTGAGAAGTCCGCTGCGGCTTGCGATCGCTTGGGGGCCGGTGTGCTGGAGCAGGAAAGCACCGGTTCCATAGGTGCACTTCGACTCCCCAGGCCTGGTGCAGCTCTGCCCGAAAAGTGCTGCCTGCTGGTCGCCAACCAGCGCTGCGACCGGAATCGTGCCGCCAAACGCCGTTGTTATGCCAACCTCACCGGAGCTTGGTCGAACTTCGGGAAGGACACCCTCCGGGACACCGAACAGTTCCAGCAGCTCCTCATCCCACGCTCCGGTGCGGATGTTCCAGAGCAAGGTGCGGCTCGCGTTCGTCGTGTCGGTGGCGTGCCGGCCGGTGAGCTGGGAGGCAAGCCAAGCGTCCACCGTTCCGAAGGCAAGCTCCCCCTTCTTCGCTCGTGCCCTGCGTTTCGCGTCGCGCAGGAGCCACTCCAGCTTCGTGGCGCTGAAGTAGGGGTCGAGGACGAGGCCGGTCTTGCGCCGCACGGGGCGCTCCCACTCCGTCTTCAGCTCCTCGCAACGTGTCGCGGTGCGTTTGTCCTGCCAGACGATGGCGGGGGCGACCGGGGTTCCCGTCTTGCGGTCCCAGAGGATTGTTGTTTCGCGCTGGTTGGCGATGCCGATTGCCGCGACGCGAGACGGAGCCATCTTGGCGGCACGCAGGGCGTCGCGGCCGACCGTCGTCACGGTGGCGAGCATGCGGGCGGCATCCTGCTCGACCCAGCCGGGGCGGGGGTAGCTCTGCGGAAGCTCGGCATAGGCGCGGCCGACGACGCGGCGCCCCGCATCGAGAACGAGGGCGGTGACGCCGGTGGTTCCCTCGTCGATGGCGAGGATGTGGTCGCGCACGCAAACGCACGGCCGTGGCCAACAAAGGCTTTGGCGGTGGGTCGCCTGGACCGCCTGTGCCCCTCTTCGCCGGCAAACTCCTGCTGCGCGACGCCGCGGTGGAGGGTTGGCTCGAGGTGGAGGCTGGGCGCTGCGTCGCCTGGGGGGAAGGGCCCTCGCCCACCAAACCGGACGCCACCGGCTGGATTGTTCCCGCCCCTGTGAACGGCCACACCCACGTCGCCGACGCCGCGCTGCGCGACGCACCGGGCAAGCCGACGAGCCTCGCGGCGCTCGTGGGTCCGGGCGGCTGGAAAGAGCACCAACTAGCTCGCATGACGCCGGCCGCGCTTGAGGCGGGCGTGCGCCGCTACGCCGAGGAGATGGCAGCGTGCGGCACCGCGCGCTTCCTCGATTTCCGCGAAGGCGGATTGGCCGGCGTCGAAGCGGTCGCCAACCTCACCGACCTCGCCGTCGAACCCTTCCTGCTGGGCCGACCTGCCCGCAACACGTTCGACGCCCGCGAGGCGGAAGAGCTCCTCGCCATCGCCGATGGCATCGGCCTCTCCGCGCGGCGGGATTTTCGCAAACCGGAGGATGTCGAGGCGTGGGCCGAGGCGACGCACCGGGCAGGCAAGCCGTTCGCCCTGCACGCCAGCGAAGCGGTGCGGGAGGATTGGGACGCCATCCTCGCCCTCGAACCCGACCTCCTTGTGCACGCCTTGCGGGCGACGCCGGAGGAGTGGGAGGAGGCGGCGCAGCAAAGGATTCCCCTCGTTGTCACCCCGCGCAGCAACGCTCACTTCGGATTCAAGACGCCGCTTCCCGCCATGCTGGAGGCGGGGCTCACCGTTGCCATCGGGACCGACAACGGCATGCTCCAGGACGGCAACCTCTGGGCCGAACTTGGGCAGCTCGCCGCCTGGTATCCCAAACTCTCGACGGAAACTTTGCTTCGACTCGCGACCTGGAACAGCCGAGCCTTGCTCGGTCTCCCCGCCGCTTTGCCGCCGCGCAAGGGCCAGGCACTCGACGTCGTCGTCCTGCCCGAAGTCCCCTGGACGATCCCGTCGCGCCGGCCAGCCCTTGAGCCGCGCCAACTTACTTGACTTTGGCGACGAGGACGAAGCGGTCGCGGTTGCGCGCCGCCTGCGCGATGACGATGCGGCCGACGAGCCCGGTGCGCTCGACATGGGTTCCGTCGCAGGGATAGCAGCCGACGCCCGCAATGCGAACGAGTTCCAGCGGGTCGGGACCGGGAGTCGGGTTGGGCGGGTGGAAGAGTTGCGGCGTGACGTCGTGCAGGGCGTCCCGGGTGGCGTGTTCGCGGGCGACCTGGATGTTGGCAGCAACCCAGCCGTTCGCGCGCTCGAGGAGGGCCGCGAGGACGGCTGGCGCGATGGGATCGGCGAATTCGAAGCGGACGGTCCCGCCTCCCTTCACAACGGGGTCCGCCACCATGCGTGCCCCGGCGGCGGCGAGGCCGGGCAGAAGGAGGTGGAGCGCCGTATGGGCGCGGCTGGTGAGGAGGCGCCGATCGGGGTCGAGGTGAAGGTTCACTTCGTCCCCAGGCTGCAGCGAGGCGCCAACGACGCGGTGCCAGAGCCCCCCGTCCCGCTCGACGACGCGATCGACGCGCCGTTTCTCGCCGCGCGCCCAGAGGGTGCCCTGGTCGTGCGGCTGCGGGTGGCGGTGGCTGCGCGATTCCGGGGCCAAGACGGTGCGATCGAGGACAGCCCATTCGCCCCTCGCCGCCACCACCTTGGCGAGGACCGTCGCCTTGCGCGGCTGGGTCAGCCAGAGCCGTTCCGTCACTGCGACTGTCAAGCGCACCTTGCACAAGAGACCGACGACGGCTCAGCGATGACGTATCCGCGTCATCCGCGAAATCCGCGTTTCGTTTGGCACCATTCGCCGACTGAACGCGGATGGCGCGGATTTCGCGGATGCACCGGAGTTCACTGTGAAATCGCCGCTCGAGTCCGGCAGCAACTCCTTACGCAATCAAAGGCTGCCGCGATTGTGGCATCCCGAGAAGGCATCAGCGGCCGGCACGCCGTCATCGAGGCGCTGCGCAGCGGGCGCGAAGTGCACTCCATCCTCATCTCCCGCGAAGCGGACAAAGACCCCGCCCTGAAACCCATCAAGGATGCCGCCGCCGCCCGCAAGGTGACCATCCAGTACGTCATGCCGGGCGAACTCATGCGCACCCTCGGCTCGTCGCATCAAGGCGTCGGCGCTCTGGTCGCCCCGCTCCCCATCTTCAGCGTCAAGGACCTCCTCGCCCGCGCCAAGGCGGCCAACGAAGAACCGTTCCTCGTCGCAGTGGATGGCATCGAGGACCCGCAGAACCTCGGCGCCATCGCCCGCACCGCGCTCCTGGCGGGCGTGCACGGCCTCATCGTCCCCGAGCGCGGCACCGCCAGCATCGGCCCCGGTGCCATCAAAGCCTCCTCGGGCGCTTTCAGCATCCTCCCAGTGGCGCAGGTGAGCAGCCTGGGCGGAGCGCTCGCCGGCCTCAAGCGGGACGGAGTCTGGCTCCTTGGCGCCGACGCCAACGGCGGAAAAGCTCCCTGGAAGCTCAAGATGACGGGCGCCATCTGCATCATCCTCGGCTCCGAGGCGGAGGGACTCTCGCAGCAGACCCTCGACGCTCTCGATGAGCGCACTTGCATCCCGACGCCGGGCGGCGATCTCTCACTCAACGTCAGTGCTGCGGCCGCTGCGCTCCTGTTCGAGCGGGTGCGGCAATCCGTGAAGCCGAGCTGAACGCGAAACGCACGACAGACGCGAAACCAGCTTCGTGCTCTTTGCGGCCTACGCGTTCCGTCAACCGAAGCTTGCCCGGAAATGTTCTGCGAGTTTGGCGATGGCGACGCGCTCCTGCTTTCCGGAGTCCCGTTCGCGCACCGTGACGGCGTCATCCTTGAGGGTCTCGTTGTCCACGGTGACGCAGAAGGGCGTTCCCACCTCGTCTTGGCGGGCGTAGCGGCGGCCGATGCTGCCGGAGTCGTCGAAGTCGGTCAGGATCCCGGCGCTGCGCAGGCTCCACTCCAGGCGCTCCGCCCGCTCGGGCAGGCCATCCTTGTTCGTCAGCGGGAGGATGGCAACCTGGATGGGGGCCACCTTCGGGCTGAGACGCAAACGAGTGTAGGCTTCACCGTTCTTCTCGCCCGATTCGTGGGCGTGCTCCCAGAGCGCGTAGAGAATGCGGTCGACGCCGAAGCTCGGCTCGATGACGCAGGGGAGGATGCGGCGGCCCTGCACGGTCGCTTCGACCTGAACCACTTCGATGCAGTCGGCCGGGATGACGATCTCCTGGCCCTCCACGGTGACGGTGAGCTTGACTGACGCCGAGGAGCCCTCGGGCAGGGGGGTCTCCTTCTCGACGATGAAATAGCGTTCGTGCCGCGTCGTCCAGTCCTCCACGTCGAGTCCTGCCTTGCGCGCCTCGTCGGCGTAGGGGGTGAGCTGCTCCATCGCCCAGGCCGCCTTCTTCGCGTCCTGCTTGAGCGTCGGGAAGAACTTCTTCGCAGGCTTGTAGGTGACTGACTTGATGGCGACCGGTTCCATCGGACTGACGGCGCGCAGGAATTCGCTGTTCATCTTGCGCACGGTGGCGCCCGTGGCGGCGTGCTTTTCGTCCTTGCCAGAATGCTTGGCGTGCTGCGTCAAGTCGTAGCTGCCGCGGTCGGCGATGCCGACGCACTCGACCCAGCCGTAGCGGTCGCTGTGGAACTCGGCGTCCCAGCAGTCGGCAGCGTAGTGCGCCATCTCGTCCTTGAGATGCTGGCGGAAATGGAGTCGCTTCGGGTCGATGCCGGCGGCAAGCAGGAACTCCTGCGTCCGGGCGAGCCAGTAGGCGAGCGCCTCGTTGGCAACCATGCCCGACTTGACCGCTTGGCCGAAGGTCGTCTCGTGGTCCTTCTCGTCGGAATTTGGCACAAAGGTCGCCTTGCGGTTGGCAACTTCGGAGAATCGGGGATGCGTCTTGCGGGCGGGGTCGTAGAACACCTCCGCCTCCATCATGCTGAATTCGCGCAGCCGC
Organism: Thermoplasmatota archaeon; assembly: GCA_038046785.1. GTDB lineage: Archaea > Thermoplasmatota > E2 > JACPAO01 > JAHFTW01 > JAHFTW01. Next base: position 257,705 of record JBBSVM010000004.1, read on the forward strand.
AGCATGCCTTGCCGGGGCGAAATCTCGTTGCGGTTGCTGCCGCCAAGTTGCACGACGCCGAAGGGGAGCCGGTCGCGGAAGTGGCGGAACAGGAGCGGGAAGTCGGTGAAGATGCCCTGCGCCGTCTCGGGGCGCATGTAGCCGACGCGGCCGGAGCCGGGGCCAATCTCCGTCGCGTTCATCAGGTTCTGCTTGACGGCGGGGGTGAAGCCGGCCGCTTTGGCGCAGCTCGGGCACTTGGGCTTCAGCTTCGCGAGCTCGGCATCGATGTCGTGCGCCTTGAGGGCGCCAGCGTTGCCCTTGTAACCCGCGGCGGTGACAAGATGGTCGGCGCGCAGCGGAGCTTTGCAGGCGAGGCAGGTGACGAGCAGGTCGGTGAACTCGCCGACGTGGCCCGACGCAACGAGGACCGGCTCCGGCGTGACGCGCGGACAGAAAATCTCCGCCATTGGCGTCGCCTCGGTGCGCACGAAGATGTGGCGCCAGAGGTCCTCGAAGCGCTTCTTCATGACGGCGCCAAGTGGCCCGTAGTCGTAGAAACCCGCGGCACCGCCGTACACTTCGAAGCTGGGCCAGAGGAATCCGCGCCGCTTGGCGAGCTCCATCACGGCGTCCGTCTTGTCTGCCACAACCTGCCCACGGACAGCCTCATGAAAAGCTCACGCCGAGCGCAGCGAGGCTCCCAGGGGGCGCCGGGGGCGGGACGCCCCCGGCTGGGGGTTCAAGGGAAGGGGGCGAAGCCCCCTTCAGGTGGCCGCAGGCCACCTCTGGGTTAGAAGGGCGAAGCCCTCTCAGGCGAAACTCGTAAACTGCACGTCGCCGGCGGGGTCGCCGAGCTTGTGCAGGACATAGAAGCCGCCCGAGCCGTCGGCGGTGAGCCAGTAGCCGTTCCACAGCACGGAATCCCAGTAGTAGCCCTGGTAGGGCTCCCCATCCGGGCGCGGCTCGTGCGGCAGGTAGCTTGCGACCGGGTTGGGGGAGGCTTGCAGTTCCGGCGTCGAGATGTCGAGCGCCATGAGCCCGCCGTGGCCCATCGCAATGTAGACCGTGCCATCGAGAATCTGGAAGTTGTGCAGGCTGAACGTGCCGTGTTCACCCTTGAAGTCGGGCAGGGCGGTCCAGGCGGAGAGGGTCTTCGGGTTGTCGAGGTCGGTGGCGTCGAGGACGAAAAGTGCGGGCGGGTTGGCGCCTTCTGGAATGGTCGCGATGATGCGCTTGCCTTCGTCGGAGAGGAACGCGACGGTGGTGTGGAGCGCGCCGTGGAACAGGTCGGAGTCCTCGCCCGCCCAGGAGCCAATCTCAAGGGGGAGGGCCGGGTTGCTGACATCGACGATGCGCATGCCGAGGTTCCAGAACGAGACGAAGAGCGTCGGCGCGAGCGTGATGGGGTCGAGCTGGTAGGTCATGTCCTGGTGGCCCGAGACCTGGTCGGCGGCCCAACCAACCTGATCTTCTTGGAAGCGCGCCACCTGCTGGTTGACGAACTTCTCCGTCGTGGGAACGAAGCGGGCAACCTGCACCACTTCGCGCACGCCGCCCGCCTCGGGCAGCAGCAGGCCGACGTAGATGGCGTTGTCCAGCGGCGCGCAGAACAGGTACTCCTGCTCGTTGATGACGGCATACTCCACCATGTGGCAGCCGAGCAGCAGTCCGGGCTCGGGCCAGAAGCCAGCGAGTTTGGGTGCCGCTTTGTCGCGGGCGTCGTAGATGAGGACGCCCGGGTATTCGGAGAGCTCCATGGCGAGGAAGACCCAATCGCCGGTCCTGTCGACTTTCAAGTCGGCCGTGTATTTGCCAAGCGGGTTGCCGGGCGGCGTCGGCGTGTCGGTGAGACTGACCAGGATCGGCTCGGCCGGGTTGCTCAGGTCGACGATGGCAAAGCCGTGGTTGAAGACGGCGACGTAGGCGTAATTGTTCACCACGTCAATCTCGCCGAGGCCGCCAGGGACGTTCTCGCCGGCTGGAGCGAGTGTGGAGTGGCCGATGAGTTCGACGTTGTTGGAGAGGACGTGGGCACTGAAATCGGTGTGGTCATGCTCGATGATGATCGGGTTCACGAACGGCTCGTTGCCAAGCGATGCGTCTGGGCCGTCGGAGCCGCCTTGGCTGGAGGGCGAGGAGAGACAACCAGCTGCGGTCAGAAGCAGAACGGACAGCAAGGGCGCGGCAAGAGCAGACCGGAGCACAGATGCGCGACAGACCAACCCCGCTTGAGCCTTTTCGAGAGCGCCTTCCGCCGGTCCAGCGCAAGACGCATCCTTCCCCTGGAAACCCTTATGAAGTTTCAGGAGGGTGAACCCTTGGGTTAATCCATGCGTGGTGTCGTTGCGCTCGTCGCACTCTTTTCCCTGTTTTCGGGCTGCATCGCTGGCGGAACCCAACCCGCCGAGGACGCCCAGTCCCCCGCCGCCGCAACGCAGGCCGCGCAGAGCGCCCCGACGCACCGCGTCACGTGCAAGCTGCAGGACGAGAACAAGACCCCGCTGACCGCTGGATCATGCGGATTCTCGTTCGGCGGCACGCTCACCGTGCTTGACGTGGACGGCGAAGGAAGCGCGTCCCTTCTTGTCGAACCGGGCAGCACCGGTTCCCTCTCCGGCTCCGCCCCTGGGCGCGTCGCGGCCAACAGCGGCGAATTCACCGTCGGCAAGAACGTCGTGGTGCGCATCACGCTCCCCCTCTCGGCCGACGACGCCAAGAGCGCCGCCGAGAGTGAGGCTGATGGCGCCTCCTCGGGCAACACCACCAAGGAGGCGACCGAGGAGGTCGAGGAGGCCACCATCTACTTCGAGCCGGTGCGCGACCTGTTGCTCACCGAGACCTACGCCGTCGCCCCGCTCACCCCGGAGCCGGTTTTCATCAACACGTTCGAGGTCGCAGCGGGCTACGACCGGCTCGAGGTGGTGGGCAAGTACGATGCGGTCGGCCTCTGCCTCTACCTCGCCTCCACCACCATCACCCTCAATGGCCCCTCCGGCGAAGTGGCGCGCTACAACTCCATCGACGTCTGCGGCGTAGCCACCGGAGTCGGCAACGGCTCGGGGCAATCGTTCCCCATCGGCATCACCGACGACGCCGAGCCGGGCACCTACACGCTCAAGGTCTCGGGCGCCGGCCTGCCAACGCTCACGCTCGAAGTGTACGGCCTGGCGGGAGGTGCCCCCGATTTCTCCTTCACCAACTTCGCTGACGGCACCGTCCTCTACCCGCGCGACTTCATCGGCCAGGTCATCATCGTTGACATGATGGCGGCTTGGTGCGGCCCCTGCAACGACGCGATGCCGGGCCTCGCCGCGATTCGCGACGACTACGAAGGCAAGGTCGAGATTCTCAGCATCGACATCGACGAGGGCGAACCGGAGGCCGACCTGCGTGATTTCATCGCGCGGCACAACGTCGATTGGCCCATCGGCTACGAGATCGGCAACAGCGCCGACGACGCCTACGCCACCGGCTGGATCCCCACCATGGTCCTCATCGACCAGCGCGGCGGCCTCCTCTACCGCTCGATTGGCGCCATCGCGGACGGCGAGCTGCGTGCCCTCATCGACGAGACGCTTGAGGGCGCTTGATGCGCACTCTCGCCCAACTTGCGGCCGTCGCCGCCCTCCTCCTCGCCCCGTGCGTCGCCGCAGGCATCCAGGACGCCTCCACCTACCCCGAAGGTGTGAGCCGCGTCGAGCACACGGCCGTGCGTGGCGGCGCCGATTTCACCGTCACCGCAGTGGATGGCTCGGCAAACAAGGCGACCCTCACGGTCTGCCGATTCAAGACGTTGGAACAGCCGACGCCCGACATCTGCTACTTCAACATCGACATGCCCGCCACCGCCAGCGGATTCGTCGCTTCCACCTCGGGCGGCACGCGCGGTGCACCGCCGTGGAAGGACGGCTGGGCCATCGGCTACAAAGTCACCCTGGCCGGAAGCGGTTCCGAACGGCACGCCCCGGACCGGCTCACCTCGGAGGGTGACCCTGACTACTACCGGCTCATCGTCGGCCAGGCGGAAGGAAGCGTCGAGATTGAGGACGACCTCGGCGAGAACAACGTCGCCTCGCTGAGCAACGCCGCTCCCGCCCTCCCTACCCCTTTGCTCATCGGCCTGCTGGCCCTCATGGCGCGCCGGCGTGCCTAATTCGAAAGGGCCATGATGGGAACGGTGGGGTTCCCGGCATGGCCCCCGACGCCAAGCCCAACGTCAAGCGCAGCGACGAACCCGTCAATGACCGGCTCGCGATGCTCAAAGAGCTCGCCAAGCTGACGAAGCCGACCGGGAAGTCGGCCGAGGGCAAGAGCCTCGACGGCGGCGAGGAATAGGTTGGTCGGCGGCTACGAAAACGAGGACCAGCAAGCCGATCTCGAGGAGCTGCGCCGCAAGAAGGAGGCACAGATGCGCGCTTGGATGGAAGAGCTGCGCAAGGAACAGGCCGCAAAAAAGGCCAAGAATTCTAAGCTGGATACTTGACCGGCTCGCACACCGGCTCGCCGCCATCGATGCGCTTGCACCATGTGACGCCGCGCACCTGGTAGCCCACATGGACCTCGACGCGCGTGTCGTCTGCCTGCGCAAAATCTTCGAGCGTGAGTCGGACGTCCGTCGCGTTGAGGCGAGCATCATCGACCCCCCAGACACCATCGCCGCCTCCCGTGACCTTCAGCTCCACCCATGCGCCGCCGACGAGCGCCTGGGCCCCGACCACGGACGCTGTGGACCCTGGAAGCGTGATGGCGAGCCTGCTCGTCAAGGGGGGCGTCCTCAGCAAGTTTGTTTCCCCGCTTGTGATGGGCGCCAAGCCGGGGAAGGCTCCCAGAACGTCACCCGGAAGTGTCGCCGAGCCGGTTCCGTTGCCGAGGATGACCCAAGAATACTCGCCGTTCGCCGTGGAGCCAGGCTCAGGCGGGGCGAAGCCTCCCGTCACGGTGTAAACCAGGAGGAAAATGCCAAGCGCTGCGCCGCCGGCGTAGCCGAGGGGGAGCGCGATTTTGGAGCCGCGGCGCATCAAGAGGACGGCGAGCCCGGAGCAGAGGAGCGCCACCAGGCCGATGAACGCCTCGCCGCTGCGTTTGCGCGGAGACCACGCGCCGGAGAGGAAGAGATAGACGATGGCGATTAAGCCCAACGCGAAGAGCGCGGCCAGGGAGAAGCGCTGCGCCGGCGTAGTGGGCTTGACGCCGAGGAAGGTCGGACCCAGCTCCTCGCCAGGCGGTGGAGGGTTGCTGGCGGATTGGCCGAGGAGCCCGCCACGGGCCCACGGACTGCGCCAACCGGGAAGACCCTGGCTGGCAAAGATGAGCCCGCCCAGGAGCATGCCGTAGCCCGCCACCATCAGAAGGATGCCGGGCAGCCCGTCGCGGGGCAGGAGGTCGAACGCTTGCAGGGCGAAGAGAAAGCACGCAGCGAGGACAGCACCAAGGCCGCCTGCACTGATGCGACGCTGGGGCAAAAACAGAAAGGTGCCCAGCATCATCAGGGGCAGGCCAGCGCCGAAAACCCAGCGCCCGATGAGACCCCCGCTCTCCGCAGCAAGGCGCCCAGACGAGAGTAGCACGGCGATTGGAACGTAGACTGCCGTGAGCCCCGCCACGATGAGGCCGAAGCCTACGAAGCGGCGCGCCGTCCACGGCTGTTTGCTTACCGGCGACTCTTCCGTGTACAGCTTGAGAATGGGGCCGACCGTTCCCCAGGCCATCAGTAGGTCCGAGCGAAGCGCAGCGTGTCCTTGGCCTGCTTCGAGCAGACCGCACACGAACCGCCGACATTCTGCGCCTTGTCGACGCCGGCAGGAACTCCCAGCGTCTTGATGTCCATGCCCTTCTCGACACTCGCGGCGCAAGTGTCGGAGCAGATGGGCATCGTGAAGATGTAGCCGACCGGAGTCTTGGCGGCCTCGGCGTCGAGCGCCTTCGCCTCGGCGAGGGTCTTCGGGTGCTTGACGCGGGTGGCAACGAAGGCGGCCTGCTTGTCGTGCAGCGCTTTCTGGATGCTCGCGAGGGCCTCCTTCACGCCCGCCTCAAGGTTGTCCATGGCGATGGGCTTCTTGCCTTCCTTGCCCATGTCGCGGCGCGCAGCGAAGACCGACTTCTTCTCGACATCCTTGGGGCCGATCTCGAGCCGGAGCGGGACGCCGCGCAGCTCCCAATGGTAGTACTTCTCTCCCGAGGTTTTCGGGCGCTCGTCGAGTTCGACGCGCAGCCCGGCGGCCCGCAGGCGCTCGGCGACCTGCTTGCACGCCGCCATCACCGCCTCGCCGCCCTCCTTGAAGACGACCGGGACAATGACCACTTGGAACGGCGCGATGTCCGGGGGCAGGATGAGGCCGTTGTCGTCGCCGTGGCAGCCGACGACGGCGCCGACGAGACGCTCCGACATGCCGTAGGTGGTTTGGTGGCAATATCGGTGGTCGCGCAGGCGCGGCACGACCACTTGGCGCCCCAGAACATTCACCGTCATGCTTTCCGTGTCAGTGCCGATTGGCTCGTCCTTTTCGTGGCTGAAACCAAGCTGTCCCATAGGCAAATGCTGGGCAGAGCTCAAGTTGTGCGCATTGAGCGCATACTCAAGCCACTCTTTCGGTCCATCGTAAAGCATGGCCCGATTTCCATCGGCGTTCAGAATAAGCGCATTGTAGAATGCTGGTCTGCTGAGGTCCGTGGGCGAAGATGCCGTGGAACGGCTTCGGCGATAATCATCGGAAACGGGGAACGTCAGCAATTCGTTTTCTACCTTGATGTCGGGGTTGGCTTTCCCAAACCGCATCATGTATGGCGCTATCGCGTCCTGGAAAGTCATATTGTATGCCTTGGCAAAATTCTCACCATAGTAGTGCACCGTCGCGCACTGCAGGGTGCGGCCGCTTGGCATCACGACGTCGGCGCCCGTCGAGTCCACGGCGCCTGGGAACTTGTCCCAGTCGGGGCGCTTGCTGGTGAGCGCAGGGAGGGCAAGTTTGTCGTACACGTTGCGCACGATGGCGAGGTCGAGCTCGACATGCTCACGCGCCGTCGCCTCGTCGGCGAAGACGCTGTGGTCCTCGAAGAAGTGAATCTCGCGCACCCGCATGAAGGCGCGCGTCTGCTTGGTCTCGTAGCGGAAGACGTTGCAGATTTGGTAGGTTGTGAGCGGAAGGTCCTGGTGGCTGCGAATCCAGAGCGGGAAAATTTCGTACATCGCGCATTCGCTGGTGGGGCGCACGACCCACTTCTCGCCGTCCGGCAGCGGGTTGTCGCCAGCGTGGGTGACCCAGAACACTTCCGAGCCGAACCCCTTGATTTGGTCCGCCTCCTTCATGAAGAGCTTCTCCGGAATCATCAACGGAAAGCTGACCTCGTCGTGGTGGGTGCGCTCCATCTCGGCGCGCGTGAACTGGTCGATGCGGCTCATGATGCGCTGGCCGTACGGGCGCCAGATGTTCATGCCCTTGATGGGGTAGCGCTTGTCGGTGAGCTCGGCGACTTCGACGACCTCGTTGTACCACTCCATGAAGTCCTTCGATTTTGGAACGGCGGTGGCGGGCATGACGGTGCTGCGACAGGGAGGTTCCAGAAAAGGGCACCGTGTCAACGGCGCTTGGCGGAACCCTTCTTGGGCGCCGGTTTCGACTTCTTTGCGGCGGGTTTCGCCGTCTTGCTGGACGCGTCGGATCGGCTGGGCTTCGCGGCGGCCGGTTCGAACGCCGCGAGGCGGCGGCGGGCGTCAGCGCGCACTTTACGCTTCAGAATCGGGGTCCAACCGAGCAGGACGCCGAGGATGCCAAACGCCATGCGGCTCCAGCGCCAGAACTTGAAGGAGTCTTGATGGTCGAGGATGAGGCCGTCACGGAAGGTGAAACGCGCCTCCAGAACGTTGTGCACTTTGCGTCCGGTGCGCGAGAACGTGTAGATTGCCTCCCAGTGGGCCCGCCCGCCGTCGCCCTCGGTCTCGATGTCACGGAATGTGATCTCCAAATCTTTGGCGCCCGCGGTGAGCATCTGCCACATGCGGCCCACCTCGGCGCCTTTGAGGCCGACGAAAACCGGGTCGGTGAAGGTGGCGTCGGCGTGGTAGCAGGCCGCCATCGCAGCGCCGTCCCGCAGGGCGAACGCTTCGTAGAGCCGGCGCACCGTGGAGCCGTTCTCTTCCGGAACGGTGCGGGCTTTGGTCGAGACAATTCTGGACGTTGCCACACATGTCCAACCGCCATCGAGTTTATGGACTGGCCGAACCCTCGTTTTCCCGGTCCAAATGGCACGCCCCTCCAAGCCGCGACGCTCCACGTCTTCCCGCCCGGCCCGCACCGCAAAACCAGGCACCCGCCCGGTTCGCCCTGCCGCCAAGACCGCACCGCGCGCCACGCCGGCCAAAACGGCTGCCAAAAAGGTCGTGCGCAAGCCGACGCGCTCGGCCTCGAAAGCGCCGGTCGCAAAGGCTGCAGGCTCGAAAAAGTCCAGCTCAAAGGGGCCCGTCCGCGCCCCCTCCAAGCCTGCCCTGCTGGAGTTCACCGAGGTTCGGTCCAATGACGTGCCAGAGCGCGCCGCCACCCCGCTTTCCATCGCCCTGTTCGGAGCCTCCGGCGACATCGGCTCGCGCATCGCGGAGGAAGCGCTTGCGCGCGGCCACCGCGTGACAGCCTTGGTGCGCAACCCGGCCCAAATGAGCGGCGAGCACCCCCAACTCAAGATTGTTCGCGGCGACGCCACCGATCCGCTCCAAGTCGCCGTCGTGGCGCGCAACCACGACGTCGTCGCCTCCGCCATCTCTGCGCCTCCCAACGACCTCGCCGTCATTGTGCACGCCGCCAAGGCGCTGGTGGCGGGCGCCCGTGAGACCGGAAAGCGCGTCGTCGCCGTGGGCGGTGCGGGCAGTCTCGAGGTTGCCCCCGGAAAACTGCTTCTCGACAGCGCCCAGTTCCCAAGCTTCGTCCGCCCCGTCGCAGCGGCCCACTTGGATGCCCTCAAGGTGTTCAAGGAGAAAGGTGACGACGCCCCGTGGACCGTTGTCAGCCCCTCCGCATTCATCGAACCGGGCAGGCGCACGGGAACGTTCCGGCTCGGGACCGAGCAGCTCATCTCCGACAAGAAAGGCAACAGCCGCATCAGCATGGAAGACTACGCCGTCGCCTTCGTGGACGAACTGGAACGTGGGGACCATGTCGGGCAGCGCATGACGGTCGGCTACTGACCCCACGCGTCGCAGATTGCACAGATTTCTCTGATTGCGCAGTGGACGAAATTGAAAAATCCGAGTCATCTGCGATCAGGCGAGAGACGATACGCTCAAGCAAGACCCCCCTTTGGGCGCCGCATGAGCGAAACGGCAAGCATGCTTCTGGCCGGCAACTGGGTCAACGAGCGCCCCCTTGCCCCCGTCCACGACCCGGCCACGGGCCAGGTTCTCGCGCAGGTCCCGCAGGGCACGCGCTCCGATGTGGACGCCGCCGTTGCCGCGAGCCGCGCCGCCCTTGAGTCGAAGGAGTGGCGCACGATGGACCCTGCCCAGCGCGCCCGCATCCTGCAGAAGCTCGCGGCGCTCACGAACGTCAAGGCCAACGAGCTCGCCCTGCTCGAGTCGCGCAATAACGGAAAGACCCTCAAGGAGGCGATGGGTGACGTCCGTTTCGCAGCGTGGACTCTCGAATACTTCGCCGGCTGGTGCGACAAGGTCGAGGGGCGCACCATCCCGGTCCCCGGCGACCGGCTCGACTACACCCTGCAGCAGCCGCTCGGAGTCACCGCGCACATCGTGCCGTGGAACTTCCCGCTCCAGCTCGCCGTCCGTAGCATCGCCCCCGCCCTCGCCGCCGGCTGCACCGTCATCTCCAAACCGGCCTCGCTCACGCCGCTCTCTTTGCTGGCGTGGGCCAAGCTCGCCGAAGAAGCGGGCCTTCCCAAGGGCGTTCTCCAAGTTCTCACCGGCCCCGGCTCCGAGGTTGGCGGCCGCCTTGCATCGCACCCCGACATCGACGGCGTCAGTCTCACCGGTTCAATCGCCACCGGCATCGAGGTCATGCGCTCCGCCGCCGCCAACGTCACCCCGGTCACGCTGGAACTCGGCGGAAAGGGTGCGCACATCGTCCTCCCGGATGCGGATCTCAAAAAGGCCGCCAAGGGCATCTGCTTCGGGATCTTCATGAACGCGGGCCAGATGTGCTGGGCCGGCAGTCGCGTTCTCGCGCACGAGTCCGTCCACGACGCCCTCGTCGCAGCCGTCAAGGCGGAGGCCGCAAGCTGGAAAATCGGCCCCGGAACCCTCGATGGTGTTCGCATCGGCAGCATGGTGAGCCAAGCCCAACGCAAGGCGGTCCTCGGCTACGTCCAGAAAGGCACCGACCAGGGCGCCAAGCTGGAACTCGGCGGCAAGGCGCCCACCGACCCGACGCTCGCCGCTGGCGCCTTCGTCGAACCCACCATCCTCACCCACGTCGAACCCACGAACATCACCTGGCGCGAGGAGATTTTCGGCCCTGTGCTGAGTGTCATGCCGTTCGCCAACGTGGACGACGCAGTGAAGCTCGCCAACGGGAGCGACTACGGCCTCCTCAACGGCGTCTGGACGCAGCAACTTGGCACCGCGCACAAAGTCGCCCGCGACCTCCAGTGCGGCATGGTCAGCATCAACGAGTACCCGGTCACCTTCCCGCAGACGCCTTTCACCGGCTGGAAGAAGAGCGGCATCGGCGCCGAACAGGGCCGCGACGCGCTCTCGTTCTACACGCGCACCAAGAACGTCAACGTCAACCTCGGGTGAACCATGCCAACCGTGACGGAGACGCGGCACGATGGCGGCGTCGCACTTCTGACGTTCGACAACAGTACTCACTTCAACAGCATTGACGCCGGAATCATGCGGGAATTGCACGGCAAGGTCAAGGTCCTCTTGGCCGACCCCGCAGTGCGTGCCATCGTCCTCACCGGCAAAGGCAAGACCTTCAGCACCGGCGCCGACGTCAAACAGTTCGCGCAGGGAATCAAGGAAGGCACGAGCGTGCAGTGGGTTCTCGACACCACGGCGGAGCTCCACCCGCTCCTGCTGGACCTGCGCGCCTCGGAGAAAGTGTTCGTCGCCGCAGTCAATGGTGTGGCAGCGGGCGGCGGCCTCGGCCTCGCGCTTGCGGCGGATGTCCGCATCGGCGGCCCCGACGCGCGCTTTGCTGCTGGCTACTTCGGCCTCGGCCTATCACCCGATGGCGGCTCGACCTGGCTCCTGCCGCGCCTCATCGGGGAGCAGCGCACGCGCCAGTTCTTCTTCACCAACGAGGTCATTCCTGCAGAGACCGCGTTCGAGCTTGGCTTGCTGGACGAGCAGGTCGCAGCCGATCAAGTCGTGCCGCGCGCCCTCGCCGTCGCGGCGGAATGGGGCGCCTGGGCGGCCCGCAGCCGGGAAGGCACCAAACGGCTGCTCGACAACCAATCCATCCTCTCCTTCGAGCAGCAGCTCGACCTGGAACGCGGCCTCATCGCCGCCGCGGCCGGGACACGCGACTTCAAGGAAGGGGTCGCTTCCTTCTTTGAGAAACGCAAACCCCGCTTCGGGTGACACCATGGACCTACACCACACCTCGCAAGGCCCCGACAAAGCGCTCCCGGTCCTGCTCATCCACGGCTTCCCCTACGACGGCCGCATGTGGGAAACGACCAGCAAGGCGCTCGTGGCCGCCGGCTGCCGCGTCGTCGTTCCCGACCTGCGCGGCTTCGGCAAGTCCGAACTCTCACGCACCGCGACGATGCGCGAGATGGCAAACGACCTCGCCGAACTGCTCGACAAACTCGCCATCCGGCAAGCGGTCGTCGTCGGCTTCAGCATGGGCGGCTATGTAGCGCTCCAATTGGCGAATCTGCACCGCGAGCGCGTCGCCGGCCTCGTCCTTTCCGACACCCGCGCCGGCGCCGACTCCGACACGGCAAAAGCGGGCCGCCGCGAGCTTGCCGCCCGCGTCCTCAAGGAAGGCATGGAGCCCGTCATCACGGCGAACCTCCCCAAGCAGCTCACCGCCGCCACCGCGCGCGACCGACCAAAACTCGTCGAAGAAGTCCGCGGCTGGATGGCATCCCAGCGTCCCGCAGGAACAGCGGCCGCACTTTTGGGCATGATGGAGCGCACCGACATGCGCGGCAAACTTTCGGGCTGGAACATGCCCTGCCTCGCCATGGTGGGCGACCAGGACGAAGTCATCCCGATGGACGAGGTGATGCGCATGGCGCAGGCGTTCCGCGGCTCCGAGACCGCCGTCATCACCGGTGCTGCCCACTTGGCGCCCGTCGAACAGCCAGCCCGATTCAACAGCGAACTTCTCGCCTGGCTCAAGCGCACGTTCCCCGCCGCCAAATTGGCCTGAGGAAACTGCCATCCCGAAGCGGCCTTATACTGGCGTCAAGTCGCGCGCTTGCTCCAGGCGGCTTTGCCTCCTGGGTCGCGTCGCGGATCACCCCGGGACCTCCAGCCTCACGGCGATGAAGGAGTCCTGCAGCACCCGTTGGCGCGCAGGGCCCGTGGGGTAGTTTGGTAACCTTGCTGCTTGGGGTGCAGTAGCCTCCAGTTCAAATCTGGACGGGCCCACTTTTCTTTTCCTTCCCCATTGCATCGAGAATGGGGGCAAGCGAGTCCAACGGGACGTCGCCTTTGCGATTGTAGTTGACGCAGCCCACCATGACGTTGTAGCCCGCCGCCTTGAGGCGCGGTTCACTCTTCTTCAGGCAACCCGGATCGTACGGGTTCCACAAATGAATGGTGATGCCCTGCTTGCGCTCGGCGATTCCTATGAGGATCCAGTTTGGGTCGATGGTGCCCTTCCAATCCTTGATGTCGGTGGGGCGGCGCATGCGCCAGCCATGCATGTTGTAGGAGAAGGTCGGTTCGGCTTTGGGAAAACGAGTGGCGAGCATGCGGCCGAGCTCGGCGCGGGTCGCCTCCAGCCTCGGCCCGAACGTGCTCGTTGTGGAGGGCGTGTCGTGCGGGTCACCGGCGCCTTTCACCGGCCGAATCGGGACCTTGCCGAGCTTCTTGACGGCCGCTTTGCTCATGCCGCGCTTGGGCGGCGTCGCGGCGCGCCTCTGTGTTGTCCTTGCTTTCGCAGGCATGCAGCAGCAATGGGGCGGACGGGTTCAACCTTTTCGGAGCCCACAAGGCTTGAGCCGGGCGCCTCACTCGCAGATGTGTGCCCAACCCAGTTACGCTGCGCGGCCACCATGTCCTCTTGGAGCCGCTGCGGTTGGAGCACGCGACGGAGCTATGGCCCGCCGCCAGCGAGCGCGACCTCTGGCGCTACATGCTCTTCGACGTCGCCTCCCCGGACGATTTGCGGGAGTGGATTCGACGCCGGCTTGAGCCTGCCGCGGCCGGCACCGCGCTGCCGTTTCTGCAGCGCGATGCCGCGACGGGTGCCGCATTCGGCTCGACGAGCATCTTCGACATCAGCCCCAACCGCACGATGGAAGTCGGGCACACTTGGCTTGGCGCCTCGCACCGCAAAACGGCAGCCAACACGGAGGCAAAAGTGCTCATCCTCGGCCACTGCTTCGACGCCCTCGGAGCCATTCGAGTGCAGCTCAAGTGCGACGAGCGCAACACCCGCAGCCGCGCCGCCATCGAGCGACTCGGCGCCCGGTTCGAAGGCATCCTGCGCAACCAAATGATTCTCCCCGACGGCCACAAGCGGCAAGCTGCCATCTACAGCATCCTCGACTCCGAGTGGCCGGCCGTGAAGGCGCGGCTTGAGACGAGGCTTGCCGCACCGCCCGCCTGAACACAGATTTCACAGATTCTTTCTTGCTCTAAACGGGCAAACCAATCGGGTTTCTTGCGCGAGGTCTCCAAAATTTCGCAGATTCGATTCGCAGTTCAACCGCGCCGCAATCTGTGAAATGTTGGGGGTGCTTGAGCCTACGAACGATTGTTCAGCCCGACTGCACCGAAGAAGTTCTGTGAAATCTGTGTTCCAGGCGGCGCGTCAAACCAGCTGGAGAACGTCCATGCCGCGGCCAATGTCGCCGGTGAAGACGTAGCCGTTCTGGACGCGGGCGCTCCAGACGTCGCCGCCCGTGCCCTGGTACTGGCTCAGGATGGTCGGGTTGGTGGGGTCGCTGAAGTCGATGAGCAAGACGCCGGCGTTGTACCAGGCGATGACAATCTGGCTGGTGCCGGGGATGACCTGGCCGAAATGCGCCGTGCAGCCGGCTCCCTCGGTACCTGTGAGTCCGAGCGGGTCGGCCGGGGGCGTGGTGGGGGAGAACGGCAGCATTGTGGGCGGCGTGATGGAGCCGCGCAGGACCGGGCTGGTCTCCTCGGTGACGTCGTAGAACCAGAGCGCCCCGAGCGGCGTCGAGACGGTGCGCCCCATCGCGTCCACCGAGGCAAGGCAGGCGCCAGGTTGGCCACCGCCCGAGAACTCGTCGCCGATGATGAGCATCGTGCCGTCGTCGTTGGTGGTGGCGAGGTGGTGCAGGCCGCCGGCGCCAATGAGCGGGTTGTCGGTCTGGCCGACGGTCGCCACAACGGTGATGCCGAGCCCGGAGGCGGTGGCGTCGAAACCATCCATGTTCCAGATCTCGGTGGCGTCCACACCGGCGCAGTAGCCTCGGAACTTGCCTTCGCCAAGCGAGCCGCGGAAGGTGACGCCGTGGCAGCCGTACTTTCCGTAGGTGCCAACAATGCGCGGGTTGGCTGGGTCGCTCACATCCACGAAGGTGTTGGTGCCATCTGCGCCGCTGGAGGGGCTGGAGACGGCGATGCTGGTGCCCGGGACCTGGGCGATGTAGTGGTTGCGCTCGACATCGAGGGTGGCGCCGAAGACGGGGTGGTACGGGTCGGTGACATCCCAGGTCTGGATGGTGCGGCCGCCGTTGGCAAGCACGAGCGTCAGCCGGCCATCCGCGTGCGCCACGACTTCGGCCTTCCTGGCGTAGTCCGTCTCGCCTTCGGTGTCCGCCTTGTAGGCGAGGATCGGGTTAGCGGGGTCGCGCACATCGGCAATGAAGAAGCCCGAGCCGAGCGCGGAACCATAAACGAAGTCGCCGAGGACGAAGTTGCCAGAACCGGTGGCGAACGGCAACTCGCCGTCGTTCAGGCGGGCGACAAACTCCAGGCCGCTCGCTGGCCCTTCAAGGCCCTGGAACGTGGCGACGTGGCGGCGGTCGTCAAGGGAAGCGGGGCCGCCGGGGCCGGTCGTCGAGGTGCCGTCTTCGTTGGTGGAGGCACAACCCGAGAATAGGGCCGCGGCGAGCAGGAGGGACGCGAGAATCACACGCATGTTCACGGCGAGGCGGAGCTGCCGCTTGAGAGTTTGTGTGAGCAAAAACGAAGGGGGAAGGGAAAAGAGAGAAAGGGAAAAGGAACCGATGAGCGCTTACTCGTAGGGCGCGGCTTCCTTCATCAGGTCCACGTGCGAGATGAGCATGCGGCGGCAGCAGAAACGGGTGAGTCCGGTCGCGTCGAGCGCGTCCTTGGACTTCTTCCCCTTCAGCAGCGACGCCTTGTACTCGCCGTAGGCGGAGCCGACGACTTTGCCGCAGGTGAAGCAGCGAACCGGAATAATCACAGGATCACCGGTACGACTTCTGGCGCTTCTTGCGGGCACCGCGACCGAGCGGCTTCTTCGACTCCTTCTGGCGGATGTCGTTGACGAGCAGGGTGCGGTCGTAGGCGGTGAACTGCTCCTTGAGCTCGGCGTCCTCGGTGTAGTCGAGGATGGCGCGGGCGATGGCGGTGCGGACCGCGTCGGCCTGGCCGTACACGCCGCCGCCGGAGACGGAGACGGTGATGTCCAGCTTCTCGGCCTTCTTGCCGGCGATGCCGAGGGGCTCCATCATCTTCATGCGGGCCAGCGACGGCTCGACGATTTCGAGCGGGACCTTGTTGATGCGGACTTTGCCGTCGCCCTTCATGGCGGCGGCGCGGGCCACGGCGGTCTTGCGCTTGCCGGAGGTGGTGATGACTTTCTTGGCGGCCATACGTTAGACCCCCTTGCCGACGTTGGTCGGGGTCGGGCGGCCGAGCCACGAGGAGAGCTCGGCGATGGTGAGGAAGGCGTGCGCCTCGCGCTTGGCGGCCTCAACCGTGACGGCCTTCGTGGAGGCGAGCTCCTTCGGGACGCCCAGGTGCGCCTTGATGCGCTTGTAAGCGGCGCGTCCGGCGGAGGACTGGTAGTTGATCATGCCGCGGCAGGTGCGCTTGACCATCATGTGCGGCTCGCGAGGGAAGAACGGACCCTTGCGGTGCGTTCCGACCTGGCGCTTGAACAGGTAGTGCTCCTGAATCGCCTTCTTGCTCGAGCCGACGATGATGGCCTTCTCGGCGTTGACGATGTGGACCTCGGCGCCCTGGATGGCCTGTTTGGCCACGAAGGTTGCCATGCGGCCGACGACAAGGCCAGAGGCGTCAACGACGACGACCGGGCGCTTGCCATCCTTGTATTCGAGGGAATCCGTTGCGTTGTAGTGTTTTGCACCGGACATAGAATCACCCGATGATCCTGCAGTTCTGGCCCTTGGGGAAGACCTTGATGGCTTCCTGCAGGGTCAGGACCTTGCCGCCGGCCTTGGCGATTTTCGCCTTGGCCGAGGAACTGGCGCTGAAGGCGATGACGGTGACCGCCTTCGACAATTCGCCATCCCCGAGGAGCTTGCCGGCGATGACGGCGTGCTCCCCCGACTGGAGGTTTTCGTTCAGTTTGCTGACGTTGACCTGTGCCCAGGAGCGGGACGGCTTCTCCAAACGGGAAGCAATGTCTCGCCACAGAGGAGCCTCGTTCGTGCGGCCCGCATTCTTGAGGGCGCCGATGAGCTCCACGAGCACAGGGTTCGATTTGCGTTCGACACCTGTAACCATGTGACTTCAACTCGACATTTGCACGACTCTCCTGGTTTCCCAGGATTGCCGGCTTGGCGGGCGACGAGGGGGTGGTATAAGAACCGCGATGGTGCGGCGCCTTCAGTACTCGACCAGAATGTCCACGACGAGGTTGGCGGCCGACCGGCTGGCGGTGAAGGTGAACTCGTAGAGGTCGCCGGCGGCCATGCCGGAGCCGTCCTCCGCGTAGAGCGTAACGCCAGAGCCGACCTGGATGTTGGAGGGGGCGGGAGTGGAATCGCTCGAGCATTGCGATCCGTTGCTGCCCCCGTTGTTGCGTTCCACGACGTAGGTAAAACAGGCGTCGTCTGTTGCGGTTGCGTGCTGACCGCTGGCCGACGCCAACGCTTCCAACCGGAAGTTCACGTGTCCCTGTTTCATGCCGGGGCCTACCGTGAAGTTCCAGGATAGGCCCACCGGGCCTTGGCTAAGGTCGTGGGTTTCGCTGATGCGCACCGGCTCCGGCTTGACCGTCTCCGGCTCCTCCTTGAGCGGGTTGCCGTCCGCAGTCCCCGTGGTGTTCACCGTTGTCGGCTCGGGACTGGAGGAGGACGAGGCTCCGTTTCCTGCGCAGCCCGCGAGAAGAAAAGCAGCGAGGAGAGCTGCAACGGGGAACACGCGCACCATGCACGGCAAGTTTGCCTTCGGGTCTTAAAGCCAAGCGTACAGGCGTTGGCCTGGACTACCCGACGACCTTCTCCCACTTCTTCAGCGACAGCACCGAGCTCAGTGTCTTGCCGCGCTTGATCTCCTCGCGCAACCGGTCCTCGCGCTCGTGCACTTCCACGGAGCGGTTGGCAATCTCCTGTGCCTCTTCCTGCGGGACGACGACGACGCCCATGTCGTCGGCGATGATCCAATCACCCGAGCGCACCGTCTGGCCACCGCAACGCACCTCGGCGCCAATCTCGCCGAAACCTTTGGGCTCGCCCGCGTTGGGGACAACCCAGCGGCTCCAGACCGGGAACTGCATGGCGCGGATGTCGTCGATGTCGCGCACCGCGCCGTCGTTGACGAGGCCTGCGACGCCCTTGAGTTGGCTGCTGTGGCTGGCGAGCTCGCCCCAGGTCGCCGTCTGGCCGCCGCGCGCGTCGATGACGAGGATGTCGCCAGGCTGCGCTGCGTCGATGGCTTCGACGGTCTTGGCCCAGTCGCCGTCGGCGGTGAACACTGTGAGGGCGCGGCCGGCGATGCGGGCGCCGGTTTGGCGCGCCACGATGCCGCCATCCATCGCGCCCTTGCGGTGCATCGCATCGGAGACATTGCTGGTGCTGCAGCGCAGGAACGCCTCGCGCAGCTCCGTCTGCGAGTACTTCTTGAAAAGCGCCGTCGGGATGACTTTGCGGTCGCGCATGGCGGACTTCAGTTTGCGCGTTTCGCCCGCGATGTCGGCCGCTTTCGTGAGCGCGCCGCCGACGATGCAGACCGAAGCGCCCGCCTTCACGCAGTCGCCAACGGTCTCGGTGTTGAGTCCGCCCGCCACCATCACGGGAATGCGCACGGCAGAGGCCACCTTGCGCAGAATGTCGAGCGGTTTGGCGCCGCGCATCTGCTCGTCGACGCCCATGTGCAGGCAGACATAGTCGACGCCGAGCGCTTCGGCCTCCTTGGCGCGCTTGACCTTGTCGGGGACGCTGATGAGGTCCATGTAGACCTTCGCGCCGTACTTGCGCGCCGCCTTCACCGCCTCGCGGAAGGTGCCGTCGCTCGCAGCGCCCAGGATGCCGACCACGCCAGCGCCCGCCTTGATGGCAATCTCCGTCTCGAACGCTCCGGTGTCCATCGTCTTCATGTCGGCGACGATGATTTTGTCCGGGAACGCTTTCTTGAGCGCCCGCACCGCGTCGAGGCCGCACGCCTTGATGAGCGGGGTACCAGCCTCGACCCAGTCTGCACCACCCGCCACCGCTTCCCTGGCGTAGCCAAGAGCGCGGTCGAG
Organism: Thermoplasmatota archaeon; assembly: GCA_038046785.1. Taxonomy (GTDB): domain Archaea; phylum Thermoplasmatota; class E2; order JACPAO01; family JAHFTW01; genus JAHFTW01. The sequence goes on from JBBSVM010000004.1 coordinate 276,463, forward strand.
GTTGACCTCATCCAGAGCAATCTGCAAGACGGGCCAGACCGACGCCGCGGGCGACGACTTGGACGGCTTGGCCTTGGCGGCCTTGGGCATGGGCACGCCGACGGCATCGGGCGTATCAAGGTTGGCGACCCAACCCAGGAGCGGCACGGCCTTCAAGCGCTCGCTTCATGCCGCCTTGTGCAAGCCCCCGACGGCAAGACCCTCCCGGAACTCCAATCGGAACACCCGCCGGCACCGCGCGGCCACCGCGACCCGCGCACCGGCGAGCCGCAGGAGCAATCCGGTCTGCGCAACTACGTGCGCGACCTTGTCCTCGGCCTCAACGACGGCATCGTCTCGGTCTACGCCCTCGTCGCCGGCATCGCCGGGGCGGGATTCTCGCCGCAAGCGGTCGGCGTGGCGGGCGTCGCAGCAACCTTGGCCGGCGCCTTCAGCATGGGGCTTGGGGAATACATCTCGACAAAGGCGCAGTCGCAGTACTACGCGGCGGAGGCGCGCCGCGAACGGGAGCACATCCGCACCTACCCCGACCTGGAGCGCGCCGAACTGCGCGAGATGCTGGAGCAGAAGGGCTACCCGCCCAACCTCATCGCCGACATGGTGCAGTACCTCTCGGAATCGGAGGACCGCTTCGTGGAGTTCATGATGCGCGAAGAGTTTGGCGTGGGAAAAGAGTCTGACCGCTCGCCATTTGCCGCCATGTTCCTCATCATGGGCGCATTTGTCGCGGGCGCTCTTCTCGCCGTCGTTCCGTTCTTTGTGGCGCCAGCACATGGTCTTGCCGCGGCCAGCGCCGCAGCCATCTCCGGGCTCTTCCTTGCCGGCGCTGCCAAAGGGCGCGCCTCGGGACTTCCAATGTTGCGCTCTGGATTGGAGATGGCGGCGTTGGGGACGCTGGCCGCGACCGCCACCTTCCTGGTCGGCCGCGCCTTCGGGGTGGCGGCATGAAGCAGGCGCCCTTCGGCTCGACCGGCGAAACCATCGCAGTCGTCGGTCAGGGAACCTGGCAGATGCGTGATGCCACCGCTTGCGCCGCGGCGCTCCAGGAGGGAATCCGGCTCGGCATGACCCACATCGACACGGCCGAGTTGTACGAGTGGCGCGGCGGCTCGGAGACGATGCTTGGGAACCTGCTTAGCAAGCCTGCCCGCGCCGGTGGGACGCTGCGCGACCATGTGTTCCTTGCCAGCAAGGTGTGGCCGACAAACGGCTCCGCGAAGGGCGTCACATCAAGTTGCAAAGACTCCCTTGTCCGGCTCCAGACCGACCGGCTTGACCTCTACTATCACCACTGGCGCGACGGACCGATGCCGCTGGCCGAGACGTTGGGCGCCCTCGCCGACTTGCGCAAAGCGGGCTGGATTCGCCACATTGGAGTCTCCAACTACGGTGTCTCCGACCTCGACGAGGCGAAGAGCATCCTCGGCCCCGGCAACCTCGCCGCCAACCAGGTCCAATATCATCTCGAGGACCGCAGCTGCGAGTTGGAGGTTCTGCCCTGGTGCCGCGCCAACGGCGTCGCACTCGTCGCCTACAGCCCCTTCGGGCAGAAGCGCTGGATCCGCGACCGCAAGAAGTTGGCCGCCCTCGAACGCATCGCCGCATCGGAAGGGCTCACAATGCGCCAGGCCGCCCTCGCGTTCCTGACCCGCGACCCGGCCGTGTTTGCCATCCCGAAAGCGGAGTCCATTCCGCACGTCACGGAGAATGCCGGCGGGGGCCGCCCCCTCTCCCGCGCTGCGGTGGCCGACCTCGACACCCTGTTCCCAGCAGCCGGTGTCGCGGGCGATGTCCGATAATGGCACCAGAAAGGCTATCCGAGCCGAGGCGGGGTGCACGGTCATGCGTGGCATGCTGGTGGCGTGGCTTGCACTTTCCCTTCTGCCCGGTGTGGCAAGCCTTGCGGTCCTCCCTTCCGACAATGCGCCATCCCTGCCCCTGGCATCCGACGCGCAGGGAAAGCATCTGCTCGAACAGGCGTTCGCCCGCATCGTTGCATTCCAGGAGCAGACCGCACCCACCCCCGACCTCACAGACAGCGAGACGGTGGACGCCTCCGTTGCCGGATTGGGCGACCTGGATGGCGATGGAAAGGGCGAGCTTCTCCTCCTAACGTCGCGCCGAAGTTCCAACCTGAACCAGGGCTTTTTCGAGACGACCGCACGCGCCATCTCGGGCAACGACCTCGCCACGCCGTTGTGGACCTTGGAGGGCCTCGGCTTCGCCGCCGCCGTTCCGGACCTGAACGCGGACGGCACCCCCGACCTCATCGCCAGCGGATCCTCGACGTTCGACTACAACCCAGATGGCACGCTGCCAAACACCCTCGTCACCTCCAGCTACAGCTACTCATCGCGCGGGAATTATGCCCTCCTTTCAGGCGTGGACGGCACAGAACTGGGTCTCGCGCGTTTCGATTTCTCTTCCGCCAGCGAGGCGGTCCGCGCGAGCGCGGTCGTCGCGTTCGCCCAAGCCGGCCCGAACGAGGATTCCTTCCTGTTCCAAGGCATCGTGGCTCCATCGACTCTGCTGGAGGTCAACACGACATCGCGCAGCGCAAGCCTGTACGCTTCCGCAGTCGTTACCGGTTTCGGTCAATCGGTCAGCGAAAACGATGTTCAGTTCCGCATCCTCGACCTGGCGGGCAACGAGAAGGCGCGTCTCGCCTACGCCGAGCCCGGCCGCGAGGGGTTGTCGGTGGATTCCCTCAACCTGGGCCCGGGCAAGACCGGCCTCCTTGCATCCTGGCTGGAAGGCGCACTCGTTCCGACACCGCTTGGCACCGTACAGGTGGGCAAGGTTCACCTCACCGCCGTCGGCGAGACCGGCACCCAGCTCTGGGACCGCGTTCTAGCGGAAACCCAACATCAGGGCGGCATTTTGCTCCAGACGCCACTTCCCGACCTGGACGGCGATGGGGCGCACGACCTGCAAGTTGTTGTCGGCTTGGTGGACCCGCAGGCGGGACAAGGAGCTCGCATCGAAGCGTTCGTGCTCTCTGCGGCCACGGGCGCTGTGCTGAACGAGCAGCGTCCCAACGATGGCCGCGTTCGACTCTTCCTTCCCTTCGGCGACATCGACGGCGACGGAGGCGCGGAGATGCTGGCCGCCGACCTCTCGCTCTTCGATTTCGCTGGCGGCGTGGCCGAGATTCTGGCGGTCAAATCCGACTTCAGTGAAGTGTGGCGCATCGACTACGACGAAAGTTTCACGGTCAGTGCCAGCAACGACCCGTTCGTTCCACGCTTCGCAGATTGGACAGGAGACGGCGCCCCCGAACTGGCCCTTCTCACCCTGCCCACGGACAAAGGCAGTGCACTGCGCGTGATTGACGGACGGGATGGGACCGTGGCGTGGAGCCGCGACTTGGGCAAGGACGACGACCTGCTCGTCTTGGACGACGTCACCGGCGCCGGCGAACAGGACCTCGCCATCGCCCGCATCGAGGGCGTGGTCGAGAAAGAGAGCGACAACGGCCCCACCCGCTACGACCACAGCAAGACCACGGTGGAGTACACGCTCCTGGCGGGCGAGTCGGGCGGCACCATTCTCACGCAGCGTGTGCGCGACCCCGAAAACGCCCCGCTGCTGGGCAACGGCACCGTCTCGGTCGCAACACGGAACGTCGGCGACCTCACCGGGGATGGCCTCACGGAATTCACCATCGAACTCGGCGAGCGCGAGCAGATCACGATTGAGGAAGAGAACTACGTTGTCACGCTCAACTACGAACGGCCCACCATCTACGTGATGTCGCTTGGCCAGGCCGAGCCGCTTCGCACCATCGCGACCGGACCCTCCAGCAACGCCACCGCCCTGCCCCTTCCGGCGCCGTCGCAAGGCCCCGCCCTGCCGACCTCGTCCTTGGCGACGCAGACCGCACAGGGCACCCCGTTCCCTGTCGAGGCCGCCCTGGTGGCTTTGGTCGGTGTCGCGGTGGCGCTGCGTCGCCGCGCGCGGCACCTCTGAACGAAGCCAAAGGGCTGCGCACCAGAGCCACTTTCACTTCACTCCCCGCAACGGCAGTATAGCGCCGCGCAGGTTTCCCTGCGTGCCCGCCGACCCGACCTTCCCCATTTCGACCCCCGCGCTCGTTCCACCCGTCGCCCCCGGGGCTGCACCCGAAGCGGAGACTCGCAAACGCAAACGGCGCATCAACACCAGCAGCAAAGGGGCGCAAGTGGAGCTGCTGGCCATCAAACTCCTGGAAGCGGCCGGCTACAAGGTGCACCGCTGCGTCCGCACCGGCTCGAAGCGCGGCCCGCTCTGGATCAGCCAGAGCAACGACGTTTTCGGCTGCATTGATCTGGTCGGCAAGAAGCGCGGCGAGCGCACCCGCTGGGTCCAAGTCACCGCCGATTCCGGCATCGGCCGCAAACGGCGCGAGATGGACGAAGTGCCGTGGGACCCGATTTTCGATTCCGTGGAGATCTGGCGCTGGGTGGGCGGTCAATCGCGCAAACACAAGAGCACCGGACGCGAACTGCAACGGCAATATTTCCAAGTCTACCACTTCGATGACGGATACGAACTGCGCCCCGAGCGGCGCATCGCCGTCGCACCAGGCAACGACACGCTCGCCCACGACGCCAACAACCGCGATTTCTGGGAGGTCGCGGCTTGACCCTGCTTGCCCCACCCAAAGTCCAGGAGGCGCTCCTGCGCCACTTCAAGAGCGAGTCGAACGCCCAAGCGGCCCTCGCAGCCGGCGACCTCGCAAGCCTCGCCAAAGTGGAGGGACTGAGCGAAAAGAAGGCGCTCGATCTGGTGCGCAAAGCGCGCGGCGATGAAGCGGACGGTTTTGCCGCGACGCCGCAGGCGCGCCAACTCCTCGACGCAGTCCTCGAGAAGGCGGCCAGCCACGCCGCCACCCCCTCCGGCCGCAGCCGCATCAAACTCCTCGCCCCGCACTCCACTCCGCAGGCCGCCCTCCGGCACGCCGCCTGGGTGCTGGAGCAGAAGGAGCGAGTCGCCGGACTGGACCGCGACCACATCCGCCGCTTGCTTCGCTCCGTGCGCACGCCCGCCGAACCCCCCGCCCGCTTCGACCCCACCCGCACCGTCATCGCGATGGACCCAGAGACGGAAGACAAACTGGTGCGCATCGGCGCCAACCGCTGGGTGCAAGTGGGAGGACGTTCCGACCTGGAACGGTGCGGCGATGCCGAACTGGTTCTCGTCGTCGCCGAGGACGAGGTGGAGCTTAGCCACCTCGACAACGCCATCGAAGTGGGCGGCGAAGCAAGCCTTGACGTCGTGGCTCCTGAAGCGGTGCTCGCCTGGTTCGACAGCAACCGTCCCATCCTGGAATCCTGCGCCGGGCTTGCCGATACGCTCGGCAAAGCCTCCCCCAGCGCGCAAGCCCTCGCCATCCTGGAAGGGCGCCCCCCCAAACGGGCCGACCCCGCTCAGGTGCGCCGCCTCGTGGAGGCGATTCTCAAGTCGTCGCAGGCGAAACTGCAGGAGCGCGTTGCCGCCATCTCCATCACCGGCAAGGAGCTTCTCGAAAGCCTCGGCAACCGGCTTCCCGCTTCTGTGAAGGCCGCCCTGGACCAAACCCTTGCGGAAGCGCGCGCCCAGCTGCAGCGCGAGACCGGCCTCACCCTCCAGCCCTTCACCGCGACCATCCCGCTCGCCCTCGACGACGAAGAGATGGACAGGATGGAACGCGAAGGAAGCGCCAAGGGGGCGCGTGAGCAGTACCAAGCGCTTGCCCGGGTCGCGAAACGCCTTGTCCCGCTGCGTTCGACCGTGACCGCGGAGGCGCAGAGCTGGCAAGAGTTCGACCTTCCTTTCGCACTCGGGTGCTTCGCCCTTGCGTGTGACCTGCAGCCCTTTGCGTGGAGCGAATCGCTGTCGTTCTCCGATTCCGTGCATCTAGAGCTCGCCTCCAAACCGGACGCACAGCGCATCGGCTACCACTTGGGCGGCACGGAGACCGTCGCCCTCCTCACCGGAGCCAACTCCGGCGGCAAGACCACGCTCCTCGAGCACGTCGCACAGCTGGCCATCCTGGCTCGCCTCGGCCTGCCCGTCGTCGGCCGTGAGGTTCAATTGCCCTGGATGGAGGAGTTGCACTTCCTCTCCAACCGGCGCACACTCGATGCAGGCGCCTTTGAATCGTTCCTGCGCACCTTCCTCCCGCTGGCGCAGGGCAACGTCCGCCGTCTCATCCTCGCCGACGAAGTGGAGTCGGTCACGGAGCTGGAGGCGGCTGGCCGCATCCTGGGGTTCTTCCTCGACCGCCTCGCCCGCACCGATTCGCTCGCCATCGTGGTGACCCACATGGCGCCGCACATCCTGCGCCACACCACCGCCCCGGTCCGCGTGGACGGCATCGAGGCGTCCGGACTCGACGAGCGCAACCGGCTCATCGTGGACCGCATGCCGCGCATCGGACAGTTGGCCCGCAGCACACCGGAATTCATCGTGCAGCGGCTGGCGGCGGCGTCAAAGGGAGAAGAGCGCAGACTCTACGACGACCTGCTCGGGCTCTTTCGCAGCGATGCGGAGCCACGCGCCGCGCCGCGCAGGTTAAGGGGCGCTGCCTCGTCGGCGCCCGCGTGACACGGCCGCTCGACGTGGAGGCGCTCAAGCAGATTGCACTCTTGGGGGCGCTGGACGACGCCGTGGAGATCGCGAGCGCCCAGTTCGCAGGTCTCCTCGAACTGTCACAGCAGAGCGCCAGCCGTCGCCTCATCGAGCTTGCCGAGGCGGGCCTGGTGGCGCGCGAGATGGGGGTGCGACGGCAACGGTTGCGCATCACGCCGAAGGGGCGCACCATCTTGGAGGCGGAACACCTCGTCTACCAGCGTCTGTTCGGAGCGCCGTCGGAACTCACGCTGTCGGGGGTCGTGCGGCCCGGCCTCGGTGAGGGGAAATACTACATTTCGCGCCCGGGCTATGTGTCGCAATTCAAGGCGAAGCTCGGTTGGGAACCGTTTGCCGGGACGCTCAACCTTGACCTCGGCGAGACCGAGGCGACGAAGCTTGGAATGCTTCGCCGCAACGCGACGCACACGCTGGACTCCTTCACCGCGGAAGGGCGCACCTTTGGAGCGGTCTCCTGCCTCGCCGCCACCGTCGAGGGGAAGCAGGCGGCCGCCATCCTGCCGCACCGCAGCCACTACACCACGACGCTGGAGCTCATCGCCCCCGTCAAGCTGCGCGACGCCATCCCCTGCGCTGATGGGCAGCGGCTCACCGTCGTGGTGAACCTGCGGAGGGCGTGAGTGCCCCGCATCGAGGTGCTGCGGCTCGGGCATCGACCGGCGCGCGACAAGCGCATCACCACCCACGTTTGCCTGACCGCCCGAGCGCTTGGCGCCGCCGCGGTCGCCATCGCCGAAGAGGACGCCTCCATCGAGCGCACCGTGCGTTCCGTCGCTGGCCGCTTCGGTGGCACCTTCACCATCGCGTCCGGCACCGGCTGGAAGGGGCCGGTCCAGGCGTGGAAAAAGGCGGGGGGCCAGGTGGTTCACCTCACCATGTACGGGTTGCCGCTTGGCGAGTCTGCCCGCGCAATCCGTGCTGACGGCCGCGATGTCCTTATCGTCATCGGCGCGGAGAAAGTCCCCAGCGAACTGTACGAGCTTGCCGACTGGAACGTCGCCGTGGGGTCGCAGCCGCACTCCGAGGTGGCCGCCCTCGCACTCCTCCTGGATCGGCTGCGCGACGGGGCGTGGGAGTCCGACCGTTTCGAAGGGGCAGCGCTTCGTGTCGTCCCGACCGCGCACGGCAAACGGGTCGAGGGGCTGGACGCGCCGCTGGAAGATGGCGATGGGACGGACGGCGACGCAGACGACGAATCCTGACAGGTGGTTTCACGCGAAGGGTTGAAGCCTCCGGCGCGCTGCCGATGGCATGAGCGTGCGCGGCGCCGAATGGCAGCCCACCCTGGACGATCCCGAAGTGCGGGCCTACATCATCGAAGAGGCGGGAGACGATGCGTTGGAGATGGCGCGCTACCTGCACGACCACCCGCACATCTCCGGTGTCGACATCGTGGACGCTTTCCCCGACCGCAAGGCGTCGGCGGTGCGCAAGGCGCTCTACCGTCTCATGGAAGCGCACGGCGCCGAATACTCCAAGGACACCGACACGAAAGGATGGGAGACGTTCTGGTGGGACCTCGACCTTGCAGAGATCAAGCACATCCTGCGCCGCCGCTGGGCCGATGAACTTCTGCACGTGCGCCGCCAGGTGAAATTCGAGGAAGACCACCAGTTCTACGCCTGCCCGGACAACCACCGCCGCATCGTCTTCGAAGACGCAATGGAGATGAAGTTCCACTGCCCCGTCTGCCAGCGCGCCATGGATCAAGTGGACAGCACGGAGGTGCGCACGGCCCTGGTGGCGCGCGCCAAGGAGTTGGCCGCCCATACCGCCGGCTGACCCCGCTGCCGCCTGGGCACGCCTTCGGCACGCCCAGCCGCCCGCCTGGGTGGTGCCGCATTGCCGCTCTGTCGCCTGCTTGGCTCTCGCCATGGCGGAGGCCGCTGAAGCAAACGGTCACGCCGTCGACTGCGACCGGATTGCAGCCGGCGCCCTCCTGCATGATCTCGGTCGCAGCATCACACAGGACATCCGGCACGCCAGCCTCGGCGCCGAACTGCTGCGCCGCGAGGGATGGGACGAGGCGGTGGTGCGCATCGTCGAACGGCACACCGGCGGCGGCATCGATGCGGCGGAAGCGGTCCGGCTCGGGCTCCCCGCCAAGGACTACACGCCCGTGACCCTGGAGGAGCGCATCGTCTGCCACGCCGATAATCTCTACTCCGCCGACCGCCGGCTGACGCTGGAGCAGGTCGAGGCGAAGTACCGCACCAAGAATCTGCCCGAGGCGTGGAGCAAAATCCAGCGCCTGCATGACTCCTTGTCGGCCGACCTTGCGGTGAATTTGGAACGCTTGGCCCCCATCCACCTCGACTTGGCGTGACGAACCGCGCGACTACCAGGCGCGGGCGAGGCGCATCCGGTAGAGGGCGCGCAGGTTGCCGATGCCGTCGCGCCAACTGGCAAGAACGGGCGTCCCGATGCGCGGACGCAGGCTCGCCGCGACCTCCTTGGCCTTGAGGTTCTTGCCTTTCCAGAATTCGATCTTGACTTCCTGGCTGAACGCCATTCCTTCGCTGAGCGTTTCGAAGGCGACATCCTCGAGCGCTTCGCGGCGGATGACCCACATCCCGCTCTGCGAGTCGTGCAGCTTGATGCCAAAGAGCAGGCGCGCAGTCGTGGAGAGCACCCAGTTGCCCAACAGGTGCTTCGAACTCATCGCGCCCGGCTCAAGTTTGCCGTAGCGGTCGCAGTTGACGAAGTCGAGCCCGCCGTCCAACAACAACTTGACGTACTCCTGTGCCCGCTCGAACGGGTAGGTTCCATCGGCGTCGCCGGTCACGATGACGTCGCCTGTTGCCGCCTTGAACCCCTCCTTGTAGGCGCGGCCGTAGCCGCGGCGCGGCTCGACCAGAACGCGCGCGCCTTTGGACTCCGCAATGGCACGGGTGCGGTCCTTGGAGTTGCCATCCACGATGAGCAGTTCCAACTCCCAGCCTGCGGCGGCGAACGCGGCGCGGTCCACGGCGTCGAGGGTGGGACCGATGCCGCCCTCTTCGTTCAACGTCGGGATGAGGATGGTGACCTTCACGGCGCCGCCTCAGGCGAGGCCGCTGTTGAAGTTTGCGCGGGAGCGGGCCGTCCCAGTTTGGCATCCAAGTAGCCGACCAATCCGGCGGCGAGACGGAGGAGGGCGACCGGCGTCAGGTCTTTGGGTGTGAGCAGGCGCCGGAACCGGTAGTCCTGCCAGAGCCGGCCATGCTTGAGGGTGAGCTGCTTGCGGCCAAAGCCGTTCCAATAGGCTTGGCGCAAGAATGCGAGGAGGTTGCTGCGCGCCTGCGCCTCGACCCGCGCCGCCGGGGCGTGCAGGATGCGGGCGCCCGCATCGACGGCGCGGAAATTGAGGTCGATGTCTTCCGCGGTGACAAACGCCTCGTCGAAGCCGCCGAGTTTGGCAAAGAGTGCGCGGGGGTACGCCAGGTTGCAGCTCGGCCAGGTGGTGTCTTGGCCGCGGTGCGGCAGCTCGACGCGATGCAGGCGGGCATAGCGATTCGGTCCGGCGACCTCGGTGGCTCCCGCCACCACGCGGTTGGCGTCGCCGCCCCAGGCGCTCGCGAGAGCTGCGGCCCAACCGGGTTGTGCCCTGCAGTCGCCGTCGATGAAGGCGAGCAGGTCGCCCGTTGCCCGTGCTGCGCCCAGGTTGCGGCCCGCTCCGCGACTGCATGCAACGACGAGGATGCGCAGAGGTAGCTGGCTTTCGAACCGACGCGCCGCCGCGACGGTTCCATCGCTGCTTGCGGCATCCACCAGGATGACCTCATGGAGGTTCTGGCCTTCCAGCGAGGTCAGCAGGCCTTCGATGCGCGCCGCCTCGTTGCGCACCGTGACGACGACGCTCACCAACGCCATGGCGGTCGCAGTCTTCAGTCGCTCTTGGAGGTTGCGAGAAGCCGGCGCAGGTCGCCCCAGTCGCCGCGGCGCAGTTCCCGCAACAGGACCAGAACGATGCCGTAGAGGGCAATGACCCCCAACCCGTACGGCATGAGCGTGACGAAGCGCTCAGGTTCCGGGATGCGGGCGAGCCGGAACGCCGCGAACGTGAGTCCGGCGGCGACGGCGTGGAGCAAGAGGTTGCGCCGGAAGAGGGGGTGGCCCGGCCAGGTCGCGGTCGGAATGCGATAGAGCAAGAACGCGAGCGCCGTCGCCCCGAGTGCTGCGAGGGCCGCCCCAGTCGCCCCGAGACCGAGCGAGGGCCAGGCGCCCCCCGCGGGCGGCACCAGAACCAGGTTGAGCAGCAGCGCCGCAACGAGGGTGGCAAGGATGACTCGCGCCGCGAAACGGGGGCGGCCGGAGCTGATGGCAAGCGCCTGAACGGGAAACAGGAGCCCGGTGAGGAATGCCTGAGCGCTCAGGAGGACAAGCGCCGACTCGCCGCGCGCGAACCGATCGGAGAGACCGACATGAATCAGCGAGCCAGGGATGAGAAGGACGATGGTGAGAACGGGCCAGAGCAGGAGGCTGGTCCAGCGCTCGGCTGCCTGGGCAAGACGCAGCGCCTCTCCATCTTGGCCTCGGCTGTGCAGGGTCGAGAGGGCCGGAAGAAGGACCACGGACAGGCTCGTGCCAAGAATAAGGAACAGTTCGCTGAGCTTGCTCGGGGCGGCAAACTGTCCAAGCTCGGAGGCGTCCCACCAGAACCCAAGCAAAACCTGGCTCGACCATTTCGTTGCCACCTCGCCGACCGCAAGCAGCATCAGCGGCAGCGTGAAGGCGAGGTAGAGCCGAGCGATGCGGCGGCTCGGTTTCGCCACGGCGATGCGAGCGCGCACGAAGAGGCCGGTCGCGAGGACGAGGGCGACAGCCTCCCCGACCAGGACCGCGCCGAGAAGCAGGTCAATGCCGGTGTCGAGCGCCATCGGGCCGGTCAGCCCCAACAAGGATTGGAATGAGGTCGCCGCGCCTGCGACCGGGCTCCAGCGGCCGTGGCTCGCGGCAAACGCGATGGCGACCAGCGCCGTGAGAGCAACCGTGACAGCCGTGTTGGTGAACAGCACCAGTTCGCGGTCGCGGATGCGGCGCAAACCCTGGAACGTGGCGACCGGGACATCGCGCAGCGACTGCACCACCACGATGCCAAACGCCAGGAGAATGGCCGTCGGCGTGGTGTCCTGCAGCGTGTTTGGCCCAAGAGCGAGCCAGATTGCGGCGCCCGCCGTGACGAGCGCCAATGTGAGCGCCAGTTTGAGGGCGAGGAAGGTTCCAATGCTTGCCGCAGATTCGTCTCCCTGCGCGAGGCGCCGGACGTGGGTGGTGGGAAACCCGAGGCGAGCAAGGATGCCCGCCAAGGCGACGAAGGCGAGGGCGTAGGAGCGCGACCCGAGCGCTTCGTCCCCCATGTAGCGTGCCACCAGGAAGAGCGCGGCGAACCCCTGCACGGCGCCCGCCACGTTGTTCAGGGTGACCCAGAATCCCTGGCGTGCGATCACGGGGCCCTTCACCTCAAGCAAAAAGGCGGCGCGCCGCCTCGAGGTCTTCCGGGAAGTCGATCTCCATGGCGCGCCGGTCGCCAATGGCAACGCAGCGCACCGGGCGGGCGGTGAAAGGGAGCATGGATTCGATGCCGCGCTCGAAGTAGCTCTGGTCTTCGGCGTAGTCGAGGGCGCGCTCCAAGAGCGGCCGATCCGCGGCGGCCACGAAGTTCAGACCGACCGCTTCGCCCTCGCCATGGGTCTGCTTGTTGAGCGCCTGCAGCCGGCCGTCGCGGACGCGGTACTTGATCTCCTCGTCGCCGCAGACGCGCGGGTCCACCGCGAGGCTCGTCGTGCCAGGTTTGTCGATGAGAAGGGCGAGAATGCCGGAGTCGAAGACGACGTCGCCGTTGAGCGTCAAGACGCCGCCGGCCGGGATGGCGGCGAGACCGAGCCGCATCGACTTCGCCGTGTTGGTTTCCATGAAGCGCTGGTTCTCGACGAAATGGACCGCCGGCTTCGCCTTGCGCCCTTTCAGATGGGCGCGCACTCGCTCTGCCTGGAAGCCCACCACGACCCAGGTCTCTTTCACGCCCGCTTCGGCAAGCCGCGCGAGTTGGTGGTCCAGGATTGTCTGACCTTTGGGGCCCCACGGGATAAGCGCCTTCGGAATGTCGTGACCGAGACGTGAACCGAAACCGGCCGCAAGAATGAGGCCGAAAGGGGCTGCCACGCTCAGCGACCGGTCGCCGCGTTTAAATGGGATAGGAAAGTCGCGCGGCCCGTCCCTGGACCAAAGGGGCCTGGCCGCGCGGCGGACAGCGGATTTGCCGCCGTAGCTCAGTTGGTAGAGCAGCTGATTCGTAATCAGCAGGTCGCGTGTTCAAATCGCGCCGGCGGCTTGGTTGAAAAGCCTCAAAGGCTTTTCAAGCAGGGAGCGGCCCGAGCGAGCGGCCGCGACTCCCGGAGGAGCGGCAACGGCGTGGCGCGGTTGGTGGAGGTGCGCGAGTGCCGCGAGCCTGCATACGCCCAGGCGGGTTTCGAGCAAACGACGGAAAGCCTCTTCAGCCGGTGCACGGGGTTCTCTTCATGCGTGGTGCGCTTGCAATGGCCGCGACGGCGGCGCTCGTTCTTGCTGGTTGCTCCGGTTCTGAAGAATCGGCTGAGCCGACCGTCGATTTCAGCGACCAAGGGCTTGAGGCGACGTCGACCACCGGCGTCATCCGCGGCGTCGTCGTAGACTCCACCATTGCACCCATTGCCAGCGCCGTTCTTGCCATCAATGGCAAGAACCTCAACACCACGAGCGATGATTCAGGCAGGTTCGGTTTTGACGGGCTGGAGCCAGGGACCTATTTCCTTACGGCGAGCAAGGTCGGCTTCGCGACGATTCAGCAGAGCGTCGATGTCGTCGCGGGCGACGAAGAGCCACCCATCGTGCGCATCCTCATGGAGCCGAACCGGTCGGCCAATCCGTACTACCTGCAGACCCACCACCGAGGCTTCATCTCGTGCGGCTTCCTGACGGCCAACTTCGTCTGGGACGCTGACTCGTGCGACCCAACCGGCGCCGCCGGCTACGCCGCCCGCGACGACTCGCGCCCCCGCTTCGAGGTGTCCGCCCCGCCGACCTACCTGCAGACGGAGATCACCTGGGAGCCCACGCAGGCCCTCGGCGACCAACTGGTCGTCATCGAGTCCCCCTGCGAGTCCGCCAACACCGACGCCGCCTGTGATTCCGGCGATGGGCGTCTCTGCAACAACGTCGGCCCGGCTCCCATCATCTGTCGCATGAACCAGACCCACTCGGGCTCGCGTCTCGCGGACGGAACCTACTGGGAGAACAACGGTGTCGGCCTTAACGAGTCCCGCCTCGGCCAGGCCGGCCACACCGGCTTCGAGGTCGCCGTCTACGCTGGCTGCTTCAACGGCTGCGTCCTCGGCGCCGTCGGCGTCGGCGTGGACTTCGAGCAGACCTTCGATGTCTACAACACCTACTTCTACGGCTACGAACCGCCCGCCGACTGGAGCCTCCTCAAAGACGGCACCGTGCCGCCGCCCCCGAAGTGAGCAGGCGCCCATCCGCCATCCCTATACGCCCCGGAAGGGTCACCAGAGTGTGAAGGTCGCCGTCAACCATTCCCGGTGCATCAGCTGCGCTGGCTGCGTCGGCGTCTGCCCCGTGGACACCATCACGCTGAAGGGGCTCACTCTCATCGTCGAGCAGGCGCCCTGCATCAGCTGCGGCCTCTGCATCCAGATGTGCCCCGTCGGCGCGCTGACGCAGGGCGACGACTACGGCGCCTCGTACGAGCGCAAGGCCAACCGCGTCATCCTGGTGTAGCCGCGGCCGCGCGCGCCTTGGAGCGTCGGGCCCGCGCCATCTCGCGCTCGTTGATGCGGCGCAGGACCGGGTCCGCCATGCCACGGTCGCGCAGGGCGTCCATGTAGAGCGACACCTGCGACCCGTCGATTGCCAACCCTTTGCGCAGCCAGACTGGCGCCTTGGCGCGCACGTGGAGGACAAGGATGTGCACCCCCGAGACGGGGCCGTGCCACATGCCGGTCGCCGCAGCGCGCAACGCGAGGTCCAAGGCGAGCGGGGGCAACTCGACCTTGCGCTCGTTGAACTCAGCAAGCAGGGTCTCGGCGGGGCCGCCAGGGACCTGCTTGCGCGTCGCCCGGAGGCTCGCCAGCGTCGCGACGATGTCGGCATCGCCGACGGCGAGGACGCCACTCACGGGCCGCACGAGCCCGAGGCGCCGGCCGACGACGGCCTTGGCGTTGAAGTCAGGGGCGATGGCCCAAGCGTCCACGTCGCCGATGCTCGCCTGCACAATGGCGTCGACGGACGGCTTGGCGAAGTGGAGGACGTGGCCCGCGTTGGCGCGCTTTCCGTCGCGGCTCATCTGGACCGGCCCGACGTGGCCAACATCGGGGAGGGCCGCAAGGTCACACACCGCCAGCCGGCCGGACGGGAACAACAGTCGATAGGGGCCAGGATTGGGCACCGTGTAGCCCAGCTCCCCGACGATTCCCCCAAGCTTGCCCAGGGCGTCATCGAGAGACCTGCCAAGGTCGTTCCAATCCTTGTCGGTCGTGCGCTTTGCCGCTTTCCGTTTGCCCTTCGGCACGTTCCCGCCAAGCCGCCCGCACGGATGGCCCTTGCCGCCTGCTCTTTTAGGCCGCGACCGTACCCCAAGCGATGGCGACGATTGCCGGAACGCCGGAACTGACCGTCACCGACAAGCCGCTGGTGTCGCTCAAACCGGGCACCATCCCGCGCGCGGTGGACACGACCGTGGACGTGCTCATCGTCGGCCTCGGCCCGGGCGGCCTCATCGCCGCGCGCGAGTTCGCCAAGCAGGGTTTCACCGTCCTGGGCATCGACCGCAAGCAGGAGCTGGGCTGGCCCAAACGCTGCGCGGAGGGCGTCTCCGACGAGGGGCTCGCGCACTGCGGCGTCAAGCCGGACCCCGCCTGGGCGTACGGCCGCATCGAGGGCGCCGCCCTCTACAGCCCAAGCGGCAAGCGCGTCGTTCTCGAAGGCTCCGACACCTACGGCTGGGTCGTCGAGCGCAAGATTTTCGAGAAGCACCTCGCCCGCGACGCCATCCTCGCCGGCGCCAAAATCATGGTCAAGACGCAGGCCGTAAACCTGCTCAAGGACGCGAAGGGCGCCGTCGCTGGTGTGCGCGCCGAGTTCATGGGGACGCAGTTCAACATCCGCGCCAAACTCACCATTGGCGCCGACGGCATCGACAGCTTCATCGGAAAATGGAGCGGCCTCAAGACGCTCAACCGGGTGCGCGACTACCACGCTGGATTCCAGTACGAGATGGTGGGCGTCGCGGGCTACGAAGAGAAGTGGCTGCACCTCTACTTCGGCGAGGACGTCGCTCCGAAGGGGTACGTCTGGATCTTCCCGAAGGGCGAAGGCGTCTCAAACGTCGGCATCGGCATCCTGGCGCAGGAATCGGAATGGGGCAACCGCGCCCAGGACTACCTCGACCGCTGGATCGAGCGCAACCCGCACTACTTCCAGAACGCCAGCATCACCGAGATCAACGGCTCCGGCATCCCGGTTTCGGCGCGTGTCCCCGAACCGGTCGGCGACGGCGTCATGCTGGTCGGCGACGCGGCGCAGCTGGTCAACCCCATCCACGGCGGTGGCATCATCATTGCGATGCGCGCCGCCATGATTGCCGCCCGCGTCGGCGGCGACGCGCTGCGTTCGGGAGACGTTTCAGCCGCCAAGCTGCGTCCCTACATCGTCGAGTACCAGACCAAGGACGAAGGCGCGGTGACGGAGAAGCTCCTCCGGATGCGCTACTTCATGGAGAACCTCACCGACAAGGACTTCGAGCGTCTTGCCGACATCCTCGACGGCACCACCATCATGGAGGTCGCCAACGCCCGCTTCCCCACCTTCGTCAAACTCCTCTTGCGCCATTTCCCCAAACTCGCCCCCCTGGTGCGCAAATACATCATGGCGGTGCAGCAGATGGAGGAAGCGAAGGCGCAGCGCGACTGGGACGACGTGGACCAACTCCTCGCCGACGTCGAGAAGAAACTGGCGGCCGAGTCCGCCGCATGAAACTGCGCGACGCCCTGGCGCTCACACGTGCGGGGAACGCCGTCATGGCTGGCCTCGGCGCTGTCGTCGGCGGCGTTGTGGCAGGCGGGGACCCTTCGACCTGGGCGCGCTCGCCGTTTGCGTTCCTCGCAGTCGCCTTCATCGCGGCGTTCGGCAACATCCTCAACGACATCGCCGACCAAGCCATCGACCGCATGGCGCACCCCACGCGGCCCCTGCCGTCGCGGCGCGTGAGCATCAAAGCGGCGCAAAACCTGCTGGTGGCGTGCGGCTCCATCGGACTGGTGGCTGCCTTCCTCGCGGGCAGCTACACCTTGGTCGCGTTCGCCATCGTCGTTCTGGCCGCACTGCACAGCTACGAAACCCACCTCAAGGCGCGCGGCCTCCCGGGGAACCTGCTGGTGGCCGCCCTCGTCGCCGCGACCTTCCTGTTTGGCGCCGCCGCAACCGCGCGCCCCATCGAGCTGTGGGGACCGGTCTGGTTCCTGGCCGGCCTCGCGCTGCTTGCCAACGTGGGACGGGAAATCCAGAAGGACATGCAGGACGTCGCCGCCGACCGCGGCCACCGCACCACGATTCCCATCCAGTTCGGCTTGCGCGGAGCCGGTCTTGCCGCGTTGGTGTCCGTTTCCCTCGCCAACGGTGTCGCCCTGGGGCTTGCGGCCCGCCCACCTTCGGGCTGGTGGGCCGGGTTTGTGTTCGTTCTCCTTCTCGCCGTCGCGCACCTGGCGGCCGGCTCCCTCGTTGGGTTGCGCAAGCCTGCGAAAGGCCAGCGTCTTCTGAAGGCCGGCATGGCCATCGCGCTCCTCGCCTTCCTCTCCGGCCCGCTTGTGCCAGTGCTGGCCGCGCGCCTGTCCTAACGGGAGCCTTCATGAGTCGGCGGCCGGTCGCTTGCGCGTGCGGTTCTGGTTCGGTCGGCGCGGCCCCCGTCCGCGCTTCGTCGAGGAGTACCTGAACCGCCACCTGCGGCACGGTCCCCTTCACATCACGCTCATCGACCCCGACCGCCAGGACCCCAAAGAGGCCGCCGCGATGGCCAAAGCCGCCGCCGACGCGGGGTCGCACGCCATCATGGTGGGCGGCTCGACGCCGGAGAAGGCGCGCATCGTGGACAAGAGCTGCAAACTCATCAAGAAAGAGTCCGGCCTCCCCGTCATCCTCTTCCCGGGCGGAGCGAGCCAGGTGAGCACGCACGCCGACGCCATCTGGTGGATGAGCCTCCTCAACAGCCGCAGCCGCCACTTCCTCATCGGCGAGCAGGTGCGCGGCGCCCCCGTCGTGAAGAAACTCGATCTCGAGACGTTGCCAATGGGCTACATCGTCGTCGAACCGGGCGGCACCGTCGGCAAAGTCGGCCAAGCGGACCTCGTCGGGCGCGAGGACCACGCCACTGCCATCGCCTACGCTCTCACCGCGCAGTACTTCGGCATGCGCTTCGTCTATCTGGAGGCGGGCTCGGGGGCGGACCGTCCAGTTCCCCCAGCCATGATTCGCGCCGTGAAGGGAGCCATCGACATCCCGCTCATCGTCGGAGGCGGCCTGCGCACGGCGGCTGCCGCGCACGAGGCGATCGAAGCGGGCGCCGACATCATCGTCACCGGCACCCTTGTCGAAGGGGTCACCGACGTGCGCAAGACGCTCGGGGACTACCTGTTCCAACTCAGCGAGTCGCTGCGTCGCGAGGTGCGCCGCACGCTGGTCGAAGGCGAGCCGGAGCCGCCGCGCCGCCCCGAACAGCCGGACGACGAGGACGAAACGAAGGTCAAACCATGACTGCGAAAGCGAGCGCCATCGCCTATCCGATTCAGGGCCTCGTCAAGTACCACGGCCTGCGCGATGTCGCCCGCCGCATCCCCTTCCACGACTCCATCAGCCTCTGCACGGGGCCCATCCACACGCACACCACGTTCGAAGTGCGGGAGAAGGAACCCAGCCTGGTGACCATCGATGGCAAGGTCACCTCCGGCCGGCCGCTCGAGCGGGTCGCCGCCGTTGTGGATGCCATCCGCAGCAAAGTGGATGACCGCCGGCCATTCCGGATGGAGTCCCGCAACGATTTCCCCCAGTATGTCGGCCTCGGCTCCTCAAGCTCGGGCTTCGCGGCACTCGCCGTCGCCGCCGCCGCCGCGTACGGATGGAAGGCGACGCCGCAAGAACTCTCCGAGGTGGCCCGCCTGGGCGCCGGTTCGGCAAGCCGCGCCGTGACCGGTGGCATTTCGGAATGGGTCGTCGAAGGCGAACGCAGCTACTCGAAACTGCTCGTCGGGCCCGACAAGCTCGCCGATTGGCGCATCGTCGTCCCGCTCGTCCAGCACGAGGAACCGACCGAGAACGTCCACGCCGAAGTGCTCACCAGTCCGTTCTTCGCGGCGCGCAACGCGTACATCCCATCCGCGCTGAAAGAGATGCACGCGGCGCTCCCGTCCGGCGATGTCAAAGCGATTGCCCCCATCGCGGAGCGCGACACGCTCAACTTGCACGCCGTCACCATGACGGCCGCATCGGGCCACATCACCTGGCGCCCCCCCACCCTCGAAGTGATGGAGCGGGTGCGGCGGCTGCGCAAAGCGGGCGTGCCCGTCTGGTTCAGCATCGACACCGGGGCAACCGCCTACCTCAACACGACCGCGGCGCACGAGAAGGGGGTGGCCGCCGCCGTGGCGGACATCCCCGGCGTCGCGCGGTTGCTCCACCTGCGTCCGGCGGGACCAGCCCACCTCACCGACAAGCACCTGTTCTGAACCCGCTTTGTCGCAGATTTCTCAGATTGCGAACCCCGGTAACAAGAATCTGAGAAATCTGCGTAATCTGTGACTGGTAGGAGACCGTCAGAGAAGACGAGCAATCTCAATCTTGATGCAGCGGTCCACGACGACGTCGAGACCTGCCGCGAGTGCCTTCTGGATGGCGGGTTCATTCACGACGCCGAGCTGGAACCAGATGGATTTTGCCTTCACCGCGATGGCCTGCTCGACGATGGGCATCACTTGGTCCGAGGCGCGAAACACGTCCACCATGTCGACCGGGCCGAGATTGGCCGCAGCCGGCAGGTCGGGGACCGACGCGACGCCAAGGACGACGGGCGCGACCGGGTTCACGGGCAGAACGTTGTAGCCGTGCTTCTGCAGATAGGCGAAGACGCGGTTGGAGTCGCGGGCGGGGTTGTCGGAGGCCCCCACCATGGCGATGCGCGGTTTGCGAGCCAGGAGTGCGCGCAGGGCGTTGTCGTCGCGGGTGATGTCGGGCATGCTTGCTCCGAGCCAACCTCGGAGCATGAATCCTCGGGTCGCCAGTCGCCTCGGGCTCCGCCTCGAAATGGGGGTGACCGCAACCGTCTTTCGGACCCGCACCCTCGCATCTGCGTGGACCTCACTGAGCAGCTCGTAAACGTGGGCGCCTGCTCCATCCATCTCGTCGGCACCATCCCGGGATTCACTCCCGACGGCGCCCGCGTCACGGCGACCCTCGCGACGTCGCAGCCTTCCCTCATCGCACTCGGTATCCCTGCCGACGACCTGCCCGGCCTCGCCATTCTGGCCGCTGGCGAGTCGCCGGAATCGTTGATCGACGCTTCAGAAAAGCGGCTGCCGCGCGGCGTCGGCCCGCAAGGGGGCGAGCTGCCCGCCTCGTCGCCGTTGCACCCCACCGTCCGGGAGGCGCTTCCAGATGACGGCGACGCGGGGCGGTTTGCCGGCCTCGACCTCGCGACCGCCCACCTGCTGCACCTGCTTACTCGCTTCGGCCCGACCGGCCCGGTTCCCTCAGACCTGGTCGCAGCCCAGCGCGCCGCCACCGCATCCAGCATTCCCATGGTCGCCATCGACCTGGACGATGCCGCGCACACCGAACGGGTGACCAAGGAGCTCGGGATGCTGGGCCTGCTCGGGCGCAGCCGCGCCGACCGCGCGGTGCTGAAACAGACCTTCCCCGACGCGGCCACGGCGCACGACCTTGCCATTCGCTTCGACGCTGTGCGCTGCCGAGCGAAGGGATTGCGCCGCGTCGAGGAGGCGCGCGAAGCGGAGATGGCGGCCCGGCTCACCGAACTCGCCGCCCGCAACGCCTCCATCCTCGCCGTCGTCCCGGTGGTGCGGCTCGCGGGCATCGTGCGTCGCCTTGGCGCCGGCGCCCAACCTTGATAGGGACGACCCGCCTCGGTGGAGCGATGAAGGACGTCTGGGTTGAGAAGTACCGTCCGAAGACCCTCTCTGAAGTGGTCGGGCAGGAGGAGACCGTCGAGCGGCTCAAGGCGTACGTCAAGGCGCAAAACATTCCGCACCTGATGTTCTCCGGATCCCCCGGAACCGGCAAGACCACGAGCGCCATCGCACTCGCCAAGGATCTCTTCGGCGACGATTGGCGCGGCAACTTCCAGGAGCTCAACGCCTCCGACGAGCGCGGCATCGGCGTGGTGCGCGGGAAGATCAAGGAGTTCGCCCGCGTCGGCACCACCGCCGCCGAGGGGTTCAAAATCATCTTCCTCGACGAAGCCGACGCCCTGACGCACGACGCCCAGGCGGCACTTCGCCGCACGATGGAGAAGTACACGCACACGACGCGCTTCATCCTGAGCTGCAACTACTCCAGCAAAATCATCGACCCCATCCAGTCGCGCTGCGCCGTCTTCCGCTTCAAGCCGCTCACCACCGAGCAGGTCAAGAAATACGTCCGCCGCATCGCCACCGAGGAGAAGGTCGAGATCACGCCCGACGGCGTCGATGCGCTCGTTTTCGTCGCGAAAGGCGACCTGCGCAAGACCGTCAACACGCTCCAGGTCGCAGCAGCACTTGGCGGAAAAGTGGACGCCGATGCCATCTACAAGACCACCAGCACTGCGAAACCGGAGGAGGTCAAGCGGCTCCTGGAAACCGCGCTGAAGGGCGACTTCATGGCGGCGCGCAACATCCTCGACGAGCTGCTCATCGAGTATGGTCTCTCGGGCGAAGATGTCATCAAACAGATTCACCGCAGTCTGTTCGACCTCACCATCTCCGACCAACTGAAGGTGGCGCTGGTGGACAAGACGGGCGAAATCGAGTTCCGTCTCGTCGAGGGCGCCAACGAGCGGATTCAGATTGAGGCCCTCCTGGCCCACGTCGTCCTTGCAGGTCAAAGCCTCAAGACTTAGACGAGAGGGCCCGCGACAGGCCGGCTGGCCAAAGGCCAGCCGTCCGCAATCCACCAGGCGCAGCTGGTGATTCAGATTGAGGCCCTCCTGGCCCACGTCGTCCTTGCCGGCCAGAGCCTGAGGTAGCCAGGACCAACAACCCCTTGAACCGGTCCCGGGCTTGGCCGTGCCATGCGCGCCCTCCTCGCCGCCGCCGTCGTGACACTCTTGCTTGCTGGCTGCTCCGGCAGCACCACCAACCCTCCTGGCGACCACCAGGACGTCCGTGTGCAGGACAACAAGTTCAACCCGACCACGCTCAACCTGAAGGTCGGCTCCGCCGCCGAGTTCCACAACGAGGGGACTCGCACCCACACCGTGACCATGCACGTCCCCGACGGCGCCTCGTCCAAAGATTCCAGCCTGAACGCGGGCGGCTCCACCTCCTACACTTTCAGCAAGGCGGGAAGCTACCACGTCTACTGCAAAATCCACAGCGACGCCAATGCAAACGGCATGTCGATGACCGTCACGGTCAACTGAGCTGACGGTTTCCTGTGGCAACCGAGCCGAGCCGCATCGTCTCCTTGGTGCCAAGCCATACTGAGACCTTGCACGACCTCGGCCTGGCCCGCCGCATGGTTGGCCGCACCCGGTTCTGCATCCATCCCGACCCGTGGGTCACGACACTCCCCATCGTCGGAGGGACAAAGGATGCGAAACTGGACAAAATTCTCGCCCTGAAGCCCGACCTCGTCGTGGCGGACAAGGACGAGAACCCGAAAGCCCTCGTCGAGGCGCTCGAGGCGGCCGGCGTCGAGGTCCTCTGGAGCGACATCGCGACCGTGGACGACGCGGCCGTTTTCGTGGTGCGACTCGCCGAACGCTGTGGCGGCCCTGCTCCAGCGCTCGCTGCGGCGTGGCAGAGTCGGCTCGCCGCGACGCGCGCCTCGATGCCGCGACGCGCGGCAATTCCAGTCTTCTGTCCCATCTGGTTCGACCCCTGGATGAGTTTCAATTCCACCGCATACCCGAGCGCCATGCTCGCGGCAGCGGGGCTGGTCAACTCGTTCGCAGCGCGGGCGGGAACGAAATATTTCGACTTGGAGGAATCGGAGGTGGCGGCCTCTTCAGCGCGCTGGACTTTGCTGCCGACGGAGCCCTACCCGTTCCACAAGCGACGCGATGCCGTCGCCACGGTAGGATTGGGCCGCTGCGGAGCGCCGGAGCGGGTGCGCATCATCGACGGCGAGGCGCTCACCTGGTTCGGGGTTCGCACACTCCCCGGCCTGCTCGACTTGGCGAGCGTGGCGTCCGCTCTTGCCGAGGCGGAAGAAAAAGAGGAATGAGAGGGAGAGGCGAAGCGCGCCTTAGGCGGTGCGGCGGCGCAGCAGGGCGCCGATGACGAGGACGCCGAGCAGCATCAGCAACTGCAGGCTCGGGGCGTCGCGAGCCGCATCGTCGAGGGTGCGTTCACGGGCGGCGGCGTTGTAGGGGCCGAGGCCGCCACCGAGGTCCTCGTAGGCTTGGCCCGATCCGCCCTCGCGGACGCTGGCGCCGGAGTTGCTGGTGGCGGACGCCATCTGGGACGGGGCGCCCATCGCGACTTCCGACTTGCCGTCGCTCGCGGTGGCGTAGACGCAACCGTAGCAGCCGCCGTGGCCGCCGTAGGACTCCTGTCCGGGCTCCATCTTGACGTCGAAGGGCTGGTCGCCTTCCACGATGAGCAGGTTGCCCTGCCAGCTGAGGTGGCCCTCAGCGTAGGCCGAGACGCTGTGGTAGCCGTGCCGGAGGCGCAGCTTGTAGGAGCCATCGGCGTCGGTCTGGGCGTAGCCATAGGCGTAGCTCTCTTCGTTGCTGAAGGAGATCTGCGCGTTCGGAATCGCCTTGCCGGTCTTGGCATCGACGAGGTAGCCGCTCACGACGGCGTCGGGGGCAGGGCGGGACACCAGCTCGACCAGGACGTTCGTGGTCTGGTTGGCGGGCAGCGTGAGGCTGCGGCTCCAGGAGAGATACTCCGGCCCGCAGGTGCGGCTGAAGCTGCCGTCCGCGTCGCGCGACTCGGAGCAGGAGCGGTAGGAGTCGGCGTAGACTTGGAGAATGGTGTAGCCCGGAGTCACCATGCCCTCGAACGTTCCGTCGGAGCGCAGGGTGATGGTGCAGCCGGGGTCGCGGTACGGGTAGGGGCTGGGCGAGATGCTCATGCCGTCGCTGGAGGCGATGGCGGGCTCAACCTGCCCTTGCTCCGGGCTTCCCTCTTCCCGGCTGCATTCGTAGAGGCCGAAGCGGGGCGAGCGCAAGTTGACGCCGATGAAGGGGACGGTCTTTCCCGTCTCTGCGTCGACGACGCGCCCGGCGATGCGGGCGGTCTTCTCAGGGTATTTCTGCAGCTCAATGTCGAGAGTCTTGGTCTCGCCTTGCCCAACCGAGGGATAGGCGTTGAAGGGAGCAAACCCATCTTGGTAGACCGAAAGACTGACGCTGGAGCCGCCGTAGACGCGCACCTCGTAACGGCCGTTGGTGTCACTCACGGTGTAGTTGGAGCCGCCGCCGTAGTAGTACGAGGACTTGGCGGGCGCAGAGCTGCTGGTCGTCGTGCTGGCGCCGTTTCCACCGTCTCCTTCGACCGGCATCGGCTGGTCGTAGTTCGGGTAGCTGTACACTTCGATGCGGACGCCGGAGAGGGGCCGACCGGCTTGGTCGCGCAAGGTGCCGACGATGCGGGCGTCCTGCGGTGGCACCGGGGCGAGTTTGAACTCGAGCGAACCCGTTCCATCGACGAAGCGCTCCTCGTAGAGTTCCTGGAATCCGCGCGCTTGGCTCACGGAGATGGAGCGGAAGCCCGCAGTGATTGTGATCTTGAACGTGCCATCGGACGCCGTTTCGGCCTGGGCGCTTCCTTGCGGCGAGCAGCAGGCTTCGACCCGAGCTCCTGCGATGGCTTTGCCCGTATCCGACAAAATCTTGCCACTCACCGTGACCAGGTTTCCGGCCAGCGGCAGTTCGACGTAGCCCGAGCCGCTCACGGTGACCGACGTCTCTTTCTGTTCGAACCCGGCACGGCTGGCGGTCACCTTGTAGTCGCCGTCGGGGATGCTGGCGATGGTGAAGACGCCATTCTCGTCCGCCGTCACCGTCTTGTCCACGGCGCCCACACCGGTTCCGCCCAGGCCCGGTTTCGTGGCGCGCACCGTGGCGTTCGGAAGGCCGCGACCGTTCTGGCACGCCTGTTCGGCGGGGGGCGCCTGGATGTAGTAGATGTTCTCAATGGAACAGACGAAGCCAGACAGGCTGGATGTGGGCGCTTGAGCCTCCGAAGCGGGAGCCACCAGGATGATGGAGCCGAGCAGGAAGACGGCGGTCAGAAGCAGAGGCAGAGTGTTGCCGCGCATGATGACCCCATGTTGGCCTCCAGCCTATATAATCCGGGTGAATGTTGGGTTTGGCCCCAACGATGGCCCGCCTCCTGGTTTATCCCCGTACGCTCGGTGGGCTGCCTGTGATTCTGGTCGGCCTCGACGAAGCGGGGCGCGGTCCAGTCCTTGGCCCCCTCGTCGTCGCCGGAGTCGCCGTGGAGGACGCTGAACTTCCGGCCCGCCTGGGCTGCACCGATTCCAAGAAATTGAGTCCGGACCGGCGCCGTGCCATCGAACGCGCCCTGCGCGCGGCACCCGGGGTCCGCATCGCCACCCGCACCATTGCCGCAGAGGATTTGGACCGCCGCCGCGCGGCCGGGGAATCGCTCACCGCCATCGAGGTGAAGGCGTTCCAGGAAATCGGCACCGAACTTGGTGCCACCACCCTCATCGTGGATGCCGCTCACCCCAACGCCGCAACGTTTGCCGCCCTCCTGCGCCCCGGACTCCCCGCCGGGACCCGCATCAAGTCGGAGCACAAAGCGGACCTCAACCACCCCATCGTCGGGGCAGCCAGCATCGTGGCCAAAGTGGCGCGCGACGAAGCGGTGGCGCAACTGGCACGCCGCCTGGAGCGCATCCTGGACCTGCCGCTCGGTTCCGGCTATCCAAGCGATGCGACGACGCGTCGCTTCCTCACCGCCTGGTGGCGCACCCACCACGCCTGGCCGGAAGGGACCCGGACCAGCTGGGCGACGCTGCGTGACCTTGCAGCCCCACAGGTGCCGCTCGACGCCTTCGACGCAACGCTTTAACCGAACCGCCCGAGTCGAGGCGGCATGAAGAGTTGGCTTGCCGTCGCTGTCCTTGTCGCCTTGGCCGTCGCCGGGTGCGCGAACCGCGCCGAAACCGACAGCTCCGAGGCGCCGACCACGGCGGCCCCGTTCGAGACGTTTGAGTTCGACGCCGCCGACCCCGCTGGCCTCCCCGCTCCGGTTCTCCTCTGCTTTGAGGGCGCTTTCGCCACCGATGTCGCCGCGGCACTTGCGGGCGGCCCGGGCGCCACGAGCCGCTGCAACCTCGAGATGACGCCCGACTCCGAGCGCCAAGGCAACGAGGTCACCATCGCAGTGAACCCGACCAACCCGCGCAACATCGTCGGCGGCGCCAAGGACTACTTCCCCACCGACGCGGGCGAGTGCGTCTGGGACGGCGTCTACGTCACGCACGACGGCGGCCGCACCTACTACGAGGACCGCAGCTTCGACGGCTCGCCGTGGCGCCTGCTGAAGGACCCAAACACCTACCAGCCCAACTACGCGAGCCAGTTCTGGTGCACGACCGACCCGGTCGCCTACTTCGACGTCAACGGCAACTTGTACTACGTCCTCATGGCGTACCAGGCGGACCGCGTCACCGGCAGCAAGACAGGCGAGGATGTCGGCAAGGACTGCCCGGCCGCCCCGCTCGAGCCGGCCTGCGAGGCCTGGCCCGGTGCCCTCAACGACTGGGCGTTCAACCGCGCCGTGCAAATCGTCGCCATCAGCGACAACGGCGGCGACTCGTTCCACACCTTCACGCCCGTCCTGGAAGGGAGCTTCCCCGTCGACTTCCACGACAAGGCGTGGCTCGCGGCCAGCGCCGACGGCACCATCCACATCATGTGGCTCGCATCGCTCCTGCCCGGCAACATGTACTGCCGCAGCACCGACGGCGGCGCCACGTTCCTGTGCGACGAGATTCTTGGCACCATCGTCCCAATTCCGGGTGTCACGCCGTCGTCGGGCCAGGGCTCCTTCCTCGAGGTCGGCACCGGCCCCGACGTCTACGCCACCTGGGACTCCGGCGGCGTCATGTTCCGCCACAGCAGCGACACCGGCGCCACCTGGGGCCCCGGCCGCATCATCCAAGGCATCAACGACGGCACCATGCCCGGCCTGGAGTCGCGCGACCGGCGCGGCGGCTTCCCCGCCCTCGGCAGCGACCGCAACCCAGACTCCCCCTTCGCCGATTCGCTCTACGTGACCTGGCAGGACGGCTGCCAGGCCGACACCTGGAGCGAAGGCTGCTCTTCCAACGGCTCCGCGCAGTGGGCCATCGCATCGCACGACAAGGGCGAGACCTGGAGCACGCCGGTGCGCCTGAGTTTCGCCAGCGACAACGAATGGAACATCTTCCCCACCGTCTCTGTCAGCCCCGGCGGCGTCGTGGACGCCAGTTGGATGAGCACGCACGGCACCCGCAGCCTGCCCTGCTCGGCCGAGGCGACGCCTGACTGCGCCGACAATTACGGCACCGAATATCCGACGCTGACGCAGCATTACGCCTACAGCCTCGACGGCGGCGCCACTTGGAGCGAGCCGTTCGTGGTGCGCGACGCCATCGACGGCGGCTGGGACCCAAGCCTCTGCCACCACCAGAACGGCATGGTATTCATCGGCGACTACAACGACATCGACTCCAGCTGGCAGGCGGCCCACCCGGTCTGGCCCGACACCCGCCTTGGCACCTGCGACGTCTTCACGGCCAGCATCCAGCGCCCGCTCTTCGCCGACGGCTGGAGCACCGAGGGACGCGAGGCGGGACTCGCCTTCGTGCGCGACCACCCGCTTTGAGATGACGCGCTTCGCGCTCCCCGTTCTCCTGCTTGCCCTTGTGGCGCTGCCCGCCAGTGGCTGGACGCAGTGGGGCGGTGATGCGGCCCAATCCGGACGCACCGACCTCGGAGAGCTCGATGTCGTGGCATCGTACGACCTGGCGCCCGAAGGCGTGCAACTTCTGACCGACGGCGGACCCGGCCTCGTCACGACGGCAACGGGCCTCGTGGCGCTTGGCCGCAGCGGAGCTTCTTGCACCCTCCTCACCGGCGCCCCCGGAGCAACGCTGGAGCCCGCCTCAGGTCCGATTCCCTGCCCGCTCGGGGGAAGGCTCGCCGCATGGGACCCCATGGCCCAGCGCGCCCTGCTCTGCCTGGAAGGGGCCAGCACCGACTTGCTGCTGCAGGCGTGGCCTCTTGGCGCAAACGAGCCGGCCTGGACGCGCGCCCCGGCGGTCGCTCCCGACCCGCTGTCGCTCACCGGCCAGGCGACCGGGGCGTGGTCGTGCCGCGGCCTCGCGCTTGACGGCGCAACCCTCTACGTCCCTTTCTCCAGCACCATCGGGCGCAACCGCATCGAAGCGCTTGCGGTTGCAGACGGCGCGCTGCTGTGGGGCGCAAGCGTCCCGGCCGACACCTTCGTTCAGGACACTCCCGCCGGCCCGCCCCCCGCCCTGCCCGACCCGCTCGCTGGCCTTGTGGCTGAATCGTCTGGGGCGTTCCGCATGGAAGCCGTGGCGGTCACCCGAACCGGAATTCTCGTCACCGGTCGGCTTGACGGCAACGGCTTGACCCAACCGCCACCCGGCCTCGCTTGGTTCGACCGCGCGGGGACCCTGCAAGGCACCTACACGCTCGCGACACCGGCCTTCGACACCAGCCCGGAGCAGGCAACCCTCAACCCCGCCTCGCTGCGCCCTGCCGCCTCGGGCAACCTGGCCGCAAGTTTGGTTGGCGACGGTCTCTTCGTCGTGGACCCGGCCAATCCGCAGGGTCGCCTCACGCCAATCGCGGGCGCGGTGCTGTCGCGCGATCAAGTGCCCGGCCCGTGCTGGGGGGACGACTGGCTCTTCGTCCCAGGCGAATCGCTCGGCTTCATTCTGCCCGGCAACGACCTCGGCACGGTGGCGCGCTGGCCCGGCTACGGCCTCGGCCGCGTCCAGGAATGCGTCGTCTCTGGCGACACACTCTGGACCACGGTGACCCGCCTCGACAACGGCACCCGGACCGACCTGCTTGCGGTTTCTCTTGCCGCCTCCGCCAGCATCCTTCGCCTTCCGCTTCCGCTCGCTCCGGCCGATGTCACCGCACTCACGATTCGGCTCACGCCGCTCGACGGCCAGAAACTTCTTGCCTGGGAAACCGGCGGCCAAGCGGTCCTGCTCGGCCCTGCACCCACCTTCAATTTGCCCACCCTCGAGGCCAGCACGCTCTACCCCGCAGCGCAGCAAGCCGTCGTGTTGGATCTCCAGCTCCCTGACGAGGCCCCGGACGGCACCCGACTGCTTCTGGCATGGGGCGACGGGACGCTCCAAGACATCGTGCCGGGCGAGGCAAGCCGCTCCTACGTCACCGGCGGCGACACTCCGGTTCGGCTCACCGCCGTCGCCCCCGATGGCCGCACCGCCACGACGAGCCTTGTCCTGCACGTCGGCCAGAGCGCCCCACGCGCCCGCAGCCTGCTCGAGACGCTGTTTGCCGCCGAGAACCAGAACTACACCTTCTTCGCCATCGGTGTCCTCACCACGGTGGTCGGCGCCGTGCTCACCGCCGTCGGCGTCTCGAAGGGTCGCAAGCGCATCGACCGCCGCCTGCGCGAACTGGACGCCATCCAGGACAGCGGTCGCGGCGACCCGTTTGCTGCCGTGCGCCGTCTGCACGACTACCGGCTGGAGCGCCGCCGCGACCTGGCGCACGGCCACCTCTCCGATGCCCAATACACCGTCCTGGAGCGTCACGCCGACCTGGTGCTGCAGTTGCTGCGCTCGCGCATTCTGGGCGGCTTCGTGGGGCGCGTCTCCGAACGATTCAGCCACGCCCTCGACACCGCCCTCGCCGACGGCTCCTTCGACGACGCCGAGGCGCGCGAGCTGGAAGCGCTCGTGAAGGACGAGACCGCCCTCACCGAGCCCGAGCGCCGCCGGCTGCGCGACCTGGTCCAGTCCTGGAACCGCGTGCTGTGAGCTGGCAAGGCGAGTCCTGAAATACCGCGCCGACGGAATGCCCCGTCGTGGCCTTCGAAATCAGCGCCGGAATGTGGACCGCCATCGCGTTCCTCTTTGTCGGCTTGATTCTCATCCTCGGGGAGATCTTCAACCCGGGCTTCTTCATCGCCGTGCCGGGCGGAACCCTCGCCATCATGGGCATTTTCGGCCTCATCGCCCCCGACTTCATCTTCAGCCCCGCCTGGTGGTTCGTCCTCCCCGTCGTCGGCATTGTCGCGACGGTCGGCAACCTCTACATCTACAAGCGCTGGGCGCCCGCCGGCACCGCCCCCATCACGCTCTCCACCGACTCCCTGCCCGGACTGGAGGGGCAGGTCGCGGAACCGGTGGACGCAGGATCCCTTTCCGGCAAAGTGCTGATTCGCGGTTCCACCTGGTCGGCGCGCACGGAACCGGGCCAACCCCCCATCCCGATTGGCGCCGCCGTGACCGTGGTGCGCTCGGAAGGGGTCCACGTCGTGGTGCGGCCACGGGTCTAAGGCTGCGGCAATAACTTCAAGCCCGAATCGGATTTCTGGCGGGCAATGGCTGGAACGGAAATCATCGTCATCCTCAGCATTGTCGGAACCCTTGGCCTCATCCTGCTGGTCTCGGCGAGCCTGCGCATCATCCAGCCCTACCAGCAGGCGCTCTACATCCTGCTTGGCAAGTACAAGCGCAAGCTGAACACCGGCGTCAACCTCGTCATGCCGTTCGCGGCGCGCGTCATTCGCCTCGACATGCGCACCCAGGTTCTCGACATCCCGCGCCAGGAAGTCATCACGAAGGACAACTCCCCCACCAACGTGGATGCCGTCATCTACATCAAGGTCATCGACCCAGAGCGCGCCTATTTCGAGGTCGCCGATTTCTCCACCGCCACCGTGGCGCTCGCGCAGACGACGCTGCGCTCCGTCATCGGTGACATGGAACTGGACGAGGTGCTCAACTCGCGCGAGCGCATCAACGCCCGCCTGCGCGACACCCTCGACAAGGCGACCGACGCCTGGGGCGTCCGCGTCGAAGCCGTTGAAATCCGCGAAGTGGACCCGGTCGAGCGCGTCAAGAAGGCCATGGAAGAGCAGACCAGTGCCGAACGCGAACGGCGCGCCGCCATCCTCAAGGCCGACGGCCAGAAGCGCGCCGCCGTTCTGGAGGCCGAGGGTCTCAAGCGTGCCCGCATCCTCGCCGCTGAGGGCGTTCGGCAGTCCAAGGTCCTTGAAGCAGAGGGTGAGCGCACCGCCCAGATTCTCACCAGCCAGGGCAAATCGCAGGCGCTGCGCATCCTCGCCCTCGGTGCCGCCCCGCTCGACTCCAAGGCGCTCTCTGTGCTTTCGCTGGAGGCGCTTGGCCGCCTCGGCGACGGCCAGGCGACGAAGATCATCATCCCGTTCGAGGTCACCAAGGCGCTGCAGGGCATCGCGCAACACCTCGGCGTCGCCCCCGACGTCGCTGGCGGCAAGGTCGTGGACATGAAACAGCTCGAGGCCATCGTCGGCACCGCAAAGGAAATCCTCGGCGACGTCCCGACGCGCCAAGCGCTGACGGCGGAGTTGGCGCTTCTCGCGAAGGAAGAAGCGGCTGAAGAGGCCGAGGCGCAAGCCCTGGCCGATGCCGGAAAAGGTGGGAAGAAGGCCAAACTCCCGAAACCTGCCTGATTAGCGCCAGGACATCCGGTAGCCACCCACGCGCACGTGGGACACCTCTTGCTTGTGGTGCGCCATTGTCGCCTCGAGCGGGTAGTCCCACGCGGCAACGCGCTCGAGCCGGCCTCCCAGTTCCTTGGAGTACGTGGCGAGGAACCGTTCCGTGCGTTCGAGTGCGAGAAACCAGACGGTGCCTGCGGGCTTCACAGCTTCTGCGGCGCAATCGAGGAAGAGCCGGTCGGCGTGCTTGTTGCCTTTCTGTGCGCCGAAGGGCGGGTTCATGACGACGGTGTCGAAGGCGCCCGGCTCCGGGTGCCAGTTCGCCAAATCGGCGGCGACAAACCAGCACCGAGTGGCGACTCCGGCGGAGGCAGCAGTTTGGTTTGCCAGGCCAATGGCTGCAGCGTCCACTTCGACGCCCGTGGCCAAACGTGCCCCAAGGAGCGCTGCACCAACTGAAAACAGGCCCGTTCCGCTCCCGAGGTCAAGGACTTTCTTGTTGGCGATGGCGTCCTCTTCGTGCGCCAGCCACAAGAGTTCGGCGGCGATGCCTGCTGGCGTGCGATACTGCTCCAGGTCGGCGTCGGGGCTTGGATGGCGCGGGACCTGCTCGAGGGCACGCTCCAACTCGCTCTTGCGCACACCTGTCGCAACCGCAGAGGCCTTATCACGCCACGCACGAGAGGGGACGTGATGGGAAACCTCTGGTTGGTGCGGCACGGCGAGACCAACCTCAACCGGGAGCGCATCATCCAGGGGCCGCGCCTGGACGACACGCTCTCCGAGCGGGGGCACCGCCAAGCCGAACGGCTTGCAGACGCCTTGGCGCCCCACCCCTTTGGTGCGCTCTACAGCAGCCCCCTGGCGCGCGCACGCCAGACCGCCGCCGCCATCGGGGGCCATGCGGCGCGTCGCAGCCTCCCCATCGAAGTGGTGCCGGAACTGTACGAGATGGACTACGGACGGTTCGCTGGCCAACGCTACGACGATGCCGAACCGCACATCGAGCAGTTGCGCGATGCCTGGCGCATGGGCTACCTCGGGGAGCCGTTCCCGGGCGGCGAATCGCCCATCCTCGCGCAGCACCGTGTCCGCCCCTTTTGCACTCGTATTCTCGCCGAGGCGGCGCGCCACCCCATCGCCGTCGTCGGCCACGGCCGCCTCAACCGCGTGTTGCTTGCCACCTTGACTGGGGCTGGCCTGGAGCGCATGGATGAGTTCCCGCAATCCAACGCCGCCATCACGGAACTTGCAGTGAATGGCGGTGTCGCGCGCATCGTTCGGCTGAACGACACGGCACACCTGGATTTGGCGGGCGATGGCGCATTCGCATGACGTTCGTCTTCCTTCACCAAAACGGATATCTCCCCGCCTTCGTGGTTGCCTCGTGATGTTGCAGGCTGCCGGATGGGTTGGCCTTGTGCTTTTCTGGATTGCGGCTTCACATGCATCCGCCCAAATCCCAGGCGGGCCATACACCCTCTCTCTTGAAACGCCCCCGGCCGAACTTCAGGTTGGCACCCCCACCACCCTCACCGTCCAGATTGGCCACGCTTGCGATGCCGGTGCCGAAGTCTACACAGAGGAAGAAGTTCTCGTCACTGTGAAGACGCCGAGCGTGATTCGAACGAGCCCGCCCCAAACGGTGACGCTGCCCGCTTCGTTTTGCGCGCTTGGTGTTCCCGTTCTGACGCTGCAGTTTAACTTGACGGCAACTCCCGAGGCACCCGGTTTGAAAATGTTCAAGGGGTACGTTGTTGCAGACGGAACCGGGCCCAATTTGCCCGTCCGTCAACCCGAAGAGATTTCCTTCACGTTCGTCGTCGCTCCTCAACTCTCGATTGGCGTCTCCCCACTCACAGCGACCGGAACGGTGGATGTGCCGCTGCCCTGGCAAGTTGTGCTTGTCGCCCTCTTCGTTGTTGTGCGATCCAGAACTCAGTTCGCGTCCGCCGAGAACTCGTCGAAGACGTAGTGCTCCATCGGCCGAATCCCCAGAACAATCTCAAGTTCCTGGGGGGTCAAGAACGGCTGCTTGTAGCGGCCCTGGTCGTCGATGGGAACGCGGGGACAGGCGACTCCGACGAAGGCGTCGAGGTGGCGGAAGTAGAGCAGATCGCCCGGGGAAATCTGCTTGTTCTGGATGATGTGCCCCTCCTTGCCGTGCGCCTTGAGTTGGGCGAGGACCTTCTTGGCGAGGTTGAAGCGCATCTGGCCCGCCTTTGTGCTGACGACGATGCCGAACGTCTTGGCGTCCTTGGCCTTGCCGATGGCGGCCCAGCGCTGCTTGAGGATGCGCCCCTTCGCCTCGGTGAGGGTGCGCACAGTGTTGGAATAGGGGTCGGCGGCGGTGATGCGCTTCTCCGTCTCGAGCGCGAGAGCGAGGGGATGGAAGTCGCCGGAGCCAATGAAAATGAATTCGTCCACATCGCACTTGACGGCGGCGAGGACGTTGCAGCCAAGCAGTTGCCCACGCAGCGCGGTGCGCTTGTCCCCGAGCATTGTGACCGGCTCGAAGCCGTGCTCGCGTAGGATGCGCTCTGCCTGGTCCAGCTTGTGGACGTGCTGCGCCGTCGTCGTGACGCCGATGCGGGGCCCTTTCATCTGCTTCGCCGCCGCCGTGACGACCTCCTCGATGGGGTGGATGCTGTGTGCGGGAACGTAGTAGACCTGGACGCCGAAGTCGGTCTTGACGCTCGGCATCGGACTGTGGCCGAAATGAATCATCACGGTGATGCCGAGCTTGGCCATCTCGTCGTCGCAGAGGTCGCAGGCGCCGTAGCAGGGGTCCGCCGATAGGACGGGGAGGGCACCAGTCTCACGTTCGACCACTTCGCCAATCTTGGTGGCATAGTCGCGCATGCCGTCCGGGAACTGCAGCCCGATGGTGGCGAGTCCCGGATGCTCCGCCTTGATGCGCGGCAGCAGCTCCTCGAAGTTGAGCTGGTAGCCGTAGAGTTCCACGGTTCGTTCGACGAGGGGCCGCTATTTGGGGGTTGGCGTCGTTCCGGGGGCGTGCCGCTTGGCCAACTCTTGGAGAATCTCGGCCAGCGTGACACCGTCGGCCTGGGCTACGACCAAGCTGTGGTACCAAAGGTCGGCCGCCTCATGGATGAGGTTGGCGTGGTCGCCCGCCATGCTTGCCATCACCAGCTCGGCCGCTTCTTCGGCCACCTTTTTGCGGCGCAGATTGGCGTCCGCGAGAAGCTTGCCCGTCCAGCCCGTCGGGTTGGCTTTGCGCGCCTCGATGGTGGCGTCGAGCTCAACCAGAATCGGCTCGCTTCGACCGTCGATTTGCGAGAAGCAGGTCGCGGCCCCCGTGTGGCAAGCCGGTCCTTTCTGAGTGACTTGCGCAACGAGGGTGTCGCCATCGCAATCAAGCGCAAGCCCGACCAAGGTCTGCGTGTGCCCGGACTCCTCGCCCTTGCGCCAGAGCCGCCCCTTGCTGCGTGAATGGTAATGCATCTCGCCACTCGCGATGGTTTTGGCGAGCGCCGCGGCATCCATCCAAGCCACCATGAGGATGCGGCCGGTGGCGTGGTCTTGTGCGACGCATGGGACCAACCCGCCTCCCTTCGCGAAATCCACGCGGGATGCCCAATCTGGGAGGGTCATGGCCGCACCGCCACGCCTGCCTCGAGAAGATGCGACCGCATGATTGGAATCGTGGTTGCGCCGCTGTGCAGGATGCCGGCCAGGAGCGCCGCGTCGGCGACGGCGAGGGCGTCCCGGACATGTTCCCAACGTCCAGCGCCCCCCGAGGCGACGACGGGGACACCGATGCCAGAGAGGGCGGCAAGAAGCTCCAGGTCGTAACCCGAGCGGGTCCCATCACGGTCCACCGAAGTGGCAAGCAGCTCCCCCGCACCAAGGCGCGCCATCTCCGTGGCGTGCTGGATCGCGTCCACGCCCGTGCCCTTGCGGCCGCCATGCGTGAGAAGTTCCCAACCCGACGGTGTGCGGCGGGCGTCGAGGGCAACGACGACGCATTGACGACCGAACCGCTTGGCCGCTTCGGCAACGAGCTGCGGCCGCTCCAAGGTGATGGTGTTGAGCGCCACCTTGTCGGCGCCTGCCCGCAGCGCAGCCGCAACGTCATCCAGACTTCGGAGGCCTCCGCCAAGAGTCAATGGGACATGCAGTTCGCGCGCGGCGCGTTCGAGCAGGGCAAACGTCGTCGGCCGTCCCTCGGGCGTGGCGCCGATGTCGAGGAACACCACTTCGTCCGCCCCCTGTTCCTGATAGCGGCGCGCCAGCTCGACGGGGTCGCCCGCGTCGCGCAGGTCGGCGAAACGGGTCCCCTTCACGACACGGCCCGCTTGGATGTCCAAGCAAGCGATGATGCGTTTCTTGATCACGGCCGCACCGCCACATCCCCTTTCGTGGAGAGCAACGATGCGCGGGGCTCCAGAGCGCGGCGCAGAGAGAGTCCAAGTCCTTTGAAGGCGGCCTCGACGATGTGGTGGGCGTCCCGGCCGCGCAGCACTTGGACGTGGAGGGTCATGCGCGCTTCCTGGGCAAGGCTGCGCAGAAGATGGTCCATTGTTGCGTCCGGCAGCGGCCCTTCGTAGTAGGGTCGGTCCACGACATCGAGGGCGACGAGCACCAGGGCGTCATCCATGGGCAGGACGACGTGGGCCGTGCGCTCAATCGGCGTCGTCGGAAGAGAGGCCCGGATGCATTGACCAAGCGCAATGCAGGCGTCCTCGAGCAGGTGGTGCAGGAGCCCATCCTTGCTGCGCGCGGTTAGCTGCAGCTCGTGGCCGCTCCAGTGTGCAAGGGTCGCGAGCATGTGCCGAGTGAAGGCGACCCGTCCCGCCACCTGGTCGTGCGCCCCGGTCGGTTCAGAGCCTTCGAGCGCCCCTTCGAGGACGATGCGGGATGCCCCGCGGCCGGGGGTCCAGGTCACGACGACTGACGTCTCTTTGGTTTCACGTTCCATCACAATTCCCTCCCAAGAATAACTGGATCCAGGCGACCCGTGTACAAGGCCATGCCCACGACGGCACCCCAGGCGCCGGTTCGGGCAAGGGCTTCCAAATCCGCCATGCCGCCAACACCTCCGCTTGCGATGACGGGAATTCCAACGGCATCCACGACGGACCGCGTCGCCGCGAGGTCAGGACCCGCCATCGCGCCTTCAACCGAGACTTGTGTGAAAAGCACTGCCTTGGCTCCCGCGGCTTCGGCGTCGCGCGCCACCTCGGCGGGCGTTCGCGCGACGGTCTGCGTCCAGCCGTGCGTGGCAACGCGGGAACCACGCCCGTCCACTGCGACAATGAGTTGTGGCCCAAAGCGGCGCCCTGCCTCGCGCAGGAATTCGGGCTCAAGAACGGCGCGAGTGCCCAGCACCACACGCGTCGCCCCCGCGGCAAGAATCGCTTCCGCTTCGTCGAGGCTGCGCAAGCCGCCGCCCACTTGGACCGGAACACGCGCCGAGCGCAAGATGGCCGAGACCGCGGATTGGTTGCCGCCGGCGCCAAGCGCGCGGTCGAGGTCCACGACGTGCAAAATTTTGGCTCCGGCATTCTGCCATCGCCGCGCAACGTCGACGGGCGCTTCGTCAAGTTGGACTGCAGTCTGGTTCGGGTCGCCGCCGACCAACTGGACGACGCGGCCGCCGCGCAAATCAATGGCGGGAATCACTTTCATGCAAGCCACCTCGCGAGAAGTCGCAGCCCGGCAGCCCCCGATTTTTCAGGATGGAACTGAACACCTCGCACCGACCCTTCTGCGACCTCGGCGGGATACGGCACGCCGTGGCTGGCGGTCGCCGCCGTTGCGCGGCTGTCGGGAGCGACAAAACTGTGCACGAAGTAGTAGTGTTCGTTGGCTTCGCTGAGGGCATCCGAACGGGTGGTCTCGATGTTGTTCCACCCCATCGCAGGAACCGTCGCGTGGCGCAGAGTCCAGACATTGCCTTGGAGCCAGCCGAGGCCGCGAGCGCCCGGCGATTCCTCCGACGATTCGAACAGCAATTGCATTCCAAGACAAATCCCCAAGATGGGGACGCGGCGGCGACGCGCTGCCTCGAGCGCGGGGCGGAAGGGTTCGAGGCGAGAGGCTGCGGCACCGAAGGCGCCAACACCGGGAAGGACGATGCGTGCGGCTGTGGAGAGTTCGGCGGGGTCGGTGACAATGCGCGGCGTCGCCCCGCAGGCGATGAGCGCCTTGTTCAGACTGTGCAAGTTGCCCACACCGTAATCGACGATGGCGACGTTCATGCCTTCGCCGCT
The DNA here is from genome assembly GCA_038046785.1 of Thermoplasmatota archaeon. GTDB lineage: Archaea > Thermoplasmatota > E2 > JACPAO01 > JAHFTW01 > JAHFTW01. The sequence continues at coordinate 314,228 of JBBSVM010000004.1, forward strand.
CCCAGTGCAACGTCCAGGGCATCCAGAAATGCCTCTCGCACGTCGGCGGGGCCAACGGTGATGCGGACGTGGTTCGACAGCGGTCCCTTGAAGGTGCGAATGCGGTAGCCCCTGCTTCGAAGTGCCGCTTCCAATGCAGGCACCTGAACTGGGCTGCGGGCGAACAGGAAATTGGCGCCGCTTGGCGCGACCGTGAAGCCACGCTTGGCCAGGGCCGCGGCCCAGATGGGGAGTTCCCGCTTCGTCGCGGCGACGCTCGATTGCATGAACCGAGTGTCCTGGAGCGCCTGGGCAGCAACCGTTTCGCTGTGGCGGCTCAATTTGTACGGGCCGCCCATCGCGTTGCAGACCGCAGCGAGGCCTGGCTCCATCAAGCCGAAGCCGACGCGCAGCCCGGCGAGGCCATGCGCTTTGCTGAGGGTGCGCAACACCGCCAAATTGGGCCGCTCCAAGACCCACGACGAAAACGAATCACCGAGGTACTCGATGTAGGCTTCATCGAGGATGGTGAACCGGGCGCGCTCGACGAGGTCGCGGACGAAGGCGCGGTCGACGACGGCTCCATCCGGGTTGTTCGGCCGCGCGAGGTAGCTGACGTCCCCCTCTGCGAGGCGACGCGCATCGAGCGGCACAGGCATCGGCTTGCCGTGATTCTGAATGGTGTGGATGGGGACCATGCTGAAGGTGGGCTCTGCGAACGCCACCGTCTGCCCGGGCCGCAAGAGAGCACGAAAGAGCAGGTCGAGGACTTGGTCCGTGCCGGAGGCTGCGGCGACGTGCGAGGCAGGAACGCCATAGTGGGCCGCGGCGGCGGCGCGCAGCAGCGGACTGTTTGCCTCTGGATAGCGCTCCGCGTCGGGGACCGGTCGTGCGGCAGCAGGGTTGACACCAAACAGATTGGTGTTGGAGGCGAGGTCCACTCCAGCCATCGCTGCCTCTTCGTAGGAAACGCCGGAAAGCTCGGGACGCCAGATCATGGTGCACCCCGCATCGTCGCGGCGTGCGCAAACAGCCCTTCCGCTTCGGCGACCGGGAGTGCCTTGCGCAAAGCGGGCAGCGCCTTCCGGGAGACTTCCTGATGCGTGGCGCGGCGCAGGAACGTCTCGACGTCGAGCCCGCCCCAGGACCGAGCGAGTCCCGCCGTCGGAAGGACGTGGTTGGAGCCAGAAATGTAGTCCCCGAAAGCGACGCGGCTGTGCGGACCAAGGAAAGCGCTGCCGTAGTTGTGAATCTTATTGAAGAGCGCGCGCGGCGCCTTGACTTGCAGGCTAAGGTGTTCCGCGGCTGTCGCGTCGGCAAGGGCGGCAAGCGAACCGGCCGGGCATTGAATGAGCCAACCGTTCGCGAGCGCCTTCTGGACGATTTCCTTTCGCGGCGTCGATGCGGCTTGCCGCTCGACTTCAGCGGCGACGGCGGCAAGAAATGCCGAATTGGAACTGGCGACAGCGCACCAAGCCTGCGGGTCGTGCTCCGCCTGGGCGACCAACTCTCCGGCGACCATGCCGACATCGGCCGTGGCGTCGGCCAGGACAAGAATCTCACTCGGGCCAGCCGGGGCATCGATGGGTGCCACGCCAGCAACGAGCGCTTTGGCTGCAGCAACGTACGCGTTGCCGGGGCCGACGATGCGCTCGACCGCCGGAACCGTCTCGGTGCCGTGGGCCATCGCAAAGATGGCTTGCGCGCCTCCGACTGCGAACACCCGATCGGCGCCAGCGAGGTAGAGTGCAGCGAGCGTGATGTCGGCTGGCTTGCCCGTCGGCCCCGGCGGCGTACAGGCAACCACCGAGGCGACCCCAGCAACCTTGGCCGGAACGATGCACATCAACGCCGTGCTCGGGTACGAGGCCCGACCGCCAGGGATGTACGCGCCAGCCGAGGCAACCGGCAGGTTGCGGCGGCCCAAGCGGACGCCAGCGGGGGACGTCCACTGCATCGGCTTGGGCATTTGCGCGGTGTGGAACGCGGCGATCGCGTCCCGGCAGGCCGTGAGTCCCGCTTTCAATTTCGGGTCGAGCCGCTTCCAGGCGTCTTGCAGTTCCTTGCGCGGAATCTCGAGCTGCTTGGGCGCGAAGCCGTCGAAGCGCACGCTCAGTTCGCGGATGGCCGCATCGCCACCGGTTCGCACGGCGTCCTGGATGGGGCGCACCGCGTCGAAGGGGAGGTCGGGAATGCGGCCTCGTCCGTCCAAGATGGCGGCGCGGTCGGCGGGCCACCGTCCCCGTTTCACGCGACCAGCCTCTCGATGGGGAGAACCAGGATGCCCTGGGCGCCGATGGCCTGCAGACGCTCCAGCGTCTCGTTGACGAGCCGCTCCGCCACGACGGCGTGCACCGCTTTCATGCCGGGCTGCGCCACTTCCAGGATGGTCGGACCGTTGAGGCCGGGCAGGATGCGGCGCGCATCGTCCAAGGCGGCAACGGGTACATTGGCCATGACGTACCGCTTGCCCTCGGCTTGGACAACCGAGTCGAGCTGCGCCGCAAGCCGAGCAATCTCCGCCCCTTTCGTGCGCAGCGCCTCTGGGCTGGCGAGAAGTCGGGCGCTGGAGCGCAGGATCTCACCCTCCTCGACAAGACCGTTCATGGCGAGCGTGCTGCCGCTCGAGACCAGGTCCACGATGGCGGAGGCGACTCCGATGTGCGGCGTAAGCTCCGTTGCGCCGCTCACCTGGATGACATGAACATTCGTTCCGCGCGCCGCGAAGTGGGCGCGGGCGATGCGGGGGAAGCTGGTGGCGACCTTCGTTCCCGCCGGCAGTGGCTTGCCGCGCAGGGGGGACTCCTCCGGCAGGGCAAGGACGAGTCGGCAGGCGCCGTAGCCCAAGTCGCGCACCTCCACAACGTTGTCGACTCCGGATTCACGCAGGACATCGAGGCCGGTGATGCCGAGATCCACCACCCCCTCGGCGACGAAGCCGGGGATGTCGGCGGCGCGGGTGAAGACCAAGTTGAGGTCGTGGTCCGTGGCGGCGAAGAGCTGACGCTCGCTTTGCAGGTGGACGCGGATGCCCGCCTTGCGAAGGGTCTCGAGTGTCTTTGGGTTCAATCTTCCTTTGTTGGGGACTGCCAAGCGGAGCAAAAACGAATCACCGGCCTGGCCTGTCCGGACGTCCCGTCAGGCGTGCAGATGCTGCGCGTGTGCGAGCGGGAGGCCAGGCCAGGCCACGCAAGAGCGACACCGCACCCCCATGATGAACATCATTGCCCAGAAACGAGCAGGGGCTGGAGGGCGTCCAGGAGGGTCGCTGGAGCGGAGCGGTGATGCGTCGCCGCTGCGACAACGGCCGGGTCGGTCGTGAACACCGCAATGCTGCGGCCAACCTTCTGGAAGACCGGAATGTCGTTGGAGCCATTACCAACATGAGCCACTGCGGCCGCTGGAACCCGGTTGTGCGACAGCCACGCCTCGAGATTGGGCCACTTGGCGAAGCGGGGCGTGAAGTCGGCACGAATGCGGCCGTTGGGTGTCGGAGCCGGTGACGCAACGAGCGCGTCCACACCGAACCGGAGCACCGCGGCGGCGGCCCACTCCGGCTGGTCCGTCGTCACGACAACGCGCCAGCCGCGCCGGTGCGCCTCGGCAACCGCTTCAGTGATTCCCGGCGTCCACGACCCGCTCTGTGCGAGAGCGTTCTGGACCGACGTGACCGAGAGGCCGTCGAAGTGAGCGACGTCGGCGGCGAATGCCGCCTCGATCCCGATGCGACCTTGCTGGTAGGCGACCAGGGTTGCCTCCAGCCGGTCGCCAAAGCCAAGCACACGAGCAGCAGCGTTGAACGCCGCAGGATGAATGAGCGTCCCATCCAAATCGAGCGAGAGCACTCGAACGGCAGGCAGGAGGCTCATTCGTAGGAGAGCGCCTGAATGGGCTGAATCCGCGTCGCCCGGCGCGCCGGCAGGAACCCCGCGACGACTCCGACCAGGATGCCGACGGCGAGGCTGATGCCGATCCACTCGTACGGGATGACGACGGCGGCGCCCGAGTCCGCGAAGAGGACGCCGACCACGAGCGCCCCGAGCCCCAATCCCAGCCCGAGGCCGATGAGGGAACCGACGACGCCGATGACGATGGCCTCCAGCAAAAACAGCCGTAGGATGTCGCCGTTGCGCGCACCAATCGCTTTCATGACGCCGATTTCGCGGGTGCGTTCGGTGACGGAGACCAGCATGATGTTGGCGATGCCGATGCCGCCGACGATGAGGCTCACGACGGCGATGGCGCCGATGAAGAGCGTCACCTGGTCGAAGACAGCGCTGATGGAGGCAACGATGTCGCTCGAGGTCGCCACCTCGATGACGGTCTCGCTCGACAGCAAGGCGGTTGCGTCGGAATTGGGGCCTTCGATGTAGGCTTTCACGGCATCGCGTACTTGGGTTGTCTTGCCGGCGGAATCAGCAACCACGGTGAAGCCGGCGAAGACGACGACCTGCTGGCCCGTCTGCGGGCTCTGAATCTTGACGTTGTAGAACGGGTCAACCGGGACGTACACCTGCGCGTTCGCGGAGCCGAAGAGCGAGTCGCTCTTGGCAAGGATGCCCGCCACCTTGGCGTCGCGGCCGGTGCCATCGGGGAACTGGACGCGGATGGTGTCGCCAGCCTTCATTTTGGAACCGGTGAGGTTGCCGAGAATCTGCGCCACCGTGTCGCCAAGCACAACTTCGGCCTTGCCATCCGCGAACGCTCCACCGTCGGCGTAGGTCGTCGAACTGCGGGCGCGCACCTCGTCGGATTGGCTCGTGGTTGCACTCACGGTGCGGAACGAGAGCGTCTTGCCCTTGACGCGCAACTCCGAGGTCGGCAGATCGCCGCTTGGAATCACGCGGTCCACACCGGGAAGAGCTTCCAGCGCCGCTTGGTCGCGACTCGTGAAAATGTTCCCGAACGCGCCAGCATCTGGCGGCCCCTGGTTCTCGGTGCCTTTGAGGGTGGCCGTGACGAAGACGACGCGGTTGTCCACGTCATCGAATTCGCCCACCACGCTCGCCTCGAACGACTTCCCGAGCGTCACGACGGCGAGCACGGAGCTGACACCGATGATGACGCCGAGAATGGTGAGCAGGCTGCGTGTCTTGTGGCTCCACAGCGATCCGACCGCCATGCGGAACGTCTCGCGGAAAATCATGGCCGCACCTCCGGGTCGTAGTCGCCGGACCATTTCGGGCGCACCGGCGTGAAGGATCGGCCTCCCGGCCCGACGATCTGCCGCACGGCGGGCGCACGGCGGTCGACCGGTGCTGCGGGCGGCGGGGTCGCGGCGACCGTCGAGCGGTGCGGTTCGACCGCCGCAGGCGGAGCGGCCCAGGCGCGCGGGCGGGCGTGGCCCGTCTCGATGCGCTCGATGCGGCCATCCTTGAACCGGATGATGCGCTCGGCGTGGCGCGCAACCTCTTCGTCGTGCGTCACCTGGATGATGGTCTTGCCTTCGCTGTGCAGGCGGGCGAAAAGCGCCATGATCTCGGCGCCGGTCTTGGAATCGAGGTTTCCGGTCGGCTCATCTGCCAGGAGGATGGGCGGATCGAGCGCCAGCGCGCGAGCAATGGCGACGCGCTGCTTCTGACCGCCAGAGAGCTGGTTGGGGCGGTGCTTGAGCCGGTCGCCAAGCCCGACAAGCTCGAGAAGGTGTGTTGCGCGGGCGCGGCGCTCCGTCCTGCCGACGCCGGCGATGGCGAGCGGCAGCATGACGTTCTGCAGCGCCGTGAGCCGCGGCATGAGGTTGAAGGACTGGAAGATGAAACCGAGCGATTCCCGGCGCGCAAGCGCGCCCTGCTTGGCGGAGAGTTGGCCGACATCCTTGCCCAACAGGCGCATCGAGCCCGCGCTGGGGCGGTCGAGGATGCCCACAAGGTTGAGCAGCGTGGATTTGCCGGAGCCGCTTGGACCCATGATGGCGACGAACTCGCCACGGCCGATGGTGAGGTCCACCGATTTCAGAACCTGCAGCTCTTCGCCGCCGTTCGGGTAGCTCTTGCCGAGGCTGACCGCCTGCACCGCGAATGTCTCGCCTGCCACGATGCGTCGACCTTCGAGCGCGATTTGAAGCCGACCCCTGGGAAGTCGTTAGTTGGCGTCGAACTCGCCCTTGCGCGCGGCGTCAATCCAGCGCTTGGCGACGCCAGCGGTGACGTCGAGGCCCTGGATGCGCACTTTGCGGCCGCGCTCGGCTTCCTTGACCTTCACGGAGAGCGCCTCGGGATCCTCGGCGGCGAGCTGCGGGATGCTGCGGATGCCCGCCTTGACGAGCACTTCGGCCGACTGGGGGCCGACGCCCTTGAGGCGCATCAGGGTCGCCATGGACTGCCATTCGCGCACCAGGTCCGGCATCACGTCGATGGCAGGGCCAATCTGGTCGGGCTTCGCGGCCAAGAGCTGCGGGATGGTGATGATGCCCTGGGCGTTGAGGCGGCTCGCGAAGGTGGCACCGATGCCCTCGATGGAGATGATGTGCTGCTTCTCCTCACCGGGGGCGAACGTGATGGCGGGCTTCTTGGCCGACGAGGCGAGGTGGGTGTTGGAGTCCTCGAGCTCGCGCTGCTTGACCATGAGGACCGCCTCGCGCTTGCGGAAGTTGCCAAGCTCGTTGTCGAGCGTCTGGCGCAGAGCAGCCTGCTCCATGTCGCGGCGCTCCATGCCCTCGAGCGTCTCGTCGATGCGGATGTTGGTCTTCTTCTGGGAGCCCTCGAGCGCAGTGACGCGCTCCTTGAGCTCGGCGAGGAGGGGGGAGTTGACGCGGTCGGCGGTGCGCAGCGCGGTGAGGTCCTTCTTCATGTCCGCGACATCCTTCACGAGCTGCTCGATGGTGGTGCGGTAGGCGGGCTCCTTGCTGAGCGCGTTGGCGCGGTCCATCGCTTCCTGGGCCATCTTCATCGCCTTGTTGGCGGCAAGAATGGCGTTGTCGAACTTGCCGTCGCGCTCGTTGAACTCGCGGCGCATGGACTCCTTGAGGTCGGCGAGATCGCGGCGCAGGGAGTCGCGGAACTCACGCTGGGCATCCTCTTCGGCCTTGCGCAGGGCGGCCATGCGGTCCGACTCGCTCTGGAAGAGGCTTTTGACCTGCTTCTCGACGTCGAAAATGACGCCGATGCGCAGCAGGAAGAGAATGAGGACGATGACGATGACGACGCCAATCAGCAGGGCGCTGGTGACGGCGGGGCCCACTTGGAACAGGCCGGGGCCGGTGATGCCACCCAGGCCGAGCACGAGGGCAGCGATGACGCCAGCGGCCGCGATGATGGCGAGGTTGCGGAAAAAGCGGACGTTACGCTGGGCAAAATCTGCGGGGTCGCTCTCGTTGGGGGCGCCGGTCATGGGGGCGGGCAAGAGGCGCCCCAATAAGGGCTTGCGCTTCCCACCGAGGTCCAAAACCGGTGCTTACGGGACGGCGCGGACACCGATGAGTCCAATCAGCGCGAGCCCAAGCAGGAAAAAGCCGAGGAGCCCAAAGTTCGTGGTGAAGCGATAGCCCCCATCGCGCAACGCGAAGCGGCGGTGGGCAAGGAAACTCAGGGCCGCCCAGGGCAAGGCCAGCGCGAGGTAGAGGCCCCCCGTCGGCTTGTGGCCGGCGACGACGAGGAAGCCGAACGTGACGAACCAGAGCCGCGTGAACGCCTCGTTCTGGGCGATGAGCCGAGGCGCCCCCACACTCCAGCGCGCATAGCAGGCCGCATGGGCCGCCATCAAACCCGCCAGAACCAAAGCGTGCCCGGCGGCGTGGCTCCACGGCATGGGCTGGAACGCGGTGGCGGCGTTCGGCACAAGCCGCAACACCGGAGCAAGGGCGGCAAACGGCAACAGTGCGAGGGCAACGCGACCGGCGTTTCGCATCAGACGCCCAGCGCCATGCGGACGAAGTCGCGGATGCCGGGGCCGAGTCCCACCATGATGATGGCGAACTTCACCAGGCCGGTCAAGGTCGGGTTCGTCTTGGCATCCTTGTTGGCGTCGATGGCATAGATGACGAGAAGGCTGACGGCCAACTTGACGGTGGCGAAACCGATGAACGTCGGATACTGCTCAACGAAACCAAGGCCGAGGTTGGCACCAGCATCGCGCGTGACCTCGATGACCTTGGCCGAGAGAACATGCTTCTCATCATAGCCGCCAGTGTCGATGCCAATCGCGGTGGCGAACCCATCCAGCATCTGCGAACCGATGAGAAGCAGGTTGATGGGTTGCAGGAGGGCGCGGCTGAAATCGCGCGCCTTTCCTTTGCCCTTGCCTTCGAAGCGGCCCACCGTGAAGAGGCCAAAGAGGAACGCGAGGCCTGCAACGGCCGCGGCCAGTACGGGGGCGAGGAGGGCGGTGGGGAGCGGGTTGCGCTGCGGGAACCAGGGCTCGGATTGGAACAGGGCGACGTAGCCGAGCGCGAGGAGGATCCAGCCGAGACTCATCCAGCCGACGAGGGCTGCGGGGTCGATGCGGCCGATGCGGCGGAAGTGGCGCGCCGTGAGGAGGTAGACGCCAAGGCCCATCAGCGTGACGTAGACCGGGTTGATGTAGTGGGTGACCTGGTTCCAGGGTTGCAGCCAGGCAACCAGGTAGAGGAGAATCGGGGTCGCGACGATGAAGAGAAGTTTCTGCAGCGCCAATTCCAGATTCGCCTTCTCAGCGACGCCCTTCAGGTAGTGGCCGATGAGAAGGCTCGCAACACCGCCAACGCCAAAAAGCAGGTAGATGGGCGGCGTGATGAAGAAGTACTGCAGCGGCGTCGCAAGGAGTCCGACATCTTCCATGACGTGGAAGATGGAGCCGGCGACGACCCAGCCGGTGGCGCCGATGATGAGCTTGCTGTCCATCGGCACTTTGGTGCGCTGCAGAATCTGCGAGATGCCAAGCAGGCAGAGGCCGAGCAGGATGGCCCAGCTCGCCGTGTTGATGATGTTGTATCCCGAGGTTGCCTCGATGCCGGTCGCCCCGTTCGGGCAGAAGTTCGGCGTGGTCGTTCCGTCGGGGCAGAGCAGGAGACGAGCGTGGTTCTCAGCGTCCGCCTGGATGGGGCCCCAGTAGTAGGGCCAGACGAATCCGTCGTAGACCGTCTCCGGGGCGACGGCGGCGCCCGCTGCGATGAGGAGCGGAATCCCGACGAGGAGTGCCGGGACCGTGTACCAGGGAAGCCGTTCGAGGAGTCCGGGGCGGGCGGGCGCGGAGCCGGGGGGAGCCGCGGCTGTGGCGGGTGGCGTCGCATCGGCGGGAGCGGGAGTCGAATCGCTCATGGAACGTCGGTTGGACATGGGGTCGGGCCATAACTGTAGTGGATGGTTCGGACGCGTCGGCCACAAGCCGTATCAGGAAAACCCGGCTCGCCCGCGTCGTGGCACGGGGCTTGGACCGGGTGGACCTGCAGATGTCCATCCTGGTCATCTTCTGGGGCACCGCGTTCCTCGCCATCAAAGTGGTGGGCGAGACCCTCGACCCTTACCAGCTCACCTGGTACCGTTACGCCCCGTTCCCGTTGCTGTACGGCGTCTATCTCCTGGCGCGCCGCAGCGCTACCTTCGCCCAAGTGACGGGACGGGACTGGATTGCGATGGCCGTCCTCGGATTCTTCGGCGTCGTCGGCTACCATTTTCCGCTCAACTGGGGGCTGCACGACGCCTCCGACGGCATCGTCGTGACGGGCGCCACGGGCAGCATCCTTGTCGCCACGGGCCCGCTCTGGACCCTTCTGCTTGCCGTGGCGCTTGGCCGCGAAAAAGTCACCCGCCGCGCCCTGTTGGGCTCACTCGTGGCCTTCGCTGGAGTGGCGGTGGTGGTCCTGCTTGGCAAAGGACAGGCGGAACTGACGGTTGCGGCGAAGGCGGCCGTCATCCTGCTCGCCCCCATCAGTTGGTCGTTCTACTCCATTTTCGGCAAGCCGCTTGCCGAGCGCTACGGCGGCCTCTTCTTCACCGGCGTCAGCCTGAGCCTCGGCACCTTCACGCTCCTTCCGCTCGCATTCCAGTACGGCACGGCGCCGTTGGCGGCTCTGCGCGGCGACCAATGGGGCTGGCTTTTGTTCCTCGCGCTCGCCTGCACGGCGGCGGGCTACGCGATCTGGAACACCGCCCTCAAACAGCGCAGCGCGTCGCAGGTTGCGGTCTTCATCTACGCCCAACCGGTCGTCACCGCCGTCGTCGGCGCCCTGCTGTTTGGTGTGAGCCTCACGCCCTGGTTCATCGCCGGTTCCGCCCTCGTTCTCGCCGGCGTCATCCAGGTCAACAAGGCGCGACTCGCCGCATCCACTCCGACTCCGCCTTCGTTGCAGATGGCGCAGATTCTGCCACCAAAACCATCTGCGCAATCTGAGAAATCTTCGACCTCGTTGTCGGAGCCGGTTGCGAAGCCTTAACGATTTCATCCCGGTCAGCGCGGCAATGACGCTGGTGGACCTGCAGACCGTTCGGGCCGCCCACGAGCGCATCAAGTCGCAGGTGCGTCACACCCCGGTGCGCAAATCACAGAGCCTGGCCGCACTCACCGGCGCCTCCGCATTCCACCTGAAAATGGAGAACTTCCAGCTCACCGGCTCGTTCAAAGTGCGCGGGGCGCTCAACAAGATTCAATCTCTCTCTGCCGCCGAACGCGCCAAGGGTGTCGTCGCGGCGAGTGCGGGCAACCACGCGCAGGGAGTCGCCTACGCCGCTCGCCAAGCTGGCGTCGCGTGCGACATCTTCATGCCCGAGGAGGCGAGCATCGCCAAGGTCGCCGCCACCAAAGGCTACGGCGCCCGCGTCCACCTCAAGGGGCGGGATTACCAGGAGGCATTCGAGCACGCGAGCCGCTACGCGGCCGAGAAGGGCGCTTGCTACGTGCACGCCTTCGACGACGACGCCGTCCTCGCCGGCCAGGGCACCATTGGTCTGGAGCTGCTCGCCGACATCCCCAACCTCGACACGGTCCTGATTCCGATCGGCGGAGGCGGCCTCATCTCCGGCATTGCCACCGCGCTCAAGGGCATCAACCCGAAGATTCGCGTCATCGGCGTCCAGGCGGCGGGCGCCAGCACCATCGCTCCAAGCCTCCAGAAAGGCAGCCCCGTCACCCTCGACCACGCGGAGACCATGGCGGACGGCATCGCCGTGCGCAAAGTCGGAGCGACGACCTGGAAACACATCCAAGCGCACGTCGACGAGGTGGTCACCGTGGAGGAGCCGGAGATCGCCGCCGCCATCCTGCACCTCCTTGAGCGCGCCAAAGTGGTCGCCGAAGGCGCCGGCGCCGTGGCGCTCGCCGCCGCGATGCATCACAAGGTGGACCTCAAGGGGCGCACCGTCGCCTGCCTCGTCTCCGGCGGCAACATCGACCTCACGCTCGTCAATCGCATCCTCCGTCAAGGCCTGGTCAAGGAGGGTCGCGTCGCCGTCATCGAAGCAGAAATCTCCGACCGGCCCGGCTCGCTCGCGACGTTCCTCCAGTTGCTCGGCAAGCACAAAGCGTCGGTCATCGACCTGCACCACGACCGTGACCGGCTCGACTTGAGCCTCAACCGCACCGGCGTCGAAGTGCACGTCGAAACGCGCGGCCCCGAGCACATCGCAGAGCTGCGCCGCGTCCTGCGCGACGCCAACTACAAGGCGACCATCAATGGTTCCTGACGCCCACCGGGCCGCAGATGACGCAGATTTCTCAGATTACGACCAGAGTCGAATCTGCGCAATCTGCGAGGCGATCGAAGACGCACAGCATTGTCAGAGCCAGTAAACGGCAAGATCCCAGACGGGACGCAGACGAGTGAACCGGCCGCGCGCAGCAGCGATGGCTCCGATGACCAGATACGCCAGCCCGACGACGAAGAGGAGCGCCGAGAGGATGGCGGCGTCCACCGGTGCCGCCTTGGTGCCGTTGCGCGCGAAGGCGTAGAAGCCGGAGAGCATCAGAAGCACAAGGAACGCGATGGTGAGGACGCCCCCCTGCAGAGCGTGGAAACGGGCCAGCCGGTCGCCGCGCGCACCCAGGAGCGGCACCAGGAAGAGGCCGGGCAGCGGGATGTAGGCGAGCCAAGCGACCGCGCGGCCGTTCACGCACCACCCACCGATGCCAACCCCTTCAAGTTTGCCGATGGGGTTATGCGACCTCTCCAAGTGGGCGGCTCGTGAGCCTCTCCGCCGCCCTCAAGACGAAACTGGAGACGACCGCGATGGCGCTCGTTGCAAGCCCGAAAGGCATCCTCGCCGCAGACGAGTCGAACGCCACCATCGCCAAGCGCTTCGAGGCGCTCGGCATCGCCAACTCCGAGACGATGCGGCGCGATTACCGCCACACCCTCTTCACCAGCCCCGGACTCAACAGCACCATCTCCGGCGTCATCCTCTACGACGAGACCATCCGCCAGAAGGCGCCCGACGGAAGGCCGCTCACCGACCTGCTGCTCAAGCAGGGCGTCCTGCCCGGCATCAAAGTGGACACCGGTGCCAAAGAGATGGCCGGCTGGCCCGGCGAGAAGATCACGGAAGGGCTCGACGGGCTGCGCGAGCGGCTCGCCGAGTACGCCAAGCTCGGAGCCGCCTTCACGAAGTGGCGCGCCGTCCTCACCATCGGCCCCGGCACGCCGACGGCGGCGAACCTGCACGCCAACGCGCACGCCCTCGCTCGCTACGCGGCACTCGCGCAGGAGGCAGGCCTCGTCCCCATCGTCGAGCCGGAGGTGCTCATGGACGCCGACAACACCCTCGAAGTGTGCGAGGCGGTCACCGGCCAGGCGCTGCAGAACCTCTTCAGCGAACTCAAGACGATGGGCGTCCACCTCCCCGGCATCCTGCTCAAGCCCAACATGGTCATCGCGGGCAAGAAGTGCCCCAAGCAGGCGACCGCACAACAGGTCGCGGAGCGCACCGTCAAGACGCTCAAGGCGCACGTTCCCACCACCGTCCCCGGCATCGTCTTCCTCTCGGGCGGGCAGACTCCGGAACAGGCGACCGACCACCTGCGCATCATGAACGGCCTCGGCCCGCTGCCCTGGGCGCTTTCGTTCAGCTACGGCCGCGCCCTGCAGGAACCGGCGCTCAAGGCGTGGGGCGGCAAGGCAGCCAACGTCAAGGCAGCACAGACTGCGTTCCAGAAGGTTGCCAACGCCAACGCGGCGGCGACGAAAGGCAAAACGCAGTAGGAACATGCCCGCCGCACGTTGGGTCGGAGCGGTTCTGCTTTTGCTTGGAGTTGGCATTCTCTGCACTCCACTTGTTATTCTTACCTACGGGGAGAACTGGCCGATCAAATCGCAAGGGATTCTTCTCTTTCCTTTCGCGGTGATCGTTGGGGGTTTCTTGGTGGTTCTCGGTAGCGTCATGCTGGGCCAGCGTGGGTCCGACGAAGCGCGCCTTGCTCAAGCCCATGCGTGGCGTCAGCGCCGTTAGTTTCCGCGTCAAGCCCTTAACGGGCCTCGACCTCGCGCATCTGTGCCCACCCTCGGCGTCCTGAATGGCGGCGGCCCGGCCCCCGGCCTGAATGGAGTCATCAACGCCGTCACTCTCGCCGCCCGCGCCAAGGGATGGAAGGTCATCGGCATCCCGAAGGGCTACTCCAATCTCATCAAGGGCAACACCACCGCCTGCCGTGAACTGAACGAGGCCGACGTCGCCGGCATCGAGACGCAGGGCGGCAGCATCCTCTTCACGAGCCGCGCCAACCCGACGAAGAAACCGGAGGACATGGCAAGCGTGGTGGCCTCGCTCAAGGCGCTCGGCATCACGCACCTCGTCACCATCGGCGGCGACGACACCGCGACCGCGGCGATGAAAGCGGCCGCGGCCATGGGCGGCGCCATCCGCGTCGCGCACGTTCCCAAGACGATTGACAACGACCTGCCGCTGCCCGGCGAAGCTCCCACCTTCGGCTTCGAAACCGCCAAGCAGCTTGGCGCCCAACTCTGCAAGAACCTCCGCGTCGACGCCAAGACGACGGGCCGCTGGTATCTCGTCACCGCGATGGGCCGGAGCGCGGGTCACCTTGCCCTCTCGATGTGCGTCGGCTCCGGCAGCGACCTCGCCGTCATCGCCGAAGAGTTTCCGGCCGGCCCCATCAAGCTGGACGCCATCGTGTCACTCGTCGAGAAGGCCATTGCGAAGCGGCGCGCCGCTGGCCACGACTGGGGCCTCGTCGTCCTTGCCGAGGGCATCCTCGACCGCCTCGACCCCGCCGAATTGAAGGCCAAGGTCGGCACGCTGGAACTGGACGAGCATGGCAACCCGCGCATGAGCGAAGTGGACCTCGGCCGCGTCGTGCGCGACCAACTCGCCCCGCGCCTCAAGGCGAAAGGAGACGACACCGGCTTCATCACCAAAATCATCGGTTACGAACTGCGCTGCGCCGACCCCTGCGCCTTTGATGTTCAGTACACGCGCACCCTTGGCGCCGGTGCGGTGGATTTCCTTGCGAACGGGACTGGCGACGCCCTCATCGCTCTTGTTGACGGCAAAATCGCGCCGCTGCGCTTCGAGGAACTGAAGGACCCCGCGACGGGCAAAGTGCGCATCCGGCGCGTCAATGTCGAGGGCGCGCTGTGGAAGCAGAGTCTGGCGCTTCAGGCGCGCTGACGACCACCTCATTCACTTCACCGACTTTGTGTAAATCTACCGAAGATTCCACCAATACATGTCATCATCAGGATAGTACGACTCTGACAGATGCGAAGAGCTGGTTGCTCGTCCGACACAACTCCCATCAGGTCGGCAGTCCGGCGGAATGAAAGTTGAAACGACAAGGCCAACGCGAATTTCAGTCTCCCGTACGCGTTCTGGGTACATGCTTGTGAAATTGACTGATTTGGAGATGACCTCAAAATGGCCGGGGAATGGAACCTCGGTGCTGCTCTGATGGACCAGCAACGCAATCGCCGAAACCTGAAGTTTTCTGGTTTCGTTGTGGAATCGGATTTGGAATTCCGCTTTTGCGTTGACGTAACCAGATTGATTGACAGGCTCCATTGTCCAGTTCGCCAGACGGGCATCCAGGTCCGTTCCATTCACCCAAGTGCCTAAAATCGGAAATGGGACAACGGAGATGAGCTTGAACTGAGAGCCGAACCCCACCTTTGCTTCACCCATTGAGGCGGGTTGAACTGAATGCGACAGCGTTCGAGTCTCCCCTGGCGCCAACGTGAGTGTTTCACAATTTGTCTCAACCCCGCTTTCGGTCCAACAGAAAATTTCCGCGGCCGCACGTTGTGCCGGATTCATCACGCTCGCGTAAAGTCGAATGTGGTTTCCAAAATAGACGGACGCTGGCGGAAACGCCTGCAGACTCACGATAAACGGAACGTTGGTCTGGGAACTGGAACTCAATTGAGCGGGCTTCTCAACGACTATGCAACCTGAGAAGAGAAGAGCGAAAACTGCCAGTATGAAGACTCCACGAATGGTCATGCGTCGATGGCTCCCTTCAGGTCCGTCCAGAGATCTCTCTTGTCCTCGACGCCGACGCTGAGTCGAATCAAGCCATCCGAAAGGCCAGTCTTGCGCCGCATCTCGGCTGGCACGGAAGCGTGCGTCATGAGCGAGGGAATCTGAATCAGAGACTCGACGGCACCAAGCGATTCCCCGAGTTGCCAGAGACGGGTGCGCTTGACACACTCGGTCGCCGTCTTTGCGTCCTTGAGCTCGAAGCTGAGCATGCCGCCGCCCGAAGCTGCCTGCTTGGCGTGCACCTTGGCGTTGGGGTGCTTGGCGAGGCCAGGATAGAACACCTTGCCCACCGCTTTGTGCTTGCTCAATTGGTCGGCGATGAACGCCGCATTGTCGCTGTGACGTTCCATGCGCAAGTGCAGCGTCTTGATGCCGCGTAGCAAGAGGAACGAGTCGAAAGGCGGACAGACCGCGCCGACGGCGAGTTGCAGGAACTTCACTTCGTCGCCGAGTTTCTTGTCGGCACACGCCACAACGCCGGCAAGGACGTCCGAGTGTCCGCCAATGTATTTCGTGGCGCTGTGGAACACCGCGTCGGCGCCAAGTCGGAGCGGGTTCTGCAGGGCGGGCGACATGAACGTGTTGTCCACGACGAGGAGGGCCTTGCCGTCGTGCGCCACCTCGGCGTTCGCTTTGATGTCGCTGACGCGCAGAAGCGGGTTGGTCGGCGTTTCGAGCAGGACCACTTTCGTCTTCTTCGTCATCGCCGCCTGCGTGTTCGCGGGATCCTGCGTGTCCACGAAGGTGGTCTTGATGCCTTGTCGCGCAAGGACGCGGTTGAGGAGACGGATGGAGCCACCGTAGGCGTCCTCGGCGGCCACGATGTGGTCGCCCGCGTCAAGCGTGCGCAGGAGGGCGTCGAGGGCGCTCAGGCCGCTCGAAAAGGCGTGCCCGGTTGCTCCTCCCTCCAGGTTGGCGATGGCTTCTTCGAGCGCTTCGCGGGTCGGGTTGCCGGCGCGGGAGTAGTCGAACGTCAGGGGCTTGGCCGGCGCCGGCTGGATGAAGGTGGTGCTGAGTTGGATGGCGGGGTTCACGGCACCATGCACCGGGTCGGGATGGACGCCGGCGTGGACGGCGCGCGTCGCGAAAGCGTCTTTCTTGGTGAGTTTGGCCATCAGGCACCTCGCTTGCTCATCTTGCGGAGATAGCTGGGCGCCTTGGTCAAGCCTTTCGCCTCCATCCATTCGATGTTGAATTTGCTGAGGTAGCGGTCGCCGATGTCGGGCAGCAGCGTCACAACGAGCGCAGTGCTCGGAAGTCCTTTGGCAACCTTGAGCGCGGCGTGGACCGCGGCTCCGGCCGAGGAGCCGCTGAAGAGCGCCTCTTCGCGCGCGAGCTTCGCCTGCATGAGGAACGCATCCTCGTCGCTCACCTGCTGCACCGCGTCAATCTCGTCCCACCAGACCGTGGTCGGCATGAAATCCTCGCCGATGCCGTCAATGAGGTACTGGTGAGTGTCCTTGGGGAACTTGCCCGTCTTGTGGAAGTTGGTGTAGACGGAACCGACCGTGTCGACGCCGACCACCTGGACGCGACCGGCCGGCTTGCGGCGGCCGTTCGACGCCTCATGCAGGAATTTTCCAGTGCCCGAGATGGTGCCGCCCGTCCCCATACCGGCGACGAAGTGGGTCACCTTGCCGCCCGTCTGTTCCCAAATCTCGGGGCCGGTCGTCTTGTAATGCGCCGTCGGGTTCGCGGCGTTGTAGTACTGGTAGGGAAGGTAGGCGCCCTCTTCGTCGCGCAGCCGCTCCGCCTGCTTGTAGTAGCTGCGCGGGTCGTCGGCATCCACGCTGGTCGGGCAAACGATGAGTTCAGCACCGTACGCTTTGAGAAGATCCTGTTTCTCTTTGGGAATCTTGTCCGGGACGGCGCAGACCATGCGGTAGCCCAGGAGGCTTGCTGCCATGGCGAGGCCGAGGCCGGTGTTGCCCGAGGTCGGCTCGACGATGGTGCCGCCCGGCTTGAGCAGGCCCGCTTTCTCTCCGGCTCGGATCATCGGCAAGCCGATGCGGTCCTTGACGGAGGAGCCGGGGTTGAACATCTCCAGCTTCGCGGCGACGCGTGCGCCTTTGCCTTTGTTGACGGAGGCGCGCAACCGGTCGAGGTAAACCATCGGCGTGTTGCCGACCAGGTCGAGAATGCTCTTGGCGATGGCCACGGCCGAGGCAGGCGGTGGCGTGGAGATAAACGGGAGGGAAAAGGGAAGAGGAACGTGGACGGGCTTAGGCAGCCTTGCTGAAGTGCTTCTGCGCCTGGGCGACGACGCGCTCGGTGGTCGCCTTCGCCTTCTGCGCTTCAGCCTTCAGGATGGTCTCGGCCTTCTTGGCAGCGGCGGTGGCGTTGGCCTGCGCCTGCTTGAGGGCGGTCTGCGCCTGGGCGAGCAGCTCGGGAGCGCGCGCCTGGGCGGAGCGGGCGATCTCAGTCGCTTTCGCTCCGGCATCTTGGGCGGCAACGCGGGCTTTCTGTCCAGCGGCCTGGGCGGAAACGATGGCCTTGCGGCCAGCGGCCTCGGCCTTGAACGCGGCGTCGAGGGCAACTTCGCGCGCCTCGCCAACGAGCTGCTTGCGACCCTCGGGGGTCTTCGCTTCGGCGGCGACGTGGTGAGCGAGCTCCTCGGCCTTCTCCTTGAGTTCGGCGAGCTTGGCCTCAGCGACCTTGGCTTCGGCGGCGAGCCACTCGGCGCCGGCGGCGTAGAGTTCGCGCAGGCTGGCAGCTCCGGCCTGGCTCAGGGTCTCGAACGTGGCGGGGCCGACGCCCTTGAGGTCCTCGACGAGGACAAGGCCGGTCGCCTTCTGCTTCAGTTCACGCACGGCGTCAGGGGCGAGGCCGGTCTTGCTGGCGACGGCGGCGACGTCGGCGCGGGCGAGGCTGGCGACGTTGGTGATGCCGGCGAGCTTGAGCTTCTCCTGTTTGGCGGGTCCGATGCCCTTGATCTGTTTGAGGTCCATGCAAATCACTTCCATGTGGCTGATTGTGCCAGCCACATTCTGAATGTGCTTAGTTGGACGTTGTAGATAAGGATTGGCGACGCAACATGAGCTTAGGAATGGCTCGCCAGGGAGAGGACTCGGCCGGAAGAGTCGTGGCGAACAATGGGGGGAGGCACCCCCACCAGGCAGAAGGCGCCCTCCACGTCGGCCACGAAGTCGTTGGGACAGCGGCAGGAGAAGTCCACGACCGACGTGAAGAGCGGGTTGCGGACGTTTTCAAACTCGCCGTTCAGGAAGATGGCCGGGCTGGTTCCGGCCGTCACGCTGCGGCCGTGCGATGTGACGTTGCTCCAGAACGTCGGCAGCCACGACCCGCCCACCTGCCCCCAATGGGCATAGCCGGCGTCCTGCCGCGGGTCGTGGCTGGCGTACCGGACGATGGTGGTGTTGCTGTTGGGCCGCAGCGTCGCGGGGAGGTAGGCGACCGTCGCGCCGTTGGTGGAGTGGATGGCGCGGATTTCTGGCCCCTGCGGGTCGCCGAACGGGCTCGGGCCCGCCTCGCGCGCACTCCAGACCGGGCGGACCTCCGTGATGCCCGGGTCGTCACTCGCCCACGTGGTGCCGTTGGCGAGAAGGCCCTGGTAGTAGACTTCGGGGCTGCCCAGCTTGCCGGGGAAGCGCACGATGTGCGACTCCGTGCCTTCCCATTCGTAGAGCAGCTCGCGGTCGTCGGAAACGACCTGGAAGACGCCGGAGAGCGGCCCCGTGCCGTTGCCGCGAATACTCAAGGCAAGCTGGAGATCGCCTGGAAGGACCTGCGAGTTGTCGTCGGCAACGGCCGGCCCGACGAACAGCCCCCACTCGATGGGCCATCCGTCGCTGCCCGGCATATCCTGGGCGCGGTTGTAGTAGCCGATGCATTGCCAGCCGGGCCGAATCGTCGGCTCGACGACGCCCCGTAGGGTACGGATGGCGTCGCTCTGGCACGGAACCGTCTCGTTCTCTACGATGGGGCAGGAGGCGTACTCCTCGAACGGAGTTCCCGACGCCGTGTGGGCCGGGGCCGGTTCGACTCCAGCAAGGCAGCCCGAGAGCAAGAGGGCAACCGCGAGGGGGCTCCAGCGCACGACGCGAACGCAGGGGAGGGTGCGATAAGCGTTCCTGACACTTGCGCAAAGAGTCGGGCGAAATCGAGCGCGTCGCGGGGAGGGACGCAGCTCTAGGCGCTAAACGACTTGCCGCAGCCGCAGCCGGACTTGGCGTTGGGGTTGCCGATCTTGAAGCCGCCACCCATCAGCTCGTCGACGAAGTCGACGCTGATGCCGTTGAGGAGGGTGGCGTGCGAGGGGTGGACGAAGAGTTTGACGCCGTTGGCGATCAGGGTCATCTCGCCGGTCTCGGGGGTCTCGGCGAACTCCATGCCGTAGGAGGCGCCGGAGCAGCCCCCGGGCTGGACGCTGAGGCGGACGCCGACGGAGGTGAGCGGCTTGTCGCCGAGGAACTCCTGCAGCTTCTTGGCGGCGATGTCGGTCACCGTCATGGTGAGTGTTGCCGTGAAGGTGGCGGTTCCGTCGGTGGAGGTGGTCTGCGCCGTCTGGTGCATGGTTCCCCTTTCATCCGGCATTCTACTTGAGGGTGCCGACCGGGGCGGTGAACCCGTCCCAGCGCAGGTCGTTGAACCGGACGATGCGGCCCTCTGGGGTGACCTCCACTCCGTCCCGGCGCAGACCCCGAGTGAGCGAATCGCCCGCGTGGCCCGCCGCGACCCGACCGTCGGAGCGCACGACGCGGTGGCACGGCAACTTGGAGCCATCCGGCATGGCGGAAAGGATGCCCCCAACAGTTCGACCTGCCCCCGGCGACCCCACGGCGAGGGCAACGTCGGCGTAGGTGACGACGCGGCCGCGCGGAATGGTGGCGACGAAGGCGTGCACGCGGCGAGCCAACTCCCCCTGTGCGAAGGTCGGCGTCACACCTTCTCCATCCACCCCATGGAGAGGGCGTTGCGGAGGGTGACCGATTCGCGCACCTGAGCTTCCGTGAAGGTGGCGGTGTCACCGGGGGCGAACTTGCGCTGGCTCGTCCAGTCGGTGAACTTCTTGCGCACCACGTAGGCCTGACCCGCGGCGGCCGCTTGCCGTTTGGCGAAGAGGTGGCGCACCGCTGTGAAACTTCCAGGATAGGTCGTCATGGTGCCGCCGGCGAGCACGGCGGTCTTATCGGTGACCGAGTCAAGCAGGAAGCGGTCGTGGCTCACGACGAGAAGAGTGCCTTGGTAGCTGTTGAGGGCGTGAATGACGACGTCGCGCGCCCACAAGTCGAGATGGTTCGTCGGTTCGTCGAGAATCAGCAGATTGCTGGGCTTGAGAATGCACTTGAGCAGCATCATGCGCTGCCGTTCGCCACCCGAGAGCGTCGAAACGGTGCGCGTCATGTCGGATTCGGGGTTGAAGCGGAAGCGGCCGAGCAGCGCCTTGACGTCGCGATCCTCCAGCGTGGAGCGGGCATCGAGCACTTCCTCGCGCAAGGTGCGCTCAAGGCGCAAGTCGTCGTGTTCCTGACTGAAGAACATCGATTTCGCGCCGGGGGCCACGCGCACATCGCCGGCATCTTTGGCGATGCGGCCGGTGAGAATCTTGAGGAGCGTCGATTTGCCTTCGCCGTTGCCGCCGACGAGTCCGACCCGTTCGCCTTTCGTGAGTTCCAGGTCGGCGCCCTTCAGCACCTTGTTTCCAGCGTAGGATTTCTCCAGGCCGGTGATGCGCAGCACCTCGAGGCCGGACTTCTCGACGCCGTCGAACTGCAACCCGAAGCCGAGTTTCTGCAGGACCGGGTCGGGGCTGCGGTCGAGCGCGGCCTCGTACTTCTCGAGCGCCTTCATTTTGCTCGCGTACTGACCGTCGAAACGTTTCTGCTGGCGGAACTGCAGGATGATGTCTTTGGCCGCCTGCATCTTGTCGGTCGCCTTCGCGTGGTCACGCCTGGCGCGCTCGACGTTCTCGTCGCGCAGCCGGACGTAATCTTCGTAGTTGCCGTCGTAGCAGGTGATGCGACCTGCACTTACTTCGAAGACGCGGCTTGCCACGTTGTCGAGGAAGGCGCGGTCGTGGGCAACGACCAGGATTGAGCCGTCGAAATTGTTGACCCACTCTTCGAGCCACTCGATGGAGTCCACGTCGAGGTGGTTCGTCGGCTCGTCGAGGACGACGAGGTCGCCGGGTCGGGCCGCGGAAAGGGTGCGGGCGAGGAAAAGGCGAGTCTTCTCTCCACCCGACAAGGATTCCGCTTTCTGGTCGAGATCCGCGTCGGAGAAGCCGAGCTGGCTGAGGACCGCCGTGGTGGAGGCATCCGCTTTCACCGTCGTGGCGGCGCGGATGTCGCGTTCGACGCGGGCGTAGCGCTCGAGAACCTCTTCGTACCCAGGTTCTTCGTAGAGTGCCGGGTCCGCGATGCGTGCCTCCAATTCTTCCCACTCGGCGCGCAGGGCGGGCGAAGCGCTGCCGGGCGCCGCCATCAAGTCGCGCGCGGTGGCGCCTTCCGGGATGTTCGGATGCTGGTCGAACCAGTGCGTCCGAATGGGCAGGAGTCGAAGCGTTCCGTGGTCGGGCCGTTCGCGGCCGGCGAGGATGCGCAGGAGCGTGGACTTTCCCGCTCCGTTCGGGCCGACGAGGGCGACTTTCTGCCCGACCTCAATCTGGAACGCGCCACCGTCGAAGAGTGTCTTGCCGCCGTATCCTTTAGAGAGTCCCTCGGCGAGGATGAGCGGGGCGGCCATCAGTGTCCCGCGGTGAGCTTGGCGACGATGCCACGGAACGCCACCTTGGCGGGCGTCTCGTCGTCCTTGAGCGCGAACGGCGTGCCCGCGTCGCCCCCTTCCATGACGCGCAGGTCCAGGGGAACCGCACCAAGGAACGGCACGTTGAGCTTCGTGGCCATCGCTTCGCCGCCGCCGCGCTTGAACACTTCCACGACCGCGGTGAAGTTGCCCTTCCCGTCTGCAGCCGCAACGACCTGGCCGACGCCGGTGTCGAGCGTGACGGGTGTGTTGGGGCTCGCTTTGCCGCGCAGGGTGAGCCCGCTCATGTTCTCGATGACACCAAGAATGGGAAGCTCGAGTTTCTGCACGAAGGAGGCGGACTTGCGCACATCGCCGACCGCGACCTCCTGGGGCGTGGTCACGAGGATGACGCCGTCGGCATCGGGGATGTTCTGGGCCACGGACAGCGGTTCATCGGAGGTTCCGGGCGGCAGGTCGATGACGAGGTAGTCGAGGTCGCCCCAGACGACGTCGCCGAGGAACTGTCCGATGATCTGCATCTTGATGGGGCCGCGCCAGACGACCGCCTGATCAGGGTCGGCGAGCAGGAACTGCATGCTGATGGCCGACAAGTTCGGGGTGACCTGGACCGGGACGAGGCCGGTCTGGTTCTCGACCAGGGCGCCGCCCTGGATGCCGAGCATGAGCGGGACGTTGGGGCCGGTGAGGTCCATGTCGAGGATGCCCACCTTCTTGCCCGATGCGGCAAGCGTTGCGGCCAGGTTGACAGCGACCGTGGACTTGCCGACGCCGCCCTTGCCGGAGGCGACGATGAACTTGTGCTTGATGCGCTTCATGTTGCCGATGATGCGCAGGCGGCGTTTCAGTCGCTCCGCGGCGCCCGCATCGGCGGGGCCGCCCTGCGCAGCTCCGGCGCCGGGGCCTGCCATCGGAATCGGCGTTGGTGCCGCGGTGGGAAGGGGTGCGGTCGGGAGGGCCATGGCTGCGGCGACGAGGGTCCCCTTCAAGAGGCTGAGCGTGCCCTCCCGGGTCTCAGATTCCTCAGATTTCGCAGATTCGACCGCAAGGCTGGAATCTGAGGCATCGGCACAATCTGCGACCAAATCGGGGTCAGGGCGAGTGGACGGGAAGCCGCGCCATCATCCAGGCACGCATCCCGCCGCGCAGGTTGAGCGCCGCGATGCCATGTTCGTTCAGGATGGTGGTGGCGCGCGCGGAGCGGCCGCCGACGGCGCAGATGCAGACCACAGTCTTGCCCTGCGGGAGCTCGCCCATGCGGACCGAGAGGTCATTGAGCGGGATGTTGATGACGCCCGCGATGGCACCCATCTCCAGTTCGTCCGGCTCGCGCACATCGAGAAGGGTGAACTCGCCTTGCCGTTTGGCGAACTCGACGACGTCAACGTCGGGAGCGGGCGGAGTGGCCCAGGGGGCAGGGCAGGCAAGCGGCTGCTTCATGGAACAGGCGCACCCGGGCCGCTTCGTAAGTTCGACGGTGGTGGCCGTGGAGGTTCGGGCGTCCCACAGCAGGAGTTTGCCGAGCAGCGTTCCGCCCGCTCCGGCAAGGAGCTTGAGCGCCTCGCCCGCCTGGATGGCACCGAGCGTGGCGACGAGGGGAGCGAAGACGCCGACGTCGGAGCAGGAGGCCCCGGCCTCCGGTTTCGGCCAGATGCAGCGGTAGCACGGCCCCTCAGGCGGATGGAGAACCGTGACGATGCCCTCCCACCCGGCGGCGGCACCATGGACGAGGGGAATGTGGGCGGCGCGGCAGGCGTCGGCGAGCGCCAGTTTCGCGGCGAGGTCGTCGGTGCAGTCGAGGACGACGTCGAACGAGCTGACCAGGTCGGCGTGCGAAGAGTTGAAGGCGAACCAGTAAGAGCCAAAGTTCACGTCGGGGTTCTGTCGGGAAAGAACCTGTTGCACCGCTTTGACCTTCGGGCGGCCGACATCCGCCGGGGCAAAGAGTGGCTGGCGCGCCAAGTTGCTCGCTTCGACGCGGTCGGGGTCGCAGAGGCCAATCGTTCCGACGCCGGCGGCAGCAAGGGCCTGTGCGGCGGGGCATCCGAGCCCACCGAGGCCGACGATGAGGACGCGGCCCGAGCGGATGCGCTCGACGCCGCTTGTCCCGATGCCGTCGAGGCGAACGTGGCGTGCGTGCCGGTCGGTCACGACGCCGCCACCCCGGCTTGCCATGAAGGTTTGCCGTAGCTCAGACGTCGCCCTTCAGGCGCTTCACGCGCTCCATCAAACGTTCGGCCACGATTTCCGCGTCGCGCACCCCCGGCATCTGGCCCTCCGACGTGAAGCCCATCGGACCGCGCGTGACATTGAAGCCGCCCGCGGTATCGAGCTTGATGCTGGCAAGGCCGAAGGCGCGCAGGAGAGGCCCCTGGCGCACGTGGACATCCTGGACGCGGCGCAGCGGAATGCGGGTCGTCGTGGTGAAGAAGACCCCTTTGCGCACGATGACCTCCTCGTCCTGGACCTCGAAGCTGTAGCGTGACGCGGCCGCATTGGCGTAGATGATGCTGGTGAGGGCGATGAGCAGGTAGATTCCAAGAGGAATGAAGAAAATCCAGGCTGGCGCGCCCTCGAATGGGTTGCTGCGGCCATTGGCGAACAGGAGCCCCATGAGAAGCGGGAAGCTGAGCGGCGCGAGGTAGAGCAGCGGGAAGAGCGCCCCGCGGATGCTCCAGACCCAGCGAATGCCGGATTCCGGACGCGTCGGGAAGGTGAAACTGCTGCTCGGCTTCGCAGAGGTGCGTGCCATCGCTCGACCATCGACGTGCGATTCTTGAAGTTGACTCCGCGCCGGTCGCTACGCTTCGGGCGTGCCGAACTTTCCAGCGAGGCGCGAGCCCTTCGGCCAGCCGCCCGACTTGGCGGGCTCCTCGACGCCGAGCCGGATGGCTCCGGTCGGGCAGGCATCCAGGCAGGCACCGTCCGAGACACAGAGGTCACGGTCGACGCGCGCCATGTCGGTGACGATGGCGGCGTCGGTGGGGCAGGCGGCCTGGCAACCGTTGCAGACGATGCAGTCGGCGGCGATGACCCAGGCCTTCTTCGCCTCGGGGAGTTTGCTCGCGAACGCCTTGACGGCAGCGGCGTCCTTCGGATTGCCGGTGAATTTTCCGCCAACCGCTTCGGGGGCCGACGGAACCGCAGATGGCGCAGATTTCGCAGAAACCGTCTCTGCGGGTTTCTGCCCAATCTGCGGTTGGGCCGCGGGTGCAGCGGGCGCAGATTTTGCAGAGGCCTGTTCTGCGGGCTTCTGCGCAATCTGCGGTTGGGCCGCAGGGGCGGCCGGGGCAGGCGTGGGAACAGACTTGCCGGACGCCTTCGCGGCGCGCTCGGCGGCGGCCTGGCGGTCGGCGTCGAGGGTGTCCTTGACCGGAACCATCCACTTCGCGTTGGCAAGGTTGCGCTTCTTCGCCTCCGCAATGAGAGCGTCGACGTGGCCCTTCCAGTCGCCTACGAGGCCGATGTCGGCGTAGTGGAAGACGGCGGCGTTGGGGTCGGTGTTGATGGCGAGAATCGTGCCCGACTCCTTCATGCCCTCGATGTGCTGGATGGCGCCCGAGATGCCGACGCAGATGTACAGCTTGGGGCGAACCGAGATGCCGGTCTGGCCGACCTGGCGGGCGCGCTCCATCCAGCCCTTGTCCGCGACGGGGCGGGAGCAGGCGACCTGGCCGCCGAGCGCGTCGGCGAGCTCTTGGAGTTTGACGAAGCCCTCGGGGCCTCCGACGCCGAGGCCGCCGGCGACGAGGACTTCGGCCTTGGTGATGTCCGCCTTGGACTCCTCGAGGACGTACTCGACAACCTGGGCGGCGTAGGTTTTCTGGTTGAGCCAGGAGACATCAACGGTCTCGACCTTGCCCTTGCGCGAGGCGTCGGGTTCGAGCGGCTTGAAGATGCCGGGGCGAGCCGTCGCCATCTGCGGGCGGTGGCGGTCGCAGCGGATGGTCGCCAGCATCTTGCCGCCGAACGCCGGGCGGCGGGCGAGCAGTTCGCCGTTGATGACGTCGACATCGAGCTCGGTGCAGTCCGCCGTCATGCCGGCGTCAAGTGTTGCGGCGACGCGGGAGCTAATGTCGCGGCCGGTGTGGGTCGCGCCGATGAGGACGATGTTTGGTTTCTTGTCCTCGATGAGCTTGTTGATAACCTCGGTCGACGGGCGCGCGAGCGGCGTCTTGAGGACCGGGTGGTCGCAGACAATGACTCCGTCGGCGCCCTGCGCGATGAGCTGTTTCGGCAGGTCGCCGACGTTGTGGCCGAGGACGACCGCGGTGACCTGGTGGCCCATCTTGTCCGCCATCGGACGCGCAGCGCCAAGCAGTTCGCGCGTGACGTCGCGCAGTTTGCCGTCGCGGTGTTCGACGATGACCCAGACGCCCTTCCAGTCGGCGAAATTCTTCGTCGGCTCGCAGGCGCGGAACGCGATGGCGTCGTAGCGCGACTTCTGGTTCACGGCGGCGGGCATTAGGCGACCACTCCCTTGGCGAAGAGGGCGTCGACGGCGGCTTTGCCGTCGGCGACCTTGGGGCCGTTGCGGTCGAAACCGCTCGAGATGTCGACTTTGCCGACGATGGTGGGCGAGCCCTTCAGGCCGACCCAGGACGGGTCCTTGATGTCGGTCAGATCGGCGAGGCTCCAGGTGACGACGGGTTGGGCGATGCCGCGCAGTTTGCCGTTGAGGCTTGCGATGCGGGGCGTGTTGATCTTGAGTTCGCAGGTCGCCGCCGCGGGGAGCGGGAGTTGGAGCACTTCGTGGCCGCCGCCGATGCTGCGCAGGGCGCGCAACGTCTCGGTCTGCGGGTCAAACTCGAGGGAGTGAATGTAGGTCGCCTGGTCGACGTCGAGTTGGCCAGCAACTCCGGGACCGACCTGGCCCGTCGAGGCGTCCGTGGTCTCCTCGCCAAACAGAATGATGTCGACATCGCCGTAGAGTTTGGAGATTTTCTTGATGCCGGCAGCCAGAGTCATGGAGGTTGGCCAGGTGTCGGCGCCGGCGAAGGCGCGGTCGGTGATGAGGACGCCGCGGTCGGCGCCACGCGCGACGCACTCGCGCAGCATGATGTCGAAGAAGGGCGGACCCATCGTGACGACGCTCACCTGCGCACCCCACTGGTCCTTGAACTGGAGGGCGAGCTCGAACGCGTTCTCGTCGGGCGGGTTGATGATGTTCTTGACCTTGGTGCGGTCGAGCGTCTTCTTCACCGGGTCGATGGTGAGGTCGGTGGCGTCCGGCGTCATCTTCATGCAGACGACGACGTGGAGTGGCCGGTTGAGGCCCCGCAGGAGGTGGGTCTTGCCGGTCGGCTTGGGTGCAGAAGTGGAATGTGCGGCCATGGTTCACCCGTACCGGTAGTTCACGCCAAAGGAAGCGCGCGGGTTGGTCCACTTCACCGAACCGGGCGTGCAGACGATGTCGCAGGTGCCGCACTCGACGCAGTCCTCGTAGGTGAACTGCATGCGGCCGTTGACGAACTCGAAGCACTTCGCCGGGCAGGTGTTGATGCACATCTCGTGCGGGCAGGTGTCGCAGATGTCCGGGTCCACGGTGATGTGGGCGAAGTCGTGGCCGTCGGTGACGAACTTGGCAGCACCCAGACGCGCTTTGATGTCCACGACGGGGAGTTTGGAGAGCGGGCTTGCCTCGCGGTCGGGAGCGGCGACGTGGCCGTGGCCTCCGCCGGCGACGACCTTCGGCACACTTGACGGGGCGCTGTGGGAGGCCATTAGAGGTTCAGCCCCCCGTTGAGGCCATCGCGCATGATGTCCAGCTTGGAGACACCGGACTCCTTCATCGCCTCGGTGAGGTGGACGCGCATCTTCTTCTTCGGCCCCTCCGCCTTGAGCATGCGACGGAAGACGTTGGCGAGGAAGTCGGGGTACTTTTGGAACAGGCGCGGGTTCCAGAGGAATTTGCTGACGTTCTTGAAATTCCGGAAATCCCCCATGATGCCATCTTTCTCGAGGTTCTTTTCGTAGGCCTCGAGCGTGATTTTCGTGTAGTCGCCCTTCTTCACGGCGTGGACGACCGCATCGGCGGCGCAGATGCCGCTGCGCACGGCGTAGTTCATGCCCTGGATGACGATGCCGTTGCTGAAGCAGAAGCCGGCCGCGTCGCCGACGACGAGGACGCCGTCCGCGCAGAGTTCGCTGAAGGACTGGTAGCCGCCTTCGGGGACGAGGTGGGCCCCGTACTCGACCAGCTCGGCGCCCTTGACGAGCGACTGGATGTAGGGGTGGTTGCGGAACTGCTCGACGACGTCGTGCGTCGTCAATTCGCCCTGACCCTTCATCGAGGGGAGGTTGATGACGACGCCAAGCGAGAGCGTGTCCTGGTTGGTGTAGAGGAAGCCGCCAGCCAGCACGCCGTCGCGGCGGCCGAGGACGAATTCGCCAGCCATGCCGCCGTCGGCGCCGGTTCCGAAACGCTCCTCAATGGTGGCGCGCGGCAGCTTGAGGACTTCCTTCACGCCGAGGGCGTAGTGGTCCATGTCGAGCTTCTTGTGGCCGTGGCGCA
Source organism: Thermoplasmatota archaeon (assembly GCA_038046785.1). Taxonomy (GTDB): domain Archaea; phylum Thermoplasmatota; class E2; order JACPAO01; family JAHFTW01; genus JAHFTW01. Next base: position 342,845 of record JBBSVM010000004.1, read on the forward strand.
AGTCGCCCTGGAGCGTGAGGCGGGAGTTGGCGCCGTCCGCGACGATGACGACGTCGGCGAACGTGGTCTCGCCCGACTGCAACACGCCGACGACCTGGCCGTTCTTCTTGACGAGCCCTTCGACGTTGACGCCGGTGACGACGGTGACGCCGGCCTTCTTGGCCTGCTCCAGAAGCCACTTGTCGGTCTTGGCGCGCAGCACGGCGAAGCCGACCGTCTGCGTCTTGAGCGACGGGTCGTGGTAGTCGATGACGAAAGCGGGACCGTTCTCGCTGAGGAAGCCGACCTTCTTGTTGGAGACCGGGCGCTCGACCGGCATGGTCGCTTTCCAGTCGGGCAGGATGGCGGCAAGGTCGTTGCCCCACAGGATGCCGCCGCTGAGGTTCTTGGCGCCGCCCTCGTCGGCGCGCTCAACGAGGAGCACCTTGATGCCCTTCTGCGCGAGGCGGATGGCAGCCGATGCGCCGGCGAACCCGCCGCCGACAACAATGCACTGGAACGTCTGGCTCATCCCTGGGCCTCAAGGCGCGCGACTCGGAGGCGGTTTATGAGCGGTTCGGGAGCCGATTCGTCACTCGGGACGGTGATACTGCCCCACATGGGACAAACTCGCCTTCACCGAGCGGACCGCATCGTCCCCCTCGGGGGAGTCACCGTGGCCACAATGGAGCAGGCGCACGGGGAGTTTGCTGAGGCGAAGGACCGACTCGTAGAGCTGGGGCAGCGAGGAGTCGGGGAAGTCGAAGCGGCCGATGCCGCCCTCGGCGAACAGCGTGTCTCCGGAGAACAGCGTCCCTGAGCGTTCGTCCCAGTAGCACGACGAACCAGGCGAGTGGCCGGGCGTCTCGAGGACGGCGAAATCGCGGTCGCCAAGGTGCACATGGTCGCCGTCGGCGACGATGTCGTCCACGTCGAGGGTGACGATGCTGCGGCCGAACCGTTCCGAGGTCGGGTCGCGGCCGACGCGCAGCTTCTCGGCGACCCGGCGGGGGGCGACGAGGCGGGCCCCCATCTGGCGCCAATGCGGTAAGCCGTTGACATGGTCGAGGTGCTCGTGCGTCACCACGACGCTGCGCACTCGTTTCGGCTCCACGACGGCGGCAACGTTGGCGAGGACCCGGTCGAAGTCAGTCCCGATGCCTGCGTCCACCATGTCGAACGCGTTCGACTTCGGGTCCTTGACCAGGTACTGGTTGCAGTCGTAGCCGCGGCCGCCGACCTGGACGATGCGCGGCGTTTCCATGTCCTGCCCAAGCCGAGCGACTTGATGAAGTTGGACTGCGTTTGCCCCCCTGTGAAGCCATTCACCGACGCCGCCGTGATGGGCTACCTCCACGAGCAGCAGCCGAGCAACCATCCCATCCTCCTGGAGATGGAAGAGCGCACCGCCCGCGACGGGTTCCCCATCATCGGGCCGCTCGTGGGCCGGACCTGCGCGCTTCTCGCTCGCTCGGTGGGTGCTCGCACCGTCTACGAGATGGGCTCCGGCTTCGGCTACTCGACGTTCTGGTTCGCCCGCGCCGTCGGGGCGGAAGGGCGTGTGCTGCACACGGAGGGGTCGCGCGAACGCAGCGTGGAAGCGAGGGCCTACCTGGAGCGCGCCGGACTCGCCGACCGCGTCGCGTTCAAGGTGGGCGACGGCCTCGACCTGGCCGCGGCGGAGCCCGGTCTCGCCGATGTCGTCTTCATCGACGTGGACAAGCACCAGTACCCCGCTGCGTGGCGCATTGCATGCGAAAAAGTCCGCGTCGGCGGGTTGATCCTCACCGACAACACGCTCTGGTCCGGCAAGGTCGCAGATGTCAAGGTGAACGACCGCGACACCGTGGGAGCGCGCACCTACAATGAGTTGGCCCTCGCCGACCCGCGCTTCTTGACCACCATCCTGCCGCTGCGGGACGGGCTGTCGGTCAGTCTCCGGCTGGCTTGATTCACTTCAATTTGCCTTCCGGCCCGAACGAGCCGAGGATGACAAAGAAGCGCTGCACCAGGGCGATGGCGCCCACGACGGCGAAGTAGAGCAACGCGAGGTCCAGCAGGCTGGGGGTGAAGCCGAGCCAGGGCTGCGGCCACGCAAACTCAAGGACGGCGAGCTGTGCGAGCGGGACGACGAGCAGGATGACCATGCGGTCGGCGCGCCCAAGGAGCCCGCCGTAGTTGCGCCGGAGGCCGACCGCCTGCGCCTGGGTTCCCATGTAGCTGACAAGCAGCGTGATGGCGATCGCGAAGGTTCCGACCTCCAGCCGCGCCCAAGGGCTGAACGCGATGCCGAGCAGCAGGGCGACGTCGCTGGCGCGGTCGATGGCGTGGTCGAGGAAGTCGCCGCGCGGCGACGCTTTGCCCGTCATCTGTGCGACTTTGCCATCCAGCAGGTCAAGAACAGAGTTGAGGCCGACGCAGACCCAAGCGAGGGCGAGCAGGCGCAGCCCCTCGGGCGACGTGCCGGAGCGCCAGAACGCGAGCCCGCCGAGGACGGCGGCGGCAAACGCGAACCAAGTCAACACGTCGGGATGGACGCGGCGCAGCGCTTTGGCGAGCGGGACCAGCCACCAGTCCAACGTTGATCGGTAGTTGTCCAGCACCATGCGTCACACGAAGGGGAGTTGGTCGCTCCAGTCGACCGGGTCGAGGTCCGGCGCTTTCAAGCCGTCGAAGCGAACGCCGGCGAACGACGAATAGAGTTCGGAGGGGGTTCGTCGCGTGCCGTCCCGCTGCACGACGGGCAAATCTTGGTCCAGTGCCTCCATCAAGATGACGTCGAGCGCCTCCGCCTCCAGGTTCTCGAGAACCTTGGCGCGGGAGTAGCCGCGCGCCTTGAGTCGGGTTCGGAGGATGGCGGGGTCGCAGCGCACGACCCAGACGCCATCGACGGGCAGGAGATGACTGAGATGACCCTCGTAGAGCACCTTCGAGCCGTCGTCGGCGGGCAGCCGTGTTGCCAACGCCTCGATGTCGATGACCTTGGCGTCGTCGTGGGCGTCGAAACCGACGACGCACCTCTCGGCGGTCGCCCACGCCTTGACGTCAACGACGCGCCAGCCATGCTTGGCGGCTTCGGCAGCGAGCGTGGTCTTGCCGCAGCCGGGAGTCCCGGTGAGGGCGACGCGCATCACGCCCACCTCGTAGTCGCAGATGGCGCAGATTTCTCAGATTCAATGGCAGAATGGAATCTGCGCAATCTGCGACGAAGCATGAGGGGGCTCAAGAAAAAGTGGCGAGGGAAGGCGTCTTCTTCGCCAGCTCGAAGAACTCGTAGCCGCCCAGCTTCTCCGGGTTGAAGCAGTACTTCACTTCCTGGAAGCGCGCCTTGAACGCCTTGACGTCGCGCTTCACCTTGGTCGGGTCGTCGCCCTTGAGCAGTGCGCGCTGGTAGAAGGTGGCGACCTCCGCCATCTCGCCCTTGCCCATGCCGACGCGGGTGAGCTCCTGCACGCCGATGCGGACGCCCGACGGCGTGAGGGGTTTGGTGTCGCCGGGGAGCATGTTCATGTTCGTGATGATGCCGCACGCCTCGAGAGTCGCCGCGGCCTTGGCGCCCGCTCCGGAGTCCTGCGCGCCGTGGCGCGTCACGACCTGGTGGCTCTTGGTGAAGCCGCGGTCGGCAGCGATGACGTCGAAGCCGCGCTCCGCCAGCGCCGCGCCGAACGCCTGTGCATTGGCGACGGTGTCACGCGCGTAAGCGGCGCCATACTCCTTGAACTCGGCAAGCGCCACCACCTTGCCGGCGACATGGTGCAGATGGTACGACGAAACAACGCCGGGGAAGACGCCGCTGTGCAGTTTGCGCTGGAACTTCTCGTCGCTGGAGTTGGAAAGGACGAAACCGCCTTGCGGGCCGGGGAAGGTCTTGTGGCTGCTTCCCGTGAGCACGTCAGCGCCCTCCTTGAGTGGATTCTGGAACTGGCCGCCCGCAATCAGGCCGAGGACGTGCGCCCCGTCGAACATGAGGGTCGCGCCCACCTCTTTGGCCGCGGCGCCGACCTCCTTGAGCGGGGTCGGGAAGAGGAACATGGACTGTCCGAAGAGCACCAGTTTCGGCTTCACGTCGCGGATGAGTTTGACGGAGCCGTCGATGTCTGGCTCCATGCGCTCGACGTCCCACGGGTAGGTGTGGAGCTGGAGGCCGCGCATCCCGACCGCACCCATCGGGGCGTGGCTGATGTGGCCACCATCGGCGGTGCTGACCGCCGTGATGGGGTCACCGGGTTTGGTGAGCGACTTGAGGACGGCGAGGTTGCTGTTGGTGCCCGAGGTGCTCTGGATGTTGGCGAACGCGCAAGAGAACACCTCGCGCGCCAACTCCATGCCGAGCGCCTCGACGGTGTCGAAATCGCCGCAGCCCTGGTAGTAGCGCTTGCCCGGTAGCCCCTCGGCGTAGCGGCCGTGGAAGTCGGTGACGAGCATCTCGGCGACGCGGGGCGAGACGATGTTCTCCGACGCAATCATCGGGAGGCCGTCGCGGAAGAGCTGCGTGCTCGCTTTCGCGGCGGTCCGGACGGCGTTGGCGGCGGCCAGGGCATCCATCGCCTGCGCCACCGACGGCGAGGTTATGAGGCGACCGGGGCGACGCCCCACGAACGCAGGTTGGTCCAGCGCAGGCCGCCCGGGTCGAACGCACCCGGCGGAGCGCGCATCCGAAGCAGGCCAACGCCGCGCAGGGCGCTCTGGGTGAGCCCAGCGAGCACCAAGCCGAACGCAACAAGCGGCTGCTGTCCGGTTGCCTCCTGAAACCCGGAGAGCCGGACGCCGACGAGACGGACCGGACGCCCGTCCAGGAGCGGGGCGAGAAGTGCCTGGACGGCGGCTCGCATCTGCGCCGTCGTGGTCTCGGCCCCTGCCTCAAGCGGGGCGGGGAAGGTGAAGGCGCGCGAGAGCGTGGTAAAGTCCCCGTAACGAATCTTCACCGTCACTGTGGCGACGGCGCGGCCGTCGCGCTCCTGCGGGTCGTCGAGGAGTTCGTCGAGAAGACCCTCCGCAGTGGCAAGGATGCGGTCTGGCTCGCGCAGATCGCGGTGGAACGTGGTCTCATTGCCGCGACTCTTGCGCGCCCCGTGATCGGCGACGACGGAACGCGGGTCGCGGCCGTTGGCAAGGCTGTGCAGCCAGGCGCCGTGCGAGCCGAACTGTGCCACCAGGGACGATTCCGGCTGGCGCGCCAGCTCCCCGATGGTCGCGATGCCCAACTCGCGCAGCGCCGCCGCCGTCTTCGGCCCACAGCCGTTGAGTTTGCCCGGGGCGAGCGGCTCGAGGAACGCCACCACTTCGTTGGGGCGGACGCGGGTGATGCCGTGCGGCTTGTGCCGGTCGCTCGCCACCTTCGCCACCGACTTGGAGGGGGCGATGCCGATGGAGCAGGAGAGCCCAGTGGCGCGCTTCACGGCGGCCTGCAGGCTGCGCGCAAGACTGAGCGCGACCTCCCAATCGGGCTTGCCGTCGGCGTCCGCCGAGCGCACGCTGAGGTCCAGGTACGCTTCGTCCATTCCGGCCACTTCGAGGACATCGGCGTAGCGGCCGAGCACCTCCATGACGGCACGGCTTGCCGCCGCGTACTTGCGGAAATCGGGGCGAAGGAAGGTGGCGTGCGGGGCGCGCCGCCACGCTTCGCTAATGGGCATGGCGGAGCGGATGCCGAAGGCGCGAGCTTCGTAGCTGGCGGTGCAGACGACGCCGCGGCCGCGCCCGCCGTCGGGGTCGGCTCCAACCACGAGCGGCTTGCCGCGCAAGGTGGGATCGTCGCGCGCCTCGACGGAGGCGTAGAAGGCATCCATGTCGAGATGGAAAATGACGCGCGCCATCGTTGCCTCCCGGCTTGACTGGAACAAACCAATAAGGAGCCAATGGCGGGTCGAGTGAATGTGCTTTAGGCGATGACGTGCGGAACAAGGTGAAAGCTAACCTCTATCACAATCTCCAAACTTTTGGAGTCATGGACATCACTCCGGCACGTGAGTCTCAGGTCATGCGGGGCATTGCGTGGACAATGTTGGCTGGCGCCTGCTTGGCCATGTTCGCAACGGTTCAGCAAAATGCTGATTCCTGTGAGTCTCCGCTTGGTTGTCCGGAGCGTTTTGGATTTCCTCTGTTGGCATTGATTCTTGTGGGCGCCTCCGAACTCATGCTCTGGCGTCTCTCAGGTGACAACGCGCTCACGGGTTTCGTTGGCTGGGCAAGCCTGATTGTTTGCGTCGTGACAGCTTTCGTTTTCCAAGGTCTCGAGCTGGGTTTCTTCAGGACTGTGTTTCTCATCCTCGCAGGCACCGCGCTCTTCCGTCAACTGAAACTACGCCGAACCCAATCCGCGCACCGCGAAGACCACCCGCAATCTTAGCCAATGTTCGTTTTTGTCGAGCCGAACTAAGATTGCAGGCTGCGATGTGGGGCACTGTACCGGCAACCTCTAAACGCTGGACCATCATATTGTAGGCTGCGTGCCTGGAACAACTCCGGGAGTCCGCATTGTGGCCGGTGCGGCCCCGCCGCCCGGTCCACCGTTTTTGGAGACTGGAGGCGACCGCTGGAAGACAAGCCGCCCTCCCCTCATCGTTGGCGCACGGCGCCCTCTTGCCCCCCTCGCCCCCATCTTTTGAGAGGTCACACACATGAACGTCAAAGAGGTCATGACCACCAACTTGGTCACCGTGCAGAAAGACCGCAACCTGAAGGATGTCCTCCAGTTGATGGCGCAGCATCACATCACGAAACTGCCGGTCGTCGATGACGACGGCAACCTCCTCGGCGTCGTCACCGACGGCAAGATTGCCGACAAACTCGGCCGCGAACACAACCGGGGGCTCGTGATGACCACCCTCCATGCGTCGTCCGTCATGGAGAAAGATTTCCTCATCGCGCACCCCGAGGAGACCCTCGAGGCGCTGCTCAAGGATGTCGGCAAGCCGGGGCTCACCATGGTCCCCGTCTGCCAGGGCAAGCGGCTGGTCGGCATCGTCACCAAGGCAGATTTGCTGCGCTTCGTCAAGTCCGACGCCAAGCTCGCCTCCATCATGAAGAAGGAGCTCAAGGCGGTCTCCGCCGATGAGCGGCTCATCCATGCCCGTCGTCTTCTCCTTGACAACGACATCGCGCGCCTTCCTGTGCTCAAGGGAGGAAAAATTGAAGGCATCATTGCCGAGCACGAAATCGCTGGCGCCTTCGCCGAACTCAAGCAGGAAGATGCCCTGCCGCAGCGCGATCACATCCGCGACCTGCAAGTGGGCGCCTACATGCGGCGCAAGGTCGTGACGGCACGCGGCGACATGTCGGCCAAGGACGCGGCACAGGTGATGCTGAACGAACACGTCGGGGCGCTTCCCATCGTGGATGCATCCGGCCAAATCCAAGGCATCGTCACCCGCACCGACCTCATTCGCACCTACGCCTGAACGACGCCGACGACCGGGTTCGGCCCGGCCGTCACAGCCACGGTCACCGTTGCTCCATCCCGCCACAATCCTTTTCCCCATTCTCCCTCGTTTGCCCATTGGTGGAACCATGAAGGCAACTCTTGGCTTGGCAGTGGTGGCGACGCTTGCATTGGCGGCGTGGGCTCCAACGGCGACGGCGCAGACCTACAGCTGTGGCGACATCCAGCTTGTCTTCCGCAACCCCGACCTGCAGCCCGGCAGCGACGGCCTCATCCACGCCCAGGGACAGTTCTTCGCGCAGTTCCAGGCCATCGGCGAGCGCGCCAACGAGATTGAGGTGTTCGGCTTCAGTTTCGGCCCGGTTCCGCAGCAGCTGGGCGCCGACGCCTGCGACGCTCCGGTCCTCGTTACCAGCGCCTACATCCTCAACTACCGTGCCGACCGCGACGCCTCGGACGGCTTCTTCATCCCGCTCGTCACACCGCTCGTCCCGGACGGTCAGTACGCTGCCGCAGTGCACGCCTACGACGGGAACAACAACGAGCTGGCCCGCTTCTGGACACTCGCCGAAGTGGACAACTGCGACGGCGGCGCCACCTCGCGCTGCGGCGGCGATGTGGAGCAGATCTCGCGCCAGGACAAGACCGCCCCCTGGCCCATCGTCCTACCCGGCGACGGCGTCGCCATGGAAGGGCATCAGTTCACCGTCGAGTTCGGCGAGGAGTTGACCTCCTACGCCGTCTTCCTCAACGGCCGCGACATCACCGCCGAAATGGTGGAGTGGGACGGCCGCCTGTGGGATGCCGACTACGTTCCTGACTACGGGCCGGCTGGCATCGGCGAGGTCGTCACGCCCCCGTGCGAGCTCCCTGCCCCCGTGCACCAGTGCATCAAGTATGGCCCCGCCTACGAGTGGACCGGCCGCGCATTGGTTGGCGAAGATGTCGTCCGCGTCGAGGCGGTCGACCTTGCCGGCAACCGCGCCGTGAAGGACATCCACATCGGCTCCGGCATCGAGGGCGGCGCGGTCACCTCCGCCATCCCGCAGCTCAACTACAAGGTGGACACCCTGTCGCAGCAGGTCGGCGTGGGCCAGTCCGCGCTCTACAAGTTCGAGATTGAGAACATCGGCGGCGGCACCGGCCATCCCTATGCCGAAGCGATTGTTCCGGAAGGCTGGACCTACGAGTGGCAGCCGGTCCACGTCGTCGTGGACCCCGGCGAGACGGAGACCCAGGAGCTCGTCGTCACCGTTCCCCCCAACGCGGCCAACGGCATCTACCAGGTGAATGCGACGCTCAACTACCGCCAAGGCGGCGATACGACGTTCATCAACCAAGCGCTGCAGGTGCTGGTTGGCGACGGCCCCGCTATCGGCGCGGCGGCCGGCGAGGAGGGCGGCGAGACCTCCAAAGCGTCGCCCGCCCCACTCCACCTGCTCATCGTGGCGCTGGCCTTGATGGCCGCACGCCGCCGGGCATAGCACCGCTTCCGTTCCAGGCCCAGCGCAAACGGCTGAACAGGGTTTAGCGAAGCTGCCGTGCACCCCAACAGGAGGACGCCAACGCCTCGGGGCGCGCGACCGGCGTCCATCCCGCTTCGTTCCTGAACACTTTTATAACATCTCCAAGTCGGCGCGAACAGCCCATCCTCCAGGAGGGGCCCACAGGTTTTGGCCATGGCCAGTTACACCTTCCGATTTGCTGGCGAGTCCGGAGAGGGCGTCATCTCCGCGGGCGAGATTGCCTGCCTCGCGCTCTCCGACATCGGCTTCAACGTCTTCACGTTCGAGTCCTACCCCGCCGA
>JBBSVM010000005.1:0-191733 GCA_038046785.1 Thermoplasmatota archaeon
GTAGTGGCCGGTCTTGACGGCCTTCTGCACCTTGGCGAAGACCTCGGCGCCGAGCTCCTGCGCCTTGCGGCGGAGCATCTTGACTTCGTCCACGGTCCAGGAGCCGTAGCCGCCCTTCTGGGCGCTGCGGACGTTGCCGGACGGGTCGAGGCCGAAGGTGATGCGGGTGTCGCAGATGATCTCCTCGTGCAGGCTCGGGTCCACCATGATCTTGCCGTCGATTTTGACGAAGGTGGTGCTGAACGCGGCGTTCTCGACGACGACGGGCAGCGGGCGGTCCTTGCCGTCCGCGTAGGCGACGTACTTCGTCTTGGGGCAGGTGGCAGGCAGCTTCCCAGACAAGACGGCGGCGAGGCCGGCGATGCTGCAGGCGTCGAACAGGTTGCCGTCGTAGTCCAGAACGTTGAGGTCGACGAAGACGCCCCACGCCTTCTCTTTCGGCGTGATGCAGAGCGCCTCGAAGTTGAGGACGCCGGACTCGCGCAGAGCGCGGTCGGTGACACGGGCGAGCTCGATGGCCTCGATGCGCGGCGGGCCGGGCTCGAAGTTGGGCGACGCAATCGGGTTCAGCTCGGCCGAGGTCATGAAGTTGCCACGGTTCGGCGTGTCGGGGTAGGGCGTCTCGACTTGGACCTTGACGCCGGCGACCACTTGCGTGTTGCCGAGTTTGATCCAGCACGAGCCCTGGGCGCGCGTGACGTAGTTGACCTGGATGTCGAGCTTGCGCATCTCCATGAGGGCGCGGCCGTCCTCGCGCTTCTCCTCTTTGGCAAGGGCGCGGATGAAGTCCTTCTTGATGATGGAGAGGGGATTGTCTTCCATTAGCGACCCCCTCCGCGTCGGTCGCCGCCACGAGGCGGGCCACGTCGGTCGCCGCCGCCACGGCGATCATCGCCGCCGCGTCGGTCGCCGCCACGGCCGCCCTCGCGGGGCGGGCCGCGGCGCTCGTTGCGTTCGGCGCGCTCGGGCTCGTTGGAGGGTTCCGGTTCATCGAAGGCGCCGGCCGCCTCCTTGGCGGCGAGCGTGGTGGCGAAGCGTGCGAGAAGGGCCTCGCGCTGGGCGACGAGCACCTGTTTGTTGCCTTCGACGGCCATGTCGAGCGCCTCGTCGAACTGGGCAGGGGTGAGGTGGCCGTCCATCTGGAGCAGCACAATCTCACCCGAGGTGTGATTGATGCCGATGGGAAGGTCGGCGTTGCCGTAGTTGTCCTCCATCTGGTCGAGGTCGAGAATGACCTTGTCGTTGGCCTTGCCAGCGGCGACGGCGGAGACGAGCCCCTTCATCGGGATGCCAGCATCGGCGAGGGCCACGGCGGCGCAGACAAGGGCGGCGCAGCGGGTTCCGGCGTTGGCTTCGAGGATGTCGACGTGGACGTCAATCGCGCCGCGCGGGAAGCGCTCGGTGAGGACGACGTTCTCGAACGCGTCCGCGATGACCTTGCCGATTTCCTGGCTGCGGCGGTCGGGGCCGGGGCGCTTGCGGTCGGAGGTCGAGAAGGCGGCCATGTTGTAGCGCACCTGGACGACGGCCTTGTCCGATTCTTGGAAGCGGCGCGGGTTCAGTTCGCGGGGTCCGTAGACGCCGCAGATGACCTTGTTGCTTCCCCACTCGAGGTAGGCAGAGCCATCGGCGCGGTGCAGGATGCCCGCCTTGATGGTGATGGGGCGAATCTCGGTGGTCTTGCGACCGTCGAGGCGGATTCCTTTCTTGTTGACGAGTTCCTTGGTTGGATCGGGGACACCCATGTTCATTCCTCCTTGGGCGCTTCTGGCGCCGATTCGTTTGCCTGGGCGTCGCCGGTGGGCGCCGCGTTTCGTTCGACTGTGAGTCCGGCATCGACGCCGCCGGGGCGGGCCGCCTCGAGCATCGCCTGGATGCGCTCGGTGAGGCCGGGGGAGTTGGCGTGTTCGCAGATCGCCTCGATGGCGCTGCGGGCGAGCAAGACGTCGCTCGGGGTGCCGTTGAGCCAGATGCGGCCGTTCTGGCCGACCGACATCCAGCACTCGACGTAGCCCTTGAGCAGGTTGAGCATCGTGCCGTTCTTGCCGATGATGCGGGCCACCTTCGTGACCGGCACCTCGAGGAGTTCGCCGCCTTCCAGTTTGGAGAGGTTGCGGTCCTTGAGCGTGACTTGCAGCTTCTTCTGCTCATCGACGAAGAGGACTTTGCACCAGATGGCGTCGCCGACCTTGAGGTAGGCGGTGGTCTCGCCGAAGTCGACGCGCCACGGCACCTCCGAGACATGCATCGGGGCGGGCCAGGGGGCGCGGATGTCCACCAGCCAGTTGCCGGTGTTCGCCTCGGTGACGATGCCGACGACCATGTCGCCGGGGCGGGGCTCGTAGGCGCCGGTCATCGCGAGGATGTGGACACGCTCGGCATCGGCTTGCAGGATGCCGGCGGTGATGGCGACCAGTTTGTCGCCGACTTTCTTCGTCCCGGTGCCCGCAAGGCTGCGGGCGTCCCCGACGATGTCGCCGGGCAGGACCAGTTTTCGTTCGTTGGTTGTCATGATGGTTCCTTTTGGAGTTGCTGTTCGTGGGTTCTATTTTCCGAGGAGTTTGACGGTGACTTTGCCGTGGGTCATCGAGTTGAGGCGGTCGTAGAGGTCGGTCTGCATTCCGGCGGGGAGTTCCAGGACGACGACGAGGGAGCCGTCGCTCTGCCACTCCTCCTGCTGCAGTTCGCCAAGTCCGCGCACGGAGCCGTAGGCGTGGCCGGCATGCTCGGAGGGGATGCGGATGGCGACCTTCACCTTGTCGAAGGCGATGGGCAGGAGCAGGCGGAGTTTCTTCATGGCCTCCTCCACCTGCTCTTCGACGCGCCGCATCGGGTCCACTTTGAACTTCGCTTCTTCGAGAGCGCGCTCAATGCGCTCCTTCGGGTGCGGCGTCTTGGTCTGCGGGTTCCAGGCGTTGCGCAAGATGGTCTCGACGATGCGTTTGTGCTTGGCGTCCGCCATCTTCTTGCGCTGCTCGGCCGTGAGTTGGATTTCGCCTTCGCGCAGGATGCGCGACGCGATGGTGACGAACTCCTCGGTCTCGAATCCTTTGAGAAGTTCTTCGCGGCTGGCGCGCTTGCCGTCCGACCAGTGCGTGAAGACGGTGTCGGTGGGGCAGAGGGCGCGAATCGTGTCGTCGCTCACGGCCTCACCGCGCCGGAAATGCTCTGCCACCGCGACGGCGGCGTCGGGGTCCACCAGAATCTCGAAGTGGAGGTTGAAGCGCGGCAGCCGCGCCACCACTGCCTTGTCCAGGCTCACCGGCATGGTGGGCTCACAGCCCCTTGACGAACGCCTTCACGTCGGCGTCCGGGAGGCGGCGGAAGCCCGCCTGTCCATCCTTGGGGGCCTCGACGACGCCGATCTCGAGCGCCTCGGCGTTGAATTTGCCGTCGGTGCCGGCGTGCAGGGCGCGCAGGCCCAAGGCGATGGAGGCGTCGAGCGAGAGACCTTCCTTGTACTCCTTTTCCAGGAGTTCCAGGGCGGGGCCGCGGCCGCCGCCGACTGCGCTCGCCTTGTACTCGACGAGGGCGCCGGAGGGGTCGGTCTCGAAGAGCCGAGCACCGGTGGCGTCCACGCCGGCCACCAAGAGCGCCGTGCCGAAGGGTCGGCCGCCGGCGGTCTGCGTGTACGCCTGCTTGACGTCGCAGATGCGCTTGGCCAGCAGTTCGACCGGGATGGCCTCATCGTAGCTGACGCGGTTCACCTGCGCTTCGACGCGGGCGCGGTCCACGAGGGCGCGGGCATCGGCGACCAGGCCGGATGTGGCGCACGCGACGTGGGCGTCGATGGCGAAGATCTTCTCGATGGAAGCGGGGACGATGAGCTTGGAGTTGACGCGCTTGTCAACCAAAAGGGCGACGAAGCCTTTGCCGCGCACGCCGACGGCTGTCGTGCCGCGCTTGACGGCCTCGCGGGCGTACTCGACCTGGAAGAGGCGTCCATCGGGCGAGAACTGCGTGATGGCGCGGTCGTAGTTGCTGGCTTGGTTGCTGCTGGGCTGCATTGTTCACCACTTTGGTGAACCAAGGTGGCATCCCAGTCCCCGGCCGATAGGGTGGCCGGTGGGGGGAGGCCGCGGCGCGCAAGGCGGGCCGTTCCTCGGGTTCTTGACGACGGTGCGACAGAAAACGGGGTGATAAATGAGCAGGGTCGCAGCGAAAGGTTGTTCACCCCAACAGAGGGGCAAGCGAAACCGGGCGGGCCTTGGCAGGTTCGTGCAGGCGATGGTGTGCAGTGGCTTCTCGATTCGGCGCCAAGCGCCAAGGAGAACCACATGAACCGAACCGCCTTTGGGGCCATCGTCGCCCTTGTCCTTTTGAACGCCCCGAACGTGATTGCGGGAGAGGCCATCAGCCCTCGCGCCCCGGAATCGGTCTGCATCGACCCCGGTACAATCAACAGCACACTTGCTCGCAGCAATCCAAGCGCAACGGAGCCGAAACAGTTCAAATCCTCCGTGGCCGCCGCCTTGAGTCAGGTGGATGTTGCGACCGAGAGCGCCATCTGCGTTCCTTGGCTGGGCCAACCCTTCGTGGGAGTGCAACTCGGTGGCCGAGCGGCCGTGCAGGAGGGCGACCAAAACCAAGTCCTCGCCACCCTCTCGACCTCGTCACCCGTCGGATCGAAAGTGACGGTCACGACCAAAGTCCTCGGCAGGAACGCAGCCTGCACTCTCGAAGACGAGGGCGGCAGCGGCGCCATGGGCGTCGGAGACAACGAGTACGTTCTGCTTCCCGGCCCCCTTCACGACGGCATCGCCCTCATGCTTTCCGGAGGCAGCCCAACTGTTGCGGGCCACCACCTCACCGACTTCGGGGGAACCCTCCCAGGATCCAAGCTCTGGCTTGATCTGCAGGCAAGCGGAACCCGTACGGATCCCTTCAACATCGGGGTGTGCGACGTATACGTCACCGTCGTGGAGGAGTTCCCCGTCGTTGTTCCGCCAGTGGATTTCCTGTTCAGCTTCGACGTGCTTCCCAAGGTCGGCATTCCCATCGCCATGGGCTCGGTGCAGACGACGGGCGGCTGGTCCGAGGTCGACACGGCGGTGATGCGCCAGCCTGCTCCGCCCCTCCAGGTCGCGGCTGCCATCGAGGATTCGGTCACCCTCACGTTTGCCGGACTGATGTCGCACACGGATGGCCAGGACTACGAAGATCGCGGCGAATTCTGGTACACGATTGATGGCGGCACCGGCGATGCGACCGCACTCCACGACGACGAAATTGCCGCACCTTTCATGGGCTATGCGATTGTCTCGGCGGGAAGCCCCGAAGCACCCGCCGTCCACACAATCTGTCTCCACGCCCGCTACGTCGATGGGGGGCTGTGGGAGTCCAATGAGGGAGAAGCGGAGACTTGCACCCAGGTGAGCGTCGTTCGTACGCCCTCGGCTGAGGCGGCGGACGGCCTTCTCGCGAAGGTCAACAAGCTGCTCAAGCGCTAACCCCAGCCGACGCCTTCCCCTTTCTTTCTCTTTTTCTTCCCCCAATCCTTTGGGCGAGGCCAACCATTGTCCTACACTCGCTATATCCCCCCGTGAATTCACACCGGTGTTCCATGTTTCGACCACTCCTCATTGTCCTCCTTCTTTCCGGCTGCGCCTCGGTCACAACGAACGTCGTCAGCGATGGGACGCCCACCCGAGTGACCCTTGATGGCGCATGCCCGGAGATGCATGTCCTCTATACCTGCACCATGGGCGAAGGTGCCCTGCACATCATCAGCGTCGCTCCAGGCTACAACGGCGCGATGGGGCCTTATCCGCCGCTGAAACTCATCCTCCAAACGGGCTCCCTTCTCGTCACCAAGTTCTACATCCCCGACGCACAGGGCCCTCTCGAGATTGACGCGACCTCGTGCGCTGACTGCACGGTCCGCCTTGACTCGGCGTACGTCAGCAGCAGTTACGACGCCTCTCGGGATTGGACCTCGGCGACCCCCGAAGATGAAGGCATTTACATCCGCGCCTCGACCAGCACAACGGTCCACCTCAACTTCACGACACTGGGCGCGTTCGCCCAAGCCGTCCTTGTGGAGGGAGGTCGCGATGTGACCGTGGAGAAGCTCATCCTCCTGGGCTGCGACCATGGCGTGGAGGTGCGGGGGTCCAAACAACTGACCATCCTGGACACGCACGCCTTCGGATGCCGCGGCAACGCGTTCCACATCAACGACGTCCAAGTCTGGGAACTCTCCAGCTCCTCGGTCGAGGAGACAGCCACAGGAATCCTGGTGGATGGGCGAGACGACCAAGTGGGCAGCATTCAGAACTTCAAAACTTTGAGCGGGACTCAGGCAGACCTTGACCTCAGGGCGGGCGTCATCTCCATCACGGATTCCAGGTTCAGCAACACGGCGGGCCGTCCGACCGATGCAGGCTGCCCGGGCGGTGCCATCTGCGTCGGCGCGTCCGCCACCGTTGAGGTCCACGCGTCCAGATTCATCGCGACCGCCCCGTTCGCTCTTCACGCAGCCGCCATCGTGGATGCGACGGACAATTACTGGGGTGGCCCCGTGGGGCCAAGCCCAGATGCCATTCCTCCAGAAGCATCGAACCGCCTCAACGTGGGCGGCAAAGTGACGCCCAACGTACAGTATGTCCCCTATCGGCAAACCTGAGGCAGGGGCACCCCAACCCTGAAGTAGATGGACCAACAGGCGAACCTCGTGAGCAAGCTGGTGCTCGTTGACGGATACGTCGACGAGCCTTCGGCATTCGGCGTCCCGCCCTACATTTCGCCGCACGCCCGCTACGCCGCCGGCGCCGCCCTGGCGCGCGGCGTCGAGGTGGAGTACCACACCATCGACTCTCTGCGCGAGGGGCGCCGGGAGTTGACGGGCGACGCGATGGCCATCTTGGCCTCTTGCGTCGTGCCGGGCAAGTATCTGCGCGGGACGCCCATCACGCACGAGGAGACCGTTTCGCTGTTTCGCGACTTCAAGGGCGAGCGCATCCTGTACGGCGCCAACGCGGCGTTCGGCTTCGCGGACGATGGCGGCGGCCACGCCACGACGCGCGCCAACCCGCTCAAGGACCACGTGGACCACTTCATCACCCGCGACGGCGACGCCGCCGTGGCGGACCTGTTCGACGGCAAGACGGTCATCAACCGCTTCCGCACCGCGCAGGAGTGGACCCGCCACGCCCACGCCGGCGCTCCCATCGTGGCGCAGCATCCTGACATGAAGGCGGGCATCCTCATGGCGGAGCTGGACACCTTCCTCGGCTGCGTCCACTACGTCTCGGGCGGTTGCGGCTTCTGCAAGGACGCCAAAACCAAGCCGTGGTACCGCGACGAAGAGGACATCATCGAGGAGGTTCGCCTCTTGCACGAATTGGGTGTCCGCCATTTCCGGCTCGGCGGCCAATCCTGCTTCTGGACCTACAAGGCGATTGGCGTCGGACTCACCGATGAGCCGAAGCCCAACGTCGCTGCCACCGAGAAGCTCCTCGTCGGCGTGGCGGAGGCGGCGCCTCAGCGCGAAGTGCTGCACATCGACAATGCCAACCCTGCCGTCCTCGCAGTGCACCCCGACGAGGCTCGCGCCATCGCCCGGCTCCTCGTCCAGCACGGCACCGATGGCAACATCGCAGCCTTCGGCCTCGAATCGGCTGACCCCGCTGTGTTCAAAGCGAACAATCTCAACGCGACGCCGGAGCAGACGATGGAGGCCATCCGCATCCTCAACGAGGAGTCCGGCATGCGCGGCCCGCGCGGCCTGCCCTACTGCCTGCCCGGCGTCAACCTGCTGTACGGCCTGCCCGGCGAGACGGCGGCGACGTACGAGATGAACTGGAAGTGGCTCATGGACCTCAAGAAGTCCGGCCTGCGCATCCGCCGCCTCAACATTCGTCAGCTTCTTCCCATCCGCGGCCAGAAAGAGACCGTGGCGCCTGAGCTGCGCAAGACCTTCATCACGCAGAAGAAGGCCATCCGCGAGCAGTTCGACCGCGCCATCCTGCAGCAGGTCGTCCCCGTCGGGACCGTGATGAAATCGGTCTATCTCGAGAAGGTCGAGCCGAGCCTCACGTATGGGCGCCAGATCGCCACCTATGCGCTGCTGGTCGGCATCCCGTACGAGACCGCCATCAACCGCTTCGTCGACATCCTCGTCACTGACCACGGCTACCGCAGCATCACCGGCGTCCCCGTGCCGTTCCACGTCCCGTCGGCGTCGATGAAGCAGCTGGAGTGCCTGCCCGGCATCGGCAAGAAACGCGCCGTGGACATCAAAGTCAAGCGGCCGGCAAGCCTCGCCGCCTTCTCCGCCATCGTCCAGGACGATGCCATCGTGGCCGCTCTTGCACCGCATTTGACGTTCTGAATCCCGCATCTTGCCTCCTGGATGCTCGCAGGCCCGCACGAGAAAGTTTATTCTCCGAGACCGAGAGCAGGGCAGGTGCGTGCAGTCGCCACCTTGGCGCTTCTTCTCATGGTGAGCGTTGCCGCCGTCCTGCCCGTCGGTGCGGGCAACGCCGAAGTGACGAACCTCATGGCAACGTCGAGCGCGGCGCCGGCGCGGGTCTTGACCGTGGCGCAAGCGGCCGGTCTGCCCCCCACCATCCAGGAAGGCATCGGCCCCGGCTCGGCGTTGCAGCAGGGCGTGGACGGCATCCAGTTCATCTGCTCGGCAAGCTTTCTCCTGCGCGACCCGGCCACCGCCACCTACTACCTCTCCACGGCGGGGCACTGTCTCGTGCGCGACGCCACGGACGGGACGCCCTACACGGGCGCTGCCAATCCAGACCGCGTCAAGAACCGCGTCGACATCTGCGTGGATGGATGCCTCAACAACGGCCTCGGGCTTGGGACCTACGTGAGCCTCCAGGCCGGGGAAGGCTACCACCCGGTCACCTACGCCGAGTCTGGCGGCATCGGGCAGGACTTCGGCATCATCGAGATTCCCGCCGAGCTGCACGACCTTCTCCGCCCCGCCATGCCGCAGTGGGGCGGCCCCATCGGCCTGGACGACGGTTCGACTGGCGACACCGTGGTGCACTACGGCCACGGCACCCTGGTGGTGCCCGGCGTGGTCGGACTGGTGACACGCACACCCGCCGACCAGGGCCGGCTCGCCATCCACTTCGGCGCCGACGGACGCTCTTTCAGCGCCTTCGGCCACGTCACCGGCGGCGACTCCGGCTCCGGCGCCGCCATGGCCGCCCTCGACCCGACCGGCCTTGCCACCGGGGAGGGCGCGCTGGGCGTCATCACACACTCCATCGTCTACGTCGGCGCCCCCATCATGTCGGGCACGCTGATGACGCACGGCCTGGAAATGGTACGAGACGCCACCGGCCTCGCGCTCGAGCTGGTGGATGGCGACGACCCGCTCACCGCCACCGCGCTCGCCCCCGCCGCCATCGAAATCCGCACGCCAGCCGAACGGGCCGCCACCCCGGCCACCGGCGACCTCACCATCCATGGCGTTGCAAGCGGCCCCGGCGGCACGACCCCCGTCGGCGTTGTCCAGGTCGCCATCGACGACGACTCCTTCAGCGCGGCCTCGCGGATTCCCGTCGTGGGCGCCGCCTCCTGGAACGCCACCTGGAGCCTCGGCGGCGAAACGCCCGGTCCGCGCACCATCTTCGTGCGGCTTGTGGATGACGAACGGGTTGTCGCGCAGGCAAACCGAACCATTGAGATTCTCAAGAAGGACGGCTCCAGCGCCTCCGGTTCCGCCAAGCCGCCTGCCAGCTCCAGCGCATCGAAGCCACCCTCCAGCAGCGCGGCGCCGGCATCCTCGAAACTCCCCAGCAGCAGCGCAGCGAGCGGGCAACCGGCCTCCAGTTCGGACGGTTCCAAGGCCTCGCCGCTTGGCATCGAGTCCCTCGTGGCGCTCGTCGTTGTCGCCTGGACTGCCCGGCGCCGCGCCTGACAGCCTCAAGAGCCCTCGCTACCTGCGATTGCCGTGAACGCGCGACGGAGCGGATTGGCGTTCGCGGCTGGCTCCGGCGTCCTGTACGGTTCCATCAATGTCCTCGCCAAGCTCGTGCCGGCCCACCCGTTCGTAAAAGGCGCCGTCGCCTACCTCGCGTCGTTCCTGCTCCTGGCGGTGTTCCTGCGCGGCCTGCACATCGAAAAGCGCGACTGGCCCAAGGTGCTGGTCATGGGCATCATCGGTGGCGGGGTCGCACCGGCGCTGCTGTTCGTCGGCTTGCAGGAGACGAGCGCCGCCGACACCGGTCTGCTCCTCACGTTCGAGATGGTTGCGACGGGAGCGCTCGCGGTCATGTTCCTTGGAGAACGTTTTGGCGGCCGCGACGGCGCTGGCCTTGTCTGCCTTCTGGCCGCCTCGCTGGCGGTCGCCTTCGCCACGACCGGCGATGCCTCCGTGACGACGACGCGCGGTGCCATTTTGGTGCTGGGCGCGGCACTCGCCTGGGGCATCGACAATGTGGTGAGCGCCCGTCTCGTGGGCCTGTACAAGCCGCACCAGCTCATCGCCCTCAAAGGGATCCTGGGCGGAAGCCTGAGCTTGACGGCGGCGGTGGCGCTTGAGGTTCCGGTCCCCAGCGTCCGCGACATCGTGGCGCTGGTCGCCATCGGTGTCATCTCCATCTGCCTCAGCTCCTTGCTGTTTTACACCGCGTTGCAGCGCGTCGGGGCGTCGCGCACCAGCGCCATGAATGTCGCCACCACTGCCCTCATCGGGGCCATCGGCGGCTCCCTGCTGCTTGCGGAGCAGCTGGGCCCCATCCACGTTGTTGAGGTCGGCCTTGTTCTCGCTGGCGCGGTCCTTCTGGGGCGCCGGCCCAAGGAGCACGCTGCTTCTGTCCCGGTTTGAACGGTCCGCCTCGGTGCGAACGTTCATGAATGGGCCCTTTGTGGGCGACGCATGGCCAAGAAGACGCAGGGACCGGGCATCCAATCGGCGGCCGGCCTCATCCGCTACTTCGACTCGGACGAGGACACCAACATCAAGATGCGTCCCTCCTTCGTGCTCTTCTTCTCCGCTGCCGTCGGCATCGCTGCCGTCTGCGTGCGCATCTTCTGGAAACTCTGATTCCCGGATTGAATCGGATGGGCTGAATTGCGTTGCACTGAGCTGCGGCTCGATTTGCCCACGACCAACAAGGAGTTCACGGAGGACACGGAGCCGTCGGCTCCCCGCAATCCGTGTTTGTTCGGCGGCGAGGTTTCTCAGCGTCGGCGCAGCAGCAGGGCGAGGCCGATGACAGCGACGAGGGCCAAGATTCCGAGGCCCGGCGTGCTCTCCGATTGCGAACCGGCAGGCTCCGCATCCGTGGCGGGCACGCCGAAGGGGGCGCCGACGCCGTAGAGTGGGTCGTAGTCATACGTCGGGACGAACGGCTCGGGAATCTCCTTCATTTCGATGGAGCCGCCGAGCGAGTTCATGACAATCCAGTAGGCGAGCGCCGAGACCGAGTAGTCGGTGAGGCCGTAGCGGTGGTCGTACGCCTGCGTCGGGCGGGGCAACGCCGAGCCGAGCAGGTCGATGGAGCCCTCGCCGACCGGGAGGCGGCCGACGGTGACGAGCGGGTCGGTGGACTCCGCAACGCACGAGGGCGACTCGCCGGAGGAGCCCTGCGTCGTGCCAACCAGTTGACCTTTCGCGACAAGCCAGGGCGCCACTTCGACGCCCCAGGCGGGGTAGTTGCTCGCGCTGCCCTCGGTGGCGCCGAAGCCGGTGCCAGAGGCCTCGCCGGTGACGCGGGCGTTCCAGTCCACGCCAGCAAGAAGAGGGTGGTCGAGGTCGCGCAGGTCGCTGTGGCCGATGTAGACGCAGGCGGACTTCACGGTGCCCGGCAGGATGCCGGAGCGGTCGAGGAAACGCAGGGCCGAGTCGGTGAGCAGCAGGTGGCCGCCGGCGCGCACCCAGTCGGTGACCGCAGCGATGCCCTCTGGGGTGAAGCCGTCGAGCGCTTGGTCGGTGATGGCGAAACTTGCCAGCGGCTCCAGGTCGGCGGCGGTGAGTGTCGCCGCGTCGATGGGGAGGAAGGGGTCGGCGCTGAAGCGGCCGAGGTCGCGCCAGAAGTTCAGGTTCGACACCTTGTAGGGGACCTGCTGGAAGTCGAAGCGCGCCGTCGGGCTCGCCAGGTCGAAGGCGGGCTTGTCGCGGCCGAAGAAGTTGGGGTCATCGTCGCTCGAGACGAACGAGTCGGTCCAGGCGTAGCCGACGGTTCCGGTGCCAGCGAGGATGGGGCTGGTGAGTCGGAACGCCTGCTCCATCTGGGTGCGCACGATCTCGCGCACGCCGGAGACATGCATGTCGGTGAGCTTGGCGACGTACTTGTTGTCAGGCACCATGTGGCTGTAGGCGAACTCGACGATCTGGCCGACGGCGCCCATGCCACCGGTCGGGCTGCGCGGGCTGAGGGTCAGGTAGTCCGAGGTGAAGCCGGTGTCGGTGTAGCCGATCTGGTCCCAGCGGGCGCCCCAGAGGAAGGGGCGGTCAATCGGGGCCTCGGCGGTGGGAAGGCACACCTCCTGCGGCAGGCCGGGGGCCGCGAGGCATTCGCCCGCACCTGCCTGGCCGATGGCCTCTTCGAAGGAGGCGCCGGCGCTGGCAAGCAGGTTCCACTCGGCGAACGACGGGTTCGCCTCGATGCGCTCCTGCATGAGCTTCAGCTGCTCGACGACGAGGACCATGCGGCGGAAGTCGTAGTCCTGGTTCGGGATGATGGAGCGAATCATGTTGGGAGAGTTGAGCATCCCATGCAAGTCGGCGGAGGCGACCAAGTTGGCGTGGTTGCCCGAGTAACGGAGCTCCTCGACGACGGCGCGCGCTTCGGGCTGGCTCATCGGCTCGTGCTCGGGCAGAATCCAGCCCGGGTTGGGGAACTGACGGTTGAGGTCGAAGCCGTTGGCGTTTTCGCGCGCGAAGCCGGCGCCTCCGGCGGGGTTGTGCAGGCCGCCGACACTCGCGGCGTCGAAGAAGTCGCCTGCAGCCCAGGAGTCGGGGTTGGGGAACCAGACGTTGAGGATGATGTTGTCGAGGCTCGGCTTCAGCTCGGCGCCGTAGGGGCCGATGCCGGCCACCAAGTCCTCCACCATGCGCACCATGCCTTCACGGCCGGCCGCCTCGTTGGCGTGGATGCTGGCGGAGTAGCCGATCTGCAGTTTCTCGGCGCGCGGCACCGGCGACTGCTCGTTGGTGACCTCGACGAATTGGATGGGGCGGCCGAGAACCGAGGTGCCAATCGTGCGGACATCGATGAAGTCGGGGTAGGTGGTGGCGAGGTGGTCGAGGCCAGCGAGGAACTGGTCGAACTGCACGAAGAAGGTGGAGTCCATCGCCTCGCAGAAATAGCGCGACTCGCGCGTCGGGTTGGGGACCGCGTTGGTCGCGCAGACCAGGTCGGAGGTCGGGACCTGCGCTGTCGCGGCGGGAGCCAGGAGGGCGAAGGTCAGGAGGGCGGCGGCGAGAACCCGCATGAAGGCGCGACGCCACGCCGAGGATTTACGCCTTGTGCGCGCCCAGGAGGCGTGCCAGCTCCGGCGTGGTCGCCACCAGACGATCGGCGCCAGCCCCTTTCAGAGTCGCCGCGTCGTGGTTGCCCCACAGAACACCGACCGCCGTGGCGCCGGCTGCCTTGGCGGCGCGGATGTCAAACGTCGTGTCGCCCACCATCACCACCTCGGCGGGGGCGACGCCAAGGCTTTGGCACGCTTCCAGAATGGGAGCGGGGTCCGGCTTGAGCGGCCGCCGGTCGTCGTCCCCCACCACGGTGTCGAAGAGGTTGGCAATTCCCAGGTCCACGAGCAGAATCTCCGTCTCCTGCTGCCCTTTGCTGGTGACGACGCCCAGCGGCATCCCTTGTCCGCGCAGCGTTCGCAGCAACGTTTCCAGGCCATCGAAGAGGCGCACCGTGACCCAGCCCGACTCATTGTAGGCAACACGGTAGCGCTGCGTCATCGCCTCCACGACGGCGGGGTCGGAGCATTTCTTGGCGAGGATGTCGCGCAGTGGGTGGCCAATGAGGGCGTCCAGCTCCGCCTTGGTGAAGGTGGGTTGGCCCCGCTCGGCGAGGACCGTGTTCATTGTCTCGCGGATGGAGGTCTTGGAATCGAGGAGGGTGCCATCGAGGTCGAACAGGATGGCACGCGGTGCGGCCGGGGACGGGCTCACGCGCCGCCCAGGAACCCCGCTTTTAAGAGGCGGCGCCGTCGCCTCGTCGTGGCCCCGTCCGCACCCGGCAACCGCGCCCAGGTGCTCGACGGCAAGGCCCTTGCCGCCCGCATGGAGGTCGCCCTCGCCGCCGAGGTTGCGGCCCTTCGGACACGGTTCGGGAAAGCCCCCGGCCTCACCGTCGTCCTCGTCGGCGACGACCCGGCGAGTGCAATCTACGTGAAGCGCAAAGTCGAGGCGTGCGCCCGCGTCGGCATCGTGAGCCGCGAGGTGCGTCTTCCTGCCACCGTGTCGGAGGACGAGCTGGTCGGCCTGGTCGAGAAACTCAACCGCGACGCCGACGTCAACGGCATCCTGGTCCAGGTCCCGCTGCCGACGCAGGTCTCCAAAGCGCGCGTCCTGCACGCCATCCAACCCTACAAGGACGTCGACGCGTTCCACCCGGAATCGGTCGGCCACGCCCTCATCGGTGACGAGACGCTGGCTCCTTGCACTCCGCAGGGCGTCCTGCTGCTGCTGGACGAAGCGGGCGTGAAGCTCGCCGGCGCCGAGGTCGTCGTCATCAACCACAGCAACCTCATCGGCAAGCCGCTCGCGGCGCTGCTCATCAACCGCGACGCCACCGTCACGGTCTGCCACAAACAGACCAAGGACCTCCTGGCGCACACGCGGCGCGCCGACGTTGTCGTGACGGCCACGGGCGTTCCCGGCCTGCTCACCGCAGAGCACATCCGCTCCGGCGCCGTTGTCATCGACGTCGGCATTCATCGCACCCAGGCCGGCAAAGTGGTGGGCGACTGCCACGATTCCGTCTGGACGAAAGCCTCCTGGGTCACCCCGGTCCCCGGCGGCGTCGGCCCGATGACCATCGCGGTCCTCCTGCAAAACACGGTGCGCTCCTTCAAACGCAAGATGGGCGTTCTCCCAGCACCGCTGTGATGGGAGGGTCTTTGCTCCAGCCGTCGCGCAGACGGCCGGATGCTGGGGGTTCTGCCGGCGCCGTTGAATGGAGACGGATTCAAGAGCAAGCAAAGCGTCGCAAATGCATGCGCCTGCTGTCCACGGCGTTGGTCTTCGTCCTGCTCGCGGGCTGTGCATCCTCTTCCTCGGATGCGACGCCAACATCCGATGCCTCTGCCCTTCCTTCGGGCGGTGAGCGCGAGGAGCGCGAGTTGGGTCGGACGAACGGTGGCGCGCCTCTGCCCGCCGAATACGCCTTCACAGTGACGGTTCCAGCAGGCGGCGCATTGGAGGTTGGCTACCGCCTCACGGTCGAGACCTTGGCCATCGGCGACTATGGCCTTGAGGGAGGAGACTGTGACCAGGTCGACAAGATTGTCGAGGCCGCACCCAACCTCTTCGCCGGCATCCAGCTGACCTACACGGGCGCTTGCGCAAACTTGCCCGAGGGCGACCACACCTTCCGCTTCTTCCACGACGGCCCGCTCATCTCCTTCGAAGCGGTGGTCTCAGGCAACGTGCTCGTCTAAGCAACCTCAAAGGAGCGCGGAGCGACAGAGCCCCACGACCAGCCCGCCAGACTCGCCGGCTCCTCGATGGCCTCGGCGGGGGCGGGGCGGGGGACCCACTCGCCCGGGATGGCCCGGTCCAATCCGGACAGTTCGCCGCGTTCCAGGCGGCGCACCTCCATCTTGTCGTGGCGCAGCGTGCGCATACCCTGGCCTGCTCCCTTGTTGGCTTTGAGGATGATGGTGAGGGAGTTGGCATGAGTGCGCAGTCGGGCGTCAGGGAAGCGCTCCCGTCAGAAACTACTTATGAATTGGTCCATGTGGAACGCCGCCATGCTCAGCAAGCTGCTTGCCATCGCTCTCGTTGCCGTCGTCCTCGCCGGTTGCTCCTCGCCGCCGCCGGAAGGCAGCTTCGCGAACGCCAACTACGCCATCCCGAACTTCACCGGCACGGCCACCATCACCTACACGGCCCAGAGCGGCGGCATCACTGACCCGACCGGAACCACCCCGACGCGCCAATGCGCCGCCGACCAGGTCGTCAGCCAACTCCCCCCCGGGACGGGCCCCATCCAGCCCTGCGTCGCGGCCTCCTCGCAGTTCGTCCTCAGCCTGACGCTCCCCGCCTCGGGCAGCTCCGCCTACACCGCCTACCTGGTGGGCGGCTCCGCCGGCGAGCGCAGCATCGGCGACCTCTCTGAGGCCACCGCGGGCACCTTCACTCTCGACCAGACCCTCGCCGACGAGGACCTCACTGGCCTGCACAGTGCCGTCGAAGTCCGCCTGAAGGGATACCCCGTCGCCACCGCCCCTGCCACGAGCGGCGACCAGGTCTTCGCGCTCAACCCAATCGGCGGCATCAAGGCGGACGCCACCTTCGTCGGAACCCAGTTCACCGCCACACTCTCCGGCCTCCCCGCCAACGGCACCTACGTCGGCCGCCTCTACAACCCCGATGCCAACGGCGGACCCGTCACGGCGGACGATGTCGCGGAGTCCTTCAGCGTCAAGGACGGCGCCGTCACCTTCAGCGCCAAGAAGAACGTCGGCGAGTACGTCGAGTTCCACATCCACGTCGGAGACTCGGCACTCAACCTCTACAAGGCGACCGTCAAGATCGCTGAGTAGGCGCTCCGCGCGGCGTCTCTCCGATTCGGCCGACGCCAGTCTTGATATAGGGGCTGTTTGTCGCCAAATCGCTCACGTCGTGGGCCGGGGCTGAACCCCCCGCATCCGGACACGCTTGGCGGCTGGCCCGGACTCCCCACGACGACGACCGCTGAGGGCGGCCCAAGAAACCGGCCCTCGCAGGGGCTTGGCCCCATTTGGAGGAATCACCATCCCAACCGGAATCAACGCAGCCCGCAAGCTTCAGAAGAACCGCCAGACCGCGCGCTGGTCGGACCGCTACTACGCCCGCCGCACCCTCCGCCTCAAGGTCAAGTCGGACCCGCTCGGCGGCATCCCGCAGGCCCGCGGCATCGTGACCGAGAAGGTCGGCATCGAGGCCAAGCAGCCCAACTCCGGCATCCGCAAGTGCGTGAAGGTCCAGCTCATCCGCAACGGCCGCCAGATCACCGCCTTCGCGGTCGGTGACGGCGCCATCAACTACATCGACGAGCACGACGAAGTGCTGGTCGAGGGCATCGGTGGCCGCATGGGCCGCTCCTACGGCGACATCCCCGGTGTGCGCTACAAGGTCATCAAAGTCAACAACGTCTCGCTCGACATGCTCGTCAAGGGCAAGGCCGAGAAGCCGGTGCGGTGATTGCCATGAGCGACGAAACCACCTCCGAGAACCAACTCGCAACCATCGCCGCCGAGGCCACCCCGGTCCCGGCCGCCAAGAAGATCGACCTGCCCGAGACCCCGGTCTTCGGCAAGTACACCTCCACCGGCATCCAGTGCACCGATGTCGGCCTCGCCCGCTACATCCACTTGGAAGCGGTCGGCCCGATGCACCACTCCGCTCGCCACGGCAACAAGCGCTTCGCGAAGGCGAAGGTGCACGTCGTCGAGCGCCTCATCAACGACGTCATGCGCAGCGAGACCTACCAGGGCAAGAAGTCCAAGGCCTACAAGGCGGTCGAGCAGGCGTTCGAGCGCGTTGCCGAGAAGTCCAAGGAGAACCCGGTCCAGGTCCTCGTGACCGCCATCGTCAACGCGGCGCCCCGTGAGGAAGTCACCCGGCTGCGCTACGGCGGCATCAACGTCCCGAAGTCGGTCGACGTGTCGCCCATGCGCCGCCTCGACATCGTCTTGCGCCTCATCGCGACCGGCGCCACCGAGGCCTCCTTCAAGAGCACCAAGCCGATCAGCCAGTGCATCGCCGAAGAGATCCTCAAGGCGGCCAAGAACGACCCCCAGTCGTACGCCGTCGCCAAGAAGGATGAAGTCGAGCGAATTGCGAAGAGCGCCCGTTAGGGCGCTCGAAGCAAGTCGTTCGACAGGCCGCGCCGAAGGCGCGGCCGGACCGGCCGGCCGTGCTTGCACGGCCGGGCGGGGTCGAGCGCATCGCCCATAATTTCCCTCCTTTTCCCTCCCTCTTTCCCTCCCTTTCCCCCAACAACCTGCGGCCCGAACGCTTAAATCGGCGTTCAAGTCCCCGCAGGTTACCATCTGGCACCCGGTGCCGGAAACCCCGGTGACTCCATGTCGCACACCAAGAAGGTCGGATCCACGGGCCGCTTCGGTCCCCGCTACGGTGCCCTGCACCGCCGCACGGTCGCCAACGTCGAGAAGGTCCAGAAGGCCGCTCACCCCTGCAGCCAGTGCGGCGCCGTCGCCGTTTACCGCGAGGGCACTGCCATCTTCATCTGCCAGAAGTGCAAGTTCACCTTCGCCGGCGGCGCCTACATCCCGCAGACCGGCGCCGGCCAGGGAGCCGCCAAGGCGCTGCGCGCGGTCCAGGACAAGCTGGCCGGTCCGGCCGCCCTCGAGTAGGCGATTCTGATGGCCTACAAGTGTGGTGTCTGCAAGAAGCGCGTCGAGTTCAACGCCCAGAACCTCGGCATCCGCTGCCCCTTCTGCGGCTCCAAGATCTTCTACAAGGAGCGCCCCACCGTCGCCAAGACGCTGAAGGCCGAGTAGGGACGCCGGACACCCGCCGTGCCCCACACCGCCACGCTCAAGCTGGCGGCCCGCGACATCGAGGCGGCCCGTGCTGTCGCCCAAGCGCTTGCGGTCGAGCTGCGCGACGGTCCCGAGGGCGTCCGCGCCACGTTGCGTGCCGACGGCCCCGCCGTCGTGGTGGAGTTGCGCGCCGAGGACCTCTCCGGGTTGCGCGCTGCCATCACCGGCATCACTCGGCTCGGCAGCGCCGCCCTGGGAGCCCTGGCCTGACGGGGCGCTGAAACATTCTTCTACGAAGCATCCAATGGCTTGCGCATGCGGTGGTTGGTTGCGGTCGCATGCCTGAGCTTGGTCCTGTCTGGTTGCGCAAGCAAATCCTCGGAGAGCGACACTTCGTCCGATTCAGATTCCGGTACGGCCTCGAAAGCTCAGACTGCGGGCGCTTCGACTTCCAAGGCCCCGACCAGCGGCACCGCTACTGGAAGCAAAGCTCCGTCGGGTACGGCAACGGGGACTGCGGCCACTTCGAGCAACAAAGCTCCCGCCATCACGGCGTTCGCGGCCAACGTCACGGGCCTCAACGCCACGTTCACCCTTGCCGCCACCGACGCCAACAACGACACGCTCAGCTACACCTTGAGCTTCGGCGACGGCTCCGTCAACGCCACCGGCAGCCTGCCCGCGGCCAACGTCACCTACGCGTTCGCGGCGGCTGGCAACTACACCGCCCAGCTCATCGTCTCGGATGGCAAGCTGAGCGCCAACCAGACGATCCTCATTGTCGTGGTTGCCCCTCCCGCCGTGGTTCTCTCCACGCAGTGCGAGCGCACACCGACGGCGGAGCTTCCGGGCGCCCTCTACGTCTTCGAGGGCGATAACGGAAACTGGGTCTTCGCCGAGACGAACGACAAGCCCGGCTTGCAAGTGGAGAACAACCATCCTCTCGACAGCATCCCAGATGCTGGGGAACACAATGTGGCCTGGGAAGGCTGCACCGATGGCGACCAGATGATGTTCTAGCCGAACGAAAACGACCAACGAAGGTCGGAAACAGCCATTCTCTCGTTCGGGCGCCAAAAGCTAAACAGGCGCGCGCCAACGGGCACGCGATGAAGGCCCTCCTTGCCTTTGCGTTGCTCGGTGCCCTGCTGCTCGCAGGTTGCGCCGGTACTTCCAAGACCGACTCGTCCAGCGACAGCACCGGAAGCTCCTCTGTCGCCGGCTCGGCCAGCGGCTCCAAAGCCACCTCCAGCTCGACCGGCACCACGAGCAGCCCCGGCACGTCGGCGGGCTCTTCCTCGGGAGCTTCAGAGGCCAACAAAGCTCCGGCCATCAGCGAGTTTAGCGTGAACAACGCGACCGGCGTCGCTCCGCTTCAGGTCGCGTTCTCTTTCAACGCGACGGACGCGAACAAGGACGCTCTCACCTACTCGCTCAGCTTCGGCGACGAATCTGCCAACGCCACAGGGTCGTTGCCCTCCGCGGTGGTTACACACAGCTTTGCCGCCGCCGGCAACTACACGGCGAAGCTTGTCGTCTCGGACGGCAAGGCCACGGCGAACAAGACGCTCATCGTCCAAGTCGCGGCGGGTGGGGCGGCCGGCTCCGGCGCCCGCCAGGCGGTCGACCTGTCCTGGGTTGCCAGCGGTGGAACTCGGACGTTCCCCCTCGAGTACGGCGACTGCGCGGATGGTCCGATGGTCGGCGTCACGATGGACAGTTTCGTGTTGGACCAGGCCACTGCCGGTCGGCCCTTCACCGCCACCATCACAGGAGACACCGCACCCGTCGACTGGTTCATCATCTTCAGTTTGCCCGACTGCAGCGCCGACCTTGAGCGCTTCACCGCCACCGGCGCGGCCTCCATCACGGGGATTGTTCCCAGTGGTGCGCACGACTACATGATGGTCGCGAGCAACGGTGGAGCAAACCTCGAAGTCCATTACGAGACGGCCTGAACCTGAACCTGGCTCCAACCAGGTGCCAAAGCGAAAGATTCGCCATTCTGTCAATCGTCCTCCTTCTTGCCCTCGCGGGCTCTGCGGGGACGTTGGAGTCGACCAGATTGTCGTCGAAGTTCGCCGCTTCGGCGAGTGCATCGTCGGCCTTGAGCGGTGTGGCCCCGGCGCGGCGACCTCTGGCGCGGCTGCGACGGGAAGCGGCTCGGATCCGGAGGGCTTCGTATCCGTTTCTGCCGGAGCGACGGATTGGACTCTCGTGCTCACGCCCCCTAAATCTGCCTAAATCCTCCCGTAGATTCGCACACCCGTTGGCCTGTCCAGCTTCGCCTTGAGGCGGGCAGTCATGCCAAATCCATGCGTTGGCCCCTGCCGCTCGCCCTCTTCCTGCTCCTGTCCGGCTGCGCCGCCCCCGACGTCCAGGTCGTGACGGAGACTGCAACCATCACCCAAACGGTGACCGAGACGATTTCGGAGCGCGTCGAAGTTCCTGTCCCGGTCGAGCCCGCGAACGAGGCGCCTTGGCTGCGTCTCACTGCGCCCAGTCGTGTCCAGGCTGGCGACCTTGCATCGCTTGTGCTGGAAGGCGGCGACAACGACGGCCATGTCGTCGTGGCGGATCTCGATTTGAATGCGGACGGCACCGCAGAGTGGCGCGGCTTCATTCCCACCACACTGCAGGCGACCTGGCCGATGGCGGGCTCGTTCACGGTGCGTGCGAGCGTGAGCGACGGGCGCACCAGCCGCGCGGTCGAGACCTATCTCGAGGTGGCCCCGCCAGCAGTTTTTGCCGCCTCTGGCAGCTACGAGGTTGGCGCCTCCAGCGAAGGGTGCGCCGCGGTTTCCAGCCTGAACCCGCCCGGCAGGATGGCAAGCAGTTCCTGGACTGTACCGCTTCCCGCGGCACTTGGCAACGGCTCGTTCCTGGTCGATTTCGCCGCCGGCGACAACCGCACGTTCGCCGGTGTCGCGGCGCTCTTCTTGACTGAGGATTCCGAGTTGGGTCGCGCCGCCGCCAACGGGACCCGCATCGAAGGAACCATCCCTCGGGGCGCAACTGCGGTGCGGTTTGCCTCCTGCGGCGGCATCGAGGTGACGGTGCGTTTCACGGCGACGCCGGTCCAGGAAGGCTGGCCGCATCTGCTGGGGTCGTGACCGCAAGCTTCCCGAATCCACCAAAACGGTTAATCGGCACGAGGGCCACGCGGAGCACATGAAGGCGGGTCTCTGTGTCGTTCTCTTCGTTGTGCTTGCATTGGCAGGATGCGCCTCCAACTCGGATTCCTCGTCCACGTCGGAGGCCGGAACGGCTCAAGCCAGCGCGTCGGGAAGCGCGACCGCACCGGGCAGTTCCACCCGTGCCCCAGCAACGGGGGCCAGCAGTTCAGGCACGACGGGCACAACGGCCGCAACCTCGAACCGTCCCCCCCTGGCATCGCTGACGGCCACCTTGAACGGGACGTCGGCGACCTTCGCACTCAATGGCACCGATCCGGACGGGGACGCGCTCACCTGGTCCCTGTCGTTCGGGGACAGCATGGTCCAGAACGGCACCGCGTTGCCCACCTCGGTCACCCACACCTATGCCTCCGCCGGCAACTACACGGCGATCCTCGAGGTCGCCGACGGCAAGCTCGCCTCCAACACGACCTTCGCCTTGCATGTGCTTGGCGCCGTGACGGCATCGGCCCAACCCGTGACCTTCACCGGCCATGCCATCCTGCCCGACCCGACGTTCCTGGCGGAAGGGGAGTGCTTCTGGGGCATCCTGGATTCCGCGGGATTTCCTGGCTCCAGCGACGTCTCGGGCAACTACCACACGCTGGAGGCGGACTACACGGGATGGTCCTTCGCGTTCGACGTGGATGGGATGGCGGCGCTCTTCGCCAGCGGCGTCGACTACCGCGGCGACAAGGCGGCGTCCGGAACCGTGCCGGCGGACGCCGACTCGGTGTTCGCGTGCAGCGAGACGGCGGCCAACACCGATTACATCTTGACTCTCACCCCTCCGGCGTAAGCGTCCCAACTCAAGGCCCTTAAGTGACCCGACAGGGTCGCCCCAGCGATGAACCCGGTAGCGAAGGCGCTCCTGGAGTGCGGCGCCGTCCAGTTTGGCGAATTCACCCTTACCTCGGGGGCAAAGTCGCGCTACTACGTCGATGTCAAGCGCGCCGCGACCGACCCGGCCACCTTGCGCGTCGTCGCCAAGGGGTTCGCCGCCCTCGCCACCCGCCTCGGCCCTTTCGATGCGGTCGCCGGCATGGAGCTCGGAGCGGTGCCGCTCGCCACCGCCGTCAGCCTCGAGTCCAATCTTCCGCTTCTCATCATCCGAAAAGGCGAGCGCAAGCATGGCACCGGCAAGCGCATCGAGGGGCGCGACCCGAAAGGGTGGCGCGTTTTCGTCGTCGAGGATGTCACCACCTCGGGCGGCTCGACCGTCGAAGCCGTGAAGGTCCTGCGCGAGGCGGGCGCCACCGTCGCCCACGCCGCCGTCGTGGTCGACCGCGAGTCGGGCGGCGGGGCAGCGCTCGCCGCCGTCCAGGTCGTGCTCCATCCGCTTGCGAAGGTCAGCGAACTTCTTGCCACGCCACAGGCACGCGCTGCCGGGGTGGTCTAAATGGCGGACCCGGCTAAGGAGCGCGGCGAATCGTGGGACCTCTACGTCAAGCCGAAGAAAAAAGAGGAGCCGCACGCCCCGCCGCCTTCGCCCACCGCATCGAACGATGGCAGCGACCTTACCGTCACCCCGAAGCAGCCGCGCGCTGCGGCGCCATCTGGCCCCATCGTGGGCGGAGCGGAGGAACTTCCCGGCACGCCGCGTCCCAAGCCGAAACCGGCCGCAGGGGCGGCGGGCGGCGAAGAAGCAAACTACCGCGCCCAGCGGCCCGGCGGCGTCGAGGAGGACGCCGAAGTGTGGGACGCCAAGAAAGGGTGGACCCGCCCGAGCGGCAAGCTCGTCAAGGGCGACGAAGGCTACGTCAAGCCGGCGGGCGAGATGGACAAGAGTCAGGAGGATGAGGACACCGAACTCATCGTCGCCCCCAAACGTCGACCCGAACCGCCCGGTGCCGCACCGCGGGGGCCCGTGAAATCTCGCACCCGCGACTCCACCATCGTCGCCGCCGACGGCACGGAAGGGCGCGATTTCCAGGAGTACGTCAAACCGCTTGCGCCCGTCGAACCGGTCCGACCTGCCGCGTCTCCCACGCTCACCGGCCTCTTCGCGGCGCCCGTTGCCCCAAAACCTGCACAGCAGGGACTGCCCGCCATCGGCGGACTCATGGAGCGCCAGGGGCAGACCCCGACTGGGCCCCCGGTCCCGCTCGCCGATGCGGCGCGCGTCCACGTTCAGGCTCTGCCGCAGGGCGCCCTCAACATTCTCCTCGTCGGCTCGGGCGCGCGCGAGCACGCCATGGCGCTCGCCATCCGCCGCAGTCAGCGCGCGCACCTCTACTGCGTCATGCGCCACCGCAACCCCGGCCTCGTCAAGTCGGCGACCGGGTTCAAACTCCTGCCCGAAACCGACCTCGCTGGCATCGTGGCGTGGGCGAAGATGCAGAAAATTCACCTCGCCGTTCTCGGTCCCGAAACGGCGCTCGCCGCCGGGCTCGGCGACGCCCTGCGTGCCATCGGCATCGCGGTGGCAAGCCCGAGCCAGAAGGCGGCGCGCATCGAGACCGACAAGACGTTCATGCGCACGCTGATGCGCAAGCACAACCTGCCCGGCCAACTCGGCTTCTGGCCGTTCGCGCAGATGGGGCCCGCGCTCGAGTTTCTCGACAAACACGGTCCCGAGTTCGCCATCAAACCGGTCGGCCTCACGGGCGGAAAAGGCGTTCAGGTGTTCGGCGACCATTTCGAGGACATCGAGGGGGCAAAGCAGTATGTGCGCTCCATCTTCGCCCAGAAAACCGGAGGCGGCTCCGTGCAGTTCGAGGAGTTGGCGCGTGGGGAAGAGTTCACACTCATGGCGTTCACGGACGGCACCACCCTTCTTCCGATGCCGGCCGTCCAGGACCACAAGCGGCTCTTCGAGGGCGACCAAGGACCCAACACGGGTGGCATGGGCTCCTACGCGCAGGCGGACGGCCTGTTGCCCTTCCTTTCGGAGGCGGAGCGGGACGCGGCCGTCGCCATCGTGCAGTCCATCGTGGATGCTCTCGCCGCCGAAGGCACGCCCTACGTCGGCACCATCTACGGCCAGTTCATGCTGACCGCCGCCGGCCCCAAAATCATCGAGGTCAACGCGCGCTTTGGCGACCCCGAGGCGATGAACGTTCTACACGCCTTGGAATCCGACTACGTCGCCCTCCTCGAGGGCATGGCGACCGGGACGCTTGCCGCCCGCGACGTCCGGTTCCGCCCCGTCGCCACCGTCGTCAAGTACGTCGTGCCGCGCGGCTATGGCGAGGCGGGTGCCGAGCCCGGCCAGGCCGTGCAGGTCGACGAGTTCAACGTCAAGCGCACCCGCGGCGCGGTCTTCTACGCCGCTGTGGAGCAGCAGATGTCGGGGGCGCTTACCACGCTTGCAAGCCGCACGCTGGCGGTCCTCGGCGAGGGCCCCGGCCTTGCGGAGGCCAATGCGGTGTGCGAGGCAAGCCTCAAACACGTGCACGGCGACGGGCTGCACGTGCGCCACGACATCGCCAGTCCAGACCTGCTCGCCCGCCGCGTCGAGAACATGCGGCGCGTGAGGGGCTGAAATGACCGAAGAGTGCGCGATGTTCTTCGTCGGCACCGCGGGTGCTGGCAAGTCCACGTTGGTTGCCGCCTACGACCGCTGGGCCCGTTCGCAGGGCATTCGCACCGTCCTCGTCAACTTGGATCCCGGCGCCGAGGCGTTGCCCTACACGCCCGACGTCGACGTGCGCGACTGGGTGAAAATCTCCGACATCATGGAGGAGCATGGCCTTGGCCCCAACGGGGCGCAGATTGCCGCCGCCGACATGATTGCGATGAACTTGGACGAAATCAAGGAGGAGATTGGCGGCTTCCGTGCCGACCAGATTCTTGTGGACACGCCGGGCCAGATTGAGCTGTTCGTGTTTCGCCACGCCGGCAAGCACATTGTCGAATCGCTCAACCCCGGCCGCAGCGTGATCGCCTACCTCATGGACCCGTTCCTGGCGCGCACCGCGACTGGCTTCGCGAGCCAACTGATGCTTGGCGCCACGACCTTCTTCCGCTTCCAGGAGCCGATGGTGTTCCTGCTCTCCAAATCCGACCGCGTCGACCCCGAGTCGCTCGAGACGGTGCTCGCCTGGTCGCACGACCCGGCCAGCCTCGAGAACGACATCGTCGCGGAGGCGCCCAGCATGAGCCGGGAGTTCGCAGCCCAGGTAACCCGCCTGCTCGATTCGATGGGCATGGGCAACCTGCTCATCCCGGTCTCGTCGCTCGACGCCAAGGGCATGGACGAACTCTACAGCATGGTGCAGGGCGCCGTCGGCCAATCGGAGGATGCCACTCCGGAGTCGGACACTTTCCTCACCGGTGACCAAGAGAGCCCCGGCGACCCCGGCGACGACACGGAGAAATCCTGAGTGGACGCGCCAAGCTCCGGCTCCACGGTCTCAGGCCGTCGCCTTGTCATCCCCATCCTCATTCTCGTCGCCTTGTCGGTCGGTCTCGTCGTCGCCTACAAGACGGTTCACACCGGCACGGAGGCTCGCCTCCAGTTCACGCGGCTCGTCGACGGAGATGTTGGAAACGCCACCACGCTCAGCTCCGCCGACGTGCGCAACTCCGACCTGGACGAGCACCTCAACACGGCGTTCCATTCTGGCAACTCGACCGCCGCGTCGTTTCGCGCCGAGGAGCTCATTCGCTTCTTCGACAGCCGGTTCGGTCACCTCGCTCCCTGGCTGGTCGCGTGGAAGGGCGCCGTCATCCAGGTTTCGCCGGCATGAGGTAGCGCGACGCCGCCGCACGCATCTCCGCAATCAACGCTCTGGCCCGCCCCTCGTCACCCGTGGCGCGAATCGTGATGCGGCCGCGCTCCGGGTAGGAGCCAAGCACGACGTCCGGGTACGCTTTCTCCAGGCCTTCCAACACCTCGAACAGCCGTGACTCCTCCGTGTAGAGCGTCAGCTCTTCCGAGTGGATGGGGCGGCCGGGGGCGAGGCGGGGCCGCACCGACTCTTCGAACATGCGCATGAACTCGTGCGGAACCCCGGGCAGCGTGAAGAGCAAGGTCGGGCGCGTCCCGTGCGTCACGATGGCGCCAAGAGCGGTGCCGAGACTGTTCGGCATCGCTTCGGCTCCCTCGGGCAGCCGCGCCATTTTGAGAAGCCCCTCGTTGGGCTCGGGCGACTGGAAGTAGCCGCGCTCGAAGCCGATGCGGGCCCGTTCGCGCATCCAGGCCGTGTTCTTCGGCTCAGCAACCAAGGGAACCGACAAAGCGCGGGCGATGCCTTCCATGGTGCGGTCGTCCGGGGTCGGGCCGAGGCCGCCCGAGGTGACCACGTAATCCAGATTGAGGTCCAAGAGGAAGCGTCGGACGCTGCGCTCGATGTCGGCGAGGTCGTCGCTGCAGATCTCGACACGCGCCAATTGGACACCCATCGGCTTGACTTGCTTGGCGAGCCAATGGCTGTTGGATTCGTGGACGTGGCCGCCCAGAATCTCGTCGGCGATCACCAGGACGCCCAGCCGCTTCACGGCGGGCAAACCCCTCCCCGGTTTGAAGCCCTCGCTCAGGCCGGGCTTTGGGAACGGAACCGGAAACCGAGGGCGATGAGGCCGCCCGCCACTGCGAGGAGGACGACGACGCCAAGGAGGGCGCCGCCCTGGTCGAAGCCGAACACCACGGCGTCGCCCGCGATGACCAGGGCGCTCGCGATGGTGGCGGCCCGTTCGCGCCGCGCCAAGGCCAAGGCGAGGAGGCCGCCGTAGAGGGCGCCGACGACCAGTTCGCCCACAAGGGACTCCTGCTCGAATCCGTCCCCGACGAGCAGGATGATGGGCGCCACGAGGACGATGAGGGCGAGGCCGAGGGCGAGCGGACGCCAGGCCCGGTCGGTTGGGGTGAAGGCGACGACCGCCGCCTGGGCCAGCAAGAGGGCGAACCAGGCAACCTGGAGTCCAACGCTCAGCTCGTCGAAGAGGAACCCCGCCTCTGTGGAGACAAGCGCAAGGGTGCGGTACGTTGCCAGGGCGAACAGGAGGACGGCGGCTCCGGAGGCGGCCGAGCGCGCCCGCCGCAGCAGGTAGAGACTGGGGAGGAGAACGCAAGCGAGCGGGCCGACGATGGGAAGCGCGTCGGTGCCGCCCATCCTGTGGCTGCTGGCCGCAAGGACCGCGGCTCCAAGGGCGACGCAGGCGGCGCTTGCGGCCACTTCCGCGAAGGGGGCCCAGGGGCGGATCCGGTCAAGGACAAAGGTCGCCGCGACGAAGAAAGCACCGCCCGCGGCCATCACGAGCGCTGCGGGGTCGTCCGTGAGGTCGGCGAGACGCACGACGGCAATGAGGGCGCTGCCCAACAGGACGCCCCCCAGGGTGAGGAGCGCGAGCATCCCGATGCCCTGCTCGGCCGGCGGCGCCTCAGCGTGGCGCGCCTCGATGATGCGCAGCGACTCGTCCGGCAGGAGCCCTTCTTTGGCCCAAGCGCGGGCCGCTTCCAGCGCCGCCAAGGAGTGGTGGGCCACGCCGCGTCAGCGCCGTCCGAGGCCATGAGCCTTCGCTTCAGCCAAAGAAGGCGCGGACGGCGCGCGCCACGGCGACCGGGTGGCGCAGCAGCCAAGGCAGGGCGCCGAGGCGGGCCAATCCGGAGCCGCCCAGAGCGCGCAAGACCGAGAACGGAACCTGTTCGCCGTCGAGGGGGGCCATCAAGCGGTCCAGTTCCAGGTCGCTTTTGGCGGCGGTGCGCATCGTCAAGTCGCGCAATCGTTCGTAGCCCGCCTGGTAGGTGCGGCGCCAACGCGTCTGGTAGGGAGCGAGGGCGGCGGCGTCGCGACGCCCGGCAAGGGCTGCCGCGGCTGCGGCTTCGCCCGCCCATTCGCCGGAGACCAGTCCGACTTCGAGACCGCCTTGGCCCGCCGCTCCGCCGGCAACGAGGATGCCGTCGCCCACCAGGTCGCCGGGGAGCGTGTAGACGGGGTCGGGGGCGGCGCCAAGCAGGGTCGCCGCGCTGCCTGGTCGCTCGCGCTCCAAGTTGGCGCGCGCTTGCGCAATGGCCTCGGCGGCGCTGGTGCCGGTGAAACTCCAGTGCGTCCAGGAGGTGCCGCCAAGCGGGTTCCACTGGGTGCGGCCCCCGCGGGCGTGCGAACCGATGCGCAACTCGATGGTGGAGGCGGGCCCGGTGGAGCCTTCGACGCGGTGCGCGGCGCCCCAGACGATGCTCTCGGGATGCTGTAGGGTCGCAAGCCGTGTACGGGCCTGGCTGGTTGCGCCATCGCAGAAAATCAGGATGTTCGCTTCCACCTCAAGCTGCTCGCCCAACAACCGGTTGCCGTCGAGCCGAAGGGGTCCGGTGCCGAGCCGCACGGTGGCTCCGGCCCGCTCGGCTTCGGCAAGAAAATGGCGGTCGAAGCGAGTGCGGTCGAGAATGCGGGCAGGAGCGTCGAGCGTGATGCGGTGGCCGCCCGGGCTCACTGCGGTGAGGTTCGTCGTGCGGGTGCGGATGCAGGACTCCGGAGGGGACGCTCGGCTCGCCATCAAGTGGTCGAACGCCACCATCGCAAGCGGTTCGGGAACGCCGACGTCGGGGCGTGCTTCCAGCAGCACCACTTGCGCCCCCGCCGACGCCGCGGCCCAGGCTGCGCGCAGGCCAGCAGGGCTCGCACCGATGACGGCGACTTGGGCTCGGATGGTTTGGGCAGTCATGCGCGCAGCCCCAGGGCGCGCTCCTCGAGCCGGATGCGACGCAGGACGGCGACGCCGTTGAGGGCGGTGAGGGCGAGGCTGGTGCGCCACAACCCAAACGCGGCGGGGAGCCCAGCCAGCTCCAGGCTGACGCCGACGTAGATGGGGTGGCGCAAGAACGTGTACGGCCCCGAGGCGACGAGAGGGGCTTGTGGCAGCACGAAGACGCGCGTGTTCCAGCGCCAGCCCAGGTTCGCCATGCTCCAGTAACGCAGCCCCGAACCGGCGGCGAAGGCGGCGAGGCCGACGGGGGTCCACCAGCCGAACCGTTCGCCAAACGTTGCCGATTCAGCAAGCCCTGCGACAAACCACAACGCGTGGGTGGCCACGATGAGTCCCATTCCATCCTCGCGCACGAAGCGGGCGCCTGCGGCGATGAGTTTGCGGGCGGTGACTTTGGCGTAGGCGAGCTCGGCGATGCGCTGCACGCCGACGGCGGCGAGGACGGCCGGCAAAAGCACGCTACGCCTCCACGAGCGCCATCTCGCTGGCGAAGCCGGGTCCCAGGGCGCCCAAGAGTCCGCGTTGTCCCTTGCGCAGGAGGCCGGCATCGAGGGTCTCTTTGAGGGCGAAGAGGACGGTGGGGCTGCTCATGTTGCCCTGCTTGCGCAACGCTTCGTGGGTTGGGCGCAACGCCTCCGGCTTGAGGCCAAGGGCCGTCTCGTAGGCGTCCACCACTTTGGCGCCGCCGGGATGCAAGATGAGCCGGTCCGCCGGCTGTCCCCGGTTGTGTTCGCGCAGGAACGACTCGACGAGGCCGCGCATCTCGCGGGCAACCAGGTCAGGAATTTTGGGAGACAACACGACGTCGAGGTTGTGGTCCTGCACATCCCAGCCCATGACGCGCTCCGTGTCGGGGAAAAGGTGGCTCCGACCCGCAAGGTGGCGAAGTCCGTTCGCGCCCGAGTCGTCGCCGCTCACCACCAGCCCCGCAGCGCCATCCCCGAAGAGCGCCGCCGCGATGACCGCCTTCTTGTCCGGCCCGGCGCCGCCGAATCCCATGGCGCGTTCGATGTCAAACAGCAGCGAACAGAGTTCCATGCAGACCAAAAGATAGTGGCCGTCGGGATTGCCGCGGGCCAAATCGGCGGCGCGGTTGAGCCCCCCGACGCCGCCAGCGCATCCCAGTCCCCAAATCGGCATGCGGGCCAGGTCCGGGCGCAATGCCATCCGGTTCATGAGGCGAGCATCGAGGCTCGGCGTCGCAAGTCCGGTCGTGGAGACGAGGAGGATGCCGTCGAGGTCGCTGGGCTCCAACTTGGCCGCCGCAAGGGCGCCGGTTGCAGCCTCTTCGACGAGGTCGAGGCCGACCGACTGGAACACCGCGGCGCGGTCCTTGTGGCCGTGCCGTTCCAAGTACCACGGAACCGGTTGCGCGAGGTTGCGGGCGTCGATGCGGGCGTTGCCGAACACCTCCAGGATGTCCGCTTTGCCGGGCCCATCCGGGATGATGGCTTCGGCGACGGTGCGCAGCTCCGTCTGTGGCAGCCGGTTGGGGGGCAGAGCGGTGGCAACCGGACCGAGGATGGGCAACGCGTCACAGACTTCGGGAGGGCCTCTTGGGCGTTCGCTTTCGGGAGGCCGCCCCGGACCGGCTTGCAGTCAGCCTTATGGGGGCCGCCTTTGTGGCCGCCGCATGGCAGAAACGATGGTGTTCGACCCCGCCGGGTTTGTGGCGGAGCAGGTCGCCGCAGTGCGCAAGCAGGTCGGCTCCCGCATCGCCGTCATCGCCGTCTCCGGCGGCGTGGACTCCACCATCGCCGCCGCCATCGTCCACGAAGCCATCGGCAAGCAGCTGCACGCCGTCTACGTCGACACCGGCTTCATGCGCAAAGGCGAGTCCGCAGAGGTCGAGGCGATGTACAAGCGCATGGGGCTCAACCTCACCGTCGTCCACGCGGGCCCCGAATACTTCGAGGCACTCAAGGGCGTCACCGAGCCCGAGCAGAAGCGCAAAATCATCGGCGAGAAGTTCATCCGCATCTTCGAGCGCGAGTCGAAGAAGACTGGCGCCACCGTGCTCGTCCAGGGCACCATCGCTCCCGACTGGATCGAGTCGGGCGGCGGCAAGCGCGACACCATCAAGTCACACCACAACGTCGGCGGCCTGCCCAAAGACATGAAGCTGGAGCTGTGCGAGCCGCTCTACCACCTCTACAAGGACGAAGTGCGCTCGGTCGCCCGCCACCTCAAGGTCGAGGTCGCCGAGCGCCAACCGTTCCCCGGCCCCGGCCTCGCCGTCCGCGTCATCGGCCTCTTGACGCCGGAGCGGGTGCAGATTGCCCGCGAAGCGTGCGATGTCGTCGAGCGCGAAATTCAGGCCGCGGCCAAAGCGGGCAAAATGGAGATTCCCTGGCAGTACTTCGCCGTCTTGACGAACACGCCCACGGTCGGTGTCCAGGGGGACCTGCGCGCTTACGGCGAGACCGTCGGTGTCCGTGCCGTTGCGAGTTTCGATGCGATGACGGCGACCGCCGTCCCGGTCCCGCACGACGTCCTGGCGCGCATCGCCCGCGGCATCACAAACCACCCCGGCTTGAAGGACAAGGTCAACCGGGTCGTGTACGACATCACCGACAAGCCGCCGGCGACTGTCGAATGGGAGTGAGCGAAGCGAACTCCATTCGAGTCGCCGGCCGGGTCTCCGGCTGCGCGTAAGCGCGGCCGGAGGCACCAGGCAGCCGTAGCAGCCGCTGCCGCGAAGCCCCGCAACGGTCGAATGGGAGTGCGACGTCTCCGCCGCTCACCCAACCGCAGATGCCGCAGATGGCGCAGACCAGTCGTTGGGCGCGCGGAGGACAATCCGCTTCCACTCCAAACGGGGGGCCCCGAAGTTCAGGAGGAGGCCGACCGGGTTGCAGGTTGCTTTGAGGTAATTCAAGACCTGAGCCGAATCGACCTCGCAGAGGGCGACATGAGCCTTCAACTCGACAATCAACGATTCATG
The DNA here is from genome assembly GCA_038046785.1 of Thermoplasmatota archaeon. GTDB lineage: Archaea > Thermoplasmatota > E2 > JACPAO01 > JAHFTW01 > JAHFTW01. The sequence goes on from JBBSVM010000005.1 coordinate 32,410, forward strand.
GCAAAACAGGTCGGGTCGGAACGTGCCGCGCAAAGGTTGACCCTTGTAGGAGAGCAGGAGCGGGACCTGGGGCTCGAACGGGATGTTGCGCAAGGCCAGCTCGATTTCGAGAGATTCCTGGTACACGCTTTCCAAGAACCCCGGCCCCAACGTCGCATGGACCTCCATGGCTGCCCCAATGACACCGTAGGTCCGGGGGTCCCTTGTCTGCGGAATCTGCGCCATCTGCGGTTCGTCGGGCACGAAGGTTTGCACGCCATGAATCCAGAAGTCGAGAGCGGACACGCCTTGGCCTGTCCATCCGAACCAAAGGTTCCGCGTTTCCTCACGCTTAAAGCCCGTCCTTCTTTGGCGAAGCAAAGCCCGGTGTCCTCATGTTCAAGGCAAAAGTCAAGGCGGACGTGCTGAAGACCATCCTGGACGCTGTCTCGACCCTTGTCGACGAGGCCAAGATCCACGTTACGCCCGAGGGGCTCTCCCTCAAGGCGGTGGACCCTGCCCACGTCGCCATGGTGGACCTCTCGATTGGCAAGAAGGCGTTCGCCGAGTACAAGGCGACCGACCTCGACATGGGCGTCGACCTGGACAAGCTGAAGGACATCCTCAAGCTCGCCGGCTCGAGCGACCTCATCGACATCGAGTACAAGGAGGACGCGCACAAGCTCGTCTTCAAGATCGGCCACATCACGCGCCGCATGTCCCTCGTGGACACCGCCAACATGGGCGACCCCAAGGTCCCCAACCTCAGTCTCCCCAACCAAGTCGTCGTCCTTGCGAGCGAACTGCAGCAGGGCATCAAGGCCTCCGAAGCGGTCAGCGACCACATCGCCCTCGTCGCCGAGGGCAAAGTGTTCGAACTCATCGCAGAAGGCGACACCGACCAGTCGCACCTGCGCCTCGAGGGCGGCGAACTCATCAAAATCCAGGCGCCGCAGAAGTCGCGCAGCCTGTTCTCGCTCGATTACTTCAGCACGATGAGCAAGGTCGTGAAGCCGACCGACGCCGTGACGCTCAATCTCGGCACCGACTTCCCCGTGAAGATCGAGTTCAACATCGCCGACGGCAACGGCCACATCATCTACCTGCTCGCGCCCCGCATCGAATCGGAGTGAGGCCCGTGCGCGGCGTCGCAGTCGTCGCCGTGATTGCGCTGGCCCTTCTCGCCGGCTGCTCCGAGTACAGCGACCGCGACCGCGCGCCCGACGGCCACTTCGTCCGCTACTTCTGGGGCAACAGCATTGAGAACTGCACGAACGGCGACTGCAAGTACGGCACCAACCAGCGGACCGCCTCGGAATTCCTGCCCTGCTCGGTCGAGCCAACATTGAGTTGGGACGTCAAGAACTGGAAGCACGGCACCATCAGCGTCCGCGTCCTCGACGACCAAGGCACACAGGCCGCTTCGCACACCGTCGCCGGCGACGGCAAAGGCTTCAAGGCCGCCCGCGGCACGCCGTGGGGTTGGACGCTCGAGGTTGCCACGCACAACGCCAACGGGCAGGCCGACATCCGCTTGACCTGTGACTGAGGTGCTGCGCAAACCTCAAGGCCCCGAAGCCAAGTTGCCCGCAGTGGTTGCCATGCTCCCATCCCGCGCTCTCATCGTTTGCCTTGCTCTCCTCGTCCCGCTCCTCTCCGGCTGCGCGCAGGACGCCGTCAGCAACCAGACCGACCACTTCAGTTACAGCGGCCAGGTCGCTGGCCTCTCCGACACCAAGACCTACACCTGGCAGACGACCGGCACCAAGGCCGCCGTGAGTTGGGGCGGCCAGTCGTCGCAGGGCACCTTCACGCTCACCATCCAGGACGCCAACGGCAAGCAGCTCTACAGCAAGTCCATCGGCGGGACCAGCCAGGGCGGAGTCCACGAGAACACCGCGACCGGAGTCGCCGGCGAGTGGAAGGTCACCCTTGCTTTCAAGGGGTTCACCGGCCAGATGGGGCTCAGCCTCAACGTCAACGGATCTCCCGGCGGCACCTACTGCCCGCCGGCGGTCCCGGGTTGCTGACGCTTCGTCGATACATCCATCCTCCAAACCTTCAAGTGCCTCGCACCCGGTGACTGGGGCATGGTGTGGAGTCGCTTTGCCATTCCTCTCTTCGTCGTCGGTCTCTCTGGCTGCCTCGCGGGTCTCGACGGCTTGGAGCAGGTGACGAACCAGGCAGACCAGTTTGCCTATGGCGGCTCCTTCTCGGACAAGTCGGGAAGCAAGACGTTTGACTGGGCGATGAGCGGCACCATCGCCGCCGTCAACTGGGGCACCGCCAATGTCGAGTCCGGCTCGGTGCGCGTCACCGTGAAGGACGACGCCGGAAAAACGGTGTACGACGGCAAGCTTGCAAAGGGCGGCGTCACCGCGGCCGTCGCGGACGGCGTCGAGGGGTCGGGCGCAAGCAAGTACTCCAAGCCTGGAGCGGCGGGAACCTGGACCGTCGAGGTCTCCTTCACCGATTTCACGGGGCTCATGGGTGTTTCGGCGCAGAAGAAGGGCAAGGCGTACGACTCCAACGCCGCGGCCAGTGCCCCGCCGACCTGAAGTAGCCGCCCCCGCCTCGACCCGGCGTGGCCGACCTGGTCCGCCTCGCCCACTACCCGTTCCTGCCGGAGGTGCGGGACGCGGTGCGAGCAAGCGGCATCCAAATTGCCGACCTTCTCGCCTCCCCGCTCTACGACGACGTGCGGGCGCGGGCGGTCGCACGGGTCGAAGGGGCGCTGGGCGACGGATGGGAGCGAATTCCCATCCTCGACGAGCGCTCGGCGCTCATGGAATTGCTTTCCATCCCGGTCTCCCGCATGCTGGTCGCAGCGCTTGGCGAACGAGTGCTTCTGGCGCGGCTTGCCGCCTGCGAAGCGCGGCCCGTCGGTGAGACACTGGCACGGCGCGGCACCCGTCCGGAGGAGTTGGCGGAGGCGGCTGCGGCGCTTGGGGTCGCCGTCGAGCAGGAGGGTGCGGGTTGGCGACTGCACATCAGCAGCTACCTTGCTGCCGCCCCCGCGATGACCGATTGGAAACTGGTCTTGCGCACCGTCGCCGCCGGCCACGTCATCCTCGAATCTGCCGAGCTCGCGCGGCTCCTCGCGGAAGCTCTGCAGCGACGCACGCTGGCGGAACTGGAAGCGCAGGCCAAGTCGCCGCTGCCCGATGCGATGCGCGCAGCGCTGGCGCCACTTGCCGATTCGCTCAAGCCCAAGCTCGAAGAGGCGAAGGCGAACTGGAGCACGGGCGACTTTGGCCCGGTGCGGCCGGAACTGTTCCCGCCATGCGTGCACGACATTTTCGAGTCCTTGAAGCGCAACGAGAACGTTCCGCACCACGGCCGCTTCGCGTTCGCCACCTTCCTGCACACGGTGGGATGGTCGAGCGAGCAAATTCTTGACTACCTCGCGGCGACCCCCAACTTCGATCGCGAAAAATCGCGCTACCAAATCGAGCATGTCACGGGTGAGAAATCGGTCTCCGCCTACACGCCGCCCGGCTGTGCCACGATGCAGACGAATGGCGTCTGCCCGCTCGACAAGCGCGACGGATTGTGTTTCAAAATCAAGCATCCGCTGAGCTACTACCGCGCCAAGCTGCGCTCCAACCCGCCGCCGACGCCGCCCACGGGGTCGCAGATTCCGCAGATTGCGCAGAAAGGTGAGGCTGCTTGAACGTCGAGTCGGGGCAATCTGAGAAATCGGTGCAATCTGCGACTCCAGCGCCCAAGCCGCCGCAGCCCACCGAGTTCCCGCCCGCCGTCAAGACGACAATCGCGTGGCTCAACACCGCCTTCGCACACTGGTACCACAACAATCCAATCCCGCTGCCGCACCGCTACGCCAAGCGCGAGTTCGGCTTCATGCAGTGGCCCGACCGGCCGGGCCCGCCGCCGTTTTTCCGCCACAAAGCGTTCCCCACCGCCGACGGCCTGCGCGACTACCTTGCTCGCGCCGGACCGCACTCCGCTTACTACTCGACCGCGTACTACAACCGCCCCGGCGAGATGAAAATGCTCGACAAGCAGTGGCTTGGCGCGGAGCTCATCTTCGACTTGGACGCCGACCATCTTGCCGAGGCGGAGGCGGCCAAGGCGGCGGGCCACGAGATGCCGCTGGCCGACCAGTTGCGCATTGTCAAAACGCAGTTCAAGCGGCTTCTCGACGAATTCTTGTTCGGCGACTTCGGCCTCGGCGAGAAAGATGTCTGGATCACCTTCTCCGGCGGCCGCGGCTACCACGCCCACGTCGTTGAAGAGCGCCTCATGCAGCTCGATTCGCGCGGCCGGCGTGAGATTGTGGACTACGTCACCGGAAAGTTTCCAGCCGAGCGCGGCAAGGAATCCCCCGACCTGTCGCGCCTCATCACGGAACGCACCGTGCACGTCGAGGGGCGCGGCAAGTTCGTCAAGAAAACGACGCAGGAGACAATGGCCCCCGCCGACGCTCCGGGCTGGCCCGGCCGCATCACGCGGACCCTTGTCGGCACGCTGCGCACGAACGTGCTCGAGGCTCCCGACAAGCGCACGGCAAAGAAGTGGCTCACCGCCATGGATGGCATCGGCCCCGACTCCGCCGAGAAGTTCGTCGACAAGTTCGACGAGCGCGCCCTCGAGCGCATCGCGGCCGGCTACATGGACCAAGGCAAGGTCGTGCGCCGCGTCATCCACAACGTCCTGCAACAGGCAACCCTTCCGTTTGCCAAAGGTGAGACCGACGAGCCGGTCACCGCCGACACGAAGCGGCTCATCCGTCTGCCCGGCAGCCTGCATGGCAAGTCGGGGCTCTGCGTCATCACCCTGACGCGCGACACGCTCGACGGTTTCGAGCCACTGCGCGACGCCGTCGCCTTCGGCTCCAATCCCGTGCGCATCAACCCCCGGAAAGACGCCGAGGTGACGTTGGGGGGCGAGCGCGTCGCGGTCAAGGCCGGTGAGATTGTCGAGGTGCCAGAGCGGCACGCCGTCTTCTGGCTGGCGCGTCAGGGCGGCACGATCGCCCCCGCCAACGGTTAAGGCGACCTCGACCGTGGCCGGGGTGATGGCGGAAGTCCTGGACGCAGTCTCCTACGAGCTGCTGCAGGACCTCCTTCGCTCCGAGCGGCGCAGCAACAAGCTGGTCGTCCTCGCCCCGCGCTTCTGGTCGCTGGCGCGCGAGTTTCTCGCCGCGAGCACCGCCGCGTTCCAGGCGGAGCAGGCCAAGGACCCCTTCGGCCGACCGGTGATGCTCCTCACCGACCGCGTCAAGAACGCCCGCCACGCCGCCGAATCGCTCTGGGCGCTGCGCGAGCGCAAACTCGCCATGCTGGCGCTCGCCGCCACCAAGGAGTCGAAGCGACCCGAAGGCATCACCCCCGACGAGGCGGCGCTCTACTCTCAGATGCTGAGCCTGCTTGAGGGGGCGCGCGTCGCGACCTTCGGGGAGCTTCTCGCCACCCGCAGCCTCGCCCCGCCGCCGCTGGCGGTTCCCGGCCCACCCGCCCCGCCTCCGGCGGTGCAGATGCCCATCCTTGAGACCCCCGCCTCGACTGCCGCCGCAGCGGGTCCTGTCCAGGTCCCCGCCGACACGCCTGCCGGCGCGCGCGCCGAACTGGTCACCATCCGGGCGCTTGGCGACATCCCCCCCTTCGTCGGCCCCGACATGCAGACCTACCTGCTCAAGTCTGGCGACATCGCCACGGTGCCCCCCAGCATCGCGCAACTCCTGGTGCGGCGCAGCAAAGCCAGCATCATTCCCGCATCCTGAGGCGAAGGCTCAAGAGGTTCCTACCAAGTCAACCAGCGATGACTTCGCCAGGTCCAAACTGCGTCCGCTGCAGCTCGCCTGCGTTCACAGATGAGCCGTATCGGTTGCCCCGCAGCAGCCGGGTCGTCGACCTTGTGGCCTGCGTCCGCTGCGGCGCCGTCGTCGGACTCATCCCCAATCTGAACCCCGTTGACCGAGCGACATTGGTCCGGCCGCACCTGGATTGGGAGCCCGCCGCCCCGTCGCAGCCCTGAAATCTCCCTCCAGGGTCCCCACATCGTGCCCGGCGACCGTGCCCCGTTCCGCAAGGCAGAGTTCAGCGACGAAGCGGCTGCCTCCGCGTACCGCAACGCACACGACTTGCGCGAGATGTACACGCGCGAGAACACCGAGCGGCGCCGCATCGGCGCCCACACCCTGCGCCGCCACCTGACGGCCGCGCAGGACAAGGCGCTCACGGCGCGCATGACGAAGCTGCGCGACGCCTTCGAGGTCGCCAACAACGACGACATCGTCCTCGCCTACTGCCAGGAACTCGTTGCGGCGGGCAAAGGAGCGGAACTGTCGCCGGTGCTCGTCGAAGCGGCCGCGAAATCGACGCTTCGACGACGCAGCTAACGCGGCAAAGCGTATCGTTTCGCCCGCTGCGTCCTGGGCATGAAGTCTGCTTGGGCGGCTGCCCTTCTGTTGTTGGCCTTGCTGTCAGGATGTGCCGACGGCGGAAACGATTCGACCGGGACGGAAGACCCCGGCGTCGACGTCCAGGCGACCGAGACGACCGGCATCATCCGCGGCGTCGTCGTGGACTCCACCATCACTCCGCTCACCGGCGCCATCGTCACCATCCGCATCGATGGCTCCGATCGGACGAACGAGACGAACGACGTCGGCGGTTTCGGCTTCGGCGGCCTCAAGGAAGGCACCTACTTCGTCATCGCGCGCAAGCCGGGCTTCACGCCGAGCCAGACCAGCGTCGAGGTCGTCGCGGGCGACAACGAGCCGCCCGTCGTTCGTCTCACCCTGGAGATCGACCAGGATTTCGTGCGTCCCTTCGCCACCGCCCAGAAGCAGGCGGGCTACATTGAGTGCACCACCAATGTTGTCGCCGTCTGCGGCGCACCGAACATCATCTCGCAGGCGCTCTGCACCGACGAGTTGGATCCCATTCCGCCCATCTGCGCCGGCAACGTCACGAGTGACAAGTTCGGCTTCTACATCTTCTATCCCGGCGGCGAGACGATGATTCAGAGCGAGATGTTCTGGCAGTCGACGCAGTCGCTCAGCACCCAGTTGACGCTCTCCATGGAGAACATCGCTGGCTGCGAAGCTGACAGCAACGCCTACATCGAGAGCGTCACCGGCGACTCACCCATCTACCAGATCGCCGACGCGGCCGAGCTGGAGGCGGGGACCATCGGCGGCACCTGCGGCATCTGGCACAGCATCTTCTCCGGCGACACCGCCGGACTCCCGGCGGGCGTCACGCTGCAGCAGAAGTTCGAGATCATCAGCCACGCCTTCTACGGCTTCCTGCCACCGGAAGGCTACCGCTTCTCCGTCGATGGCGACCCGACGCCGCCGATTTGACCCGCCCATTTCGTGGTCCCAACAACAACGTTCATCACATCGGCCTGCGGAAGGCGACCCATGCGCGTCCTCTGGATGACCATCGCCCTCCTGGCGACCACGCTGGCCGGCTGCTCCGGTTCAAACGACCCCGCCGCCCCCAGCATCGACCCCGGCGTGGATGGCCTCAACGCCACTCCCACCACGGGCGTCATCCGCGGCGTCGTCGTGGATGTCGGCGTCGTCCCCATCGTCGGCGCGAGCGTCCTGGCGTCTTCGGGCGGAAAGTCCGTCACCGCCACGACGAACGACGTCGGCGGCTTCGGCTTCGACGGCTTGACGCCCGGTTCCTACTTCGTGAAGGCGACCAAGGGCGGATTCCTTGACGGCCAGACCACGGTCGAAGTGGTTGCCGGCGTGGATGAGCCTCCCGTCACCCGCATCGCGCTCGAGCCCGACGCGTCGTTCATCCAGCCCTACGCCGTTCCCTACAAGTTCGACGGCTTCATCGAGTGCTCCGGCAGCACCGTCGCCATCTCGGGCGCCTACTGCAGTTTCCCCAACGATTTGGGGCTCAACCTCACCGACCTGGGCGGCCCCGACGTGCAGTGCGACAACAACCCGCTGCCGGTGCCCTGCAAAGTGTTCGACGACCGCTTCCTCGCCATCTACCCGCTGGACGGCGTCATCCCGACCTACGCGCAAAGCGAGTTGGATTGGACCAGCACCCAGAGCCTCGGCTCCAGCATGTCAGTCATGTGGTCGCGCGACTGCCAGGACGACAACGCCGGCTTCCCCTGCGACGACGTGGAGGCGAGCGGAACCTCGCCGCTGCTCATCACCGGCGACCAGGCGACTCTCGCTGCGGCCAGCGTCCAGGAAGGAGGAACCTTCGGCGAGGAGCTCATCGGCACGAACACGCTCGTTGTGCGCGTCTTCAACCGCGGCGTCGAGGGCAGCGAGGCGGGCGGCACGTTCGGGGTGGGCGTCACCTTTGAGCAGAAGTTCACCGTCTACACCCACATGTTCTACGGCTACACGCCCCCGGCCTGGCGCTTCACCAGCGGTGAGCCGGTTCCCCCGCCGGCTCCGTAGCGAGGCGACCGGGGCGCAAACCTTCAAGAGCGGCGAGTCCGCTCGGACCGCATGGCTTCGGCTTGGTGGCTCTCGGCGCTCTTGGTGGTCGCACTTCTTTCGGGCTGCGCGACAAGCAGCGGGACGGAAGGCGACGCATCGGAAGACCCCGGCGTGGACGTCACCCCCACCGCCACCACGGGCGTCATCCGGGGCGTCGTCGTCGACGCCGCATCAAGCCGCTGGTGGGCGCCATTGTCACCGTGAAGGCGAACGGCGAGACCCTCAGCAACACCACCAACGACAACGGCGGCTTCGGCTTCGAAGGGCTCGAGCCCGGCACCTACTTCGTTGCCGCAAGCAAGCTGGGCTTCCAAGAAGGGCAGACCAGCGTCGAAGTGGAGGCCAACAACGCCGACGCCCCGGTCGTCCGGCTCACCCTGGAGGCGGCGCAGGGTTTCGTGAAGCCCTACGCGGTCCCGGACAAGCACACCGGCTACATCGAGTGCGGGGTGGGAACCGCCGTCGTCCTCGTCGCGGTCTGCGCCGCCCCCAACTCCCTGACGGGCCAGCAGATCACGGCGGACGAGTTCACCCACTTCATCGCCATGGACTCCGGCGTGCCCACCTGGATTACCGGCGAGATGATCTGGGAGAGCACCCAGTCGCTCGGCAACACGCTGCGCATCGCGGTGCGCACCTCCACGTTTGAGGCGTGGAGCGGCGGCACCTACTTGGACAACATCAACGGCAGCACCGGACCCTCTCCGCTGCTTTACGCGGCATCCACGGCCGACATCGCAGACGGCAACCTTGGCAACGAGAGCATCGGGTTGGAACTGGATGTCTTCACGGCAAACGGGGTGTGCGACCCCGCGACGGGCACCTGCGTCGCGGGTGCCACGCTGCAGCAGAAATTCGAGCTCATCACCCACACGTTCTACGGGTTCCGCCCGAGTCCCGACTACCGTTTCACCGTGGACGGGTCCCCGAAACCGCCCGAATAGGGCACCCAACGGTGAACGAGGCCCCGACGACAAGTCTCAAGACCTCCCAGGACTGGGCACACCTATGCGCACGACGGCCATCCTGGCCTCTCTCCTGTTCGCAGCCCTCGCCGGCTGCGCTCAAGGCTCCGGCGACGCGACCTCCAGCGGCCCCGAACCGAACGTCGATGTGGAAGCGACTTCGACGACCGGCATCATCCGCGGCGTCGTCGTGGACTCCACCATCACGCCCATCCTGGACGCGATTGTCTCCATCCAGGTGGATGGCCAACCCCGCACGAACCTGACGAACAGCAACGGCGGCTTCGGCTTCGAGGGGCTCGAACCGGGCACCTACTTCGTCTCCGCATCCAAAGCGGGCTTCTCCAGCGGCCAAACCTCGGTCGAGGTCGTGGCTGGCGACAACGAACCGCCGGTCGCGCGCATCGCCTTGGAAGCGGACGGCTCCTTCATCGGTCCCTACTCCCAGGTCTCCAAGTTTGACGGCTTCATCGCCTGCGGTGTCTCGACCGCAGCCATCACGGCGGCGGTCTGCAGCATCGTCAACATTGCGGCCCCCGTCTTCGACGACCGCTTCATCACGGTCGTGGATGTCAGCCCCAACCCGAGCTTCGCGCAGCACGAGATCATCTGGGACGACAACCAGCCGGTCCCGCAGCAGTTCAACCACGCCCAGCGCGCCGTCTACGCCGACGGCAGCTTCGACGACATCGGCAACGTCATCGGCCCCTCGCCCATCATCGGCCCGCTCAACCAGAGCGTCCTGCGCGAGTTCGACGTCGGCAACGAGACCGACCTCTTCCCCACCGTGTTCGCGGGCGGCGCGGACGGCAGCATCGTCTGCGTTCCCGCAGGGCTCCCCCTGGCGGGCTTCTGCACGTTCGGCACTGGCGTCACTTTCGAGCAGCGCTTCGAGCTCTACACCACGGTGACCTACGGCTTCGTTCCTCCGGAGGGATTCACCTTCATCGCCGACGGCAAGCCCGTCCCCCCCGCGTAGCGCCAACCGAGCGCGCCCTACAGGTCGAGGACGACGCGAAGCGCCCAACCCGCCTTCGCCCGCTCGAAGCGGACGCCGTGGTAGGTGACTGCCTTCACTTCGACGCCGCGGCCATGCCGCGCTCCGTCGTGGCGCAAACCGTTGCCGCGTGCCACCGCGCTCCAGCCAGCGCCCGCTTGCTCGACCAGGATTCCGCCGCCTAACCAGAGGGCGTCCTCCGCCTGCTGCAGCCAGACCAGTTCGGCGAGGAACGCGACGGCGAGCGCCTCCAGGTCGGGCGCCTCAACGCGGAAGGCGAGCTCACGGTCGGGCGTCAAGGTGTGGGCGGCGCGACCCGCAAGAAGCTCGGTGAGGGCGAGCGCCGCCTCCTCCAAGCATCCGCCGGCAGTCGTCGCTTCGGTTTCGATGGCGACATCGGCGGTGTGGTCCACAAGCCGCCTCATGGCGAATCAACCAAGACGGGGAGCGCGAGCTGGACGAGGTTGAAGGTGACGTGGGCGGCGATGACGATCCAGAGCGAGCCGCGCCGCTTCACGATGAGCCCGAACAGCAGCCCGAGGGCGGCCGGGATGAGGAGTTGCAGCACGGTGCCGTAGCCGGCGTGGCTGAGTCCGAAGAGGGCGGCCTGGCCCCAGACGCCAACCCAGCGTTGCAGGATGCCGCGGAAGAGCACCTCCTCGCCGATGCCGGCCGAGAGACTCAACGTGAGGGCGAGCGGGAGGGTCATGTTGGCGAGAAGGCCGTCGGCGACCGGGTTCTCCTCGCCGATGCCCACGCGCTGCAGCCCGAGTGCGAGGGTGACCAGGACAACGAGACAGAGCAGACCGAGCCCGACCCCTTTGGCGAGGGACAGGAGGGGCGTGTGCAGCTGCAGGTAGGCGATGGTGCCGGCAACGGGCCGTTCGCGCGTCGCGAGAAGCCACAGGATCGGGATGACCGCCATGAGCACGAAGGTGAGGAGGGAGTTGGCGTAGAGGAACGAGGCGGGGATGGGATCGGACGAGGGCGCAACCCCGCTCGCGGCGTCCTGGACAGCGCGCACCAAGGCGTCCAGTCCAGAATAGGCAAGGAGCGCCAGGTCGAGGCCGAGCAGGATGTGCGCCACCGTCGCGACGGGGTTCCGGCGCGCCGCATCGGGTGCCGCAGCCGGGGGCGCAACGGGGCGCATGGTCCCGCTGGCTGGATCGAAGGGGAGCGTCTCCACAGCCATCAGCCCCAGCGGTGCCAGGCGGGGTGTCCTTCGCGCACCGCGACAAAGGTGCCGTCGCAAGTGGCGGTGACCTTCCCGTCGCACAGAACGTCACAGTGGATGGTCGCGCGGTCGCCGTCGAGTTTGGTGACGGAGGCCTCGAGTCGCAGTTCGCGGCCGGTCGGGGTGGGCCGCTTGAGTTTGACATGGAAATCGGCGGTGACCGTGCAGTCGGGCGCCGCTTTCCCATGCGCCGCCATCAACGCGGTCGCCGCCGCCCAATTGCTGTGGCAGTCGAGCAGCGTGCCAAGGATGCCGCCGTTCACGACGCCGGGGAACGCCTGGTGGTGCGGCTGCGGCGTGTACGTCATGACGAAGCGGCCCTCCGGCGTGCCAACAGCACCCGTCCAGTGGCTCTTGATGCGAAGCCCCTGCGCGTTGGCGGGGCCGCAGCCGAAGCAGATGGAGTTCGGGGCAAAGCGGTCCTGGTCAGATTGCATGCCCATGCAAGGACGGCGGAGCCTTTGGGGTTTGCCTTCAGAGTCGCGAGAGCACGGAGCGCATCGCAGACGGCAGCGCGGCCCCATCGGGGAGGGCGGCGCATGCGTCGGGACGGAAGAACTCGAGGAGGACAAAGCCGTCCGTGCAGAAGGAGAACTGGTAGTCCAAGAGGACGCCGGCGGGGGGTGCATCGAGGGTGAAGGTCGCCTCGTACTGTCCGGCTTGGGCGTTGTCGAGGACCAGGCGGCTGCTGGCGGCATCGAGGCGGGAGCGAACCGTGAGTTGGCTCGCTGTACCGTCGGGGCGGTGCAGGGTAAGCGTCCCGGTCTGGGTGGGAAGCGTCGTCAAGTCGGGAGTCACCGCGATGGCGAGCTTGGTGTGGTTTTGCTGCAGCGTGAAGCGGTGCGTCACGGTGCCATCCAGGACGGTGGCTCGACCCGCTTCGCTTCCGTACTCGGAGACTGCAAAATCGAGGATGATCTGCTCAAGTAGATCTTTCAAGTTCACAACGGTCCCGTTGAAGGCGTTCACGAAGAAGAGGGAGGCATTGTCGAACTCGTCTCCGAACAGCAGGATCCAGTAGGGGTGGTTCCCTTGGGGGAAGAATTGACCGCCACCAAGTTTGTCGTCCTGAGTAAGGACGGACGCGGCGGGGCGCTTGCCATCGGTGGTGATGGGCAGCAACGACCACGCTTCGTCGGAGTCGATGCGCCACGCGTCGAGGTCGATGGGCGGGTCGCTTCCTCGGTTTGACAGCGGGCGCTCGCTTCGGACGAGGATGTCGCCAGAGCCGTCGAGGACCAGGCCGAGAAGTTTCCCGAGGCGCTCGGAGGTGAAAGTGTAGCCCCAAGCGGCGGCAAGACCGTCGCCCGTGCGTTCATCGTCGGCGAGCACGAATTCGGTGTCGTCGATTTCGCCCTCATCTTCCAGCTCCTTGCGCAGCTCGGTTCCGTTGCTCACTTCGATGCCGACCACGTTTACGAGCCGAGCGTCCGAGGACCAGTCGTCGGCCTCGCTTTGCGCGGCGGCAAGCAGAGAGCGGGCGGAAGAGGTGGGGCCGGCGCAACCCGACAGGAGCAAGGCAACGATTGCAAGGACGGGCAGGAGAGCACGAACCACGACGGACGAGGGCTCGCCGGGGTCAAAAAGGCCATCCGTTGCCCCTCTGTGTGAAATTGTGGAACCGTCCCACCGGCGCCGCCTTCTGGCATGGTATCGCCGCACCCGCCGCGACCTGCCATGGCGCCAGACCAGCGACCCCTACGCCATCTTGGTGAGCGAGGTGATGCTGCAGCAGACCCGCGTCGAGGTGGCAACACCTTACTTTCTGCGCTGGATGGAGCGGTTCCCGACGCTCCAAGCGCTTGCGGCGGCGGATGAACAGGAGGTCATGGCGGCGTGGGCCGGCCTCGGCTACTACCAGCGTGCGCGCAACCTGCAGGCGCTGGCCAAGCAGGTCGTCGCAAAGCACGGCGGTCGCCTGCCGGATGCGTTCGCCAAACTGCTCGAACTCCCCGGCATCGGCCCCTACACGGCGGGAGCGGTCGCCTCCATCGCGTTTGGTAAGCGGGTGCCCTGCGTCGATGGAAACGTGGTGCGTGTCGCAAGCCGCATCCTCGCCCTGCGCGGCCCGGACTCGCCCGCCCTCCGGCGCCGCATCGAAGCGGCCGCGGCCTCGTGGGTTCCTGAGCGGGCTCCCGGCGATTGGAACCAAGCCCTCATGGAGCTGGGAGCGACGGTCTGCTTGCCGCGCAATCCACGCTGTGAGGAGTGTCCGGTCGCCGCAGCCTGTGCCGCCCGTGCCAAAGGCGTGCAGCACGCCATTCCGAGGCCCGCTGCGCGAAAAGCCGCGGCCCCTGAGACCATGCGGTTCGCCCTCGTCCAGCAAGCCGGAACGACACTGCTTGTCCGCAACCCGGAGCGCGGCCTGTTGGCGGGAATGTGGATGCTTCCAGGAGGGTCCGCCACGGCGCCCCTGCCCCGCACGGTCCTCGCGCAAACGGGTGTCCGCATTCGCGCAGGTGCCAGCATTGCCACCGCTCGGCACATCTTCAGTCACCGCACGTGGGCGATGGAGCTACAACGCGCGTCCATCCTGGATGTCGGCCACGCCCAGCCGGCGCTTCGGACCTGGTGGTGCCCCGACGACGAGCTCGCCGGTGCCGCCCTGCCGACGGCGATGCGCAGGCTCCTCAAAGTGGTGGACGACGGCAAGCCTTAGCAGGAGCCATCGGCGTCGCCATCCTATGCGGAGTCTGGCGTTGGTCCTCGTCGCGCTGGCGTTTGCCGCAGCACCCGCGACGGCTCTCCCCGCCGCGTCCGTCGTCCCGCTCATTCATCATCCGCTCGACCAGGTGGATCCGTTCGGGGTGTCGTTTGGTGGCGCGGACTCGTTCTCGGCCCGCTACCGCGCCGTGGCAGCGCAGACCGGCCGCTTCGATTTTCCACTCTTCCTTGCCGATGGCCGCGACCCGGTGCAGCAGCTTCCGGACCCGGCCCGTCCTTACGAGGGAACGCTCGAAGCGTACCAGGTGGCACTCCAGGCGCGCTCCGGCAGCATGGCGCCTGTTTCTTTGGCCATCACCGCCACAGCCAACGGAGGCAATGCCGACGTTGAGCTGAAAATCACGCCGCGCGGCAGCGTGGAACTGCAGGGCTCTTCGCTGCGTCTGTTCGTCGCCATCACGGAGGACGCCCTCCATTTCCAACCTCCCCCAGAAATCTCCAACGGCCTCACCGACCACCGTTTCGTCGTGCGCCGCCTGCTCGACGCGGGCCCGGTGAACCTCACCGCGACGACCCGGACGCTGACTCTGCCGCTTGAATCGTCTTGGCAGCAGGACCGTGTGGCGGTCGCAGCGTGGCTCCAAGCGGGCCCCACCGAGGGTCGATTCAAACCGAGCGAAGTTCTGCAAGCCATCTCCGCTCCGCTGGACGGCGTCGAACGGGTGCAGGAGGGGCGCGGCGTTCTTCTGGAACTCTACTCGGCGACCTGGTGCGACCCCTGCCTGTACGGCGACCTGGCCCTCGAAGCCATCGTCGTCCAAGCGGGCGCCGCCGAGCCGCTTGTCCCCGTGCGCACAAGCTACTGGCTCGCACCGGACCAGCCCACCCTCGTCCTTGCGGCAAGCCTTGCCGCCGGAGCAACGGCCTTCGCTCTGGCGCGGAGGCGCGCATGAGCATCCCCGACCTCGGCCAGATGGCGCTCTGGGTCGCCCTCGTTCTCGGTGCTGCTGCGACGGCGGCGGCCGCGCTCGAGCTACGCGGCCGCGTCACGCCAGCTTGGCCGCGTCGCCTCTTTGTCGCAGCCGCTGCCGCCGTGGTGGCCGGCTTTGCGACCTTGACCTACCTTTTTCTTACGAGCGACCTGAGCACCGCGACGGTTTTCTTCTATTCCCGCACGGATCTCGACTGGCCCTGGAAGTTGGCTGGCGTCTGGGCGGGTCGGCAGGGCTCCCTTCTGCTCTGGGCAACCCTGCTTGCCGTCGTCGCCGCTGCGGTGGCGTGGCTCGATGGCCGACGCGTCGGGCTTGACGCCGCCGAGTCGCGCGGGCGGGGCTGGACCCGTCTCTTCCTCGGCATCGCCCTCACGCTGTTCCTCGCCGCCGTTGCCGGCCAAGGCACCTTCTCCGCAACAACTCCGGCGCTGTTGTCGGGCCGCCCGCTTGGAAATGGCCTCAACCCGACGCTGCGCAGTGGCTTCATCTTGATTCACCCGCCGCTCATGTTCCTCGCCTACAGCCTGGCGACGGTGCCGGCCGCCGCCGTCCTCGGCCACCTCGCGTCGGGAACGAACCGATGGAGCGCCATCGCCCTCGGCCCGAGCCGACTCTGCTGGTTGGTCTTCACCACCGCCATTGGCCTCGGTGCTCTCTGGGCCTACACGACGTTGGGCTTCGGCGGCTACTGGGCGTGGGACCCCGTCGAGGTCGCCAATCTCCTGCCCTGGCTGGCGCTGACGCTCTACCTGCACGCCCAGCTCCGGCACAAAGCGGCCGGCTCCTACGCTGCCGCCGGCCCGCTGCTGGGAGTGCTGCCGCTTCTGCTGACGCTCTTCTCCACCGTCTCGACGCGCAGCGGACTCTGGGTGAGCGTGCACGCCTTCACCGACCCGACCGACGCCTTCCAGCCCGACGGTGCGCAGCGCCTCCTGGACATTTTGGGCGTGGAGCCGAGCTTGCGCTTCCCCTCTGCCCTCCTCGTCGCGCTGTTGCTGGTGTTCCTCGCCTTCTGGTGCCACCGCCTCGCCGTCGAATCGGGCCGGCTGCGGCGCATCGCTCCGGCCATCGTGGCGTTCTTGGCGGCGCTTGCGGCGTGGGCCGCCCTCGACCTGCCTTCCTTCCTCTCGGCCCTTTTCCAGGCTGCGCACGACCTGTCTGGAGGCAACACCGGCTACGGCCTTCTTGCCCTCACCTTTGCCCTCTTCCTGCTTGGTGCGGCGCCTTCGCTGGTTGGCACGCAGCCCGAATCGCGCCGTCCTCGCGGCAATGCTGCCTTTGCCGCCTACTCCATCGTGGCGCTCTCCCTCGCCCTGCTTGTCCTGACCCTGTTCCACGTCGAGGCGGTGAACGGTTGGAGCAGCGCCCTCTACGAGGCGCGCTTCCCGCTGCTCGCGCTCCCTGTCACGCTTGGTTTGCTGGTGTTCCAGGCGCACGCCCAACTCGGGCAACGGGGCCTCTGGCTTGCCGCCGCCACAGCTCTTGCTGCCCTCGCGGCGTGGCAGGTCGCCGGTCTGCTCTGGCTTCTCCTCCTGCCCGCCCTCGTCCTCGTCGCGGTGAGCCTCGCTCGCACACGGCTTGCCCTCGGACGCGGCATGGGCGGTGCCCTGCTGCTTCTTGCGGCACTCGCCGACGTCCTGTTCTGGGCCAACCCGCCAAGCCTTCTCGGCGTCGCTTGGCCACTCCAACTCGTTTTCCTCCTCGCCTCTGCGGTGGCGCTCGTCCTTGCCGCGCGCGCCGCAGCGGGAGGCCCCGTCGCCCCCGCCGCACTTCTGGCGGGGATTTTGGGCGGATTCCTGGTCGCCCCGCTGCTTGCTGCCGCCGGGTTCTGGCGTCTGCGCAAACAGAAGCGGGAGGCGCCTCGTACCGTCCAGCTCCGTGTCACGCAGGCGGGGCTCCACGCCGTTCACCTTGCGATGGCCCTCATCCTCGCGGGGTACGCGACCAGCACCTACGCCCGCGACGAAGTGCGCACCACCCTCTCGGATTCAGGCGTCGACGTGGGCGCGTTCCATCTCGAGATGGAGCCAACACTCATCGTTGGAGCCAGCGGTGGCCCCGTGGTTGAGCTGCGACCGCAGTTCACCTGGCTCTCCGGCACCAGCACCGGCAGTCTGACCGGCCTGCTCGATTGGGAGGCGCCGCTGCAGACGCACTTGCCGCGCCCCGCCATCGCGCGCACGTGGACCTCCGACCTATACCTCGACGTGGAGGCGGTCCACATCGCTGGCGGCGGCCCCTGCGCACCCGACCATCCCGACGGATACTGGCTGCGCGCCTACCAGGCGCAAGTTCCGTCGCGTGCCTGTTCCGGCGCCACACTCGACCAAGTGCAGGTGCGCGCCGTCGCCCTGCCCGGCCTCGCTCTGCTCTGGGGCGGCCTCGTCGTCGGCATCGTGGCACTTGCGGCGCGCATGGGTGCGGAGCGTCGCCCGCCCGCTCAGGCGGCGGGGCAGGCGGCCACGGTCGAGGGTCCGGGCTCCGTCGTGCAGTAGGAGAGCCGGAACTCCTGGCTCAACCCGGTCTGCAGCGTCGTGTCCACCGTGTATGTTCCAGCGGGCGGGAGGGCGAGGATGGCTTCATCGGTTGGCACCGTCAAGGGCAGGAAGACGCTGGCCTGGAGATCCGTCGTCACACCGCCGGGGGAGGTGACGGTGACGCGCACCTGGGAACCGACCTGCGGGTTGGGGAGTTCCAGCAGCAGGCTGAGGTTGCCGTGTGGTTTGGCGAGGGTGAACTCCTGCGAGTTGGAGGCCCCCATGGCGAGTGTCCCTGTGAGCGTGCCCGACTCCTGCGGCGGCAGCGGGACGGGGGCGGGTTTGGTGGCGTTGCCTGAGGCGCCCTCCAACAGAACCTCGCCGCTGTGCGCATCGACACGCACCGCGACACTCTGGGTTTTTCCGCCCAGCACCGCGCTGAGGGCGAGAATCCACTCGGTGCGGTTGCCATCCGGCGACGTCTGGAGGAGAATGGCGCCCGCCTGCGCATTGGGCTGCAGCGTCGCGAACGATTCCTGCTTGAGGCGGGCGAGGTTGGTCGCCTGGTCGGAGTCGATGGTGAAGTTGGAGAGGTCGCGCCCCGCGCCCGTTCCAGACTTCTCGACGCGGAAGGTGACGTCGCCCGAAGGCAGAATGATGAATGAGAGCCGGTTGGAGGGGGAGGCGAACTCGAAGTTCCAAGCGCGTGCTTTGCCGTCGCCGATGGCGTCGTCGAGGCCCGGCACGAGGGCGGCGAACTCCTCCGATTTCTCGCGCAGTGCCTCAATCTCCTGCGTCTGGTTGCCCGCACCGGAAACCTCGAGCGCGCGCGCCGCGACGAGGCGGGCTTGGCCATTCCAGGCAAGGCCGTTGGCGAGCGCTTTCTGCAGGATGGCTCCCGCCGAGACCGTCTCCACGCCGGCTTCCTCGAAATCGGAGGAGCTGCAGCCAGCCAGGAGCAGGGAAGCGACAAGGGCTGGACCGAGGAGGGAGGCGCGCACGCCGTTCGAGCCGGGGGGCGGGCTATACGCCTTCCGGCGAACTCGTTTGGCGATGGCGGAGGCAACGCTTTTGCCGCAGCATCGCCACCCGAGGGCGTGCGGTTCTGGGCGGGGCTTGTTTTGGGCGTGCTGCTCGCTGCCGTCCCGGCGGCTTCGGCCCACCCGGAATCGGCCGCCCCGTTGCTGGACCTCCGTGTCCTCGCGGCGGGCCACACGCCGGAGCCGGTGGTCCCCGGCGCCCCGTGGTCGGGATGGCTCACGTTGCGCGAAAACGCCAACATCACCGCGGCGCGATTCCAAGTCTGCCGCGTCGGTCTTGCCTGCTTCGCCCCGCCCGCCCCGGCGGAACTGGACGGAGCAAACGGTTTCCGTTTCAACACCACCAACCTGCTGGTGCAGGGACCGGAGGGGCGCGTCCAGGTGGAGTTCCAGGCGGGCTGGCGCGTCGGCGTGAAATGGTTCCTCACGGACGCCGCAGGGAACACAACGGAACTTCCGCACAGCGCCTGCTCCAGCGCAACCGGTGCAGCCTGCCTGGAAGACGCCTACCTCGCCTTCACCATCCCAGAGGCGGTTCGCGGGACGCCCAATCTTGGGCCGGCTGCCCTCGGTCTGCTCATCATGGCCCTCGCAATGGTTGCGCGGAGGATGCGTGGCTGACAACCGCGGGCCCCGCTCGACCGGGGCGTACGACAACCGCGTCATCGGCCTCTGGCTCGTTCTCGCGCTCCTCCTCGCCTGGCCCGCCGCCAGCTCCGCCTGGAGCGCGTTCCACACCGTGCGGCCCGCCCCCGACTTCGCCCTCGTCTCGACCGGCCTCGAAGATGGCGTCGAGGGCGCGCCGGTCGCGTTCAGCCTACACGATTACCGTGGCAAGACGGTCGTGCTCGACCTCATGGCGGTCGCCTGTCTCGCTTGCCGCGACGTCACGCGGGACATCCTCATCCCGCTTGCAGCCGAGCATCGCGCGCGCGACGATTTCGCCATTCTCAGCGTGGACACTTGGGCCGACCCCGAGACCGGCTCCTCCTGGGGTGGCGAGACCGCGGAGAACCTGCGCGAACTCCAACGCCGCGAGAACGCTCCGTGGCGGCACGCCCTCGACACCGACCAGGTCTGGCTCAAGTACAGCGCCATCACGCTGCCCCGCGTCGTCGTCGTGGACAGCACAGGGCAGGTGGTGTTCGACCAAGTCGGCGTCCCCGATTCTGGCGCCGTCGAAGCGGCAGTCGCGACCTCGCTTGCCGCCACCGCGACGCCGGTGCCGTTCCTCAGCCTGGGGCTTCCCGCTCTTGCCTTCGTCGCCGGCCTCGCCTCGGTGGCCTCCCCCTGTTCGGTCGGGCTGGTGCCCGCCTATTTCGGCCTCCTGGTCAAAGAGGGCGGAACGCGCCGTTCTGTGCTGCGCGCCGGGCTCGCCTCCGCAGCGGGAGCCGTAAGCCTCTACGGCGTCCTCGCCCTCGGCTTCGCTCTCGTCCCGAGCCTCGGCGAGACGCTGCCCTGGATGGGCCCCGCCATCGCCCTTCTCATGATTGCGGCGGGCCTGTCGAGTCTCGCCGGCAAGGGGCTGCCCGGCATGGGCGCCCTGGCCAACCGGGTGGATGGCCGTCGCGGCTTCTTCGCGTTCGGCTTCGCGTTCGCGCTGGCCGGTTTCGCCTGCACCGGCCCGCTTTTCCTGCCCATTCTCGCCGCGGGCTTCAACCAGGGACCGGCCGACGGCGTCCTGCTCTTCGCTCTCTACGCCCTCGCCATCGCTCTCGCTTTGGGGCTGGCCGCCTGGATGGTCGCGGCGGGAGCGCAGACCCGCCTGCGCGCCGCCCTGCGCCACGCGCCCGCCATCCAGCGCGCCGCGGGAGCCCTCATGGTCCTCTCCGGCGGCTACCTGCTCTGGTATTTCCTGCGCTGAGGCGAGGGGTCGGAGAGAAGGCTTAACAGGCGGCCCTCCACCGCAGAGCCATGCAACCCTGGAAGGCCCTCCCCGCTCTCCTGTTCCTCCTGGCCGGCTGCGCCAGCACCACGCCCGGCTCCTCGACCGGCGACGGCTCCGGACTTGAGCCGACCAAGCCGTTCGACGACATCTGGACGGATGTCCGCACCGTCCTCGCCGATGTCCCGTGCGAGGCATCCTACACCGGCACCGCCACCAGCACGGAGAATCTCCTCCTGCTCTCCGCCATCTCGATTCCGACCGAGCAGGAGGGCACCATCCACGCCGAACTGGACATCGGCGGCGACCTCGCCGTGCACGCCCGCTACGGCACCTCCGGCTTCGAACTGTACGACATCCGCGACCCGCTTGCCCCCGTCGTCATCGGCAACTGGACCTACACCGACGAAGATGGCGAGCCCATCAACGCGGGCGCCCTCGATGTCAAGTTCCTGCCCGACAACAAGACGGTCATCGTGGGGGCCGGCGACGGCATCCAGATGGTGGACGTGAGCGATGTCGGCAACATGCGGCTCCTCTCGTTCTGGCACAAAGCGGACGCGACCGGCGTCATCCAGGACCCCGCCAACGACTTCGTCAGCTACAACCCGCACATGCTCTACAGCAAGCGCATCGCCGACGCCGACTGGGTCTTCATGGCCCCCAACGCCAACTCCGGCGTCTGGATCCTCAAGGTCGAGGGCGAGGGCGACGCGCGCCACCTCACCTACGTCACGCAGACCCTCCCGGTCGAGGGCGGACCGCTTGGCCCGCACGACATGTGGGTCGGCACCGACGAGCTCACCGGCAACGAGTACCTCTACAGTGCCGACGGCTTCCACGGCTGGACCGTTTTCGACGTGAGCGACCCCACCACCCCGACGCCGGTCGGCGGCCTGTTCAACCCGGCGGAACTCGCCTACACCCACACGCTGCAAGCGGCCACCATCAACGGCAAGCGCATCGTCGCCACCATCGGCGAAGTGGGCGTCAACTTCCTGCGCATCTACGACGCCACCATTCTCGCGGCGCCGATTCTGCTTGGCGTCTACCAAGCCGAGACGCTGCCCGAGGGCACCAACGCCCCGGCGCCGACGAATCCGCAGCACAACCTCAACATCGTGGGCGGCAAACTCTACTTCGCCTACTACTCGTTTGGCATGTACGTCTTCGACCTCGAAGCGGTCGCGAGCCAGCCGAGCCTGCCGCTCGTCCAGACCGCGACCCTCACGCCGGCCGCCCACTACGCCGTCGGCGTCGAACCCACACGTGGCCCCACCGCCTTCACCGGCTTCTGGGACGTCGTCCTCAAAGACGGCGTCATTTACGTGAGCCACATCGAAGGCGGCCTCGTTGTACTCGGCTACGGCTGCAACACGGAATTGCCCAACGTGGCGCTCACTTCAACGGGATAAGCGCCCGCAAGTCGAGCGATGGCCTGATGGGCGGTCGCGTAGCGATCGCCCGATGTCTTCCGAGGGGTCTGGGGCCCGGAGGGCCCCAGTCTCGGCGTAACGCGAAGCGTTGCGCTGAAGTGGGCTCGTGCGGATTTGAACCGCAGTCTCCTGGTCCCAAACCAGGAAGTCTACCAAACTAGCCTACGAACCCGCAAAGCGCGCGACTTGCGCGGCCATCATAAGGATGATTGGACCTGCCGGGGCCCATGGCGACCTGGAGCGACCGCGACATCCAAGCCGCCGTGCTTGCTGGCCGCTTCAAGGCGGAGCCGTGGCGCCCCGAGGATTTGACGCCCAACGGCCTCGACCTGCGCATCGGCCACATCCTCGTCCCAGCAAGCATGGCCGAACCAGTGGAATTTGGCACCGTCACCGTCCCGCCGCTCACGCGCTTCGTCATCGGAACCTCGACGGTCGTCACCCTTCCCGCCGACGCGGTGGGGGCGCTCTGGATTCGCAGCAGCTGGTCGCGGAAGGGAGTTATCGCAAGCTTTGGTCAGGTGGACGCCGGTTTCTCGGGCAATTTGACGGTGGGCTGCTTCAACGCGTCGCACGAACCCATCACGATTCCCATCGGCGACCGTTTCTGCCAGATCGTCCTCGCGGACCTTTCGTCGCCGTCCGAGAAAGGCTACGCGGCGCGCGGCCGCTACCAGGACCAGCGCGGCATCACTCTCGCAAAACCATGAGCGCCGCACTTCCCGCCATTCCGGTCAAGGGCGCCAACCCCTGCCAGGCGCACGGCTGCAGCGCCTGCTGCCACGACATCGAGATGCTCCTCACCGACGCCGATCTGGCCCGTCTGCGCGCCGTTGCCGGTCGCGACGATTTCTGGTTCCAAGCCGAGGATGGCTACCTCCAGCTTCACACTCGCGACGGATCCCCCGCGCAAGGCTCCAACGCTGCCCCCGGCGCCACGCCGCGTCCCTGCACGTTTCTTTCCGATGCGGGCTCCTGCACGGTCTGGGCGGCGCGGCCGGAGGGGTGCCGACTCTACCCCGCCATCTGGGACGCTGATCAGGTGCGCGCCGAGCTGGATGACGATTATTGTCCGCACACGGACGGGTTCCTTCTTCCGGCGGTGACCGGGGACGCGACACGACGGCTGGCGCAGCGGCTCGAGCGGGAGCGGTCGTCTCGGCTGCGCGCGGCTTAAGGTCCAGCCCCCGCTTGCCGCAGCATGGCGTCCTGGACTGCCGATGCCGTCGTGGCGGCCTCCATCCTTCTTGCCGGCATCAGCCTGAGCCTTGCCACCCTCGGTGCGTTGGCGTGGCGCCGCTTGCGCTCGCCCCGACTCGGCTTCGTCGCGCTCGCGTTTCTTGGCTTCGCCGTGGAGGGCATCGTGCTTGCCCGCGACGCCTACGACGCCCGCGCGGCGCTGGTCGCAGGCGAAGTGGCGCACCCGTTCCTTCTTCCGGGCTTGAACCTGTTCGTTGTCCTCTTGCTCTACGTGGCGGTCCTCAAACGGTGAGACATGGGGCCGCAAGCGGAGACCGTCCTGGACCTGGCGACGCGCCGTCGCATCGTTGAGCACGTGCAGGACAATCCCGGCCTCCACCTGCGAGCACTTGCCGAGGCGCTCGCCATGCCGGTCTCGACGCTGGAGTACCACTGCTACCACCTCTCGAAGCATGGCCACCTCTCGGTGCGCGAAGAGGGCGCGTTCAAGGCGTTCTACCCGGCCGAGGGGATGGACCGGCGCGACAAGGACATCCTCTACCTGGTGCGCCACGACGGCCCGCGCCGCATCTGCACGCACCTGCTGCTCAACCCTGGCGCCACCCCGGCCGACCTGAAGCCGGCCACCGGGCTGTCGGGGCCGACGCTGAGTTTCCATCTCAACAAGCTGCGCAAGGCGGAACTGGTGCGCGAGGAGCCAGCGGGACGCACGAAGCGGCTCTTCGTCGTCGACCCCGAGCGGGTCGCAGGCGTCCTGGTGACCTACCGGCGCTCCTTCGTCGATGACGCGGTGGACCGCTTCAGCGAAGCGTGGCTCGCCCTTGTCCCGCCCACCAAGCCGCCCGAAACGGCTTAGTCGTCGCGGCGGCGAGGAACGAAGAGTGCCACGCCTGCCAGGATGCTGGCTGCGATGCCGGCGACGACGCCAAGCAGGAGGGTCGGCGTCAAGGGCACCGGCAGGCCGGTGATGCTCAACACGTGCGTGGACCAGTGCGGAACGCTCACAAGCAGTTGCAGCCCATCGGCGTCCTCAACAATCCAGTACTCCGGCTGCCCGCCGTCGTCGGCGGGGTTGAGGACATCCGCGAGGTCGGTCGCCTTGCGCAGGATCACTTCGGTCTGGCCAGCGTCCACGACATCGAAATACTGCACGCGCAGCCCCTCTTCCCCACCTGGGACGAGGGAGCCGTTCAAGTGGAACGAAAAGGCGCGTCCTTCCGCAAGTTCAGAGGAGAGCGTGATGGTGAGCGGGTCCGCAACGGTCGCCTGGCCGGTGCCCACCTCCACCGCGACGTCGTCGTAGGTGAGGATGGACGAAGTGGTGGTGCCTTCGGTGCTCGCGACGGCGACCTCCGCGCCGAGGCGTCGCTTGTCGAGGGCAGCGCCGAGCGCTTCCTTGAACGCTTCACGAGCTTCGTCGCGCGCCGCACGAGCGTCCGCTTTGCGGCAGGCGGGCACGCGGGGGTTCTCCGCGCAGTAGCGCTCGCGGCATGCATGCGGGTTGCGCTTGACGTCGCAGGGACGTTCGGGGCTGGAGGAGGCGTTGGGGCGCACGGAGGAAGGATCCGGGCAGTCGGTCGCATTCTTGGCGCCATCGGCGCGGCAGCGCTCCGGCTTTGCGGCACTGTCGTTGCCGCGGTTGGCGGGTTTCTTGTCGGGGTTCTTCGGCTCCCCGGAGGTGGAGTTGTCGGCGGTCCCGTTGCCCGCATCGCTTGTTTCAGGCGCCTCGCTGCTCTGACTCGAAGGGGGCGGGCTTGAGGAGCTCTGCTGCGCGGCCCCGAAGCCTGCGACCAGCAGAAGGCCCACCAGGGTGAGACTGACCAGCGTTCCCGGTTTCATCACGGGACACTCAGCCAGCTTGCCTTATAGCCCCGTTCGGACAGGAATCAAACGGTCCGCAACCCCGCCGCCTCCCCAAGCCCCTTTAAAGCGGCCTTCGTCGCGGCGCTTGCCTTGGGAACGATCGCCGACAATATCAAGGAGATCGAGGCCGAGATCTTCAAGACGCAGAAGAACAAGGCCACCGAGTTCCACATCGGGAAACTCAAGGCCAAGGTGGCGGCGCTCAAGGCCCAGCAGGAAAAGCAGGCGAGCCAGGGCGGCGGCGCGGGCCTGTCGTTCGCGGTCAAGAAGTCGGGCAACGCCACCGTCGGCCTCGTCGGCCTTCCATCGGTCGGCAAATCCACCATCCTCAACAAGCTCACCGGGCAGGAGACCTCGGCGGCAGCCGCGTACGAGTTCACCACGCTCACCGTCATTCCTGGCATGGTGACGCACCGCGGCGCCGACATCCAGGTGCTCGACATGCCCGGCATCATCGCTGGCGCCCACATGAACAAAGGCCGCGGCCGTGAAGTCATCGCTGCGGCGCGCAACTCGGACATGATTCTGCTGACGCTCGACGTCACGAAGGCGCACCAGCACCTGCCCATCATCATCCGCGAACTGGAGCAGTCCGCCATCCGCATCAACCGGCGCCCCAAGGACATCGCCGTCTACAACACCGACCGCGGCGGCGTGGATGTCCAGCTCACCAAGAAGCAGACCCATCTCACCGCCGAAGAGATTGCGGAGATCATCAAACAGTTCAAGGTCAACAACGCGAACGTCGTCATCCGCGACGACATCACCGCCGACGACCTCGTCGACCATCTCAGCGGCAACCGCGTCTACATCCCCGCCGTCGCCCTCGTCAACAAGGTCGACCTGGTGACGCCCGAGCGCTACAAAGAAATCGAGGCGTGGCTGAAGGAAGAGGGCTTCCCCGCCATCGCCATCGCCGCTGCCAAAGGCTACGGCATCGACAAGGCGAAGGACTTCATTTTCGACAACTTGCACTTCATGCGCGTCCACCTCAAGCCGCGCGGCGGCGAGGCGGACATGGTGGAGCCGCTCATCGTCAAGCAGGACACCGACGTCGGCATGGTGTGCGACATGCTTCACCGCGAGTTCCGCAAGAAGTTCCGCTACGCTCAGGTGTGGGGCAAGTCGGCGAAGTTCCCCGGTCAGATTGTTGGCATTGAGCACAAGCTGAAGGACGCCGACATTCTCACCGTCATTACGCGGATGTAAGCGGCTTCAGCGCAGGCTGTCGGCGCAGTCCGGCGCCTCGACGGTTAGCCGAGCCGGACGCCTTGAAGTGCGGCGGGACGGACGGGCAGCCAGAGCGAGTTCTCCACGCCGGGGCCGAATTGGAGGGCGTTCGTGCCCTCCTCGTACGACTCGATGGTGCGGCCGCCGTCGTTGCTCGCGATGGCCACGCGCAGCCGTTCGCCTGCCTTGACGACATCCTCCTGCGGGTAGAGGGGGATGGAGACCAGGTAGGGCGTCCCGGTCGGCACCGGCGCGGGCGCATCCACGCCGTTGCGGTAGGTCGGGTTGAGGTAGCCGTAGTTCTCGCGTGCGCCGATGACCACGCCGCTTGCGTCGAGTCGGTCCACGACGACGGTGAGGTGGGTGAAGGCGCGGTCGCTCGTGAGGGTCAGGTTGACGCGCGGGACGCCAGAGAGGAAGGTGTCGGCCGCGAAGGGCGGCGTCTCGAAAACGAGCTCCTGCACCAGTTCGTCGTCGCACTGCACAGTGAGGGCCTCGACGGCGGAGAGCTGCGTGCCGCGGTTCTGCTGGTCGTGCGGGCAGCCATACCAGACGATTTCCTTCGCGGCGCCGTCGTACGGCGAGGACAGCAACGTGCCATCGTGGGGCTCCGTGCTGATGGACTGGGAGGTGGCGGGGTGGATGTGGAAGGTCAGCGACTCCCGAGTTTCCGCCGACAGCGGCCACTCGCTCGAGCGGTGCCAAGTGCCGGCGTTGTCTTGCACCCAGGCGACGTCTCCGGTGAACATGCCGGTGTCGAGGCCCTTGAGGGTGGTGTCGAAGAAGGCGGTGGCGTACGCCCACCAGTCGCCCCACGGAACTGCGGGATCGCAGGGCGGCGTGGCGTCCGGAGCGTAGGCGGCGCAGTCGCCTTTCGAGCGCGGGTACTGGTGCGGCCACTGGCCAGCAATGAGCGTCTTCTGCACGTCGAGGTCGTTGAAGTAGGTGGCAATGTGGTCGGGTTTGACGTTCCAGTCGGCGAGCCCCTGCGCCATCAGGACTGGGACGCCGACCTCGCCGGCGCGGCCGCGCAGGTTGCGCTCCGCCCACCAATCATTGTAGGCGCCCGACTGGTCGAGGCCACCGTGCGTGACGACGTTGTCAACCAGAGGGCAGGCGGGCTCGTCGAGCTGTTTGAGGATGTAGTTCGGGTTCTGCGCGTTGAGGGTGGGTGCGACAGCGTTCGAAGTGTAGCCGGTGTTCGTGCCGCCCAGCGCGTGGTTGCCGTTGTAGGGGACACCGCCGTTGTGGTGGTAGTTGTAGAAACTCGTCGAGGCGACGACCGGGATGACGCCCCCGAGGTGGCCGGTCTTGGCGCCCGCCTCAGCGAGGGCGGCGATGTGCGCCTCCGAGCCGGGGTAGCTTGCACCGATGAAGCCGACTTTGCCGTTCGACCACGGCTGCGTGCCAAGCCACTCGATGACCTCGGCCGCGTCGGCGATGTCTCCGGCGCCGCGCAGGTCGAGGCAACCGGACGAGTCGCCGGTGCCGCGCACGTCGGCGTAGGCAAAGGCGTAGCCGCGCCGCACGAACTGCGTGTCGAACGTGGAGTCGCACGGCGCGACGACGGGTTGGCAGCCTGCAATGGGTTCGACGAGTCCGTCCAGCATCGGGTTCGTGCCGACCGATCCGGCGCCCGCCGTGTAGGGGGTGAACTCGACAATGGCGGGAACCTTCTCCGTGGTCTCGGGGCGGACGACACGAACATGGATTTCCAGGTCGCCAGCCGTCACGAGCGCTTCCTCCATGAGAAGGTTCAGCGCCATGTCGGGGGCGCGCATCGCCTCCACATAAGCCAGGAACGGTGGCGCCGTGTCGGCCACCTGCGGCAGTCCGTCCGGGGCGGGTGTCGTGGATGCGCAACCCGCGAAGGCAACGGAACCGAGCAGCAAGACGAGCGCGAGAGAACGCATCGCACGCCGACGCGGATGGCAAGACAAGAGCCTTGCGTCGCACTCGCAAACCCCAAGTGGGGCCTGCGGGTCGAAGGGATGTTGCCCGAGTCCTGGACGGTCGCATCCGCCAACGCCGCCCTCCCCGAGGTGCGCCGCCTGCTGGGTCTCGCCCGGGCAAGCGGGTCTCGGCTGCGCGACCTGCAGGCTCACCTCAACGACCTGCGCATCGTGCACGGCGACCAGGTGCTCTCCCCGGCGGGGACGGGCTACTCCGAGTTCGCTGTGCTCCTCGCCACGTTCCAGGCCGAGCGCGAAAACTATCTTGCTCTCGTCGCCGATTTTGGCCGCCTGGGCGTCGAGCTGAAGGACGTCGAGCAGGGCCTCGTTGATTTCCGCGGCAAGGTGGGGCTGCGCGACGCTTTCCTGTGCTGGCGCGAAGGGGAGGCGGCCGTGACGCATTGGCACGAACTCGAGTCCGGCTTTGCCGGTCGGCGCCCCATTGCCTAATCCGAAACGGGCCGCAAACGTCGCCTTTGTGAACAGGGTCCGGCTCGCCGGACCGATGCGACGCCGCACGCTGGCCGCCCTGGCACTTGGGGTGGCGGCGCTCGTTTTTCGGCTGTGGGGTCTCGGCCGCGAGTCGCTCTGGGTGGATGAGGCAGCGAGCTGGGCGGTGGCACGGCAGAGCGTTGCCGCCATTTTTGCGCAGCCCGAGCAGACTCCGCCGCTCTACAATCTCCTGCTGCATTTTTGGATGCAGGTCGCAGGGGCGAGCGAAGCGGCGTTGCGCTTCCCGTCGGCGCTGTTTGGTTCCGCCGCCGTGGCGATGCTCTATCTCGTCGCGCGCCGTTTCGTCACCGCGCCGTACGCTACGCTCGGAGCAGTGCTCGCCATCCTCAATTTCCATTTCATTCGTTCCAGTCAAAACGCGCGCACCTACGCCCTCTTCATGCTGCTGGCGTTGCTGTCGATTCACGCGCTTCTTCGCGTTCTGGAAGGCTCCCGCCGCGCCCGCGTTGGCTACGCGATTGCCACGGCGCTCCTGCTCTACAGCCACGTCTACGGGCTGTTTCTCTTTGCTGGCCAGGTCACCTACGCATTCGCGTTGCGCAACAAGCATGGTGCCGGCGCGCGGCTGCTCTGGTTGCAAGGCATCGCCCTGATTCCGTTTCTCGCCTGGGTCCCCATCCTCATCTCGCGCGCGTCCGCCGTGACCGACGGGTTCTGGATCCGTTGGGACCAGGTTCTCGCCGGAGCCAATCTGGGCGGGGGCTCCTGGCCCGCGGACCTCGGACTCGTTGCCGGCGTCGTCGTGGGCCTGTTCGTTCTGCCTCGCGTCGCGCGCCATCCCAAGGTGGTTGGAGCGGTGCCACGGCCGCGTTTGCTCATTGGAACTTGGGTCCTGTTGCCGTTTGCCATCCCCGTCGTCCTCTCGGTCATCCTCGGTCCCATCGTGAGCCCCACCTACACGATTGCCGCGTGGCCTGGCATCCTCCTCCTCACCATGGCGGGGTTGCAGTCGTATCGACGCCGCACCGCCACGATTCTCGCAATTCTCCTCCTGACCGCCGCTTGCTTTGCCGCGACCGACGCCCTGACATCGCGGCAGAACCAGGATTGGCGCGCCACGTTCGAGACGTTGGACCGTGAAGCGACCCCGGGGGACTTGGTGCTCTTTACCCCCGGCTACTGTGGCGACTCGAGCGAACGGCTGCAGTGTCCCTACGATTACTACGGGACGCGCAAAGACTTGCGGTTCGTGCCGTTCCTGGATGGATATCGGCAGGTTGGCACGAGCGACCTGGACGCGCTGAACCAGACTCTCGCGGGCGAGTCTTCGGTCTGGCTGGTCGAGAGCGACGGCGGCGACCCGGAAGGGCACATTGCGTCGCGGCTGGGCACGACATTCGTCCTGGAGAGTCGCCTGGAGCCGCATCGGCTTCGGCTGACGCACTGGGTCGCTGCCTCTTGAGTCGGTGCGACGCGGCGACGGGCACCAGAAGGCTCATGGCCGAAGCGGCATGGGCGAGGATGTGGCTTGGCAGGCGGAGAGTCGGTGGCTGCCGTTCGCGGTGCTGTTCCAGCTTCTCCCCTTCCTTGTGCTGCCGCTCTTGGCGGCCATCGCCGCGCAGGGACGCCACCGCGCCGCGCGCCGCCTCGCCCTTCTTGCCGCTGCCGCGTTGGCAGGCTTCGTTGCCCTCCTCAGGCACCTTGCAGGATTGCTTCAGCCATGGGAAGCGGGCTGGAACCAAGGCCCCTTCAGCTCTCTTGCGTCTCTGTTCCAACCGGCCTCCTTCCCGCTCGCCCTCTTCGCCTCGTTTCTCCTTACGCTCTGGCCCGCCGCACGGGGACGCTGGCGCGAGGCGGCCGTGGTGCTTGTTGCAGGTCCTGGTCTTGGCGGCTTGGTCGCGGCAGCAAAGTTGGCGCACCCACGTGCCGGCCCCGTCCAGCACCCATTCTTCGGCAACGCGATGGGAATCCCGGACGATGTCGCCACTCTCGCACTCGGGCTCGCCATCTTGGTGCCTTGGCTGGTCTGGCGGCTCAAGCCGGCCGCGACCCGCATCGGTTGGCTCCTGCTGGTCCCTGCCGCTTTCATCGCAGGCCTTGTCCCGCTGATTGGCGGCACCGCGTGGGCGGGCGACATCTTGGCGGGCTGGCTTCTCGCGCTGTTCTGGGTGCCATTTGTGCTTGCGGTCGAGTCGCTGGCAAGGGACTGGAGCGCTGGAGTTGGATGGCCTGGAGCGGTGGCCCGCGTCGCCGACCGCGCCGTCGACGCGGTGCTTGCCCGCCCCACCGCGTGGCTTCTCGCGCTCGTTGCCGTCGGCGTCGCCCTGCGCATCGCAAGTGTTTGGTGGACACCGCTCGGCATCGACGCCTACGCCTACGCTGTGATGGGCAAGAGTTTCCTCGCGACCGGGAGCTTCACGATGCCGTGGGGCGACCTGCACAGCTACCTCGACCTGCCCGTGCCATCGCACCATTACCCTCCTCTCTATCCGGTCTTGGTCGCCGGCTTTGAGGCGCTCTTCGGCGTTAGCCGCACCACGCTCCATTTCGCCGGTCTTGCAACCGGCCTCGCTGCCGTCCTAGTCGCCTATCTCTGCAGCCGCAATCTGTATGGCCATCGCAAGGGGCTCGTCGTCGCCGCCGTCGTGGCGGTGAGCCCCATCTTCGTGCAGAACACCGGCCAGGGCTACTCGGAGAACCTCGTCCTCATCTTGTTCACGGCGACCCTTTGGGCCATCCTGAAGAGCCTCGACCGGCCCGCCTACATCGTCCTCGCCGGCCTGCTGGCGGGGCTGGGCTACCTCACGAAATCCAGCATGGGGTATTTCTTCATCATCGCAGGAGTGGGCGGACTCGCCTGGAGAATCTCATGGAAAGGCTTCAAGGCGCTGCGCGACCCGAGCTATCTCGCCGCCATCGCCCTGTTCGGCACAATCGTGCTCGCCTGGGCGTGGCGCAACTGGGCACTTTTTGGCAATTGGGAGACCAGCCATCATCTCAGCGCCGCGTATGCTCTTGCCCTTGCCCACCCCGTGCAATGGGGCCTGCTCATTCTGGTCACTTTGGTCTTCTACGCGACGTTGGGCTACCTCGTCTACCTCGGCCTTCTGCCCATTCTGCCGACCCTGGCGCGCACCCCCAAACTCGGGTCGGAGCACGATTCTGGACTCTGGCTCGCCCTCGGCCTCCCCCTTCTGCTCACTGCGGTGATTGATGCCGCCCTCTGGGTCGCCGAGGGGGACTTCCGGCTCGACAATGCGCGCTACATCGGCTTCGTCGTCATCCCGGCAGCCTGGTTGCTGGTGCGCCACGCGGACCTGGCGAAGCGCGCCGTGCGCACTGGAGCGGTTGTCGCGTTCGTGCTGCTGTTGGCGGGCTCTCTCTACTTCGGCAAACCGTCCCTCTCCGTCACGGAGCAGATTGGGGGCGACCTCGCGGATCGGTTGCAGCCCGGGGACTCGGTCGGCTTCGTGGACCTCGACAACCACTTCGTCTACAAGTTTGGCTTCGACCTGACGCAAGGCTACACCCGCGACGTCGAGCTGCGCATCACCTGCGCGAACGATCCAACCTGTCCGTCTGAAGCGGCGCGCCCCGAATCGTTGACCACGTCGTGGGTTCTCATGAAAGGTGACGGCGGCGGCCGGTTGCCGACGGGTTACCGCCTGGTCACCGACACCCATGCGGCATCCACTCTGGCGCGGCCGCAGGACATCACGCTCTGGAAGCAGAGTTGAATCCGAGGCCCGTGCGGTCAGGCTCGCGCGTAGTCGTCGGCAAGCCGCACGATGTCGTGCTCGTCGCAGCGGCCCATCTGCATCTCGACGATGACGAGCGGCTCCGTGCCGGTGTTGGCGATGCGGTGGACGGCCCCCGAGGTGACCACCCGGTTCACGCCGGGCCGGAGCGGGGTTGGCGGGTTGGTGCCTTGGTCTTCGCCGACGCCAGAGACGATGTGCCACACTTCGCTGCGGGCGGCGTGTTTCTGCAGGCTCATGCGGGCGCCGGGGCGCACCACCATCGCCTTGAGGGTCGCCTCGGGGCTGCGGAACCAGTCCACCCAGAGTCCCCATGGCCGCTCCTGGATGTCGGCGCCCTCGGCAAGGCCGAGGCGAGTCAGGGCGGCGCGCAGAGGGTCCACGGTCCGGCGACGTCGGATGTCTCTTGAAAGCGTTCCTGCGCGTTCCCTTCTGGGCGGGCCGGCTCTCGAGCCCTCCCGGTTTTCTACAACCTGCGCCTGCCGACCTCCATGATTCTCGATACGGTGCGCATCATCGGCGTCCCCATGGACCTTGGCGCTGGCCGCCGCGGCGTCGACATGGGGCCAAGCGCCATGCGGGCCGCCAACCTGCACGCCCGCATCAAAGACCTTGGCTACAAAGTGCAGGACGCAGGCAACGTCTTCACGGTGGAGCCGGAAGAGCGCAAGCCGAAGGATGCCAAGCTGAAGTACGCTGATGAGGTTCTTGCCGCCTGCGCGGAGCTCGCCAACCGTGTCGAAAAATCGGTGAAAGAGGGTGCGACGCCTCTGGTCCTCGGCGGGGACCACTCCATCGCGATTGGCACCCAGGCGGGGCTCGCTCGTCAGAGCAAGCGGCGCGGCCTCATCTGGTTCGACGCCCACGCCGACTTCAACACCAGCGACTCCTCGCCCTCGGGCAACATCCACGGCATGCCGGTCTCCGCCATCCTCGGCATGGGCCACGAGCGGCTCGCCAACTTCGACCAGCCCGGCCCCAAATTGGATGCGCGCAACGTCGTCTACGTCGGGCTGCGCAGCGTCGATCGCCAGGAAGCCGAAATCCTCACTGATTCCCGCGTCACCTACTACACGATGAAGGACATTGACCAGATGGGGATGGCGAAGGTCATGGACGAGGCGCTGCAGAAGGTCTCGAAAGGCGTGGACCAGCTCCACCTGTCGTTCGACCTCGACGTGGTGGATCCGCGCTGGGCGCCCGGCACCGGAACCACCGTCCAAGGCGGCCTCACCTACCGCGAGTCGCACTTGGCCATGGAGATGCTCTCCGATTCGGGCAAGCTCTCCAGTCTCGAGTTCGTTGAGGTCAACCCGCTTCTGGACCAGGGCAACACGACGGGTGACTTCGCCGTCGGCCTGATGTGCTCGGCGCTCGGAAAAGCGATTGTGCAGCCGGGTTCAGCCAAACCGAAGCGCGGCCCGTTCTAACGCATGAATTATGGTTCACGTTTAACTGATTTCCGGTGATGGACGCACCAGCCGGAACAGTCGCTGCGCTGGCTTTGGCCCTCCTGGAATCCCGGCGCCCTCTTCTGGCGCCTTCGAAGGCTTCATACCACCCCCCCTTGTCCGCGAAACGCTTCCCGAATCCGCAAGGGTTCAGGTGGGACTCCCATGGCTGACGTCTCGTCGTCCAACACTGCATCGAAGACCGCCGTCCGCACCGCCGTCTGGCTCGGGCTGTTCATGCTCCTCGCCTTCGGCCTGCGCGCCTACTTCGGCTCCGAGGTCGGCTTCGACGAGACGACCGACCGCAACCTGTTCACCGGCAACGACCCCTACTACCACTGGCGCACCACGACCCACGTCGTCGAGACCGGTCAGAACCTCAACTTCGACACCGCCTTCAACTACCCCGAAGGCAACTGGAACCCCAACCCGCCGCTCTGGACCTGGACCACCGCGCCGGTCGCCTCCGCCCTCGACTCGATGGGGGTCGCCGACCCGGTCGGAACCGCCCTCAACATCATGGTCGCCGTCTGGGGTGCCCTCCTCGTCGTCCCCGTCTACCTCCTCGGCCGCACCCTGTGGAATCGCAGCGCCGGTCTCTGGGCTGCCTTCTTCATCGCCATCTCGGCGCCGCACATCCAGCGCTCGGTCTGGGGCTACGCCGACCACGACGCCATCTCGATGTTCTTCATCACGCTGGCCTTCCTCTTCCTCGTCAAAGCGTTCAAGGCGCAGAACACCACCCGCTTCGTCGCCGACTGGCGCGCCACCGGCACCGTCGGCAAGGGCCTCAAGGCGGCCCTCGCCGCCAACCGCAACGCTCTCGCCTTCGCCGGCCTCGCTGGCGTGGCACTCACCGCCTGCGCCGCCACCTGGAAGGGCTACCCCTACGCCATCGCCATCCTCGCAGTCGCCGCTGGCACCCAGATGGTCGTGGACCACCTGCGCCGCCGCGACGGCCTCGCGAGCTTCCTGGTCTACGCCACCACGGTCGCCCTCGCAACCCTGCTGCCCTACATTCTGGTCTACCAGAACTTCACCAACTACCTGCCCCACACCGTGGTGCCGACGCTCTACGTGCTGTTCGCCATCCTGGTGACCGGCCTCCTGCTGGTCCCGACCCGCGACCTGCCCAGCCTGTTGGTTCTCCCCGCCATCGCCGCGACCGGCCTCGTCGCGGTCCTGGTCCTGATTTTCGTCTTCCCCGCCGTCGGGGCCGACCTGTTCAGCGGCCTCGGCTACTTCGCGCAGAGCAAGCTCTACAGCACCATCGCAGAGGCGCAGCGCCCGAGCCTCGGTGAGGTGGCGGCCAACTTCGGCTTCTTCACCTTCCTGCTCGCCTTCTGGGGACTCGGCAACCTCATCCGCCGCACCGCCAAAGGAGAGGCCTCCGCGACGCTGGTGGCTTCCTGGGCCGCCGTCGGTCTCTTCATGACCTTCGCGGCCAGCCGCTTCATCTCCAACGCGGCGCCGCTCTTCGCCCTCCTCATCGGCTTCGGCATCGCGCAGATTCTCACCCGCATCGGCCTCGCCGACGTGAAGAAGCGCTTCGCCTCCCAGCATGGCCAGAGCCTGGTCGGCCGCAGCATCCGCTCGGTCTCCGGGAAATCCGTGGCGGGCGTCCTCTTCGTCGCCCTCTTCTTGGTTCTCCCCAACGTCTGGACCGGCGTGGACGCCGGCATGCCCACCGAGTACGAGGTGGAGAACGGCCTGTTGGTCTCCGGTGAGACGAACCGCGTCGGGGCCTTCGGCATCAGCTTCGAACTCAAGGACAACGGCTGGAACGAGGCGATGACCGCTCTCGCCACCCAAGATGCCGGCATGGCGCTTGAAGAGAAACCCGCCTTCATCGCCTGGTGGGACTACGGCCACTGGGCCACCGGCATCGGCGCCCACCCCACCGTCGCTGACCCCTTCCAGTCGCACTACGAGCTGTCCGGTCGCTTCCTCGCAAGCGACGGCGAGGCCGAGGCGCTCTCCTGGCTCAGCATCCACCTCCTCGTTGGCGACCGCCGCAGCAACGGCGACGCCTTCAGCCCGGCTGTTCAAACACTGCTCGCGGCCAAGGCGCCCGCTCTCGCCGCGGCCCCGCTCGACTACGGCCACTACGACGAGTCCTACGCCATCTTCAAGGACGCCGTCGCCGACCCCGCAGCCTTCTTCGACGATGTCCAAG
The DNA here is from genome assembly GCA_038046785.1 of Thermoplasmatota archaeon. Lineage (GTDB taxonomy): Archaea > Thermoplasmatota > E2 > JACPAO01 > JAHFTW01 > JAHFTW01. The sequence goes on from JBBSVM010000005.1 coordinate 68,608, forward strand.
AGGCCACCGGCAAGCAGATCGGCTACCTCGGCGTCGACCGCCGCATGTTCCCCTTCGACGACCCCCAGACCGGCGGCGTCGAGGCGCCCAGCATCTTCTACGCCCCGGTGTTCCTCGCCAACAAGAACCCGGACGACTACATGCAGACCCGCTACGCTTCGGGCAGCACGGTTCTCACGGTGTCGCGCTACGGCACGGACGCCGACGGCAACTCGTACACGCTCGCGAAGCCGACCTACAAGGACGCGGCGGGCAACGCCTGGGTCGAGGTCAACGGCTACGCCTACCGTGAGGGTCAGACCCCGCTGCAGGGCTTCAACACCGACTCCGGCGTCCCCCTCTTCGGCGCCGGCGAGTCGATGACCGTCACCTCGAAGTTCTACCAGACGATGTACGGCAAGGCGTTCGGCGGCCTCACGTCGCAGGCCCCCGCGGGCGAGGGACTCGCCCACTTCCGCCTCATCCACGAGAGCACGCAGGCCTCGACCCAGCCCGGCGTCGAGATCCGCGATGTCGCCCTGCTCGCCTACTACTCCGGCGTCAAGGTCTCCGGAGCGGTCAAGGACGACACGGGCGCCGGCATCGCCGGCCTCCAGGTCGCCTTCGCCGACGGCACGGGCGCGCGCCACGGCTTCACCACGACCGGCGCCGACGGCACCTTCACCGCCACTGCTCCCTTCGCGGTCAACAACGACCTCACCCTGCAGGTGCTCTCCGGCGGCTCCGTCATCTTCACCGACAACGCCACCGCCTACCAGTTCAGCCGCGCCCAAGCGGTCGCCGGCGACGCCCTTTCCGGCGTCCAGGTCACCGTTGCCCGCGGTTCGCTCTCCGGCCGCGCCTTCGAGGACAACAACAACGACGGCGCCTTCGACGCCAACGACACCGCGGTCGCCGGCGCCACTCTCCAGATCGGCGCCATCGCCACCTCGACGGGCGCCGACGGCTCCTACAGCTTCGCCAGCCTCGCCCCCGGCCTCCTCAACGTCCAGGTGACCAAGGCGGGCTACCAGAACGCGACGCAGCAGACCACGCTGCGCTCCGGCGGAGCCGCCACCCTCGACATCGCGATGACGATTGCCCCGAGCAGCGCCGCCATCACCGTCCTCAACACGAACGGCACCGCGCTCCCGAGCCTCCCGGTGCAGGTCGCCGGCCCCACCACCACGACGGTGTTCACAAACGCCCAGGGTGTTGCGACCGCCAGCCTCAAGCCCGGCTCCTACACGCTCACCGTGAACACGACCCGGATGGAGGGTGGCGTCTCGGTGCCCGTCAAGGCCTCGGGCGTGCTCAACGTCCCGATTGGCGGCCAGCCGGTCGCCGTCACCCTGAACCGCCAGTAGGCGTCAGAACAACGCAAGTGGATGCGCCCAGCGTGAGCCAGATCGCTGCCCGACGGAACGTGGATTTCGAAGATTCGCATCCGCGTTCTCCGCGCTCGGCTGTGGGCGTCCTCAGTTCTTGAGCGGCAGCTGGTTGCACATCTCTTCGAGAATATCCATGCCGGCGTCAATCGTGGCGACCGGCTGGGCGTAGCTGAAACGCAGGTGGCCCTCGCCAAGACGGCCGAAGGCGCTGCCGGGGCTGCAGATGAGTCCGCGCTTGGCAAGCTCGAGCGCCCACTGCTCGGAGGGGACGTCGAAGTCGTACTTCGGGAAGGCGTAGAACGCCCCGCCCGGCTTCACCATCTTCATGCCGCGCATCTTGCGAATGCGGCTGGTGATGCGGTCGCGGCGCTTCTTGAACTCCTTGAACATCGCTTCGGCGTGGTCCTGCGGCCCCTCAAGGGCGGCCACCCCGGCCCACTGGAACGGTGTGGGTGGGCAGGCAACGGTGTAGTAGTGCATCTTCTCGATGGCGCTGACGTATTCGCGCTTGGTCGCGATGCAGCCGAGGCGCCAGCCGGTGACGGCATAGGTCTTGGAAAACGAGTTGACCCAGATGACGTTGTCCATGTGGCTGAGGAAGGATTGGTGCGGCTCGTCGTAGGAGAGGAAATCGTACACTTCGTCTGCCACCACGATGACGCCGGCGTCCTCGGCGATTTCGCAGATGCCGCGCACCGTCGCCTTGCTCATGCAGGAGCCGGTCGGATTCGACGGCGTGTTCACCATGATGAGCTTCGTGCGAGGTGAAATCTTCGCCTGAATCTCATCCAGGTCCGGCTGGTACTTGTTGGCCGCCGTCAGGCTGTACGGGATGGGGAAGGCGCCGCACAGACGCGCCTGAACGGGGTAGAGCACGAAACCGGGGTCGGGGACGAGGACTTCGTCGCCGTGGTCCACGAAGGTGTGATTCAGCGTCATGAGCGCCTGCGTCGCGCCCGCCGTAATGATGATGTTCTGCGCCGACACGGACTCCTTTCGGTAGCTCTTGATGCGGTGGGCGACCGCGGAGCGCAGCTCGGGGAGTCCCAAGGTCGGGCCGTAGTGGTTCTTGCCGCCGCGCACCGCCTTGTCGAGAGCGTCCTGCACGTGCGGCGCCGGCTCGAAATCGGGTTCGCCAAGACCCATGTTGATGGAGTCCTTGCCCGCCAATTCGAACATCTTCCGGATGCCGGACATCTCGATGCCAAGAAGGCGGCGCGCGGTCAGGTTGCCCGAATGCATGGCTTGCCCACCGGGGGCGCTACAAAAAGGCGACCGAAGTCCGTGCGAAACCGTTCAGCCAGGCAGCGGTGCTACGCGGCCACGGCTCATCCGCCCCGGCGCGGATTCATCCTCGCTTCGGCCGCTGGCCGCGCCTTAGGCAGCCACGGGTTCTTCCGTCTCGCGGCCGCGCTTCTGGGCGGCGACGCGGTCGGGGAAGTGGTTGAGAACAATGATGTCGCCGATGGCGGCAATCCAGCGGAAGGGGACGGCGACCTTGTGCCCGCCCTCGACGATCTTCGGGCTGGTGCGGGCGAGAAGGATGCTGCCGACGCGGCGGTTCGGAAGGTCGAGAACGACCTCTTCGACAACGCCCAGGTAGCGGCCCTGCGGCGTGTAGACGGGCAGGTTGTAGAAGCTGGTGACCTCGGCGTCCACGGAATTCTCCTCAGAAGCTGCTTACCTGGAGGCTGCTTAAGGGCTTTCTTCTTGGGTGCGGCGGGGTTTCACCAGAATCGAAGGCTGCCGGTGGCGGCGTAGAGGCCGGTCAGGAATCCGACGATGGCGCCTCCGTTCAGGAGGGGAAGGCCCGCTTGGGGGCGACCCTGCAGGACGCTTCCCATCAGGACGGCGAATCCGACCAGGGTCCCGACGACCGCGCCCAGGGCGGGCACGGCGCCCCAGCCCGGTTCGGCGAACTGGAGGGCGGAGACGACGAGGATGGTCGGCATGACCAGGTCGCCAAGCCCCATGAACATCGCCTCGCGCTCGCCGCGATTCTCTGGCTTGGCCTCCTTGAACTTGGACGCCTCGGCGCGGAAGCGGTAGGGCAGCCGCTTCGGGATGACCAAGAGGACCGGCAGGCGCAGCTCGATGACGGTGTCGGCGAGGCTGAGCATGTGCTTCGTCTTGTAGACGGCGATGAAGTCGTAGATGGCGAGGCCGGCGAGGAGAATGAGGGCGGGAACGAGGCCGAGGCTGATGCCAAGCAAGGCGGCGCTTGCTGCCGCCACAAGGATGCCAACCGAGTCGATGACGTACCATTCTGGGTGTTTGTAGAGGGCGAGCGCCGCAAGAAGGCCGACAGCGATGCCGGCTGCGTTGGCGATTCCAGCATCCACGCCGAGTTCCACGAGCAGAACCGGCTGCACGACGTAGTAGAGCGTCCCGGCGACGGCGGCCAGGATGATGAGTTGGATGAGCCACTTCTTGCCCTTCTTGGCGATGTAGAGAATGACGAGCGTGAAGAGGATGAGGAGCAGGATGTAGCCGATGGAGTTGGTCGGGTTCTCCGGGTCCTCGAAAACCTGCAGCCCTGCCGCCTTGAATGGAGCAGCAAAAAGGGCGGCCAATGCAAACGTGGCGAGGAATGCGGCCAAAAGGACGGCGGTGGCACGGTATTCGGGCCAACCAATCGGGAAGGGCTCTTCCGGCGTCTTGGTCGTCGCGACGGCCGCTGCGGTTTCGTCCACGCTGCGGTCACGGGAAGGGAGGCTATGAGTGGCTTGGTTTGCCAAGGTTGAGGGAAATCCTGGGATTTTCGGGATTCGGGGATATCCTGGATTCGCTTGCGGACCGACGGCTCGAAGAAAATCCAGGAATCCGGTAATCCCAAAAATCCCAGGATTTCCTTCGGTCGGATTGGAACCTACTTCCACAGCTCCGACTGGTCGCGCTTGTTGCGGCGGCGTTGGTTCTCGAGGAACCGGTAGACGCTCGCATGCTCGGCGCCGGAGAGAATCATGTCCACCGCTTGCTTGGCGGGGCCAATGTTCTCCAGGTCGCCGATGATGCCGACCGTGTGGCCATAGATCGCAAGGTCGCAGGTGGTCTGTTCCTCGATGATGCGGCGGGTCTTGCCCTCGGAGCCAATGAGGCGCGCCGTGACGCGGCGGACGTGCGACTTGTCCTTGCCGACGTAGTCGTGGAAATCGAGCATCTCCAGGTAGTAGTCGTCGGAGAAGAGCTTCATCGCGTGCTCGGGGGAGAAGCCGCGGCCGATGGCGCGCACCACGTCCTGCAGCTTGAGCAGCATGATGGGGTCGACACCCTCGACCTCGTTGTGAAGCGCAACCTCGTTGCCGGTGGAGTCCACCTCGATGGTGATGCCGGCGCGGGTGGAGAGGAGCCGTTTCGTCTCGCCGCCGGGGCCGATGAGGGCGCCGATGCGGTCCTGTGGGATGCGAATGAAGGTGGTCATTCTTCGTCGTCCTCCTGGTCCTCGTCCGGCTGCTTGCGCTTGCTTCGGGTGTGGATGAGTTGGGAACTGATGAACTCCGGCCGCGCGTCCACGCCCATCTTGCGGAAGACACGGACGATGTTCTTGATGTCGCGCTGGGCAAACTCGTGCGCCATCGGGTGGTTCTTGAGGACCGCCTGGCCGACGTCGATCATGCGGAGCCGCCAGGTCGCCTCGGGGCCGTCGGCGTTCTCGACCAGGACGTTGTACTCCGACCAGTCGGCGTGGACCAGGTCCGCTTCGTTGTAGGCCTTCACGTAGTCCGACACTGCCTGGTGCCAGAGCCGGTCGGGGTCCTGGGGCTTGACGAGGCGGAGCTGCGGCCAGGCACCCTCTTTCTTGCCGAGGTATTCGGTGACGAGGACGTTGAGGCTCGCCTTGAGCGCCTCGGGGACCGGGATGCCCACTTCACGCAGACGCAGCAGGTTGCGGTACTCCTTCTGGCACCACGCGGTGACGAGGCCGCGCTTGTCGTTGCCGACGCCCTGGAACCGCTCGTCGCCCTGGATGTACTGCATGACGTGCTTGAAGCTCGCCGTGTTGATGCGGTAGATCTTGATGGCGAGGTAGCCGCCGCCCGGCGTCGTGGCGCGGAAGACGTTGGCCTCCTTGCCGGTGCTGATGGGGAAGTCCACCGATTTCAGCAGGCCGTGCACCAGCATTTTGTGCAGAGTGAGCAAGGTCGGCCGGTCGAACACCTCCGCCTCGGTGCGTCGGTCGCCCTCGCGGCGGGTGTCGGGCAGTTGCGCGACCAGGCGGTCGGCCTGGCGGTAGGTCCACTCGTCGTTGGAGGCCAACTGGATGAGGTGGTCCGCCTCGAGCAGCGGCTGGTAATCGGTGTCGTCCCCGCCACGCGCATCGCGGGTGTGCGCCGCCGCGTCGGAGGCCGAGACGCCAGGAGGGGGCGCGGGCCGTTCGACGAGGGTGCGCTTGGCCATCCGCGGCCTCAGAATCCAGAATCCGGCATCGTGCCGATGCCGGAGCAAAGCTTCTGATTCTTCGCTTCGCTCAGCATCAGAAGCCCACGTCCAGAAGTTCGGGGATCTTCTTGCGGCGGCTCAGGTTGACCGACTGCGTGCGAACGTAGCGGTACTTGACGTCCGCCTTGGCGTTCTGGAAGTCCCACGGCTTGACGATGACCAAATCGCCCGGCTTGATCCACATGCGGCGCTTCATCTTGCCCGGGATGCGGGCCATGCGGGACTTGCCATCCTCGCACATGACGCGCAGCTTCGAGGCGCCCATGAGCTGGTCGGCGATGGCGAACATCTCGCGGTTGCGCGGGTCCGGCATGCGGTAGCGGCGGATGGCCTCCTCGGAGTCCCCTCCAGCAAGCTCCTCCGGGGTCGCCTCGAGCGGGCCGGTCTCCTCTTCGAGAAGATCATCGGCCGCCAGGGGGATGTCCGCGTCGTCGTCCTCTGCCACGATTTGTCCCACAAACCCTCGTTATTTAAGAGAGTGTCCGCGGGACAGATAGAACAGGCTTGGGCCGCCCCAAGCGTTCAAGGCGCGGGAAGCGGTCGCCGCCCCGTGGCGGAATCGGTCGAGATGAAGGCGGCAGGGCCCACGCCGTCGCGCGCCGTCGTCGAGGCACAACCACGTGTCCGCCTGGTCGCGCACACGCAGCGTCCCTTCGAGCTCGCCGTCGCGAGCGCTCGGACCTGCTACGCCTCCGAGTTCGAGTTCGTCGGCCGCCTCACCGCGAAAGGCGAGCGGACGCGGCTCACGCTCGAGGACGCCCTGCCGCAGTTCCGCGCCGAGCTGGAGACGCTCGGTCGGCTCGACACGCCGCACGACCAGCGCGTGCTCATGGTCGAGGCGATGCTGCCGCGCGTCACCGATGACGTCGGCGCCGCCCTGCAACTCTTTGCCGACGAGGCGCGCCGCCGCAGCGACGGCAACAAGGGGCTTGCGCGCAGCATCTACGATGCCGGCCACCACACCCCGTTCCAGCACCCCACGTTTGTTTTCGCCCTCGAGGCAGTGAGCCGCAACGTCGTCGAATCGTTCCTGCACAACCACACCTTCTACAATTCCGAGCAGCAGAGCCAGCGCTACGTTGAGATGCGCAACGCCGAGGTCCACGTCCCGGTCGCCATCCGCGCCGACCCGGAGGCGCGCCGCATCTTCGATGCCGCCGTGCGCAGCTCGTGGGATGCCTACGACGCCCTACGCGACGGCCTCGTCGAGGCGAACCGCAAGGTGATGTCAGCCATTGGCAAAATCAAGGGCCAGAGCGACAAGAAGATTGAGGCTGAGGCCGAGAAAAAGGCGCAGGAGATGGCGCGCTACGCCATCCCCATCGCGGCGGCGACCCAGCTCTACCACACGGTGAGCGGCATCGTGCTGCTGCGCTACGTTCGCATGTGCGAAGCGTCGGGGGTTCCCGCCGAGGCGCGCCGCATCGTCGAGCAGATGCTGGAGGAGGTGCGCCGCATCGACCCGGCGTTCGTCGCGCAAATCCAAGAACAGCCGCGCCCGAGCGGCGAGCAGATGGAGTCGCAACTCTCCGGCTCCGCTCGCGCCGCGCCGGTGGGTGGACTCTCCGACCTGGTGGCGCACGACCCGAACGCCCCCGCCATGGTGGCCGCCGTCCTGCGCGAAGTGACTGGCTCGGAGTTGCCCGACAAGGCGCTCCTCGCCAAGGTTCTCGACCCGGCCGCCAACGCGGCGTGGGCGGACACCCTCAACACGTGGGACCACAGCCCGGTCTTGCGCAGCCTGCGCCATGTTCACTACACCTTCCGCAAGCGGCTGAGCCTCACTGCCTACGCGCAGGACCAGCGTCACCGCATGACTCCCGGCACTCGGCCGCTTCTCTCGCAGGCGCTCCCTACGGCTGCAGGCGCACTCGACGTCCACGTGCCGGACATCATCCAGGCAAACCCGGCGGCGCGCCGAACCTACGACGACGCCATCGCTGTCCTCGCCGCCGCCATTACCACGCTGCGCAAGCGCGGCGTTCCCGACGAAGCGCTCTGCTACCTCCTCCCCAACGCGACCCACATCACGTTCCACCAGTCGGGCGACCTCTTGTCGTTCATCCACAAGTGGCGGCTGCGGCTCTGCTTCAACGCGCAGAAGGAAATCTTCGACGCCAGCCTCGCGGAGCTGCGCCAGGTGCAGGCGGTCCACCCGACACTGACCGGATTCATCGGGCCGCCCTGCTCGTTTGTCGCCGCGCGTCAACCGGCAGACAAGCAGGAAGATGTCGCAGCGTGCTGTCCCGAGGGCGACAAGTGGTGCGGCGTCAAGGTGTGGATTAACTTCGACCCGAAGACGGCGAAGCCGAAACGACCGTACTGAGACCCGGTACTATTCGTCCACTTCGGCGTCTTCTTCCGCCACTTCATCCGGCATGTACGCGGCCTGAATCGCGACGACCTCTTCCGACGTCGCGCAGGTGGCATACTCATCGAGCGGTGCGCGATTCAAGTCGGCGAACTGTTTGCCGAACGGGACCGTCCCGAGCACCTGCTCCGCCTGCCGTTTCTCGCCAACAATCCACAGTGCTGCGGCGATGGCCTCCGCGGTGCTGAGTTTGAACGCCTTGCCGTAGTTCACCGGGTTTGCGGCAAGCATGTAGGGCAGGGCGCGGCTGCGGGTCTGCCCAAGCAGGGCGGGGAACGCCTCCTCGGCGTGCGCCCAGGAACAGTCGAGGGCGAGAAGGCCGTGTTTGCGCATCGCCTCCAAATCTTCGCGGCTGATGGCCTTCTTGGCAAACGGGTTGAGAAGGACCGACTGCGGCGGCACGCGCTTGACGTCGTCCACCAGTTTCGCCTTGCCCGCCTTGGCGAGTTTGAGGGCCGTGTTCTTCTTTGGGTCATCCTCGCCGGCGTAATAGATGACGAGCGGGATGGCTCCACCAAGCAGGCCGCTGCGGCCGCGCGGCGCCTCGGGGTCACGCGGAATGCGCTTGCCGCGCCATGAACCTTCACTCACAAACATTCGGAGAGCGTCCCGGCTCTTCAGCGCGTGGGTCAAGGGAAAACCTGGGATTTCCGGATTGCGGGATTCCGGGATTTTTCTGCAAAAGTTTGTCCAAAGAGTCAATCCCGTTATCTCGGAATCCCGAAAATCCCAGGATTTCCCTCAACCCGTTCGACGCTCAAGACGAAGGGCGAAGCAGGATGCGCAGGAAGAAGGGCGCAAGTCGCGGCTGCGCCCAGAGCAGGGGCAGGACGAGACGGCTCGGGTAGTCGATGTCGCCCACCTTCTCGATGGCGCGGCGGGCGCGCGGCGTGGCAAGGAGTCGAGCGAGCCGGTTGAAGTCGGCGTCCCGGAATCGTTTGTAGATGCTGCGCAATGCCTTGCCCTTCCGGAGTTCGCGGCCGAGGATGCGTTTCGTCTTGCGCTCGTACGGGAGCAAGCTGCCGCGGTCGAGCCGGTCGCTGCGGAGGCCGCGGTCGGCGACCGGGGCGAGGAACTCGGAGGCAACAAGGCCGTAGTAGATGCCGCCGCCCGAGGTGGGTTTCGCCATGCCGGCGGCGTCCCCCACCAGCATGACGCGGTCCTGGACGAGGTGGGCGCGCAGGCCGAGCGGGATGCCGCCGATGATGAGGTAGCTTGGTGTTGCCCCTTTGAGGTAAGGCGCCGAGGCGGGGTCGGTGAACATCCGCTCGTAGTACGCCTTTGCCGATTGCAGGTTCATGCCGGCGGCAACGGCGAGGCCGGCGCGCGCTTTGCTGCGCCCCTCGGCATCCTTGCCCACCGGGATAATCCAGGAAAAGAATCCTGGTGCCTGGCTGGAGCCGGCGAACATGGGAATCATGGAAGGCTTGTCGGCGTCGATGTGGACGCCACACAGCTCCGCCTCGTAGCAGGAGACAATCTCCTCGACGTTTGGGAAGTCGAACCAGCGCGCCACGGAGCCGCGGATGCCGTCGGCGCCAACCAGAAGCCGCGCCCGCACCGACACCTCGCCAAGCGGAGGCTGCGTCCCCTTCGGCCCTCGCCCTGCCGCCGTCGCGGGGCCGCCCTCGCCGGGGCCGAGTCCTTTGGCCGCGTCGATGCGGATGCGCACTGTGACGCCAGAGGAATCACGGAGCGCGTCCACCGCCTTTGCGCTGGTCCACAACTCCGCTCCCGCCTGGACGGCGTGGTCTGCCATTTTCTGGTCGAAGCGGGCGCGGTCCATCGCCTGGGCGTGCACCGTGGTGCCGCCGAACTCAACGGCGGTTCCGTCCGGGGCGATGATGCGGCCGCCCGTGAGGTCGTTCTGCCAGAGGTCGCCAATCGGGAACGGTGTGTGGTCGAAAGTGCGCGGCGTCACGAGGCCGGCGCACTGGACCGGGATGCCCACTTCGGCGTGCTCCTCGAGAAGCAGGACCGACCAGCCGCGCAGGGCCATGAGTCGGGCGGTGTTGGAGCCGGTCGGCCCCGCCCCCACCACGACGACGTCGACCTCGCGCACATTCGGGCGACGGTGTCGCCGGCTTCAAGGTGCCGCAAGCGACATGAACGGCGTCGGATTGGCGCCGGCATGGCCCTGTCGCAGACCGAGATTCTCACCGTCGCGGGCGTCCTCGTTCTCCTCTTCGCGGTGATTCTCACCAACAATTTCCGCGCCGCCAAGGCGACGCGGGCTCTCAAGGCCGCCCAAGCGGGCGCCGACGCGGCACCCACCAACAAGCCGTGGCTGGGCCGCTACCTCCAGCATGAAGGGGACATCGTGGGGCAAGTGGTCGCCGTCGAAGGCGAGCGGGTCATCGTGCGCAAAGGCACCATCAACCTCGCCATCGCGAAGTCCCAGGTCCGCGAGCAGGGCGCCGACCTCGGCGTCGTCGGAACCTTCGATCTCGCGGCGGCCGAGCGCGACGGCGTTGGCTGGAAGGCGCCGTGATGACGATGGCGCTGAAAATGGTCATCGTGGCCCGCAAGGACCTCGACCTTTCGAAGGGCAAACTCGCCGCGCAGGCGGGCCACGCCGCCGTCGAATGCGTCCTCAAGGCGCAGCGCTACGCCAAGGAAGAGCTCGCCGACTGGCTGGACCACGGCGCGATGAAGGCGGTCCTCAAGGTCCCCAACGAGGCGGCTTTCTACGAGCTCAAACAGGCGGCCGAGCGCGCCGGTCTCACGACGGCGCTCATCAAGGATGCCGGCCACACCGAGATTCCCGCCGGCACCGTCACGGTGCTTGGCATCGGCCCCGGCCCCGCCGCCGCCGTCGACAAGGTGACGGGCCACCTGAGCCTGCTCTGACCAGGTTCTTCGGCGCGATTCGTTGGATGCTGCGGCCAAAAACTCCAAATCCCCGGGTGGCACCTGGAGGGTATGCGTGGAATCGCGTTCCTGGCGGTGGCCTCCCTGTTCCTGGCGGGCTGTAGTGGCGCAGGCGATGAATCGACCTCGACGGTGGACCCGTTCGCCGAGACGCCCGACCTCGCAAGCGGCAAGGGACTCATTCGCGGGCTCGTCTTGACACCCGGCCTCGTCCCGGTCAAAGGCGCCATCGTCGAACTGCCCACGTTCGCGCCCAACCAGACCACCGACGACAACGGCGCTTTCGTGTTTGCCGACCTGGAGCCGGGAACCTATTTCCTCAAGGTGTCGAAGCCGGGATGGACCACGCTGCAGCAGTCGGCCGACGTGGCCGCCAACGACCCGGAGCCTGCTATCCTGAAGATCGCCATCGAGCGCATCCCCGGCGCCGAGCCGCGCGCCCTCACGCTGCGCCTGAACGGCTACATCTCCTGTTCCATCGGTCTTCCCGTCACCTTCCTCGACTGCAACACCATCGAGGAGCAGATGTCGCGCCTGCATTTCGGCATCGAAGGCAAGCCGGACTGGATTCAGACCGAGATTCTCTGGCAGTCCAGCCAACCGACTGGCGATTGGCTCTACGTCATCCAGGGCCTCTGCTCCTGCGAAGGCGGCATCCCCGATGTGGGTGGAGCCCGCTTCAACGAGACGGCCGAGGCGCGGTCCCTGCACGTTGCGCGCGCCAGCCCCGGTTTCCTCAAGGAGCACGAAGTCGGAAGTGCTGAGGCGAAGGAACTCGTCATCGATGTCTCCGCAAGCGGGCCCGAGCCAGCCACGACCAATGGCAGCGGCATCGCGCTCAGTCAGAAGTTCGAGGTGTTTGCAACCTTCTTCTACAATCTGGACCCCGACCCAGCGTGGACCTTCGTCGAGGACGGCGACTACCCGGTCCCCGACGAACCCTGAGCTGGCCGCAGCGGGCCGCTGTCCGTTTTCTCCTGTAGCTCATCCCCCAACCCTTTTAGGAGGGGACGGGTCCCCGCACCTGTCGAATCCTGTGGGCCTTGTGCCCCGGGAACGAATTCTGGTGCACTATGGGACGCAAGGAAGACAACATCGCCAAGGCTGTCGGGGTCATGGGAAACCTGGACCACATCCGCAACATCGCCATCGCGGCCCACATTGACCACGGGAAGACCACCTTCTCGGACAACCTCCTCGCCGGCGCCGGCATGATTTCGACCGAGCTTGCCGGTCAGCAGCGCGCCCTCGACTTCGACCCCGAAGAGCAGGCCCGTGGCATCACCATCAACGCCGCTTGCGCCTCGATGGTCCACCACTACAACAAGACGGACTACCTCGTCAACCTCATCGACACCCCCGGCCACGTCGACTTCGGTGGCGACGTCACCCGCGCCATGCGCGCCGTTGACGGCTGCATCATCCTCGTCTGCGCCGTCGAAGGCCCCATGCCCCAGACCGAGACCGTCGTCCGTCAGGCCCTGCGCGAGAAGGTCCGCCCGACCCTGTTCATCAACAAGGTGGACCGCATGGTCAACGAGCTGAAAGTGACGCCCGAGGAGATGCAGGCGCGCTTTGTCAAGATCATCAACAAGGTCAACGAGCTCATCAACCGCAACCTCCCCGAGGAGTTCCGCGGCAAGTGGGGCGTCCGCCTCGAGGATGGCTCCGTCATGTTCGGCAGCGCCTACCACAAGTGGGGCGTCTCTGTTCCCTACATGAAGAAGTCCGGCGTCACCTTCAAGGACGTCTACACGCACTGCCAGAACGACACGCAGAAGGAGCTCGCCAAGAAGGCCCCCGTCGCCTCCGTCGTTCTCGACACCGTCGTCAACGTCGTTCCCAGCCCCAAGGTCGCCCAGGAGTACCGCATCCGCCACATCTGGCACGGCGACCAGGACTCCAAGGCCGGCTCGGACATGCGCATGGCCAAGGCGGACGGCATCGTGGCGTTCATGGTCACCAAGATCATGCTCGACCCGCACGCTGGCGAAATCGCCATCGGCCGCCTCTTCTCCGGCACCATCGAACGCGGAACGGAACTGTTCGTCGGTGGCACGAAGCAGAAGAACAAGGCGCAGCAGGTCGGCCTCATGGTCGGCGCCGACCGCATCCCGGTCGACAAGGCGTCGGCCGGCAACATCGTCGCCGTCACCGGCCTGCGTGACGCCATGGCCGGCTACACGATGACCTCCGACGGCGAGATGGTTCCCTTCGAACGCATCGTCCACGTCTCCGACCCCGTCGTGACCGTCGCCGTCGAGTGCAAGCACATGAAGGACCTCCCCAAGCTGGTCGATGTCCTGCGCAGCATCTCCAAGGGCGACCCGTCGGTCCAGATCAAGATCAACCAGGAGACCGGCGAGAACCTGATGTCCGGCATGGGCGAACTTCACCTCGAGGTCATCACCCACCGCATCGAACGCGACTTCAAGCTCGAGATCACCACCTCGCAGCCCATCGTCGTCTACCGCGAGTCGGTGAAGGGCCCCTCGCCCCAGTCGTTCGAGGGCAAGTCCCCGAACCGCCACAACCGCTTCTTCATGGAAGCGGCCCCCCTTGCCGACAACATCGTCAAGGCGCTGCGTGACAACGAGATCCCCAGCGACCCGAAGAAGAACCAGAAGGAAGTGCACGAGAAGCTCACCGCGCTCGGCACCTTCCCGAAGGACCTCACGAAGAAAGTCAAGGCGATCAACGGCACCTGCATGCTCGTGGACGGCACCAAGGCCATCCAGGGCCTGCATGAGACGTTCGAGCTCATCATCGACTCCTTCAACGAGTGCGTTGAGAAGGGCCCGCGCGCCGGCGAGCCGATCCAGGGTGTCATGTTCACCATCACCGATGCCAAGCTGCACGAGGACGCGGTTCACCGCGGCCCCGCGCAGACCATCCCGGCTGTCCGCAACGCCATGTACGGCGCCATGACCATCGCCGGCACCGTGCTCATCGAGCCGATGCAGAAGGCGGTCGTCACCGTGCCCGACACCGTGATGGGCGGCGCCACCGGCGAGTTCCAGCGCCGCCGCGGCCTCATCCTCGACATGAGCCAGGAAGGCGACTCCACGACGATCGAGGCGAAAGTCCCGGTCGCCGAGATGATGGGCTTCGCCGGAGCCATTCGCTCTGCTACCGGTGGCCGCGTCCTCTGGTCCACGGAGAACATCGGCTTCGAGAACCTGCCCCCTGAGCTGCAGGAGAAGGTCACCAAGACCATCCGCGAGCGCAAGGGCCTCAAGCCCGAGCCGTACCCGGCCAGCTACTACGCCGAGTAAGTCAGCATTCGGTTCCTTTTCCCCTCCCTCTCCCCTTTCTTTGTGCCTCCAAGCCGCTTCGCACAGCGCCGTTGCGCACGGCCAGCCGGGGTCGCCGCTTGCCGTTGCGGTTGCTTTATCGTCGTCGCGTCGGCTCGCAGAGCGTGGCAGGAAAGAACACATTCCCCGACAAGCGCGCCCCGTCGAAGGCGCCGGTGCGGCGAGCCATCGCAGATGAGGCGACCCAGCAAGCGGTCGATGCGGCTGCGGAAGGCTCGCGTCAAGCATCGGCCGCTTCGGGGGCCGCGGGGCCCTGGTACACGTTTGGTCTGGGCGGCGGGCTTCTGGCCACCAGCGCTCTGGCGTTCGGCATCGTCGTCGCAATCTCCTATGCCATCGCCGCCTACGTGGCGTGGCTGCTGCTTTGGGTCATGTGGGTGATGTTCTTCGGGGCAAGTTGCGCTGCGGCTCCGTTTGGCTGTAGTGGCAGTTGCGGTTCTTCGGGCAACTCCGGCTGCTGCCCCTGCACCGGGTCGGCGAGCGGCTCCGGTTCCTGCGGGGGTTCCGGAACGTCGAGCGGGTCGTCGACCTCGGGCGGCAAGGGCGTGAACGCCCTGTCGGCGCTGCCTGCCGTTGGGCTCGCGGCGTTGCTGCGGCGCGGCGTTTCCCCGGACAGCTTCGCGCACCACCCCGAACACCCCGACTTCGAGCAGGATGTCCTGCACAGTTTCGGGATGCGCTGGTGCATCGGCTGTTTCGTAACCTGGCCCGTTTTCCTCGCAGTGTCGGGCGTGCTCCTGCTGGCGCAGCCCATTGGTTGGCCTGTCGCGTTGGCGGTGGGAGGCGTCTTGGCGTGCGCCCAAGTGGCCTCGTCGAAGGGATGGGCCCGTCGCCGTTCGCAGAAGGTCGCCGTCAAGGCGGCGTTTGGCACCGGCCTGGCCTTCGCGGTCTCCGGAGTCGTTCTGTCGCCGTGGAACCCCGCCACAAAGGTTCTGGCGCTCGGTGCCCTGCTCGTCTTGGCGTTCGTCTCCACGATGCCGCGCGCACGCCGGATGCGGGAGTGGCTGGCCCAGCGTTCGCTGTGACGTGGCGGGCAGCCCAGCACGCCGCACGCAAGCCAGAATCCGGATAATCCCGGAGCCCCTTTGGGAGAATCGTCCATGCGCCCCGGCATCGGCTTCCCCCACCGCCACCCGCACGAGGCGGCGCACCTGCGACCCCTGATGGACCGGCTGCAGGATGTCCTTGTTGCCCCGCCGCGGGAGGCGTCGGTCGTGGTGCAGGCAGCCAGCGACCCGCCGGTGCGCGGCGCCTGGAACGTGCAGATTTTCCACGGCCTCGGCGACAAGGCGTACACGCTCAACCCGCTCTTCCTGCAGCGCGGCCGGTTCCCTCGGCTGCGCACGGCGATGAACGCGCCGCTTGCCGCCCTTCGCCTGCCCGCTCCGTTCCTGCGCCCGCCGCGCAGCCTGCGCCCGCGCCGCAGTCGCTACCAGCAACTCAACGCCTATGGGCCGCGCTGGCGCGACCTGCTCGAGGAGCGCGTGCGCGACGCCCACATCTCCCGTTTCGGCCACGTCGCCCTCAACGAACTGGGCGGGCTTGCCTCGGACCCGGACGGGCCGGTGGTCTGGATGCCGACCTGGGACAACCGGCGCTATCTCGGCGGTCCCGAGCAATCGAGCCTGCGCACGTTTTCCGGCGCGGTAATGGAGTTGGCTCGCCACGTCCCGGTCCTGGTGAAACTTCACCCGCTCACCGTCTCGCACAACCAGCAGGCGGAGGTGCGGCGCCGACTTGCCAGCGCTCCCGGCATCACGTTGGCTCCGGCGGGGGAGTCACCCTACCGGCTCCTCGAAGGCGCGCGCGCCGTCCTCACTGACACCAGCAGCCTCGGCTTCGAGGCGTACTGTTCGGACCTGCCCGTGGCGTTGGCGAAGAATCCAGGCGTCACGCTTGGGGGGCTGCACGCAGAGCTGGACGAACGTGTCCCCGGTTTCGCTCCCGGCCAAGCCCTTCGCAGCTGGGGCGAGGCGCCGGAACAGCCGGACGACACCGCCTGGGCGCGCGACCTCCTGGATGTCCCCGTTCCGGGACGCAACGACGCGTTTGCGGCTGACCTGCGCAGCCGGATGCTGGAATAACGCGCTTACGGGGTCGCAGATTTCTCAGATTCGTTGCACGAGAAAGCGAATCTGCGCAATCTGAGAAATCTGCGACAAGAGGGAACGGGAGTGCTGCTACACGAAGGGGCACATCGCCGCTTCGTTGCGGCCGCGGATGTGCACGAGGGCGAGGCCGGCGGTGTGCAGCGCCCAGATGGAGAAGAGGCTGCCCCAGAACAGCAGGCCAAGGGCGGGGTCCTGCAATCCTTTCGAGACCAGATAGAGCAGAACAACGAGGAGGACGATGCCGATGATGCGGATGATGAGGCCGCGCTTGTTCGGGGCAATCTGCTCTTTCTTGACGCCTTTCACGACGATGAAGAGGCCGCCGACGTGGATGGCGGCGAGAATCACGAGGTAGATGGTGGCGGCCATCTCGTGCTTCCAGAGCAGGATGGGAATCAGGGCGACCGTGGTGGCGGCAAGCAGCCCGACCTTCCAGTAGAAGGTCTTGCGGTCGGTGAACTGGAAGCGCGGCCCGGCGCTGGAATTGGCCGCTTCCATTCCCATCATCGAGCCAGGTTTAGACGGACCTTATTTCAGCCCTTTGCCCGGGGAATGTTGACAGGTCCGCGCTGGGAGCTGGGTGCCCGGCGCGGGCTCATTTCCGTTCGTATAAGAAGTGGGGCGGGATGGGAGTGCGGCATGGGCGGCGACGCCTGTGGACCTCGCAGTCGAGGTGGCGAACAGGCCAAGGCCTGACCCACTAAGATTTTGTAGAAGTTCTGACACATGCCCGGTTGGAATCCCAATGGCCCCAAAGACCGAAGCCACCCTGCGCGTCGTCGAAGCTCTGCAGCAGGACGTCTCCTACGGCCGCGCCCGCCTTGACGGCCAGACCCGCGTCGAGCTCAACTTGAGCCCCGGCGACATCATCGAAATCAAGGGCCACAAGACCACCGCCGCCGTCGTCTGGCGCAGCCACCCTGGCGACGAGGGCAAGGGCATCATCCACATCGACAACCTGACGCGCAAGAACGCTGGCGTCAGCATTGGCGACAAGGTCGCCATCAAGAAGGCGGACGTCAAGCCCGCCAAGCAGGTCACCCTCGCTCCCGCCATCAGCCAGGACCAGCAGATTCAGTTTGGCGACGGCATCGACGCCCTCGCCAAGCGCGGCCTGCTCAAGCGCCCCTGCGTCCAGGGCGACATCGTCGTCGTCCCCAACATTGCCCTCTTTGGCAACGCGCTCCCCTTCAGCATCATCAGCACGAACCCCAAGGGCATCGTGCTCATCAACGAGGAGACCCAGATCAAAGTCAGCGAAGAGGCGGCCACCCAAGCGGGCTCCGCGGTCTCGCAGATTTCCTATGAGGACATCGGCGGTCTGCGTGAGGCGCTCACCAACGTCCGCGAGATGATCGAGCTCCCGCTCAAGCACCCGGAACTGTTCGAGCGTCTCGGCATCGACCCGCCGAAGGGCGTCCTGCTGCACGGCCCGCCCGGCACCGGCAAGACGATGATTGCCCGCGCGGTTGCCAACGAGTCGGGCGCACAGTTCTACACCATCAACGGCCCAGAGATCATGAGCAAGTTCTACGGCCAGTCCGAAGAGAACCTGCGCAAGACCTTCGAAGAGGCCGAGAAGAACGCTCCCGCCATCGTCTTCATCGACGAGATGGACGCCATCGCCCCCAAGCGCGATGAGGTGCAAGGCGAGGTCGAGCGCCGCGTCGTCTCGCAGATGCTCACGCTGATGGATGGCCTCAAGGGCCGCGGCAAAATCATCGTCATCGGCGCCACCAACCGGCCCGACTCCATTGACCCCGCTCTGCGCCGCCCCGGCCGCTTCGACCGCGAAGTGGAAATCGGCGTCCCCGACAAGGCGGGCCGCCTGGAGATTCTCATGATCCAGACGCGCAACATGCCGAAGGCGGAGGATGTGAGCCTTGACGCTCTCGCCGACCAGACCTACGGCTTCGTCGGCGCGGACCTCATGGCGCTCGCCCGCGAGGCGGCGATGAAATCGCTCCGTCGCTACCTGCCCGAGATTGACCTCGACCAGCCGGTCCCCACCGAGCTTCTTGAGCGCATGAACGTCAACGCGGAGGACTTCAAGGGCGCCCTCAAGATTGTGGACCCCAGCGCTCTGCGCGAATTCCTCGTCGAGGTTCCCAACGTTACCTGGGAGACCGTCGGCGGCCTCGCCGAGGTCAAGCAGCAGCTCAAGGAGGCGGTCGAGTGGCCGCTCGAGGACCCCGAATCGTTCGTCCGCATGGGCATCAAGCCGCCCCGCGGCATCCTGCTCTACGGCCCCCCGGGCACCGGCAAGACGCTGCTCGCCAAGGCGGTCGCCAACCAGTCGGGCGCCAATTTCCTCAGCGTCAAAGGCCCCGAGATTCTCAGCAAATGGGTCGGCGAGTCCGAGAAGGCCATCCGCGAGATTTTCAAGAAGGCCAAACAGGCCAGCCCCAGCATCGTCTTCCTCGACGAGATTGACGCCATCGCCCCGCGCCGCGGCGCCTACGAAGGCAGCCACGTCACGGAGAGCATTGTCAACCAGCTCTTGACGCTCATGGACGGCCTCGAGGGCATGGAGGGGGTCGTCATCATCGGCGCCACCAACCGCCCCGATATCATCGATCCTGGCCTCCTGCGCGCCGGCCGCTTCGACCGCGTCATCAAGGTCTCGGCCCCCGACGAGGCCGCCCGCGCCCAGATTCTCAAAGTGCACGCCATGACCATGCCGCTTGGCAAGGACGTCGACCTCGGCGACCTCGCGAAGGTCACCAAGGGCTACGTCGGCGCCGACATCGAGGCGCTCTGCCGCGAGGCCGCCATCGTGGCGCTGCGCGAAGACCGCAAGGCGCGCGTCGTCAACAAGAACCACTTCGAGGAGGCGCTGCGCAGCGTCCGCTCCAGCGTCACAGAAGAGGTCATCAAGTACTACGACCGCCTCGCCGAACAACTCGGCCAGACCGCCGTCAAGAAGGCCGCCACCGGCAACGCCAGCGGAATGGAATTCCTGTAGAACAGCGAAACGGCTGCGGCCGTTTCGCCGACAGCCGGGGCCCTACGGGCCCGAGCCGTCGAGCCCGTAGGGCGAGACGGCGCGGACTCCGGGCCGCTTGCGGCCCGGACGAAGACCCCTCGTCAGACGCACGGGCGGTCGCGGGGGCGACCGCCCATGAGGCCCTGGACGGGTGGTCGCTCCGCGACCACCCCTCATCGACGTTGCGTGCCAGACGGCTACGCTCGCTGCGGACGGCGCATAATCTCCGGCCGCCAAGCGGACCAGAGGGCCGTTCCAATTTGGATAGCGTGAAGTTCTCGCCCTCCACTCGGGCCGCATGAGCGAGGCGCTGTACCGCATCGAGAAGGTCGAACGGCCGCCCGGGCCGCTCGGCGTCCATCTCGCCGTCGGCGTTCTCGGCCATGTCTGGCCCATCGCTGGCATGCTGCTGTTTGGTTGGGATGTGCTCGAAGCCGCTTTCGCCTACTGGGGCGGGCTCGGCGCGTTTCTCGCGGTCGGCGTCGTTCGGATTCTTCCGGTCCAGAGATGGATTGCCGGCTTCTTCGCGTTGCATGGAGGCGTCTTCTGGCTGGCCACGCTGCAACTCGTGAGCGAGCTGCGCGTGCCAGGAACGTCCTGGACGGACATCGGCTGGCCCAAGCTCCTCGGCATCGCGGCGCTTTCAGGCGGCACGGTGCTCTTCCAGGAATTTCGCTACGGCCGTCTTGAGGCCGCCGCGGGCCGCACCGTCGAAGGCCTCGGGCTGGTGGGCCGCTACTACTGGCGCTTCGGCCTCATGGCGTTTCTCATCTTCATGGTGGCCGACGTCAGCCCAATGGCCGCCGGCTGGCTCTTGGTCGGCATCTCCACCGCCGTTGACACTCTGGCCACCGTCGTTGGGACCCTGTGGCCCCGGCGGGTCTTCCGCAACTCGCAGACGTCGTCGTCGGACGCCGTGGCGGGCTAAGGGAGCGAGCAGCGGAATCGTTTCGGGCCCAAGCCCCCGCTCCGCAACCGTCTCGCTACCCTTATTTCCCCTGGCAGACTCGAAGGGAGCGGTGCACGGATGACCAAGGTCTTCGAGTCTGAGCTGCGTGGCAAGACTGTGATGAGCAACGAGGGCGGCTACCTCGGCATCCTGCGAGCCATCAGCACCAACGTCCAGACGGGCGACCTCATCGGCATCCACGTCGAGGCCGGCGCCGAGGTTAGCACCAAGGGCATGGCCAAGGACGCCCAGGGCCGCCTCACCTTCCCGTTCACCGCGATTCGCGCCGTGCGCGATGTCATCGTCGTTGGCTCCTGATTCGACGGATTCCAGCCTACGATTGGACGGATTGACTTAGCGCTCGAGCGGTAGCTCAATCCTGCAAATCGGTTTTGCATCCGGCCAATCAGCGGTTGCCGCCGCGCCGGAACCTCCGGCCAGCTGAGCCAACCGGACGCCTTCCCTCGCTTCGTTCGGGCCGCCGTGGAAGCGTCCTAACGCCCGCTTCCGCGCCGGAACCAGTTGATGATGCGGTCGCGGCGAGGGGCTGGAGGTTTTCCTGCGTGCTGCTGCTTGTCATGGCCGGCCACGTTGTGGCCGCCGTTGGCACCCACGCGCGGATCCTGGTGCTCATGCTCGGCACGGGCGGCCAGCTTGGGGTCGGGGCCCTTGCGTGCCGGCGCCGCGCGTTTCGGAGCGGCTTTGGCCGCCTTCTTTGCGGCGGTCTTTTTGACAGGCTTCTTCGCGGCGCTCTTGGCGGCGACCTTCTTCGTGGCCATGCCGGGCAATGGGTCGTTGCTGGGGATAAGGGCTCCGGGCCCGCCAGCCGGTCTCACCCCAGCGTCAAGGTGTAGCTGTAGAGTAGCGTCGGCCCGGAGCCGCCTTGCGGCACCAGCACGACGTTGAGCCCGAGCGCCGCGGTCGCGGCGAGGGTGGCGGCCACCGTGATGGTGATGTCCGAGCCTGTGAGTGCGACGGCGGTGCCGATGCTCTGCACGACGGAGCCGAGGGTGACCACGACCTGGGTCTGTGTCGAAGCGCCGACGAGAGCAACGGTGGCCGACTCCAGGACGCTGAATCCGCTCGCGGAGACGAGGCTCACCTTGACGTCCCAGTTGCCGGTCACTTTGTGGACCTTGAGGACGTTGAGGGTGGAGAGGCCGATGCTGACGCTGGTCGTGGCGCTGGTGGCGCTCGCACCCAGGCTGGTGGAGCCGGAGGCGGCACTTGCCAGGGTGACGGGCGGGGCGAGTGCGGAGGGCACGGCGGCCACATCCTGCCGAAGCTGCAACGCGCCCATGGCGGTTGAGGCGACGAACAAGAGGGCCACCGCGACCCAGCCGAAGCGCACGCGGTTCACCCTAGACAGGAGCGAGGCTGAACTGCATCCCGAAGCTGCCGAGGGCACCGGCGGCGGTTCCGTCGGTGACCACCAGGGCGACCGAGATGTCCAAGGTCTTGGAGACCGCGAGGTTGAAACTGCTCGAGGTGGCAGCGCTGGCGGCGTCCCAGGTCAGAAGCGTGGTGGCGCCATCTTTGATGGTCACGGTGAAGCCGGTGATGGCTGCGTTGAGGGCGGCGCTGCGTGCCAGGGTGACGGTGTAGGCCTGCGTGGCATCGGTGTTCTGCAATTTCATGACGTCGCCCAAGGTGACAAGGGCGGCGCCGGAGACTCCGCTGAGCGCGAGGTTGGCGCTTGCTCCGCTCGACCCAAGGGTGAGGGTGGCGAATCCGGCGGCGTTGATGCTGGCGTAGCTGGTGCCGCTGAGGAACTTCACGTCCGGAGCGGTCGTGCTGGGCGCGGTGGCGATGTCCTGGCGAATCAAGAGGGCGGCCGTGACGAGGCCCGAGAGCAGAAGCAGGGTGGCGCCGACGGCGCTCGCCACTTTGTGGACCCGAATCCAGGCGAGGAGGCCGGAACGGGCGGGTCGAGCGTGGGCGGGACGGGCAGGGGAGGCAAGCTTGAGGGCGGGCTGCGTGGGGCGAATCGGGATGGCGGTCCATCCCACGTTGGTGCGGGAGGGCGTCCGGGGGGCAGGCGCCGAGGCGCGGGCTGCGTTGCGGGGGAGAGAAGGCATGGTAGGTTGGGCTGCCATGACCCCTGTTCTGGTCTAGGGCACCTTATCCCCGTTGCCCCACAACTTTATGAGTGAAATTGCGCGGAAACCGTTGCACTTCAAGGGAATCTCGACGCAAGCGGTGGGCCCCGTCGGACCGGCGGCAGCTGTGCGCCCTGTTCTGCGTGCGGAGGGGGTGGGGGATCCGCTCGCTTCACCTGGACATTTTCGGGATGAACATGAACCTGTCAAGTCAAAGTGGACCAGAACACAGGGTCGAGGCGACTTGGCGGGTGAGGCCGGGAGAACCATTAACCGGGCTCGGCGGCATGTGTTGCCACCGGCCAAGGCCAGGTGTGCTATGGTGCTGTTCGTCGATCGGGCCGTCGTCATCGGAGCGGGCGTCATGGGAGCCCGCATTGCCCAAGTCTTGGCACTCAACAATGTCAACGTGACCCTCCGGGACGTGGACGAGGCGGCGCTCGCCCGCGGCCGCAAGACCATCGAAGGCGACTTGGACACCCTCATCGCATTCCAGGCCGGAAAAGCGAGCCGCGCCATCGCCGAGTTTGAATCCAAGTCGGGCGTCGCCCTCACGCCCGAGCAGAAGGCCAAAGCAGAACAGACCCTCAAGCCCAATTTCGATGCCAAGCGCAAAGAGAAACTCCTGTCCAAAATCACCTTCACGACCGGCTTCGACGGCTTCGACAAGGCCGAACTGGTCATCGAGGCGGCCCCCGAGAACCCGGCGCTCAAGAAAAAAATCTTCGCCGAACTGCTCACCAAGGTTCCGGAGCATTGCGTTCTCGCCACCAACACCAGCACGCTCAGCATCTCCGATTTGGCCTCCTCGCTCCCCGCCAATCGGCGCGGACGCTTCCTCGGCGTCCACTTCTTCAACCCGCCAACGACGCTGCCGCTCATCGAGATTATCCCCGGCATCGAGTCGCGCGCCGACATCCTGGAGGACGTCGTCAATTTCTTCGCGCCGATGCGCAACCAGCGCTACCCGTTGATTCCCATCCAGGTCAAGGAGTGCCCCGGGTTCCTCGTCAACCGCATCCTCGGCCCCATGCTGGCGGAGGCGTTTGCCTGCTACGAGGAGGGCGTCGCCAAGCCCAAGGACATCGACCTCGCGATGCAGACCGGCGCCGGCTTCCCGATGGGCCCCCTCGCCCTCGCCGACCTCGTCGGCCTCGACGTCATCCAGCACGCCGCCAAATCCATCCGGGAACAACAAGGCGGCATCGTCCCACAGCGCCCCGTCCAAATCATCAACCAACTGGTGGCCGCCGGCCGCCTCGGACAGAAATCCGGCCGCGGCTTTTTCGAGTATGCGAAGGAGAACTAGGAGATTCACAAGGAGACCTGAACCCCATGGGAGACCTCGTCAAAATCAAGATTGAGAACAAGATTGCCACCGTCACGCTCGACCACCCGCCGGTCAACGCGCTCAACCCCGCCGTCCTCAAGGAGCTCAAGGCGGAGTTCGAGGCGCTCTCCAAGAACGACGACGTGCGCGCCGTCGTCCTCACCGGAGCCGGCAACCACGCCTTCTGCGCCGGAGCAGACCTCAAAGCGTTCGCCGGCCTCGGCCCCGCGCAGTCGGCCGACCTGGTCGCCGCCGGCCACGCCGCGTTCAACGCCATCGAGGATTGCCGCAAGCCGGTCATCGCGGCCGTCAACAACCTCGCCCTGGGCGGCGGTTGCGAGCTCGCCATGGCTGCCGACATCCGCGTCAGCAGCGACCGCGCCCGCTACGGCCAGCCCGAAGTCTGGATCGGCCTCCTTCCCGCCTGGGGCGGCTCGACCCGCCTGCCCCGCCTCGTCGGACTCGCCAAGGCAAAGGAGCTGATTTTCACGGGTCAGATGATCAACGCCCAAGAGGCGCAGCGCATCGGCCTCGTCAACAAGATTGTCCCGGACGGCGAAGAGGTGCGCGCCGCCATCGACATCGCGCGCGCCATCCACATGAAGGCCGCCCCGCTTGCCGTCGCCGAGGCAAAGGCAACGCTGCACCGCACCATCCGCGCCGCGACCCGCGAAGATGCACTCAAGGTGGAAGCTGAAGCCGCCGCCCGCCTCGCCGTGACGGAGGATCTCGTTGAGGGTGTCACCGCCTTCATCGAGAAGCGCAGCCCCGAATTCAAGGGCAAGTGAGGCGGACCGTGCCTTCCCAACCGCAGATAGCGCAGATGCACGCAGAGTCCGTCTGCGCAATCTGCGCCATCTGCGGTTCGTCGGAGGCGGCGTAGGTGGCCTTCGAGTTCGAGTTCAGCCCGGAGCAGCGGCTGCTCAAACGCTCGGCGCGGCAGTTCATGCGAAACCAGATTGAGCCCCACCTGCCCGCCGACGACTGGTCCGGCCACGGCGGCGACTCGCCGCTGCACCTCGTCAAGAAAATGCAGGAGCAGGGCTGGTTCGGCATCGGCATGCCGCGCAGCCTGGGCGGCGCCGACATGGGCGAAGTGGGCTACTGCATTCTCATGGAGGAGATCTCCGCGGTGGACTCCAGCCTGGGCACCATCTACGGTGCCCACAGCGGCATCGGGCTGATGCCCATCTATCTGTTCGGCAACGCCGAGCAACGCGAACGCTACGTCCGCCCCATCGCGGAGGGTCGCGAGATTGCGGCCTTCGCCCTCACCGAGCCGACGGCTGGTTCCGATGCGGCCAGCATCAAGACGAAGGCGGTGCGCGACGGCAACGATTGGCTTCTGTCCGGAACGAAAATCTGGTGCTCGAACGGCAACTTCGCCGACACCATCATCGCGTTCGCCGTCACCGACGAGACGCTGGGCGCCCACGGCGGCGTCACCGCCTTCATCGTCGAGAACGACATGGAGGGATTCAAGGTCGGAACCATCGAGGACAAGATGGGCATCCGCCAGAGCAACACGGCGGAGCTCATCTTCGACAACGTCCGCGTTCCCAAGGAGAACGTGCTTGGCAAGGTGGGCGAAGGGTTCATCGCGGCGCTCACCGCCCTCGACGGCGGCCGCGTTGGCCTGGGGGCCGCCTGCCTGGGTGCCACGAAGCGTCTGCTCGATGATTGCGTCCGGCGCGCCAAAGGACGCGAGCGCTTCGGCAAGCCCATCGGGAAGAGTCAGTCCATCCAGTGGATGCTCGCCGACATGGCGACCGACATCCACCTTGCCGAGGCGGCTGTGTACCATGCCGCGACGCTCACCAACGACTACTACGAGCGCATCGCGAAGGGGGAGCCGGTGCCGCGCGCTCTGCGCGAAAAGGTGAGCCGCGCCGCGGCCGTCGTGAAGATTCACTGCAGCGAGATGACCGGCCGCGCCGGCGAGCGCGCCATCCAACTGTTTGGCGGCGACGGGCTGCGCATGAAGGGGCGCATGGACCGCTCCTTCCGCGACCAGGTCATCACAGAAATCTACGAAGGCACCAACGAAGTGCAGCGCCTCATCATCGCGAGAGAGCTTCTGCAGGAGGCGCGCTGATGGCGGCCCGCCTGCGCGTTCTGGTCCCCGTCACCGGCGCCTTCCACGGCCCCATCCGATTGCGCCGCAACGGAAGCGTGGACACCGAGGGCGTCGAGCGCATCCTGAGTCGCGAATCGGCGCAGGCGTTGGCGCTCGCCAAGCAACTCAAGGCGACGGGCGCCGAACTGGTCGTCGTCCACGTGGACAAGGGCGGTGGCGAAGAAGTTCTGCGTGAGGCGATGGCGCACGGCGCCGACCAGGGCGTCCTGGTCGAGGGGGCCGCTGCGTTCGAGTCGGACGCCTCCACGCGCGCCGCCACGATTGCCGACGTGGTGCGGCAGATGGGCCCGTTCGACGCAATCGTCGGACCGGCGCGCAGCGAGTTCGCCGGCTTCACTGGCACGCTTGCTGCCCTCGCTGGCCTCCTGGAGATGCCGTGCGCCGTCGGTGTGAGCCGCGTCGCCCCCGAAGGAAACGCCCTGCGCATCTCCTACCAGTCGCTGTTTGGCGACTACGACCTGCGCATCCCGCGTCCATCCGTCCTCCTCGCCGGCGACCTTGAGCCGAGCCACCCCACGGCGTGGGGCATCCACGACGCCCACCGCGTCAAAGGATTGCTTCGCGTCAAGGCGGACAACTACACGGTGCAGAAGGCGCTCACGAAGCGGCTGCGCATCGAGAACGTGCCGCAGGAGTCGCGCAGTCTGGAGTCGGTGGACGGGGCGACCCTCGTGCGCCGATTGCGCAGCCGGAGCCTTATCGCGGAGAAAGGCGGAGGCCCATCGTGAGCGATCTTGGCTTCGCTTCCATCTACGATTCCGTCGAGACACGGCCTGCGCCGGCCGCCAGCTTGGACGACGTGCGGGGCAGTGACTGGCGCAACATCCTCGTCCTCGGCCGCGCCACCAAATCGGGCGTCTATCCCGAGACGCTGGCGCTCGTCGGCCGCGCCCGCCACATCGCCGACGAGCTGGGCTGCCGCGTCGAGGTCCTTCTCATCGGAAAGGATCTGGAGGGAGCAACCGCGCAGTTGAAGCGCTTCCCGCTCGACACCATCTACCGCGTCGCCGCTCCCGATTACGCTCCCATCGACCACACGGCCCGCATCCTCGAGCAGGTGGTGCGCAAGCGGCGGCCCGAATTGGTGCTGGTGTTCCAAAGCCGCACCGGCGACGCCGTCACCGCGTTCGCCGCCAATCGACTCGGCGTCGGCTTCGTCACCGGAGCGAGCAAGGTAGAGATGGACACGAGCGAGCGCAAAGCGGTCGTCACGCACGAATCGGGCGGCCAGGCGCGCTTCCAAGTCGTCACCGCGATGCAGAGTTTGCCGCAGTTCGTCTCGGTGCAGCGCGGCCTCTTCCGCGCTCCGTTGGAGACGCCAGACGCCACTGTGCGCGTCCATGACCTCACGGTCCAGTCCGGCCGCCTTGCACCCATCGAGGTGGTGGGCCACCAACCGCCGGCCCCCGCGACGCTGGAGACGGCCGACCGCGTCGTCGTCGCCGGCGCCCGCATCCAGAGCGCCGAGGAGCTTGCCCTGGTCCGCGAACTCGCAAAACGGCTCGACGCCGTGTTTGGGGTGACGCTGGGCATCGTCGAGCGCGGGCTCGCCAAAGACGAAGGCAACGTCGTCGGCGTCAACGACCACCGCGTCAAGCCGCGCCTCCTCGTCACCGTGGGGCTCTGGGGCGCCCTCGACTTCCTCGAAGCCATCGAGGGCAACCCGCTGCTCTGCGCCATCGGCTCCGACCCGAGCGACCCCATCGCCAAACGCGCTGCCTACCTCGTTCCGGGCGACGTCAAGGCGGCGGTCGAGTCGGTGCTGAAAGGATTGTAGGCTCCCTGCTACTTCTTTTCAAACAGCATTCCTGGCTTGTAGCTCGGCGTGTACTCGACCTTCTGCCCGAGCGGCAAATCCTTGGGTTTTGCAATCCAGGGAATCCAGCCTGAGACCGTCGGCCCGTCGTCCAGTTTGACGAGCGCGAAGGCGAACGGTGTCTCGTTGAGGAACGCCTCGCTCGCGACGGTCTGAATGGTGTAGCTCACGATGGTTCCGGTCTTGCTGAACGGGCGGCGCACGATCTTGTCCGACTTGCATTTCGGGCAGCGCAGCATCGGGCTGAAGCGGTCCTCCTTGCAGGCCGAGCAGTGGAATCCGATGACGTTGCCGTTGCGCAACTCTTCGCGTTGTTCTTTCAGGCTCAGGATGGGGCGGGGCGATTCGACGTCGGCCATCTCAGCTCCTCCGGCTCAGGATGTTGACGACGACGGTTCCGCCCGTGGCGCCGACGTTGTGCGTCAGCCCGCGCCGCGCCTTCTCGACCTGGCGACCTCCAGCCTCCCCGCGCAGCTGCTTCACAACCTCGACGACTTGGCCCGCTCCGGTCGCACCGACCGGGTGGCCTTTTGCCTTGAGGCCGCCGGACGGGTTGATGGGGCGCTTGCCGCCGATGCGTGTGAGTCCGTCCACGGTCGCCTTCGCCCCGGTGCCTTTCTTGAAGAGGCCCAAGTCCTCGCTCGCGGCGATCTCGGCGATGGTGAAGCAGTCGTGCACCTCAAAGAAATCAATCTGATCCACCGTGAGCTTGGCCTGCCGGAGTGCGGCCTGGCTCGCTGCGACGGCGCCGGGAAGGCTTGTCAAATCGACGCGGTCGTGCAGACTTGCGATGCTTCCGGCGCGGGCGCTCGCCTCGACGTAGATGGGAGTGTCCGTCAACTCCTTGGCCGTCGTCTCGTCGCAGAGAATGGCCGCCGCGGCGCCATCGCTGAACGGGCAGGCGTCGTAGAGTTTGAGCGGGTCGGCGACCTTCATGCTGGTCATCACGTCCTCGAGCGTGATGCGCTTCTGCAGGTGCGCGAGTGGGTTGTGCAATGCGTTCTCATGGTTCTTGATGGCGACTTGCGCCAGGTCCTGCTCGGTGGCGCCGTACTTCTGGAAATAGCTGCGCGCCATCGTCGCGTAGAGGCCGGGGAAACTGCAGCCGGTTCCGCCTTCGTAGGTGTAGTCGGAGCCGTAGGCGAAGTAGGTGGTCGCGGTGAGGGTGTCCAACATGCTGACGCGCTCGACCCCGCCAATCAGCACCGCGTCGGAGAATCCGCCGGCGACCTCGCGGTAGCCGTGGTGGAATGCGGTGCCGCCCGACGCACAGGCGGTCTCGACGACGGTGGCGGGCTTCGTGTCGAGGCCGAGCGCCGTCATGATGAGCGGACCGAGGTGGCCCTGCTTCTCCGCGACGCCGAACGCGTTGCCGAAGATGCCGGAGGCGATGCGGTCGGGGTCAATGCCGGAGTCTTTGATGGCGCCCTGCGCGGCGCTGGCCATCAGTTCGCGGGCGCTCAGGTCGGACTTGCCGTACTTCGTGCTGCCAATTCCGACGACGCAGACATCACGCATCACTTGGGAATGGGGCTTCGGCGCGATAAGGTTGCGCGTCAGGACAGGGCGGTCTCGACCTGCTTTGTGAGGTCGGCACCGACGCACACGGCAACCACGGTTCCCGATTTGACGACGAGGGCGGTCGGCGCCTCGTCCGGCTTCGTGGCGCCGAGCGTGGCGCAGACGGAGCCGTCCCAATCGGGGCCAATGAGGACCTGTTCCGCGGGGTCGAGACCTGCCTCGGTCGCCTTCGCAGCGAGCTTCTCGTACGTGGATTTGATTTGCGCCTCGGCGACTTTCTTCCACAGGCCAGCGAAGCTGCGCAGGTCGACGATGGAGGCGAGTGCGACGTCGGTTGCCTGCGGCCAGCGGCCGCGCACAAGCTTGCTGACCTCTTTGGCCGCATCCGAGGACTTGACGCCGTGTAGAATCAGGACGCCGCGCTTGGCAAAGAGGGCCGGCGTGATGGGGCGCCCCGACACGGCGGCGGCGATGGAAAAGGCAGGGAGTGGTTGGCCTACAGAGGGCATGCACTCACAGGAGGGAAGGCGGCCATAAGCCCTCCTTTGTCGCAGATTTCTCAGATTGTGCAGATTCGCATTGCCCCAGAAACGAATCTGAGAAATCTGCGTAATCTGCGACTCGTGGGAGCGCGAGCGATTTACTTTGCCTTGCCTTCCGGCTTGGCATCGTACACGGCCTTGCCGAGGTGGCGACCGCCATCGACGCTCACAATCTCACCGGTGACGCCGCGCGAGCCGAGGAGGTAGATCACAGCGTCCGCGACGTCGTCGGGGGAGGGTGTGGCGCGTAGCGGCAGGTGACGGCTCAACCGGTCGAGTGTTGCCTCCGCCTCGCCGACAGGGGGCAGGATGGGGCCGGGGGCCACCCCGTTGACGCGCACGAGCGGGGCGTACTGGATGGCGGTGAGCCGCGTGAGCTCGGCGAGCATCTGCTTGGAGAGAATGTAGCCGACGTGGTCCCAGTCGTAATCGGCGATGCGGGTATCGAGGAGGTTCACGACGCCGCCCCCTTTCTTGGCCTGGGCGGCGAAGGCGCGCGTCAGCTCGAACGGGGCCCAGGCGTTGACGCGCAGCGCGTTTTCGAGGCCGGTCCAGCTCAGCGTCTCCAGCTTCGACTTCGGGTAGATGGCGGCATTGTTGACGAGGAAATCGAGCGGCTTGCCGGTCGCCTTGCGCGCCTGGGCGATGAGCGCTGCGGGGCCGGCCGTATCCGCGAGGTCCACGGCGAGAGGCGTCGCATCGACGCCGCGGCTTTGCAGTTCCGAGCAGACCTGGTACGCCCCCACCGTGTTGGCGTTGTGGTGGACGACGACGCTCGCGCCGAGGCTGCCAAGCCGGAGGGCGATGGTGCGCCCGAGCCGGGCTGCGGCCCCTGTGACGAGGGCGGTGCGTCCAGCGAAGGGGCGGTCATCCATGCGACAAGCAACTCAGCGGGAAGGGGCATGAATACGCACCGACTTGTGCGCGGGCCAGCCCAAAGCAAGGTTTCGCACCGCCCACCACAGGACCCATGAATGTGCCGTGGCTGCAAGCGGCGTGGAGTGGAGCGAATTGGTCAGCCCCGACGTGGCGGAGCGCGCCAAGCGGGCGCTTGCCGGTTCCGACGAATCCCGCCCGCTCGCCCTTGGCCGGCTGGAAGCGGGGCAGGTCGGCGTCGTCGCGGCTACCATTGTCGCCATCGGCCTGCCGCGCACATTCACCCGCAAGCGCGGCGGCGAGGGGCGGCTTCTGCGCGTCATGCTGCGTGACGCCACAGGCGAGGCGGCGCTCGTCCTGTGGGACGAGGAGACGCGGCACGCCGTCGCCTGGAGGATGGGGCAGGCCCTTCGCTTGCTTGGCGCGTCGGTGAAGGCGGGACGCGACGGGCCCGAACTCGGCCTTGGCGCCGCTCGCATCGAGAAGGTCGCCGATGCCGAGCCAACCGTTGCCCTCGAAGGCCGCTTCATCGCCCTCTCTCCCGACCGCGCCACCGAAGCCGGCCTCCAGGCCGAGGCCGAACTCGCCGTCGCCGCAGGTCTTGCCACCGTCGTCGTGGCGGGGGCGACGGTGCCGCTCCTGCGCGGCGTCGCGGCGGGGACGCGCCTTGTCTGGGCGACCGCGAAACCGCACCCCGTCCTCGAGGGCTGGTTCATCGTCCCGCGCGATGCGATGCCAAACGTAGGTTGAGTTCAGCGCGAAGCTTGCTGCAGCCGCCATCCACGCGGTGTGAGTCCCTTCGGCTTGTAGATGGAGAGCATCGTGGCGACAACGAGGGCGATGAGGGCGGCCGCCGCCTGCGCCACCAATTGCAGCCGGAGTCCGTCCAGCTCTCCGCTTGCCAACGTGGTCGCTTCCACGACATCGGCAAGATGGCCGATGGGCCGCAAGTGCAGGAGGAGAAGAACCGTGAGGACAAGTGTGATGGCGAGTTTGGCCGCGACCCAGTAGTGGCGCACCAGTCCCCAAGGCGTGCCCAGGGAATGGATGATTCCGGTCGCCAGCGATGCGAAGGCAAACGGGACGATGGCCCAGCGGGCGGTGATGTCCATCGCGACGTAGAGGCCGCGCACAGCTTGGGCGTCCGCGCTCTGTAGGCCGGCAACGGCAAGAACGAGGAACGCCGCAACGGCGCCCAGCCATCCAACGGAGGCGACGACGTGCACCGTGAGCGAGAGCCGGACCTGACGAGGCGTCATCATGGCGCGTGGCCTCCCAGGCCGCCCCCGTCGAGGTGGATGGCGAGGAATGCGATGGCCGCCAGGAGAACGACCGCTGCCGCCACCTTAACCCAGCGCGGCATCGCAGGTGGCTTCGCGGGCGGGGTGGACGGCACAGGTTCTGGCATCACCCTGCGCAGGACCACGGGAAGAAAGCCGTTGCTGGCCACTGGGCTGACATCTCCATCTGTTGCGCAAGCACCCGGCGCTTCCCACAGATTTTCATAGCACTCCCCTTGGCCGGCACCATGGCCAAGAAGGAAGGCGGACTGCCCGTCATCCGCATCCAGACCAACCGCGGCAACATCGACATCGAGCTGTTCGCCAAGGACGCCCCCAAGACCATCGAGAACTTCACCAAGCTCGCCAAGCAGGGCTTCTACGACGGCCTGCACTGGCACCGCGTCATCTCCGACTTCATGGTGCAGGGCGGCTGCCCCCACTCGCGCCAGAAAGGCAGCAACCGCGCCGGCACCGGCGGCCCCGGCTACCAGTTCGCCGACGAGATTCGCGGCAACCCGCGTCGCCACGGCAAGCACGTTCTCTCGATGGCCAACGCAGGCCCCAACACGAACGGCAGCCAGTTCTTCATCACGCACAGCCCGCAGCCCCACCTCGACGGCAAGCACACCGTCTTCGGCCAGGTCATCGAGGGCGGCGCCGTCGTGGACGCCATCCGCCAATGGGACGAGATTCAGAAGGTCTCGCTCATCGAGGGGGCCTGAACTCGATGGCCACCCTGCGCGTCGCCGTCATCTGCAAGGACAACGCCACGGCGAAGCTGTTCAAGGAGGACAAGGAGAACTTCAAGAAGCTCCTCTCCGAGGCTGGCACCAAGCTCACCTTTGAGTTCCCCCTCAGCGACGAGGCGGGCGCCAAGGCGCTCATGGGCCGCGCCGAGGCCGCTGGTTTCAAGGCGACCAAGGAGACCTACGAGGATCCCCTCGACTCTTCCGGAGCCTCGGCCGACTTCTGGTAAAACCACTCGCCGGATTCTTGCTGATTGGCCGGATGTGGTCAATCGTGCGTTTCCAGAGGAAATCCGGCTGATTCGAAGGCGACAAACGTTAAACGACCCCCCTTGCGTCGCCGCTTTATGTCGGAAGGCTCCCGCCTCCTGCGCGCCGGTCAGGCTCTGCTCCTGGCCGCCCTGCTCGCTGCTACACTGATTCCCGCCCCGGCCGCCGCCAACCCGGTCGTGCCCTACTGTCTTGGCTCCGTGAGCCCGGTGGCCCCCCCGGTGCCGCAGGTCATCATGCCGGAAATCTGCGAGACCGTCACCGGCCGCGTCTTCCCGGAGGCGAGCCCGCTCTCCATCGCTGGCTCCCCCTACGCCCTCGACGGCGCGAGTCAGCTCCCGGCCACCGACTACATCTCCTACTACGAGTTCCAGGCCGGTCTCAACTACCTCGCCAACTCCCCGGCGGGCCAGAAGTACCTCACCATCCACGAGGTCGCCCAGTCGGCCGGTCTGTGCTCGCAGCCATCCCCGCCTAACCCGAGCGATCCCCTGGGTGGCAGCCAGTGCCCCACGGCACGCACGACGCTCCCGATCTACATGCTGGAGGTCACGAACAAGGAGTCCCCGATTCCGCTCGAGAACCGCCAATCCATGCTCTTCATGCTCTCAATTCACGGCAACGAGAAGGGCGGCCGCGAAGGCGGCTTCCGTGTCCTTGAGGACCTCGTGAAGGGCATCGGTCTCGCCGCCGAAGGCGTCCAGAACGAAGCTGGCCTCCCGAGCCCCATCACCAAGCCGACGGGCGGCGAGGTCACCATCTACCAAGACTACCTCGACTTCATGCGCGTCTTCCTGCTCTTCCCCAACGCCGACGGCTGGGCTCACGACGAGATTCCGTTCATCCTCGACCCCTACTGCGCGGCTGGCCCCGGATTCTGCCGCACGAACGGCAACAACGTCGACCTCAACCGCCAGGCCCCCACGGCGGGCTGGCAGAGCCCGAGCCCCGCCCGCAACTCGGTCGGCGAGCCGGAATCCATCGGCTACTACAACTGGATGATTGAGCAGGACATCAACTGGGCCTACGCCATCGACATCCACGGCATGCTCAACCACCAGAACTTCGGCGCCATCATGTTGCCCGCCGGCGCCCTGAGCCCGCAGGAGATGCAGCGCAGCATCGGCCTTGCCCAGACGCTCAAGGACCGCCTCAACGGCTCGCCCCACTTCGACAACTGGGAGCAGCTCTTTGCCACCGGCGAGACCGTCGAAGGCGTTGCCTTGACCCCAGCCTCCCAGGCGGCCTGCATCCCCGGCGGCGACCCAACCCCGCAGGGCTTCATTGGCGACTGCCCGCTCCCCGGCAGCGCTCTCTCCGCCGCCGGTTCGAGCGAGTTCGCCAACTACTACACCGTCATCGACGCCATCGGCTACACCGACTCCGGTTTCAACGGCGACTTCTTCGCCCAGGACACTGGTCTCAACGCGCCCGGCTACGACATCGAGCTCGCCTACAACCACATCACGACCGACTCGCAGTACGGCCCCGGCCAAGTCTTCAACGACTTCCACGTGAAGATGGTGCGCGAGATTGTCAAGTCCTACATGGACGCCTCCGCTCTCGACATCCAGATTAGTTTCGAGACCAAGGGTGCCCGCACGCTCTACCTCGAGCCCTCCTTCGTGGCCACCAGCCTCGACGACCTCAACGAGGACGGCACGCTTCGCACTCCCGGCGGCTGGGCCGACCAGAACCCCGGCGACGACCTGTGGGACTACGGCACGAACGGCGGCTTCACGGCCCGCCCCGCCCAGTACTGGGAGGACCTCAAGCCGTTCGTCCGCAACGGCGAGCTGCCCGGCGTCCTCGCCAAGGCGACCGCGGGCTCGCTCACCCGCGCCCAACTCGACAACTTCGACCAGTTTGTCATCCCCGGCTCCGCCATCAAGGACATCGAGGGCAACAGCGCTCTCCTCGCCGACATCAAGGCGTGGGCCGAAGCGGGCGGCAACCTCGTCCTCACCGATGAGGCGCTGCGCTTCTTCGACCTCACCGGCCTCACCTCGGGCGCCGTGAATGTCCTGAGCCAGTACATGGGTGGCCTGCGCATGGACCTCAGCCACTCCATCTTCTACGAGTACCAGGACAAGGAGGCCGGCGACGCCAACCGCAACGTGCGCGGCGGCGTCAAGCAGACCTACGAGCCCACCCCGATCGGCTTCGAGACCGGCGCCAACGCCGCCCCGAACTGGTTCATCGACCAGGCCGCCTTCGAGGGGCTCGGCGGCGAAGTCGCTGGCATCGCCTGCGGCACCACCAACCTGTTCGACCCCTGCACCGGCAACGGCGTCGGCCTCGGCAAGGTCAAGCTCGGCAGCGGCCAGATTCAGTTCATCGGCTCGCTCCTGCCCGACCCGACGGAGGAGTTCTACCACCCGTACGGCCTCGACCCCTACGCGACGACCTACTCGGGCAACCAGATTCTGCGCAACATGCTCTACATGGGCAACGTCATCCAGGCGCCCCCCGTGGTCATCACGGACGCCGGCGTCATCCAGCAGAGCAGCAACGAGCCGGTCGCCGTCGCCGGAGCCAACGGTGCTGACCCGACCGCCGAGGCCAAGGGCACCCCCGGCTTCGAGCTGGCGGCCGGCCTCCTCGTCGTGGCCCTCCTCGCCTTGGTGCGCCGCCGCGCATGAAGAGTGCGCTGGCCGTCGCAGCGTTCCTGCTCTTGGCGGGCTGCAGCCAAGCTCCCGCGGAGGAGCCGGTGGAAGGCGCCAGCCCCGATGGCGCGCCGCGGCTCTCGGGCTACGTCGTGGATCCCGGCATCGTCCCGATGAAAGGAGTGACGTTGCGCGTGCTCGACACCAACGCCACGGCAACGACGGACGAGGGCGGCTTCTTCGCTTTCTCCGTGGTCCCGCTCGACCAGATTCTCATCATCATCGCCACCCTCGACGGCTTCGTGCCCATCTCCAAGCAGGTGAGCGTTCCGACCGACGCAACGGTGCAGCTCAACTTCACGCTGGAGCCGGTCGCGGTGCTCACCCCGTTCATGCAGGTGAGCCCCTTCACCGGGTTCCTCTCCTGCCAAGCGGCGTATGAGATCACAGGCCAGAACCAGACGCTCAGCTGCGACACCGGAAGCACGGTGGATGTCTGGGAGTTCGGGGTCGGCACCGATCTCGCAGGTGCGGTCATCGAGCTGTTCTGGGAAGCCGGGTCTCCGCTCGGCCAGGCGCTGCACGCCAAACTCGAGACGCTGAACCTCGGCGAACTCAACGTCATCCTCGCGGAGACCATCGGCACCAGTCCTCTGCGCCTGCCCGTGGCGCAGGCGACCGCCTCGAAATATTACACGGATGGCGGCGTCATGCGCCTCACGGTTCGCGTCGATCCCAACAACGACGCCACGGAGCAGGCGGTCGGCGCCGGCTTGGCGTTCGAGCAGCAGTTCGACGCCTTCGCGAGCCTGTTCTACGTTGCGCCGCCGTCGCCCACCTACACCATCGCGGACGCTTGATTCGCCGGCGACCTGCAAACAGGTCGATCCTTTGGACGGCGGGGCGCTCGCCTCTGCTCGGCCCCGCAGGCCGGTCCTGAAGTGCCCACCGCTCAACCGTAATCGCGCCACGAGTGGTGGCACTTCTCACATTCATTGATTTGCGTCGGCGGCTCGTCGGAGCGGCGCGTCTGCATGAGGTGGAAGTAGGCGCGGTCGTGCGCGCACTTCGGGCAGGTGGTGGTCTGGAGCGGACGCACTTCCTCTTTCTTCTCCAGGACGACGCGGGCGGAGCCCTCCGCGGCGCTGCGCACCATGTTGGAGGCGGCCGGGCCGTCGGAACTCCAGCCGCACTTCTTGCAGGCGAGTTTCCCGCCGACGGGATAGACCAGGCTTTTGCAAGCCCCGCAGAACGCCACGCCGGTGGGAGCGGGCCGTGCCAGATAGCGCCTTCGGCGTTTGAGCCTCTGCAATCGTCGCGCCGTTTTCAGATCGCAGATTGCGCAGATTTCTCAGATTCTTTGCTGTGACAATGCGAATCTGCGCAATCTGAGAAATCTGCGACTCGCAGTCGGAGGCTCAGCGCCGCTGCAGCGCAGCGAGGGCGTCGGCGACTTGGCGGTCGAGGTTCTGGCTCTCGCGCAGGTAGGGCGTCGCGGTCGCTTGGCGCACCAGAGCCTCGGCGAGGGCGTGGACCTGGCTGGCGCGCGGCACGGCGGGAAACTTCGTGCCGGGGCCTTTGGCTTCCACGGCAACGAGGGTTCCGACGTCGGCGAGGCGGCCCAGGCTCCCCTGGTGCAGTTCAAGCTCCACCAGGTCGGCGTGGTGCGCGACCCACTCGGCGCGGCGCGGGAAGGTCTGCCAGGAGACGAGGCGGTGTGTGGTGAGCGAGAGGTGGCGGCTGCGGCGGCGCAGTTCTGCAAACAGCACGAGGTTGAGGGCAGCAAGCCCCACGCCGATGGGGAGCCCTTCGGTTCCGGGCCGGCCAAGCAGGAGCGTAAAGAGGGCCGCACCCGACACGCAGCCGATGGCGATGAGGAGTGCGGCAGTGCGACCGCCGAGAAGTCCGAGTCCCAACCCGACACCCAAGGGCACGACGGCGGCCCAGAGGTGGGCGGCGAGGTCGTTGCCAACGAACCAGGTCCAGGGCTGCCACCAGACCACCTCGGAATGCCAGCCCTCCGATGCGTAGAGGGCGACCAGGACCAGCGCCCAGGCGGCAAGCCCCAGTCCCGCCAGGTGCATTCCGGGGCTCGCGAGAAGAGTGGGGCGAAGCCGCAGCACCTCCCGCTCGCCGGGCATCAGGAGAAGTCCCATCGCGTCGCAATGATGGGCCCCCTTCTTTCCCCTTGCGAGTCAACGGCGCCGGGCGACGGCGCCAAGTCCGAGCGAGACCACCAGCCAGGCGGCCAGGGCGGCGCCGTTGATGTGGACGAGCGTGATGGAGGCGGGCAGCGTGACGAAACGAGCGCCCAACTGGACGGCCACGAAGGCGGCGAACCCGCCCCAGGCGAGCCAGGGTGTGACGCGGCCGTCGAGGCCGGCGAGGCTCCACCAGAGGGCGCCAACAAGCGCGAGCACGGTGCCGGTCGTTGCGATGGCCCACACTGCCTGGAGCGGCAGCCAGTACGCGGCGGGCCAGAGCAGGGTCAGGAAGGAGGCGGCATAGAGGAGGATGAGGAAGGCGATGAAGGGGAGCGGATTCTCTCGGATGCGGGCGCGCAGCACCGCGACGTCGCCCTCTTTCTTGCCCTTCGCGGTGACATGGCTCGGGCGCGCTCCTGGGATGCCAAGCAGGGTCGCGGCCAGGATGGCGATGTGGGCGGGTTGGGCGAGGTCCAGGTTTGCAAGTGAACGCAGAAGACGAAGGGGGAAATCGGCGCCGAACGCGACGAGAAGGTCCCACGCCGCCTGCAGGCCGGGGCCGCCGGAGGTGAACTGGAACAGAGTTTCGTCCACGAAGAAGAACAGCAGGGCAAGGACAAGGGCAGGCGGAATGAAGAGCGGTGCGAGGGCGGCAACAAGGAAGAAGAGGAACGACAGCGGCCCCTTGCGCATCGTCGCCGGGGTGACATGGCCGGTCTCGACGCCGGCGCGAAACTCCCGGATGCCGTGGCCCGACAGCAGCAGAACGGTGGCGTGGCTGATTTCGTGCAGGAGGGTTCCGAACCAGCTCACGGTGGAATAGATCCAGCGCTGGTTGCCGTGCCGCGTCAGAACCAGGAGCCGCAGACGAAGAAGTTCGACGCTCAAGGTCTGGCCGCGCCAGAGCAGCCAGACGACGACGGGCGCGAACAGTCCCGCCGCCAGCAGGTCGGGCTCAATGGCCATCACGCCACCACGCGAAGATGCACGGGCTGCCCGGCATGGTCGTACGCGCGCCAGTCGTCCGGCCCGTACGGCTCACACAAAATCAGATGGACCGTCCCCTGCGACTCGAAAAACTCGAAATCGGCGTCCGACGGGTAGGGGTGGGTGTCGGGGTGGCTGTGCAGCGTCCCCTTGATGGCGCGGTCCACCGGCAGCGTGTGGGTGTAGAGGATGGTGTGGGCGTCACCCTGCACGATGGGAAGCAGGGTGAGTTCGATGATGGTGCCGTCGGCAACACGCAACATGGCGCCGAACTCCTGCGGGTGGCTGGAGCGGGCGGCGGCAAGCGCCATGTCGAGGACGCCGCGCTTGACGGCGGTGATGGTCGGGTGGGGAATCGTCGCACGGCTCCAGGATTCCCAGTGATCCCAGTACTCCTCGTCGCTGCAGGTCGCCATCCAGTGGTCGAACTCGTCGTCGGTCCACTCGTCCTGGGGCAGGTCGAGGAAATCGGCGCGCAACACCACCTCGCGGCCTTTCTTGCGCCCAAAGCCAAAGAGGCCCATGGTTCACCGCGTCAATTTGGAGCGCACCCGTTCGTAGAATCCAGCGCCGAGACGAATGAAACGCGCCTTCCGCAGGGCGGGGCCGACGCGCACCGTCTGGCCCGGCTCGATGTCGAAACCGTGTTGGCCATCCACGACGACGCGTGCCTGGCCCGTGCCGCTTTGTGATTCGCGGTCCTCCAAGGTGACCTCGATGACCGACTCGAACGGCACCACCCAGGGCCGCGCCGAGAGCCGGAACGGTGCGATGGGGGCGAGCACCGTGCCGTGCACGAGGGGGTGGACGAGCGGGCCGCCGACACTCATGGCGTAGCCGGTGGAGCCGGTCGCGGTGCTGATGATGAGCCCGTCGCCGCGCAGGGTGTCAAGGACTTCCCCGGACACCGTGATGCGGAAGCGGATGAGCTTGGCGATGCGGCTGGTCTGGATGGTCACCTCGTTGGTGGCGTCCACAAGCGGCTTGCCATCGAGCCAGGCAGAGAGTTTGTCGCGCTCCTCGATGCGGTAGTCGCCGCGCACGATTTGGTCGAGCGCCGCTTCCGCCTGCGCGGGTTCCACTTCGGCGAGGAACCCAATCGCCCCGGCGTTGACGCCGAAGACCGGTTTGTCGGTCACCGCCTGCGTCATGAGGATGGTGCCGTCGCCGCCGACGGTGAGGAAGAGGTCGGCTGCTTGGTCCAGCTCGGCGAGGGTGTGCCGCTTCGCGCCGGTCGCCTTGGCGAGGTCGGTCTCCTGGAGGACAGTCTGACCGCGCGCCACGAGGAGGTCGCGCAGCCGGAGCGCTTCGGCGCGCACGTGCGGGATGCCAGCCTTGGCGACGAGGGCCCAGGTGAGCGGGCCGGAAGCGCCGGAGGAGGCCGGGTGGGCTGCGGTGCCTTTGGGTGTGACCGAGCCAAGAATGGCTTTGCGAGCACCTGCGCTGTGGGTGGCGAGGATGCCGCTGCGCACCTCGAGGTTGAGCGGCATATCGAGGTCGCGGCCGCTGGCGGGGTCCAGCACCTGCCCGCCCGCCTCGCGCACGATGAGGGTGGCGGCAGCGATGTCGATGACGCGCAGCCACGGCTTGCGCACGTGGAACGCATCGAGCGCTCCGGTGCCGACGAGGCACATCTCAAGGGCTGCCGCGCCGAGGTCGCGGATGTGGCGGCCGGGTCGGCGGTGCGCCTCCTCGATTTCCAAGTCGGCGTAATCGGCGATGGTGCCGAGGACCAGCTCTTTGGCGTCAAACGGGCGCGGCTTGATGGGTTGGCCGTTGAGGGTCGCCCCGCCGCCGCGCACCGCTTCGTAGAGGTCGCCGGTGACAAGGTTCTGCACGACGCCCGCTTCCAAGTCGGCAAGCCGTCCCTGCACTGGGCCGACCGCGACACTTGCGCAGTGGAACGGGATGCCGCGGCCGGCGTTGCGCGAGCCGTCGAGCGGGTCCACGACGGCGAGGAGGGGGCCGTCGCCGCGCACCAGACCCGCTTCCTCCGAGAGCACGGTGAGGCCGAACGGTTTGGCCGCCTCCAGGATGGCCTGCTCGAGCACGGAATCGGCACGGCTGGTGGCGTTGCCGCCGGCGCCTCGGCCCACGGTTTCGTGGTTGTCGGGGCGCGCCTCAATGGAGAGCCAGGCGTCGAAGGCGGCCGCGGTGAGGGCGCGTGCGGCGCGAAGGGATGCCGTCGCCTCCGCCGCCGCAGGTTTGCCTTTCGGCTCTTTCACGGGTGTTGGACGACAAGCAGCGGGTTTAGGGTGTTCGGTGGCCTCCGTGATGCGTGCCGACCGATGCGACGACCCGCCAGGAGGGCGCCCACTTCCTCGTTCCCGAGGCAGCCGCCCGCGTTGTGGCAGCCTGCAAGGCTCAGCCTGGCGAATCCATTCTGGACGCGGGGGCGGGCCTTGGCGCTCTGACCTTGCCGCTCTCGCAAGCGGTCGTTCCGGGTGGAACCATCTACGCCGTCGAGTCGCATCCGGAGCGTGCCGAAGCTCTGCGCAACCACGCATGGCCCGGCGTGAAGGTTCTGCAGGGCGACATTCTCGCGGTGCGCATTCCGCCGGTGGATGCCGTCGTCGCCAACCCGCCCTACAAAATCATCCCCGCCATCCTGCGCCGCCTGCTCGAACTGCCGCTCGAGAAGCCGATTGGCCGCATGATTCTAGTGGTTCCACGCGAGTTGGCCGAACGACTCACCGCACCGGTCGGTTCCGCCGAGTACGGTCGGCTCACGGTGGAGACCGCCCTTCGCGCCAAGACGCGCATCCTGTTCAAGCTGCGGCGCGGTGATTTCGAGCCGCGACCCTATGTGGATTCCTCGGTCATTCAGCTCGACCCGAAACCGTTCGTCGAACCGCGCCGGCTCGGCGCCTTGCTCGATGCGGCGTGGGAGCGCAAGAAGGCGACGCTGCGCCACAGCCTTTCCCCGCTCGCGGCTCTGCTGCAGGTTCCGCCCATGGCCATCACCGAAGCGCTCGCGACGGTGAACGCCGAGAAGGGCCGCACCGCGATGGACCTCTCGCCCTACGAGTACGGTGCGCTTGCTCAGGCGTTGACGCGCGCTGCCCCGCCGCGCGACTTGTAGAACAGATAGACGGGGATTCCGGCGGCGACCACGAGCAGTCCGGCAAGTCGGCTGAAGTTGGCGCTCGACAGGGTCGTCACTTGGTCGTAGAGCAGGTAGCCCACGAACAAGAACGAGCTGACCACGAAGAGAATCGGGATGTAGGGATAGCCGGGGACGCGGTAGGGGCGCGCCAAGTCGGGCCGCTTGCGGCGCAGAATCAAGAGGCCCACGCCGGCGAGGCCGTAGAAGAAGAACGAGATGAACACCACGTTGTCGGTGAGCTGGTTGAAATCAAACAGCAGCAGGAACAGGATGCTGAGGCCGGCCTGCGCCGCGATGGCTTTTCCCGGGACATGGTGACGGTTGACGGTTCCGAACGGGCGCGGGAAGAGGCCGTCGAGCGCCATGGCGTAGTAGATGCGCGGCCCGGAGATGGTGATGCCGTTGAGGCTGCCGAACACGGAGACGAGAATCATGGCGGCGACGATGGCCTGCCCGGTGCCTCCGAAGAGGACGTTCGCGGCATCGGTCGCCACGGTCTTGGGCGACGAGGCGAAGCCGTCGAAGCCGAGCACCTGCAGGTAGCCGAGGCTCAGAAGGATGTAGAGCAGCATCACGGCGCCAAGTCCCATCAGCATGGCGCGCGGCAGGTTGCGCGAGGGATTCTTGAGTTCCGAGCCGACGCGCACGACGTTGGTCCAGCCGTCGTAGGCGAAGAGCGCCGCCACCAGGCTGAGGCTGAGGAGTCCGGTGAGGCTGAAGCCCTCCGCCGTGGGCGTGCCCGGCGTGAATGCCTGCTCGAAGAATCCGATGCGCGGGGTCGCCGGGTCGCCGAAATAGAGGAGGCAGGCGATGGCGAGGAACACCATGAGGCCGCCTTTGAGGAGAGTGAGCGATTTCTGGACGACGGTGCCGTAGCGCAGGCCGAAATAGTTCAGGAGAGCGAGCGCCGCGATGAGGGCGGCGCCCGTGATTTTGACCGAGAGCTCCAAGTTGCCAAACAGTGGCTCGAAACCGGCCGGCTTGAGGGCGTTGAGTTGACGCGCAAAGATGTCGGCGAGTGCTGCCGCGGAGCCGGCCAGGTTGATGGTGAAGGCGGTCCAGCCGGACAGGAACGCAAGCAGCGGCCCGAGCGCCTCGCGCAGGAAGACATACTCACCCCCCGCCTTCGGGAAGAGCACGCCAAGCTCAGCGTAGGTGAGCGCTCCCATCAGGGTGAGCAGGCCGCCCACCACCCAGGCGAGGATGACGAGCCAGGGCGAGCCCGCCCCCGCCGCGACGCGGTTGACGCCGAGGAAGATGCCGGAACCGATGACGATGCCGACGACGAGAGAGACGGCGCCGAACAGGTTCAGCTCGCGCCGTAGCCCATCCTGCGCGGTGGCGGCGCTCATCGTCTGGCGACCATGGCGGCATGCCGCATTTGACGGTTCCCGTTCTCGACCGCTGGCATGGTTCCGCTCGTGCGGCACGGCCAGCCGGCCCGCCCGGAACCCTTTATGTAGGCGCTTTCCTGCCCGCATCCGAGGCAAGGGTTATGTCGAAGGAACAGGCCGAAGCGCGCGAACTGAAGGAAGGCCGTTTCATGCTCATCGATGATGAGCCGTGCAAGATTGACTCCATCGAGAAGTCGAAGCCCGGCAAGCACGGCGCCTCCAAGGTCCGCATCGAGTGCCGCAACATCTTCACCGGCGCCAAGCGCACCTACCTCGGCAGCGTGACCGACAAGGTCTGGATTCCCCAGGTCGACAAGCGCGCAGCCCAGCTCCTCTCGTTCCACGGCGGCGTCGCCCAGTTGATGGACAAGGACACCTTCGAGACGTTCGAGATCAATGTCCCCGAGGAGTTCGCCGAAGGCCTCGTGGCCGGCTCGGACTGCTC
This sequence comes from Thermoplasmatota archaeon, assembly GCA_038046785.1. Taxonomy (GTDB): domain Archaea; phylum Thermoplasmatota; class E2; order JACPAO01; family JAHFTW01; genus JAHFTW01. Next base: position 112,382 of record JBBSVM010000005.1, read on the forward strand.
CTACATCATCGCGATGGATCAGAAAATGGTCACAAAGATGTAAGTCAAGACCAGAGGAGGCCGCGCAGCGGCCGACGGTTGGTCTCGACGCGCATCCGGCGAATGCCGGATGCAGAATGCTTTGATTTTGTTTGAGGGGGGCCCTGCGGCCGTGGTTTGTCTCGGAACGTGTCTAGCACTCGCCGGACGCAGAATGGTCGTCTTTACCTGAGAGGAGGCCGCGCAGCGGCCGACGGTTGGTCTCGACGTGGGGGCCGCGAAGGCCGGACGCTTTGCTGCCAAACGCAACCAGCTTCGGCGCCCCCGAGTGCCTCTTAGCGCAAGCTCAGGCCAAAACCATCAGGCTGGCCAGCTTCTCATCGATGAGCGCCAAGAGTTGCGGAAGCAGGGCGTCGGCCTGCGCTTGGGTCCACTTGTGGTCGTCGATGCCGACCTCGGGGCCGGGATTGACCAGGTCGCCCATGATGTCGTTGTCCTCTTCCTCGAAAGATGTGAGCGTGAGCGTCGTGGGCCGGGGCCAGTGCGGCACCATCGCGGGAAGGTCGTAGGTGGTCCCTGCGCGTTGCAGGCGGGCGTGGCGGGTCAGTGTGTATGGCTGGCCGGCATGGAAGCGGTCGCCCTGAGGGTTCGGTTTGGCTTCGTAGATGCCGTGGTCGAACTCGCCAATCAGCAAGGTGCCTCGGATGGCGCCGCCGTGGTAGTGGATGGTGCCGCGGAACCGGTCGTTCCACGAGCACCAGTCTGGGTGGTAGACGTGCATGCTGCGGACCTTGCCTTCCTTGCGCTGCAGGCCCCACTTCAGCATGTCCCCGTACTCCTCCATGTCGGCCATGCCGCGATCGAGCAGGACGGCCTTTGCTTCCATGAGAAGTTCGGCCAGGCGCGCCGGAGCGGCCTGGTGTTCCTGCAGGGGATGGAACTCCAAAGGCGGGGCCGTGGCCGGGGTGCTCCCGGCGGCGCGCATGGCCATGGTCCGCTCCATGGCGTTTTCCAGACCGGGCGGGTACATCACCCTGCCTGTGGCGGAGCCGCGTGACAAGGGTTCGCAACTCCCGGAGCCAGCGCCGTTCGCCCTCGGTAAAGCCTAACCCCCGCCGCGATGTGGCGCCCGCGTGGACTCCTTCAACGACCGCCTTGCTGCCTCCGCCCGCCGCGCCGGCTCCTGGCTCTGCGTCGGCATCGACCCCGACCCGCAGGACTTCCCCGCCGACCTCACGGAGGAGGATACGCTGGAGTTCTGCCTCGGCATCGTCGAGGCGACCGCACACGTCGCGGCCGCCGTGAAGCCGAACGCCGCCTTCTTCGAAGCGCTTGGCCGTCCCGGCGCGGAGGCGCTGGAGGGGCTCATCGCGGCGATGCCGCCCGGGCTCCCCGTCATCCTCGATGGCAAGCGCAACGACATCGGCAACACGGCGCGCAAGTACGCCGAGGCCGCCTTCGAGGAGCTCGGCGTGGACGCCATCACCGTGACCCCCTACCTCGGCCGCGACACCGTGGAGCCGTTTGCGTCCTACGACGACAAAGGAGTCTTCCTTCTTGCGCGCACCTCGAATGCGAGCGCCCGCGACTTCCAGGACCTCGTCGTGGACAGCAAGGGAACCCCCCTGTTCCACGCCGTTGCCCGCAAATCCATGGAGTGGAACCGCGAGTTCCACAACATCGGGCTCGTGGCGGGGGCGACCTACCCCGACGACCTCGCGGCCCTTCGCTCCATCTGTGGCGACGGCGTGCCGCTGCTGATTCCAGGCGTGGGCGCGCAGGGCGCCGACGCCGCCACCACGTTCGCCAAAGGCGCCGACACGCATGGGCAGTTCGCGCTCGTGAACGTCGGCCGCGCCATCGCCCACGCCAGCGGCGGCGCCGACTGGAAGGCCAAGGCCAAGGCGTCGGCGGAACGGTTTGCACAAAGCTTGCGGCCAGCCATGCCAACCAAATAGGACGCGCACAATCGTTTCGCGTGCCCCACCCGCACGTCGAGACGCGCCCCAGCCGCGGCCCGCGCAACGCCCTCCAGTACGGTTTCCGGGACACCAGCCGGTGGCGTGTGGCGTGGAACATTCTTTGGCTGCGCGCGGCCGACGCGGCGCCCTGGTTTGCGCTCAAGAACTGGATGGTGCGCCGCAGCGGAGCCAAGGTGGGACGTCACGTCAGCCTGGGCTACAAGGTGCAACTCGACATTCTCTTCCCCGGTCGCATCACCATCGAGGAGGACGCCATCGTCGGCTACTCCACGACGCTGCTCGCGCACGGCTACACGCACGACAACTACCAGCTCGGCGACGTCCGCATCGGCCAGGGCGCAACCGTTGGCGCCAACTGCACCATCCTGCCTGGCGTCACGGTGGGCGCCGGCGCGGTCGTCGGCGCGATGAGCCTCGTCAACCGCGATGTGCCTCCCGGAGAATTTTGGGGCGGCGTTCCAGCGCGCAGGATTCGCGAGCGCTACTGACGACGACGCCGAACCGCAGATTTCGCAGATGCGCGCAGAATGACTCCTCTGCGTCATCTGCGCTATCTGCGGTTCCGTTAAGGGTTCAGGCTCGGCGAATTTGGACGGCGCGTGCATCGAGGCTCCCGTCGCGGACGTAGGGCTCCAAATCAGCCATCAAGCGAGCCGAATCGATGCCCCAGCGCGCCGCTCGCCCGCCGAGGCGGAACTGGACGTTGGCCCAATGGTTCTCGACGCCGCGCTGGATGCCTTTGCCGTGCTGCACCAGCAGCGCCGCCGCCATGATGAGGCCCTGCAGGAACAGTTTGTCGTCGCCCTCGAGGCCCATCCAGAGCGGCTCCCACGCTTCGTGCGCGTGCCAATGCTCGCCCTGGTTGAACAGGGCGATGCCTTCGTCGAGGCGCGGGTCGTTTGCCGGGTCGGCCACCGGTGCCGCCATGGGGTGGCGGCGCGTGTTGAGCGGCCCGGTCATGCCGGTGCGAGCCGGGAAGGGCACTTGGCCGTTCTTACAGCGGCGTCACGCCGCCGACCTCGGCAGAATCCACTTTGCACGAGGCGCCGTGGTGGCCGGAGTTGACCGAGTTGACGACGCAGCCGCTGGGCAGCTCGACGTCAATGGAGTGGTAGCCGATGCCTTCCGCCATGGCGATGCCGGGGCCGATGGCCATGTGCTCGAGCGTCCAGGTGCCGGTGGGGTCGCCCGATCCGAAGAAGGCGAGCTTGAGCGTCTGCTCGTGCGGCAGCGTGGTGAGCTGGTACACGGTGTTGTCGGGAGCGGTGACTTTTTCGTCGTAGTAGCCACCCGCAACCGGGACGTTGGCGCCGTTCTGCAGCAGGTTCGCTGCGGAACCGGCAATCAGCGTAAACGCCAGGTGGTCGTAGCCCGTCGGAACCTCGACGGTCTCGCTCGGCGCCTGCGGGCCGCCGCCGGGCCCGCCCGTGACGCTGAGCAAGGCGGCGAGGCGGCCGTGCTGGAACACGAGGTCGTGGGCGTGCGGGACGCGCACGAGGCCTTCGTAGTTGTAGCCGTGGCGGGCCAGCTCGACGATGGCGTAGCCCTGGATGTCGATCTTCGTCATCTCGCCGACGTCGGCGTCGTAGGTGATGGTCATGCCCCAGGAGCCGGAGCCGGTGATGGTGGCGGTGCGTCCGGAGATGTCCTCGACCGCCATCGTGACGGGAAGCCCCTCGTAGGCGGTCTCCCAGGTGTCGCCGACGGTGAGGGGGAACTTGAGCGGGGCGAAGACGACGTCGTGGACCTCGAAGCTCAGGTCGCTCTGCGCGACATCGCCGAAGCCGGGAATGTGCAGGACCAGGATGTCGTTGTCGAACTTCTCCATGGGGAAGCCGACGAGGTAGTTCGTGGTGTCCGTCCCGGCGACGATGCGGGTGGTGCTGTACTCGGTGCCGGTGAAACCGTCGGTCACCGTGTATTCCCAGAACTCGCCGAGGCGCCAAGTCGGGGCCTTGTCAAGGCTGCGCTCGCCCGGCTTGGGGGGATCGCGCGGCAGGGTGGGGACGTCCACTTTGTCCACGCCGTCGTCGAGCTGCTTTGCGGGAGCGGTCGAAGGGGCGTCGGCGACGGGCTCGGGGGCGGCGCATCCGGAAAGGAGGGCGACCGCCACCAGAAGATGGACGAATGTGCGCATCGCTGGCACCCCCTGTTTTGCCGCTTTAAGCGTTGTGAGCGCGGGCACCGAAATCGGCCATCCCTCGTGTATAGACTTGGCGGGAGGCGGTCAAATAGGTCGAGACTCGCAGAAGGGGGTCGATGACGAATCTGCCTTCGGATGCTGGTTCGAACAACGACCCGCTGGCCGCCCTGCGCCGCATCCCCGTGGCGGCGGCGGTCGGCGTTCTCGCCCTTCTCTATTTCGTCGTGGCCCGAACCTTCCTCGCCCTGGGCACCATCAATCCGAGCGCTTCCCCCATCTGGCCCGCCACCGGCATCGCCTTGGCGGCCCTTCTGCTGTTTGGGCGACGCCTCTGGCCGGGCGTGTTCCTTGGGGCCTTCATCGCCAACCTGGCCAATGGCTCCCCGCCACACATTAGCCTCCTCATCGCCGCCGGCAACACGCTGGAGGCGGTCGGCGGCGCCTGGCTCATCCTGCGGTTTGCGGGGGGCCTGAACGCCTTCCGCACCGTGCGCGGCTCGGCGCTCTTCTGCCTCCTCGTCGTCTTCGTCGCGACGCCCATCAGCGCCACCGTCGGCGTTGCCGCTCTGCTGGCGGGCGGCCTGCCCGCCGCGGTGGCTCCGCAAGTCTGGCTCAACTGGTGGCTTGGCGACGCCGTCGGTGGCCTCATCATCGCTCCCGTGTTCCTGCTTGCAACCGGCATCGGCGCCCACCCGGGGATTCGCCGGAGCATGTTGGAGCGCGTCTCTGCCACCCTTTTGCTGCTCCTGGCGGCGATTGGGTCCTACTTCCAATCCCCCGCCGGCGTCCACCGCGACGTGAGCCATTTGGGGCCGCAGCTGGCCTTGGTGGCGCAGTACGCCCTCGTGCCCGCCCTCATCTGGTCCGCGGTGCGCTTTGGACCACGTGGAGCCAGCCTGACCCTGTTGGCCCTCTCGGTCGTCAGCGTCGCTACAGCGATGGCGGGCAATGGCTCTCTCTCCGTCTACTCCGTGCAGGACCGCCTCGTCATCCTCGACATCTCGTTGGCAGCCTTCGCGTTCATCCTGTTCCTGCTGGGCGGTCTGGTGTGGGAACGCTGGGATGCCTCGGCCCGCCTGGAGGGGCGCGTCCAGGAGCGCACCGCGGAGTTGGCCGACTCGGAAGCGCGCTTCCGCTTGCTCTCGGACTCCGCGTTCGAAACCATCCTCGTCCACCGCGAGGGGCGCATCCTGGAGGCCAACGCCGCCGCCAGCCGCATGCTCCAGGTTCCGGCCCCGCTCTTGGTCGGGAAGTCCATCTTGGAGTTCGTGGCGCCCTCGCACCGCGAGCGGGTCCTGGCGGCCGTCCGCTCTCAAAGCACCGACACCTATGAGGCGGAGGCGGTGCGCGCAGACGGTTCGACCATCCCGGTTGAGGCGTCCGGCCACGCCATTCCCTATCGGGGGGGCACCGCCCGCGTCGTCGCCATCCGCGACCTCACCGCCCGGCGCAGCGCCGAAACTGCCCTGCGCGAATCGGCCACTCGCCTGGAGCAGGCGCAGGCCATCGCGCACGTCGGTTCCTGGGACTGGGACATCAAGGGCAACCGCGTCGCCTGGAGCCCGGAGCTGCATCGCATCTTCGGCGTTGAGCCCGGCGCTCGGCCGGTGGACTACGCAGCCTACCTGGGCATCCTCCATCCGGAGGAGCGCGCCATGGTGGACCAGACGATCCAGAAGGCGTTCCAGGACCACCAGCCCTTCGCATTCGACCACCGTGTCGTGCGCCCGGACGGCTCGCTGCGCTGGGTGCATGGCGAAGGCCGCGTCGAGGTCGTTGCCGGCGCCCCGGTCCGCATGAGCGGCACCGCCCAGGACATCACCGAGCGCTCTGAAATTCGCCATGTGCTCGAGCAGACCGTGCGCCGCTTCGACGACGCCGAGGCTGCCACTGGGCGCGGCACCTGGGAGTGGGACATCATTCAGGACAGGGCGGTCTGGTCGGCCGGCATGTACCGCCTCTTCGGCGTCGACTCCGCCACGTTCCAGAACAGCAACGCGAACTTCCTCGCCATGGTGGACCCTGCGGACCGGCCGCGCCTGGGCCAGGCAATGGCGGCCGCGCTGGCGTCGCCCGGACCTTTCCTGCAGGAATACCGCTTCCACCGGCCCGACGGGACCCTCATCCACATCCGCGGCGAGGGCAACTGCATCGTGGACAAAGATGGCAAGGTGCGCCGCATGTTCGGCAGCATCCAGGACGTCACCGCACAGAAGCAGATCGAGGCGGCTTTGCGTGCGGCGAAGGAGGTGGCCGAGCAGGCTGCCCAGGCAAAGTCCGACTTCCTTGCCAACATGAGCCACGAGATTCGCACCCCGCTCAACGCCGTGCTTGGCATGTCGCAGCTGCTGCTCGATGCCGGGCTCGAACCGCGCTCCCAGGACATGGTCCAGGTCATCCGCACCAGCGGCGAGCACCTTCTCACGGTGCTCAACGACATCCTCGACCTCTCGAAACTGGAGGCGGGCGAACTGGAGTTGGCGCAGGAGCCGCTCGACCCGCTGCGCATCGCCCGCGAAAGTCTGCGCATCATCGGCCCACGCGCGGCCGAGCGCGGCCTCAACGTCACTCTGGAGCCGACTGGCAATCCGGGACCCTTTGTGGGCGACGCCAGTCGCTTGCGCCAAGTCCTGCTCAATTTGCTCTCCAACGCGGTGAAGTTCACCGATGCGGGCGGCATTGTTTTGCAGGTTGAGGGCCGGCGCCGGGCCGACGGCCAAGTCGAGACCCGCTTCGCGGTGGAGGACAGCGGCATCGGCATCCCGGCCGACCGCCTCGGGCAGCTCTTCCACCCGTTCCGGCAACTCGACGCCTCCAGCACGCGCGCCCACGGCGGCACAGGGTTGGGCCTTGCCATCAGCCAGCGCTTGGTTCTCCAGATGGGGGGAACCATCGCCGTGGAGTCCCATGTTGGTCGGGGCTCCACGTTTGCCTTCACCCTGCTCGCGCCGCACGGTGTGCCTCGCATGGCCGTTTCGCCCAGCGCACACCCGGTCGCCCCGCAGTCGCCGCGCATCCTGCTCGCGGAGGATAACCCCGTCAACCGCAAGGTTGCGCTTGCCATGATGGAGCGGCTTGGCTACCATGCCGATGTCGCTTCCAACGGGCAAGAGGCGGTGGAGGCAGTGAAGAGGCAGACCTACGATGTCGTCCTCATGGATGTCCAGATGCCGGTCCTCGACGGTTTGGAGGCAACCCGGCGCATCCATGCGGAGAAGGGGGCGAAGAGCCCGTTCATCGTGGCGCTCACGGCGGGGGCGCTGCCGGGCGACCGGGAGAAGTGCATGGCGGCCGGCATGGATTACTTCCTGGCCAAGCCCATCCGCCTCGAAGCGCTCGCCGAGGTGCTGTCGGGGCGGGGCGCCGCCTGAACGGCCACGGCGGACGCGTCGCGGCTTAGCGCCAGAGCGTGATGGCCAAGGCGAGGCCGGAGAGGGCCATCGCACCGAACGCGGCGGCTGCGACCTTGGTGCGCGCCGGGGGCGATTCGTCGCCAGCGAGGATGCGGCGGTGCGGGCGCACGACAAGCAGCGGCGGAAGGGCAGCGAGGACGCTCCAGGTTGGGATGAATCCGAGTGCCGCCGCGGCGATGATGGCGGCGCTGGTGGTTCCAGCGAGCAGAAGGCCGACGACTGCGCCACGGCGTGGGCCGAGCAGTGCCACGGGGGAGCCCTTCCCCGCGGCGAGGTCTGCCTGCCAGTGCAGGAAGTGGTGGTGATAGAGAACGAGGGTGCTGGTGAGCCCGAAGAGCGTCCCCACCGCAAGCACCTCGCGCGTCACGACACCGCCGTGCGCCAGCACCGCGCCCGCCACGGGAAGGACGCCGAAGGCGAAGAAAATCGAGAGTTCTCCAAGTCCGCGGCCTTTGTAGGCGAGCGGGAAAGGCGGCCCGACGTAGATGTAGGAGATGATGGCCCCCGCCAGAGCGTAGGCAAGAACGAGTGGCGTCGAGCGGAGGGCCAATGCGACGCCGCACAGCAGCGCGACGACGGCAAGGGCGGCCGTGACGGTCCAGCCCTTGCGCAGGCTCCAGCGGCCCTCGGTGAAGGCGCCAGATCCCGTCTCGATGGCGCCGGGGATGGTGCGCGCCGATTGATCGGCACCGCCCTTGAAGTCGTACAGGTCGTTGAGGAGGTTGGCGCCAAGAAGCGCGGCGGCGGAGCCAGCAAGCGTGAGGGTGAGTGCGATTCCGTCGAACACTCCCTGCGATGCGGCGACGGCGGCGGCGCCGACGACGGGGAAAAGAATGATGGGGAGGGTGATGGCGCGCGTCGTCTTGAGCAGGTCCGCGACCGGGTTCGCCGCCTTTTTGGCGACGTTTGCTTGATGCTCCTGGCTGAAGCGGTCCTGGAAGCGCTCCAGCCCTTCGATGTCGTGGCGGTGCTGCTCAAGGTGGACGCCGGCGAGCGCCGCAAGCCGCGACTTGATGCGGCCGCCCATGAGGTTCACGGCGAAGTCGTTGGCGCCCGGCCAGACGCGGTTGATCTGGGTCACTTCGATGCCGCCGGGCACCTCTTTGAACAGGGTCGTCACGGTCTGCCCGGCAATGGGGCCTTCCTTCACTTCGACGTCAATGCGGTGCGGGCGAGACGCGACCTCGACGGCGCGGCCCCAGTTGCGCGTGCCGTAGGCCTCGAAGACGAACTCGTATTCCAGCGAGTCGGGCGTCTCGCGGTGGATGTGGTACTGCTTGACGTGGTCTTTGTGAAGTTCAAGTCGGAGGCGCGGTTCGGAGCCCCAGAAGTGCTGGAAAATCTCCGCAAGAGTGCCCTGAATGACTTTGCTGACGCGGGTCTCGATGCGCGGTTGGGCCGCTTGCCTTGTGAGGAGCGGGTGGGAAGGCGTGTCGTCGGTCCAGGTGGCGGTCTCGGTCATGATGCGGCTCCAGGGGCGGGTGGGGGAAGTTCGCTGCGGCGGGCGAGGGCGGGGACAAGGACGAGCGTGGCCACTCCAGCGCAGAGCAGGACGTAGACGGTGGCGAGGGTCGCCTGTGCCAGCAATTCGTACTTCAGGAAAGTGAAGACGAGGAACGCTGCGATGTCGGTGATGGCGGCGAAGAACACGGCGCGCCCCACGGTCCCCCACGCCCGGGGGCCTTCGCTTGCGAGGCCGTAGCGCAGATGGAGGGCGTAGTCAGAACCGATGGCCTCGAGGATGACCACGGGCACCACAAGGGCGATGGAGAGCGGGATGGCGGAGAGCTGCAGCAGCCCGAGCCACCACGCCCCCGCCGCGACGACGACGAGGGTGACGGTGAGCGCGTCGCGCACGCTGCGGCGCAGCAGCAGGATTTGCAGCGCGGTGAAGGCGAGCCCGACCAGCCCGGCGATCTGGAGGTAGGGCAATTCTTTGGCGGTGAAGAGGTAAGCGACTGCGGTGGCGCCGGAGGCGTGGATGGCGAGGTCAGCCGCGGGATGGTCCGCCTGCGTCTCCCGAATGATGCGGTTCAACTCGTTCCAGCGCGACTCGAGCTGCGAGAAGTCGCTGGGCTGGTCCAGTTCGACGAGCAGGACGCTGATGCGGTAGTCGGGGTCGATGAAGAACGAAATGTAGTTGGCAAGCGGTGTTGCGAACATCTCATCGAGGACGAAGCGAATGCCCGCCTGCGTCGTCGGGAAGGTCGAGCCGGGGTTGGAGGACTCCTGCGCGATGACGGCGGGGGCGCCGGCGGTTCCTTGCCGCACCTGAATCCAGGCGTTCATGGCGAAATGGATGCTGACTGCGGAGTCGGAGGTGACGAACGGCAGCTCCCGCACACGACCTTCCAGGTCCTTGAGCAGCGCCATCGAAGCAGGCGAAGTGAGGTCGCCCTCGACGACGAGGACGTTCGTGACCAAATCTTCACGGCTGCGGAAGTAGAGGTCGTTGCTGCGGTCGAAATCCTGCCGCTGCGGGTCATCTTCGGGGTAGTAGGCAGCAGGCGTGCCGACGACGAGCGTCTTGAGCTGCGGTGCGAGGAACAGTCCGCCCGCAGCAAGCAGGACGACGAGGCCGATGGCGGCGGTGCGGTGGCTGCCCCAGAATGCCGCGTTGCGCTCCAGGAACCGGTCGAGCGGGCCGAGGCGAGGCGGCGGTGCGCGTGTCCAGGAGAGTGCCGCGGGAAGGGCGGTGAGGCTCACCAGCAAGAGCAGGCTCAAGCCGATGGTGATGGAGAGGCCAAGCTGTTGCAGCAGCCGGTTTGGGGCGAGCAGAAGGAAGAGCATCCCCGCAAGCGTCGTGATGGTGACGACGACGAGCGGCACGCCGGCGCCGTGGCCCGCAGCGGCGGCCGCATCGAGGGGCGACTTGCCTCGGCCACGCGCCTCGTGGAAGCTCGCCGCCATGTGGATGCCGAAATCGATGCCGGTGCCGATGAGGACCGGGAACACCAACAAGCTCACCGAGTGGATGGGGATGCCAAGCAGCCCGAACGCTCCCAGCACGCCGAGGCCGGAGACGCCAAGCGGGATGACCATCGCGAGCACCGTGCCGGGGCGGCGGAACTGCAGGAAGAGGAACGCGCCGACGAGCAGCACGGCGACGGGGGTGAGGATGCGCAGGTCGTCGAGCGTGACGGCGGTGAGGTGGCTTGCCGCTGCGGTGGGCGCGCGCGGATCCACGAGGATGGCGTCGGCGCGGAAAACGTTCCACGTCAGCGTGCAGCCCTGCCCGGCATCGCAACGCTCGACTTCGGTGCGATACGCTGCGACGGCGCGGTCGAGGTCGTGCCCAATCGTGATGATGGACGCCTCGCCGGGCTCGAACAGGAATGCAAGGCGCGTGGAGGACCAGTCCGGGCTCGCAATGCTGCGCACGCTCGCCGGGCTGGAGAGGAAGTAGGTGGTCCACGCCGCACTGTATTGTTGGGCGCCCTGCCTGTCGGTGCCCGGCATGGTGAAGGCGGCAGCGTCGGGGGCGCGCACGGGCGGGGCGTCGTAGGCGGTGCTCGGGCCCGGAATGCCGGTGTTGGTGTAGTTCACCAGGCGGACCTGGCTCTCCAACGTGATGGCCCACGCCAGCTCCGGCACCCGCTCTTGCAGGAACAACACCAGTTCGGTCTGGCCCCGCATGTACACCTCGTCGGTGATGTTGGAGGGGCCCGGCAACGGGTCGGGGAAGGCAGGAACTGCGCCTCCGGAGACTTGGTGAGTGAGCTGGTCGAGCAGGGCGAAGGCATCGTTGACAGCACTTGGGGAATTGGAGCCCGGTGCCGCGCCAAGTGGGACGCGGTTGGGAAGCTGTGCGTTTGCCGCCTCCCATTTCGACGGGTCCACCGTGACGAAGACGGGGGAAGCGTAGGCGGCGCCAGGGAAGGAGCGGGTCAGGTTCTGTGCCGCGAAGGTGTGCGGGTCGCCCGTCGGCAGCGCGTCTTCCAAACGCTCCTCGAACGTGAGGCGGGGGATGCCGAACGCCAGGGTGCCCATCAGCAGGGCAGTGACAAGAAGGACCGGGACGCGGTGGCGGGCGCTCGCGCGGGCGAGGGAGGAGAGGCTTCGGTCGAGGAAGCCGACGGAGCGAGCCGCCTTCGCTTTGCTCATGCGGCTCGCTCCATCAGAAGTTCAGCAAGCCGCTCCAGGCTGCTGCGCGCCTGCGAGGGTGGAAGGAGTTGCAGGTCGAGGAGAGCCGCCTGCGTGTAGCCCGATGCTTCGAGTTGGCTTGCGGCGACGGCGCCCGACTCGAACAGCTGCGCCCGCACGGCGGGGAATCCCTCGACGTTGCGCTGGGCCGGAAGGGTCCCGCCGCGCTCCAGGAAATGCAGGTACGGGCTCGTCATTGTGCGCGCCTGGTAGTCGGTTCCGGCCGGCTTTCCCGTCCATGCGGGGTCGCCCGCGACATCGAGGAGGTCGTCGAGCACTTGGAATGCATGGCCGATGGCAAGGCCGTAGCGGTGCAGCGCTTCGACGGTAGCGGGTGGGGCGCGTGCCATCGTCGCGCCGATGGAGCAGGCTGCGGCGAGAAGTGCTGCGGTCTTGTCGCGGATGACGGCGATGTAGGCGTCCCTGTCGGGGCGGCCCGAAGCGAGAAGCTCCTGCTCGCGCAGCTGCCCTTCACAGAGCCGTCGGCAGGCGTCGGCGGTGATCGCCATTGCTTCTTTGGGCAGGGTCGCGGCGAGGGCGAACGCCTGCGTGAAGAGGTAGTCACCGACCAGGATGGCGCCGTCGCGGCCGTGCGCGGCGACGATGGATGGCTGGCCGCGCCGCTCCTTGGCGTCGTCCATGATGTCGTCGTGAACGAGGCTCGCGGTGTGCACCAGTTCGAGCGCCACGGCGGAGGCGATGGCGTCCGCCTGCGCTTGGGTGCCAAGCGTCGCGCCGCCGCACGCTTCGAACGCGGTGAGCAGGAGGAGCGGGCGCACACGCTTCCCGCCGGCGGCAAGCGAAGCGGAGGTCCAGGAGGCCAAGCGCGCGTCGCGGCTCTGCGCTTGCGCAAGGAGTCCAGCCTCCACCTCCTCGAGGCGGGCCACGAGCGGTGCGGGGAATGCGGAGAGAATGGGGTGACTCATGCGGGGACCAACTGGAGCAGACTCAGGGTGGAGAGGGCGGCGACTGCGAGATGGAGGGCGACCATCGCGACGCGGTCTGGGGCGAGGGCGCGTGGGTCGTCGAGGTGGCGGTACACGCGGGCGAGAAGAGCGACCGCGCCGAGCAGGACGATGATGCTTGCGACGATCAGGGCGCTGGAGTGCGAGGCGGCGGCAAGCGCCACCAAGATGCCGGTGCCGGGCACGAGAAGAAGGGCGAGGCCGAACCAGTGCCGCGCCTGCGGCAGCCGCACAAGGAGCGTGCGCGCGCCACCCGCCTCATCCAGCGGGCGGTCGGCGAGATCGTCGAGGTAGAGGATGGCGGCGGCGGTGGCGCCAAGCGGAAGAGTCCAGAGCACGGCAAGCAGGTGGCGGACATGGTCGCCCGCACCCGGAGCCACGGCGTGCAGGGCGCCTTCGGCGATGAGCGGGCCGTACGTGAGCCCGGCAAGAAGCGGTCCCCAGCCTTGGCTGCGGAAGCGCGCAAACAGGATGCTCACGACGATGCCAGCACCGGCGAACAGCAGAACGACCCAGTTGTTCCAGGCGAGGGCAAGTCCGAGCGCCGCCGCGGGGAGGTAGCCAAGCCAGACCAGGCGCCAGAGTGCGGAGCGCGCCAACCGATTGGAGCCGAGTGTTCCGCCGGGGCGGCGCACGTGCAAGTCATGCCACGCGTTGGAGCCGACTTGCACCAGCACCGCGCCAGCGAGGACGGCGCCGACGCGCCAGAGTGCGATGCCGCCATGCAGTGCGTGGCCAAGTGCCACGCCAAGCAGAGCCGCGACGAAGGCGCAGGCGAGAAGCGGGAGGCGCAGGAGCGAGGCTTGCTGCACGGCGCGTGCGAGCCGGTCGGCGGGGCCGAGCGTCCAGCGCACGCTGAGGGTGACGAACCCGGCGGGGGCGACAGCGGGTTCGGCATGGGCGACGGCGCCCGAGAGGCCGATGAATCCCTCAACGAGGCCCGCGAGGTACTGGGGTGGAAGGCCCCCCGCGAGGCTCAGCCGTGCTTGTCCGGCAGCGGCGCTCTCGATGCGGGCGGCGAGTCGGTCGCCGCGCAGGAAGGGATACACTTCGGCGGCAAAGAGCGAGAGCGCGCGTTCCGGGCGGCCGCGCAACTGGCGCACCAAGTTGCGGAAGGTGCGCGCCCAGAGCGCTGCATAGTCGCGGCCAAGGGCGCGCAGGCGGGCGTCGTCGGCCTCCGGTTCGGCCGTCGCGAGGGCGCGCAAGGCGGCGTCGACGGCAGCGCTGTCGAGGAGCAGGTTGGGGTCGCTGGCAGACCAGCCGTGGCCCGGCCCGGACAGGGCGTGACGCCCCAGAATGGCCCGGACCCGGCCCTGCTCCATGGATTGTTTCAGAAGGGAGGGGTTGATGAACCATCCCGACTTGGCACAACTTGGGAGAGGTTGTATGCTGGACTCCTTCGAAGCGCTCGGTCTCAATGGCTACGAGGCGAAGGCGCTCCTGCATTTGCTGCGCAACGGCGCCCGCACCGGCCCGGATTTGGCGCGTGAGACCGGCATCCCGTTTGGGCGCGTCTACGACACTCTGAACGCCCTCGTCGAGCGCGGGCTGGCCACGGCAAGCGGCGGCCGACCCAGGCTCTTCGCGGCCGCCTCCGCCTCCGCGGTACCGCAGCGTCTTCTCGCCTCGGGCAAGCGGCGCCTCCAGGAGGAAGAGCGCGCCCTCGCACAGCAGGCCGCTCGCCTCGAAGCGGGGCTGGCCAAGCTGCAGCCGCACGCGATTCCCGGCTCCACGCTGTACGGCGTCCGGCTTGGCGAGGAGGCGGCGCGCGAGTTCCTCGTCGAGGCGACACACGAGGCGCGCGTCCAGGTGGATGCCTTCCTCGCACTGGGCCGTCTACAAGATGACGACCTCGCCCTGTTCGACGCCTTCCGGCAGGCGGTCGGCCGCGGCGTGCGCACTCGCATCCTCTTGCGCGCCAAGGATGTGGATTATCTCCTGGGCACACCCTATGTGGACCAAGTGCTGGACGCGACCCTGCCTTTCCTCGGCGACCGGTTGCAGGTCCGCCTCTCCAGTGTGGACACGCTGCCCTTCTCGGTCTTGGATGGCGAACGCGTCGTGCTTGGCGTCCCCAACCCGCTCGAGCCGACGGGCTATTTCGCCGTCGTCCACCTCGACGACCGCGCCTTCGCCAAGGAGCTCGGCAGCAAGTTCGAGACGCTCTGGCGCGACGGCCGGCTCGACCCCGCCTGGTTGCGCAAGATCCTCGGTACCCGGGGCGGGCGCAAGCTCGCCAAACTCGCCAGCAAGGTGCGTGCCGCATGAGCCAACCGGACCCGTCCGACGCATCCTTGCCTCCGGCCGCCCTTGCGGAGGCGCCGGTCGTCGTCGTTCCCGTCGTCGTGGTGCCCGTGGAAACGTCGCTGCCGCTGCGTCCCGCGCTTCCAACGTTGGTGAAGTACCTCCCGCTGGCTGGAGCGTGCGCGCTGGCGCTTTCACTCTTCACGCTGCTGGTGTCGTTCC
Source organism: Thermoplasmatota archaeon (assembly GCA_038046785.1). Taxonomy (GTDB): domain Archaea; phylum Thermoplasmatota; class E2; order JACPAO01; family JAHFTW01; genus JAHFTW01. The sequence continues at coordinate 127,473 of JBBSVM010000005.1, forward strand.
TGTACGCCCGCGACCAGGTCGTCCCCCTGCTGGCGGCGACGGGCACGCTCTTCGCCGCGGGGAAAGAGGCAGGCATCCCCACAGGCATCGCGGCGGGCGGGAACCCCTGGCTCGTCGGCTGGTTTCTTTTCATCACCGACAGCGCCGCGGTCCTCTTCACTTACCCGTTCCTGCACCTCGCCTTCGACGGCGTGGCACGCAGCCGACGCGGCCTGGGCTCTGTCGTGCGCTCCGCCCAAATGCGCGCCGACAAACACCGCGCCAAGATCGATCGGTACGGCCCGTTTGGGCTTTTTCTCTACCTCATCATCCCGTTCGCGTTCAACTCGCCGCTCTTGGGCATCGCCATCGGCCGCGCCACCAAACTTCGCCCGGCGCAGATTGTCTGGGCGGTCTTTGGCGCCATCTTCGCCACCTCGGCGGCGTGGACGGTCCTCTACTCGTTCGTGTTCCGCGAGGAGCTGCGCTGGCCCTGGTGGGTTCCGGTCGGCTTCAGCCTCCTCATCACCACTGTCGCCTTCACGTTGGGCTTCGTGAGCCACCGGCGGGAGAAGCGCAGGTTGGCGGCCGCCGAGGCGCTCCTTGCGCAGCAGCCGCCCCCGCCGCCGGCGCCGCCCAGCACGCCCTGAGCGGGTCCGCTCCAGGAAGGACGTAGAAAGCGACTAAATACGACCGCTCGTAGCGTGTTCCCAGAGCCGGACCCTTTTCGGGCCCGGACATTTTGGTGAAAACCATGTCGAACGGAACTGCATCCACCGGACAACCCATCTACATTCTCAAGGAGGGCACGGAGCGCACGCGCGGCCGCACCGCCCAGTCCAACAACATCTACGCTGCCCGCCTCATCGCCGAGACGGTCAAGTCCACCCTCGGCCCCCGCGGCATGGACAAGATGCTCGTCGACTCGATGGGTGACGTTGTCATCACGAACGACGGCGCGACCATCCTCAAGGAGATCGACGTCGCGCACCCCGCCGCCAAGATGGTCATCGAAGTCGCCAAGACCCAGGACGCCGAGTGCGGCGACGGCACCACCACCTCCGTCATCCTCACCGGCGAGCTGCTGAAGGTCGCGGGCGAGCTGCTCGAGAAGGGCATCCACCCCACCACCATCACGACCGGCTACAACATCGCCGCGAAGGAAGCCATCAAGATTCTCGAGGGCATGGCCATCGTGATCAAGAAGGGCGACAAGAAGATCCTCAACCAGATCGCCAACACCAGCCTCGCCTCGAAGAACGCCTCCTCGAACGCCGAGCTGCTCACCGGCATCGTCGTCGACGCCTGCAGCTCGATTGCCGAGACCACCGGAACCGGCAAGGACGCCAAGACCACCGTCGACATCGACGAGAACATTCTCATCCAGAAGGCCAAGGGAGGCTCCCTCGAGGACACCCAGCTCATCCAGGGCATCATCCTGGACAAAGAGCGCGTGCACTCCAGCATGCCCTCGACCGTGAAGGGCGCCAAGATCGCCCTCGCCAACGCCGCCCTCGAAATCAAGAAGACCGAGGTTGACGCCAAGATCGAGATCACCGCCCCCAACCAGCTCGAGGCGTTCCTCGCGCAGGAAGAGAACACCCTCAAGGGCATGGTCGAGAAGGTCAAGAAGTCGGGCGCCAACGTCCTCGTCTGCCAGAAGGGCATCGACGACCTCGCCCAGCACTACCTCGCCAAGGCCGGCATCTACGCCGTCCGCCGCGCCAAGAAGTCCGACATGGAGAAGCTCGCCAAGGCGACCGGCGCCACCATCGTCAACACGCTCGACGACCTCAACGCCAAGAGCCTCGGCTCGGCCGGCACCGTCGAGGAGCGCAAGATCGGCGACGACAAGTTCACCTTCGTCACCGAGTGCCCCTCCGCCAAGGCCGTCAGCATCCTGCTGCGCGGCGGCACCGAGCACGTCGTCGATGAGGCCGAGCGCGCCATGCACGACGCCCTCAGCGTCGTCGCCGTCGCCCTCGAGGACGCCAAGATGACCCCCGGCGGCGGTGCGGCTGCCACCGAGATTGCCTTCCGCCTGCGCGAGTTCGCCACCACCATCGGCGGCCGCGAGCAGCTCGCCATCGAGTCCTACGCCGAGGCCTTCGAAGTCGTCCCCCGCACCCTCGCGGAGAACGCCGGCCTCGACGAGCTCGACATCCTCCTGAACCTGCGCCGCGCCCACAAGAAGGGCGAGCGCAACGCCGGCGTCAACGTCCACACCGGCAAGATCGAGGACATGGTCGAGAACCACGTCATCGAGCCCCTGCGCGTCGGCACCCAGGAGATCAAGGCCGCCACTGAGGCCGCCGTCATGATTCTCCGCATCGACGACGTCATCGCGGCCAAGTCGTTCAGCCCGCCCGGTGGCGGTGCTGGCGGCATGCCCGGTGGCATGGGCGGCATGGACGACATGTAACAGCGAAACGGCCTTCGGCCGTTTCGCCGAAGCCGGGGCCCTCCGGGCCCCGGACCCCTCGGCGGACGGACAAGGACCGTCGCCTCGTGGCGACGGTCCGTCAGGCCTGGGACGGGTGGCCTCCTTCGGCGGCCACCCCTCACATTTTCCTCCTTTATCCTCTTCTTTTCCCGTTTTGTTAGCGCCCTTCGTTGCCGAGGATGCCGCGCGCGGCGTCGCGCCCTTCCGCCTCGGTCATGCTGCCTTTGCGGACCATCCCTTCGATGCGGGCGATGCGCTCTTGGACTGCTTGACGTCCCTGCGCCACATCGCGCGGCGAGCAGCTTGCGACGGCGGCGGCGAACGCTTTCGCATCGCGCCGCTCGGCGTTGAAATGGTAGGGCCGGCGCGCGGTGCGCGCCTTCATCGCGAGCGATGCGCCCTCCAGGTCATTCACCTGGACCTCCAGGCGCTCGACAAGGGAGTGCTCCCAGAAGCGTCGCGCCGATTTCCAGAACCGGCTGCGAATCCAGACCACGCCAAGCGTCGTGCAGGCGAGCATTCCTTCGCGTCGGTTCAGGGTGGCAACACCGGCCCACAGAAGCGTCTCGTTCGGTTTGAGGTGCAGCAGTTTCAGTTCGCGCCGGAGCAAGAACTGGTGCCGTGTGTCGAGCTGGAAGCTCATGCCTTGGCCCGCGCAGCGACTTTCGATGTATCCCGCTTTCGTTCCTTGCGGGCAACGCCATAGAAGATGGGGATGACCAGGAGGGTCACAATGAAGATGACGCCGAAAGCGATGGTGGTTGCGACCATGGTGCGGCTCACCGCGACGTTCTGGAGGGCGATGAAGAAGGTGAACGCCCCGGTCGTGGTGAGGGCGCTGAAGAGCACCGCCTTGCCGGTGGACTCGAACACTTCGCGGGCGTCGCCTGTCTGCTTGATGTTCCAGATGAAGTGGATGGCGTAGTCGGTGCCAATCGCGATGATGAAGGCGAGCGGCAGCGTCAACGTGATGGCGAGGCCGATGCCGAGGCTGGGGAGGAGGGCAAGCCACCACAGGCCGGTGAGGACGCTGATGGCGAGGGTGACGAGGGTCGCCTTGATGGAGCGGGTGAGGGCGAAGACGAGGACGGCAAGCAGGATGTTGCTGACGACGTTCATGTAGTCGAGCCAGGGCAGCTGCTCGGCGATGAAGAGGTAGTTCGTCGCGGTGTTGCCGACGAAGGCGACGCGGATGCCGTCGGGGGCACCGCCGAACGTCTCGTTGGCTTTGCCGACTGCGGACCACACCTGGTTCCACACCTGTTCTGCCTCCGGGTAGGTGGCGGCGCGCACGCTGAAGGTCATGGCCGCCATGTCATTGGCAGGGTAGTTGAGAATGACCGAGGAGATCTGCCGCATCGGGCTGTTGAACATCGCCTCGACCTCGGCGCGGATGTCCTCTTCCGTCGTGGGGAAGGCGTCCACCTGGTCGCGCACGGGGTCGGGCAGGACCAAGGGCGGCAAGGTGCCGGGCGGCAGCAGCGGGATGTCGGGGAGGTCGCGCGGGTTGAGGAGTTCGCCCGCCACAACGTTCTGGCCGGCACCCACGACGCCGCCTTTCACCGTGAGCCAGGTCTCGAGGAAGAACGGCAGGGTGCGCAGGGTGTCGGGGATGACGCGCGGCTGCTCCTTCAGGTTCGATTCGATGGCGCGGTAGTATGCCATCGCCTCCGGCGTCAGGATGCCGGGGCCGCTGAAGGTGAGGATGTTTGCCTTTTCGTCTGCATCTGGAGCTTCGTAGAATGCGGCGAGTCCCTTCTCATGCTCTTGCCGGATGGAATCGCTCGGGAGGTAGTTGCGGCCGGGGTCGCCAAACGCCTCCTTCTCAATCTTGCTGGACGCGACGTAGGCGATGCCGCTCACCAGGAGGACGAGGATGACGACCGGGATGCGCAGTTTCGTGACGGTGCGCGCAAGGGCGGGCATGATGCGGCTGCGCGTGAAGTTGCGCCCAATTTTCTCCGAGCCGCCAATCACCGTGAGCGCTGCGGGGATGAAGACGATGGCCAGGACGTAGATGGCGGTGAGTGCGACGGTGGCGATGAAGCCCAACTCGGCAATGAGAAGGCTCGGGCTGAAGATGAGGACGGCGAGGCCGCCAATCGTCGTGGCGGTGGCAATCAGCATGGCGACGCCGGAGCGGGTGCCAGCGATGCGGAACGCCTCCGCGTCGCTGTGGCCCTCCGCCTTATGCTCGGCGAACTCGTTGATGATGTGGATGGAGTAGTCGATGCCGACACCCATGACGAGCGGAACAATCGTCATGTTGAGCGTGTTGAGGGCGATGCCCATGTAGCCCATCGTGCCGTAGCTCCAGACGACGCCGAGCACCAGAGTCGTGAAGCTGACCAGGATGGCGCGCACGTTGCGGAACGCGATGAAGAGGCAGACCAGGATGAAGGCCACAATCATGGGCAGGAGCTTGATGGAGTCCTCCTTGACCAAGGCGCTGGAGTGCGCGTTGGCGATGGGCAGGTCCACGGTGAAGAGGGGCGGGTTGTCGGGGCCGAAGACGGTGAACTCCGTTTCGCCGTTCGCAACGGCGGCGACGTACTGGTCGCGCACCACCAGCATCTGCTCGCCCAGCTCCTTCGAGGTCGCGTCGTTGTCCGAGGCGGGCATGAAAAGCGCGGCCGCGTGGTTCCAACTCGGGCTGCTAATGGCGGAGACGGTATCGAGGATGGCGCGCTTCACGGCCTGGTCGACGACGAAGTACTGCTGTGCCTCGATGCGGGTCTCGTATCCGGGCAGGGCGAAGTCCGATTCTTGGGCCGCCGGGAGGTTGCCCGGGCCGGAGCCGTCGCCGCCCGCCACGGTCCAGTTGATGAGACTGTACAGGTTGGAGATGGTGATGGCGCGGCTGAAGTCGGTGCGCGCCGCGACGAAGCGCACCAACTCGTCGGTGGCGCGGACGTACACCTCGTCGGTGATGTTGCCGGCGTCGGCCTGGAGGCCGTTTGTGCTCCCTGGCGCGTTGGGGATGGGCAGTCCCTGGTAGCGGAACAGAAGTTTGCCGTTGTCGCGGTTCCAATCGGGATGGCCCGGCGCGTCGTCCACATGGAGTTGGAGCGTCACTTGCTGCGTGAAGGTGGACTTGAACTTCTCCGTGAGGTTGTGCGCCGCCTCGGTGTTGTAGTTGCCGCGCGGCAGGACGTCGGCCACATCGACGTTGGTGGTGATCTGGGCCATGCCGTAGCCGAAGACGACGGTGAGGATGGCCGTCACGGCGAGGACGGTTTTGGCGTGGCGCGACGATGCGATGGAGATGGTGGCAAGACCCCGAGCCAGTCTCGAATCACGCGGTACCACGTTCAACCCGAATGGACTGACGAGGACGTTCGGTTATAGCGGTTGTCTCTGGGGCCCCTTCTGGTCCGAGAACCCTGAACCGGTCAAGCCAATGGCACGAAAGGAACGAATCGCCTCAGCGTCGCGCGTAGCCGCCGGTCTCCGACTTGACGTAATGCCAGCCGAGCGCGCCAAGCGCAAGGAAGACCAGCGGGTAGGTGCCGTAGCGCAGAAGTCCGAGCAGAAGTTCCGACTGCTCACGGTTCAGGTCGCCCTGCGCGGCGTGGGCGGCCACCGATGCGAGCAGGAAGGCGAGAAACGAAGCAAAGCAGACGGCGAGCGCCGCGACGAAGGTGTCCCAGGCGCGCCACGGACGCTTCGCCGCTGCAGGCATCGCCGTCAAACGGCGGGCTCCAGGTAGGTGGAGCGGTCGATGAGGCCGACGAACTCGTCCACCATGTCGCGCGCCGTCGCAGCGGAGATCTTGCCGCCATCCTTGAGCCGCTTGATGCGGTCCTTGAGGGAGTCCTTCATGTCGGCGGGGTTGTAGCGCACCCAGCGCAGCATGTCGGCGACCTTGCTGCCCGGCGTGAGCCGCGTCACGGTCCATTTGCCCTTGGCGTCGGTCTCAATCCACGCTTCGTTGGTCTCGCCGAACAGGTTGTGGTAGTCCCCGAGCGTGTCCTGGTAGGCGCCGACGAGCGCCATGGCGAGGTAGTAGGGCTCGCCCTTGCGCAGTTTGTGCGTCTGCAGGCTCGGCTGGGTCCCTTCCGGGTTGATGAAGCGGCGAATCTCGCCGTCCGAGTCGCAGGTGATGTCGGCGAGCGTGGTCACTTCCTGCGGCTTCTCGCGTAGGCGATGAATCGGCAGGATGGGGAACTGCTGCTTGACGCCCCAGACGTCGGGCAGCGACTGGAAGAGCGAGAAGTTGCACACCAGTTTCTGCGAGCCGAGAGCGTTGGCCTGCTCGAACTCCTCGGATTCGGTCTCATCCTCGTCCTTGAGGATGTCGCGCACCTTGCCGAGGATGGCGCGGAAGCATGCCTCGGCGCGGCCGAGCGCCTCGAGGTTGAGGTGGCCAAGGTCGAAGAGGTTCTGCAGGTCCTCGCGGTACTGGATGGAGTCGTGGAACCCCTCGAAGACGGTCTTCGAGGAGATGGTGCGGTAGGTGTCGAAGAGGTTCCACAGCGAGGTGGGATCGTCGTCGTGCGCGCCGTCCGGGTCCGGCTCGATCTCGAGGTAGGGGACGCGGCGCACGACATCGACGACCAGCATGGCGTGGTGCGAGACCACGGCGCGGCCCGACTCGTTGATGATGTGCGGGACAGGAACGCCCGCCTCCTCGCAGACGTCCTTCAGCTGGGCGACGATGCTGGAAGCGTACTCCTCCATCGAGTAGTTGGCGGAGTTGCTGCCGGTGGAGCCGGAGCCGTCGTAGTCCACGGCCATGCCGCCGCCAACGTCGACGTACTTGAGCGGCACGCCCATCTTGCGCATCTCGGCGTAGATGCGGCCCGCTTCGCGCACGCCCTGCGTGATGCGGCGGATGTCGCTGATTTGCGAGCCGATGTGGAAGTGAATCTGCTGCAGGCGGTCGAGGAGGCCCTCCTCGCGCAGGCGGTCCACGGCGTAGAGAACCTCGGGGATGGTGAGACCGAACTTGCTGCGCTCGCCGCCCGACAGCGCCCACTTGCCGGGCGCCTTGCTGCGCAGCTTCAGGCGAATGCCGAGGATGGGCTTGCGCTCTGCCTGCTGCATCAGCGGGGCGAGAATGTCCAGTTCGCCCACTTCGTCGAGAACAATGATGACCTCGTCCTTGAACTGCGTCGCATGGCAGGCCGCCTCGAGGAAGGCGCGGTCCTTGTAGCCGTTGACGACGAGGAGCGACTTGCGGTTGGGGTCCATCGTAATGGCGGCCACCAGCTCCGCCTTGGAGCCGACTTCGAGGCCGTACTTCCACTTGCGGCCCGACTGCGCCAGCGTCTTGACAACTTCTTGGCGCTGGTTCACCTTGATGGGAAAGACGCCGCGGTAGTCGACGCCCTTGAGCTTGTTGTCCTTGAGCGCCTTCTCGAAAGCGGAGTTGAGGCGGTCCACGCGGTGCTGAAGAATCTGCGGGAAGCGCAGCGTGATGGGGGTGGCGGTGCCCTGCGCGCGCAGCTCCTGCGTCACTTTGTGCAGGTCCACCTCGGGGCCGTCCGGCCCGAGCGGAAGGACCGCCAAGGTGCCGGCGCCGGTGACGCGGTAGTAGCCGTCTGCCCAACCGGCGACGGAGTAGGTCTCCTCGGCCTCGCGGACCGTGAAGTGTGCCACGAAACCGACGAGGCAGGTTCTTGTCTTAAGAGGATGCCCAGGAGAGATTCCCGGGTTGATGCAGCGGCCGTTTTCCTACTCGGACCCGCCCGGGGTCGGCGTCGCGAGTTCCTGGCGGAAGACGACGCGGTAGTCGGTGAAACCAAGCGTCTTGTAGATGGCCTGTGCGTCCTTGTTGGATTCGAAGAGCTGGACGTCGATGGCGGTGATGCCCTCGGTCTTGGACCACTTCTGCAGCTCCGCCATGAACTGCTTGAGGATGCCCTGGCCGCGGTGCGATTCCGACACGAAGGCGTCGGAGAGGTAGGCGACCTTGGTGTGGCGGTAGATGGGGGGGCGGCGCTGCTTCGAGGCGATGACGTAGCCGACCAACTCCTTGCCCTCTTCGGCGACGAGCGTGAGGGTGTCCTTGCGTTGCAGGAGGCCGGTGGCGTAGCCGAAGAAGTAGTCCGCCGCGTCCGCGTTGAGGATCTTCGACTGCGTCATTCCCTCGCGCAGGCGGGCGAACTCTTTCCACAGCGCGCAGATGCCGTCGATGTCGTCCTCCGCCAGCTTCCGGATGCGCGCTGCCACGCCCTCGCCGACGTGGGAACCCCACTTAAGCGGCAGCGAAACGGCTCCCGCCACGACCCGGACCTGTTCGGGTTTCGGGCCGATTTTTCAGCATTCTGCTCGACACCATGAAATAGGACGTCGTATCCAGCCGTTCTGAGTCCCATGGAGGAACAGCTCGCCCGCGTTGAAGTTCGCCGCAACCCGACCGGAACTTTCTCGGCCGTCATCTGGACCGAGACGGAAGGCGACAAGGAGCTCACCGCGCGCAGCCTCGAGGCGCTGTTCAAGGAGATGACCATGGACCTCGACTTCGCCGTTGGCGAGCACTCGCGCAAGGACCGCGGCGTCGAGTTCTCCGCTGAGGAAGAGTTCGAGAACCTCCAATATGCTCAGGAAAATGAGGGATACTAGTTCCCTTCCCATCCTCAACAACGAGGACCTGGAGACCTGCCGCCGCTGCGGCGGCCAATGCTGCAAGACGCTGCCGGGGGCGTACCTTCCGGGCCAATTGACCGACGCCGAACTGCGCGACGGCATCGCGTCGGGTCGCCTGGTCCTCGCCTGGTGGGATGGCGACCCGCGCCCTGACCGCAACTGCTTCGACGCCGACTGTGACGGCTCCTGCGAGCGCTGCGTGGCTCCCGATCGGCTGCGCCGCGCCTACTACGTTCGGCCCCGCAACACAAATTCGAAACCGGGCCCGTTCGATGGCTCCGCCGGCGGCGTCTGCACGCTGCTCGGGCCGTCGGGCTGCACGTTGACGTTTGAGAAGCGCCCGTCAGGATGCCAGAACCTGCTGGTCAACCGCGCCGATCCTGGCAACTGCCACGATTACGCTGTGCCGACGCGGAGCTTCAAGCATTACGCGGCGTTGGCGTGGGTGCCGCACCAGGAAACTTTGCTGAAATTTGCGGCAAAATCAGAGTGAGGGGCGGCCGCAGGCCGCCCGTCCAGGGCCTCATGGGCGCTCGCGGCGAGCGAGCGCCCGTGCGTCTGACGAGGGGCCTGGGGCCCGTAGGGCCCCAGAAAAGACCCTCCGCTAAACGAGGTCCGAGCGGAGCGAGGACCCGTTTAGCGGCGGCCGACCTTGAATTTCCAGTCCGCGGCGAGCATCGGCATGATGCGGCGGGTGCGGAACTGGGCGCGGTGGAGCGCTCCGACCAGGCGGGTCGCCTCCGCTTCGGGAATCTCCACCATCGTGATGTGGGGCAGGATGTCGATGCGGCCGATGGAGTTGGAGGCGAGGCCGCCCTCGTTGACCAGCATTCCCATGGCGTCGCCGGGGCGGAAGCCGTCCACGGAGCCCACCTTGAGCGAGAGCGCGACCGTGGTCTGGCGCATCGCTTCATCGGGTGCCGTGACGGTGCCGGCGGGCACGACGGGCGCGAGGAGTTTCTGCAGGGCGCGCAGCGCCACGGCGCGCGCGTCGAGTCCGGCCTTTTCGGCTTCCGCGAGGACGGCGGTGGCCTGGACGCCCGGCTCGATGTCTTTGAGCGTGGCCAAGACGCGCTGCGCCTGAGCCGCCGCCATCGTGACGTCGTCGGGGACGCGGTAGAATTCCAGGCGGCCGGCCACGCGCTCGACGCTGCGCAGGACGCGCTCGCCGTTGGGGCCGAGAATTAGGATGGAGCGGCCGCTGCGACCCGCCCGGCCGGTGCGGCCGGTGCGGTGGATGTAGGTGTCCACGTCGGGGGCGGCGTCATCGTGCAGCACCAGCTCGATGTCCTCGACGTCGAGACCGCGCGCCGCGACGTCGGTGGCAACAAGGAGTCGGGTGCGGCCGGCGCGCACGCGCTGCATGGCGGCGTCGCGCACGCGCTGGTCCATGCCGCCGTGCAGAACTTCGGGGCTGAGGTTGCGCAGCGCCTCGCCAAGCGCCTCGACTCGCTCGCGGGTGCGGCAGAACAGGAGGGCCACCTTGGGCTGCTCGATGGCGAGGATGCGGCGAATCGCCTCGGTGCGCTCCTGGTTCGGCACGACGGCGTAGAGCTGCTTGACGGCGGCGGCAGTGGCGCCGCGAGCACCGGCTCGGATGGTGACGGGGTTGCTGAGCGCTTTGCGCGCCAGGTTGTCCACGACGGGGGCAAGCGTCGCGGTGAAGAGCATGGTCTGGCGCGGCGTCGGAAGGGCCGCGACGATGGCTTCCAGCTCGTCGGCGAAGCCCATCGAGAGCATCTCGTCGGCCTCGTCGAGGACGAGAATTGCCATCGCGCCGAGGTCGAGCGTGCCACGGCCGAGGTGGTCCACGATGCGGCCCGGCGTCGCGACCAGGATGGCTTCAGGGTGGTGCTTGATGGCGCGCACCTGCTCATGGAACGACGCTCCGCCAATCAGGCAGAGAACGTCAGCGGGGGAGCCTTTGGCGATGGCCTGCAGTTCGCGCTGCACCTGCTGCGCCAGCTCGCGCGTCGGACAGAGAACCAGGCCGCGCTTGCCGTTGCGGGCCGCCTCGACGAGTGGGATGCCGAACGCCGCTGTCTTGCCGGTGCCGGTCTGCGCCTGCGCCACAAGGTCGCGCCCCTCGAGAAGGAGCGGGATGGTCTCCGCTTGCACGGGGGTGGCCTCCTCGAATCCCATGGCCTCCAACGCGGACTGGACGGCGGGGCTGATGGGAAGTTCGGAGAAGCGCATGGAGACTCGATCGGGCGTTGCCCGGATGCTTCGCTATGGCTCCTGCGTATAAGGGTGAGCCTTCACGGTGCTACGGGAAAATACCGCGTTTCCGAACCGCGTCGGCGACGCGCTGCACGGCGAGCATGTAGGCGGCTTGGCGCATCGTGAGCGCCGAAATCTTGGTCTCGCGCAGCCAGATGTCGTGCACCTGGTGGAACGCCTTCGTCATGATCTCGTTGAGCTTCTCGTTGACTTCGGCTTCGGTCCAGAAAAACGACTGCAGGCCTTGCACCCACTCGAAGTAGCTCGCGGTGACGCCGCCGGCGTTGCAGAGGACATCGGGGATGACGAAAACGCCCTTCTTCAGCAGGATTTCGTCGGCTTCCGGCGTGGTGGGGCCGTTGGCTCCTTCGGCCAGAATCTTGCAGTCGATTTTGGGCGCGTTCTCCTTCGTGATGACCCCTTCGAGGGCGGCCGGGACGAGGACGTCCACCTTGAGCTCGAGGAGCTGGCTGTTGGTGATCTCCTTGGCGCCGGGGAACCCCTTCACGGAGCCGTTCTGCTTGATGTGCGCGGCGAGCTTCACGACGTCGAACCCTTTCGGGTCGTGGATGCCGCCGGAGACGTCGCTCACCGCGACAATCTTGCAGCCCAGTTCGGCCAGCAGCGGCGCGGAGTTGCCGCCGACGTTGCCGAAGCCCTGGATGGCGACGGTGGCGCCGGCCAGGTTGAGCTTGAGCACCTTGGCCGCCTCGCGCACACAGAACTGGATGCCGCGGCTGGTGGCCTTCTCGCGGCCCTCGGAGCCGCCGAGATCAACGGGCTTGCCGGTGACGATGGCGGGGACCGCGTAGCCCTTGCCCATCGAGTAGGTGTCCATGAACCACGCCATGGTCTGCGCGTTCGTGTTGACGTCGGGGGCGGGGATGTCCTTCTGCTCACCGATGATGATGCTGATTTCCGAGAAGTAGCGGCGGGCGAGGCGTTCGAGCTCGGAGTCGGTGAGGTCCTTCGGGTTGACGATGACGCCGCCCTTGGCACCGCCGTAGGGAATGCCGACGACTGCACACTTCCAGGTCATCCACATCGCGAGCGCCTTGACCTCGTCGAGCGTGACGTTCTGGTGGAAGCGCACGCCGCCCTTGGCGGGGCCGCGCGCCATCGAGTGCTGCACGCGGTAGCCGGTGAACACCTGGATGGTGCCGTTGTCCATGCGGACGGGGAGGTAAACCTCGAGGCTGCGCATCGGGTGCTTGAGCACCTCATGCAGATTGGGGTCGAGTTTCATCCGCTTCGCGACGGTCTTGAGTTGCTCCAGAGCCATCTGGTACGGGTTCACGCCGGCCTGCGCCATCGAAGCGGGCGAAGGGGTGGTGCTATAAATCTGGAGGGAGGGTCGCCGAGGCGTGCTGGACCTGGACATCGCGTCGTGGGGGTTCGGCATCATCTTCCTCGACTGCCTCGCCGTCGTCTACACGGTCGGATTCTTCTGGTTCTATTTGCGTTTCCGCGCGGCCCACAAGCGGGCGCAGGCGAAGGGGGGCGACGCGGTGGTCGCCTACAACGTTCTGCTCAAAGGATTCCCCAACGGATTCTACGCGAAAATGCTTGGGCGCAAACCGCTCTGAGGGAGAGAGAAGTTCGAATCGAACCAAAGGTTCGACTGAATTACCAGTAGACGTAGTCGTGCGTGTCTGTGCCGCAGCCGGGTCCGTTCATCCGTTCACCTTCGCCCCTTCATTGGAGGCCGGTTCTATTTGAAGAAGCTGGATTGTGTCCATGTCTGGGGATGCGCCGTCCGGGACGGGCCTGCGGCGATGCCCCGCCAGCGTTCCATCTGAATTACGGGTTAAGCGGCTACCCAATGGTTTCAAATTGACGGTCAAGCAACGGCGATGCCGGGCTTCAGGGGTCCGGCAACCGCTTTCTTGGGGTGTTCCGGAGCGTCGGGGGCGTCGGCGCCAAAGACGGCGACCGTCGGCAGGCCAAGTTCGCGCGCCAAAAACGGTGCTGCCGCGCGAAGCAGGGCAGCCTCGTCGGCCTCCGACGCAAGAAGCACGCGTTGCGCCTGCGTGAACTGCACGACCTGGCCCGGCAGTTTCGCGGTGAACCCCTGGACCTCTTTGCCGCGCTCGCGGTTGGCGGGGTCGGCCATCACGTCGCCCATGAATTTGCCAACGTTGAGTTTGCCTCCGCCCTCGGCCGCCATGCGGACCGCCTTGCCCGCGAGGCCGCGTTTCCAGGCGGGAGTCGTGTAGAGCGTCAGACTCGCCAGGGCCGGCAGCTTCGCGAGGCTCTGCACCGTCTTGATGTCCTCCAGGACGGCACGCAGATGCTCCTCGGCGGCGATGGCCACCTCGTCCACGGCGGCGGGGGCGGGGAAGACGGCCACTGCGCAGAGTCCCGCGCCACCGGCGCGCTCGAACATCTCCTCGGCGATGTGCGGCAGCATGGGCGAGAGCGCCCTGGCCCAGTCGGCGACGACCGAGCGCAAGAGGGCGGCGTTAGCGCCACCGCGGCGCGTGTACCAGCGCAACAGTTCAGGAACCTCGTAAACCAGGGCGCCAGCGGCGCCGCGCAGGTCGTACGCTTCGTAGGCGGCGCCTGTCGTCACGATGACCTTGGCGAAGGCGGACTGCAGCCAGATGTCCATCGCTCCCGCACCACCGTTGGCGGCAAGGGCGTCGTCCACGCTGCGCAGCAGCCGCTCGACGTGCCGCTTGTAGTCGAGCACGATGTCGGGGTCCCACTCGATGTCGACGTGGGGCGAGCCGACGTGGCAGTAGTAGAGCCGCATCGGGTCCACGCCGTATTTCGATGCCGCGCCCGGAATGGGCTCCGCGCCGCCTTTGGACTTGGAAATCTTGGCGCCCGCTTTCTGCGTGACCCACCAATTGACGAAGATGCCCTTCGGCCAGAGTTTGGGGTCCTCGAGCAGCGCCGCCATCGTCATGATGTAGACGGGGAAATGCACGGTCTGGTGCTCTTTGCCGCCCAGATTGATGTCCACCGGGCCCCAGGCGAGGACATCGGCGCGGACCTGCTCCCAGACCGGCTTGGCGGACTTGCCTTTGCCGTTGAAGATGTAGTCGAAGAATGCGTCCGTCAGGTCCGCCTCGGTGAGCGCCCCGCCCGCCGCCGGGCTGGGGTTCCAGTGCGACTTGAGGTAACGCGTGACGAGGTAGAACCACGGGTAGAACGTCGAGTCCGCAATGGGCTCGACAATCCAGCCCGGCTTGAAAGGGAACTCCGTGCCGAGCCAGGCGCCGCGGCGCACACAGGCGCGATCGCCGAACCAGTCGAGGACGTTGGGCAACTCCTCTTTGTAGCGCTGCGGGAAGACCGACATGGTCGCCGCGTGCGCCTTCGCTGTCGTGGTCCACGCCTTGTCGGCGTAGTGGATGAAGTCCTGGTCCGGGATGCGTTTGATGCCAACCACTTCGCCGGCGCGGCTGATGACCAGTTCGCTGAATTGGCGCAGGATGCGCGCGTCGCCGGAGGCGAGCAGGTCCGCCTTGATTTGGTCCTTGATAGCCTTGACGCGCTTGCCGGCGTAGGGGCCGCACGCCTCGGTGAGGATGCCCTTGTTGAACTCCTCTGAGTAGATCTCCTCGGTGGCGGCGTCGAGAGCCGCCTTGTCGAGCTGCGACGTGACCTTGTGCTTGGCGGCCGCCAGCTTGGCGGGAAGTCCAGCCGGGGCACCATCGACCTTGACAATCTGCGGGATGAGCGACTCGTCGAGTCCGGCGTCGCGGTAGGCGGCGTAGTCGAACGGGGCGTGGCCGGGCACCGACATGACGAGGCCGGTCGCGATGGCGGGGTCCACGAAGGCGCCGGCGACGATTGGAATCTGCTTGCCGGAAAGCGGCGCCGTGACCAGTTCCCCCACCAGCTTGCTGGCGGGAACGTTTCCTGCGAGGTCCACGGCGCGCTCGAACTGCCACTCCAATTTGCGCTGGCCCTCGCGCGAAACGAGCCAGAGCTCGGAGGGGTCCGAATCCTTCACGGCGCCGTCCTTCCAGACGCGCACCTGCTGGTACTCGCCATCCGGCTTGATCCAGACGTTGGTGCAGCCGTACACCGTCTCCGGCCGCAGCGTGGCGCACGGGATGACGACTGGCTCCTCGTGCAGGACGCCGGCGGGGAGGACGAACTTGAGGACGGTGAACTCCAGAACCTCGGCCGAGCCGCCCTGCTTGATGTCGGTCTCTGACTTGTCCACGGCGACCGGGCCGGCCACCGGGCAGAAGGGAGCATAGTGCGGCTTCTGGATGAGGTAGCCCTTTTTGTTGAGGGCGCGGAACTGCCACTGGATGAACTTGGAGTAGGCTGGGTCAATCGTCGTGCAGTTGCGCCGCTCGTCGATGAGGAAGCCGAATTTCTTCCAGTAGTCGTTCGTGTAGACCTTGGCAAAATAGTCCACGACGGCGCGCGGCTCCGAGAGGGCCTCGATGGGGCCGTCGTATCCGTTGGCGCGCAGGTACTCGGTCTTCTCGCCGCGCTTCACTTCGGCCGCGAACGCGACGGCGGGGATGCCGGAGGCGTGGAAGCCAGCGGGGAAGAGGACGTCATGCCCGGTCATCCGCTTGTAGCGCGCGAAGACATCGCTGTAGGTGAAGCCCCGCATGTGGCCGACATGGAGGTAGCCGGAGATGCCGGGGTAGGCGAAGTGGATGAAGTAGGTCGGCTTCTTGCCATCGCGCTCGGCGTGGTGGAGACGCGCCTCGTCCCAGCGCGACTGCCATTTGCCGGTGATGGAGGCCAGGTCCCACTCCGCCATGTCAAGGTGCGACTTGGGGGGCCCGCTTGAAGGTTGGGGGTGCTAGAAACTAGGCAGGTGGCGCGCTGGCCTTTGGCTTGGCAAGCACAGCCCAAATCAGAACTGCGAGGCCGGAGGTGCCGAAAACGCCCGCCCATACGAACGCTTGGCTTGCCGCGACGGCGTCGCCGATGCCGGGGGAAACGTAGCAAGATTCGGCCACTGCGCAAGCGGCGTCCGCTTCGGCGGCGGTGGCACGGAAGGACAGAGCAAGGAGGAAGGTCACGAAGGCAACCGACAGAAGAACGAGCGCGGCAACAATGCGTTGGCTCACAATCGGTCAGTAGTGCCATGCTTTTTCAGCTTTCCTGTCCGCAATCGACGCATGTCGACGGATTTGGCGAAGTGGCTGGCGCACGGTGATTGGGCCCGCTTGAAGGTTGGGGCCTCCTGGAAGGGCGGGCGCAACTCGAAACGGGTTTATTCCTGGCGAGAAGTGTTGCGGCGTGCTGGAACTTGCCGCCGAGGGCGACTTCGCGACCCGCGTGGCCACCTTCTACCGGCGCCGCGGCTACACGGTCCACGAGAACGTCAAGGTGCGCGGCATGTCCGAGAAGGTGTACCCGCTCCGGCTGGTGGCGCAAGGGCCCCTCGGCTCGCTCGCGGTCAGTTTCGGTGATGCGGGCGGCGTGGACGAGCACGAGGTCGCACGGGTTCGCACGCTCGCAAAGGACATCGGCGCCACGCCCGTGGTGGCCGCTGTGAGCCCTGGCCAATCTTTGCGCCGGCTTGCCGCGCAGCTTGCCGTCGTCATCCTCGACGAAGAAGCGCTTGCGGAACCTGCCCCCTCCACCTCGGCGCAAGAGCTGCGCTCCGCTCTTTCCTCGCATCCTTGGCCCACCTCAGGCCGCACCGAATCCGCCCCAGCGCCGTGGCCGTCCGGCCCATCGCGCGCCGTCGAAGTGGACGACTGGATGGACTCCATCACCAAACGTCCCGCAGCGGTGCCGACGCCGACCCCTCCGACCGAGGAGGCCATCCTGCCTGACCTTGCGCCAGCGCTCCCCGCGGAGTCGCTTTCTGCCACGCCCCAGGCCTCGTTCGACTGGCTCCACGCCGAAACGTTGCAAGCTCCCGCGCGCCCCCCCGAACCGCTCGCCTTGGAGCACGACTCGACCCTCGTGACGGACCCGGGGCAGTCGGTTCTCGAGGTCGAGATTCCAGCCAGTGTTGTGGCGCGAGCCGAAGCAGCGGAAGCGGCCTACCTGCGCCTCATCTGGGTGAAGCGCATCGCCTGGAGCGGCCTGGGGCTACTTGGGCTGTTTCTCTTCGCCCGCTACATTGTCGGCCTTTGATTTGCCCTTCAGGATGGCCATGCGGTCGAGCCCGGCCGCTCCGATGAGTCCACCGACTTCGCCGCGCATCCGGTTCACAGCCCAGTCGCGGAAACGGTCCGACATCTCGAACGTCGGGCAGGGCGTCGCGGAAGCGGGCAGCTCTTCGCCTTCCTTGCGGCGCATGACCTGGTCCTCGTAACCGGCGCAGCGGGGGCAGTGGGCCTTGGTGGGCACGGACGAAGGACTGCGGTCGCGATGAAAGCGTCTGCGGCGAACTTTGTGGGCCACAATCGAAAATCCGGTGGGTTCATTCCGCCCCGCGAAATCCATAAGGAACCTCGGTCGTTGGGAGAGACGGATGAGCCTCGCCATCGAGACGCACGGCCTTGCAAAGAGCTACAAGGCGACCAAAGCGCTGGACGGAATCGACCTGCAGATTCGCCGCGGTTCGGTGTACGGACTGCTCGGTCCCAACGGGGCGGGCAAGACCACCACCATCCGCATCCTCGCGACCCTCATCACGCCCTCGGCGGGCAGCGCCACCGTGCTCGGCCACGACGTCGTGCGCGAGGCGAAGACGGTGCGCCAGAAAGTGGCGCTCACCGGCCAGTACGCCTCCGTGGACGAGGAGCTCACCGGCCACGAGAACCTGGTGCTCGTCGGCCGCCTTCTTGGCATGCCGTGGCGCGACGCGAAGGAGCGCGCCACCGAACTGCTCGGGGCCTTCGCGCTCGACGACGCCGCCAAGCGGCTGGTTCGGACCTATTCGGGTGGCATGCGGCGCCGCATCGACATCGCTGCCAGCCTGGTCGCGACCCCCGACGTCCTCTTCCTCGACGAGCCGACGACCGGCCTCGACCCGCGCAGCCGCAACCAGGTATGGGACATTGTCCGCCGCATTGCCGCGCAGGGCACCACCGTCCTTCTCACGACGCAGCACTTGGAAGAGGCGGACCGCCTCGCCGAGCGGCTTGCCGTCATCGACCACGGCAAGGTGATTGCGGAGGGCACAAGCCGCGAATTGAAGACGAGCGTCGGCGGCAACGCACTGCACGTCCGTCTCGGCGTGCTGTCCGACCAGGCGCGCACCCGCGCCCTGCTGACCCAGGTGCTTGGCCCGACGCTCCTGCCCGCGAGCGAGGCCGGCCTGGTTTCGGCGCGCATCAAGCGCACCGAGGACGCTTCTGCAGCCCTTGCCGTTCTGACCCGGGCCGGCGTCATCGTTGCTGAGTACAACGTCGGCAGTCCCAGCCTCGACGACGTCTTCTTTGCGCTCACCGGGCGGCCGGCGGAGGAAAAGAAGGACGAAGAGGCGCTCGCGGCCACGCCCAAGTCGAAGTCCAAGAAGGTCGCCAAGGGAGGTGCGGCTTGAGCGCCGACGCCATCGCGGACACCGGCCGCTTCCTCTCGACGCGGGCCCGGCCCAAGCCGACCTCGACGCTCGGCGCGGTCGGCACGCTTGCCTGGCGCGCCATGCTGAAAATCAAGCACGTGCCGTTCCAGCTCTTCGATGTTACCGTGATGCCCATCATGTTCACGCTGCTGTTCACCTCCATGTTCAGCGGCGCGCTCGAAGCAGCAGTCGGCGGCGACTACATTCGTTACCTGCTGCCCGGCATCCTGGTGCAGACCATCATTTTCATCACGGTCTACACGGGAGTCGGCCTCAACTCCGACATCCACAAGGGGCTCTTCGACCGCTTCCGTTCGCTTCCGATGTGGCAGCCCGCCCCCATCTTCGGCGCGCTCGCCGGTGACCTGTTCCGCTACTCGGTCGCCTCGATCGTGGTGCTCATCGTTGGTCTGCTGATCGGCTTTCGCGGCGATCCCATCGGCATCGTTCTGGCGTTCCTCTGCGTCCTGCTGTTCGCCTTCTCGGTGTCGTGGATCTGGATCATCATCGGCATGAAAGTCAAGACTCCGGAATCGGTCATGACGACGAGTTTCATCTTCCTCATGCCGCTCACCTTCGCGAGCAACATCTTCGTCCCGACCGAGTCGCTCAAGTGGGAGTGGCTGCGCGCAGTGGTGGCCAACAACCCGGTGACCCACCTGGCGGGCGCGACACGCTCGTTCATGATTGGGACGCCGATGGACGACCATCTCTGGTGGGTGCTCGGCTCCTCCGCCGTCCTCCTTGCCGTCTTCGCGCCGTTGGCGCTTTTGATGTACCGCAAGGAGCGGTGAAGGCCCCCGTAGTTTCACGCACCCTTTCGCACCCCTTTTCAACAGGAGGCGACCTGGAGCGGGTGGATGCACCAGGAGATGCCCTGATGGCAGCGGTAGCGAAGGCGACGACCCTGGAGGGCGCAGCGCCGGCCAAAGCGAAGGCGAAGAAGCCCATCGCGGAGGAGCTCGCCCTCAACCAGAAGGAAATCTCGGTCGCCGAGTTCTTCGAACGCAACCGGCAGATTCTCGGCTTCGACTCCCCCGTCAAAGCGCTCATCACCGCCATCAAAGAGGCGACCGACAATGCCCTCGACGCCTGCGAGGAGTCCGGCATCCTGCCTGACCTCCTCATCGAAGTGCACAAGACGGCACACGCCGACGAGCTGCGCATCTGCGTCGAAGACAACGGCCCCGGCATCGTGAAGCGCCAGCTCGGCAACATCTTCGGCCGCCTGCTCTACGGCAGCCGCTTCCACGCCATCCGCCAGAGCCGCGGCCAGCAAGGCATCGGCATCTCCGCCGTCGTCCTGTACGGACAGCTCACCACCGGCCACCACGCCGTCGTCACCAGCAAGATTGGTGTCGGCCACCCCGCCGTCCGGGTCGAGCTCGGACTCAACACGAAGAAGAACGAGCCCGAACTGTTCAACGAGTCGATGGAGGATTCCTGGACCAAGCCGTCCGGCACCCGCATCGAGGTCACCATCAAGGCGAAGTTCCAGGGCGGCCGCCAGAGCGCGTTCGAGTTCCTGCGCTCCACCAGCATCGTCAACCCGCACGCCCGCTTCACCTTCCTCGATCCCAACGGCGTCACCACGATCTTCGAGCGCGTCACCGACGAGGTGCCCGCCAAGACGCAGGAAATCAAACCGCACCCGCTCGGCACCGAGCTGGGCACCATCCTGAAGATGGCGCGCGACGCCCCGCAACGCAAACTCACCGGCTTCCTCACCGAGGAGTTCTCGTCGGTTGGCTCCGACACCGCCAAGAAAATCCTGGCCGAGGCCAAGCTCGAGAACGTCGACCCCAAGGAGCTCAGCCGGGAGGAAGCGCGCCGCTTGCATGAGGCGTTCCCCAAAGTCAAGATCATGGCGCCGCCGACCGACTGCCTCTCGCCCATTGGTGAGCAGCTCGTGCGGCGCGGCCTCAAGAAAGAGACCGAGGACGTCAGCCCCGAATTCATCACCACGGTGACGCGGCCGCCCTCGGTGTGGGGCGGCCACCCGTTCCAGGTCGAAGCGGGCATCGTGTACGGCGGCACCCTGCCGGTCGAGGAGCAGGTCCGCATCCTGCGCTTTGCCAACCGCGTCCCCCTGCTCTACCAGGGCGGCGGCTGCGCCAGCACCGTGACTGTGCAGGACGTCGATTGGCGCCGCTACGGTCTCGACCAGCGTAGCGGCAAAGGCATGCCAACTGGCCCCGCCATCTTGCTTGTTCACGTGGCAAGCACCAAGGTGCCGTTCACCAGCGAGGCCAAGGAGGCCATCGCTCCCATGGAGGAGATTCAGAAGGAGATCAAGCTCGCCTTGCAGGAGGCGGCGCGCCAGCTTGGCCGCCACCTCGCCAAGAAAGCGAAACGCGCGAAGGTGTCGGAGAAGTTCACTCTCGTCAACAAAATCCTGCCAGAACTCGCCAAGAAATCGGCCGATATGCTGGGGAAACCGGTGCCTGACCTCTCCACGATTGTCTGCAAAATCATGGATGTCGTTTGGATCGAGGACCCCGCCGTCGAGTATGAAAAACTGGAAGGGCAGACCGTGACGGTGAAAGCGAAAGTGCCCCCCAAGCCGGCGGAGCCGGAGAAGGGCAAGAGCGAGAAGCCCGAGAAGGGCAAGAAGAAAGCGACCCTCGAAGCGTTCGCCGAACCAGAACCAGCAGTGGAAGGCGGTGCCACGACGGTCGAGCCGGTGCAGACCAAGCCGGCGCACCTCTCCAAGAGCGCAATCACCATGACGAACTACATGATGGGCAGCAAGAAATTCCGCTTTTTCGTCGTCGTCCCGGAGACCTCCGTCTTCGTGTCGGCCAAGCCGGAGCCAAAAGCCGTCAAGGACCGCTACCTCATGTGGGAGGTCCCCGCCATGAAGCCGACCGAGAAACTTGTCATCCAGTACCAAGTCGCCGGTGTCGAGAAGGGCGGCATGGACGACGTCGAGACCTTCGTGGAAGGCATCAACGAGCTTCATGTCGTGGGTGCGGACCCGTGGAGAGGTGCTGAATGACGCCGCCCGCGAAACCGAAACGCAGCGCCGACAAGGGCGAGCGCGAGCAGCAGGCGCTTGGCAATCTGCGCGCCATTGCGACGCAAGTCTACAACCACCTGTCCAAGGCGGTCATTCCGGAAGTGCAGCTCCCGAGCCGCAACAAGTCCAACATCGTCTTCGACGAGAAGCACCGCGTCTGGAAATACGGCGCCGAGCTGACGACGCGCAGCGCCAAGTCCGTCGATGGCGCCTACATGCTGCTGCGCACCATGTACCTGAGCGATTTCATCAAGGAGATGATCGACCAGAACAAGTCCAGCACGCTTCGTGAGATGTACTACATCTCGGAAGGCTGGGACCTCGCCAAATTCCACAGCCAGGACGAGTCCGACCTGCTTGGCGAAGACCTCGAGGTCATGACGACGTCGCTGCGCGAGGACTTCAAGCTGCGGCCCGAGGAGAACGGCGCCGCCATTGTTGGGGACCTCAAAGTGGTCGAGACCATCCGCAACAACCAGAAGCGCACCCTGCACTGCCAGGACGATGTCGGCGAGACCGGCTACCACATTCCCTACAACGTCGAGCCGGACCGTCTCCAGTTCAAGGATGTCAAGGCGGACTTCGTCGTCGCCATCGAAACCGGCGGCATGTTCGCGCGTCTCGTCGAGAACGAGTTCGACACCAAGAACAACTGCGCGCTTGTCCACCTCAAGGGGCAGCCGGCGCGCTGCACCCGTCGTCTCATCAAGCGGCTCAACGAGGAGCACGACCTGCCCGTCGTCGTCTTCACCGACGGCGACCCGTGGTCGTTCCGCATTTTCGCGAGTGTGGCCTACGGCGCCATCAAGACGGCGCACATCTCGGAATACCTCGCAACACCCACGGCGCAGTACCTCGGCATCACCCCCTCGGACATCGTCAACTACGACCTGCCCACCGACAAGCTCAGCGAGCAGGACGTCGATGCGCTCAAGGCAGAATTGGTGGACCCGCGCTTCGACGACGACTGGTGGAAGGGAGAGATCAACCTGCAGCTCGAACTCAACAAGAAGTCCGAACAGCAGGCTCTGGCCAAGTACGGCTTGAACTTCGTGACGGACACGTACTTGCCGGAGAAACTCCAGGCGATGGGGATTCTCAAGTAGAGAAGAGTTCGCAAGAACCCGGCCATTGTTTCGCACCCCACGGTCGC
This sequence comes from Thermoplasmatota archaeon, assembly GCA_038046785.1. Taxonomy (GTDB): domain Archaea; phylum Thermoplasmatota; class E2; order JACPAO01; family JAHFTW01; genus JAHFTW01. The sequence goes on from JBBSVM010000005.1 coordinate 150,325, forward strand.
AGATTTCTCAGATTCGCCCCCGGATTAGAATCTGCGCAATCTGAGAAATCTGCGACCCCGGTTTGGCGTCGGTGCGTCAAGCTTGAACTACGTCGGCGTGCGGCGTCGTCCCGCACACCGGGCAGAAGCGGGTTCCGCCCTCCTGCGAGGGGCGCCACTGGGTGCCGCAGGAGCCGCAGGCGCGCAGCTGGTTCTCCGGTTTGGTGAAGGGGCGCCAGCCGTTGGCGAAGGGCCACGCGATGGTGACCAGGACAAGGATGGCGGCCGGGGCGTAGTGCATCGGCTCCATCGCGTGCGTGGCGGTGGCGACCATGTAGATGGTGAGGCCGACGGCGAGCACCGTGAGCCCGAGGAGGGAGAAGAGCACTTGGCGGGGGGTGAGGGTCAGTCCCATGGCAATCCCTCAAGGTCGGCCGGAGAGATATGCCCGTTGTGGTGGGGGACCGGTCAGGCATGTCGGGGGACGGCGCGCGGGAACGAGCCGCAGTGGATGCAGAACGGGATGCCCAGCATGGCGGTGGCGCCGCACTGGTGGCAGAGACGCACTTGGCGAACGCCGTGCGCGCCGACGCGCAGACCGCTGACAAAGGGGAGCGCGACGAGGGCAACGGTGAACGTCAGCGCCGCCGAGAGCGAGAGGAGGTCCACGTGGTGCCACCACAACTCCACTGCGACAAGGGACCAGGCAACCAGAGCGAACAGGGCGAGCCAGAGGGCGGACGCTTTCAGAGACATCTGCTTCATGAACCTCTTCGTCCGCGCTCCAGATATTTAACCTGATTCGGGCAAGACTTGAAACACGGGCAAAAAACGACTCACGGGCAGGAAACCGCGCGGCCCCAAGGGACAAGAGTGGTGAGGGTGCTCGGGTCGCCAGCGCCGGTGATGAGCGGCCAGCCGCGCACCAGGCCGACCACGCCGAATCCCACCAGGACCAGGGCGACGGCGAGCCCGAAGCCGGGGGCGTCCTCTGAGAGCCAGACCACGCCAGCGGCCAAGGCCAAGGCGGCCAGGACCATCCAGACGGCGGGCAACGGGGCAAGCAAGGCCAGGGCGAGGAGCCAGAGAACGCGGCTTGCCATCGGGTGGAGGGCATCGGGGAGGCGTAGTTGCAGTCGGCCGGGCAGCCGGGCGATGCGCACCTGCCGCCCCATGCCAAGCAGCGCCGCGCCCGCCATCACCGCGAGCGCTGCGAGGCCGCCAAGCCAGAGGATGGGGTTGTGCACCAGGGCGACCGGGCCGTGCAGCGGCACCATGGCGAGGCTCAGCGCGGAGAGCATCGGGATGCAGGCGGGAAGGGTTGTCCCGAGCGCCACCATGGTTCCGGCGGCGATGCCTGGGACCAGGAGGCCCTGTGCGAGGGAGATTCCGAGATGGCGAGGTGCGGCGTAGATGTGGCCGCGCAAGAGCCCCATGGCCCCCAGCGGGATGCCCCAGAGAATGGATGCGGGTTGCGCCAGCGCCGCAAGGGCGAGGAGTCCGGCGCCGAGCCAGTGCAATCCGTCGCGGAGGGTGAGGAATGCGGCAAAGGCGCCGGTGAGGCTGGCGAGGGCGATGGCGTCAGGAAGAGCAAGGCGCCCAAGCCCAAGCGTTCCAGGGTCCAGGGCAAGCAAGACGCCGGCAAGGATGCCCGCCCCGTCGGAGTGCAGGAGGCGACGGCCGGCAAGCGCCGTGCAGACGGCGGTGGCGGCAATCGAGGCGGCGGAAACGATGCGGGCCCCTTCGAGGCCCAACCGGTCGGCAAGCCCGAGGGGCGCTGCCCCGGCGGCCGCCTCGCTCTCGGTTGGCGACGTTGGGTGCAGGCCGGCGCCAACCAGGACAAGGAAGAGGGCGCCCCCCACCAGGCTGAGAGCAATCCAGAACGAGACGGAGGGGGGCCCGGGCTGCACGCGCTCCTGCGCGATGGGCGACGTGGGATCTGGGCTCCGTTCCGGGTCCACCGCAAGACTCGACAGAAGGGCTCTCCTTGAACGTTCCTTTCCAAAAACATTGCCCTGCCAAGCGGCGTAGAACGGGACGCGCCTCCGGGGAAGGGGTCAAATGTCTCTCCTGGCCGCCTACATAAGGAACAAGCAAAATCACCGCAAGGCTTTTCTGTTTAACCATTTCACTCAAATCCAGCCGGGACAGGGTGGACCCCCTGCCACAGCCAGGACCGTTTTTCATGGCCGACCTCGCAAAGCCGAAACGGAAGGAGCAGCAGAAGGTGGAGGAGATCACCAGCTGCCCGGAGTGCGGGTCGAGCCACATCCAGACCGACCACGGCCGTGGCGAGATGGTGTGCGAGACCTGCGGCCTCATCCTGGACGACGCGTTCATTGATCAGGGTCCGGAGTGGCGCGCCTTCGATTCCGAGCAGCGCGAGAAACGCGCCCGCACCGGCGCCCCGATGACGATGATGATCCATGACAAGGGTCTCTCGACGATGATCGGGTGGAAGAACAAAGACTCCTACGGCAAGTCGATTCCGACGCGCAACCGCGCGCAGCTCTACCGTCTTCGGAAGTGGCAGCGTCGCATCCGTGTCAGCAATGCGACGGAGCGCAACCTCGCCTTCGCGTTGAGCGAGTTGGACCGCATGGCCAGCGGAATGGGTCTGCCCCGCAATGTGCGCGAGACCGCCGCCATGGTGTACCGCCGCGCGGTCACGAAGAACCTCATTCGGGGGCGCTCGATTGAGGGCGTCGTCGCTGCTTCGCTCTACGCGGCGTGCCGGCAGTGCGATGTGCCTCGCACCCTCGACGAGATTGCTGACGCGTCCCGTGTTTCCCGCAAGGAAATCGGTCGCACGTACCGCTTCATCGCCCGCGAGCTGAAACTCAAACTGATGCCGACGGCACCGCAGAACTACATCCCCCGTTTCTGCAGCGAACTCAAGCTCAGCAGCGACGCGCAGCAGCGCACGATGGACATCCTGAAGCAGGCGGCCGACCGCGAGCTCACCTCGGGCCGCGGCCCCACCGGCATCGCCGCCGCCGCCATCTACATCGCGAGCATCCTGAGCGGTGAACGCCGCACCCAGCGCGAGGTCGCCGACGTGGCCGGCGTCACCGAAGTCACCATCCGCAACCGCTACAAAGAACTGGCCGAGCGACTCGACATCGACATCGTGCTGTAATCCTCACCCCCAACTCAGAATTCCCGAACCACAAGGAGCCCACCGACATGAGCGCAACCGTTGACAAGAAGAAGAAGGACCGCAAAGTCGAGGAGATCACCACCTGCCCGGAATGCGGTTCGGAGCACATCCAGACCGACCACGGCCGTGGCGAGATGGTGTGCGAGACCTGCGGTCTGGTTCTCGACGACGCCTTCATCGATCAGGGTCCGGAGTGGCGCGCCTTCGATTCCGAGCAGCGCGAGAAACGCGCCCGCACCGGCGCCCCGATGACGATGATGATCCATGACAAGGGTCTCTCGACGATGATCGGGTGGAAGAACAAAGACTCCTACGGCAAGTCGATTCCGACGCGCAACCGCGCGCAGCTCTACCGTCTTCGGAAGTGGCAGCGTCGCATCCGTGTCAGCAATGCGACGGAGCGCAACCTCGCCTTCGCGTTGAGCGAGTTGGACCGCATGGCCAGCGGAATGGGTCTGCCCCGCAATGTGCGCGAGACCGCCGCCATGGTGTACCGCCGCGCGGTCACGAAGAACCTCATTCGGGGGCGCTCGATTGAGGGCGTCGTCGCTGCTTCGCTCTACGCGGCGTGCCGGCAGTGCGATGTGCCTCGCACCCTCGACGAGATTGCTGACGCGTCCCGTGTTTCCCGCAAGGAAATCGGTCGCACGTACCGCTTCATCGCCCGCGAGCTGAAACTCAAACTGATGCCGACGGCACCGCAGAACTACATCCCCCGTTTCTGCAGCGAACTCAAGCTCAGCAGCGACGCGCAGCAGCGCACGATGGACATCCTGAAGCAGGCGGCCGACCGCGAGCTCACCTCGGGCCGCGGCCCCACCGGCATCGCCGCCGCCGCCATCTACATCGCGAGCATCCTGAGCGGTGAACGCCGCACCCAGCGCGAGGTCGCCGACGTCGCAGGCGTGACTGAGGTCACCATCCGCAACCGGTACAAGGAACTGGCCGAGAGACTCGACATCGATATCGTTCTCTGAATCGGGAGTCCATTCCCAGATAGGGTTCAAACGGCGAGCGTGAGCTAGGCCGGCGCTTCGCCCACCTTGAACAGGGTGGCGGTGCGGACGTAGATGGCAAGCGCGTAGGTTCCGGTTGTCCCGGGGCCGCCAACGAGGTCGTGTCCCCACAGCTCGCCCATTCCGTTCGGGAGCGAGCGCGACTCGCCTGCCACGCCGTGGAAGCTGACGTCGAGCGGGCAGGGCGCACCGGGGTCGCCCGCGCCACGGTCGTCGGTTCCGGCAAGGGAGCCGACGAATGGAGCGGGGGCGGTCCCGGCGCCCGCGAAGCCGGCCGTGCAGTGCAGCTCGACGTCGACGTAGACGTCGGTGGCGGTCAGAGGCACATTGTAGAAGCTGGTTCCGGCGCCGGGGATGGAGGCGAGGTCGCCGGTGTCTTCCACAATCGTGTCGAACTCCCAACGCACCAAATCGCCGGCGAACGCCGTCCCTTTGCGCGCCAGGGTGATCTTGAACCCAGAGTTGCCCTGCGGGTCCTTGAAGTCCAGCTCCGAGAACCACTTCGTGCGGTTGTCGTAGATGTAGCTCATGTAGGCGGTGCCGTTGTCGAAGCGCGCCGTCATCGCGAAGGTCTCCGGGCCGGTGCGCTTGGCGGTCACGTCGAGCGTCCCGCCGCCTTGGCCTTCGTCGATGGTGAGGCTCCAGGTTTTGTTGTCGCGCAGCGGCCAGTCGAAGAACTGCACTCGGGTCGAGCCCTGCGAGCCGGCGAGGTCCGAGATGCGGATGTCGCCCATCGTGCTGATGTCGCTGCGCGTGTTGAACCAGGCAAGCCCGCGTGCCGTGGTGTCAATGGTGTAGTCGGAGGCGCCGACGGCAGAAACCACGTAGTCGAAGGAGCCGAACGGGCCGGTGAAATTCCAGGAATCTCCGAGTTCCCAGGTCGGTGCTGCAATGCCTGCATCGGTGGCGACAGGAGTGCCATCCGGGCCGGTCGAACCGGACGCCTCTTCGGAGGAGCCGGCGCATCCAGACAGGGTCACGAACGCCACAACGAGAAGGGCGACACCGCGCATGCACAGAAGAGAGCATTCGACCTCATCGTCTTTGCGGCGCTTGCCTTGCCGTGCTCCCTCCTTGCCTCCCCTGAGGACCCCGCTCCATCCTGCTTTTGAACCAACGGCCCGTTGGGGGGTCCGTTCCAGGATGGCCGCCCTTGTTTGAAACCATGCCGAAGATTGGCATCACCGGGTTGCCCAACGTCGGCAAGACCGCCACGCTGGCGGCCATCTGCCGCAAGCTGGAGCGGGATGACTTCATCATCGGCGGCATGATCACACGCGCCTACCGCCCCGGCGACGGCTCCGCCCGCGTCGGTTTCTACGTCGAGGATTGGCGCACCGGCGAGAAGGAAGTGTTCGCCTCCAAGGAGTTCAAGACGAAGTACAAGGCGGAGACCGACGACGGCGACTATTTCGTCGATCTCGACCCGCTTGAGCGCATCGGCGTCAAGGCCATCAGCGATTCCGTGCAGGACGAAGAGGTGGACATCATCATCATCGACGAGGTCGGCAAAATGGAGATGCACTCCGAGAAGTTCAACGAGGTCGTGAAGGCGGCCCTCGACTGCCCGAAGCCCGTCATCATGACGCTGCACAAAAAGAGCCGCAACCCGCTCCTGCAGGACCTGCGCCGCCGCGACGATGTGCGCATCCTCGAGGTCACCGCCGTCAACAAGAACCTCCTGCCCTACAAGATTGAGAAGCTCCTGAAGGACCACCTCCAGACCAGCTATTACTGAGAGCATGGGCGACTTCAGGCCGCATCGCAAGGACTGGCTCCAGCTCACCCTCCTGGTCGCAATCCTGGTCGGGGTTGTCTACACCCTCGACCGCTTCGTCGGTCGCACCGTCGCCCTCGTGGTGGGCATCCCGTGCGGATTGATTCTCGCCGGCATCCTGCTCCTCTTCCTGGTGGCTGGCCCACAGCCGCGCCCTTCCAAAGTGGAAGGGGCCAACGAGCGCCCAAAGGTGGGCCGATGAGAACCGGGACTGCCATCGTCCTGGCGCTCCTCATCGTCCTGGTCGTCGCCTACGGCGTCAAAGGCATCGGCTACTTCGTCCTCGGTGTCGTTGCCTTCGCCCTTGCCATCGTTCTGCTCGTTGCCGTCGGCATCTGGCTGCTGCGTCGCAAGATGAAGCGCCGGCTGCGCGCTTTCACCGAGGCGGTGGCTGCCCAGGAAGCGGCACGGGCCGCATCTGTTTCGCGCCGCCCCGCCGACGGCCGCGTCATCGACGTCGAGCCCACCGCCGTGCGCGACGCCTCGCCGCCCCGCCAGCCGGGGCCCCCCGGCCAAGGCCCATAAGCTCGCGGGAGTTTGCCCCGGCGTGGCCGTGCTTGGCTTCGAAGGCTTAGGGCAGTCGTTGCTGACCCTTCTTCTCCTCGGCATCTGGGCCGGCGCGTGGGCCCTTGGTCCCCCGTTGGCCCTCCTCGCCATCGTCATGGGCGGGGCAGCCGGCAAGGGTGGCCTCATTTTCATGCAGGTCAGCCTGATCTTTGGCGCCATCCTGATTGCCAGCGTCGTGGGACTGTGGTACATGACCGAAGGCGAGTGGGGCGTTCGTGCCCTCTTCGCTCTGACGCCGGTCGGGCTCGCCTACTACACCAAACGGAAAGTCGACGAGGAAAACGAAGCCAAACGGCTCAAGGCGGAGGCGCTCTACGCGGCCGGCGTCCGCGAGCAGGAGCTGAAGCCGCCGCAGTCGTACAAGGAGGAGGCGTACAGCGCCTCCGCGGACGAGTTGACGAACCTCCTCCTCGATGCCGAGGCGCGTGACAAGGCGAAGGACCAGCAGTAGTCCCGGTGCCGCCGAGGCCAATCCTGTTGTAGCGGCCGCGCCTCGCGGCGGCGTGGAGGGCATCCTGGAAGGCGCAACCCGGCTGTTTCCGCCGTCCACCAACCTCGACAAGCCGAATCGTGCCCCCGGCGAACGCGAGAAGGGCCAACCGTTCTACAATCCCGGGATGGCGCTCAACCGCGATCTCTCCGTCCTCCTCGTCGAGGCGTTCGCGAAGTCAAAGGGGCGCGAGATCGATGTCGCCGATGCCCTCGCGGGAACCGGCGCCCGCAGCGTCCGCCTTGCCTGCGAAGTGGGTGCACCCATCCTGGTCCACGCCAACGACGGCCAGCCGGAGGCGTTGGCAGCCATCCGCAAGACGGTGGCGGCGAACGAGACGCGAGGCCGGGTCCGCATCACCGAGGGGGACGCCCACATCCTGCTCGCCACGCGCCGCTTCGACGTCGTGGATCTCGACCCGTGCGGCTCGCCCATGCCGTTCCTCGACGCGGCGATGCGCTCCACCCGGCACGAAGGATTGCTCTGCGCGACGGCGACCGATACGGGAGCGTTGGCTGGCAAGTTCCCGCGCGTCACCAAGCGCCGTTACGACGCCCACCACGGCCTGCACAAAATGTCGTGGCGCGCTGAAGTGGGGCTGCGCATCCTGGCCGGTGCGATGGTGCGAAGTGCTGCCCGTTTCGAACGCGTCGCGACCCCCGTTCTTTCGGTTTCCTCGGGCCACTGGATGCGCGTGGTGTGCCGCGTGGAGGATGGCAAGCGCGACGCCGATGTCGGCCTCAAGCAGCTCGGCTTCGCGGTGGCGAGCGAGCCCGCGGGCAGCTTCCAGACGGAACGGCCCGCGACCGGGGCCTGGGCAGGGCCGCTCTGGACCGGGCCGCTCCACGACGCGACTCTTCTCGAGGGCATGGCCGCAGCTGTGGAGGGCAAGACGCTTGCACAGCCCAAAGCGACGACGGAGCTGTTGGATTTGCTGCGCAACGAGGCAAGCGCGCCGCCGTTCTGGGTCGTCCCCGACCTTCTGCAGAAACGGTTCGGAGCTCCGCCGCGGCGCGACGTTTTGATGGAGAGGTTGCGGGCGGCTGGGTTCAAGGCGACGCGATCGCACATCGACCCGCAAGGTGTGCGAACCAACGCCGATTTGGCGTCCGTGCAGACGAGCTGGAACTGACTACTCGTCGGCAGCGTTGGCCTCGGCCTCTTGGTATTTCTTGCTCCGTTTGCGCACTTTCTTTTCCTTCGGCGCGTCCGTCGTTTCTTCCCCGGCGGGGACCGCTTTCATCGGTTTGAACCCCTTCGCAACGAGGTAAATCTCCGACGACTGTTTCCGGCTTGCCGGCGGGTGGAACTGGTAGAACGACTTGAAACGCGCTTTCACGTCGTTGCGGAATTGCAGGAAATCCGCCCCTTCGAACACTTTGCAGACAAAGTGGCCGCCCGGCTTCAGGTGGGCGGTGGCGAAGTCGAGCGCCATCTCGCTGAGGTGGACGCTGCGGAACTGGTCCACATCGTAGTTGCCGCTCATGTCGGGCGCCATGTCGCTCACGACGGTGTCCAATTCCTTGCGGCCTGCATCGGAGAGCAGGCCAGCGAGCTTGGCGTGGGTGTCCCGTTTGGTGAAATCGCCCTGGATCGCTTTGGCGCCGGGCACCGGCTTGACGCGCTGCAGATCGACGCCGATGACGAGCCCGTCGGAGCCAACCGCCTCGACGAGAACTTGGAGCCAGCCGCCGGGGGCGCAACCGAGGTCTGCCACAGCGTCGCCGCTCTGCAGCACTTTGTACTTCTCGTTCACCTGTTGCAGTTTGTAGGCGCTGCGGGCGCGGTAGCCCTCTTTCTTGGCGCGGCGGTAGTAGCCCTCCTTGGAGCGCTCCTGATACCACCTCGTCTGGGACACGGGGTTCCCAGACGCGGCGTCGCCTTCAGCCTATCGGGCTATTTGCCGTGGTGCTCGCTGGCCTCGCTCGATTCCGGTTCGGCCGGCTCCGCGAAGGGCTCCTCTTGGGGTTCCACCGTGACCGAGTCGTCCCAGTAAATGGGGTGTTGGGCCTGGAAGTCGTTGCCGTACACGGCCCAGAGCGCATCCTCGCCGAACTGGCTCGCCCGGACGCCGTACGCCACGCCGGAGGCGGTGTTGTCCGCCACGGTGATGCGCGCGAGGTCGGCGCGGTCGAGGTAGATGGCCATGGGTTCGGCCTCCTGGGCGAAGAGGCCGGGCAGAAGGTCGCTGATGGGCTTGACGGGGGAGGCTTGGGTGGCGTCGCTCCAGGAGATGGTGTTGCGCTCGATGCGGAACTCCACTTCCTTCACGGCCATGACCCAGATGCCGGTGTTGGACTGGAAGCCGGTCCCGAAGGTGCTGAGGCCGAACATGCCGTCATCGCGCTTCTGCAGCTTGATGGTGTTGTCGGCGACGGTGACCAGGCCCGGGTTGGGAACTTTGTGCCGCTCGTCGTCGGCACCGAAGACATCAATCCAGATGCCGGCGCCGGTCAGTTCGTTGCGCAGAATCTCCACTTTGACGTGGTGCTGGTGATCGTTCTCCAACGCCTCCACGGTCTCGGAGGCGGCGGTGCGGTCGTCGCCAGCGTGCGCCTGGTCGTCGTAGCGCAGGCCGTAGCCGGCGAGGTCGACAATTTTGTTGTCGGTGACGGAGACGGCGGACCAGCGGTTGGTGTGGTCTTCGGTGTGGGTGGTGCGTGCCTGGTCGTCGCCGTGGTTGTGGCTGTGCGGCGCCAGGAATCCGGTGCCGTGGTGGTGGCCGTGCAGGTCGAGGTCCACCGAGCCGGTGATGGTGTTGTGGTGGAAGAGCGCCTGGTTCCAACCGTCGATGTTGAGGACGACCGGGTCGTTGACCTGGAGGAACGGCAGGGGGTGCTCGTGCAGGACTTCGTCCGCGAGGTCGTTCGGGACGAAGGGGCCGACGACGTTGTTGCGGAACTCGCCATCGTAGTGGCGAATCTGGCCGACGACAACGATCTCGTTGAGTTCAATGAGGCCGCCGGTGGGCATCCCGGTGCGGGCGATGTTCTCGTTCACGCGCAGGTCGCGGATGAAATTGTGGTGGACGTGGACGCACTGGTTGTTCCAGTTCAGGGTGAGTTGGCCATCGACGTAGTTCTCCGCGATGACCACGCAGGCGTCGGTGTCGCCAAGATACAGGTCACCAGTGACGTAGTAGCCCGAGATGACGTAAGGGTCGTCGAGGGTGCCGGAGCCGGAGCGCACGCCGTTGGCGGGGTTGAACTTGGTGTCGTTGAGGATGGCGAGGCGGGGAACCTCTTCGAGCGATTGGGCGTCCTCTGCGGAGGGAACCGAGCCGGAAGCGGGGGGGAAGCGGGGGCGCTGCATGCCGAGCTGTTCGTGCGGGGCATCACCCGCCATGCCGCCGTGGAGGGCCGCTTCGTCGTGGCCCGCCTCGGCGTCGGCGCCGTGCTGGTGCGGTGTCGCTTCGCCTTTGATGCCCGAAGGGAGAGTGGCGCAACCCGACGCAAAGACGAAAGCGAGGGCCAATGCAGCGGCGAAGGGGAGACTTTTCATGCGCTCACGAGCCGAAATCGCCGTCCATGGCTACTTAACAAGATTGGCGAGGGGCTGGAAGCTCCGCCCGCCCACTGGTCGCAGATGACGCAGATTTCTCAGATTCGCCCCAGAGGAGAATCTGCGCAATCTGTGAAATCTGTGACCCGTCGGAGCGGCGGGTGGTTGCTGCCTGCCCCGCGACCCTTTATGAAGCGTCCCGGAGTCGGCGCAAACGGGGCACCATGTCGAAGAAAATCGTCCACATCGTCGGCACCGGAACCATTGGGGAGCCGCTCATCGCGCTCTTTGCCGACAAGAAGGCGGAACTCGGCATCGACGAGGTCACCTTCAACAAGCGCACCCCGCAGCTCACCGACCGTGCCAAAATTCAGGACCTCATCCGCAAGGGCGCCAAACTCGCTGTCTCCGCCGACGCCAAGGCTGAGTTCGAGAAGATGGGCATGACGGTCTCCTATGAGTCGGAGGAGGCCATCCAGCGCGCCACCGTTGTCATCGACTGCACTCCCGAGGGCACAGGCGCCGAGAACAAGACGAAGTTCTACCAGAAGTACGACGCCCCCGGCCGCGGCTTCATGGCGCAGGGCTCGGAGTTCGGCTTCGGCAAACCGTTCGCCCTCCACCTCAACGACTCCGCCGTGGACCCGGTCAAGGACCGTTTCACCCAAATCGTCAGCTGCAACACGCACAACATCGCCGCCGTCGTCAACGCCGTCGCCCTGGTGGATGGCAAGGACAACCTCGTCGAGGGCAATTTTGTCTGCATCCGGCGCGCCTCCGACGTTTACGAGGACAAGTCGCTGGGCGGGCCCGAAGTGGGCTCGCACAAGGACGAGACGTTCGGCACCCACCACGCCCGCGATGTGCACAACCTCTACACGACGCTCGGTCTCGACCTCAAACTGTTCTCGACCGCCATCAAGGTCCCAACACAGTTCATGCACACGCTCTACTTCGACATCCGCGTCAAGAAGCCGGTCACGAAGGCGGACATCCAGAAGCGCTTCCAGACGTTGCCCATGATGGCGGTCACGCACAAGAAGACCGCCAACACCGTCTTCGCCTTCGGCCGCGACCACGGCTACATGGGCCGCATCCTCAACCAGACCGTGCTCGCCCAGAACACGGTCGCGGTCCTCGAAGGAGGCAAGCGCATCGTGGGCTACTGCTTCACGCCGCAAGACGGCAACTCGCTGCTGTCGTCCGTCGCGATGACGCTGCGCTACCTCTACCCGTCCGACTGGCAGAAGCGAATGACGGTGTTCGACCGCTACCTGTTCCGGGAAGTGTAAGCGCATGACGGAGGGCGCCCCGGCACCGGCCGGCCGGCGCTGGCTCTTCATCGCCCTCGCCGCGACCTTGCTCTCCCTCGGCGTCGCCGCCGTTACCAAGGCGCCCTGCCTGAGCCACTCGTGGGATGGCTTCCAGTACACGAACCGTTGCTACAGCGACCCTGTGCCGCTGTACGGCGCCCGCCACCTCGACGGCGACGCGGTCCCCTACCTCGACTTCGTCCCGCCCGGGCCGGGCGAGCGGTTGGAGGATGCGGTCGGCTTCAATGAATACCCGACCCTGACCGGCCTGGTGCAGTACGCCACGTCGCGCCCGGTCTCGGATGCGGCGGGATTCTTCTGGGCGACCGCTCTCGTCATGGCGGCCTGCGCGGTGGCGACGACGCTCCTGCTTGGACGCGCCGGCGTGCAGCCGTTCTGGCTCGTCGGCTCTGCACTGGCGCCACCGCTGGCGCTCTACGCTTTCAACAATTGGGACCTCCTTGCCGTCGCCCTCGCCACCGGTGGCCTGGTTGCCTACCGCAAAGAGAGGCCCGGGCTCACCGGCGCTCTTCTCGCGCTTGGGGCATCCGCCAAAATCTACCCAGCACTTCTGCTCGCGCTCGTGGGCTGCGACCTGCTGCGGCGCGAATCGGGGCTGGGGCGCGCCGGTTGGCGCTTCGGCCTTGCCGCGGTCGGAACGCTCGCCCTCGTGCAGGGGCCGTTCATTCTGCTGAATTTCGAAGGGTGGTGGGCGACCTACCAGTTCCACCTCGGCCGCAGCCCCACCTTCGAGGCGCCTTGGACCGTGCTCGCCCATCTCGCCGAGGGTTCGCCGGAGCTGTCGCGCTTCTTTGGGGAGACGCTGCCCGACGCGGCGAGCCTCATGCTCCTTCTGGCGGTGGCGCTCCTCTGCATTGCGGTCGAACGTGGCCGCCTCAAACTGGCGCACGCCTGCCTCGCTGCTGTCACCCTCTTCCTGCTCCTCAACACGGTGCAGAGCCTGCAGTACGCGCTCTGGTTGATTCCTCTCGTTGCGCTGGCCGAGCTCGATCCGCGCTGGGTCTTCCCCTACCTCGCTGCCGACTTCCTCGTGTTCTGGACCATCTGGCCGTTCCTGCACGGGCTCGAGCACGGCATCGATTTGTGGGCGGCACTCACGGTCGCGGTGCTGTTCCGCGCCGCGGCGCAGGGGCTCCTGGCGGTTGGCGCTGTCCGCGCCGGCTGGCAGCCCCGTCCCGCCGCCCGCATCCGACAAGAACCGCTTTTGTAGCAGGCGCCGTCGCAACGGCGTGAGCGGCCCCATCCTGCGTCCTGCGCCGCAGCCCATTCGGGCGCCCACGCCGCTTGCGCGTCTCAACCGGTTCTTGGCGCAGCCGCTCGCCTCTTTCTTCATCGTTCTCGGGGTCGCTCCTGGGCAGCTCTCGCTGCAGAGTTTCACGCTGACGCTGGTGGGCCTCGCCCGCGCCGCCGACGGCTCCTGGCCCCACGTCGTGCTTGGCGCCGGCTTCGTCTACCTGGGGCTTCTTGCCGACCGGGCGGACCTTCTCATCATGGAGCGCAAGGGGCGCCCCGGCCTGTGGACCGAATTCCTCGGCATCGCCGTGGACCGCCTCGTCGAGGTCTCCATCCTGGTCGGCCTTGGCGCGCTCACCGTCATCGGCATGCCCGACGCCCCGGTGGCGACGCTCCATTTGATGTCGGACGGCTGGACGATGGTTGCCGCCTCGGCCGCCGTCGGTCTCCTGCTGGCCACTCGCGCCGTTGAGGCGACGGGGGAGACCTTCCTGCTGCGTGCTCACCTGCTTGCCACGCGGCGGCTTCCCGGCACGGTTCCCACCTCGACGCGGCCCCCCTCGCGCAGCCAGCTCGCCATTGTTGCGGGGCGCGACGAGACCCTTCTGCTCGCCGCTCTCTCTGCGCTGACGGCGCAGCCCGACCTTGGCCTTCTTGCCATCCTTGGGCTCCAGTTCATCGCTTTCTTCGAGCAGCTCGTTCTGTTCCGCAGCCGATTGCGCGACCCCGAGGCGGAAGCGAGCCGTCTCCTGGGGCCGGACTATCCTTAGCGGGCGTTCGACGACCCGCTCCAGTCGCAGATTCCGCAGATTTCTCAGATTCGAAGGGCGGTAATCTGCGGCAAGTGAGGGCTGGCTCAGCAGTCGGCGCTGGAGCCGTAACGCCAGAGGACGCGCTCGCCCGCCTGCAAGGCACGCGCATCGGCCGCGGCTCGCACATCGCGGTAACCGTCGCCTGCGTCGACGAGGAAGCACCAACCCATTCCGCTCGACAACTCTTCGGCATAGGGGCCAATGGCGCGAACGTAGGCGCCAAGCGAACTCTGCTCGATGTCCAGGAAGAACCGGCCCGACGCGGCCGCCGCCTCGAGAGCGCCCAGGACCGTTGCAGCGCTTGCCGCCACCGCGACCGTGCCGTTCCAGAACGGCTCGCCTTCGGGGCCGAGGATGGCAACGGAATAGAGCCCCGCCGCTCCGCTTGGCGGCGTCGCGCATCCACCGAAGACGACGAGGATGGCGAGAAGGGAGACGAAAGGGCGCGGGCGCATCTCAATCCAGTTTGACGAGGTTCACGAAGGGTTGAAACCGGAAAAGGGTTGGCGGCGCCGTGGAGAGCCTCCGTCCGCTGCGCGATCGCACCGCCACGACCCGGGTTCTCATCCTCGCCGCCCTGGAGTCTCGCCCGACCGCGACGCTGAGCGACGTCGCCGCCGACCTCGACGTCACCGTCCAGGCCATCTCGGCCCATGCCCAGGAGATGGCGCGCCAAGGGCTTCTCGATGCGGGAGATGCGGGCTACCGCCCCACTGCAAAGGGGCGCCAAGCGCTCCACGAAGGGGTGCGCTCGCTGCGCGACGCGGTGACGACGCTTGCCGGGCCGCTTGATGTCATCCAGGTCACGAGCGCGCTGGCCGCCTCCCAAATCGCTGCCGGACAGGAGGTCGGGCTCTTCATGGCCGACGGAGAGCTCGAGGCGCGGCCGAGCGCCAACGCCCCGAGCCGCGGCCGCGCCCGCGAAGCCGCCAAGCCGGGCGACGAGGTCATCGTCACCGACCTCAAAGGCATGGTCAAGCTGGAACCCGGCGCCCTCACCGTCATCAGCCTCCCAGGGCCTGGCGAAGGCGGCATCGCCCGTCTCGACACCGCACGGCTGCGCAAACTCATTGGCGCGCAGAAAGCGACGAAAGTGGGAGCGCACGGCACCGGGGCCACCATCTTGGCACGCCGCCTCGTTGGCGACGGGCTGCGCACGCTGGACTTCACCTTCGCCGCCGACCGCGCCGCTTTCAACGCCGCCGAGCGCGGGCTCGATGTCCTGCTGCTGGTGACGCGCGACCGGTTGAGCGAGGTCATGCAGGCGTTCGAGCGGCTCAACGGAGCGACGTTGCGCCGCGTCCCCATCACGCTGCTTGAGGCTCCAGAGCGCAATGGCTGAACCGCTCGCCCGTCTGCGCGCCGTTCCCACCGCGAACGGCCCGCTCAACCTGGAAATTCAGCGCGGCGACATCGTGCAGCTTGCCGGCCCCAACGGCTGCGGCAAGACCACGCTCCTTCGCGCTCTTGCCGGACTCGCCACGCCGTGGGCGTCCAAGGTCGGCTCGGAGGTCGGCATCGCTTCGACTCAGATCCCAGCTCAGGATCTCAATGCGGTCCTGATGTTCCAGGACCCCCGCGACGGGTTGGTCGGGCTCACCGTGCGCGGCGAGTTCGACCTGCGCGGCAGACCACCACCGCCCGAGGTGGCGACGCTGCTCGATCGCGATGTGGCGACCCTCAGTTCCGGCGAGGCGCGGCGTGTCGCGCAGGCGGTCGCCACCTCGGCCGACCGTCCGATCCTGCTGCTCGACGAGCCGGTGGAGGGGCTGGATGGTGAACGTCGCGCGGACCTTGCCGACGCCATCGTCCGCTACGCGAAACGAGGCGCCGTGGTCTTTGCCGACCATTCGGGGGCGCTCTCCCATCTCGCGACACGCACCCTCCATCTCGGTCCAGTGCACGCGCCCAACCTTGGCTCGATGCCGATTCCGAGTGCCCGCCACGTTCTGACCTGGCCCGGGGCGCAGAAGGTTCCTGGACGACCCGGCCTGCGATTGCCCGCCCTGCGCGTGGCCAGTGGATTCCATGTCGTGACCGGCCCCAACGGGTCGGGAAAGAGCACGCTGCTTCTTGCCCTCGCCGGCCTCCTCGGGGTCGGCGCGACCCTCAATGGCCATCCGGCCCAGGGACGACTTGCCCTGCCGCAGGCGCGCCACCAACTCTGGGGAGAACAGGTGGGCCAGCATCTGGAGGGCTGCGACCCGGCCATGGTCGACCTGCTCGGCGCCGTGCCCTTTGCCAAACGTTCGCCGCTTGCCCTGTCGGGGGGGGAGACGCAGCGCGCCGCCCTTGCGGCCACTCTCGGGCGTCCGTCGCAGCTGTATCTGCTCGACGAGCCGGAGGCGCACCTCGATGGGGCAGGCCGCATCGCTCTCGTGGCCGCCATTCGGTGCCGCGTCGAGGAGGGCGCCATCGTGCTTGCCGCAACGCATGATGTTGAGCTGGTCCGGCTCGCGGGCCATCGCATCGAGGTGGCACTTTGAATCGCATCGCCGCGCTCGCCATCCTCGCCGCAACGGCGGCAAGTCTCGCGCTCATCCTCGCCCTGCCGTGGCCCCTCGTCGCAGGCGCCCTGGCGCTCGCCCTCGTCGCAGTCCCCGCAACCGGCCGGACCGTCGCCATCGCGGCGCTCTTCACATTCCCACTTCATCTCATCCTCTTTGCTGCCATCGTACGCGGCGGCCCGCAGGCGATGCTTGGCCCGATTCAACTTAGCTTGGACGGAGCGTTCGTTGGCGCTCAGGCCGCCCTGCGGCTCGTTACTCTCACCGCAGTCGCCCTCGCTTGGCTTGAGGCGTTCCCGGCCCCGCGCCTCCTCTCAGCACTGCGCTTGCCGCCCCGTCTTGCCGGAACGCTTGGAGCGTTGCTGCTGTCGGCGCATGGCGTTCGCGAAGATTGGCGCAACCTCATCTTGGCTCGCCGCGCGGATCACACCTGGCCCGAGCACAGGTGGCGTCAGATCAAGGCGGCATCGGAGTTGGTGCCAAGCTTGGTCGCGGCCGCCCTGCGGCGAGCCGCGACGCGGCGGGACGCGCTGCGCATGGCGGGCCACGACACAGGGCCTCTCTTCGTGCCTCTCGTCGCGTTTGGCGCACTCGCCCTCGCCGGTCGCCTGCTGTTCCTCGCCCTTCCCAACATCGCACTGACCTATCTCGTCGTCTTCTTGGCGGGCATCCTGTTCGGGGCGCGCGCTGGAGCGCTCGTTGCCATCCTCAGCATGGGGTTCAGCAATCTCCTGCTCACCGGGCTCCTCCCGGCTCCGTTCGTCAACCTGCCTGCCATGGCGTTGCTGGGAGTTCTCGGTGGCCTCCTGCGCGGCGTGCCATGGGGGGAGAGCCGCACGGCGGCGCGCGTTGCCGCCACGGCCATCGGCATCGCCGCGACGCTTCTGTTTTCCGTGGCCACCGACGTGGGGAGCTGGTTCCTCCTTCCCGAGCTGCGCAACCAGCAAGGAACCCTCGTGCCGCTCATCGCGGCCGGCCTCGCCTTCAACGCCCTCCCCGCCGCCGTCAACGGTGCCCTGTTCGCGGTCGCGGTTCCCGCCACGGTACGCGCCCTGCGCGTTGCAACACCGGTCGCTTCGGCGCGGTGACCGAAGCGGGACAGCATCCGGGCTCGCCGCCCCATCTCCATCAACGCGGGAGCCGCCGGCCCGCACCCTTTATCCCAACATCGGCTTGCCCGCCAGGTCCGAAGCGATGGGACAACCTGCGCCTCACACGAACACTCCCGAAAAACGGGCTTATTTGGTGTTGGAGGACGGTTCGGTCGTCGAAGGTGAAGCGTTCGGCTTCCCCGCGACCGCGTACGGCGAACTGGTCTTCACGACCGGCATGACCGGCTACCAGGAGTCGCTCACCGACCCCTCGTTCCACGGCCAGGTTCTCCTCTTCACCTACCCGATGATCGGCAACTACGGCGTCAACGCCGACGATTGGGAGTCCGATCGGGTCTGGCCGCGCGCCGTCGTGGTGCGCGAGTGGTGTCGCCAGCCGAGCCACCGCAAGTCCACCAAGACCCTGCACGACCTTCTTGTCGAGCAGAAGGTGCCCGGCATCTCCGGCGTGGACACCCGCGCCCTCACCCTCAAGATTCGCGAGAAGGGCTGCCTCCGCTGTTTCGTCACGCACGACGCCGCGCAGGTCCCCGCACTCAAGGCGAAAGTCGCATCGATGCCGTCGGTCGAAGTGGACAACCTCGCCGCCGAGGCTTCGGTGCAGAGCGCGCGCCGGTATGGCAAGAACGCCAAGGGCGACCTGAAAGACGGCACCAGCTTCGACCCGAAGGCGCACACCGTCGCCGTCATCGACACCGGCATCAAACGCAACATCTTGCGCAACCTCGCCCGCCGCTTCAACGTCCTTCATCTGCCCTGGAACGCGACGACCAAGGATGTCCAGGGAGCCGACTGCCTCTTCATCGCCAATGGTCCCGGCGACCCCGCCCATCCGGCGCTTGTTCCGACCACGCTCAAGACGCTGCGCAGCGCGTCGGAGAAGATGCCCACGTTCGGGATCTGCTACGGCAACCAGCTCGTGTCGCTTGCCTGGGGCGCCAAGACGAAGAAGATGAAGTTCGGCCACCGCGGCGCCAACATCCCGACGCGCGACGAGTTCACCGGCATCGTGCGCATCACGAGCCAAAACCACGGCTTCCACGTCGATGCCGACTCCGTCAAGGGCACCGGCCTCGTCGTCTGGGAGAAGTGCCCCAACGACGGCGTCGTCGAAGCGGTGCGCCATGAGACCTTGCCGATTTTCACGATGCAGTACCACCCCGAAGCGAGCCCCGGGCCCTGGGACTCCAACCACTTCTTCGACCAGTTCCTGCTCATGGTGGAACAGGTCAAGGCGGGCAAATGGGTGCCGGGGAAGTTCCCGAAAGTTGGGGGTGCGCATTGATGTCGACATTCCACCGAACCGCAGATTGCGCAGATGACGCAGATTTGTTCGGTCAGACCGCATCTGCGCTATCTGCGGTTCGTCGGGCGGAGGTGGCGTAGATGCCCAAGCGCAGCGATGTCAAGAAAATCCTCATCATCGGCTCTGGCCCCATCCAAATCGGGCAAGCGGCGGAGTTCGATTTCTCGGGCAGCCAGGCGTGCCGTGCCTGTCGCGAAGAGGGATTCAAAGTCGTCCTCGTCAACTCCAACCCGGCCACCATTCAGACGGACGTCGAGACGGCGGAGGCGGTCTATGTCGAGCCGCTCACCGTCGAGTCCCTGACCGCCATCATTGCGAAGGAGCGCCCCGACGGCGTTCTCGCCGGCATGGGGGGTCAGACGGCGCTCAACCTGGTCTCGGAGCTTGCCGAAGCTGGCGTCCTCGAGAAGTATGGCGTGAAACTTCTCGGCACGCCGCTCTCCGCGATTGCCGATGCGGAAGACCGCGACCTGTTCAAGCGGGTCATGGAGCGCATCGGCGAGCCGGTCGCGAAGGCCAAGGTGGCGACGACCGTGGACGAGGCGCTCGAGATTGTCCACTCCTACATTGGACGCTACCCTGCCCTTGTCCGACCCGCCTATACGCTCGGTGGCCTCGGCGGCGGTGTCGCCCACAACGACGAGGAGATGCGCGAGCTGTGCGCCAAGGGCCTTGCCTACAGCCGCATCAAGCAGGTGCTCATCGAGGAGTCGCTACTCGGCTGGCTCGAATACGAGTACGAGGTGATGCGGGACGGCAAGGACAACTGCATCATCGTCTGCAACATGGAGAACCTCGACCCGATGGGGGTCCACACGGGAGAATCCATCGTCGTCGCCCCGAGCCAGACGCTCAGCGACCAGGACCACCAGAAACTGCGCACCTCGGCGCTCAAGTGCATTCGCGCCCTGAAAATCGAGGGCGGCTGCAATGTCCAGTTCGCGTTGCAGAAATCCACGGGAGAGTACCGCGTCATCGAGGTCAACCCGCGTGTGTCACGTTCGTCGGCGCTCGCCAGCAAGGCAACCGGTTACCCGATTGCCCGTGTCGCGGCAAAGATTGCTCTTGGCATGACGCTCGACGAGATTCCCAACGCCATCACCGGCAAGACCGTCGCCGCATTCGAGCCGACGCTCGACTACGTGGTCACCAAGATTCCGCGCTGGCCGTTCGACAAGTTCCGCACGGTGGACCCGCGCATCGGGACGCAGATGAAATCCACCGGCGAAGTGATGGCCATCGGCCGCACCATCGAGGAGTCGCTGCTCAAGGCAGTTCGCTCGCTGGAAATTGACGCCGACTCTCTGGAGGCGCCAACCGTCTGGGACGACACGAAGCTGGAGGAAGCGGTCCGTGTCGCCACCCACCAGAGGCTCTTCGCGGTGGCGGAAGCGCTGCGGCGCGGCTGGAGCGTCGAAAAGGTCCACAAGCTCTCGGGCTACGATCCGTTCTTCCTGCACAAGATTCACAACATTGTGGCGCTCGAGGGAGCCCTCAAGGCGAAACCAGGCGACACCGCAACTCTCGCCAAGGCGAAGCACTCTGGCATCAGCGACTCCTTCATCGCCCGCATTTGGGGCTGGGGCGAAGATGAACGGCGCGTCGCCGCGCTCCGCCGCACCCACGGCATTGTCCCGGACACCAAGATGGTGGACACCTGCGCTGCCGAGTTCGAGGCCAAGACGCCGTACTACTACACCAGCTACGACCCGGTGACTGCGGCCACGGCGCTCCCTGCGGCGCCGAAGGGCAAGAAACGTGTCCTGGTGCTCGGCTCCGGCCCCATCCGCATCGGGCAGGGCATTGAGTTCGACTACTGCTGCGTCCACGCCGCCTGGGCCATCAAGGAGGAGGGAATGGAGGCGGTTCTCCTCAACAACAACCCGGAGACCGTCTCGACCGATTTCGACACCTCGACGCGGCTCTATTTCGAGCCGTTGACGCTCGAGGATGTCATGCACTGCATTGAGCGCGAACGCCCCGACGGCGTGCTGGTGCAGTTCGGCGGCCAGACCGCCATCAACCTCGCGCTGCCTCTCGAGGCCGCCCTCGCTGCGCGCCCCGACCTGCCGACGAAGGTGTGGGGAACGCAGCCCTCGGCCATCGACCTCGCCGAGGACCGCGACAAGTTCAACCAGCTCATGCGCAGCCTCGGCATCGCGCAGCCAGACGCAGGAATCGCGCACGAAGCGGAGGAGGCGGTCACGAAGGCGGCCGCCATCGGCTACCCCGTTCTCGTTCGGCCCTCGTACGTTCTCGGCGGCCGCGCCATGCAGGTCGTCCACAACGAGGCGGAGCTGCGGGATTACATTCGCGACGCCGTGCGCGTCTCGAAGAAGACGCCGGTCCTCATCGACCGGTTCCTCAGCCGCGCCACCGAGATTGACGTCGATGCGGTCTCGGACGGAACCGACGTCCTGCTTGGTGCCATCATGGAGCACGTCGAGGAGGCCGGTGTCCACTCCGGCGACTCGACCACCGTCATCCCGCCGCAGAACCTGAGCCGCGAGGTGCTCGCCACCGTCGAGAGCCACACGCGCAAGATTGCTCTCGCCCTCAAGACGCGCGGTCTCATCAACATCCAGTTCGCCGTCCAAGGCAAGACTGTGTACGTCCTGGAGGCCAACCCACGTTCCAGCCGCACCGTCCCCTACGTCGCCAAGGCGACCGGGATGCCGCTTGCCAAACTTGCAGCCAAAGTCGCCGTCGGAAAGACGCTCAAGGAGCTCGGCGCCGTCGCGGCGCCGCGGCCGAAGCACGTCGCCGTCAAGGCGCCGGTCTTCCCGTTCCTGAAGCTCCCCGGCGTGGATGCCGTGCTGGGTCCCGAGATGAAATCCACGGGCGAAGTCATGGGCATCGCCGACGACTACGCCACTGCCTACGCCAAAGCGATGGAGGCGGCCGGCAACACCCTGCCCGACGAGGGCACCGTCTTTGTCTCCGTCGCCAAGGCGGACCGGCCGCGCATCCTCGGCTCCGTCGAGCAGCTTGCCAAGATGGGGTTCAGCCTGGTCGCCACATCCGGCACCGCCGCCGACCTGCGCTCTGCTGGCCTCACCGTGACGACGGTGTACAAGCTCTCGGAGGGACAGTCGCCGGACGCCATTGACCTCATCCGGCAAGGCAAGGTCCACCTCATCATCAACACCCCGAGCGAGGCGATGGAGGGACCGCAGAAACGCGACGGCTTCGCCATGCGTCGCGTCGCCGTGGAGTGCCAGATCCCGTTCTTGGCCACCGTCGAGGCGGCGCAGGCGGCGGTGGGCGCCATCGGAGCGCAGCGTCGCGCAGGTGGCCCCTTCGCCGTGCGAAGCCTCCAAGAGTATGCGGCTGCTTCCCGCGCCCGGTGACCTGATGCGCCGCGACCTCGCCGCCATCGTCTGCTGCCCCGTCCACAAGTCGGCCCTCAAGCTCGAGGTGACGTCCGAGGACGAGCACGGCGACATCCAATCCGGCACGCTGCGCTGCACGACCTGCCGCTTCGACTACCCCATCCGAGACGGCATCCCGAATCTCCTGCCGCCCGAGTACCATCTCGACGAGGTCAAGGACGCCCCGACCGCCCCGGCAAAGTCGGCGCGCGGCAACAAGGGCAAGGCGAAGGCGTGAGCCGCAGTCTTCTGCTGGTCTCCTCCGATCTTCTCTGGATTGGCAAGGTACGCAACGCCGCGGCCAAGCTCGGCTGGGCGGTCGTGGTGCCGACGGCGAAGACCGACATTACGCAGGAGCTCCTGCACGACGAGACCAAATTGGTCCTGGTGGACCTCCACCACCCCAAGTTCGACTTCGTCGAGACCATCCGCTTGGTGCGGGGGACGCGCTGGGATGCCAACCTCATCTGCTTCGGGCACCACACCGACACGGCGCGGCTCGAACAGGCGCGTTCGGTGGGTGCGAAGCAGGTGTGGGCCAATTCGGAGCTGGACCGGCGCCTGCCAGAACTGCTCGCCTGAGCACCGACTGAGTCGCAGATTGCGCAGATGTCTCAGATTCCCTTCAGGTGTTATTGCAAAAGAGCAATCTGCGCAATCTGAGAAATCTGCGACAAGAAAAGGGAGGGAGAAGGAAGGGAAAAGGAACCGTGCGTCCGACTTAGTCGAACTTGCTGGCGAAGCCGGCCGTGAGGGCGTAGGCGCCGAGCAGCAGGTGGACGATGTTCAGGGCCGGGGTGAGGGCCAGGAAGCCGTCGGTCGTGCCGTTGAAGGCGAAGAAGCCGACGACGCCGAGCAGGACGTAGACGACGCCGAAGATGATGGCGAACGCCTTCACGGTGTTGCCGGCCAGGTTGCCGAAGCCGAACAGGAAGGCGGCGGCGGCGAGGACCAGGTGGACGACGTCGTGGGTGTAGGTGAACTGCAGGAACGTTCCGCCGAAGCCGAGGCTGGTGGAGATGTTGCTGCCGTCGATGATGTTCATCAGGAAGCCGAGGACAGCGACCGCGGCCAGCGCGAAGGCGCTGATCCGGAAGTAGATGACCGGGTTCAGGATGGTCGGCACGTTGTTGGTCGGGGTGGCGTAGTCTGACATGGTGTCGCCACTCTTGAGGAGTCGCCGGCCGGATATGAACGTTTGTCTGTGGTCTAACGATTTTTTCGATTGTTGTTTTTTGATGGTAAAGATGCCTTGACTGTCCCGGACCAACCGGAGGCTCGGCGGTGGCTCAGACAGCCCACAGTTTGATGCCGCCCGCGATGGCCATGCCCCGAACTCCCTTCATCCCGAGCGACGCCGTGCGGGCCAGCCCTTCTGCGAAACCGGCGAGGATGGCCGCCATGCGCGCCGGGGTGGCGCGGGCAGCCGACCCGAGTTTCAGCTCCAGGGCTCCACCCTCCAAGTCGATGCGCAGGGGGGTGGCGAGGTTCTCCCCTTCCAGGAATGCGGCGAGGCGCATCCAGAGGTCGCGCGCGGTCGCCGCCTTGAGAAACGAGGCGGACGAAGCGCCAAGGCGGCACCCTTGTGCGTGCAGCGTCTCGATGGGCGCCTCGGCGGCGTCGAGGGCGTCGAACGCGGTCGGGAGGGGGATGGCGCCGGGGCCGGGCACGAGAGAAGCGTAGCGTTGCACGGCCTCCTTCAGCCGCTCCACCGGGAGGTCGCTGGAGCCGATTTTGGCGGCGAGAAGCCGGTACACTTTGCGCCGGGAGTCGGCGGGGTGCGTGGCCTCGGCAATGAGGGCGCGGTTGAGCAGCTCGCGCATGTGGAGGCTGGAGAGGGTGGGCTTGGAGCGGCCGGTCAATTCGACCAGTTCGGGAAGCTGCCGATCCGCCTCGCGCAGAGCTTCGAGAATCTGGCGTTGCACGGGGTTCGTCACGGCGGCGTAGCCGGTCGCCGTCTGGTAGATGTCGAACGCTCCGTCAGCCACTTTGCGCCTTCGCACGTCTTAACCCAACAGGACGTAAAACGTTTGTTATGATTCAAACGAAAAGGCTGGGGGAACTGGGATTCCGGCGGCCACGGCGGCTCCGAACAGGGTCGCCACCTCGGCGGTGCAGAACGCGTTGACCGCCCCGCCCGTCGGATAGGCCCAGCCGCCCGGGGCCCGCAGCGCGGCAAGGTAGGCCCAGGCGCCGTTGGGTGTCGGGGCGTCAAGGGCGAAGTGACCGCGAAGCGCCCAGACGGTGCTGTGGCAGTTGGCCACTTCGCCAGGGCTGGTCCCGTACCCGCCATCGCCGTCGCGCGAGGCCGCGAGGAAGGCAAGGGCGGCTGTGCGGTTGGCGAGACCGAGACCGTTTGCCGCGCCGAGGGCGACGAGGACGATGCCCGTGGAATCGGTGTCAGGAGCGACGCCCATCCGGTAGGACCAGCCTCCAGTCTGGTTGCGCGCCAAACCCTCCACGGCCGCTCGCCAGCCGTCGGCGGCTGCGTCGGAACCGGCCGCGGCGAGGGCGCGCAGAGCGAAGGCGTCGTCATTGAGCAGTGCCGGTTCGCCAAACTGCGTCCCGTTCAGGCCAGCAAGGACGACCGAGCGCAGTTGGGACTGGACGGAGGCGTCGCTCGGGTTGGCAAGGGCGAGCGCGTAGGCGGGCCGAAGTTGCGACAGGTAGGGTCCCAGAGGGAGGGCGAGGCCGACGACGGCGGGGTCGCCGGTGGGCCAGCGGTTCGGGTCCACGCCCCCCAGTGCAGCCGCCTCCACGGCGTAGGGTGCAAGGAACGAGGAGAAGCGGCCATCGTTGCGGTGCGTTGCAAGCTGGTCCAGGGCGTCCTGGTGGAGGGAGGCCCATGTCGTCTCCTTCGTTCCGGCGCAGCCCGCGACAAGCGGCAGCAGCAGGATGGCCAGGGCGAACCGAGCGCGCACAGTCGGGGCAGGGCCGCGTCGCATAAGGGGGAAGGTCTGAACACGCCCCTGTTTTTGACGAACCTAAAAATACCGGCCCTCGGTGGGCGGCGCATGGCCCTGTTCAAGAGCTCGACCCCGCCCGCGGAAAAGGGCACCCTCAGCCTCAGCCTGCGCAACGTCGCCCGCTACGCCAAGGACATCCACGCCAACGTTCCGCTCTACGAGGCCATCGGTTTCAAGAAGATCCGCGACGCCGGCGACCTCGTCGTCCTGCAGCACCACGACGGCATGCAGATGGTCCTGCACCGCTGGGACGAGGGGCACAACCCGACGCAGCTTGACACCGCCATCGGCTTCACGCTGAGCGGCGACGCCGCCGATGCGAAGAAGCACCTCGAGGCCGCCGGCTGGAAACTCCTGCGCGCGCCGCACGAAGGCGACGTTGGCTACTTCATCATCTACGGCGACCTCGACGGCAACCCCATCAACCTGGTCGGTAAGCCTCTGCGCGCCAGCCCCGCCCCCGGCACCGTCAAGCTGGTGCTGAAAGACGGCAAGGCTCTCGCCGTCCCCGTCGCCAAGGCCTGAGGCTGGCGACCTGCCCAACCGCAGATATCGCAGATTCCGCAGACGGCCATCTGCGTGCTCTGCGTCATCTGCGGTTAAGGAGTCGGAAAGGCTGGCGCCCCCGTGGCCCTCTTTCACGTCGCCCTGCGCTTCGCCTACGACGGCCGCAGGTTCGACGCCTACGCTCGCCACAGCGACACTCACACCGTCGAGGACCACCTGGTGCGGGCGCTGCGCAAGCAAGGCTACATCGAAGGCTCGTTCAAGACCGGCTCGCGCACCGACGCCGGAGTGAGCGCGCTCGAAAATGTCTGCCGCGCCACAGTGGAGCGCAAGACGCTGCGGGGCATCGTCCCCGCCGTGCAGAAGAACCTCCCCGAGGGCGTCTGGGTCACGGCAGCCGCGGAGGTCCACGAAAAATGGAATCCGCGCCACGCCATCAAGCGCATCTACCGCTACGTCGCCGTTCCACACGGCGAAGACCTCGCGACGATGAAGCGCGCTTGCAAAGCGTTCCATGGCCGCCACCTCATGACGGCGTTCGCCAAGCTGGAGGAGGGCCGCAACCCGATGCGCAATGTCCACGACTTCACCGTCGAGGAGCAGGACGGTCTTTGGCTGTTCCGGACGACGAGTGACGGCTACTTGTGGAACCAAGTGCGCCGCATGGTGGGTGCCGTCCAGGCCGTAGGTCGCGGCGAGGCCGAGGTCGCCGACATTGAGGAGAGCCTGCGCACGGGGGAACGGCACAAGGCGTTCCATCTCGCGAGCCCCGCAGGCCTTCTGCTCGAACGCATCGAGCACGAAGGATTGGAGTGGAACCTCTATGCTGGGAAACTGGGCGCGCAACGCGTCCCGCGTGTTCTGCAAGAAGCCGACGTTGGCTTGATGCTGGCCCGGCACCTGCTGGAGTTGGCGCCGTGGCCGACGAAGATCAGCGGGTCTTCCGAAGAGCCTGAATGAACTGCCAGTTGTCCGGGTGGGCAGCGAAGTAGTTGCGCACGGGCTCCAACAGTTTTGCGAGCGCTGCCGCTGCGCCGTTCTTGAGGTCCATCGGGTGGAGCGTGCCGGCGGCGAAGTCGGCCGATAGCGCCGCGAAGTCGCTGTACGACTTGTTGCCGCCGAACTTCTCTGGGCGGCTGATGGTGAATGTGCCTCCAAGTGTGGCGATGCGGGGCCAGACGACGAGCCGCACCAGGTCGAGGACCGGGTTTCCCTCCACGTCCTTAGCCGGACAGTGGGCGCCCTTGAGTTTGCGCGCAATGTCCTCGGGCGCGTCGTGGATGAAGATGCCCGAGTCGGGGTCGGACTTGCTCATCTTGACCTCGACCGGGTCCATGCGGCCTCCTTGCGCCTTGAGGCCGGGCACGAGCGGCGTGTGGAGCGCCGTCGGCGCCTTGCGGCCGAGGCTGTGCGCGACGTCGCGGGCGAGCATGTGCGCGTGGCGCTGGTCGAGGCCGCCGTAGGCGAGGTCGATGCCCATGTGGAAAATGTCGGCGACCTGCATGGCGGGGTAGAGGAACTTCGCCATGTCGCCGTCGCCCTCGTCCTCGCCGCGCCCCATGATGGTCATGGCGCGCCGCATGCGAGCCAGCGTCGTCTTGCCCATCACCTTGACGACCAGCTCCCAGTAAGCGGCGTCCGTCGAGAATTGGTTGGCATAGACGTACGTCACGGATGCGCGCGGGACCCCGAGCGCCTCGAACGCCTCCTCCATGTAGCGGCCGCAGCGCTGGATGTTCGCCAAGTCGCCACCGAGCTTGCCGTTGATCTGCGCGTGCCAGTCGGCGAGGAAAATCGTGACCTCGAAGCCAGCGGCGGTGAGGCGGCGCACCATGTCGGTGCAGACCATCCAGCCGATGTGCGCCGTGCCGCTTGGCTCGAACCCGATGTAGGCCTTCGGCTTTCCACCGTTGGCGGCCCGCGCACAGAGCGCGCGCAGCTCCTCGTCGCTCACCGCTTCGCTTGCGGCAGAGCGGATCGAATCGAAGGCGGTCTGGGCGTCCACGCCGTGTCGAGCGATGCGCCGCTTAAAGGGGCGGCGGAGTCCGCCTCCGCTCAACCCCACAGGAAGAGCCGAAGCTCAACCGTCGCGGGCGCCCCGTTCTCCCACAGCGTCAAGGTGCGCAGGGCGGCCGCAACCGGCTGGTCGTCGGGAATGGGCGGTCCGTACTCCAAGTCGGCAAACGGCTCGATGACTTCCGGTTGGAAGAGGTTCACCAGGAAATGGTTCGCCTCGACGGCCGCCAATTCACGGGGCCGAACACTTGTCAAGACAACGAAGCCGGAGCCGAAGCCGCCCGGCTCGCTCACCGCAAGGACATCTTTGCCGCCCTGCACCAGGACATGCTCGAAGTCGTCGTAGTGGGCGCCGCCGCCGGTCTTCTTGATGTCCCAAGCGAGGCCGTGCGTGTTGTAGGACTCCCACGCCAGGTCGTAGGGGCTCGCAAGGATGGCATGGTTCGGGTTGGCGGCAGTGACCGCGCCGGAGACCCCGTCCACACTGGTCGCGAACATCGGCTGCAGCCACTGGTAGTTGGCGGCGTCGGAGCCAAGGACGACAAGCCGGCCGCCTGCGAACACCCAGTCGGCGATGCCCTGCTTGACCGCGTTTCCGGTGAGCGCGCTGTGCTGGGCGCCGGAGCCGACGATGAGCAGGTCGTACTGGGCCAAGCGTGCGGGGAGGTTGGCGTCGAGGTAGGACTTGACGTCGGGGTAGACGTCCCCCTCAAACAGCGGGAGGTTGAGGTACTGCAGGAGCGGCAGGTCGGCAAGCGGGAACGGCAGGTCCACAAGAATGGTAGGCGCCAGCGTGCTCACGAAGACGCGGTCGTTGAAGTCGACACCAAGGCCACGGATCGCCGCCCGCTCGGTCGCGGTGGCGGAGAACATGGTGAGGTTGAGCTTCGCCTGCGCCGAGTTCTGCATTTGGGCTGAGGTGCCAAGCGGCACGGTGACGGAGGCGAGGCTGGTCCAGTCGCCAATGTAGGCGGTGCGCAACCCATCCAGAATGGGGACGCTGCCCGCGGTGGCATTCGAGACTCGGCGCACACTCACGTGGAACTCCTGACCCAGCGGCAGCCCAAGCCCGGCGCGGGCATCGGGGTAGTCCAGTTTCCCATTCGGCAGCGCGTAGAGCAGCGAGGCGTCGCGCAGCGCCTCGAGGCGGGCCGGATCGAGCGAACCGTTGGCGGTGGCCAAACCCAAACGCTGCAGGCCGTCTGCCCCGGCGGCGCCGGTGCCTTGGGTCGCGGCCAGGTCGGCAAGAGTCAAGGCCTGGCGGTCCAAGGCGGCGGACTCGGTCGGCTGGTCCAAGTGTGCGTCGGTTCCCGGCGCTGCGGACTGCGCAAGCAGGACCCCCACGACGCCGAGGAAGAGCAGCCCTGCGGTGAGCAAGCCAAGGACATGCGCCGCAGCAGTGTTGTCATGCACAACCCCTCTTTTCCGGTCTCGGTGGCTTTGAAGATTGCCCCCGAAGCTTAAGTGCCGGGATGTGGCGACGGGAGGCTCAACGGAAGACGTAGAGGCGCACTTCGACGAGTGTCGGACGCGTCGGTGGGGGCGGTGGGGGGTTAGGGGGCGGCGGCGTGGCAGGGTCGCATACGTCGGCCATCCCGGCGAGCCGGATGGTTCCAGACACGGGCTCGAGAGGTTGGCTTTTTGGCAACGGCGGGCCAAAAACCGCGGTGTCGCAGTCTGCACCAATCGCCGTGAACTCGACGCGGAAACGCAAGTCCAACGCGGTGAGGCCGAGGCGAGTGTGAGCCGTGGCATTGAACAAGAGCGTTTTCCCGGCATCGGGCGCGGGGAGCCAAGCCACTGTGGCGCCCGACATAGCAAGGTGGCGCAGCTTCTCCAAATCCAGCTCGCCCGTCGAAGTGGCAAGTCCGAGCGGGCCGGTGCCGCCAAGAACCCAGCCGCCCCCCGGACCCGTTACGTAGTCCGCATTGTTGCCGGCACTACGGATGAATCGCGAGAATGTCGTTTCTGCTTCGCGTCGGTGGCCGGGGTCGAGAACGCCAGACTCCGCCGAGGGCGCCGCGTTGAAGGCGACCGTGAGAAGGATGCCAACGACGGCGAGGAAGATGACGCCTGCCACGATGAAGGCGAGCGGCGAGCCCACGGCATCGTCGTCCATGGCCATCGGCTGCGGGTTCGAGAGCATAAGGATTCGGATGGCTCAGCAGACCGGTTCGTTGAAAGAAAGAGTGACGCGTCCAATTCCGTCAGAGAGGGTGACCGCGAGCAGGTCGGTGGGCGAGCCCGGACAGGTCCAGGTGAGGACAAAGCCGCGCGCGCCCTCCAATCGATCGAGGTGGGCCATCTCGGCGTTCACCTGTGCCAGGCTGCCACCAAGCACATGGGTTCGGATGCCAACTCGGATCGCCTCCATCTCGCGCAGAAGACCCACCTCGTCGCGGGCCGCCTCCTCAGGAATCTGACTGACGCGAACGAGCAAGCTTGAGAGGATGAGGAAGCCGATGACGAGCGTCACGGCGCCAAGCAGCATGAGCGCGCCTTGGTCGTCCGAACGTTCAGGCAAGGGTCCACACCACCAGGTCGAGCGTGTAAATCGGAGTTGCCGCAGTCGTCGCGCCAAGAACCACGTTGAAGGTTGAGGTGCAGGTCGGAGGGCCGGTGAAGGTCCACGCGCCAAACGGGAACCCTTCCGGGATCGCATATGGGCCGGGGACCGTGCCGAGTCGGCTGAACCACGAAGTTCCGCCAGGCCCGGTCGTGCCTCCCGCACCCGGTGCATCGAGACCTGTGCACGTCGGCCCGAACGAGATTGGAGAACCAGGGGTCATGCCAGGGCCACTTGGTCCGGCCCAACCTGCAATGGTCGTGTAGACACTGGCGCCCTGCGCACTGCGAGGTGTGCTAAAGACGCCCGGGTCGGAAGAGGCGAGGGTCAAGCTGCCGAAGCCGTTGGAGAGGCTCGCCTTCCAACGCACCGTCGAAGGAAGCGAGCCGTCAAACGAAGTGCGCAGGGGGGTATCGTTGTTCCGGAGCGCGTTGGCCACGGCGTCGCCGACGGCGGAACTTCCCGACGCGCCAAGCACGGCAAGCGCATCTGCGGCGACCTGCTGCAGGTCCAGGCCGGTCGAGGCGGCCGGGGTGGCTGGTCGCTGGACGAGCGAGAAGAGAATGAGCGCGCTCAGGATGAGGATGGCGGCGAGGACCGCCTCGAATGCCTGGATGGCGCCGCGCTCGTCGCGGAAGAAGGGTCTCCGCGTCACAGGGCCCCGACCACCACGCGGAAGGCCAACCAAGAGCAGACAATCATGATGACGATGCTGTTCATGCCAGCGATGGCTTTGCCGCGCGTCAGAACGCCGCCAACGAGGCCGCCGCCGATGGCCTGCGCAATGCCGGCGTGGAAGAACAGCGTGTTGAAGTCCTCCGGCTCGAACTGCTTGAACTTGAGGCCGCCCACCTGCGGCGCCCCCGAGCCGGTGGCGGCGTCCACGGCCACCTTGAATGCGGGAATGAACTGCGCCTGCAGCACAAGAACGACGGCGAGGAAGACGAAGAACGAGATGTAGATGACCATCGAGTAGGCGCTCATCTGCTGGTTGCGCGATTCGACAATCTGCTGGATCTCGCGCGCGTCGGTGGAGGCAGCGGCGAGGACATCCACAACGGAGCCGCCGGAACGTTGCGCCTCAACGATGAGCTGCGTGATGCGGTGGATGAGCGGCGAGCCGATGCGGTCGGCAAAGCGGCGAATCGCCTCGTCGAAACTGACCCCCCATTCCACCTGCGCCGCCATGATCTTGATCTCCTCCGAGAGCGTTCCGTAGGTGCCGCGCGAGGCGTTCATGAGAGCGCGCGGCAGGGTCATGCCGGCGCGCGCCGACTCGGCGAGGTCACGCAAGAAGTCCGGGAACTTTTGGTTGATCTGCTCGATGCGTTTCAGGTCGCGGTTGCGGAAGTAGGCGAACGGTCCGGCCCCGAAGAGGAGGGCGACGAGGAACCAGTCGGTGGCGAACTTGGCGGGGAAGGGCGCGAGTCCCATTGCGGTCCCGACCATGATGACGAAGGCTCCCAGCGACAGTGCGCCCGTCACGGCGTAGATGGAGCGGCGCGCTTTCTGTGCCAAGCCGAGCCCTTTGGGTTTCACCCGGTCGCGCAGGCTCTCGGGAATGGTGCCGAACCCGGGCTTCTCCGGTACGGCGTCCTCGTCTTTCTTCGAGAAGAGGGCCATCAGACCTCCGGAATCATGGTCTGGAGGCCAATCATGAAGCCAAGACTCGCGATGGGGATGAGGCCATAGATGAGCATCTGCAGGATGATCATGTCGCCCGAGCCGATGAGGACGAAGATGGCCACCATGACCAACAAGAACAGCGGCCCGGCGACAGCGGCCGTGACGTACGCTTCCGCCATGAGGCCCATCGTCTCGACGAAACGTTGTTGCTCTTGGCGGTTCTCGAACTGGAGGCGGTTCGCCTTCGTGCGGAAGTAAGCGGTCAAATCGCCGCCCGAGGTGATGGTGGTGATGGCGCCCTGCAGCAGGTCCTGGAACTTCGTCGAGGGGGTGCGGTCGATGGCGCGCAGCAACGCGGTAACGATGTCCTTGCCGTGGATGTGCAGATCTTGGTAGATGCCCGCCGCCTCACGCGCCGCTTCGCCGTACACCGGCTGCGCGGCGAGGCTCTTGAAAATCTCCGCCGGGATGACACCGGCCGACGCCATGGCGGTGATGTAGTTGGTCGCGTAGGGCAACTTCGCGTCAATCTTCTTGGCGCGCGATTTCGCTTTCGAAGCCGGTGCGCCAGAGAGTGCTGCGTACGCCATGGTCCAGGCGAGTCCGGGAACCAGCAGGACAAAGATTCCGAGATAGATGGGGAGCTTGGACGAGATGACGAGCGTAACGAAGAGCAGCAGCGCCATGAGCGTCGCCGCGGCAGCCACGATGCTCGCCGTGAACCAAATCCGAGCGAGGAACGCTTCGGGCCGCACGCCAACGCGCGCCTTGCGCAGGTGGACATCCAGCTCGGCCAGCTGCTTGGAACGCTGGGCGCGCGCGCCAAAGATTCGGAAGGCGAGCCGCTGCGTGGTGCTGACCGTCACGCCTTGCCCCCAATGCCCGCCATCACCTTGGGCTTCTCCTTGTAGTAGCTGGCAATCATCAGGGCGATGCGGTCGTACTCGCGGATGTTCGCGTCAATCATGTGCTGGATGACCCGCACACGATCCTGCATCTCCATGGAGACCTCAGCGGGCGTAAGCCCCGCCTCGGCGGCGATGCGTTCCAGGGCGTAGGAGACGCCGGTGTACTCGAACGTGTCCGACCCGGGAATCCAGCGGAACACCTCGTTCGTGAGAATCTCGCGCGTGTTGGGGTCGATGCCGACAATCTCCGTAACCTGTTTCGTGCGCCGGACGCGCTTGCCCCCGACGCGGGTCTGAATCTGCACCGCGACGACGTCGAGCGCCTCGAGCAGCGCACGCGGGATGTTGATGGGCTCCGATTCGAGGCGGTGGATGACGGCGTCCACCGAGTCGGCGTGCATGGTGCCGTAGGCGGCGTGGCCGGTCGCCATCGCCTGGAACAAGCTGTACGCCTCGGCGCCACGGACCTCACCGACGATGATGTACTCCGGGCGCTGCCGCAGCGCATTCTTGAGGAGTTGGAACATGTCGATTTCGCCCGCCTGCTTGCCGCCCGCGTCGCGGGGTCCAAAGCCGCCACGGGTGACACCCGCAATCCAGTTGGGCTGCGGGATCTTGATTTCGCGGGTGTCCTCAATGGTGACCACCTTGTTCTGCGGCGGGATGAACACCATGATGGCGTTGATGGCCGTGGTCTTGCCGGATGCCGTACCGCCGGCGTAGATGGCGGACATGTGGTACTGGATGATCATCCAGAGGTAGGCGAGCATGGCCGGGCTCATCGTGCCGAAGCGGACGAGGTCAATCGGCGTGAACGGGACGTCGCGGAACTTGCGGATGGTGAAGGTGCTGCCAAACGTGCTCACCTCCTTGGCGAGTGTCGCCTGCAAGCGGCTGCCGTCCTTCATCGTCGCATCGAGGATGGGCTCGGCGATGCTGATGTGCTTGCCCGAGCGCTGCGCCATGCGGATGACGAAGGAGTCCAGGTGGTCGTGGTTGCGGAACCGGATCGTGGTGGTGAGCGACTCGTGCTTGCGGTGGTAGACGAAGATGGGCTGGTGCGGGCCGTCGCAAGAGATGTCCTCGATGAAGGGGTCGCGCATCAGCACATCGATGGGCCCTTCGCCGATGAAGTCGCGCAGCACGTAGTAGAGGAGCCGTTCGCGCGCCTCCGCCTGCTCCGTCTCGCTGGTGCCGAGTCGGACCGAGTAGTCGGCGAGCACCTCGTCGTAGCGCTCGGTGATGTACTTCTTCAGGTCGTCCGTGTGCAGGTCGGACGGCTTCATGTCGAGGACGTCCACCAACGTGGATTCGATGAACTCGAGAAGCTCGCGCTCATCGTGCGAGATGCGCGGCTCGATGGCGTGGTAGGTCACCTCGTGCGTGCGCTTGTTGCGGATGATCTGGACGAAGCCGTTGGGCTCGTGGACGGGGTACACTTCCAATTCGACGTCGTCGGGATCGTTGGCGTAGTAGAGCGTGTCCTCTTCGGCCCAGACGCGCTCCAGGTTCTTGCGGTCCTGCTCGTCCGAGGTTTTCTGGAGCAGCGCGGCTCGCCGGGCCTGCTCCTCCTGGTGCATCGTGATGCGGCGGCGCTCCTCAACGCGCACCCGGTCCGGACGCGTTCCGGTCGAGCTCGGGAACTGCGGCAGCTTGACCGACTGCGGGCGCACCGAGGTCTCGGCCAGCTTCTCGATGGCGGCGCGGACCCGGGTGCGGTCCTGCACCGTCTGCGGTCCCACCTTGCCGACGGCGGGCGGCGCGCGACCCGGCTCGACCGCCTTCGTCGGTCCTCCCGCCGGCTGGGGCGGGGCCTGCGGCGCGGAGGCGGGGCGCGTCGGCGCGGCTTGCGGCGGCGCGGGCGGCCGGGCGACCGGGATCGGTTTGCGGACGACGGGCTTGGGGTCGGGGGTCATGAAGTCACCAGGGAAAGGGAGATGGAGGAACCGCTCAGGACGACTGCAATCGGCCCGCCCGAGAGGGTCGCGCAGGCGGCGTTGACGCCCAACAGCGGCTCGGATGCCGTAAAGGCGCCCACTTTGACCTCAACGGTTGTGGGGGACGCGCAGGAGGTGATGGAAATCGTGTAGGGCTTGTTCTGGAAAGAGTCCGGCAGGTCGAGCACCAGGTAGAGGCTCGAAGGGGTGGCGCCAGCCGTCGTCTGCCGCTCCACAAAGAGCCCCGCTTCGACGATGGCAGCAGCGACGCGGTGGGCGACCGAGGCTGCCTCCACTTCGAGGACGCGGTCCGCCGTCCGTTCGCGCGCCACGTTGAAGGTCAGCATGGAAATCACGAGAACGCCAGAGATGATGGCAAAAGTGAGGACGTAGCCGATGACTTCGCTCACGGCGCCGTCGTCGTGGCGGAAGGCTGGCCTCCTGCGGGAGCGCTCAGAGCTGGATGGTGGCGGCGAGGCGGGCATGGACAAGTTGGAACGGGACGGTCCCAGGCGGGAGCGCGGGAAGGGGAGGGGTCGGAGGCGTGTAGGTGACGGAGCGAACGCCCTGTTCGACGAGGTTGCCCGTCGCGCAGTTGTAGAGCAGGTCTTCGTCATACCGTCCGGGCGGCTGCTCAAACGCGTTGCGCAGGACCAGCCCGCTGCACCACTCCTGCGCCAAGGTGCCATGGATGTCGAAGCGAATCAGGACCGCCGCATCGACCTGGGCGCGCAGGGTGCTGGAGGCGAGTTGGAGGAGGAGGGAGTGGTCTCCGCTGCCGGAGATGCCGGTGAGGCCGGTGGCGTCCAGCATCGGGATGCGCACCAAGTAGGGTGTGGCGATGCCGGTCCCGGTGCCCAGCGGTTTCTCCGAGATGAACGGGCTTGCCTGTTGGAAGGTCTGGCCGCCGCGGCCGAGGAAAATGGCGCCCGCCTCGAAGGACGCCTGCGCTCCGCCGACGCTGGAAGGGCGCTCCCAGTCGAGCCGGTCGCCGGAGAAGAGGAACGCCTCGGCAATCGTCGTCCCTGCGCCATTGGTAAGACGGAAGAGCCAGTCATGGTCGAGCTCAATCGGCACGGCGAGCGTCACCAGGCCGCCTGCGGCCAAGGCGACTTGGTCGGATGCTGGCGCAGCTGTAAGGTCGAAGGCCTGAATGCAAATGGTACAGACTCCGAACGGGAGGGCCGGGACGCGGATGGGGGTGCCGCAGCCTCCCCCGCCGCGAACGAAGATGGCGTTGTCCGCCGTTGCCCACTGCGTGACATGGAAATCGCAGCCAGCTGGGGCGGCGCTGCTCGTGTAGGTCACCATGATTCGGTCGCCTGTCGCAAGGCGCACCTCCCCGCCCGGCAGAGAGAGCCCGGCCGCCTTGGAGGCTTGCGGGATGCTGAGCGTCGAGACGGCGTAGCGCACACCCTCGAACTGTCCCGCCATGGTCGCAAGCGCCGCCTCGTCCTGCAACCGGTCGATGACGGGGGTCCCAAGCAGAAGAACGACCGCCATCCCTGCCACGGTGATGCCGAGGATGAAGACGGTGCCGATGACGGGGGTGACGGCGGCGTTGTCGCGGCGCAGGTCGGCCATCAGAACACCCGACGCGTGCTCTCCATGAAGAGCCCTCTCTCGGTCTCCTTGAAGAGCAGGAAGCGCGCCGAATCGGGGACGCCCTTCATCTTCGTCACCTTGAGGTACGGGTAGAGACCGAAGCCCTGCCGGTCGAAGCCGAGGTCGAGGACGCCGTCGGCGAGGAGCTTGAGACGCGCCAGCTGCGCGGCATCGTGCAGGTCGGGAACCACGGTGACGAGGAGCAGCGTCTTGGCGGCGCGCGCCTGCTGGGCGAGGACCTGCAGCCGCTTGAACGCCTTGTCCCAGCCCTGGTCGAGGACGTATTCGCTGAAGCAGTCCAGAATGTAGCGCGAACCGGTCACGTTGGGGGGTCCTTTGAGCGTGAGCGGTTCGATGGTGACTTCGCTCGCGTCGCCGCCGACCTGGGTGATTCCCGCCTTGACCTCGCCCGCCAGCTTGGCGGTCGTCACGTATTGGGAGCCTTCTCCTTTGGCCTGGCCCGGCTTGGTCCCGCCCGCCGCGAAATGGTAGCAGAACAGCTCGAGCGCGTTCATCGGCTCGGAGACCAAGAGGTGGACGGTGCCCGGCGGGTACCCTCCGCCCAGTTGCGCATCCAGGCCGGCCAATCCGGTTGAGAGACGTTCAGGCAAGGCAACCTCGCTTGTGGTCCTGGGTATGAATGCGTTTGGGAATGTCTCTGAATAGACAGCGCGGCGCGACGGCGAAGGCACTGCGCAACTGTGGACAGTCGGCTTTCGCCGAACCGTGCGCGCTCAAACAAACTGTGCCACAACGAACAGCGCAAGATTTCCCGGCCCCGCGGCGAGCAGCCAACCCACCGTCACGGGCACAAGGAACGGAATTTTGGGCGTTACCCAGACCGTCTGGATGCCCGTTTCGGCAAACCCGGCGTAGGGGTCGCCGCCCGCCTGGATGCGGGTCCAGTAGCGCCAGCGCAGCGCCCCATCCTCGACGCGCTGCAGCGGCCAGACATGGGCGGCCTGCGCTTTCGCCACCGCCATGGGGACTCCAAGAAGGAGGGCGGGGAACGTCGCACGGCCGTGCGCCAGGTTCCAGGCGGCGAGAAGAACGGGCAGAGCGACGAGAAGAAGGGCGCCGTTGCCCAGCGCATCGAGCGCCATCGGCAGCGGCGGGAAGCGCGGAACGATGGGTGTGGCAAGCGGGTGCGGCGCGAGGAAGGCGGCCACCATGAGCGCCTTGGCGTCCGCTCCCCCGAACAGGCCGAGCCGCCACAGGGCGTAGAGGAATCCGGCAAGCAGAGCCGCGGCGCCGTAGGGCAGAGCGAGTCCGGGCAGCCCGAACACGACGGCGTCGCGCAGCAAGAAGAGGAGGGCGAGAGCGACGAAAGGCAGCCAATACCGGTTGGGAACGCGCCGGCTGCGCAGGTCCAAAATGGAGCCTCCCGCCAGCATGAGCGCGACGATGCCCCAGCGCGCAACGGCCCACGCATCTGCCATCGCGAGCGCGACGGACTGCGCCCTCAAGAGGTTTCACAGGGTCCAGGGCGAAGCCCTGGTGGACGAGGCAACGGAGCGCAGCAGCGCTCCGTTGCAGCGAGCGAAGCTCGCGAATCGTCCACTCTTTCGAGCGGAGCGAGAAAGAGTGGACGAGGGGGGATTTGAGGTTCGTCGCGCGCCAGCGCGCGCCGAACCATGCCTCGCGGCGGCTCGGCAAATCCTCCTTGCCCCTTGTTCGCGCAGGCCTTCGGCCGCGCTTCACTTAGTGGACGAGGAGGGATTTGAACCCCCGGCCTCTGCCTTGCGAAGGCAGCGATCTACCAGCTGATCTACTCGCCCGGATGGTCGCCTCCAGGAGGCGGCTTGGCGGCCGACTTGGGGGCCGTGGAAAAGGGTTCCTACCGCGTGCTGAGGATGTGTGCCACTTCGGCGGCGGCCGCTTCGGGCGTCTCGGCGGCGAGAAGGGTGTGCGGGACGCGGGCGGCGCGGATGTGCGTCTCGGCGCTCGCAATCCCTTTGGCGAGGCTGCGGTTGCCGACCGGCATGAGAACGATGAGCTGTTCGACCAGTTCCCGCTCGGCGGCGAACCGGGCGTAGCGGGTCCCCGACTCGATGGTGACGGCGGTGGCTGCGCGGTCGAGGTTGGCGGCGTGGACAACCGCTTGGCACTCGGCGGCCACCGGCTCGAGCGAGCCGCCAAGTGCTGCGTCGCCGGCGAACGGCTCGACGTTGGCGCGGCTCTGGAACGGGTTGGTTCCGGGGGCGAGCCCGAAGGCGCGCACCTGGTGGCCGGCGTCCGCCAGGGATTCGACAATGGCCTTGCCCGTGGGGTTTTCGACTCCGGTGACCAGGACCCGCATCGGTGTTCGCAGCCCGCCTCCCCCTTAGGGGTTTTCGGAGCGCGTGCCCTGTTTGCCTCTCACTCAAGCCGGCTCCACACGCACCTTATATT
The DNA here is from genome assembly GCA_038046785.1 of Thermoplasmatota archaeon. Classification (GTDB taxonomy): domain Archaea; phylum Thermoplasmatota; class E2; order JACPAO01; family JAHFTW01; genus JAHFTW01. Next base: position 189,012 of record JBBSVM010000005.1, read on the forward strand.
GTCCGCCAAGGCGTGTTGTCCCGGAGAGTGACCCCGTGTCCGCCCGACCCCTGTTGGCATCCTTGGCCATCCTGACCGCCCTGCTCCTGGCCACCTCGGCCTATGCCCAGCGCGGTCCGGCCCCCGGCATGGAGCCCCACGAGTACGCTCTGGCCTATGCCGAGGGCAGCGTTGCGGCGGCGCAGAACGACACCGTCGGCTTCGTCACCGCGACTGCGACCCCTGAAGGCGCCGCCGCCGTGGTCGATGAGGCGGGCTACATCGCCTGCTGGTTCGTGGATGACAACACCGGGCAGGGCGAGATGCTCGACCCCGCCTGCTCCGCGTTCTACACGGCGCCCGGAACCGTGGATCCTCCCGCCAAGCCGGTCGAGGAGAACGCCACCGCCGTGGAAGAGTTCGCCAACCAGACCGCCCTCTCCGCCGTCAACTTCCTCAACGAGACCGCCGACGCCCTCAACGACACCGTCGCTGACCCCGGCTCGGCCCCCAGTCAGATTGAGCGCATCGTCAACGCCACCGTGCAGTTCGTCACCGGCGTCGTGGATGGCGCGGTCGCTCTCGTGGAAACCGTCGTGGACGCCGCTTGGACGGGTGTCCGGGCGATTCTGGGCGGCGTCGGCCTCGGTGTTGCCGCAGCCCTTGAAGGTCTGCGCCTTGCCGGTGAAGCGGTGCAGGCCTTCGCCCTCGCCGTCGCGGATGGCGCCCAAACCGCAGCGGACGGTCTCCGTTCTGTCCTCGATGCTGCTGGAGCGGCCCTCGCCGCCATCGGCGACTCCATCGGCAAGGGCGTGGACGCGACCGTTGCCGCCATCCAGGATGGTGCAGGCGCGGTGGCGGACGCCATCGTGGCCGTCGTGACCGGACTCGGCGACGCCCTCCAGGCGGCCGCGACCGGCTTGGTGGATGGTGTGGTCGCTGCGGCGGATGTCATCGTGGATGGCGTCCAGGCCGCTGCAAGCGCCGTGGCCTCCGCCGTCGAAGGCATCGTGGAGGCCGTGACTGGCCTCTTCGGTGGTTCGGGCGGCGACGCCGGCTCTGAAGCGGGCGGCCTCGTCTCCGACACCGCCGGGGAAGCGACCGGCCTGATTGGCGGCGTGGTGGATCGACTCCCCCTTTGAGACTGAAACTGACATGGACCTTTTCCCCCTCTTTCCCTCACCACGCATTAGCATGAACTATTGTTCATGTTTTTCGGAAACCGCGCGTAGGAACGCCCTGCAGTCCCATGCTGCGAGGCGCAATTCGTTCCGTGGACCAAGCCAATGCCTGTCCGGCGCGGTCAACCCCACACTTCACCTGTTGGATGCGTGAACTCCAGGCCTACGAAACTCCACCACCGCAACCAGGCCGAAGTCAGGAGTGCTAAAATAGAAAGAATGTGTACTCTGACTAGTATGCCTATCTTCGAATCTGTCCAGGTTCACCAGGAAACCAAGGCGGTCCTCGCCGGTCTTCGCCGCGGCGGGGAGAGTTATGACTCCCTGGTTCGCCGGCTCGTCGCCGAGGCGGAGGCTGCGCAAACAATCGCCTTCCACCGGGAGCTGGACGCCCTGTTCCTCGACGATGCCGGCTTCGAGCCCCTGCGGTGAAGGGTGCCCTACATCCTGGAAGCGCACCGAGTGGCCAACAAGGAGTTGGCCAGACTTCCCAAGGATGTTGCCGACGGCATTCGCAAGGCCCTCCGAGCCCTTGCCGTGGATCCGCACAACCCCCGTTTCGACCTGAAACCGATCCAAGGCCATACGAGCCTGCCCCCGACGCTGCGCCTGCGCTTGGGAACCTATCGTGTCCTCCTGAAGGTGAGCCATGAACGACGGCTGGTGCGCGTCCTGCGCGTGGGGACGCGCGAAACGGTCTATCGCGGCCTCGACGCGCTCGACGAGGGGATTTGAGCCGCGATTGGAGCAGCCCGCCCTGTCCAGCGACGCGCCAACGCCTGTCCAGCCCGATCAACTTCGCGTCTTACCTCTCGAAGGTGTGAACCCGCGCAAGTTCCAGAAGCGGCCGTCCGCGAGGCGCAAATCGCGAAAAGCCTCTGGCTCGACGCGGTGCGCGAAATGGGGCAACCGGTCCCCAAGCCCCGCGCCCACATTCTGGCCGAAGTGTAAGCACCGTCAGAAGGGCTATTATTCTGAATAACATAACGTTACGTGGAGATACGCGATATGCCCAAAGCCGTCATTGATTTGTCGCCGCACGCGAATCGCGTGGTCAACATCGTGAAGGCAAAAGAGGGGCTGAAAGGCAAATCGCAGGCGATTGAGCGCATTGTCGAAGAGTTCGAGCAGCATCTGCTCGATCCCGGGCTTCGCCCCACCTTCGCCGCGGATCTCGAGGCCATCCGGAAGGGGCCGTTCCGCCGCGTTGAATCCCCGGCTGACCTGTTGAGGTGACGGCATGGCGTGGGCCCTGGAGGTCTCGCCGCGTTTCGAGAAGGATTACAGGACGCTCTGTGAAAAGAACGCCGGGTTCCGTCGTGCCGTGGACAAGAAAATCGAGCAGATTCTGAGCCAACCCACACACTACAAGCCATTGCGTGCTCCTTTGCACGGGGTGCGGCGGGCGCATGTCGCAGGGGCCTACGTTCTGCTCTTTGAGGAGCACCCCCAAATCGAGGCGGTCCGTTTTCTCCGGCTTGCCCATCACGATGAGGCGTACGGGTTCTGAAGGGGGGGGGGGGGGGGGGGGGGGGGGGGGGGGGGGGGGGGGGGGGGGGGGG
>JBBSVM010000006.1:0-171429 GCA_038046785.1 Thermoplasmatota archaeon
GGGCGCCCCCCCCCCCCCCCCCCCCCCCGATGGCACCCAGGCCAGCGCCTGTCCAGTCGTGCCTTCCTTGCGCCACCCTTGGCAAGTCCGTGAACCCGCGCAAGTTCCAGGAGGCACTCATGCGGGGCAATCGGGACGCAAATCTGTTTTTCGAGGATTTGCGGCGCTACCTTTCGGTGTTGGGGTTCGAGGAACGCATCGGGGGAGCCACCACATCTTCACATGGCCCGGTCTGCATCGGCCGCTGAACCTCCAACCCCTGGGTCGCGGCTGCAAGTCGTACCAGATTAGGCAAGTCCGCAACATTCTTGCCATCCTCAACCTGAGGCTGTAATATGCACCACTACCCCATGATTATCGAATGGAGCGAGGAGGACCGGGCGTTCCTCGTCACTGTCCCTGACCTGCCGGGCTGCATTGCGGATGGCGCGACGCCAGAAGCCGCTCTACGCGAGGCCCAGGCCGTCATCGGTCTGTGGATTGAGGTGGCGCGCGAAAAAGGGTGGCCCATCCCCCCGCCCCGCCCCCACCTCGTTGTGGCGTGAGACGCAAAGGCCACGCACTCCCGGCCCCCCAGCGCCGACAATAGAGGACAATAGCCCCCCGTCCACCGTTTGAAATCTGAACGGCGTGGTTTATGTAGTGGACTATCGTCGAGTGGTCCTGAGTCCAGACACGGCGGCCGCAAGGTCGCCTGCTGGCAAGGGCTGTCGCCGTCGGTGATGGCTCGGTCCGCGCACGCGGTCCGGACTCGAACTACAAGGAGATACACAACATGAACAACTACAGCAAGACCCTGCTGGCTGTTGCCCTGGTTGCGTCCTTCGCCTTCGCGGCCCCCGCCGCGACGGCCCAGGCCGGAACGGGCTTCGGCACGCAGGTTGTCCTCGGCAACCCGGACTTCGTTCCGACGGTTGCCGCCATCGGTGGCGGCGCCTCGGTCGTCCACGTTGCCCTCGGCGAAGCAAGCGTCATCACTGACGACTGCTTCTACTACGGCACCGTTACCGCTGCCCGCGTCAACACCTTCGCCATCCGCTTGACTGCCTGCCAAGGCAAGGCCGCTGGCACCCTGGTCACAGACGCCGACACGGTCGAGAAGGGCGCCCCCGCCATCGCGGTCGCCGTCGCCACCGACGCCTCCCCTGGCGCCCACGGCTCCCTCGTCTACGCCGATGTCAACAACAACGGCCGCTACGACGCCGGCGACTACGTCTACTTCGTCAGCGCCGACGCTCCTGCCACGACTGTCAACCCGACCGGTCTCGTTGCCTCGACCCTCGCGCCCACCGGCGTCGCCGGTGCCGCTGAGGATGGCGCGTACTCCATCCGCCTGACGCCCGCCGGCAGCCTCGCCGCTGGCACCCTCGTCTTCGCGGCCGACAGCGACTTCACCGCCTACGCCTCCGCGGCCCTCGGCCCCGGTGAGACCGGCGGCATCGCCTTCGCCGCGCAGATTTTCAACGTCTTCAACGCTGACGCCTCTCCGGCCGCCTTCCAGTTGACGACCGGCGACTTCGCCTACGTCTCGCTTGCTGCGAGCGTCGGTGGCCTCGCCCCCCAGCACAGTGTCCGCATCCTGAACGGCGGCGGCGCCTACGGCACCCAGATCAAGTTCGGCGACTCCGACTTTGTCCCGACCATCGCCGCCACGGCCGGTCAGGCAATTCTGCGCGCCAACCTCGGCGAGACGGGCGTCGTCACCGACGACTGCTTCTTCCTCGACGCCGACAACACGGCAACCACCATCACCAACTTCGACGTCCGCCTGACGCCCTGCCAGGGCAAGGCTGCCGGCACGATGGTTGATGACTCGGCCACCGTCGAGAAGGCCAACGGCCTCGCCGCCGCGGCCACCTCCGTCGTCTACGCCGATGTCAACAACAACGGTCGCTACGACGCTGGCGACTTCCTGTACCTCAGCACCTCGGCCACCGGCCTTGCTGCCTCCACGAGCCCCACGGCCTTCACGATCCGCCTCACCGCGGCCGGCAGCTTCGCCGCTGGCACCCTCGTGTTCGCCTCGGACAGCGACTTCACCTCGTACAGCACCGCGGCCATCGGCCCCGGTGAGACCGGTGGCATCGCTGCCTCCAGCTTCGAGCGCTTTGACGCCGACCGCAGCACGACGACCACCCCCGGTGACTTCGTCTACCTGAGCCCGGTCGCCACCGGCCCGGCCCTTGTGCCGGTCGCCTCGGTTCGCGTTTCCGGCACCGCTGGCGCCTTCGGCAGCCAGGTCAAGCTCGGCAACGCCGACTTCCGCCCGACGATCACCTCGATCGACGGCGGCGACCTCGCCTTCACGGCTGACGGCAACGGCAACCGCTTCTTCCGCGCCAACCTCGGTGAGACCGGCGTTGTCACGGACGACTGCTTCTACTTTGCCAACCTGCAGGGCACTGGCGTTGCTACGCCCGCCCTCTTCGGCAACTTCGTGGTTCGCATCACGGGCTGCCAGGGCAAGGCCGCTGGCACCCTCGTCAGCGACTCCGACACTGTCGAGAAGGCCAACACTGGCGCCTCGGCCGCTCTGAACGACGCTGCTGCGGGCCGCATCGCCTACGCCGATGTCAACAACAACGGCCGCTACGACTCGGGCGACTTCGTGTACTTCACGTTCGGTTCCGCCACGGTTCTGAGCCCAAGCACCTCGCCGACCTCGTTCACCATCCGCCTCACCCCGGCGGGCGGCAAGGCTGCCGGCACCCTGGTTGTCGCTTCGGACTCGGACTTCACCAGCTACCAGAACGCTGTGACCCCCATCGCGGGCGTCACCGGTTCCCTGCTGGCGTTCTTCGACGCCGACCGCAGCGGTGGCTACACTGCTGGCGACCTGCTCTACCTGCGCCCGGTCGTTGACACGGTTGGCGCGGCGACCCTCGTCCCGCTCTACGCGGTCCGCCTCAACGGCGACCCGGGCAGCGTGACCCCGCCCGCCAGCACCTCGACCGGCTCGGCTTCGCCCAGCGCCTCGGCTTCGGCCAGCGCCTCGGCTTCGGCCAGCGCCTCGGCTTCCGCCACCGGTAGCCAGACCGTCAACCCCGGCCAGAGCAGCACCGCGGCCGGCCCCCAGACCCCCGGCTTCGAGCTGGTGGCCCTGGTTGCCGCCCTCGGCGCCGCCCTGATCCTGGTTCGCCGCAAGCTCTAAGGCTCACGCCTTAGGGTGAATCGGTAAGCAATCCTTTCCCCCTTCTCCTCTCCTTCCTTTCTGTTTTCTTTGGTTTCACCGTCCCCAAGCGAACGCTTTTCGGCGGAGTCGACATACTTGACTTGCCATGGACCTGAAATTCCGCGTCCAAATCGACCACGACGCGGAGGATGGGCTGTACTACGCTCAATGCCTTGACTTGCAGGGCTGCCACACGTTCGGCGAAAACAGGGCGGAAGCCCTGGACCGAATCCAAGAAGTCATCCTCGACCACTTGCAGGCACGCTTCCACATCAACCAGATGAAGCAGCTGAGCAAGTCCGATGCCTCCGAAGTCGTTGAGATTGCGGCATGAGTCGGTTGCGCCCAATCAAGGCGCGCGAACTCCGTCGTGCCCTGGAACGCCTCGGCTATATCCAGCAACCGGGGCGCGGCAAAGGTGCCCACCTTGTTATGGCCCATCCGAGCAAAGAGCGTTACACCACACTCTCGTGGCATGGTGGCGCCGAGCAGATTCCCAAAGGCACCCTCAAGCAAATCCTCTCAGACATCGGTTTGACCTGGGACGAGCTTGAGACCTATCTCTGAGCGAACGCCGAATCGCCATGCGGTGCGCGTCTGCTGGCCCCCAGGCCAGGCTTCGAGCCGCTGGCCCCGGTCGCCGCCCTCGGGGCGCAGAGAAACACGAACCTGTAAAGCGCTGAATCTATTGTGTTTCAGGGGCCATCTTGCGCCCTCGATAGTCCCCGTGAGTCTCCCACCTTTCGGTTGAGATAGGGGAACCCTTGTGGGCCGCGCAAGGACAACCCACGGTTGCCTCGGAGACTCATCGCATGAACCAACGACTGTTTGCAGCCGCTTTCGTCGCCCTCTTGCTCCTCGCCCTGACCCCGGTCGGCGAGGCGCAGACGGTGAACACCGGCAACCTCGGACTCAATTTCGGCACCCAAGTGAACTCGGGACAGCCCGATTTCATCCCGACGGCGAAGAAGGCATTCGCTGCCGATGACAAAGACAACTCCCCCCTCATCGTGCTCCGCAAGGAACTCGGCGACCCGAGCCAGGTCATTGACGACGGCTTCTACCTCGACCTCGAAGTGCGCGACGCCACCCCGACCCTTGACTTCGAGGACATCCGCCTCACCCCCATCGCGGGCAAGGTCTCGGGCTCCTTCATCGTCGATGTCGACACCATGGAGAAGGGCGCGGTCACGGTCGCCACCGACTGCTACCGCCTCGCCAGCACCGGCACGCAGACCTACTCGGCCGCCGTCATCGGCGCCTGCGTCCAGATCATCCGCCTCGTCTACGCCGACGTCAACAACAACGGCCGCTACGACACGGCGGACCAGGTGTACCTCACCACCTCCGCCACCGGCCTCGCCCCCACCGTCTCGGTGACCTCCTGGACCCTGCGCCTGACGCCCGCCGGCACCTTCGCCGCCGGAACCATGGTGTTCGCCAGCGACGCTGACTTCACGGGCTACAACGCCGCCGTGACCGCCTTCGTCTCCGGCTACATCGTCGACTTCGAGGGTGGCCGCCACGACCTGGTCTTCAGCCAGATCGCGCGCAACGCCCTGATTCCCCAGTACAGCCTGCGCGTCAAGAACAACGACGCCGCCGGCGCCTTCGGCACCCAGGTCAAACTCGGCGACGCGGACCACGTCCCCGCCACCTCGCAGACCGCCGGCGTCGTCGTCGAGGCCGCCAACACGCTGCTGCGCATCGGCTTCGGCGTCTCCACGGAAATTACCGACGACTGCATCATCGCCAACCTCGACGGCGGCGCTGTCGTCAGCAACTTCGACATCCGCCTGACCCCCTGCCAGGGTAAGGCAGCCGGCACCTTCATCGCCGACACCGACACCGTGGAGAAACAGGGCCCCCTCACCGCGGCCTCCGCCAACGTGCGCGCATTCTACGCCGACGTCAACAACAACGCCCGCTACGACGCAGGAGATGCGGTCTACCTCGTCGAGAACTCGGCCGCCCCGCCCACGACGCTCCTCGCCCCCAACGCGGCCTTGACCCAGTACACGGTGCGCCTCACGGCCATCGGCGGCAAGGCGGCCGGCACCATCGTCTTCTCCGGCGACGCCGACTTCACCAGCTACGCCACGGCCGTGGTCGCCCTCAACGCGGGCGCCTTCGAGACGTTCTCCTGGTTCGACGCCGACCTGAGCGGCGGCTTCACCACCGGCGACGCGCCCTACCTTGCGCCCGGCACGACGGCGGTCCTCGGCGTCGGCAAACTGCTGCCCCTGAACGCCATCCGCCTCGGCACCACGAACCCGGCCGGCGGCTTCGGCAGCCAGGTCAACCTCGGTGCGACCGACTTCCGCCCCACCATCCAGCTCATCGCTGACCCGGACGGCGGCGGTGGCCTTGCGGCCGGAGCCCCCGTGTTCCTGCGCGCCACGCTCGGCGACTCCGCCGTCATCACCGACGACTGCATCTACGCCTCGTTCGTGAACCAGGGCGCCGCGACGTTCCAGCTCGACACCTTCGACGTCCGCCTCACGGAGTGCCAGGGCAAGAAGGCCGGCACGCTCGTCAAGGACACCGACACCATCGAGAAGATGGCGGTCGGGACCGGTGTCGCCGCTGAGGCGCACCGCCTCGCCGTCGCCGACGCCAAGCCGGACGCGAGCTACAAGCTGGACGACTACGTCTACATCGTCATCGGCGCCGCCACGCCCAACCTGCGCGACAGCACGGCGCCCGGCGCCTACAGCCTGCGCCTGCTGAACAACCCTGGCGGCATCGCGGGCACTTTCGTGCGCGCCGCCGACCTGGACTACCAGGCGTTCCAGACCGGCGCCCCGACGAACGCGAACTTCCTGCTCTCCTTCTTTGACAAGGATTTGTCGGGCACCCCCACCGAGGGCGACCTGTTCTACCTCGCCGCGAGTTTCGCCGGCTTCGGCACCACCGGCCCCGAACTGGTCCCCCGCTACAGCATCCGCCTCGGCGGCGACTACGGCAGCCTCCCGGCCGCCGTCGTCCCGAGCGCCTCGTCGAGCGCGAGCGCGTCGTCGGCCCCCGCCACAACCGCTCCGACCACGGCTCCGGCCACCTCGGCCCCCGCCACGCAGCCCGCCACTCAAGCGCCCACCTCGACCGGCCCGGCCACCCCTGGCCTCGGCTTGGTTGCTCTGGTCGCCGCCCTCGGCGTTGCCCTCGTCGTGGCCCGCCGCCGCCTCTAAGCGGTCAGCAAGTTCTCTTCCCCTTTCCCTCTCCTTCCTACGCCCTCCCTCGTTTCTTGTTCGTTTCTCGATTCCAATCCTCCGGCCGGATCGCAGGATTCGCCACGACCGCAAAGGCTACACCCAAGCCGCCCGCGTCATGTCTGTGAAGATTCCCATCCTCCTCGCCGCCTTGTTGGCTGTCTCCTCCGTCGCGGCTCAGCAGGGGCCCACCGCCCTCGACTCCATCGCGTTGCAGGTCAACGTCGCAGACGCGGGAGTGGCAGGAAACGGCTCCGACGATTGCCTGATTCTTGACACCTCGACTGCGCCCGCAGCGGGCATCCAGAACTTCGATCTCCGTCTTACACCGTGCCAAGGCCGCCCCGCAGGCAGTCTGGTTGGCGACGATGCCAGCGTCGAGAAATCGTTCACCTACACGCAGGCCAACGGCGCCGCCGCAGAGACGGTCCTCTACACCGACCTCAACAGCAACGGCCGCTACGACGGTGGCGACGGGCTCTACCTCACTTCCGGCCCTGGCTTCCCGACCAGCCAGACCAGCGGAACCTGGACCGTCCGCCTCACCGCGACGGGCGGCTTCGCGGCCGGCACGCTGGTGTTCTCGGGCGATGCCGATCACCAAGCCTACGGTGCCTATCCCACCACGTTGGCGGCGAGTCTCACCTGGGTGGACAACGACGGCACCGGAGCGACCTTCACGCCGCCCGACCCCGCCTACCTCGTGCCGCGCGCCGCGGGAGCCCTTCCCGCCGGGAGCCTCGTTCCGGTGTTCAGTGTCACGCTCAATAGCCCCGTCCAGGCCGCGGCCCCGTCGTCCCCCGCACAGGCACTTGCAACTTCGGCCAGCACAAGCGTCCCGCCTTTGCCGGCTCCATCCGCTGCGCCGAGCACAGAGGCCGAGATGAATCTCGCACCGACTGCGGGAGGCCAATCCACCCCACTTCCGCTCCTGGCGCCCCTCGCGCTTGCCCTCGCCGCACGTTTTGCCCGCCGCTAAGCCAGCCGTCCACCTTTATATTGTCCAGAAGGATTTGCGCCTGAGTCGTCATGCGCCGGACCCTGCTCGTCAGCCTCGTTGCCCTGCTCCTGCTTGCCAACCTTCCCGCCGGTCAGGCGGTCAACTACGGCACCTTCGGAGGCAAGGTTCTACCCTCCAGCACGGACTTCAATCCGCTCTATGTGGACACCCCCGGAGCGGACCCGACCATCTGCTCGCGCGACACCGGAATTGCGGCGACTGCCACGGATGACCTCTACTACCTCAACATCCCGGGCGATGGCACCACGGTCTCCGCCTTCGATGTTCGGTTGACCACGGCGGGCGGCTTCAGCGCAGGCACCCTCGTCAGCAGCTCCGACGCTGACGTATCACAATCGTTCAACGGGCTCGCCTGCACCGCGTTCGAAACCAAAGTGGGCTACGTCGAGGCGGACGGCCTGCCCGGATACAGCCCCGGCGACCAAGTCGTCTGGAGCGCGGACGCGGTCCTCGGCACCGGGGACATCCGCCTCTCCACCTCCACGCCGCAAGACGGGTCGGCTGGCACGGCAGGAACGTTCGTGGATGCAACGAGCGCCACTGACGTGAGCGCTTTCGGCGACAACGACGGCCTCTACCCGGATTGTGCAGGTTCGCCGCCGCTTGGCGCCGCTTGCACCGGAAGCGCCATCCTGGAACAGGGGGCAAACTTCTCGCCAAGATTCTTCGACGCCAACATCAACCTGGTGTTCGACACCGGCGACTCCCTTTATGTCGCCTACAAGCCGGCAAGCAGCCAGGCCCCGACCTCGCCCAGTGTCAATGACCTGGCCCTGTTCGCTGGCGCGGGAGGAAGCTTCGGTGCGAAGGTGGCGCGCTCCAGCGCCGACTACCTCGTCGAGCCGGACCTTTTCGGCACGGCCCCCGTTCTCGCCACCATCGGAACGGCGGGTCTGTGCAGCCCGCTCGTCATCCATTTTGCCGACGCCTTGGGCGCGGCTGCGGCCACGGTCCAGATGGACGACGTCATCCTCTACTCCAATGTCGCTGCGTGCACGTCGCCCGCGCCGGCCAGCACCGTAACGGCGGGGACACGTGTGAGCACCGTCGCGCACTTCCAAGGCAGCGCCCTCACGCCGGCGGCCGGCGTCGCGCTTGCCGGGCTCATCTATTTCGTTGATGCGAACGGCAACGGCTACCAGGACGCCACCGACCCGGTCTATCTGCACCGCACCATCGCCCTGGGCGGAACGGTAGATGCCGTGCCGACCCTCGGCATCGTCGCGGGCGACCTGCGGCTCACCGCGGTGACGGCGGGCGCTTCCAGTTTCACCGTTGGTACCGTTGTTGGCGGCACCGAAGCCGATGTGGGTGCCTTCGCCGGCTCCAAGACCAGCGCCCACGCCGACATTCACCTCACCACGCAGAGTTGGTTCGTCCGCCGCCTCAACCAGGATGGCGCCAGCGAGACGCCCCTCCAGACGGCGACCCTGGTGAAGTACGTCGATGCAGGCACTGCGAGCCGCTACGATCCGACCACCGACGCAGTGTATGTCGACCTCGACAGCAGCGGAACGGTGACGGCGGGCGACACGCTCCTCCTTGGAACGGCAGCCGCCTTGACCACGGTGTTGGTTGCAGGCGACTTCAAGGTCTCCGGAGCGGATGCCACGTTCGATGTCGCACGCTCCGAATCGGTCTACTTCTCCAAGGACGCCTTCGTGAACGACGAGGACCTGCGCGTTGCCAAGGGCACCGGCGTCACCCTCACCGTGGGCGCCTCGGGCACCCAGGTGGCCTGCCCGGCGGACGCCGACTGCACCACGCAGGGCATCCACACGAGCGACCTTCTGCAGTTCAGCTGGTGCGTCACCGCGACCTCCTGCTTCGGACGTCTCCAGCCCAACGACCTCCAGGTTGCCCCCACGTTGGGAACACGCACCACGACGGCGGTCGGTGCCGATTTCATCCCGACTCTCAAGGCGCTTCCAACGGCGGGCGGTCGCCTGCTGCGCCAGAACCTCGGCGAGGCGAGTTCCATCGTCGATGACACGTTCTACATCTCGGGCGGAAGCGCCACGGCGGTCACCACGAGCGCGGTTCGCATCACGCCGCTCATTGCGCAATCGAAGGCGGCGGGAGCGTTCGTCGTCACCGGCGACACCATCGACCTTGCAGCCGGGGCAACATCCAGCAACGTCGACGCGACCACCAAGACTGCGGCGTCGCTGATTCGTTTCCGTGACACCGACGGCCTGGGCGGTTATACCCTCAACGATGTCGTCTACATGGATCTCGATGCGCCTGCGGTCGTGGGTGCCGTCCCAGACACGCTCACCGTCGCTGACATCCGCTTGAGCACCCAATCAAGCCTTTCGCTCACGGCGGGAACCTATGTGCTTGCCGGCAACACGGACCTGACGGCGGGCACCGCGTTCGGTGCGATTCCCGCCAACGCCTTCACGTTGATGTACTTCGACGACAACCTGAACGGCCTTTTCGACAACGGCGACATGCTCTACGCCATACCGCCAAGCCCTGCCTCGACGACGCAGCCCGTGATCGGTGCCGTCTACTTGGCGGGCGGCGGCGGCACCACGACGGGCGGCACCAGCGGCGGAGGCGCGCCTGTTGTCACGACGCCGGTTACAACCACTGCCACCGCGTCCAGCACGGCCGCTCCGACCAGCGCAGCGCCCACCAGCGCCGCCCCCACAACCGCCGCCGACGGAACTCTCAGCGGTTCAGCCACCGTCGTCGCCGCGAACAAGGGTCTCGACGCGAGCCTCGCGGTCAAGCGTGAGGACAACGGCAACTCGCTCACCTGGACGTCGCAGCCGGGCGTCTCGGGTTACCAGGTGTGGAGCCACACCAGTCCCTTCGTGCTCCTCACGACGCTGGCGGATCCCTCTGCGTCCAGCTTCCGTCACCCTGGCGCCGACGCCAACACAGTCTACTTGGTGACCGCGTTCAGCGGCACGGACGGTGTCCTGACGGCGGCCCAGGTGAACGCAGGGCAGGTCCCCGGCTTGGCGGCAGGCACGGCTCCGGGCGGCGACGTCGCGACAAGCGAGACCAGCTCCGGCAAGGCCCCAATCCCGGCTCCTGGCCTGGTCTTTGGCGTGGCCGCCGTCGCGTTGGCTCTCTGGGCTGCGCGGCGCAGGGCCCCATAAGAGTCCACCAGACCAACTCCCCCTCTTTTTCTACCTCCATCCAGTGGACCGGCTGCCGTGCTGCTGTCGGTCGTCCTTCCCACCTACAATGAGGCGGGCAACATCGCCCGCATGGTGGCGGCGGTGCGGGAAGCGATGGCGGGCCTCGACCATGAGGTCCTGGTCATCGACGACAATTCGAAAGACGGAACGGCCGACCTGGCGCGCCAAGCGGGCGCCCGCGTCGTCGTGCGCACCGCCGAGCGCGGCCTTGCGACCGCCGTGGTGCGCGGCATCGCCGAGGCGCGCGGCACCTACGTCGCCGTCATGGATGCCGACTTCCAGCACCCACCCGCAACCGTGCGGCGGATGGTGGAGCGAGCCGTGGCGCGCGACGCCGACCTGGTCATCGGTAGCCGCTATGTCGAGGGCGGCACCGAGGGCGAATTCGGCCTCGTCCGGCGCACCATCAGTCGCGGCGCGTCCTGGCTCGCCCACATTGCGCTCCCCGCCGTCCGCAAGTTCCACCTCAGCGACCCGATGAGCGGCCTCTTCCTCGTGCGCCGCGACCGCGTCGACGCCGCCGAGCTGAAGCCGCGCGGCTACAAGGTGCTGCTCGAGGTCATCGCGAAGGCGCGGCTCGAGCGCGTCGAAGAGGTAGGCTACGCCTTCGGTGCGCGCGCCGAGGGCGACTCGAAGCTGGGAGCCAGCACCCTGATTCAGTACGTTCTCCATCTCGCCGACCTCGCCGTGGCGGACCGCGAAAACCGACGCATGGCGCGCTTTGCCGCCGTCGGAGCCTCCGGCGTCCTCGTCAATTTCCTTCTGCTGTACTTGCTGTTCCAGGTGGGCGGGATGGAGTACCATCTCGCGCTTGCCTTCGCGCTCGAGGCGAGCGTCATCAGCAATTTCCTTCTCAACGACCGCTTGACGTTCCAGGACCACCACGAGGACCCGTGGTGGGCCCGCCTCGGGCTGTTCCACCTGGTGAGCTTCTTCGGGCTGGTGTGCAGCTTCGCCACGCAGAGCCTCCTTGTGGACGTCTTCGGCGTCAACCGGTACCTTGCGCTCCCCATCGGCGTGGTGGCAGGCTTTGTTCCGAATTGGATGGGCAACACCCGCTTCACCTACGGCGGCCGCGCGCGGCCCAAGACCAGCCGTTGGCTCCCCTATGCCATCCTGGTGGTCGCCGCTTCGGGCCTCTACCTCGGCGGCCTCGGCGAAATCAAGGACATCTACTTCGACGAGCACTACTACGTCTCGGTCGCGCACCAGCTCGACCACGGCGTCTTGGAAGACCCGTGCTGGGCCAACGACGGGACGCTGCCGGAGCGGCCGCTCAACTACGAACATCCGCCTGTCGCGAAGCTGATTCTTTGGGCGAGCGTGCACGCCTACGACACCTATCGCGGTGTCTTCGTTGGCTGCCGCGCCCCCGATTCCACGGACACCGTGAGCCCGCCCTGCGAAGTGACCGCGACCGACGGGGCACTGCTGGCCACCGGCACCTCAACGAAGCAGTGCTACGACACCTTCACGCAGGGGCTGCGCGAACAGGGCAACCCGATGGCGTGGCGCGGCCCCGCGGCGTTGTTCGGCATCATCACGGTGCTCTTCGTTGCCCTCGCCGCGCGGCGCATCTTCCAGAGCGAGCTGGCGGGAACGCTCGCGGGCAGTTTCGTCCTTCTCGATACGCTCATGGTGACCTCCAGCCGCATGGCGATGCTGGACATTTTCGCCGTCGGATTCGCGGCCCTCGCGCTCTGGTCTGCGACGTTCCCGACGCGGCGCGGCGTCCTCGGGGCCGGCATCTTCCTCGGCCTCGGCTTCGCGAGCAAGTACTACGTCCTCTTTGTCGGCCTGCCGCTCCTCCTGCTTTCACTCTGGGTGCATTGGCGCGCTGGCCGTCTCACCCGCCGTCGCTTCGACCTGCACCTCCTCGGCCTCCCGCTCATCCCGCTCGGGGTCTGGATTGCCAGCTACACGCCGTGGTGGATTCTCTGGATTCGCGAGCATGGAGTTGCTTGGGCGGTCGAGCACTGGTACCTTGTCCAAGTCGAGGCCGTCAAGTGGATGGCGGCGGGCAAGCAGGACCACCAATACATCTCACAGCCGATCGAATGGATTCCCATGTTCAAGCCGATCTTCTACATCGGCTCCGGAACCATCCTGCAGTCGGGCGACTGGCGCTCCTACATCTACGCCATCGGCAACCCGACGGTCTGGTGGTTCGGCTCCCTCGTCGCCGTCGGCGCCCTCGTCTGGTTCCTCGCGAGCTACGCGTGGGCTTGTGCTGCGCGCCTGCAGGGCCCGCTGCGCCACTTCGGCGGCCTGCCGCGTTGGCGCCAAGCCACACTCGTCACGGGGCTGTTCCCCATCCTCGTGTACGGCTCCTTCTTCGCCCTTGCGCGCTCCACCTTCATTTTCTACATGACGCTGGTCGTGCCGTTCCTTGCGTTGGCGCTCGCGGGCGTTGTGGACAAGCTCTGGCACCACCCGGTGCGCGGGGCACGCGCGGCCGTCGTCGCTCTCTTGGCGGCCGTCGTCTTCTGCTTCTTCTGGTTCGTGCCGCTCGCGCTCTACATTCCCATCCCGCGCGACTACTTCCATCTCCTGTTCAAACTGGTGCCATGGATGAACGAGTGCGGCAAGGACGCGCTCTGCGCCTGATGGTTCGGACGCATGCGGGTTCTCCGGATTGGGCCATCCGGCAAATCCTGGGAACTCCGGCGAATCAGGCCTTCAAGTGGGCCTTGAGCGCCTTGATTTCGCGAATCTCGGCCGGGTCCTCGCCCTTGAGCGCCGCGACGTAGACTGAGGTGTAGTCGAGGAACTGGATCATGCGCGCCTGCTCCACGACGTGGTCGGCGAACGAGTCGATGGGGTTGGCGGTGAGGTTCGTCCAGCGCACGCCCCAGCCGCGGTAGCGCTCTTCCATGTAGGTGAGGCGCTTGCGCAGCTGTGGGTTCTGGTTGCCGTGGCTCAGCGCGAGCACGGTGAAGTGGCGGCGGTTCTCGACGTCGCCGCCCCAGCCGGTGAGGTCGTTGTGGTTCGACTCGGGCACCAAGTCCACGTCGGCGATTTTCTTGGCGTTCTCGTTGAGCATGCCGCGGAAATGCAGCCCGACGCCGTAGAAGGCGGGCGTCGCGTAGATCTGCGGGATGGGGCGGTGGAGAAGACGAGCAAGCTGCTTCGCCTCGTTCTTCGCCTCCGGCACCTGCGGGCCGCAGGAGGCATCCACTTCGCGCACCGCCTCCACAGCTTCGGCAAGCGGCACCCGATCCTTGAGAAGGCCGGAGCCTTCGAGGAAGCCCAGGACGCTGAACCAGGAGTAGCCAAATGCGGCGCGCGGCTGGTAGCCTACCGGTTGCGGTACGTTGCGGGCGACGCGCTTGGCAATCGTTCCGCCCGTGCTGAAGGCGGTGACGTCGACGCCGCGTTTTTGCGCCGTCTCGACCACGGCGAGCGTCTCCTCGGTCTCGCCGGAATAGGTGATGGCGAGGCAGTGCCAGCCTTTCGTGACGTGGTGCGGGAACTGGTAGTGCTTGACGATGCTGAAGGGCAGCTCCAGGCTGCGCGTCGCGGCGTCCTTCACCAGGTTGGCGCACATCCCAGAGAAACCCATGCCGGCAAACAGCAGCCCGTCGGCGGCGAGGCGGGCCGGGGCCCCAGCGCGGCCGGCCGCGTGACCCTCCTGGATGAGCCGCGCCTTGGACTGGATGGCGGGAAGGAACCCGCTGGGGTCGTTGAGCGGCGGCGTGTCGGCCACGCCTTCCACCAACCCTTGTGGGCTATAAACCGGGCCATCGAGGAAGCGGGAAGGGGCAGGCAGGGCCGGTTCTGGCTTCTTTATTAATCTCGCTCTCGTAAGTATGGCCTGACATGGCACGCGACAGCAATCTGGCCAAACGCGACCTCTTCGTGATTCCGGGTGGCCTCCTCGCCACGTTCGGTCTCCTCGGTCTGCTCTACGTCCTCTTCGTTCGCAGCGAGTCCGGCATTTGCCAGAGCCCCTACCGTTTCCTGGTGAGTGGCGCCTGTTACAACGTGCTGCCGCTCTTCCTCGTCATCCTGCTCCTGGGCCTCGCCCTCTTCCTCGTCGGCATCTTGGTGTTCCGCGGCAACGCCACCGGGCTCGAATCCCACCTGCACGCTGGAACCCCCACCCATTTCTTCCTCGCCCTCCTGCTGGCCCTCGCCGTCGTCCCCGCCGTCGTGGCGCTCATCCTGCGCTACGCTGAGAAGGCCAACAACACCCTCTTCGTCACCGCGCTGGGGTCCACCAGCATCAAGACGGTCGCCCTCCTCGGCGCCGTTTCCGTGGTCGGAGCCCTCATGCTTGCCCCCTACGCCATCCTGCTGGGTCGCCAGGCCGCCCGCCGCCGCCGGTTCCTTGCCGAGGCGCGCCGCGCTCTCCCGCCGCCCCCCGGCGCCCCCGCCCCCGAGCCGCAGCTCGAGGCGCCGGTCGTGGACGAGGCAGACTGGCCTGAGAGTCGCTGAGTCTCCCGCTCGGACCATAGCAGAGCCTATAGCCATCCGGGAAGTCCGCCGGGCATGGCGTTCCTCGGCCTTGGCAACACGGAGCTTCTCGTCATCGCCGTCGTCGTCCTCCTGCTCTTCGGCGCCACCGCGATTCCCAAGTTGGCGCGCGGCCTCGGTCAGGCCAAAGGGCAGTTCCAGGCCGCCAAGAAGGAGTTCGACGCGGAGGCGGCCAAGGCGGCTGCCGCCCCGCCCGCGGCAGTCTCCGACGAGCAGCTCCGCTCCACCGCGAAGGGGCTCGGCATCGACCCGGCGGGCAAGTCGTCGGACGAGCTCAAGCGGCTCATCGCGCAAAAAGTGGCGTAAACCTCACACCGGCTTCGGCCCGCGCGCGAGGATGGCGCCCAGGGCGTAGAGCCCAAGCAGCGGCCCCGCGAGCAAGAGTTGGCTTACGACGGTCGGGTCGGGCGTCAGCATCCCTGCCGCAATGAGGAGAATGACGGTCGCCTGCCGCCATCCTTTGCGCCAGGTTGCCGGTGCCACCAGCCCGGTCCGGCTGAGCGCCACCATGACAATGGGAGTCTGGAAGGCGAAGCCGAAGCCGACGAGGAACCCCAGCACGAAGGTCGAGAACGAGCCCACCTCGAGAAGCGGTGCAGCACCGAGCGCCGCGCTGAAACCGTACAGCGCCTCCAGGGCGGTCGGCACCACGGCGAGGTAGGCAAAGAGAGCGCCCGCGACGAAGAGCAGGACGGAGGGCAGGATGGCCCCACGCAGGGTGCGTGCCTCGCGCGGCTGCAGGGCGGGCGCGAAGAAGCCTCCCATCTGCCAGAGAACGATGGGCATCCCAAGCAGGAGGCCGAGGGCGAGGCTCCAGGCGAACTGCGCTGAGAAGCCGTCCATCGGCGTGGTCACGACGAGCTGGACGTTGGCGGGCACCAGGTCGGCGGCGACGGCGCGAAAGAGCTGACTCGATACGGAGTCGTAGAGCGCGAGGCGGGGCACCGGCCAGCCGCCGACCCAGTCGAGGCCAATGCCAAGAGAGACGAGGACGCCCGCCAAGACGGCTGCCACCGACACAAGGAGACGGCGGCGCAGGTCCGCCACATGGTCGAGCAGCGCCATCGTTCCGGTCTGGCGGCGCGAGCTGGCCGCCAAGGCGACCCCAAGGGCCACGAGCAGAAGTGCCACCGCCGCGACGGAAGCGGCACGGAGGGCTTGCCCGGCGTCCACGTTCGGGCCACCTCGACCGACCGCTTGAACCCGCCCGTTGCCCATCCCGCACATCCCGGCGCCGACCCGGCACGTTGAAGGGCGGCGGCCCGGTCCAATCTCGACGTGAGCGCCGGTCCAAGCGGCCTGGAGCAGGGCCTTTCAGGGGGGTTGGAGGGGTTGCGTGCCGTGGCCTCGGCGCCCGGGAAGGTCATCCTGTTTGGCGAGCACGCGGTCGTGTACGGTCATCCGGCCATTGCGGCGGCGACTGACCAGCGCACTGTCGTCGAAGTGGACTGTTGCGGCGACCGCACGACCGTGAACGGCTACCGCATTCACGACCGCTACCACTCCTATCTTCTCACCGCGGTGGAGCGCGTCTGGGCACGGGCCGACCCGGTGCGCATCCAGACCGAAGGCGGCGTGCCTTCCGCGTCCGGCACCGGCTCGAGCGCCGCCCTCACCGTGGCTTGCGTTGCGGCCTTGCGCCGGCTCCAGATGAAGGAAGACACTCCAGGCCTTGCGCAGTCCGCGTTCGAGGTGGAGCGCGCCACGCAGGGCGGCGGCTCCCCCACCGACACCAGCACCTCGAGCGCTGGCGGCGGCATCGCCATCAGCAGCAGCCTCGACCCGCCCAAGGTGGGCAGCAAATTGTGGGACGTAGCGTGGAACGTCGCAGGCGAGGAGCGCAGCTGGACCGTGGAGCGCGTCGAGATGCCGCCCCTCACCGTCGTCATCGGCAACTCCGGCGTCAAGGGGCGCACCGACGAACAGGTCGCCAAAGTCGCCAACGCGGCGAAGAAAAATGCGGTCGTGCGCGACTCGCTCGCCGAGATTGGCGCCCTGACGCGCGACGCGGTTCCGGTGCTGCGGCGCAAGGACTGGGCTGCCGTCGGAGCGCTCATGGACCGCGCCCACAGCCGGCTCCACACGCTCGGCGTCAACCACCCCGCCGTCGAGGCGCTCATCCAGAAAGTTCGCCAGGTCCCCGGGACGCTGGGCGCCAAACTCACCGGCGCCGGGGGCGGAGGTTCTTGCGTGGTTCTCACCGACCGCCCCACCGCAGCGGCCAAAGCCATCACCGAAGCGGGCGGGACCGCCTATTCCGTGACGCTCGGTTCGCCCGGCGCCCGCATCGAAGGGCTCACCCCGGCGGAGTGCGCGTGAGCGCGAAACCCACCCTCGTCAAGCTGGGCGGCTCGCTTCTCACCGACAAAAAGCGCGAACAGGCCTTCCGTCCTCTGCGCAGTCGTCGGCTGCTTGGCGAACTGTCGCATGCGGGCCCCTTGGTCCTCGTGCACGGCGCCGGCTCGTTTGGCCACCCCCAAGTGAAGCGGGCGAAGGCCGCCTTGGCCCGCCCCGGCCCGAAACAGGAGCTCGCGGTCGCCACCGTGCTCGAATCGCTGCGCCTCTTGCGCGCCAACGTCGCCCAGCAGGCGCGCAAAGTGGGGCTCGACCTGGCCCCCATCAACCTCGACGGCCGCGGCCTCAACCCCGCTGCTCGCAAGGAGGTCCACGCCGCTCTTGCCGCGGGCCGAATCCCGGTCCTGCACGGAACTCTGGTACGCGACGGCGCAACGTGGAGGGTGCTTGGCGGCGACGAGATCATGGCGGGTCTTGCGCGCATCCTGAAACCGCGCGCCGTTCTCTTCGCCACCGACGTCCAGGGGATCTATGATCGCGACCCCAAGACTGCTGGCGCCCGCCTCCTTGCCGAAACAAAAGGAGCCCAGGCTGCCGACGCGGGCCGCGGCGCCGACGTCACCGGACGCATGGTGGGAAAAGTCGCCTGGGCCGCCAAGGCCGCAAAGGTCGCCCCGACCTGGATTCTCGGAGGCCACATCCCTGGACGGCTGAAGCAGGCGTCGGTGGGCACCCCCGTCGGGACCCGCATCCTCCCGTGAGGCCAAAGAAACCCAAACCCTTCAAGAAGAGGACCCTTCCGGGAGCCTGAGGCCCCTCATGCCCATCCCCGGCGGAACCCCCCACCACAACAAGATCTACGACTTCCTGAAGGCGGGCGGCCACGACACCCCGGACAAGCTCATCGACGCCGACAAGATTGCGCTCGGCACCAAGCTCGGCAAGGGCATCGTCGCCAACCTCCTCCTCGACCTCGAGAAGAAGGGCTACGCCAAGCGCGTCGCCCGCGGCAAGGCGGCCGGCTACTACATCACGCAGATTCTCGCCGACACCCCCAAGCAGGCCGCCGGCGAGACCTCGTTCACTGCGGATGATATCTTCTAAGCCCGCCTTCGGAGTCGCAGATTACGCAGATTTCTCAGTTTCGGAAGCGTAGAATCTGCGCAATCTGAGAAATCTGCGACAAGGACGGCCCTTTTCTTCTCCTTCCCCCTTTTATTGACTCCTCCCCTGCCAAACCGCAGTGGCAACCCTGGCGTCGGACGCAAAGGCCCTCGAGACCGAGCGTCGCAAGGAGGAGCACCTGCGCATCCCGCTCGAGAAGGATGTGCAGTCCATCCCGAGCCCGTGGGATGCGGTGCGCTTCCGCCACAACGCCATCCAGGAGATGGACCGGGACGACATCGACCTGCGCACGACGTTCCTGGGCAAGAAACTCCGGGCACCCATCCAAATCACCGGCATGACGGGGGGTGCCAAGAAGGCAGGAGAGTTCAACAACCGACTGGCGGCGGCTGCGGCGGAACACGGTGTTGCAATGGGCGTCGGCTCGCAACGCGCCGCCCTCGAGAATCCCAAGCTCGCGGAGACCTACTCGGTCATCCTCGACCACGACGTCCCGCTGCGCATCGCCAACCTGGGGCTGCCGCAGTTGATTCTTTGGGGCGACGAAGCCGCCTCCAAGGCCAAAGAAGCGGTTGCCATGGTTGAGGCGCACGCCCTTGCCATCCACCTCAACTCGCTCCAGGAGGCGGTTCAGCCCGAAGGGGACACCGTCGCCAAAGGAGGCCTCGCCGCCATCGCCCGCGTCGCGAAAGCCCTCAAGGTCCCCGTCGTCGCCAAAGAGACTGGCGCCGGCATCGACGGCAAGGCCGCGGTGCAGCTTGCCAAAGCGGGCGTCAAGGCCATCGACGTCGGCGGCCTCGGCGGCACCAGTTTCAGCGCCGTCGAGCACTGGCGCGCCCTGGACCAGGGCGATGCCACGAAGGCGCGGCTGGGCAAGACGTTCTGGGACTGGGGCATCCCGACTCCGGCCTGCGTCGCCTCTGTGCGCGCAACACTTCCCAACTTGCCGCTCGTCGCCACCGGCGGGCTGCGCAGCGGCCTCGACGCAGCGCGCGCCATCGCCCTCGGCGCCAACCTCGCCGGCTTTGCTGGCACCATGTTTCGCGCCGCGGCGACCGGGCCCGACGGCGCCACGCGCGAGTTGGCGGTTCTTCAAGAAGAGTTGAAGACCACCCTCTACCTCGTGGGAGCCATTCGCCCGTCGGATTTGACGGAGGACCATCTCGCATGAACCTGGAAGCTGCCCTCCGCCCGTACCTCGACCAGTTCAACGAGGAGATGTCGAAATACCTCGTCAAGCGTGAACTGAAGCCGGAACCGCTCTACGAGGCCATCCGGCACCTGCCCATCAAGGGCGGAGGCAAGCGGCTGCGCCCCATCATGGCGATTCTGGCCGCCCAGGCGGTCGGCGGCGATTCCAAGAAAGTCATGCCGTACGGCGTGGTCCTCGAGGTGCTGCACAGCTTCACCCTCATCCACGACGACATCATGGATGAGTGCGACACCCGGCGCGGCATCGAGGCGGTGCACGCGAAGTACGGCCAGTCGATGGGCATCCTGGCGGGCGACACCATGTTCGCCATGCTGTTCGAGATTCTCAACCAGGTCGAGATGGACGACAAGATGTACCGTTCCATCAGCCAGGACGTCGCCAAGTTGGCGCGCGAAGTGTGCGAAGGCCAGTACTGGGACATGTTCTTCGAGGAGCAGAAGAAGATCGAAGAGCTGCAGTACTACCACATGATTGAGCGCAAGACAGCGACCTTCTTCGAGATCGCGATGAAGAACGGCGCCGAGCTTGGCAACGGCGACCCGCAGCAGGTCAAGAAATTGGCCGAGTGCGGCCGTCTCATGGGGCTCGCCTTCCAAGTCTGGGACGACTACCTCGGCGTCACCTCCACCGACGAAGTGCTCGGCAAGCCGGCGCGCAGCGACATCGTCAACGGCAAGAAGACCCTGGTGTACGTCTCGACGCATGCCAAGCTGGACCCCTTCGACCGCCGTCAGTTCGTGGACCTCTACAAGCTGGAGAAGAAGTCAGAGGCGGACATCACGGCCATCCTGAAATTCATGGAGAAGTCGGGCGGCCTCGAGTTCACTCGCCTGCGCGCCCGCGAGTTCAGCTCGTTCGCGAAGGCGACCCTTGCGGACCTGCCGGAGACTGCGGCCAAGCGCCTGCTCCTGATTCTTTGCGACTTCGCGAGCAACCGGCCGAAGTAGGGCGATTGCAGCGCCTTGGCGCTGAGGCGCAAGGCCACCCGCCGACCGAAGTCGACCTGCGGGCAAAACCGGGCGTTGCAGCTACAGCTCAACCACGGCGTCCACCAGTCCCCGGATGCGTTCCAGCGTGTTTTCGGTGTCGCGGTTGCGGACATGCAGCAGGTCCACGGCGACGCCCAGGGCGCGCATGCGGTTCGTGGCCACGTGCAGGAACTCCTGTGCCGTGGCGGGGGGGTTGTAGAGTTCCAGGACATTGACCGAGTCCACGACGAGGGTGACGGGGCGGCCGAGGCGGCGGCAGGCGGCTTCGACGCGCACGAGCGCCTTCTCGAGCAGAGAGGGCGATTCGACGAAGAGGACATTGGGGAGGAAGCGGGGGCCTCCAATCAGGCGTCCGCCGACGGCGTCCACGAAGAAGAGCCGGCTCGGGTCCACAGCGAGGCTGGTCAACCGTTCCTGCAGCTGCTCATGCGGGCTGTGCCACGTCGCGACGATGACTTGGCGGCCGCTTTCGACCAGGTCGTGCACGTGGGTCGCGAGGGCGCCCAGGCGATCTTTGCTGTCGACCAGCAGGATGCGGATGGCGCCTGCGGCGTTCGCGGTGTTAGGCAGCGCCAGCAACGGCAAGCACCACCTTGGCAAGTTCCGGTCCGCGCAGCGGCTTGGCGTAGTACGCTGTGGCTTGATGATCGAAGGCGGCGAGGATGTCGCGTTCCGAGTCCGAGGTGGTGAGCATCACGACCGGCAGTCCGGCGTGGGCGGGGTCGGCCCGGATGGCGCGCAGCGCTTCCAGTCCGTCCATGCGCGGCATGTTGATGTCCATCAGGACGACGTCGGGGCGCGGTCCGCGGTTCAGGTGCTCGAGAGCTTTGAGGCCGTCCTCGGCGTGGTCCAGGTGGTAGGTCAGGCCGCTGCGGTCGAGGGCGCGGCGGGCGAGGAAGAGGTCGTCGGGGTCATCTTCGACAAGCAGGATGTTCATGGGGTCACGTCGTGGGGGCGGGTTGGGTCGAGTTGAGCGGGAGGGTGAAGAGGAAGGTGCTGCCGTGGCCGGGCTTCGATTCGATCCAGATGCGACCGCCGGACCGTTCGACGATTTTCTTGCAGGCGGCAAGTCCGATGCCGGTGCCGGCAATTTCTGCGCGGCTGTGCAGGCGCTGGAAAATCTGGAACAGCTTGCCGTGGTGCTCGGGAGCTATGCCGATGCCGTTGTCCTCGACGAAGAAGGCGGGGCCTTGCGGCGTGGCGCGGGTGCCGATGCGCACCAGCGGTGCTCGGGTCGGGTCGCGGTACTTGACGGCGTTGTCCACCAGGTTCTGGAAGAGGCGGCCAATCTGGACCGGGTTGCCGCGCACATCGGGCAGGGGGTTGCGCTCGACGCGGGCGGAGGCTGCGGCCAGGTGGGCCTGCAGGTCGAGAAGCACCTGGTCGACAATCTGTTCCGTCTCCACAACGCGTCCGTCCAGGGGATCCTTTTCGAGGCGGGAATAGGCGAGGATTTCGCGCACCAGGATTTGCATGCGCTGCGCTGCGGCGATGCTGCGTTCGAGGTAGTGGCGTCCCAATTCGTCGAGCCGACCGGCCGATTCGTCGCGCAGCAGTTCGTTGAAACTGATGACTTTGCGCAGCGGCTCCTGCAAGTCGTGGCTGGCAATGTAGGCGAACTGTTCCAATTCGCGGTTGGTTCTCTCAAGGTTTTCTTGCGTGCGGGCGCGCTCGGTCAGCTCAGCCTGGACGCGCACCCGTGCCTCCCAGGCGGATTGGGCGAGGCGGTCAATTTCCCGCGCCCCGACGGCAAGGGGCGGCGTCGCAGGGGCGGGCTCGCCAAGCGGGCGTTCCGCGTCTTTGGCGAGCGCCTTGACGTGGCGCACAACGTAGCGGTGCAGCGCGACTCCGGCCACAAGGCTGACGAGGCCGACCAGGCCAGCAGCGAAGGCGAGGTTGACGATGAGAAGGCCGTTGGCCGCGGCGTAGGCCGAGGCGATGTCGAGGCCGACGGCAAAACGCACGGGGTGAGCCTCGGTCCCATCCACGGTGTCGAGGTACCAGGCACGCGATTCGCCCGGAACGAGACCGGCGTCATGGAGGTAGCCCGTGCGCCCCTGTTCGAGCGCGTCAATCACGTCGGAGCCGTGCAAGCTGACGCCGATGAGCTCTTGCACCGAGAGGTCGCCGGCAATGATGATGCCTTGAGCGTCCACGAGGATGACGCGCGCCTCGTGCAGCGAAGGCTCCTGGGCGAGGGCGCTTGCGAGGGCTCCAGGGGAGACCAAGACGAAGGCGGCGCCAGCGAAGCCGGTTTCGTTGACGACCGCGTTCAGGAATGCCACCGACTGCGTGGTCGCGTCGGGGGAATACTCATAGTCCGCCACCACGAAGCCGAGACTCATCTGCAGTTGCTGCCAGGAGTCGCGGTAGCGCAGGTTGCGCGGGATGAGACTTGTGTCGAGGACGCAGACAACGTCCCCTTGGGCGTCCACGACGCCGGCGTTTTGGTAGAGGTTCCCGTCGGTGATGGCGCGCAGCACGGCAGAGCAGGAGCGCGCATCGGGGGTGTGGCTGGCCCACAGGGCAAGAGCGAAGGTGTCGTCGCGGGCGCGCGCCACGACGGTCTGCTGGGCGGCGCCTGCCCGCTGCGCGCCATCTTCCAGGCTTTGGCTCACGGCGGCGCGGTCGTCGTTCCACTGCACCACCGAGGCGGAACCGAGGAGGATGAGGGCGGGAAGCAGCGCCCACGCCAGCGGCGCGAGGATGCGCGTCTGGAGGCTGCGACTGCGCACCACACGAGCCTGCCACCGTTCTCGCCAAGAACGGTTCCCCCCAGCTTCTATTGAGTGCTCGGGTGGACTACAGAGCGTTCCCAACCTGCGACGCCGGGTAGCCTGCAGGCATCGGTTTCGTCCAGATGCGCGCGCCGGTCGCCGATTCCCGCACGAACTCGCCGTCGCCCACGATGCAATCCTTCAGGTGGACGCCAACGTCGATGGTGACTCCGTCGCCGAGGACGCAGCCGTCGAGGTGGGCCGAGGGGCGCACGGTGCAGCCGTTGCCTGCGAGGGAGCCAGTGAACTGGGTGTGGTCACCGAGTCGGAAATCTTTGCCCGCCTTGAACGATGGGTCGAGCGTGCGCGAAGCCTCGAGCAGGCGTTTGGGGTCGCCGACGTCGATCCAGGGGCCGTCGATGCCGAAGCCGTGGAATCCTTGCGGGATGAGCTGCGGGAAGATTTCCTTCTCCATGCTCACCATCTTGCCGCTGGGGATCAAGTCGAGGATGCGGCGCTCGAGAAGGTAGGCGCCAGCGTTGATGAGGCGACTCGGGGCGAGGGCGGGGTCTTTGGGTTTCTCCACGAAGCCCTTGATTTCGGTTGTTCCGGCAGGCGTCGCGGCGCCGGGCTGGATGACGCCGAAGTTCACCACGTCGGCGAGCGGCACTTCCTTGAGGGCGATGGTGCCGACGGCGTGCGCCGCCTTGTGCGCCCGCATCATGGCGGCGAGGTCCATCTCGCTCACGATGTCGGCGTTGAGGACAAAGAAGGAATCGGAGGTCAGGAATTTGGCGCAGTTCTTCACGGCGCCTGCGGTGCCCAGCGGCTCGTCCTCCTTGACGACGATGAACTCGCACCGGTCGCCGGCTGCCTTCGCGGGCCGGTTGGCGAGGTAGGTGCCAAGCGCCTGCGCCTTCCAGTTCACGGCGACGATGACCCGCTTCACCTCGGGGGGCAACCGGTCGATGACCCACTCGATCATGGGGCGGCCCGCGACCGCGAGGAGCGGCTTGGGGCGGGTGTAGGTGAGCGGGCGAAGGCGCGTGCCGTAGCCTCCCGCAAGAATGATCGCATCCACGGCCACGCGAGCGAGTTCTTCGCTTAAGGTCTGGCTGCGGCAGGTCGGCTCGCCTCCCCCTGAACCAACTTGCCCATTTTGACCATAATTGAGCAAACACAGACACCAATGCTTATTTGTTTACGTCCGTAGCGAAGGGCAGCATGGCTTCCGAAGCTCTCCTCCAGCCCCCCCAGCATCGCCCGGACGACGCCTCCTCCAGCTTCGCCACGGTCCTCGACCGCCTCCTTGACCACGCCCAACTCGGCGAGGCCGACGCCGAGCGGCTCATGGACCAAGTCCTCGCCGGCGCCCTCGGACCGGAACGGCTCGCCGCCCTCGTCACCGCGCTGCGCGCTCGCCCCGTCCAGTCCGACATCTTGGCGGGCATGGCGCGCAGCGTCCGCGCCCACAGCAAGCCGGTGCCACGCCCGCCCGGCCTCCTCCTCGACACCTGCGGCACCGGCACCGCACGGCGCAAGGCGTTCAACGCCAGCACCGCCACCGCCTTCGTCGTGGCGGCGTGCGGCGTTCCGGTCGCCAAGCATGGCAACCGCAGCGTCACCCGCCCGAGCGGCAGCACAGACCTCATCGAAGCCGCCGGCGGCCGGCTCGACCTCGACCCCGACCGCGCCGGCGACTTGCTGGCCAAGCTTGGCGTCGTCGTCTTGCACGCCCCAACCTTCCACCCCGCCCTGCAGCACACCGTCGCCGTGCGCCGCGCTCTGGGCGTCCGCACCGTGTTCAATCTCCTCGGGCCGCTCTGCAATCCGGCGCGCCCGAGCCATCAGATTGTCGGCGTCGCTGAGCCCGGACTGCTGCGCCCCATGGCGGAGGCCATCGCCCGCCTTGGCACGCAGGAGGCCATCGTGCTGCACGGCGAGCCCGGCTTCGACGACGCCTCTCCCGCCGGCATGGTGCACACGCTTCATGTCCAAAACGGCCGCGTTGGACGGCCCATCCCGGTCAATCCGGCCCTGCTCGGCCTCGCCGCGGCGGACCCTTCCGACCTTGCCCCCGTGGCCAAAGCCGAGGCACCCGACCTCGCCCGCGAAGTGCTGGCGGGGCGCGGCGGGGCGCGCAGCGACATGGTCGCCCTCAACGCAGCGTTCGCGCTGCAGCTCGCCGGGCGTTCCCCGGACCTGGAGCGCGGCCTCAGCGACGCCCGCACTGCGATGACATCTGGGAAGGCAAGCGCCCTCTTCGAGCGCTACCTTGCCGCCACTCGCGGGGAGTGACCCACTGCCGGTTGCCGTCGCCGCGAAGCGCGGCGCATTGGAGGGTCTGGTCGTTGCCGCCCAACGGCGCGTCGCCGACGGGGTCTACGACAATGCGCCTGAAGGCCGGAAGCACGGCAGCTTTGTCGCCGCTGTGACCGCGAGGTCCCCCGGCATCATCGCCGAGTTGAAGCCGCGTTCCCCGAGCGAAGGGCCGTTGCTGCGCATGGATGCGATGGCCTATGCCGATGAGGTCGTGGCGGGCGGCGCGGACGCCTTGAGCATCCTGACCGACGCCGATTACTTTGGCGGCTCCCTTTCCAACCTTGCGCAGGCATCACGGCTTGCCCCCTGCCTCATGAAGGACTTCATCGTAGCCGAGCCACAACTCGACGCGGCCGAGCGGGCCGGCGCCGCGGCGGTCCTTCTCATCGAGCGGATTCTTGGCCCCGAACGGCGCGCCGAGCTTCTGCGCGCAGCCCAGGACCGGGGCCTGGAGGTTCTCTTGGAGGTGCACGGCGCGCGCGAAGCCACCTCCGTGCAGGGCTGCCGCGCCGACTTGGTGGGCGTCAACGCCCGCGACCTCAACACATTCCGGGTGGACCGCGCAGGAGCGGACGTTGCACTGCGCACGCTCGCGCGCGAAGGCCCCGTCGCCCTGCTCTCAGGAGTGCGCGATCGCCGCGACGTCCAGGAGGCAACCGCTGCAGGCGCCCAGGCGGTCCTCGTCGGCACCACACTCCTGCGTTCGCGCCTTCCGCGGTTGGCCGCGCGTTCGCTGCGCCGCCCGCTTGCCAAAGTGTGCGGACTGCGCACCGTCGCGGACGTCGAGGTCGCCCGCGGCGCGGACCTGGTCGGTTTTGTCCTCTCCGACCGTTCGCCTCGCGCCGCCGCATCGGAAGAGTTGCCCCGCCTGGTCGCAGCGGCGCGCGCGGCAGGGCTCGCGACCGTCCTGGTGAGCGACCTGGACGATACGCCGCGGATTCTCCAGGCGGCCCGCAGCGCAACGCCCGACATCGTGCAACTGCATCACGCGGCCGCATCGGCGCGCGGCGCTCTGCAAGAGGCTGGCTTCGCCGTCTTCCTCGCCGTCGAGCCGGACCAGGCGCTTCCGGAAGGCGTCGACGGTTTCGTCTTCGACTCCATCGCCGCAGGCGGTTCTGGCCGCACGCACGACTGGACCGCCACCCGCGCTCGACTCGAGGGTCTGCGCGGAACGTTGAGTCTCGTCGCTGGCGGACTCGATGCCAAAAACGCAGCCGACGCTCTGGCTGCAAGCGGGGCCAGCGGCGCCGACGCTTCGAGCCGCCTCGAAACAGCGCCCGGCCGCAAGGATGAGGCCGCGGTGCGCGCATTCATCGCGGCCGTCCAGGGGGCCTCGGCATGAGCGAACCGGACGAGCGCGGCTACTTCGGCGCCTACGGCGGCCGCTGGGTCAGCGAGACGCTGGTTCCGGCCGTGCGCCGCGTCGAAGAGGCGTTTCGCGCTGCCCAGAAAGACCCGGCATTCGCCGCAGAGCTGGCCGACCTCAACACGCACTACGGTGGTCGTCCGACCCCGCTCACATTCGCGCGCCGTTTGACCGAAGCGGCGGGCGGGGCGCGCCTCTGGCTCAAGCGCGAGGACCTGGTGCATGGCGGAGCGCACAAGTTCAACAACGTCATGGGCCAGGCCATTCTTGCGCGCCGGATGGGTGCCAAACGCATCATCGCCGAGACAGGAGCAGGCCAGCACGGCGTTGCCACCGCGATGGCCGGAGCGGTTCTCGGCATCCCGGTCGAGGTCCACATGGGCGCCAAAGACATGGCGCGGCAGGCCCCCAACGTCCAGCGCATGCGCCTGTTTGGCGCCACCATCCACCCCGCGACGAAGGGCAGTGCGACGCTCAAGGACGCCGTCAACGAGGCGCTGCGCGACTGGGCCGCCCACCCGGACGACTACTACTTGCTCGGCTCCGTCGTCGGCCCGCATCCCTATCCCTGGATGGTGCGAACCTTCCAGTCGGTCATCGGCGCCGAAGCGCGCGCACAGTTCCAAACACGCGCAGGCCGGCCCCACCCCGACGCGGTCGTCGCCTGCGTCGGCGGCGGCTCGAACGCGATTGGGACCTTCACGGCGTTTCTCGACGACCCGGTCCAACTCATCGGCGTCGAGGCGGCGGGGCATGGTCTCGACACCGGCCACCACGCTGCGACCGCCGCGCGCGGAGCGCCAGGAATCTTGCACGGGGCACGCAGTCTCCTTCTCCAGGATGACGAGGGCCAAGTCCTCGAGGCGCACAGCGTCAGCGCCGGACTCGACTATCCTGGCATCGGACCCGAGTTGGCGAGTCTGCGCGACGCTGGCCGATTGCGCTTTGCGAGCGCAACCGACATTGAAGCTCTGGCCGCCTGCCGCACGCTCGCCAAGGCGGAGGGCATCCTGGCCGCGCTCGAATCCAGTCACGCCGTCGCCGAGGCGCTTCGACTTGCGCCGCAGCTTGGCCGCAGCGCAGACGTCGTTGTCACCATTTCCGGCCGCGGCGACAAAGACCTCGCCACTCTTGCGGAGGCGAGCCTTTGAGCGACTCCAATCGCATCCGCGACGCGGTGCTTGGGGCTCGAAGCGAAGGCAGGGCTTGCCTGGCGTCCTATTGGCCAGCCGGGTACCCGTCGCCGCGCGAGGATGACCGGTTTCTTGCCGAAGCGGCGCGTGCCGACATCCTGGAGGTGGGCATCCCGTTCAGCGACCCGGCCGCCGACGGCCCTGTGCTGCAGGCAGCCAGCGCACAGGCCATTGCCGCAGGAGCCACGGTCGAACAGGCGTTGCGCCGCATCCGGGACCTGCGCCGCACGCGCCCCGACCTTCCCATCGCAGTCATGACCTACGCCAATCTCGTCCACCGCAACGGCTGGGAGTCGTTTGCCGCGCGCGCAGCAGAAGCAGGCGTGGACGGACTCATCCTTCCCGACGTTCCCGTGGACGAATCGGGCCCGGTGCGTCACGCGCTGCGCGATGCAGGGCTGGCTTGGATTCCGGTCGTGAGCCCGCGCTCGGATGCGACACGCATTCGCGCCGCCGCACAGGACGCGACCGGTTTTCTCTACTTGGCCGCCAACATTGGACTCACCGGCCAAGCGGGGCTTGCCGATTCGGCCGTGGCGACGGTTCGGCGGGTGCGCAGCGTGATTCCCGCGGCTCCACTTCTGGTCGGTTTCGGCGTGCGGACGCGGCAAGATGTCCAGCGTCTGCGTGCGGCGGGCGCCGACGGCGCCATCGTCGGCTCGGCACTCGTGGAGGAGGCCCCCCGGGGAGCGGCCGCGGTCGGAGCGTTGGTCCAGCAGCTGCGAGGCGCGCCATGACGGGCGCGCCCCTCCTCTTCCTGCACGGGGTGGGCTCTCTCGCTGCGGTCTGGACAGCGCAGGAGGCGGCGTTTTCCGGTGCCGTCGCGCTCGAGTATCCCGGCTACACGTCGGACGCAGGGGCTCCCGAAACCACCGCCGAGGGAATGGCGCGACGGCTCCTCCAAGACTTGGACCGGCGCGGGTTGAAGGAGGTCCACATCGTCGGGTTGAGCTTGGGCGTCGTCGTCGCTCTTTACCTCCACGCTGCCGCGCCGCATCGAGTGCGCAGCCTTGTCCTTGCCGACGGGTTCATCTGCCACCCGGATGGCGCTGCCATTCTGGAGAACGGGATGCGTGCGCTGAACGAACAGGGCATGGCGGGCCTCGCCGCCTCGCGGGCGCCTCGCGTCCTGGCCCCGAACGCTCCACCCGAACAGGTCGAGTCGGTTGCGGCGGAGATGGCACGCATCCCAGAAACCGCCTACCGCGCCGCGAGCCGCATTGTCTGGCTCGCCGACGTTGCCGCGCTGCTGCCCGCCGTGAAAGTTCCCGTCACTGTCCTGGTCGGCACCGCAGATGTCGTTACCCCGCCGGCATTGAGCCGCGCCTTGGCGACCGCCATCCCGCACGCCCGGCTCGAGGTCATCCCGGGTGCTGGCCACCTCAGCAATCTCGACCAGCCGGAGGCGTTCAACGCGGCCGTGCGGCGCCACCTGGAGGAGATCCCATGAAGCGCACCCCCGCGACGTACCTCAATCACTGCAGCATGGGGCTGCCCACTGCACGCGTCCAGCAAGCCCTCGCGGAGTATCTGCGGGAGTGGACAACCTTGGGTGCAGGCGGGTGGGACGAGGTCTGGCTCGACCGCCTCGCCGAATGGCGTAAGCTCACGGCCCGCCTCGTCGGGTGTCGCAGCGACGAGATCGCCTGGCTGCCCTCGGTGGGGGCCGGACTCGGCTCACTCGCCAGCGCCCTTGCAGCCCAAGCTGGGCCCGGAGGCCGCCTGGAGGGGCGCGACGACGTGGTCTTGGCGGACCTGGAGTTCCCCGCGGCCCTCGCCGCTTTCTCTCCGAATCGCAATCTGCGCGTCCGCACCGCCCGCAGCGTCGACGGCCTGGGCGTCGAACCGGAGCGATATGCCGCCAAGCTTGGCGAACGCAGCCGCGCCGTTATCGCCAGTCGCGTCTTCTACGGCACCGGTGCAGTGCAAGATGTCGCAGCCATCGCCGCCGCCGCGCGCCGGGCGGGGGCGTTCTCCATCCTCGACGACTACCACGGCACCGGCCAGATTCCCCTCGACGTCAAGGCGCTCGGGGTGGATGCCGCAGTCGGCGGCTCCCTGAAATGGCTGCGCGGCGGCATCGGTTCGGCTTGGATGTACGTCGACCGCCGCCGCATTCGTGGCCTCGAGCCGGCCCACTCGGGCTGGTGGGCCAACCAAGGCATGCTGGCGTTCACCGGCCGGTTCCGTTACTGGGACGATGCGCGCCGCTTCGAGTGCGGTGAGGTGAACCTCCCCAGCCTTGCGACCGCGACGGAGGCGACCCGGGAGCTGCTGGAGTTGGGACCTGCGCGCGTGGGTCGGCGCATCCAATCGCTCCGGCGCGACTTGGTGGAACGTCTGGTCGACGCGGGTCACGTCGTGCGGGAACACGCCAATCCGGCCCGCCGCAGCGGCATCATCATGGTGCCACGCGCCGACGCCGCTGCCGACGTGACGCGCCTGGCGCGGCGTGGCGTCACCGTGGACGCCCGCGGCCCTGCCCTTCGGGTCTCGCCCCACCACGACACCGAATCCGCCGACCTGGAACGCTTTGTGCAAGCGCTCGGAAAGCCCCGTCCCGCTTAAGACGAGGGCGCAAGTCCAAGCGGCCATGGAGCTGGAGACCCTGGCCCGCCGCCTCGTTCTTCAGAACGCGGTCCTGCACGAGGGCAAGGCGAACGCGAGAGGACTCGTCGGCCGCGTCATGGCGAGCCATCCCGAATTCCGACCGCAGGCGGCCGCCGTCACGGCGGCGCTCCTTGCAGCCGAGGCGGTCGTCAACGCGATGTCGCCCGAGGCGCAGCGCGCCGCCCTTGAGGCCGAGGCGCCCGAGCTGCTCACCGTGCAGAAGAAAGAGCAGCGCGTCGGTCTCAAGCCGCTGCCCAACGTGAAGGGCAAAGTCGTGATGCGGTTTGCGCCCAACCCGAACGGGCCGCTCTCGCTTGGCCACAGTCGCGGTGTCAGCATCCTTGCCGAGTACTGGCGCATGTACAGCGAGCCGGGCCAGCCCGGCGCTGAGATGATTTTGCGCTTCGACGACACCGATCCGCAGGTCAAACCGCCGCTCATGGATGCGGCGCGCGGCTGGAATGGCTACGACATGATTCGGTCGGATTTCGAGTGGCTCACCGGCAAGGCGCCGAGCCGCGTCGTCGTCGCCTCCGACCGCATCCGCATCTACCAGGATGCCGCACGCGACCTCATCCGCGCCGGCGGGGCGTACGTCTGCGGTTGTTCCGCGGAGACCTTCAAAGCGCTCAAGGACGCGAAGACTCCCTGCCCGCACCGCGGCCAGAGGGTCGATCACAACCTCGCCGGCTTCGACGCGATGTGCGACGGTACCACGGCAAAAGGCGCCGCCGTGCTGCGCGTCAAGACCGACATCGAGCACCCGCATCCGGGCCTGCGCGACTGGACCGCCTTCCGCGTCGTTGCCACCGACGCCATTCACCCGCGCGAGCGGCTGGGCGAGATTCCCCGCCATCATGCCTGGCCTCTCCTCGATTTCCAGAGCGCCATCGAGGACCACCTGCAGGGCGTCACGCATGTCATCCGCGGCAAGGACCTGATGGACTCGACGCGCAAGCAGACCTTCCTCTACAAACACATGGGCTGGACCTATCCGGAGACGCTCTACTGGGGCCGAATCTCGGTGCATGAGTTTGGCAAGTTCAGCACCAGCATGATGCGGCGCGCCATCGAATCCGGCAAGTTCTCGGGCTGGGACGACCCGCGTCTCCCTTGCCTGGCTGCCCTGCGCCGCCGCGGCTACTCCCCCGCCGCCCTACGATCGTTTTGGGTCACCCTCGGATTGACCGAGAAAGACATCGCGGTGAGCCTCTCCAACCTCGATGCCGAGGACTCCAAAGCCAACGAGCCCAACGCGGAGCGTCTGTTCTTCGTCCCCGACCCCACGCTGCTGCACATCGAAGGCATCGCGGGCCGGGTCGCCAAGCCGCTCAAACTGCCGGCCAAGCCCGAGGCAGGTTCGCG
Source organism: Thermoplasmatota archaeon (assembly GCA_038046785.1). Classification (GTDB taxonomy): domain Archaea; phylum Thermoplasmatota; class E2; order JACPAO01; family JAHFTW01; genus JAHFTW01. Next base: position 32,229 of record JBBSVM010000006.1, read on the forward strand.
CACGCTCACGGCGGAGGCTCACGTTGCGGTGGCATCGGCCGATGTCGCGCCGCGCCTGCGGCTCAAGGACCTGGGCAACATCGAACTCGACCTGCAGTCAGGTCGATCAACACGGGTGGGACCTTCGGCTTTCCAAGCCTCCGGCCCCACGCCACTCCACAGTGCGGAAGTCACGACGGGCGGCCACGGTCACTTCACGGGCGACGTCATGGACCGCTCGATGCCCATCGTGCAGTGGCTCCCCAAATCGCAAGCTCTCCCATTCACGGTTCTGAAGCCCCACTTCGAAAGCGATGCCGAGGCAGCGGCCGTGGGCGACGATGGCCCCGAAGACGCCCCCGACGTTCCGAAAGAGATTGAGGTGCCGCCCCTTCTGGAGATTTCAGGACTCGTCGAGCCCGCCGCTGTGGCGGCCATCGGCAAGGTGGTGCAACTGGAGCGCTTCGGCTTTGTCCGCATCGAATCGGCGAGCCGAGGCGTTTGGTTGCACGGCTAGCAAGCCTCAAGCTGGCCGCACCCATCCTGCACTGTGCGCTTGGCCGTGCCCGCCGTCCTGGTTCTCCTTTCCGGATGCTTGTTTGGCCACGACTGCGGGCCGAACTACCGGGACGCTGTGTGGCAAGAAGAAGGGCTGTTCGAAGCGATGGGCGGACTCGCCTCCGCTGTGCTCCCCCCGGTTGGGCTGCCGGTCGGTTTCGCTCTCCCCGAAGGCGTAGCGTTGTCCCAGGTCGCCTGGTCGCCGCCGCGAAACACTACCGAGGTCGGACGCGTTTTGGTGCGCGAAGCGGGTCCAGGGAACTACCGGCTGACCCCCGACGGGTGGGTGCAGGCGAACAGCAACGACCGCTTCGCGCCCGGCCGCTTGCGAAGCGAAGTCTTGGCTTTCCTTGCAAACGTCACGTCGTCCAGCGCAGCACAAAAGGAATCCTGGGCGGACGCCTTCGTCGCCAATCGCACCTTGATCGGAACGGTCCAGGCCATCCCCGCCGAAGATGGGGAGTGGCAGATGTGGGAGGATTTCGAGCATGGCGTCCGCGTCACCGGCATCGACCTTTCCCGCGTCGCCCCCTTGGCGGGTGCGTGGGAGAGCGCCCGGTCACAGTTTGGCGGGCGGCAGGTCGCCTTCGGTGATTGGTTTTTCATTTTCGAGGGTCCGGTGATCGAGCGCGTCGCGGATGGGGACCAGTTGCGCGTCGATTTCCAAGACAACACCATCGTCCGGCTCGCCGCATCGTCTCGGGACCCCGCCGATGTCGTCAACCGGACGCGCGTCCTGTTCAGCACCTGGCAACTGGGTGCGGCGAGCTTGGGCACGGGCGACGTCCAGAGTGGCCCCATCTGTTAGGAGGCGCGGCTACGCCGCGCGCGTTTTGGCGCCGGAGATGAGGTCGCCGAGCCAGACGCCCAGAATGAACAGCAGCGACATGATGATGGCGTCGACGAGGATGGCGAGGCCGCCCGCAATGGCGAGGAAGGTCAGGGCCGGACTTCCGGTGAGGGCCGCCAAGAGCGCCAGGACCACCGCTATGACGAGGCCGATGAGGAACCCTTTCCGGAACAGGCGGCCTTTGTCCTGCTTGCCCCGGGCGAGGGCGCCGTAGGCAAGACCAACGAGAACGATGACGAGGCCCCAAGAGACAGCCATAGGCGGGCAATCTGCGCTCTGGGCATGAAGGTTTGCTTGGCGTGTTTTTCTGCCCGGAGGGTCAGCCCTTTGTCAGGGCGTCATGTCCGGAAGACGTGGTTCGCATCTGGCGCGTCCCGCCGCAGTATCTGTGCCGCCAACGGCTGCTCGGCCTCCACAAGGAGATTCATCAGGCATTCACGCCGCTTCTGCGCCGCGGTGGCGGTTACTGGAACCACCCGGAAGTGCAGCGCTACGCCGACAACCCGAAGGCGCTGGTCCGTCTGCATGAGCGGGTCGTCGTCGCGATGAAAGAGCGCGGCTGGAACCATTACAGCCCCGCCCCCGATTTCGAGCAGCGCTACAGAAAGTACGCGCCGACGGAGGCGGAGGTCGCCTTCGACCTCGATGACTTGATGGGGCGCTGGCAGCGTGAGGAGAAATGGGAGGTCTTGGAGCGCGCCGAGGCGGAGCGCAAAGAGATTCTTCGGCTGGGCGTCAAACCCTGGTGACCGTCGAAGTCAGGTGCGGTTCCAGGTCGGCGTAGGCGCCCTCCGCAGCGGCGCGGTCGGTTGTCTTGAGGAGCACCTTGCCGTCGTCGTAGAGGCTCGATTCCACGCCACCTTTGCGCACGATGAGGATGATGCGGGCGTCCACGACGATGGTGTAGCCGGCCGCGACGACCGCTTTCTTCAGGGCGGCCATGTCCTGCTTGCGCGCCGGCTCGGGCGTGGCGGTGAAGCCTGCCGACGTCGAACAGGGACGGAGCAGGACCACCTTTGCATCGAGCGGTTGGTTCTACTTGACGCCGCCGACCCCAGCCGCAGATGACGCAGATTGCGCAGATGGCGTTCTCGTGAGTCTGCGGCATCTGCGCAATCTGCGGTTTCGTCAGGCGCAAACCTTTACGAGCCAACGGTGTCGCAAGATTTGTGAAAGCCGTCCTTCTTCTCTCGGGCGGCTTCGATTCCCCGGTGGCGGCACGGATGCTTTTGCGGCAGGGCGTCGAGCTGGAGGCGCTGCACGGCTCCTTCGAGCCGGTCACCGATGACGCCTCGGTGCGCAAATCCATTGCGCTCGCCCGTGTCCTTGGCCTTCGCCGGCTCTGGGTGGCCAAGATCGGCGAGCATCTCGGACGGGTGCCGCACGACCGTGAGGCGCACCGCTACTATTTCCTGCTCCAGAAACGGCTGCTCTACCGCCTCGCCGACAAACTCGCCGACCAAGTGGGAGCCGACCTGCTGGCCACGGGAGAGAATCTGGCGCAGGTGTCGAGCCAGACGCTCTCCAACCTGGTGACGCTCGAAGCGGCGGCGCGGCGCCCCATCGTTCGCCCGCTTCTCGGACTCGACAAGCAGGACATCCTTCGGCTCGCCAAAGAGTGGGGAACGCACGACATCTCAGTCGGCCCGGAGCTCTGCGATTTGCTCGGTCCGCGCTATCCAGCCACGACCAGCCGCCCCGACGCCGTCGCCGTCGCAGAGGAGCGCATCGGTCTTGCCGATCTGCCGGAACTGGTCTGCCACACGCTCTAAGTCAGGGCAGAATCCGACCGCTCAGGGGAGGCGGCGCCGCAGGAAGAACACCAAAGCGGCAAGTGCTGGAACAAGCAGGAGGCCGGCGTCCGGCGATCCCTTCTCGTTCTCGTAGATGACTTCGCTGCTGGTGGGGGTCTTGGTGGCGGGTGCCTTCGGGGGCGGCCGGCTCGTGGTCGGCCTCGGCACGTTCGGGTTCTTGGTTAGGGTCTGACCCGGCTTGTCCTCTTCGTACCAGGGCAAGAAAAGATAGCTCGGCGACAGGGTTGCATTGTACTGAATCTGCGCGAACGCGCCCACCGGCAGCGGCGCGGTCTGGCCCGCCTCGTTCGTCAGGGTGAAGGCGAGGGCGATGCGGCTCGTCGCGTTCACGGTCAAGTCGAGGTTCGCGACGAAAATCTTGGGCGGCACAAGAATGGCGGGCGCCACCTGCGACAGCTCGTAGAAGGCGACGTACTGCGCGTAGGCGACCGGGTCGGTGGACGGGTCGGGCAGGACGGGCGGGATGAGCGCCATCGGGTCGGGCAGGTTGCTGGCGTTGATGGCAAGCGGGATGCTCACCTGCGCCAGGACGATTGGAGGGGCGGGGCCGATGGGCGGCGGAAGAATCGGAGTGGGGATGGGCAGCGGCACCGGGAGGATGTCCAGGGGGTCGTCGCCGGCCGGAATCTCGTACAGGGTTGCGGTCAGGTTGCCCTCGTAGATGGGCGAAGGGCCGGGCCAGAGCGCCATGAAGAACGGCCCCTTGAGCTGGGTGGGATGGGTCTCGTTTGCGTCGGTGAGGAACTGCACCGGGACGACGCCGGAGAGGACGGGGAAGATGACGCGCGTGGAGGGGGCGGTGGCATTGGGAACGACGGGTTTGAGCGGGTCGTAGAGCTGCAGCAGCCCGTCGTCGGTGACTCCGGTTTCGGTGTCCGCCAGGAAGTAGAATTTGTAGGCGGGCAGCGCGGAGGCCACGGGGGCGGCGGCAAGAGCCAGCAGCACTGCGAAGGCGAACCACTTCGCCCGGCGTTCCATCATCGAAGCTCTCCTTGTGGCTTCTTCAATAAAAAGCCTGTTGCGCGAAAGCTAAAACGAGCCAGAATGCGCCGCGCGTCTCACAGGAGAGAGCGCGCCGTGAGGCGGACCGCTTCGGCGCTGCTGTGGCGGGGGGTCCAGCCGAGGGCGCGCAGGCGGGCGGTGTTGAGCCCCATGCGTTTGACGTCTCCTTTCCAGCCGCCGCCGTCGGCGGTGCCGCCGGTGAAAGCGTGCGTCGGCGCCAGTCCCATTTCGCCTGCGACGAGGGTGGCGAGCTCGACCACATCGATGGCGTCGCTGGAGCCGATGTTGAACGGGTGGCAGGCGCCCTCTGCGCCGGTCGCAAGAGGCGTGTGGCGGACGGCGTGGACCATGCCCGCCACTGTGTCGGCGACGCTGACGTAGCTCTTGCTCTGTTTGCCGTCGCCGAGAATCTCCAAACGTTTGGGATTGGCGCGCAGCTTTGCCACGAAATCCACGATGACGCCGTGCGTCGAGCGCGGCCCGACGACGTTGGCGAAGCGGAACAGGTGCGCCGTCAAGCCGAAGGTGCCCGCGTACGAGGCGATGAGCGCTTCGCAGGCGAGCTTGCAGGCGCCGTAGATGCTGATGGGCAGGAGCGGGCCGTATTCCTCGGGCGTCGGGATGACGGAGGCGCGTCCATACACGGTGCTGGTGCTGGTGAAGGCGAGGTGGCGCACGTTGTGTCGGCGCATCCCTTCCAGAACCTCGTAGGTGACGCGGATGTTCTGGTCGTAATGGGCGAACGGGTCGGTGGCGCCGGAGCGAACATCCGGGTTGGCGGCGAAGTGCCACACCGCGTCCATCCCGGGCAGCAGCCGGTCGAGGGTGGCGCGGTCGCCGCAGTCGCCGCGGACGAACGTGATGCGGCGGCTAGACTCGGCCAGGAACATCTCCTTGCCGCCCGACAGGTTGTCGAGGACGGTGACGACGGCGCCTTCGGCGACGAGCCGGTCCACGGCGTGGCTGCCGATGAATCCGGCCCCACCGGTCACCAGGATGCGTTTTCCCGCAAGCTCCATGGACTCACGCGACCTTGCGCACCACAAAGGCTCTGTGGTCGATTTCGAAGGGATCCAAATCGACTTGGCGGTCGATGGTGAGGCCCGCGGCGAGGATTTTCTTTGCCACTTCCTCGTAAATGGCTTGGGGCGACTGGCTGACGTTGATGCTGCGCGCCTTCACGACCAGGATGCCGAGACCGCCCACTTTGAGGAACGGCAGGTTGCGCAGGAAAATTTCGACCTGGTGGCGCTGTGCGATGTCCTGCACGAGGGCAGCGACCGGCTGCGCGATGTAGGCGGCGTAGCGCTCCGGCGCCCCGGCGTCGTCGAGGATGGGGACAACGTTGGGACGCGGCTCGATGTTCCAGAGGAGGTCGCGCACGGAACGCGGCGAAAACTCGACGGCGTAAACGGTGCCCGAGGTGAGGTCGCTGACGTGGCTCACCGTCGTGCCGGAAGCGGCGCCGAGGTAGAGCACGTCATCCTTCGGGCCGAACCACGGCGTCGTCGGCTCTTTGCGGGCGAGGGCGGCAAGTTTGCTGCGGAATGGGTTCCAGTTGCGGAACTCGCGCCCCATCGCCTTGCGCAGCTTTTCGCCATACACGGCGTGGCCGGGAACCTTGTTCTCGGTCCAGAGGAATCCCTTGTCATCGAAGCAGCCGGTGAGGCCAATCGGTCTCATGGGTCACCTCCGCGGCCGGGCGGCTTGGCGGGGGAGTTGTTGCCGCGGAAGGCACCCTGCGGCTTGCGCTTCCATGGCTTGGGCGCGCCGTAGCCACCCCCGGACGGGGGCGGGCCGCGCGGGCCGTCGCGGGGTGGGCCGCGTGGACCATCGAAGGAACGGGGGCCGTCGCGCGGCGGTGCGCCAAAGCCGTCACGAGGAGGTCCGCGTGGGCCGTCGAAACTGCGCGGAGCATCGCGGGGCGCACCGGAGGAAGGACCGAAGCCGTCGCGAGGCGGGCCGGAGGGGCGGTCAAACCGGGGAGGACCGCTCGGGCGCGGACCGTCGAAGCGGGGACCGTCGCGCGGGGGTCCGCGGAAACCGTCCGATGGGGCGCGCGGCGGGCCGCGGCTCCAACTCTTCGGGCCATCGCGGGGCGCAGCACGCGCATCAAAGCGGCCCGGGGCGGCGCGCCCGGGCGGGTAGCGGCCCACCGGTCGGTCTTGGCGGGCCGGCATCTTGCGCAGTTGAATGCGCGCCAGGTCGGCATCAAGCTGCGCCTTGAGGAAAACACGCAGGTCGTTCTTGGTGAAGGCGTCCGCTTTGGCGCCCGTCGCGGCGGCAAGCGCAAGGGCGCGCGCGGTGGCGCCGCGCGACCAAGGCGGGGCCAAGTGGACGAGCGGGTGCTGGAACAGGATGCCGTGCTTGGGCGGCTTCGTGCCTTCCTTGAGGTGACGGAAGAGTGCTGTCTCGGCGCCAAGAAGTTGCACGGTGCCGGCGGGCCAGGTCGCAAGGCGCGACAGGCCACCGCTCAGCGCGATGAGGCGGGCGCCGATGACGCCGCCGACGACGGAGGCGACGTTGGGGGCGACGGTCTCCATGAGGACGACGACGCGCGCCTCAAGGGCAGCCCAGGAGTTGTGGATGCCTTGGAGCGCCCCGGCGAAGCCTTGCAACACGGCGAGGTCGGCTGGGTCCAGGTCCGAGCCGAGACTCGTGTTGGCTGCCTCTGCTTGTTTGAGGGCGCCCAGGACGGCCGTGCGGTCGCCGTGCGTGGCGACGAGGGTGGCGAGCTCTTTGGCGTCGGGGACCAGCCGGGTCGCCTCCGGGGCGTGCAGGGCGTACCATTCGCGCAGCCGCTCGACGAGGAGGTTGGCGGTGCGCACCAGGTCGTCGATGGCGTTGACTTCCTGGGCGAGGATGCGGTCCTGCTCAGCGTGGCTGAGGGCGAGGGTGCGCCGGGCGCGCAGAAGCGCCGCCTGGTGCAGGATGGCGGGGCTGGTTCCGCCCGGGATGGGCTGCGGCGCGAAGCGAAGTGGACTGCGCGCCGTCTTGGCAAGCTCCTCGAGGTGGTCGGCCACAGCGGAGACGTCGGGCGCCTTGTCGGTCCAGATGGGGCGGGCCACGCAGCGACGACGGGGACCCGCCGCTTAAGGGAGTCGGGGCGGCGCTTGGAGCCAAGCCTTGAAACGGCTCAGCCCGTCGCGGCCCCAGCATGGTGCGCACCATCAAGGATGGACCGTTTGGACCCGGGCAAGCCAACGGAAAACGGGTCCTCGTTCGCGTCGACTTCAACGTCCCGTTGGAAGGAGGCCGCGTCCTGGACGATGCCCGCATCGTGGGCGCCCTGCCCACCATCGTCCGGCTGCGCAAGGCGGGGGCCAAGGTCATCCTGGCGAGCCATCTTGGCCGCCCCAAGCCGGGAAAAGACAACGCCGCGTTCACACTGCAATCGGTCGCTGACCATCTTGCCAAGCTGCTGGACGCCCCGGTCGCCTTCGCCGCCGACTGCGTCGGCCCGGTCGCGCAGGCGGCCGTTGCCAAGCTCGCCCCGGGCGGCGTCCTGCTGCTCGAGAACGTCCGCTTCCACGCCGGCGAGGAAGGCAACGACCCCGCCTTCTGCCGTGCGCTTGCCGACCTGGCCGACCTCTACGTCAACGACGCCTTCGGGACCGCCCACCGCGCCCACGCCAGCACGACCGGTGTTGCCCATCTCCTGCCCAGTTTCGCCGGTCTCCTCATCGAGGCGGAAGTGGCCGCCCTTGGCACGGCGCTGCGCAGCCCGAAGCGGCCGTTCACCGCGGTCCTCGGCGGCGCCAAGGTTTCCGACAAAGTGCCCATCGTCGAGGCGCTCTTGGAGAAAGTGGACCGCCTCATCATCGGCGGTGGCATGGCGTTCACGTTCCTGGTCGCGCAAGGGCACAGCGTCGGCAAGTCGCTCGTCGAGACCGACCGCGTGGCCTTGGCGGGGGAGCTCCTGGCGAAAGCGAAGGCAAGAGGCATCGCGGTCTACCTCCCCGTGGATGTCGTCGTCGCCGATCGCTTCGCCCCGGACGCGGCGCACAAGATCGTGTCACTTCCCGCCATTCCTGCCGACTGGATGGGGCTCGACATCGGCCCCACCACCATCCGCGACTTCTCCGCCGCCCTCGCGTCGAGCCGCACCGTTCTCTGGAACGGCCCGATGGGGGTCTTCGAGATGCCCGCGTTCGAGGTGGGCACACGGGCCATCGCCGAAGCCATTGGCAACGTCCAGGGCACCACCGTGGTCGGCGGCGGCGATTCTGCGTCGGCCGCCAAGCAGTTCGGCGTCGAGGGCAAGATGACCCACGTTAGCACCGGCGGCGGCGCGTCGCTCGAGTTCCTCGAAGGGAAAGTGCTTCCCGGGATTGCGGCGCTCGGCTAACCGCGCGTGACCGTCACGAGGAACAGGCCAATGGCCACTCCGAAACCGAGCGTCGCCGCTCCGACGGCGGCGAGGGCGCGGCCGACCGCATCGGGGTCGAAGATGGGGGAGATGCCCTGAATCAGCGGGAAGGTCAGCGCGAGGAAGAGCCCGATGAGAAGCAGAGCGAGAAGCGAGAGGCTGATGCCGACGCTGCGGCTGCGCCCTTTGCCGTAGTAGGCACCAAACAGGCCAGCAAAGAGCAAGGTCGCGGCGAAACTCAGCAAGAGGGTGGAGAGGAAGATGGACTCGACTGCCACTCTGGACACGGCCCCTAGAACTTGGTGCCGGTGAGGGTCTTGGTGTCCACGACGCCGTCGATGGAGCGAATCTTGTTGACGATGACGTGCCCCAGCGTGTCGAAGTCGGCGGCCTCGAGCTTGGCGATGAGGTCGTACTCGCCAAAGAGCGGGTGCAGCTCGACGATCTCCGAGACCTTCAGGAGCGTGGTGTAGACCTCATGTTCCTTGCCCGGGGCGGCGCTGATGAGGACAAATCCGACAGCCATGTCACGTCGCCACCCCCGGCTTGCCGTTTAAGGCTTGACAGCCCGCGTATATAGGGTTGGCAACGGTGGCGGCGCCGTGTACGGGGCCCTGAAAGGACTCCTGTTCAAGATGGACCCCGAGCGGGCGCACCACCTGGCGCTCCGGTTCCTCAAGGCGGCGCAGGCGACGCACACGCTTGGCGCCCTGCGGCCGCCAGCCCCGTCGCCCCGCCTCGCCAGCCGTTTCCTCGGTTTCGACGTCGCGGCACCGCTCGGGATGGCGGCGGGCTTCGACAAGGGCGCCGAGGTCCACTCCGCGCTTTTCGCTCTCGGCTTCGGCCATGTCGAAGTGGGCACGGTCACCCCGAAGCCGCAACCCGGCAACGACGGGCTGCGCGTCCAGCGCCACCCGCAGCATCAGGCGCTCGTCAACCGCATGGGATTCCCCGGCCCCGGCATGGAGGTGGCCGCCCGTCGGCTTGCTGCCCGCCCTGCGGCTGGACTCCTTGGCGGCAACATCGGCCCCAACAAGACGACGCCCGCCGAGCGCGTGGTGGACGACCTGCGCGCGGTGGCCGCCTCGCTCGCCCCGCACGTCCGCTTCCTCACCATCAATGTCTCGAGCCCGAACACGCCCGGCCTGCGCGCCCTGCAGGCGCCGGAGGCGGTCTCGCTGCTGGTGCGCGCCACGTTGAACGCGGCCGCCGACGCTGGCCACAAGCGGCCGGTCCTGCTCAAACTGCACCCCGACGCCGCCGATGAGGAGCTGGTCCGAGTCGCGCGTGCCGCCGTGGACGCCGGAGCTGCAGCCATCATCGCCACCAACACGACCCGCGCCCGCCCCGCAGGCACGGAGTCTGCCATCGAGGGGGGCCTCTCCGGCGCGCCCCTCCTCGCGCGCAGCAGGCAGGTCATCGCAGCGCTCCACCATGGGCTCGGCCGCGACACCCCGCTGATGGGCGTGGGCGGCATCCTGACCGGTGCCGACGCCCTCGGCCACATCCGAGCTGGAGCGACGTTGGTGCAGTCCTACACTGGCTTCATCTACCGCGGCCCGCGCCAACCGCGTCTTGTCCACGACGAACTGGTCGCCGAACTCGATAAGGCCGGTCTCGACCGGCTCGACGAGGCAATGGGGCAACCCGCACGCTCGGCTTGAAGAGCCAGCGCCGACTCGAAGCGTCGTGGCCCTGCGCCGACCGGCACCGCACCTCGTGCCTCTCGTTCAGGAGGCGCACCGCCACCTGTTTGGTCGGCCCGCCCTGCCCGACCCGCACATCGCGCTCTATCCCTACGTCGAGGGGCGCTCCACGGTCCGGCTCGAAGGCGGCCGCATCCGTTTCAATCTCAACAGCGCGTTTGCCGAGGCGCCCGAGGAGGCGGTGCTCGGCATCGCGGCGACTCTTCTGGCCCGCCTGCACCGCGTGCGCGACGAGGCGGTCCCCGAGGCGTGGCGACGCGCCAGCCGCACCTTCCTCGCCGAGCGCCCTGCCGCTGCAACCGGTCGCAAGCACATCGACCCGGTGGGGGCGCACCGCAGCCTGCTCGAGTCCTACTTGCGCGTCACCCTCGACATGGGTCTCGTCCTGCCGCAGGTGCCGCGCCTCTCCTGGAGCCGGACGGTGGCGGGGCACCGTTTCGGCCACTGGGATGCCGACCACAACGTCATCGTCCTCAGTCAGATTCTGGATGACCCGGACGTGCCGGAGTTTGTGCTCGACTACGTGCTCTACCACGAGCTGCTGCACATCCTCCATCCCGTGCGCATGGGCTCGGGTTCGCGCCGCATCGTCCATTCCGCCGCGTTCCGGCGCGACGAGCGACGCTACCCGCAGTGGCGCGAGGGCGAAGCCTGGATTGGCAAGCTCGCTCGGCGTCACCGCCGGGCGCGGCGCTGACGATTGGGCCTATTCGAAGCGGGCGCTCGGCACGGCGGTGCGCTCGACGAGACGGACATCGCTCAAGGCGCCGCGCGCCTGGATGCGACGGCCGTAGTGCGTGAGCACGGTGCCACCCACCAAGAGGAGCACGTCCAGGATGGCAAGCAGGATGAGGCTCTTCACGATGGCCGTGGTCTGGACGGCGCCCTCGGCCGTGTACCAGTCCTGCGGGTACACGAGGACGAAGGTCAACAGAAGCAGCAAGCCCATGAGGGCGCCAAGCGAGCTCAGGATGAAGCCGAACGTGCCGAGCCGGCTCGTCGTGTTGGTGAGCTGGAGCGCGAGCTTCTGCTGCACGTCCACCTGGCCGCGGCGGTTCGAGCTGGACTCGATGTCCAGGATGAGGGCGTCCTCGCTGGGGAGGCCATACGGGTCGGGCTCCTCGAAGACGACGAGGAAATCGCGCTGGCCCGAGGCCGCGGGGGCGGCCGGCTTGGCGCGCGAGCGGGCCACAGGTTGTGGTTTGGGGCGGCTTTTCGCGGCCGTGCCGGCCGAGGACTTGGATGCCTTCTTGGAAGCCATCAGTGCTCGACCTCCACTTCATTGGTCGTAAACTGGTCGAGATGGCCAGAGCCGAGCACCGTGCGGCCGTAGAAGAACGCCGAGGTGCCGAAGAACAGCAGGACGATGCCAGCGCCGAGGAACAGGTAGACGCGCTCGACAAGGGCACGCGACTCCACCCAGTCCGAGTCGCTGATGCTGGCGTACCAGGGTTCCGGGTAGCCGAGCGTGAAGAAGACGGCGCCGATGATGAGGCAGACCACGCCGACCGCGATGGCGATGAGGCCAGCGACGCCAAGACCTTTTGTCTGGGTCTCGACGCCGACGTCAATCTCCGAGTTCAGGTCGCGGCGGTCCTCGTAGTGGACCGGCTGCATCTCGGGTTCCATGCGGACGCGGATGCGGTTGTCGTCGTCCATCAGTTCACCTTCTTCTCGATGTCAATGGGCATGGTGGCAAGAACGGTGCGGCCCTCGTTCTCCATCTTGCGCTGCGCGGCTTCGCGGCTTGCTGCGCGCACACGCACGATGCGGACGCGCTTGCGGCCCGCGACGGCGCCGGGGTCGGAGCTGTCGGAAGCGGGCTCGATGGGCGAAGAGTCGACATCCTCGTCGATGCGACGCAGGAAGGGGCGGCCAGTCTCCGGGTTGGTGGCCACCTCGTAGCCTTCGGGGACCACGGCGGGGACGGCGTCGTCGGGCTGCTCTTTGCTGAAGAAGAAGATGCGCTGGGCCTCTTCGCCCTCGCCTTCGTCCGTGCTGTAAAGCTTCCACTCATCCGTCTCGAAGCCGGGCGGGGGGGCCGGCTGGAGCTTGGCGAGGCGGGGGCGGCCGCGCTTGTCCCACAGGACCTCGTAGCCCTCCGGGACGTAGGCGGGCTCGGTGCCCTCGGGGGTGCCTTTCTTGCTGCTGAAGGTGTGGTTCTTGACGGCGTCGTCGCCGGTCGGGGTCGTCTTGCGGAAAAGCCGCCAGCCGTCCTGCTCCCATCCGGGGAAGGGAGTGGCCGCGAGAGCGGGTTCGCCCGCCTCGTTCCAGACGACCTGGTGGCCCTCGGGGACCTGGGCGGGTTCCATGTCGTCGCGGACAGGGGCGCCTACGACGGCGAAGCCGTGCTCCGCGATGGGGTCCTTGCCCTTGGCGTTGCGGTTGCGGTAGAGGCGCCAGCCGTCCTGCTCCCAACCGGTGAAGGGCTGCTTGATGGCGGCCAGGTGCGGTTCGCCGCCCTGCTCATCGGAGACCACTTCGTAGCCCTCCGGAACGTGGGCCGGGACCATGTCCTCGCGGACCGGCTCACCCACTTGGGCGAAGCCGTGCTCCGCAATCGGGTCCTCGCCGGTGGCATCAACGTGGCGGTAGAGGCGCCAGCCGTCGCCTTCCCAGCCGTCGAAGGGGGCCTCGGGCGGCGCTTCCGCGGCGGGGTCCGTCCAGGGCGTGGCGTCCTCTTGGAAAACGAACCCTTCGGGCGCGGTTTGGAACTCCACTTCAGGCTGCTGCACGGCGGAGAACTCAAGACCAATCGGGGTGACGAAGCGGTAGTTGCGCAGGCCGGGGCCGGTGTACTCCACTTCGATGTCGCGCGGTGCGGCCTGGTCGCGGGCGGCGGTGCCGGCGGTCGGGCGGGGCGTCGGCGCAGGGGCGCGAACGCCTTCGGCGCGGTCCAGCGGCCGGCCGGCGAGGTAGTCGGCAATCTGCGACTCGGTGTAGCCCAGGCGGCGCAGCATGCTCGCCACGTAGGGGCGATCGCGGGGCTCTCCGGCAACGGCCCGGGTGTCCAAGCTGGTGCGAGCTGCGTCAGCGCCTGCCATGTGGGCAATCCAAGTCCGGCCACCTTCAAAAGCGCTCTTCTGTTGTCCCGAGGGCTTGCGAGGGGCCGCGGCGCCCCTGGAGCGTTTTATAGCGGCCCGTGGTCGGCGGGCCGTTCATGATTACCTTCGGGCCGGCGGGCATCCCGTTGTCGTGCAAAGGCCGCACCGTGCGGGACGGCATCATCTACACGCGCAACCTGGAGCTCGACGCCATGGAAGTGCAGTTCGTGCGCGGCATCCGCATGGACGAAGAGGAAGCAGCAAAAATCCGCGCCACGGCGGAAGAGGCCGGCGTGGAGCTGCACGTCAAGGCGCCATACTACCTCAACCTCGCCGGCGACGAGACCAACGTCGAGATGTCGAAGAACAAGATCCTCGCGGCGGGCCACCTTGCCCACATCATGGGGGCGCAGACCCTCGTCTTCCATCCCGGCTTCTACGGCGAGTTGTCCAAGGAGCAGACAATGGAGCGCGTCGTCAAGGTGCTGCGCGAAATCCGCGACACCTTCGTGAGCGAAGGGTGGACGCCGCGCCTCGGCATGGAGGTCATGGGCAAACGCAACGTCTTCGGCAGCCTCGAGGAGGTCCTCGAGGTGTGCCAGAAGGTCAAAGGGGTCATTCCGGTCCTCGACTTCGCGCACATCCACGCGCGCGGCAACGGCATCCTGCAGAACCCGGAGGACTTCACGGCGGTCTTCGAGAAGCTCGCGCCGCTCAAGCTCGACCATGTTCTCATCCATTTCACCGGCATCCACTACGAGAACGGCAACGCGCGCTACCGCCTGCCCATCAAGAAGGGCGACCTCAAATTCGAGCCGCTCTGCGACGTTCTCTTGGACGCCAACTTGTCGGCCACCATCATCTCCACCAGTCCCATCCTCGAGCACGATGCGATGTACATGAACATCGTCTTCGACCGCGTCAAGGAGCGCCGCGACGCCCGCGTCACGCGCGAACTCAAGGACGCCGTCGAGGCGGAGGAGAAGGCGAAGAAGGAGGCCGACCGCAAGTCCGAGCAGGACCGCGTGCGCGCCGAGAAAGAGGCGGACGCCGCTCGCGTCAAGGCCCAGAAAGAGGCCGAGAAACTCGCCCGCGAAGAGGCCAAGCGGCGCGAGAAGGAAGAGGAAGAGGCGCGCAAGGCGGCGATGCCGGACTGCGAGGCGCTCACCAAGTCGGGCGATCGCTGCAAGAAGAAAGTGGACGGCAAGGGCAAGTACTGCATCCAGCACAAGGGCTGGCGCGGCGAGACGATCTGGGATCTGCCCGAGAACCAGAAGCCCAAGGTACAGCAGTCCACCGACAAAGTGCGCCGCCAGGTCCAGGTGGACGACTACAAACTGTGGAAGAACGCCGAGGGCAAGTACATCTTCCTCAAGGAGAAGAAGGAAGGCTGCAGCCCCATCTTCAAGGTCCCCGACGGCAAGGTCGTCAAGTACGACAAGCAGAAGCGGCCCCTCGTGAAGGACGAGGCCTGAGGCGAGCCCGATGGACCTGGACGAGCCGTTGGAATTCATCCTCGGCGCCGCCCGCAAGGCGGTCCATGTCCCGCCGGCGGCCCTTGAGAACTTCCTCAAGGCGCTGCAGCCAGCGCGCCGCGTCTTCCTGTACGGCCGCGGACGCTCCGGCTTCGTCGCGCGCGCTTTCGCGGTGCGGCTCATCCACTTGGGTTACCAGACCTACGTCGTCGGCGAGACCATCACGGCGCCCGTCAAGCGCGACGATGTGGTCATCCTCGTTTCCGGCTCCGGCTCCACCTACCCTGTTGTCATGACCGCAGAGTTGGGCCGCCGCCAGGGCGCCACTGTTATCGCCATCACCGCGCAGCCCGACTCCGAAGTGGCGCGTCTCGCCCATGTCGTCGTCCCCATCATGCCCGCCGAGGGCAACGGCACGAAAGCGAAATTCGCGCCGCTCGGAACGCTGTTCGAGACGACGGCTTGGCTCTTCTTCGACGCCGTTGTGGCCATCCTCATGGCGCGCCTTGGAGAGACCGAGACCTCCATGCGCAAGCGGCACGCGACGTTGGAGTGAATCACGCCACCGACGACCTGAACGCGGATTTCGCGGATGACGCGGATACGAACATCCGCGCAATCCGCGTCGTCCGCGTTTCGTCGGGCTACGATGGCCAGCGCCTCATGGCCTTGAGGGAAAGGGCCTTCAAGTCGGGCGTCCAAACACGAGGCTGGGCCGCGTCGCCCAGAAGCCAAACACCGACTGGGGCTCCCCCCAGGGCAGTTCTCGTCCAAGCGCGCCGGAAAATCGAAGGCGCGCCCGCAGAGACGATTCATTGCCAACCGTTCCGGCTGGGGCGACGCGACCTTGTTTTTCTTCGAGTCGGGCGGGCCTGCAGGGTCTACTTCGAATTCTTCTCTTCCAACACCGCGTGCGCCGCCGCAAGCCGCGCAATCGGCAGCCGGTAGGGCGAGCAAGAGACGTAGTCGAGACCGGTGCGGTGGCAGAACTTCACAGATTCGGCGTCGCCACCGTGTTCTCCGCAGATGCCAATCTTGAGGTCCTTGCGCGTCGAGCGGCCCTTCTGGGTGCCCATCACGACGAGTTGGCCGACGCCGGCCTGGTCGAGGGTGGCGAAGGGGTCAGCGGGGATGAGCTTGGTCTCCTGGTAGTGGCCGAGGAAACTCGCGGCGTCGTCGCGGCTGATGCCAAGCGTCGTCTGCGTCAAGTCGTTGGTTCCGAAACTGAAGAACTCGGCGTGCTTGGCAATCTCGTCCGCCGTGAGGGCGGCGCGCGGCAACTCAATCATGGTGCCGACCGAGTAGGCGACCTTGGTTCCGGTCTCGGCGAACACCTGCTCGGCGACTTTGCGCACGACGGCGGCCTGGTGGACGAACTCCGAGGCGTGGCCGACGATGGGAATCATGATTTCTGGGTGGACATCCACGCCGTCGCGCTTCACGCGCACGGCGGCCTCGAGGATGGCGCGCGCCTGCATCTCGGTGATTTCGGGGTAGCTGATGCCGAGGCGGCAGCCGCGGTGGCCGAGCATCGGGTTGGATTCGCGCAGGGCGGCAATGCGTTCCTGCAGTTCGCTCAGGCCGATGCCCATCAGCAGGGCCATCTGGCGCTGCTCGCGCTCCTCGTGGGGGAGGAACTCGTGCAGCGGCGGGTCGAGCATGCGGATGGTGACCGGGCGCGCCCCCATGGCGCGGAAGATGCCCTCGAAGTCGCGGCGCTGCAGCGGCAGGAGATCCTTGAGCGCCTCGCGCCGTTCGGTCTCGTTCTCGGCGAGAATCATCTCGCGCATGTGCTCGATCTTGCCGGGGCCGAAGAACATGTGCTCGGTGCGCGTGAGGCCGATGCCTTCGGCTCCGAACGCGATGGCGGTGTCGGCCTGGTCGGGCTGGTCGGCGTTGGCGCGCACGCGCAGCTTGCGCACCTTGTCGGCCATGCGCAGGAGGCGGTCGAAGAGCTGGTAGGTGGGTGCCATGCTGGGGTGCATGCGCTTGTCCACGAGAACTTGGACCACTTCGCTCGGGAGCGTCGTGAGTTTGCCGAGGATGACTTCGCCGGTGAAGCCGTCGATGGAAATCCACTCCCCTTCGCGCACGAGGTGGTCGCCCACGGCAAAGGCGTGCGCCTTGCCGTCGATGCGCAGCACCGAGCAGCCGGCGACGCACACCTTGCCCATCTGGCGCGCCACCAGGGCGGCGTGACTGGTCATGCCACCACGCGCGGTGAGGAAGCCCTCCGAGGCGTGCATGCCATGAATGTCCTCGGGCGAGGTCTCGTCGCGCACCAGGACCACCTGCTCGCCTTTGCGCTTCCACTCCACAGCGTCGTCGGCGGTGAAGACGACGCGGCCGGTGGCGGCGCCGGGGCCAGCGTTGAGGCCTTTCGCGAGCAGCTTGCCGTTCTTGAGGGCGGCCGCCTTCTCACGCGAGTCGAAGATGGGGCGCAGGAGCTGGTTGAGGTTGTCCGGGCTGACGCGCAGGATGGCCTCCGATTCGCTGATGAGTTTCTCGTCGAGCATCTCAAGCGCGATGCGGACGGCGGCGAAGCCGGTGCGTTTGCCGGTGCGCGTCTGCAACATGTAGAGCTTGCCGCGCATGATGGTGAACTCGATGTCCTGCATGTCACGGAAATGCGTCTCGAGCTGCTTGGCGACGGCGACGAGCTGCTTGTAGGCGGCCGGGATGATGTTGCCGAGCTTGCTGATGACCTGCGGCGTGCGGATGCCGGCGACGACATCCTCGCCCTGCGCGTTCTGCAGGAACTCGCCATAGAACAGTTTCTCGCCGGTGCTCGGGTCGCGGGTGAAGGCGACACCCGTGGCGCAGTCGTCGCCCATGTTGCCGAACACCATCATCTGGACATTGACGGCGGTGCCCATGTCGTGCGGAATCTTGTTGAGGTCGCGGTAGGTGATGGCGCGCTTGTTGTTCCAGCTCGCGAAAACCGCCTCGATGGCGGCGGAGAGCTGGCTGCGCGGGTCCTGCATGAACGGTTTGCCGGTCTTTTCCAGGATGTAGGTCTTGTATTCCTGGCAGAGCGCCTTCAGGTCGGCGGCGCCGATGGCGGTGTCCTGCTGCACGCCGAGCCGGGTCTTCAGGCGGGTGAGCCGCTCTTCGAAGCCGTGGTGCGGCAGGCCGAGCACGACGTCGCCGAACATTGTGAGGAAACGGCGGTAGGAGTCGTAGGCGAAGCGGGGATTCTTCGCGGCCTTGGCGATGCCCTCGACGGTGGCGTCGTTGAGGCCCAGGTTGAGCACGGTGTCCATCATGCCGGGCAGGCTGACGGCGGCGCCGGAGCGCACCGAGACCAGGAGCGGGTTGGCGGGGTCGCCGAATTTGGCGCCCGCCTTCTTTTCAAGAGCGGCAAGCGCGGTCCAGACGTCCTCCTCGAGGCCGGCGGGGAACTGGCCGAGCTTCTGGTACTCGATGCAGGTGGCCGCCGTGATGGTGAAGCCGGGCGGGACTGGCAGACCGATGCGGCTCATCTCGGCCAGGTTGGCGCCTTTGCCGCCAAGCAGCGAGCGCAACGAAGCATTGCCCTCCTCGAAGGCGTAGACGCGCCGCGCTGTGGCCGTCTTCTTGGACTTGACGAGAACCGTCGCCGCGCGGGCCGGCCGCGCCGGTTTCTTGGCGGGGGCCTTCTTCGGGGTCGCCTTGCCAGCCGGACGAGCGGGGCTCACACGCCGCTGACCCCAAGCGGGCACAAAAAGGGTGGTCTGCCTTTTCCTGTGGAACCTGGAGCCGGCGACGGGGCGCGCACGACGTTCGCGGCATCCGACAACAAGGTTCATCTTGGCGCCCGCGCGACGATCCCATGTGCGCGGCGACGGGAAGGCTTTAGGGCAGACCCAGGAGTGGTGAGTCTGTGTTGAACGTGCGCTGGATGGCCCTTGGCGCCTTGGCGCTGGTGGCGGCCGCGAGCGTCGCCGTCGCGCTGGGTGGCGAAGAGGGCCCTGTCACGGTGCCGCTCTCCAAATGCTACGAGTGCCACGCCAGCGATCCCGGCTCGCCACTGCGCGCCATGGCGCAGCTCATTCCCCCCTCCAAGCCCGCTGGCGGCGCGGTGGGCGAGTCGTTCCAGTTCGGCGTCACGGTGCAGAACGTCTGGGAGTCCGAGTTCCGCTTCACCGTGCCGGTTCTTGACATCCGCGGCGCCCCGTCGCTGCTGTTCAGCAGCAATGTCGGGGAACTCGTCAACGGCACCAGCCTCGACATCCGGTTCGGCTCAAACGACCCCACCCAGCCGGTGCAGTCCCTGACCTCGTTCACGCTCCCCCCTGGCGCCTCGAGCATCACCCTCACCATCACGCCGCAAGACACCACCGCCGCAACCGGCCCCGATCTCGAACTCCTCATCACTCCGGTTGGAAACCCGACCCCCGTTGCACGGGACGAGACCGGTCCAGGCCAGGCGGAGGTGTTCACCGTCTCCGGCGCAGAGGCGGTTCTCTACTCCGGCGGCGCCATCCAGGTCGGTGCCCAGGCCACCAAGGTGGACACCGCGGAGACGCCGCCCCGCATCATCGTCGCAGACACCGTGCCCTTCACGGTCGAACTGCGCGCCAGCTTCGATTTCGCCGGACTTACGCAACTTGCCATTCCCATTCCGCAGGTCATCCCGCAGCACCTCTCGGCTCAGGTGGCGTGGCCACTCAAGGTGCTTGGCTTCCCCGTCGAGGGGGAGACGGCGCGCATGTGGGTCAACACCACCGCGTACTACAAGCACAGCCGGACCGAGACGGATGCCCAGCCCAACTGGGGCAACTTCACGGAGCCAAACGAGGGCTCCGACTTCGTTCCGCTTGTCATCGAAGTGGTGCGCGACGGCGACCGCGTCGTGCTGCGCCCGCAGGAGACCGTCATCGTCCGCCCGACGCTGCAGAACGGCGCCACCATCATCACCATCAGCGAGGCGGTTGGCTACGCTTCCGCCTTCCTCCTCATCTCCAGCATCTGGTCGGGCGGAATGTTTGGCAAGGCGAGCCGGCGGCAGCTCAACAGCGTCTTCGGCTCCGCCAAACGGCGCGTCGCTTTCCACAATTTCCTCAGCTACGGCATCTTGCTCGCCGCCACCGTCCACACCGTCATTTTCCTCTTCGACGTGTTCGAGCCGCTCTACCCCTTCACACTCGGCATCATCTGGGGCGGACTCGCGCTCCTCGCCTTCTTCGGGCTCGGCGTCACCGGCGCCCTGCAGGTGCCGATGATCCGGCGCTGGAGCTACGCCACCTGGCGCTGGACTCACTACGGGCTGACGGTGGCCAGCATCGTCTTCACCGTCACGCACGGCCTCCTGGACGGCGTCCATTTCTCGGACTTCCAGGAACTCATCGGCTGGAAGGACCCACTGGCGCCCCTCTTCGACGCCTGAGCAGTCTGTGCTGGGGCAACGATGTCGGCCACTTCGACAAGCCCTATATCGAAGCGAAGTCGTCAATGAAACCATGAAAGTCAACGCCGTGGCGGTTGCCGCCTTCGTTTCCCTCGTCTACCTGGGGGGCTGCATGGGCGCTGGCGTGAGTGCCGCCGACGCCCCGCGCGTGCGCGAGTTCGAGATGGTCGTGCACAGCGCCCTCTCCGACACCGTCGAACTGTACGAGAAGAACGACGGCACCTACTCCAAGGTGGTCGCCATCACGTTCAAGGAGAGCACTGACGACGAGCAGCGCTTCCCCGGCCCGGAGATCCGCGTGAAGGAAGGCGACACGGTCAAGCTGCGCATCGTCAACCTGAACGGCCTCAGCCACACCGTCCACCTGCACGGCGGCCTCATCCCGTGGGACGAGGATGGCGTGGACCACCTCACGCAGAACCCCATCCGCACCGGCGAGGAGCAGACCTACACCTTTGCCGACCTCAAGGCGGGCACCTACTGGTACCACTGCCACGTCGACGCCTCGCACCACATCGACTTCGGCATGTACGGTGCCCTCATCGTGGAGGAGCGCGAGCCGACCTACCCGGTGGACCGCGACTACGTCATCTTCCTCGACGAGGTGGACAACTGCCACGTCCATGGCAACCAGGACCCCATTCAGGGCCAGGAGCCAAGCGTCGACCCCACCGTCAGCATCGGCTGCTACCAGCGCTTCATCATCGACAACCTGGCGCAGAACCGGGCGGTCACGACAACGGCCAACGCGGTTCCTCCGGAAGTGCGGGACGCCACCTGCCCCGCCCTCGAAGCGCTGCCTGACTCCCCAGCGCAGGCCAAGACCGCCAAGGAGCAGGCGAAGGCCGCCTTCGGCTGCGGCGGCATCCATGAGCACGGCACGCCGCCCCCCCAACAGAGCAACCGCACCTGGTGGCCCGAGACCCACCCCTACTACAACCCGGAGTACAACACCTTCCTGGTGAACGGCAAAGCGTTCCCCGACACGCCGGTCTTCCCGGTGAAGGAGGGCGAGACGGTGCGCTTCCGCATCATCAACGCCGGCAACTTCGTGCACACCTGGCACCCGCACGGCCACACCATGCAGGTCATCACGAAGGATGGCTACCCCTGGGCGGGCGGGCCGCAATCCATGGACACGCTCTCCATCGCGCCCGGCGAGCGCTACGACTACATCATGAAGATGGACAACCCCGGCCTCTGGATGATCCACGACCAGATGGGGCAGTTCGCCGCCAACGACAACGTCCACCCCGGCGGCATGGTCGCCTGCTTCCCCTACGACGGCTTCCGCGGCGCGCCCGCGTTCGAGTTCACCCGCTCGCTCGACTGCAACACCTACGCCATGGAGAACATCCTGGGCAAGCACGGCCACAGCGAGCACAGCTAAACGCGCGCTCGCAATCCGTCCACAGGGCTTTTGACCCGGCGCACCACATGGCCCGGTGTGGCAGACCTGCAGTGGGGCGACGTCGTCATCATCGGCGTCGTCATCACAGTCGGATTCACCTTCCTCTCGTACGGCTACTCGGCGCTCATGAGCAAGCGGAACTGGACGTACCAAGTCAAGTCGAAGCCGCCCAAGAAACGCGAGCCGACCGGCGAGCCCGCGGAGAAATAGGCGCCGGCGCTGTCGGGTTCAGATGGTTTTGCGCACGACCGCAAGGGCGTCCGCGACGACGGCCGACAGCTCGCGGTCGGCATCCAAGAGGGTGAAACGCTCCGGCTCCGCTTGGGCCAATTCCAGGTAGCGCGCCCGCACCTTGGAGAGGAACAGCGCTTTCTCGTACGGGGTGCGCGACGAACGGCTCGCCGTGCGCGCCACCGCTTTCGCCGGGTCGGAATCGAAGAGAACGACACGGTCCGGCCAGGGGCACCAGCCGTCGTGCAGGGCTCGCAACCGGGCCGGCGCATCGTGGAGGATGCCGTCGAGCGTCACCGCTTGGTAGGCCAGCGTCGAATGGAGGTAACGGTCGCACAAGACGATGCGGCCGGCGGCGAGGGCGGGGGCAATCTCGGTCGCGACATGGCGCGCCCGGTCGGCCAGGAACAGGTGGAGGGTCGCAAGCGGCGGCCACCCTTCGGCAATCGAGCGGCGCACCCACGCGCCGGAGTCGGTTTCGGTCTCTTCCCGCGTCACGAGCGGGTCGAGCCCGTCCTTGCGGAGATGGTCGGCGACACGGCGCAGGCTGCTCGACTTGCCCGAGCCGTCGATGCCCTCGAAGACAATCAGCTTGCCGCGGCGATTCATCGCCCCAAGTGGCTGTGGATGCCGCAGTAGCTCGAGCCGAGCCGGAGCGTGTTCTGGCATGGGGCGCCAAACGGGTCCGAGGCGGGGCAGCGGTTGGCGGTCCCGGGGGCGGACTTGGCGGGGCGGGCCGCCTTCTTGGCATTCTTTGCCGGCTTGGCGGCAGGTTTGGCCTTCCCGGGGGCCTTGGCGATCGCCTTCTTGGCCGCAGGCGCCGCTTTCGCGGCTTTGCTCGGCTTGACTGCCTTCGGGGCCTGCTTCTTCGGCTGCGCCTTGGCGGCGGCTTTCTTGGAGGCCATGAGGGGACCGCGTGGCCATTCCCGGTTCCGATTTAAACGTCCGCCACCCTCCCAGCGCCGTGCCGGGACGCAGGTTCGAGGAGTTCGTGGTGGGGGCCCGCATCGCGCACGCGCGCACCCTCACCGTGACGCAGGAGGAGAATGCCGCCTTCTGCCGTCTCACGCTCAACAATCAGCCGCTCCATCTGGACGCCGCGGCGGCGCGCGCAGCGGGCTATCCCGGCATCCTGGTGAACGGCCTCTTCACCTTCAGCGCCTGCGTCGGCGCTTCCGTCGAGGAGACCACGGCGGGCACCTTGGTCGCGAACCTTGGATACGAGAACGTCGAGCACCCCAACCCGGTCTTCCCCGGCGACACGCTGCGCTTCAGCACCGAAGTGGTGGCGACGCGGCCGAGCAGCAAGCCGGGGCGTGGCGTCGTGACGCTCCAGCACACCGCCCACAACCAGGCCGGCGTCGAAGTGTGCCGGTTCAAGCGCATCGTGATGGTGAAGGCGGGGACGCCATGACCGCTTCTCCCCGGATGCGTTCGCTTCTCTACACGCCCGCCGACCGGCCGGAGCGCTACACGAAGGCGTGGCGCGAGGGAGCCGCCGACATCGTCGCCGCCGACCTGGAGGACGCTGTGGCGCCCGCGAACAAGCAGGCCGCGCGCAAAGCGGTGGTCGCAGCACTGAAGGAAGTCCCCCGCGGTGCCACGCTGCGCGCGGTCCGCATCAATGCACCAGATACGCCCGCCTTCGCCGCCGACCTTGACGCCGTGCTGGCGGCTGGACCCGACCTCATCATCCTCCCCAAGGTCGAGTCACCGGAACAAATCGTTCGTCTCCTGGCCCGCATCGAACGCGAGGCGGTTGGTGCGACCCGGCTCATCGCCATCCTGGAGACGGCGCGCGGCATCGTGAACGCCCGCGAGATTTGCGCCGTCCCCAGTCTCGCCGCCGTCTGCTTCGGGGCCGAAGACCTCTCCGCCGATGTCGGGATGCGCCGCAGCCCCGAGAGCCGCGAGGTGATGGCGGCCCGTCAGTGGGTCGTCCTGTGCGCCGCCGCGGCAGGCATCCCTGCCCTCGACATGATCACGCCCGACATCCGCGACCTGGAGCGCACCGCCCGCGAGGCGCGCGAGGCGCGCGACTGGGGATTCTCCGGCAAGATGTGCATCCACCCAACGCAGGCCGCCGCCATCCACGAGGCGTTTCGGCCGTCGCCGGAGGAGCTTGCTTGGGCGCGCAAGGTCCTCGCTGCCGTCGAAAAAGCGGGCATCGGTGCCGGCGGCGTCGTCGAAGTGGAGGGTCGGATGATCGACGTTCCGGTGATTCGGCAGGCGCGGCGCATCCTGGCGGACGCAACGTAGCGTAGGGGCAGCTCAACGCGCCCGTCCAAAAAAAGCCAGGAACCAGGGGGGAAAAGGGGAGAATGGCGAGGATTACTTGCCGAGGATCTTGCGCGCGGCGGGCCGGTTCTTGATGAGGCCGGTTCCACCCTTCGACTTCTTGGCGCGGGCGCGGACCGCCTTCATGGCTCGCGCCTTAGCAAGGGCGCGCAGCTGGGCCGGGGTGGCCTTCCGTTTACCCGCTGTTTTCTTCGCTGTTTTGCGTGTGGGGGCCATGGGGCACCGCAGAGACATTGCTCTTCATGGTTAAACGGCTTCCTTTCCTGTCGCGCGGCGCCAGAAGTTATCTACAGCTCTAACTTCGGCGCGACCCGAGGAAGAGTGTTCATGTCCCGTGTCGCCTTGGTCCTGCTTTCGCTGGCCGCCCTGTCCGTCTCCGTTTCCGCCCAACTCCCGGCAGCCACCTTGGCCTTCGAAGGACTGCCCTCCAGTGCAGTGAGCAACAACCAGACCTTCCTTTCGCTGCCGTTCACCGTCAACCTCGACACCGACATGGGTGCCTGCCTCACCGGCGGGTCCGCCACGGTCACGCTCGCCGCTGCCGTCACCGGCGGCAACAAGACCATCGAGGCCGAGGTCACCCCCGCCAGCATTGACTTCAACCTCGGCGTCACTGTCGGGGCCACCGCGGTCTCCGCCCGCAGCCTCAGCGCCGACGCCGTCGTCGTCGCCTTCACCCCTGAGCTGGTCCAGAGCCTGACCAACGCCACCCTCACCGTCACGGGCACGACCGCCTTCACCTGCTTGGCCGCTGCCCCCGCCGGGGCCACTGACGCCAGCGCGACGGTGGCCGTCGCGTTCAAGCCCGACCTCGCCGACCGCATCGCCGCTGGCAGCCAGACCGAAATCGTCCCCGGCTTCGAGATGGTCGTCCTGGTCGCCGCCCTCGGCGTTGCGCTGCTGGTTCGCCGCAACAAGGCCTAGACCAACCCGTTTCGGGTGGATGTCGATTCGACGTGGGGGCTTCCCTCCGTTCGAGTCGCCGATGACGCAAAGGGCAGAGAGTCCTCTCTCCGAGAGCATCTGCTGAATCTGTGAAATCTACGACCGTGACGGTCGGGGTCGCTGCTGGTTTCTGATTCTCTGACGCTTACGCGCCTTTGGCCACGGCATCGACCCAGGCTGCGATGCGGCTGCGCAGCGCCGCAAACTTGGATTCCAGGTGGACATCCGCTGCGTCCACGTTGAAGTGCAAGTCGTAGCCGTGTGCGATGGCTTCGAGCTGGCTCGCTGCAAGGCCGGGTCCCGGACTGCGCACGCAGACCAGAACGGAGAAGGAGCGCTCGATGCGGCGCAGAAGGAGCGCGTCGAAACTGCGCGCCTTCACGACTTCGGGCGCAGTGTGGCTCGCCACAATGTCCACGACGAGAGTTGCCTTGGCGTCCATCTCCACCACGAGGTCGGCCTCATGGGAGACAACGTGGCCCGAGGGCAACGGGATGGTGACGAGGTGTTGCGTGCGCACAACACCCTCGCCGCGGCCCTTGGCGATGTGGAATGTGGTGCCGCGCGGCGTGCGCAGTTCGGAACCGGGCTCCCCGAAGGCGCGCAGAAGAGCGTTGGCGAGGACCGCGCGCGCCAGAGACAGAGAGTCTCCTTCCAGGGTGGGCGCCGGAGTGGATGGCGCAGCGGCAACCGGGGCAGAGGCTGCCGCCTTTGCTTTGGCGCTCTTGGAGGCAGGGGCGGGCGGCGCGGGCGATTGCCGCAGTGCCTCGGTGCGCACCTCCATTTTCTGGCGTTCCGCCTCCAAGCGCGCTTGGCGCTCGGGCTTGCCAATCGGGATGGGGGCGCCCGCGACCGGTTTCAGGCTGGAAGGAATGACGACGACATCGTCGTCGCGCACCAAAGCATCGAGCGTGGCCTGCGTGCGCGGCTTGAGGCGGGTCGGCATTTCGGTTGGCCCGGCCCCCGTCGCTTCTTCGCGCACCCGCTTGCTGGCCGCATCGCGAACTCGGGTCTTGCCGAGCAGATTTCCCTTGAGGGTCTTCTTGACGATGCGCACGAGGTCCCGACCTGCTGGACGCCGGCCATCCGCGCCGCGCATCCCGACCCGGTTGAGTCGGGGCTGAGCCATAGCGTTTTTGGGCCGGCACGGCGGACATTCAGCGACGCGCGAGTCGTTCGCCGACGCCACACTCCACGCGCAACGCTGGGCATAACCGTAAATAGCAACCATCCTTCGAGCGAAACCAACCACGAACGTCAGGAGAGGCCCTCCTGGGCCGACTCCCCGTCGTTCGGGCTACCACTTGGAGGCACCACACATGGCCAAAGGACTGGACGTCGGCACGATGAACATCATCGCCGCCGAGCGCCACGGCGACAAGACCACGCTCACGCAGCAGCGCAACTCCTTCGTTGAGATCGAGTACTCCGACGTCGCTGAGAAGATGCTCGCTCGCTCGGACGTTCTCTACATCAAGAAGGACAACCAGGTGTTCATCGTCGGTGAGGACGCCCTCAACTTCGCGAACATCTTCAACACCGCGACCCGCCGCCCCATGCAGAAGGGCATCCTGTCGCGCGACGAGAAGAGCGCCATCCCGATGATCCGCTTGATCATCGAGCGCCTCGTCGGCACCCCGAAGGAGTCCGGCGAGATTCTCTACTACACCTCGCCCGCCCGCCCGGCCGACTCCCCCAACCAGGATGTTCTGTACCACCAGAAGACCATCGAGTCCATCCTGCGCAAGCTCGACTACACCCCCCGCGTCATCAACGAAGGCATGGCGGTCGTCTACTCCGAGCTCGCCGACAACCAGTTCACCGGCATCGGTGTTTCGTTCGGCGCCGGCATGACCAACATGTGCGTCGCGCACTACGGTCTCCCCGTCATGACCACCGCGGTCGCCCGCGGTGGCGACTGGATCGACAGCCAGGTCGCTGAAGCGACCGGCCACTCCAAGGACCGCGTCACCGCGATCAAGGAGCGCGAGTTCGAGATTAACCCCGAGAACCCGCAGGGCGAGGTCCAGTCGGCCCTCACCATCTACTACGACAACCTCGTGACCTACGCCATCAACACGCTCAAGCGCGAGATGGCCAAGTCCAAGGTCGAGGAAGGCCTCACCGTCCCCGTCGCCATCACCGGCGGCACCGCTTCGTGCAAGGGCTTCAAGGACCTCTTCGAGCGCCGCATCTTCGAGGCCAACCTGCCCATCGAGATCTCCAAGGTCAAGATGGCCCGCAGCCCGCTCTACTCGGTTGCCATGGGCACCCTCGTCGCCGCTCGCGCTGAAGAGGCCGAGACGCTCGAGGAGCTCGTCGCCGTCGACAGCAAGAAGTAAGGCGGCCACACAAATGGCCTACCGAGGGATGCACCATGTCTGAAGCAGATCAGTACGCTGGCTTGTTCGGCTCGAAGACCTCCAAGGGTCAGCTGCAGGGAGGCTTCCTCCTTCTTGCGCTGGGTGCCCTCCTCGGTCTTGCCGCCCTTATCCTCTTCTTCATCGGCCTTGGCCAGAACGACCCAAGTTTGGGCGCGGCCAACCCCTACCTGGACTGGGCCAAGGCGGCTCTCACCATCGCCCCCGTGGCGCTGGGCGGGATCCTCCTCGGCCTGACGGTGGCCCTCCCCACCAGCACGTCGCTTCGCGCGGCGAGCTACGTGGGTGGCTTCTTCCTGGTCGTCGCCGCCTTCCTCTTCTTCTTCCACTACCCGACCAACTTCAACGTTGCAGTCAAGGGTTCGAAGGCGCCTGACTACCTGGGGCTTGACCTCATGGTGGCCGTCGGCGGCTTCATCCTGATGGCGGCCGCGTTGGTGTCGAGCATCGTCGGATTCTACCTCGGCCGCACCACGGTCGTGAAGGGCTCCGACGGGGAAGCTGAGGACGACATCTACGGCGAAGGCTACGAGATCCCCGACTGGGTCGTGGAGCGCGACATCGAGTTCGCCATGAAGAAGTACGGCGTCTCCTGGGGCAGCGACACGGAAGACAAGACCATCCGTGTCAACATCGCGGACACTTTCGCCGGAGCCACCATCGGTGGTCTCGGCAAGGCGCGCGTCGTCCAACTCGACGCCGACCAGGTGGACCTTGGTGTTGCCGGCTTGACGAAGGTGCGCCCCCAGAAGGGCGGCGCGATCCCGGGCGAGTGGGCCGACGAGGCCACCCGCGCCTTGGTGAACTTCCGCAAGCAGAAGGAGGCCAACCCGAAGGCGTTCACCCCGAAGCGCACCTTCTGGCAGCGCGTGGGCGACTTCTTCGCGGGCCGCAACCGCGGCGCGCGCACCAGCGCCCCCGCCGCCCGCGTGGCGCCGAAGGCGGCTCCCGCGGGAGCGCCCCGCGCCAACGGCGCGAGCGCCCCTGCCCGCCGCGGCAAGACCATCGTCATCGACGACGAGTGAGTCCAGCAGTCAACACTCCTTTCCCCCTTCTCCTCCCTTTCCCCTCCCCATTCCCTTCCATTCGAATTTCCGGGCGGTCCCATGAGCAACTCTCCCTCCGACGCACAGAAGCGCGCTGCCCGCATGGCCGCCTTTAGCGCCAAGGTCAAGGACGAAGAGTCCACCGGCGTCGCCGTCCGCTCCTTCAACGAAGCCAAGACGGGCTCCGCCGGCACGAAGACATTCGATCCCGCAACGGGCCAGGTCCGTGCTGGCGCCGCCGCTGCGTCCGCCCCCACGCCCAAGGCCAACGTCAAGACGGTCTCCGACGACGAGCTGTTCGCCGAAATCGATGCCGCCGTCGAAGCGGAAGAGAAGAAATCGGGCAAGACCGTCGTTGTCCCCTCCGCGCCGCCCCCCGCCGAACCCGAGAAGCCCAAGGCGCCCGCGGGTTTCAGCGCCAAGCGGCTTGCCGCGATGGCCAATTTCTCCATCGAGAAGCCGGAATCGCGCGCGGCGAGCAACCCCGGAGAGGCAGCAGCCGCTCAGCTGAGCGATATGGGCGAAGTCGAAGTGCACAAGCAGGTCATTGGCAAGGCGCGTCCGCTCGAAACGACGGAGGCCACCTTCGATCTCGTTGCCCCGACCCCGAAGTCCGTGCCGAAGCCCACCACGACGAAGCCCGAAGAGTTCACGCTTGCCAAACCCGCGGCAAAGGGCGCCGCCACCGGCGACTTCCTCACCGCCGGCGACGTGGAAATCAGCGCTCCCAAGCCGCACCAGGTCCCGGTCGGCCAGGGCAAGTCCAGCGTCGGCGCCTTCTCCGTGCAGAAGGACGCCGCCGAGGCGCGCCCCATCTCGATTCGCAGTCCGTCCGAGGACGAGTTCACCGTCAAGCTCGACGTCGAGGAGCGCGATGCCCCCGCTCTCGTCGCCCCCGCCGACACCGACTACGCCGTGAAATCGGACGCGCAGAGCAAGGACCTCGCCGAATCCGCCACGCGCAAAGTGGAGGAACTGGTCGACCTCGCGAAGGCGCCTGAGCTGCCGACGCGCGCCAGCAAGCCCGCCCCCGCTCCCCTTCCGAAATCGCCCGCCGAGATGCGCCGCGATGCCGAGCGCCGCACGACCGCGCCGCTGCCCGACTTCGGCGCGGCCCGCCCGGACGTCCGCCGCGACGCCCAGCCCAAGCAGCTCCCGAAAATGCAGAGCGCCGGCGACCAGCGCGTGGACGCCCGCCACGACACCGAGCGGCGCGCCGTGCCAAAGTTGGAGAACGCGGCCGACCGCGAGGCGTTCGTCGCCCGCCTCGATCGCGAGGCGCGCGAGGCGCGCCCCCGCATGCTCAACCCCGCCGACGGCACCGTCGACGCCCGCACCGACCGCCAGGAGGGCTCCCGCCTCTCCATCCGCAGTCCGGCCGACGAGAAGCCCGACGTCCGCCAGGACCGCGAGACCCGCACGGCGGGCCGCATCCACTCCCCCGCCGACACGCGCCCCGAGGTCCAGCAGGACCGCCAGGCGGCACGCGAGTCGCCCCGTCTGCGCAGCCCCGGCGACGTCGGCGGCTTCGAGGCGCGCCGCGACGCCCAGCCCAAGCAGCTCCCCCGCATGCGCTCGGCCGCCGACGCCGACGCCTTCGAGGCGAAGCAGGACGGGCAGGCCAAGCCGCTTCCCAAGATGCGCTCCCCCGCCGATTCCACCGCCTTCGAGGCGAAGCAGGACGCGGCGCGCAAAGAGCTCCCCCGGATGCGCTCCGCCGCCGACGTTGAGGCCTTCGAAGCGCACCAGGACGCTGCTCGCAAGGAGCTGCCGCGCATGCGCTCGGCGGCCGACGTCGAAGCCTACACCACGAAGCAGGATGCCCAAGCGAAGGCGCTGCCTCGGATGCGCAACTCGGCCGATGCCGAGTCCTACACCACCAAGCAGGACGCGCAGGCGAAAGCGCTGCCCCGGCTGCGCAACGCCACGGACGGCGACGCCCTCGAAGCGAAGCAGGACGCACAAGCCAAGGCACTTCCGCGCCTGCGCAACGCCACGGACGGCGACGCCCTCGAAGCCAAGCGGGATGCACAGGGCAAACCGTTGCCCCGCATGAAGAACGCTGCCGATGTGGATGCCTACGAGGCGAAGCTCGCCTGGCAGCAGAAGAAGATCTCCGGCATGCGCAGCTCGGCCGACGTGGACGCCTACGAAGCCTCTCTTGACCGCGAGGACCGCGAGAACCCGACGGTGCACAACCCGGGCCAGAGCGAATTCGAGGTCAAGATGGAGCATGAGTCGGTCTGGACACAGCCGATGCGGCGCGACATCGATGCCGAATCCATCGAGGGCAAGAAGGGCAAGCGCTCCAAGTAGGACGCGACGCCGCCCGGCGGGTGGTCAAACGGGCACCCCACAACGCTTATGCCAAGCGGGCAAGCCTGCGGACAACATGCGCATCCTCGTTGTTGCCTGCTTTCTGCTCGCCGCTGGATTTTCCGGTTGCGTGGACGATTCGTCGAGCCCGCCCACGGCGTCGGGCTACGCGCTCGACCCGACCTTCGTCAATCCGGCGCCCGCCTCCGTCACCGGCCTCGAGTTCGTGACGCAGCTCAAGGACGCCGCAGGCCAGCCGTTCCCTTCCGCGGGCGGCAACATCGTCTCGGGCGACTACGTTTTCTCGAGCGGCCTCGGCGCCGGCTTCTTCATCAGCGACATCTCCAACCCTGAGAAACCGCTCCTGCTCTACAACAGCACCTCAACGGGCGAGACGCCTTTCGCCCGCAAGGCGGACATCGTCGCCCACCCGGACGGCCGCCGTACGCTCGTCCTCGCGACGCAGAACAACGGCCTGCACCTCTGGAACGTTACCGACCCGGCCCACCCGGAGTTCGCCAGCATCATCGAGTTCGAGCGCAACCACAACATTGCCGTCATCCCGGGCACCGAGATTGTCATCAATCTGCCGAGCGCCGGCACGGGCGGATCGAACGACCTCGTCGATGTCAGCGACCCCTACGACCCGGAGGTTCTGGGTGGCTACGGTGCGTTCGGCTGCCACACCATGGCGTTCTTCAGTCTCCCCGGCGCCGCCGACGGCCGCGCCTTCTGCGCCGCCATCCAGCGCACCGAGATTTGGGACCTCGCCGCGTTCAACGTGAGCGCGCACGATTTCGGCATCAAGTTCCTTGGCGCCATCGAGGGCACCGACTCGCCCATCACTGGAAACCCGGTCTTCAACCCGCAGATTCCCGCCAACCCCGTGACGACGCAGCTGCCGGTGCGCAACCTGCACCACTTCGTCGCCCCCTCCAACGACGGGCAACTCCTCATCGTTGGCGACGAGCATCGCGGCGGCGGCAACCCGGGCGCCTGCTTCGCCTCGCAGCAAGTGGGCGGGCAGACCGCCTCGACGCCCCTTGGCGCGCTCTGGTTCTACGACATCAGCAACCCTGCCGACCCGGTTCTGCTGAGCTGGATCAGCCCGCCCACCGTCGCCCCCAAGGCGCCCACCGTGCCGACCGCCCCGCCCGCCGACCCCACCACGGTGGGCGCCGCAGCGCTGGCCACCGCCTACTCCGCGGTCCCCAACTGCACCGCCCACTTCGGCACCGTCGTGCCCGGCGAGGACAAAATCGTCATCGCCTGGTACTCCGCCGGCATCCTGCTCATTGACTTCTCGACCCCGGACAGCCCGGTCATCCTGGACCAGGTCATCCCCGAGAACGTCAACGCCTGGAACGCCCGCGTCTGGAACGGCTACGTCTTCACCGGCGACATCAACCGCGGCATGGACGTGCTCCGGCTCGTCTAACGCCTCGCCGGAACACAACCTGACCGCGGTCGGCGCTGCCGCTTCGCGGCAGCTTGGCGCCTGGAGCCTTCGCTGAGCCAGACTCCAGGCTATCAACCGCAGCATGGATGTCCTGAAGCTGGTTTGAGCCCGCTTGACAGCGGAACCGTCCATCTCAGGTAAATGGGTTCATCACAACCCTTTTTCCTCTGGCCGGCTCGCCAAAGGCGATGCGCGCCATCCTCGTGGGCCTTCTCGCAGCCAGCTTCGTGCTGGCCGGTTGCGCCAGCACCACCCCCAACGACTCCGCCACCGGCACTGAGGACCCCTCCTCGGTCGTCGGTCAGGCAGGCCCCAGCTACAACGGTCCCGGCAACCTGTTCGCCGGCCCCGCGCTCTACGCGGACCCCCAGAACACGCCCCACCCGGCCTACAACTGGCCCACCCTGAGCCACCCCGCCGTCGGCGACAACGTTCCCAAGTACTGGGCCCCCAGCCAGAGCCTCGACCTGCCGACCTCGTTCAGCGACATCGCGCTGGTCAAGCAGACCCCCGGCGTCGGCTCCGGTGCCGGCATCGGCCTCTTTGGCAGCCTCGCCGTCGTCCCCGGCTACGGCGCCCCCAGCTACACGGTGGACATTTCCGACCCGACCAACCCGACCGTCCTCGGCACCTTCGAGTCGCAGCTCGGTGACCACCGCGGCGCCACCGTCATCGCTTACCCGACCGGCCGCCTCGTCACCGTCATCAGCACCGGCTCCGGCCTCGATGTCTACGACATCACCGACCCGACCGCCCCCAAGCCGCTCACCCCGGTCGAAGTGCCCAGCCACAAGGTCGGCGTCATCCCCGGCACCCCCTTCGTCTACAACGCCCGCAGCGACGGCGGCAACGGCGGCCTCGCCCCCGGTCCCGGCAACATCGACCCGGCCCGCGCCATCGGCATCATCGACATGTACGACTTCTCGGACCCCGAGAACGTCATCACCCTGCCCGCCTTCGAGAACGGCTACGGCTGCCACCACGTCTACTTCTGGAACAACGTGGAGCAGGAGAAGTTCCGCGGCATCTGCGCCGGCATCGAGTACACGCAGATTTTCGACACGGCCGACCCCGCCAACCCGGTCCTCATCGTGAGCGTCCCCTACGGCCACGGCATGGCCGGCCTGCCCTCCGGCAGCGCCTCCATCGCCGCCTTCAGCCACTACGCCGGTCTCTCCGTGGATGGCACCATCCTGCTCGTCGGCGATGAGATGGGTGGCGGCCTCGGCCCCATCGGCTGCACCGCCGCCGTGGACACCCCGGCCGGCCGCGTCGGCCCGCCGCTTGGCGCGGTCTGGTTCTACGACATCACCACCGAGACCGACCCGCAGCTTGTGGGCTGGGTTTCGGCAAGCCAGCTTGAGAAGGCGGGCGTCGACGGCGCTATGGCCTCCTGCACCGCGCACCACGGCCGTCTCATCCCGGTCCCGGGCCGCGACGTCCTTGCCATGAGCTTCTACGGCGCCGGCGTCGTCGTCGTGGACTTCACGGCGCTCAAGGAAGGCCCCGGCCTCACCGAGGTCGTCGCCCAGTTCGCGGACAACTCGAACACCTGGGAGACCTGGTTCTACAACGGCTACCTCTACACGGGCGACCTCAACCGTGGCATGGACGTCCTGAAGTTCGTCTAAGCGCGCAAATCTCCTATCCCCTTTCCCTCTCTTTTCCCTCCTTCTTCCCTGTTCTCTGGACCCAAACCGCTTAAGCGAAGCGTCCCCGTGGGCGACGCATGGCAGGGATGACGCTCCCGCAGAAACTCCTCGCGCTGAAAGCCGGCGTGAAGGCGGTAACTGTGGGCGAAGTGGTGGACTGCAAGGTCGATGTCGCGATGGCGCACGAGGCGCTGGCGCAGCTCATCAAGCCCTTCAAGGAGATGGGCGCCACGAAAATCTGGGACCCCAACCGCGTTGTCGTTCCCATCGACCACTGGATTCCCGCGTCGAGCGAGTCCTCGGCGAAGATGCACCAGTCCATCCGCAACTTCTGCGAGGAGTACAAGCTCCCGCACCTCTACGACATCGGCCGTCAAGGCATCTGCCACCAAATCCTCGCCGAAGAGGGCCACTGTCTGCCCGGCGACCTCGTCGTCGGCACCGACAGCCACACCAACATGGCGGGCGCCCTCGGCTGCTTTGCAAGCGGCATCGGCCCCACCGAGATGGCCGCCGTCTTCGCCACGGGCGAACTCTGGATGCGCGTTCCGCCCACCATCAAAATCCAGCTTGAGGGCCAACTCGTCGAGCCCGTCGCGAGCAAGGACATCGTGCTCTCGCTGATTGGCCAGATGGGCGACGATGGCGCGCGCTATCAGGCGGTCGAGTTCGGCGGCCCCGCCATCGACGCCCTGCCGATGTACCAGCGTCTGACGCTCACCAACATGACCACGGAGATGGGCGCCAAGGCGGGCGTGATTGCTTGCGACGACGAGACCCTCGACTACCTCGACGCAACACCGATGGCCTCGGGGCGCCGCAAGGAGATTCGCACCCACGCCAACCTGCGCAGCGACAAGGGCGCGAACTACGCCAAGACCTACACGCTCGACTGCTCCAAGCTGGAGCCGGTCGTCGCCTGTCCGCAATCGCCGGAGAACGTCAAGCGCGTGAAGGACGTGCACGTTCCGAAGGTGGACCAAGTTTTCATCGGTTCCTGCACGAACGCGCGCTACGAGGACCTCGAGACCGTGGCCGCCATCTTGAAGGGCAACCACGTCAAGAAAGGCACCCGCCTCGTCGTCTTCCCTGCCTCGACGAGCATCTACCTCCGCGCCCTGGAGTCCGGCATCATCAAGACCATCACCGAGTCGGGCGGCATCTTCAATCCCAGCTCGTGCGGCGCCTGCTTCGGCGGCATGGGCGGCGTTCTCGCCGAGAAAGAGGTCTGCGTCAGCACGTCGAACCGCAACTACAAGGGCCGCATGGGCCACCCCGAATCGATGTCCTACCTCGTGTCTCCGGCCACTGCTGCGGTGACGGCCCTCGAAGGAAAACTCACCGACCCGCGCGAATACTTCAGCGAGGGCGAGCTGAAGCCGCGCCGCGCTGTAGCGGCGTAGTCGTTTTCGTCGCGGCGCCCTTCGCTTTCGGCCGGTCCTTGTTGGACATCGACCACTTGAATGGCGGGATGAAGGTCCCGGCCGCACAGCATTCGACGAGCGTCGCGAGCCGTGCAGCGCGCGTCGCTTCCTGTTTGGCGCCGTTGACCCAGTGCGCCGCCCCCTTCCGGTAACTCGGGGCGCGTTTCTGCCAGTCGGCCCATGCGGCCTTGTCGGCTTGGATGGCCTTCGTCTGCGCGGAAGTGAGCTCGGCGGCGGCCTGCTCGAACGCATAGGTGCCGGTGCGGTTGTGCGTGCGCGCCTCGATCGCCGCAAGACCGGGCGGCGCCATCTTTCCTGCCGCCTGCAGCGCCGCCGCTTTGGCGACGTTCACCTTGCTCCAAGTCGAACCCGCCTTGCGCGGCGTGAACCGGATGCTGTAGGCGTCTTCGCCGAGACTGCGCCGCACGCCGTCAATCCAGCCCCAGCAGAGCGCCTCATCCACCGAAGCGCTCCAGGTCAGGCTCGGCTTGTCGGTGCCGACCTTCCAGTAGCCGACGACAATCTCGGCCGCCTTTCCGTGGTTCGCTTTGAGCCAGCGCCCGAAGGCGGCGGCGCTATCGAAGAAGGTCGGCTCCACGCTGCGCGACGAGCAAACCCGCTTATCTCGGTTCGCACCTCGTGGTCGCGATGCGCGTCCTTCTCTTCGGCGCCACCGGCATGGTCGGCCAGGGTGTCCTGCGCGAGTGCTTGCTTGACCCCGGCGTCACCGAGGTCGTCGCCATCGGCCGCAGCCCGACCGATGTCGCCAGCCCGAAGCTCAAGCAGGTCATCCGCACCGACCTCTTCGACTACGCCGGCGCCGAGAATGGCCTTGCCGGCTTCGACGCCTGCTTCTTCTGCCTCGGCGTCAGCTCGATTCGGATGTCGGAGGCGGACTACACGCGTGTCACCTACGACTTGACCTTAGCGGCGGCCACGGCGCTTGCGAGCATCAACCCCGGCATGGTGTTCATCTACGTCTCCGGCGCGGGCACCGACGCGCAGGGCCGTGCCATGTGGGCGCGGGTGAAGGGACGCACCGAGGCGGACCTGCGCAAGCTGGACCTGAAGGCGTACGCGTTCCGACCGGGCGTCATCCAGCCGCTGCACGGCGTGCGCTCCAAGACCGGCTGGGTGCAGGGATTCTACACCGTTCTCGGCCCCGTCGTCGGCGGCCTGCGCAGGCTCTTCCCCGAGACCATCACGACGAGCGAGGAGATGGGGAAGGCGATGCTGCGCGTCGCCCGCGACGGTTGGCCCATCCTGACCTTGGAAACGGTGGACATCATCCGCGCCGCCCGCCAAGGATAAATCCGTCCTCCCAGTCGTGACGGCGATGAGCCAGGCGATGCACTTCAAGACCCAGTTCTCGGGCCGCGCCTGGGCGCTTCCCGACTCGGTCGACACCGACATGATCACGCCGGGCAAGTACCTCACCATCATCGACCCCAAGGGTCTGAGCGAACACATCCTCGAGGGCTGGCGCGCCGACTTCCCGAAGCAGGTCAAAGCGGGCGACATTCTTGTCGCTGGCGACAACCTGGGCTGCGGCTCGTCGCGCGAACACGCTCCGCTCTCGATGCTCGGCGCCGGAATCCCGGTCGTCATCGCGCGCAGCTTCGCTCGCATCTTCTACCGCAACGCCATCAACGTCGGCCTCCCGGTGATGGAGTGCCCCGACATGCCGAAGGATTTCGTCAAGGATGGCGAAACGGTGTCGGTGGACCTGGAGCGCGGTGTCGTGCGCAACGAGACGCGCGGCATCGAGACGAAGGGGATCCCGCTCTCCGCGAAGGCCATTGAAATCCTCGACGCCGGCGGCCTGGTGAACATCGTGCGCAAGAAGCTCGCGAAGCGCGGTGACGTCCAGCACAAGGCGACCGGCGCCTCGCCGGAATCGGATTTCAAGAGCGATTGAACGACGCCGGTTTTACGCGGATGGCGCGGATTTCGCGGATGCAAGTTCAATCCGCGTCATCCGCGAAATCCGCGTTTCGTCGGGTACTCAGTTGACGCCCATTAGTCGCGGTGCGAAACTCCGCACGGCCCATCCCACTCCGAAGCCGACTAAGTGGTAGACGAAAATGAACGGCCCCGTCGTTCCGCTGAGTCCGACCACCAGCTCGAACGCCACCACGATGCCCGATGCAACGAGCGCGGCGACCGGCTGCCGCAGGGCAAGAACGGCGATGGCCATGCCGAGCGTGGCGTAGGCGATGACGCTGAAGCCGACGAGACTGCGCTCCATCGCTTGGACTGCGTAGGGGAACCCGGTGGCAGCAAGCGGTCGCACGACTGTGAGGTGCAGCGTCAGCACGGAGAGGGGGCCAATGAGGTAGGCGACTGCGAAACTGCGCACCGGCGAGGCGCCGGCAGCGAAGGGGAAGGCGGCGGAGAAGACCAGAAGATTGAACGCGATGTGGCCCGGCGTGGTGTGGAAGAAGCCGGCCCAGAGGTGGCGGACACCGTCAGCGAGGGTGCGGGCCGGGGTGATGCCGATGCGGTCCTGCGCCGCCTGTGACAGCGTCCAGCTCCCCCCCGTCGCGATGAGGTGGATGGCCACCAGGCCTGCGACGACTGCGCCGTACGTCGCCCAGGTTGCCGTCGGGATGCCTGCCATGCGATGCGATCCGGCGGGGGATGAAAGAGGCGGGGGTTGGTGCGACACCGCTTTGACGGCCCGCGCCGTGGCATCCCTGTGCCCCCGTACCTGCAGACCATCGCCGTGCGTTTCCGCGACATCGACGCGCTGGATCACGTGAACCACGCCGTCATCGCTACCTACTGCGAGACGGTGCGCTGCGACTGGTTCGCTCTCCACGGCTGGACCAGCATGGCGAACCTGCCGTTCATCATTGCCTCCCTCCACGTCGAATACAAGGCGCCCATCCCGAAGACGGCGAATCTGCAGATTGCCGTCACCGTGCCGCGCATCGGCGGCAAATCGTGGGAGTTCGACTACGAGTTGAAGGACGCCACGAGCGGAGTTCTCTACGCCACCGCGAAGACCATCCAGGTTGCCTACGACTACAAGGCGAAGGCCACCGTTGCCCTGGAGGGGCCCCTGCGCGCCAAACTCGAGGCGCTGACGCCCGCATAAGGCCTCAAATCCTCAAGGGCGATGGCGCGGTCATGGCCTCGACCTGGCATGACCTGGGAGGTGCGGACAGCTTCCGGCTCCGGCCCTTGACTGGGGTCACGGTCGGCTCGACGCGCCTGCTCGTGACGCACAAGGGGGGCCAATTCGGTGTTCTCTCCGCGGTGTGCAGCCACGCCGGCGGCCCGCTCGAGAAAGGCCGTCTCGATGGCGACTACGTTGTCTGCCCTTGGCACGCCTGGACGTTTGAACGGCAGGCGGGCCACTGCAAGCCGCCGTGGGACCACGAGACGACGCCCGCCTACGCCGTCAAGGTCGAGAGCGGCCGCCTCCTCGTGGACCTCGACTCCAAGACGAAACGGGTCGTCGATCCGCAAACGCACCCACTCAAGCGCAAACCGGTGCGCGCCCCGGGGCCGCTGCGCGTCGTTGGCATCAGCACCACCGTGATGAACAAGGAAGCGCCGCGCTTCAGCACCTCGGAGGCGCTCTTGGAAGAGTCGCTCCGTCACGCCGCGACCAAGGGCGCCGAGACGAAGATGATCCGGCTCAACGACCTCTCCATCCGCCCCTGCGAAGGCTACTACTCCATCGCAGCGCCCGCCTGCACCTGGCCCTGCACCATCACCCAGAAGGACCCCAAGGACCAGATGGCCGAGGTGTACGAGGCGCTCGTGCACTGGGCCGACGTCGTGCTGGTCGCGACTCCCATCCGCTGGGGCGCCGCCTCGTCGCTCTATTTCCGGATGGCGGAGCGGCTCAACACCGTGCAGAACCAGATGACCACGCACAGCAACGTCCTCATCCGCAACAAGGTGGCCGCCTTCATCGTCACCGGAGGCCAGGACAACGTCCAAGCGGTCGCCGGCCAGATGATGAACTTCTTCGCCGAACTGGGGTTCCACTTCCCGCAGTTCCCGTTCATCGGCCACAGCCGCGGCTGGTCGGCCGAGGACATGGAGCGCAACGTCGCCTACGTCCAGCAGTCGGACGAGCTGCGGCAAGGGGCCCGCAGCCTGGCCGAACGCGCCCTCGAGCTGGCGCACACCCTGGTCGAGCACCAGCACCCCGGCGCCACCGTGGAGTCCGGTGGGCGCAAAGCGTCCGGCCTGGTCGAGCAGGCGCCAAGAGGTGCCACCTGAGCACCATCGCCCCCGCCACTGCGGCCGACCTGCCCCTCCTGCTGCCGCTGGTGCGCGCGATGCACGAGCATGAACATCTCCCGATGGGTTCTGCGGAGGAGAGGGCGCTCGCCGGTCTGCTTGCCGACCCGTCGCGCGGAACCATCCTGGTCGTGCGCGGCCCCGGCGCCCTGCTCGGGTACGCCATCCTCGGGTACGGCTACAGCGTCGAGTTCCACGGCGTGGACGCCTTCGTGGACGAACTCTTCGTTGCCGAGGCCCACCGCGGCAAGGGGCTCGGGCGGCGGCTGTTGGAGGCAGCGGAGCAGTCGGTGCGGGCCGCCGGCGTCGTGGCGCTCCATCTTGAGGTGGACCACGCCAACCCGGCGGCGCGCCGCCTCTACGAATCGTTGGGCTACCGGTCCCACCCGCGCCACCTCATGACGAAATGGCACGCCTGAGCGGCGCGCTCCAGGCCCGAGGCGTCGTCTTTAACTCCAGAAACGACAACAGGGCACCTGCCATGATTTGGCTCTACATCGTGATCGCGGCGGTCGTCCTGCTCGTCATCTACGCCATCGTCATCCGCAACCGCATGATTCGTGCGGAGAACCAGGTGGACAACGCTTGGTCCCAGATTGATGTCCAGTTGCAGCGCCGCGGCGAGCTGATCCCCAACGTCATCGAGACGGTGAAGGGCTACGCCAAGCACGAGAAGGAGACTCTCGACGCCGTCATCAAGGCGCGCGGCAACATGCTCTCCGCCACCACGCGCGAGGGCAAGATGGCCCAGGAAGGCATCCTCGAGCAGGCGCTCGGCAAGCTCTTCGCCATCGCCGAGGCCTACCCCGATCTCAAGGCCAACACCAACTTCCTGAAGCTGCAGGAGGAGCTGGCGCACACCGAGAACAAGGTCGCCTTCTCGCGCCAGGCCTACAACGACTCGATCACGTTCTTCAACAACCTCATCGAGACTTTCCCCGGCAGTCTGTTCCGCGGCGGCCGCAAGGAGAAAGCGCAGCTCGCCGTGCCGGAGCACACGAAGGCGCTGCCCAAGGTCGCGTTCTAAGGGTCAAGCATGGCAGCCATCCCGCTTGCCGAGCAGGTGCGCCGCAACAAGGCGGCCACCGCCCGACTCTTCCTCATCCTTTTCCTCATTCTCTTCGCGATGGTTTTCGCCATCGGCTACGCGTTGGGCTACCCGCCCATCATCACCGCGCCGGCAGCTCTCATTTTCGGCCTCATTTATTTGGCGATGGCGAGCAGTTTCTCTGTGCAGACCGTCCTGCGCGCGGCGCGCGCCCGGGAACCCAACATGGAGGTCCCGGAGGAGCGCCGTCTCGTCGAAGTGGTCGAGGAGATGTCCATCGCGGCGCGCATCCCGATGCCGAAGGTGTACGTGCAGGAATCCAACGACATCAACGCCTTTGCCACCGGCCGCAAGCCGGAGGAGGGCGTCATCTGCGCCACGACCGGCGCGCTGCGTGACTTGACTCGCGAGGAGTTGCAGGGCGTCATCGGCCACGAAGTCGGGCACATCCGCAACTACGACATCCGCATCACCACCTACGCCATCGCCCTCATCGGCGTCATCGCGATGATTGGTGAGATTGTCTGGCGAGCGCTGTTCTTCGGCGGCGGACGCAAGAAAGATGTCCACCCCGCGATGATTCTGGTCGCCATTGCTCTGGCGATTTTGGCTCCCATCCTGAGCCGCATGGTGTATCTCGCCATCAGCCGCTCGCGCGAGTACCTCGCCGACACCACCGGTGCCGAGCTGACGCGCAACCCGGAGGCGCTCGCAAGCGCTCTCGAGAAGATTCTGCACGACAAGCCGGAGCCGCACCACGGCGACCGCACCGTGGCGAGTCTCTACTTCGCCAACCCGTTCAAGCGCAAGCACGCCAACTCGCTCTGGAGCAGCCACCCGCCGCTCGAGGAGCGCATCTCGCGCCTGCGCGGCCGTCCCTACGAAGGCCCCCCGCCACAACAGTAGGTTCGGCCCGGTCCATCACAACCGTTATGGGCGTCCCCCTTTGTGGACGAGCCGATGAAGGTCTCTGCAGGGTTCCTGTTCCTGGCGTTTGCCGTCGTTGCCCTGGCGGGCTGCGCCGAGAACAGCGATGAGGCGAACGGGCAAAATGTGGCAAGCCGACCGTTCGACGCCACGACGCTGTCGCCTGCCATCCACGCGATGTTGCCCGCGGAAGAGGTCTGGGTGACCGCCTCCGACGGCCAGCGCATCAACAATG
The DNA here is from genome assembly GCA_038046785.1 of Thermoplasmatota archaeon. Taxonomy (GTDB): domain Archaea; phylum Thermoplasmatota; class E2; order JACPAO01; family JAHFTW01; genus JAHFTW01. The sequence goes on from JBBSVM010000006.1 coordinate 74,048, forward strand.
TCGTTTACCGCCCCGACACTGAGGAGGAGGTCCCGGTCTTCATCAATTTCAGCCCTTACTGGGCCGACTCGGCGATGGTCGAGGGCGACGCCTTCTCCACCTACATGATTCAGGAGTACGTTCCGCGCGGCTTTGCCGTCGTGCTCTCGGCCATTCGCGGCACGGGACACTCGGAAGGCTGCTTCCCCATCGGCGGCGACCGCGAATCGCTCGACCTCAACGAGGTCGTGGAGTTCTTCAGCAAGGAGTCCTGGTCGAATGGAAACATCGCGGCGGGCGGAAAATCCTACGACTCGACGAGCCAGAATGGCCTCATCGCCAAGTTCCCCCACCCCGCGCTCAAGGGGCTGTTCCACGTCTCCGGCATCACCGACCTCTACCGCTACACGATGCATGATGGCGTCCCGTACGGCAGCGGCAGCCGCACCCTTTCCTTCACCCCATCCTACTACGCCCTGGAGGGGCTCAACGAGTATGTCGATGTTACCACAGGCGCCGGCGACACCAGCAACGAAGATGCCGAATCGCTCGCCCGACTCATCGACGATGCAGCATGCGCTGAAGTTCCCGGCCACCTCGCCAACCCCGCTGCCTCCGCCGCCCTCGGCGTCAAGACCGCGTACTGGCAGGAGCGCGACTACACGGCGTTCCTCGCCTCGTCGTCCTGGCAGGGCTCCATCTTCTTCGTGCACGGCCTGCAGGACTGGAACGTCCAGCCCGACCACATCCAGCCCTGGCTCGATATCGTGCAGAACAAAGGCGGCATCGAGGTCGTCGGCTGGCTGCATCAGTGGCAACAGGACGGCACCGGCCACGTCTACCCCATGCGCACCGACTGGAACGAGACGATGCTGCGCTGGATGGACGGCGTCCTCAAGGGCAACGACGTCGCGATGGCGAGTTTGAACGGGTACGAGTCCATGGCGGACGACGGACTCTTCCGCCGCAGCGCCGCCTGGCCGCCTGCATCGCCCACCACGCTCCGGCTCGCCGACGCGGAGGTCGCCTGCAACTCGACCTGCAGCATCCAGGACGTCCCGCTCCTCGAAGCAGGCGCTCAGGCAGTTCGGCTGGCGGGCGCCCCCACCATCCAGCTCCGTGTCCAGGCGCAGGTTCCCGATCCGACGCTCACCGTTGTCCTGTTCAAGGAGAACGCGACCGGCCGCAGCTGGGTCGGCGAAGGCGCCATGCGGCTCCTGCTGCGCGATTCCCTTGCCACCCCGAACCCGGTCGTCGTCGGCGAGCGCTACACGGCGCGCATCACGCTCTACCCGCTCGACGCGGTGCTGCAACCGGGCGAGCGCTGGGTCCTTTCCTTTGGCGCAGCGCCCACGCAGGGACTTGCCTCGGCGACGCAATCACTGTCGGCGGTTCCTGCCTACCCCGGCGACGTCTTCTACGAGCCCACCACCGCCATCGTCACGGCGACACTTCTTGATCCCGCCGTCGGCCTCCTCAATCCGCAGCCTGAGCCGATGAAGTGCTTTACCTGCTGAGGTGGATGCGATGCAGCACGTCCTTCCCGTCGCACTCGTTCTGACACTTCTGGTTGCAGGCTGCGCCGCCCCATCCAGTCGCAGCGACAGCGCCGACCCGTTCCTGCGCGTCCTTGATCCGTTGAGCGAGGACCTGCACGCCATCGGCGAGCACCTCGACCACACGTTCGATGGCGCCACCGGGACGCAGCTCTACGTCGACTACGTCCTCCCCAACCCGGTCCCCGACGGCGGCGCTCCAGTCATCCTCGTTTTCACGCCCTACCAAGGCGCTGACCTCGATGTCGGCGGAGAAGGGGAGGGACAGGAGCCGGTGCTGGAGGATGCGCCCTACAATCTCAACTTGGTCAACACGTTCGTGCCGAAGGGGTACGCGGTCGCCTTCGCCGACGTGCGCGGCAACCACAACGCTGGCGGCTGCATCGATCAGACCGGCCCCGAGCAGTGGCAGGATGGCTACGACTACGTCGAATGGCTCGGCACGCAGCCGTGGTCGAACGGCAAGGTCGGCATGTACGGTGCCTCCTACGACGGCGAGACGCAGTTCACCACCGCCATGATGGCGCCGCCGCACTTGGCCACCATTGTCCCGGTCGCCTCGGTGAGCAACCAGTACGAGTGGAACTTCTACCAAGGCGTCCCCTACGAGTTGCAGCCCTTCCTGGGGATGTTCAGCTACTTCCAGGGCTCGGCGATCCCCTCGACCGACCCCGCCAACGCGCCGCTCTACCCGGAGAAGCTGGAGTGCCAGGCGCAGCAGTTCACCGCCGGAACCGACTTCTCCGGCGACAACACGACGTTCTGGCAGGAGCGTGACTACCGCGGCATGGCGGGCCAGATCGAGGCCTCCGTCCTGCACGTGCACGGCCTCGCGGACTGGAACGTGCGGCCCATTCACATCGACCCGCTCTTCAACCGCATCACGAGCGAGAAGCGCGGCATCTTCGGGCAGTGGGGCCACGCCTACCCCGACCGCGACGACTGGAAGGACCTCTTGCACGCTTGGTACGATCACTTCCTTCTGGGCCGCGACAACGGCATCCTGGAGAGGCTGCCGCCCGTTCTCATCGAGGACAACCAAGGCGCTTGGCACGGCATCCAGTCCTTCCCCGCCCTCGACGCGGCTTGGCTGGAGTTGGAGCTCTCGGCCGACGGCACCGTGGTCGCACCGGGCCAGGCTTCGGCAGGCGAGCTCGCCATCGTCGATTACCCGGAGGAGGTCCTCACTGGCATCGCCCCCGACGTCGGCCCGAACGCCGTGACGGCGGTCGCTGGTCTGGAAGACCCCGACCGGCTGACCTGGACCTGGACGACGAGCCAGGAACTGCGTCTCGTCGGGCGCCCCGAAATCACGTTCGAGGCCAGCACGGACACCACTTCGACGCACTGGGTCGCCCACTTCAACGTGGAGGGAGCCGAATGCCTCGGCACCACGACGCTGTGCGAGAACGGCGGCTACCAGGACACCCGCCACCGCGACGGCATGAACGCTCCGAGTGACCTCACGCCGAACGAGCCGTACACGCTGACCCTGCGCATGTACCCGCAGTACGACGTCATCCCGGCCAACAGCAAGGTGACGCTTGTTCTCACGAACAACGACTCCGAAGTGAGCCAGGACAACACCTTCGCACGCAGCCTCGTCTCCGTCGGCGGAGGCAAGGCGACGCTGCGCCTGCCACTCCACGCCGGGGGCATCGCCCTGCCCGACGACACGCTGCCCTTCCCGTTCCCGGGTTACCTGCCGCCGTCGGCTTAAAAGCCGCCCCGGAGTCGCCCGGTCCGTGGCGAACAAGGTCATCAGCCTCCCCGGCGACGGCGTCGGAAAAGAAGTCGTCGCGGCGGCTCACACGGTCCTCGAAGCGGCGCAAGAGAAGCACGGCTTCGACCTTGACATCCAGCACATTGACTGTGGCGCGCAGCACTACGCCAAGACCGGCCACGAATGGGAAGAGGGTGGACTCGCCGCCTGTGCGGATGCCGACGCGGTGCTGCTGGGCGCCGTCGGCTGGCCCGGCGTGTCGCTGCCCGATGGCAACATCGCCGGCTGGAACGTCATCTTCGGCCTGCGCCTCGGACTCGACCTCTACGCCAACGTCCGCCCCTGCAAGCTTTTCCCCGGGGTCCCGCACAAAATCTCCGAGAAGTTCATGCAAATCTGGGAGCCCCAGAACGTCGACATGGTCATTTTCCGCGAGAACACGGAAGGTTCCTACACGCCGACGCGCGGCACCCTGAAGCGCGCCGGAATCGAGGAGGTCGCCGTGGACTCCCGCGTCATCACTCGCAAGGGCGCCACGCGCATCAACGAGCGCGCGTTCGAGATGGCGGAGGCGCGCGCCGCAGCGCGCAAGGCGACCGGCGCCAAGCACCCGTCCGGTGAAGCGCACGCCAAAGTGACCTGCATCGACAAGTCGAACGTGCGCGCCGGCTGCCGCCTCTTCCGTGGCTGCTACGATGAGGTCGCTGCCGCCCACCCCAAGGTGACGCGGGACTACGCCTACGTCGACGCCTTCACGCAGAGCCTGGTGCGCAACCCGGAATGGTACGACGTCTGCGTCGCCCCCAACATGCTGGGCGACATCGTCACCGACCTCGCCGCCGTCCTGCAGGGCGGCATGGGCATGGCCGCCTCCGGCAACATCGGCGACAAGCACGCGATGTTCGAGCCGGTGCACGGCTCCGCCCCCAAGCACGCTGGCAAGGATGTCATCAACCCGTACGCAGCCATTCTCACCGCGGGCATGATGCTGGAGCACATCGGCCACAAGAAGAGCGACAAGCGCCTTCTTGCGGGTGCGGCCAGCATCGACGCGGCGGTCGCGGCGAGCCTCAAGCGCAAAGTCTTCACCTACGACCTTGGCGGTTCCTTCAAGACCAGCCAAGTCGGCGTCGAAGTCGCAAAAACGCTCAAGGCAGTCTAAGCCCACGCCCGCGACTTCTTGAGCACAACGCCTTCTCGACCGTTGTGCCCCACGCCGTCATCCTGGCCGCCACGACGATGCCCAGCCTCGGCCCGCAGCCGCTTGCCCGCGAGGGCGGAACCCTGCACAAGGTCGCCGAGGTTGCGACCCTGCCCGAAGGCTGGCTGCTGAAGTCGCTCATCATTCTACCTGCTGGAAAACTCGCGTTCTTCACGCGCGTGGACAAGCGCCCCGACGGCCTTGTCGTGCGTCTCGACGACCACATGCCCGTCGAACGTGGTCCCGATGTCTTCCAGCATCTTGCCCTCATCGCGAAACGTCTCCTGGCAGAGAATCCCGGTTCGACGTTGGGGCCGACGAACTTGGCGGACCGCATCCACGCCTAAGCTGGCTGCGTTTCGGCACGAGGCGCTCCATCGGCAAGCACCCGCTTCAGGATGGCGGCCAGGAAAGCGGTGTCGCTCTCCTCTTTTCCATCCACGACGCCCTGGATGTCGGCCCACTTGGCGTCAAGGATGTCCATCAGGATGCGATCCAGCGTGTTGGTGGCGACGAAGTACCAGGCGTTGACATGCTCCGTCTGACCGATGCGGTGCAGCCGCCCTTCGCACTGTTCGTGTTTGGTCGGCGTCCAGTCGAGCTCGACGAAGGCGACGTGGCTCGCGTGCAGTTGGATGCCGTCCACGCCGTAGCCCGTGGAGTCCATCGTGGCGACGAGGAAATCCACTTGGTCAAGGGAATCGAGAATGACGCGCCGTTCGATGGGGTGGGTGTCTCCCGTGATGGTGGCAACGCGGCCGGGGAGTGCTGCGGCAAGGCGGGCAACCACCTCCTTGTGGTAGGCGAAGAAGACCACGCGCTCGCCCGACTCCACAAGCGGCTCCACCCAATCGCGCACGAATGGCAGCTTGGCAAGCGCCGCTTCCTTGCGAAGTGTGGTGAGGTGGGCGCGGAACTCCAGCGTCATGGCGGGCTCCATCGCCTCCGCCTGGGCGCCGAACTTGTCGTGCCATTTGCGCACCCACTCCAGCATCGCCTGCTCCTTCTGGTGGTACGCTTTGAGGTGACCGGGCATAACTTCGACGCGGGTGCGCGTCAGCGGGGGAAGGTCGGGGGCGACCTCTTCCTTCGTGCGGCGCACCATGCAGACGGAGCGCAGCCGGTCGTTCAGCGTCTTGCGGTCGAGGCTGGTGAGGACGTTGATGGCGTGCGTCTCGGCAAGCGGCCCCATCGTTGGCTTCCACCAGTGCGGAAGGAGGCCGCGGTAGATGCTCAACACCGGTTCGAGCTGGTCGAGGATGCGCAGTTGGTGCACGAGGTCTTCGCGCCGGTTCTTGATGGGGGTTCCCGTCAAGGCCAGTCGAAGCGGTACGCCGCGCGACAGGGCGAGCGCGTTCTGACTGCGTTGAGAAGCCGGGTTCTTGAAGAAGTGCGCCTCGTCAAGGACCAGGGATTTCAGGCCGCGTTCGCGCAGGTCGTCGAGATGGGTCGGCAAGAGTTCCGGGTTGAGGACGGTGATGTCGGCGCGCGACAAGGCGTGGCGGCCCGACTCCAGAACCTGGACGGTGCGCCACGGCACCCACTTCGCCACTTCGCGGCGCCAGCCATACTTGACGGCGGCGGGGCAGACGACGACGCAGGGGTACGCGTTCGCGGTCTCAACGGTGGCGATGGCCTGCAACGTCTTGCCCAGACCCATCGCGTCGGCGAGGAGGATGCGCTGATGGGCAAGGGCGAAGGCGACGCCCTCCTGCTGGTAGGGACGGAGGCTGGACTCCAGGTTGGCAAGTTTACTGGAATCAGGTTGCGTAGCCATGAAGCTAGTGGCGGATTCAAGAAAAAGAATGAGCTACGCCGAGGGATTTCTCAAACTGCCCAAGTCGGCCAGCCATTTGATCACGTTTCTTCGCATCAAACATGGCTTCGTCGACTAAATCCAAGAAATAGTCCTTCTCCATTCTTGATTGAAGTGCAAAAAGAATCGCGATACGGAGAACGTGAAGATTGTGGGCCAAGAGATTATCAAGGCCGCCATACGAATTCTCAACTCGCCGGCGCTCTTTGTAGGTCACACTTCCGCCATGCACAAGGATGCTGCGGATTTTGTATCCTTCTGCCACAACCGCGTGAACAGCGCTTCCGTTGAATCCTAGGCACGAAAGCACGCAGGAAACCCTTTGGCGTAATCGGTATGAAATTTCTGGAGTGCCCTCAGTGAAAAGACTCTCAAGTCCCATCATGGTTGTAGCCAGATTGTACTCTGAGCTTCGGGGTTCACTACAAGCCTCGATGTATCTTGAGAGTGCCACGGTGGTTGAACTTTCACTAGTTCGAGAAAAAGCATCCAACGGAATCTCTGCCCAAACCTGTTTCCAAAAAATTCGCAGTCGAGCAGCGTTTGCGGATGTAAGTATTAGTGGGCGTTTTTGAGTAAGACTTCGACCGCCCCACATGGTTCCACCAAATGAAACAAGCCCCGATGAGGACATAGAGTATTCTCGCACATCGACGTTGCAAACCGTAAAAAGTGCCAGTGCCACTTTCACTTTTTCCAGAGTTCTCTGCACATCACTCGGTGTCAGAGTAGTCAATCGAATAGTGATCGTCCCCGGTGCGAAATCAAACTCAAGCGGCCTTGGCGTGTACCTAGAAACTCGACGCGGTGCCTCAAACATTTCTCGGGTGACCGCAGAAAGGGTCACTTGTCCTCCGGGCACTTCCAACTGAATCGGTTCTGTTAGAACAACCAAGCCGTAGGCTTTTGCTTCAATTTTTTGCGTGGGCGCAATGCCGTTAAGGTCCTCCAAGAGCAATTCTGCGATTGCCTCATTTTGCAAGGCATTCTCGTGTCCGGGGATGAAGCGTGCACCAATTTTTCGAATTAGGCTTTGCAAAGCCATACTGGCGTGATAGTCCGAGCCACCCAATTCGGCAAGGCGCGTCTCTGGGGCTGTAGGGTCCTTCAAAACAGCAAAGGTTACGCGGCTGGTTGCGATGCTCCAATCTTCTTCTAGAGTTTCCTTCGTTTCATACCCCGATGGGCCCTGGTGATCCACGTTATACTCGAATTTGGAACAAACGCGCTGCTCCACTCGCTCTAGTTCGGGATGCCACTCGTTTTGTTCTTTTATTCTGCCTACTGCGAACTCTACGGTTTGAGCGAGTTGGTCGATGTAGGTTAAACAAGCGTCCAATTTTGAAGGAGGCATTGACTAATGCCCCTTCGGCGGCCACTCGTACTGCCCGGTTGCGAGGCCGTCCTGCATCTCTTTGGCTTGGTCTTTGAGGAGTTGCGGAACCTTGGCGTAGACGTCGTAGAACATCGTCTCCGGCGTCGGCAGTGTCGCTGCCTCGGCCTCTTTGATGGCGACCTCGACCTCGGCGTCAAGTTCCGCCTGCAGTCCGGACTCCCACTTCTCGCTCCAGATCTTGCGCGCCTTGAGATGGCGACGGAAAATCTCCACCGGGTCGCGCTTGAGCCATTTCTGGAACTCCGCCTCGTCGCGGTAGCGCGTCGGGTCGTCGGAGGTGCTGTGGGCGACGATCCGGTAGGTGAGTGCTTCGATGAGGGTGGGTCCGCCGCCGCTGCGGGCACGCTCGACCGCCTCGGTCACCGCCTGGTGGACAGCCAAGATGTCGTTGCCATCCACGCGGATGCCGGGCATGCCGTAGGCGACCGCCTTCTCGGAGTAGGTCTTCGTCGCGGTCTGCTTTTCGTGCTGGACCGAGATGGCAAACTGGTTGTTCTGGCAGACGAAGACGACGGGCGACTTGGTGACGGCGGCCAGGTTGAGGGCGCTGTGGAAATCGTTCTCGCTCGTCGCTCCGTCGCCGAGAAAGCCGATGGCGACCTGCTTGGTGCCTTTGAGCTTCATGCCGTACGCTGCGCCGGCGGCGTGAACGAGCTGCGTCGCGATGACACTGGACCAGGAGACATGGTTGATGCCGCGGTCGGCGTAGTGGCACGGCATCTGGCGCCCTTTCTGCAAGTCAAGGTCATTGCCGAGGCACTGCGCCGCGTAGTGGCTGATTTTGAGGCCGCGAAACAAGGCGGCGGAACCTTCGCGCAGAGCAGGGAACATCCAATCGTCCGGTTCGCACGCCATCGCAGTCCCGATGGGCGTCGCTTCCTGGCCGGTGCAGGCGCCGTAGAATCCGATGCGGCCCTGGCGCTGCAGGTTGGTCATCTTGGCATCGAGCGTGCGCACCAAAAGCATCGTGCGGAACGCTTTTTTGAGAAGTTCCGGGGCCAGCTTCGGAATCTCGACGCCCTCGACCCCTTCGCCGTCGCCGAGGATTTGCCGCAGCGGTGTCGCGCGATCGCTCGAGGTCACCTGTCCGAGGGCTGGCCTGGGCACGACGCTGGACCGGGGTCCAGGCATATAGGTGCTTCAGACGGCTTAGATGGTCATGCCGTCTTGTCAAGGGGCTTGAGGGCGGCTTTGCGGTGGGTTTTGATTTCGGTGATGACGGCAGCAAGAAACTCCATGTCTTCGGTCATGGCCGCGTGCTCCAGAGCTTCTTGCCGGTAATTCTCGGCGTCCTGCAGCCACTGACCGCGCTTGCGCTCCGTCGTGGCCCCCGCGGCCAAGTCGAGTGCGGCCGCCGCGCGCGACGCCCAGGTCAACGCCGTGGCTTTCTCGATGTGCAGCAGAGATTTCTGCAACAATTCCTTGCGGGCCGTTTCAACATCGAGCATATGGGCTACCGAGCGTGGCCGCTATTTGGAACTTCGGCGTCCCGGACAGACGCGGCCGACGGAACCGTTTAACGGCCGGAAAACCGAGGGGCTCGCTTCTGCAGGAAAGAATCCATTCCTTCGTTCTTGTCTTGGGTCGCAAAGAGCAGCGCAACCGATTCCTGCTCGATGCGCAGTCCGGCGGCGAGTCCGGTCTCGATGCCGTGGTCGATGCTCGACTTGGCCCCCGCGACGGCGAGGGGGGACTTCGACGCGATGGAACGTGCCACCGTGAGGCAGTGCTCCATCAGCGCCTCGGGCGCCACCACGCCATCCACGAGTCCGATGGCGAGCGCCTCCTTGGCGCCAATCGTCTTGCCGGCATAGACAATCTCCTTCGCCTTGCCGATGCCGATGCGGCGGGGGAGCCGCTGCGTTCCGCCGAAACCGGGGTGGATGCCAAGTCCCACCTCGGGGAGGCCGAGTTGCGCTTTCTCCGAAGCGTACAGCAAATCGCCGGCAAGCGCAAGCTCAAGGCCGCCGCCCAGCGCGAATCCGTTGATGGCCATGAGGACGGGGCAGGACGTGGCGGCGAGCCGGTCGAGGACGCGGTTGCCAAGGGCGGTGTAGGCGCGGGCCCCGGCAACGTCGTGAGCGCGCATGGTTGGAATGTCGGCGCCGGCGATGAACGCCTTGCCCTCGCCCGTGACGATGACGGCGCGCGGCCGGGCCTTCTCCAGGTCGGCGAGAACCGCATCGAGGTCATGGAGGACGGTTTCGTTGAGGGCGTTGAGCGCCTCGGGCCGGTCAAAGGTGACGAGGGCGAGTTGGCCGCCGTCGAGCAACTCGGAGGTGACGGTGGGGAGGTGCCACGGCGCGTTGGCGGCGGCCTGTTTGGCCAGCGTGTTGGGCATCGGGAACGCTGTGCCCCATTTGCCTGCGAGAGTTTGGACCTCGGCGGCCGCCTTCGCGGTGCCCTGCTTGTTCATCATCGCGAACGGCCCAGCCGCCCAGCGCAGGCCGATGGTGGCGCCGCGGTCGGTGTCGCGAAGGGTGCATACTTTGGCTTCGACGAGGTGGCAGGCGATGCCGTACACGACGCCGCGCAGGCGCGCCGCGACCGCCGCCTTCTTCGTCGCATCGACCGGGCCGGTGAGGTCCCAGTTTGCTTTCCGTTCGACCTGGGCCCGCAACCCCTTGGCCGGTTCGTAGAATGCACCGAGCTCTTTGTGGAGCGTGGATTGGGCGTGCAAGCTGATGGGCACGCCGGTGACGTTCATCAGTTCGAACGGGCCCATTGTGATGCCGAATGCATCTTTCGCGGCCGCCTCGATGGTCGGGATGTTCGCCACGTTTTCGTCGAGGAGTCGGCACGCCTCGTTGATCCAGGGCACGAAGAAGCGGTTCACGGCGAAGCCGGGCGCGTCGGCCGTGGAGATGCAGGACTTGCCCGCCTTCTTGCCCGCGGCAAAAGCGGCGTCAAAACTCGCCGAGCTTGTCGTGGGGCCCTTCACCACTTCGAGGAGTTTGTTGATGGCGGCGGGGAAGAAGAAATGCAGGCCGACGACGCGGTCCGGGCGTTTCGTGGCGGCCGCGATGTCCTTCACGTAGAAGCTGGAGGTGTTGGTGGCGAGGATGGTCTTGGCAGGCGCCAACGTGTCGATTTTTGCGAACAGATCGCGCTTGACTTTGAGATCCTCGAAGACCGCCTCCACCGCCATGTCCGCATCCGCGACGGCGGCGGCAAGGTCTGGCTGCCCCACAAGGCGCGCCATCAGCCCGTCCAGCTCCGCTTGTGGCATCTTGCCCTCCGCGACGCGCTTCTCGAGCGGCTTGCGGATGCGCTCAAGACCCTTGGCAACCGCCTCGGCGGAGACGTCGTTCAGGGTGACCCGGAACCCGCCGGCAGCGAACGCCTGCGCGATGCCGGAGCCCATGTTCCCAGCCCCGATGACGGTCACGTTCTGGATGGCCACGGCGCACCCACGGAGAAGGTGGTCAAAGCCTTGGCGCGCCGCCTTTTCGTCGCAGATTTCCCCGATTGCTCAGATTCGCTTTACCGACCAGTCAGAATCTGAGAAATCTGCGCAATCTGCGACCCGGAGCAAGCGTTGCTACGGGCCGGTGTAGCGCAGAATGTGCAGCCCGGTTGCCTCGTCCACCACATAGAGAAGGCCGCCCTGCTCGACGACGCCCCAGACGTTGGGCTGTGCGACGGGGGAGTTGGCGCGCGGGATGGCGGGCATGTAGAAGGCGACCGGCTTCGGTTCGCGCAGGTTCGCCTCGTCGCTGACGTCGAGGACCCAGACGCCAGCGTGGAAATGGCCGAGCGCGATTTTGCCGTCCCAGAGGTCGAAGTTGTGTGGGCTGAAGTCGAAGCCGGTGATGGCGAGTTCCGGGTTGATGGAGTTGAGCGTCCAGGAGCCAAGCAGCGTCGGGCTCGCGGGGTTGGTGCTGTCGAGGATGCTCACCTGGCCGGTCTCCTCCGGGGCGCCGGGAATCTCCGGTTGCGCCACGGTGATGCTGCGGCCCGCGATGCGCTCCTCGAACGGCATGGCGAGGTGGATGTTGTTGTAGCGGCTGGGAGCGAAATTCTTGAAGCTGCCAATTTCCTTTAGCATGGGCGACTGCGCCTGGTTGGTGGGCGGAATCGTGGGCTCGGGCGGGTTCGTGAAGTCGAGGATGCGCACCCCTTCGTCCCAGTAGGCGAGGGTGAGGAGAACGCGCGAGGGGTCGCTCAGGTCGGTGCTGACTCGGGCATCGTGCGGGAAGACCAAGGGCCCGCCAGACGACGAGGATTGCAGGAGTTGGAACTGCGCCACCGGCAAAAGTTGCAGGGCGGGCGCCGGGGCGGGCAGTTCGGCGATGAGGTAGACGATGAGTCGCTGCGTGACCGGGACGACGCCGGCAAGGGCGCCCGTGACGGGGTCGGTGAGCAGGTCGTAGGTGCAGACCAGAAGGTAGTCGTTGCCATTGGGGTGGCGCACGTGAGTGAGGGTGTGCGGGCCGTTCACCGGCAGTGGCAGGAAGTTGACGAAAGTGGGGGCGGTCTTGTCCTCCACGTCGAGGACGACGATGCCGCGCGGCAGGGCGGCGAAGGGGTCCTGAGTGTCCTGCAGGACGCGCACACTGTGCTCGGCCGTGCGCTGCGTCGCGAGGTAGGCGAAACGTCCATCCGGGTCCACTTCGACATCCACGGCGGGAAGTCCGTCGTAGCGTCCAACTGCTTTCGGAGCGGAGGCGTTCTGGACATCGATGATGGAGAGGCCGCCGAACGAACCGTCCGGGCTGAACCCGGAGAGGTAGACGTAGCCGTTCGTGCCCACAGCAATCTCCGTGTACTGGCCGAGGGGGGGCAGGGCGTTGGGGCCGTCACGGTTGAGGCCGTTGCTGTAGCCCACGAGTTCCAAGTTGAAACGGCCAGCGTGGAGGGCTGCGCTGCGGTGTCCCGCGTCGTCGCCATGGTCCAGCTCCAGCAGCGGGAGGGCGACCGTTGTGAGGTCTTGTTCGACTTGCTCGAAATCGGGCCGTGTCGGGCCGCTGTTGAGGCAACCCGCCACCATGAGGGAGGCGGCGAGGAGGATGGGGAGACGGGAGGCCCAAGTCATGCGACACCGCGCGACCGGGCGGCGTCGTCAAAGGGGTTGTGGTCCCGCAGCCAGGACTCCTCGGGTGGGTTCTGGACGGCGATGCGGTTGCGCAGCAGCAGGTCGCGCGTCACGGCAAGCGGCAGACCAACCACATTGCTCCAAGGGCCACTTTGCAGCCGAATCCAGGGCGCAAGCATCGCGTCTTGGATGCCGTAGCCGCCCGCCTTGCCCTGCCAGAGATTGGAGGCGACATAGCGGTCCACCACCTCGGCCGGGATGCGCTCGACGAGGACGGCGGTGACGGCGTGCGCCTGGTCCATCGCCTTGCCGTTCCAGGCAAGCGCGAGGCCGGTGGCGACCTGGTGCGTCGTGCCGGAGATGGCAGCAAGACGCTCACGCTCCTCGGCGGGGGTCGCCGCCTTGTCGAGAAGCATGTCCCCGATGGAGACGACGGTGTCGGCGGCCAATACGTAGTCGTCGGGGCGGCTGCGGCTTGCGGCAAGTGCCTTCTTGCGCGCGATGACTTCGACCGCCTCGGCGATGGAGAGAGCGCGCGGGGCGACCTCTTCGATGTCCACGCCGGCGACGGTGAAGTCTGTGGTCAAGTAGCGCAGGAGCTGGGCGCGCCGAGGCGACTTGGAGGCGAGGACAAGGGTCATGGAAGGACAGCCTCGATGGCCGCTTTGAGGCGCGCCGCGATGAGTTGGCCATCCGCTTTGCCCCGCAGTTCCGCCATGACGGGGCCCATGAGGGGGCCTTGGGCGGCGAGTCCGCGCTGTTTCACGAACTCAAGGCGACCCGCAATGACCTTGGTGCAGACTGCGTCCACGACGGCGGCGTCGGCGGAGCCAGCACCCGCCTTGGCGATGGCGGCATCGATGGAGAGTCCAGGTTCCGCGTCAAGCACCGCAAGAATCGGCTCGACCGCCTCCTTGGAGCAGCGGCCCGAACGCACCGCGTCGGCGACCTCGCCGAGGCGCGCCTCGACACGGTCGGGGTGTTTGAGTGCGGGGAGAATCTGCAGGAGGATGCGGGCAGCAAGATTGGCGTCGGCGCCAGCTTGGACGAGCCCAAGGAAACCGGTGTCGAGGCCGTCGTTCACCAGCTGCTTCGCCAGTTCCGGACTCAGCTTGTGGCGCGTTGCGAGGGAGGCCATTCTCTCCTCCGGCTTGGCGGGGAGCGTCTGGAGGATGCGGCGCCACCGTTCGCTGCTGACCCGGATGGGCGGAACATCGGTTTCCGGATACATCCGCGCGGCTCCCGGCATTGGGCGCATGAACCGCGTCGAGTCGTCCGGTTGTGCGGCGCGCACTTCCTTCACGGCGGGGCCGAGGGCAGCCCGGGCGCGCGCGGCGACGGCGGCAAGCGCACGGCGGGCAATGGGCTCCGATTCAACGCAGAGCGCGAACGCATCATCCGGTCCGCACTTGAGGGCGGTGCGCACTGCTTGCACTTCGGCGTCGCTGATGCCGTAGGCAGGCAGCTCGTCGCTGTGGAAAATGCCCTTGACGCCCGCCGCCACTTTGGCGTGGTCGGCCAGTTCGCGGCCCAGGCGAGGCGCGTCCTTCGCGGCGCCTTTGAGAAGGCCCGCAAAGAGGGGAAGCCGGATGGCGAGGACTTTGGCGCCTTTGGCGGCCTGGATGGATTTCGCCTCCGTCTTGGCGAAGAGGGACGTGACATCGGTCGCGGGCCCTGCGATGCCGTCGGCGCCGCGCGCCGCGAGGGTGGTGCGCAGGTGGTGCATCCAGAGTTGCCGGCGGCACTCCGCCTCGATGACGCGGCTCACGGCGCGCAGGTCTTGGCAGCCTTTGATCTCCACACGGTCGCCGACGCCGACGCTCACGTTGAGGTCCTGCCGGATGGTTCCCAAACCGCGCTTGACGCGTCCCGTCGTGCGCAGCAGGGCGCCGATGCGGGCCGCCGTGCGCTGGGCGTGCGCCGGGTCCTTGATGTCGGGAGCGGTGGCGACTTCGATGAGCGGGATGCCGAGCCGGTCCAGGGTGTACGTAACGACGCCCGCAGGGCCGCCCTCCAGCTTGCGCGCTGAATCTTCCTCGACCGCGACGGTCCAGATGCCAACGTCGCCGCCCTCGACATCGAGCTGGCCTCCGGTCGCAACGAGCGCGGTGCGCTGGAAACCGCCCGTGTTGGAGCCATCAATGACGGTCTTGCGCATCACCTGAATCTCCTCGACCGGGCGAGACTTGGCAAGCCCGGCGAAGGTCAGGGTCACGTCGAGAGCGTCGGGGCTGAGCGGTGCCGGAGGCTCCTCGTCGAGTTCCACCAGGCTGGTGAGCCCGGCGATGGCGAGGTAGCGGAAACGCAGGTTCTTGTCCGCCTCGGCGCGGGCAGCATCATCGACGGCGCCGGACTCTCCCCCCGTTGCGCGCAGGCGGCGCTCGACGGCGCCGACCGTGAGGGGTCCCACTTCATCCGGTTCGACAACACGGCTCGGAGCGAGCGAGAAGAGTTTGCGGGTGTCGAGCTGCTGATGAATTTCCAGTCCGCACTTGAACCCAATCGCAGTCCAGTCCAGCTTGGGTTCGTTGAACCAGCGCAGTGCGTCGGCGCCGCTGAGCGGGGCCGTCACTTCGTGGCCTCCAGCGTCCCGAACGCGCGCAGGTCGCTCGCGTCTCCCATCTCGCCGGCCAGCGGCGTGAGGAAGAGGCGGCGCACTTCGGCGGGGTCGGAGGTGTGGCCAAGAATCCACATGAGTTTGATGTAGGCGACCTCCGCCATCATGTCGCCGGCCGGAAGGACGCCCATCTGCAGCAGGTCGCGGCCGGTGGAGTAGACGTTCATGTTGACGGCGCCGTGGATGGATTGGCTCGCCATCACGACGTGCGCGCCTCGCTTGATGACCGCCTCGATGCCGGGCAGGACGCGGTGCGCGATGTGTCCAAGGCCGGTGCCGACGATGACGGTGCCCTTCAGCACAACGTCCTCGATGTGCTGCGGCCAGAGGCCGGGGTAGGAGACAATCATGCTCACCTGTTCGTCCCACACCGCATCGCAGCGCGTCTTTCCAGGTGTCATTTTGCGGTAGCCATGTTCCCACGTGACGGCGCCACCGGCAACACGGCCGAGGCGGGGAACGTTGACGGATTGGAAGGCGTCGCGCCGGCTTGTGTGCAGCTTGCGCACGCGGGTGGCACGGTGGATGGAGGCTTCGCCATCCGACGAGGAGGCGTGCATCACGACCACCACTTCACCGCAGTCGCTCGTTGCGGCAACACGGGCGGCGGCAAGCAGGTTCTCGCTCGCATCCGAGGAGGGGCGGTCGCTGCTGCGCTGACTGCCAACCAAGACGACCGGGCCGGAGAGGTCGCCGAGCGCGAAGGCGAGCGCCGTCGCCGTGTAGGAGAGGGTGTCGGTGCCGTGCGGGATGACGACGCCGCGAGCACCATTGTTGAGGTGCCATGCCGCGCGCTCGGCAATCTTGGTCCAGTGCTCCGGCTGCATGTCCTCCGAGAACATGTTGAGGAGCACCTCGGCGCGGATGTTGCAGAACCCGAACAGCTCCGGCGCCGCGGCGGCCAGCTCTTCGGGGCGCGTGGCAGGTGTGACGCCGCCCGTGCGGTAATCGACGAACGAGGCGATGGTTCCGCCCGTGCCGAGGATGGCAATCGTCGGCTTCGCGGGGTCGTTCTGGGGCTGCGCGAGGGCGCGGGCGACCGGTGCGGCGCGCTCCAGCACCTCGACCTTGGCGCCCTCGCCGGCGAGGCCGACGTTGTAGCCGTTGTCGAGTTTGAGGGTCACGATGTCGGCGCCGCTGAAGGAGTGGCGCGGCATCAGGATGCCCTCGAACGCGGCGCTGTCGTGCGTCGTCAGTCGGATGCGGTCGCCGGGCTGCGCCGGAATCACGAGGTGCCGACTGCGTTCGGCGCTTTAAGCCGGTGCCACGCAAATCCGCAGGCCACGATGGCGATTGCGGCGACCAAGCTGTAGACGATGTATTGGAGAACGGAAGGCGTCCACTCGGGATTGAAATTCTCCTGGAGGAGAGAAGCAGCAACCAGGAACCCAACCTGACACGCCGCAGCGGTCAGGAACACGGTTCGAGCCGGACGACGGGTCGTCACGCCAAACCATGCGATCATTGCGGCTCCCGTTGTGGCGACCAGGGCCTCGACAACCGCGGTGACAATCTGGCTCACCGACGCTTGAGGCGCCACCTTGGTGCAAGTGAATGTGCCATCGGGCGTCGTCGAAGCAATGGTGCAGGCGCCACCGTACTTGATGTCCTCAAAGTTCAGGCGCCACGTCACGAGGCCGCCAACGAGGAGAAGCACACCGATGAGTGTCAGGAACACCCTTTTGGAGTCCATGGTGCGAGACCTGCGAATGGATAGAAAAACATGCAGGAGAAGCGGCTGTGCGCAGGACGAGAGCCGCGGCGCGTCCTGGAGAGTTTCCGCTTCCAAGCGTGTGGGCGGACTACAGTTTCAGCCCTTTCACCAGGTTGAGTAGGGCGCCGTCCAGTTGGTCCGACTTCTCAATTTTGTAGTCGTAGGCAACCTGCACCGTCTTCGCCGTGGCGTAGACGACGCTGGTCTTGGCGTCCTTGATCTCGTAGTCGAAATCCCACGACTTGCCGCCGACGCGGGCGGTCCACATCTTCACGACCGGCCGCGACCCCATCTTGATGGGCGCCTTGTAGTCGATGGCGGCCATGGCGAGGATGAAGGGGAAGTCGCGCTCTGATTTTGAGCCCGCGACCTCGGTGAAGAAGCGCATGCGACAGTGCTCTAGGTAGGTGAGGTAGAGGGCGTTGTTGACGTGGCCCAGTCCGTCCACGTCATTGAACCGAACTTCCATCTCGATCTGGTAGGCGGGCATCAGCGTCCTCCCGTCTTGAGGGGTGTCGCAGCTTTTCCGAGCTTTCCGAGTTCGGTCTGCACGTTCATGGCGAGGTCGTTGAGGTCCTCCGGACTGGGCCGGGGGCGAGTGGCGAACAGGTTGTGAATGGGGCCGCCGCCGTCGGAGGGGGTGCGCGGGATGAGGTGAAGGTGGAGATGCGCGACCTCCTGGCCGGCGTCGGGGCCGTCGTGGATCGCAAGCGTGGCGTCGTCGGCGTTCACCAAGCCGCACAAGACCGGGCCGAGAGTGCGCGCCGCCTGCAGCAGGGCGCCAGCATCCTCCGGGGTGGCGTCGGCGAGCCGGGCGGCGTGCCGTTTCGGAACGATGAGGGCGTGGCCGGGCCGCAGCGGATTGATGTCGAGAAAGGCGAACACTTGCTTGTCCTCGTAGAGTTCGGCGCTCGGGAGCTCCCGTGCGGCGATGCGGCAGAACAGGCAGGACACAACGTCCAACCGGCCCGCCCGCTTTTAGGCGTGACCGTTGGGAACCTTTGCGACGTAGGGGCCGCAGTCCGAGTAGCCGCGCGCCCTGTAGTAGGGTTTGACACCCGGCCCCGCGATGACGAGAAGGCGCCCCACACCCCACTCGTGAGCCACGGTTTCGGCCTCCGCAAGCAGCCGCGAGCCGAACCCTTGATGCTGGAACGAGCCCGCCGCGGGGAGGGAGGTGTCACCTTCCGGGTCGTCGGCAAGGGCGCGCGCCGTCCCAAACACCTTCAGTTCCCGCACGAACGCCGCCCCGCCCGGCACACGGGTTTCGGGGCGGTGCGCCAAGACGCCGACGCGGCGCAGACGGAGGAAACCGAGGATGGCGTCGCTGTCCGGGTCCTCGAACGACAGGAACAGCTCGGTCCCGCCCGCCGCCTCGTAGGTGCGGCGGACCAAGACGGCGCGCTCTGCATCGACCTCCATGCCGACCGCCTCGCGAGAGCCCGATTCCCGGCAGCGCACGCAGCGGCAGGGCGGCAGTCCGAGCCGCGCCATCTCGGCGTGCGTGAATTGTCGAAGGTTGCTGTTGAGGACGCCCGCCTCCACGTGCGTCGTCGGGATGTCGCGGTCGACGCGCTGAATGCGGCACCACTCCGGAACATGCGTCTTGATGCGCGCGATGACGCTGGCGGCCTGCGCGGTGTCGTAGGGGTGGAATTCGCCCCGTTGCCACTGCCGCTTGAGCAGCGTCTCGCCCTCCTGCACCACAAGGGTTGGGTAGATTTTCAGCATGTCCGGCCGCCACTCCGGTTCGGCAAACAGGCGGCGCCCGTCCTCGATGTCGGCGGCGGGGTCGGGGTCGAGCGCCCCTTTTTTTGTCGCAGATTGCGCAGATTTCTCAGATTGCGAACCGTTGGAATCTGCGGAATCTGAGAAATCTGTGACCAGGCGGGCGGGACGTGGTAATCCCGGCATGAGATGAGCGCACACCTTGAATCCGGCGTCGCGGGCAACCTGCAGCGAGCGGCGCGACTCCTGCAAGGTGTGGCCGCGGTGCGTCGCCTCGAGCACTCCCTCGTCGAGTGTCTGGATGCCGATCTCGACGCGGGTGGCGCCGAGCCGCAGCATCAAGTCGATGTGCGGTTCCAGGCACCAATCCGGCTTCGTCTCGATGGTGAGCCCGACGAGCCGGCAGCGCGCGGTCTCGTTCTGGGATTGAAGTTCCGCGAGGCGGAGGGCGCGCTCGTTGGCATCGAGGTTCGCCCAAACCGATTCCGTCGGCCAGGAACCGTCGCCGGGGCCGTCGTTGAGCCCCGCCGTGATGCCCGCCACGAACCACTCCTGGTACGCCACGTCGCGGGCCGGGAAGGTTCCGCCTTGGATGACGATGTCCACCTTCTCGACGCTGTGGCCGTTGCGTTCCAGTTGCGCGAGCCGCGTGCGCACGATGCGGTAGGGGTCGTAGGCGAACTCGATGGCGCGCATCGTGCTCGGCTCGAATCCGGTGTAGCTCTGCGGCACCCCCACTTCCGGGCCGCCGGGGCAGAAGCTGCATTTGCCGTGCGGGCAGGAGGCGGGGCTGGACATCACGGCAACGATGGCAACCCCGCTGCGGCTGCGCACCGGCTTCGTGCGCCAGACCGGCTTGAGCCGTTCGCGCGTCGCCGGGTCGAGCGCCTCGGCCAGCTCGGCGTCAGAGGGGGGAGGAACGCCCAGCTCGCGCGCGACTTGCCGCTTCAGGTCGCCCCACGCGTCCTTGTTTGCAACCGTGCGGGCGGCAAGCAGTTCGGTGGCTCGCGCCGCGAAGGAGGCGAGACCGGTCACGCGTTCTCGACGCGGCGGGGGGACATCTACTTGCGCCAGGTGCTGGGGAGGAAGACCAGGAGCGTCGCAAAGACCCCGAGCCGTCCCACCCACATCAGCCCGGTCAGGACGGCCTGGCTCGCGAGGCTCAGGTGGGCGTAACCGTCCGGTCCGGCAAGCGCGCCAGTCCCGAAGGCGACGTTGCCGAGCGCCGCAAGCGATCCGGTTGCGGCATCCTCCAGGGAGAGTTGGGGCTCCAGGGAGGCCAAGGTTCCAGCGCCAAGAATCCACGCCGTGACGAAGGTGAAAAAGAAGGCGATGATGGCCATCACCGACTCTTCGGGAACCACGCGGCCGCCCACGCGCAGCGGGATGACGGCGTGCGGGTGGAGGATGCGACGCAGCTCCCGTCCGACGCTCTTGAGCAAGACGAGGGTGCGGTAGGCGGTGATGCCGCCCGCCGCAGAGGCGATGGTCCCTCCGGTGACTGCTGCGAGAACCAGCAGCAGGGTGGCAAACGGTGGCAGCACGGGGGTGGTGGCAACACCGGCGCCGGTGGCGATGGCGAGGGTCGCCTGGAGCGAGGTGGTGGCATCCGCGTTCCAGGTGGCAGCCACGGTGGCGAGGCAAGCGGCGGCGAGAAGGGCGACGAAGAAACGCGCTTCGGGGTTGGCGCCGAGGTTGCGCACGGCGTGGCGACGGGCGAGGACGATGGCGACGGGGAGGCCCAGGGCGCCCGCCACCATCATGGCGGCGCGCAGCGAGGAGAGGACGGGGTCGTCGGCGAGGACGATGTGGTCATGGAGCGTGAAGGCGCCGTTGCCGTACGCGGCGAACACCTGCGTGAGCGACTCCAGGAGCGCGTCCATTCCGGTGAGGCCGTGGCGGAACGTCAGCACGGCGTCGAAAAGCACGGCGAATCCCAGGGTCAAGACGAGGTAGACGGCCCCCACCGATTGCGCCACCTCGGCGATGCGCCAGCGTGCGCGTGCCGGGCCCATCCAGAGCAGGCCACCATGCGTCAGCCGGGCGACCAAGGAGAGGGCGAGGATGATGGAGGCGAGCGCGCCAATCCATTGCAGGAACGAGCGCCAGAACAGCAGCGAGCGCGGCACCGCGTCCAGGTTGGCGATGGCGGTGATGCCGGTCCCGGTCAGCCCGCTCATCGCCTCAAAGAACGAGGGGAGCGGTCCGAGCGCGCGCAGCAGGAGGAATGGTGAGGCTGCAATCAAGGCGGCGGCGACCCAGCCGAGGGCGGCGCCGACGTAGCCCTCCCGGTCCGACAGCGGCTCTGTGGCGCGGTTGGAGACGATGCGAAGCGGCAGCCAGAGCGCTGCGGCAAGCGCTGCGCAGAGGCCGAACGCCAGCGTCGTGGCGGGCAACTCGAAGGAACCAAGCACCCGGCGGTTCCACGGGTCAAGGGCGAGCGAAGCGACGAGCGGAACAAGCAGCGCGATGCCGGTGAGGCGAATCGCCACGGCGACCGAGCGGGCGAGCTGGGCGGCCCGAATCACGCGAAGAGGGCCTCCAACGCCTCCGCCGACTCATGCAGGCTGAAGGCGATGACGGTGTCGCCCGCCTCGACGGAATCCTCGCCGCGCGGCATGATGACGTGTTCGCCGCGCACGATGGCGGCCAGCATCGCGCTCTCGGGCAGCGCGAGGGAGCGCACTTTTTGGCCGACGGCGGCGGCTCCTTCGCGGACGGTGAAGACCAGAAGCCGTTCGCCTCCCGTGTTCTGCAGCGCGATTTCTTCTGCGCCGCCATGCACCTGCTTGAGGATGGCGCCGACGGTGGTGAGGCGCGGGGCAACGACGAGGTCGATGCCGAGGTCCTCGAGGATGGGGCGCAGTTCTGGCTGGTTCACCAGCGCCGCGGTGAGGGGGACTCCCTGCTCGCGCGCAATGAGGCAGCCCAGGATGTTGTACTCCTCGACTTTGGTGGCGCCCACGAAGGCGTCGAAGGTGTCGACGTTCTCTTGGACCAGCACTTTGCGGTCGGTGACGTCTCCGGTGACGACGAGGGCGCGCTGCAGCCGCTCGCCCGCCTCACGGGCAAGTGCTGGGTCCTTCTCGACCAGGACGACGTCGCGCTTGGATTGCTCGAGGAGCCGGGCAAGTTGGATGCCGATGCGGGTGGCGCCCGCAATCATGACGCGGCGCACTTCCTTGCGCTCGCGCACTTGGCGCGCCTTGCCGATGTAGGACTCCACGTCGCGCAGGACGCTGGGCGAAGAGAGCGCCATGAGCATGCGGTCGCCCGCCTGCATCCGCACGTGCGCCTTGGGCAGGATGACGTCGTCGCCGCGGTAGATGGCAAACAGGTGGAAACCGGGCGGCGGTTCGACCTCGTCCAGCCGCTTGCCGACGACGAACGCCTGCTCCGCGATGCGTCCTTCGGCGATGAACACTTTGCCTTCGGCGAAGACGTCGGCCGCCACCAGACTCGGCTGGTTGAGGATGCGCTTGATGCGGATGGCCGCGACCAGCTCGGGGCAAACCGCGGCGTCGATGCCGATGGACTTGTAGTCGTCCGAGTAGGGAACACTGAGGTAGTCGGGGCTGTGGATGCGGGCGACGGTGCGGGCGCCGTGCGTCTTGGCGAGCGCCGCCGCGAGCATGTTCACCTCGTCGTCGCCGGTGAGCGCGAGGAAGAGGTTCGCCTCCTGGACGCGCGCCTCTTCGAGGACGGCGCGGGCGGCCAGGTTGCCCTGGATGGCGGTCACGTCGAGGTCGGCGAGCCGCTCGATGCGGTCGGCGCGCGGGTCCACCACGGTGACGGTGTGCCCCTCTTCCCGCAGCGCGCGAGCGACATTGTAGCCCACCTCGCCAGCGCCGCCGACGATGACATACACGGAAGAAGCGACGAGGCGGCTCAGGTTAAGCCAATCGGTGGCTCTTCAGGAGAGAACTACACGAAGGGTGGCTTCACGACGTTCGCCGACTGCGCCTTGCCGCGCACCTCGACGGCGACCTCGTCCCCGACGGCGGCGCCGCGCACGTAGCCAAGCGCGATGCCCTTGCCCGTGGTCGGGCTGATGGTGCCACTCGTTACTTGACCAATGCGCGAGCCGTCGCGGAGGATGGGGTAGCCATGGCGCGGGATGCCCGATTCTTGCACGAGACCGACGAGGCGATCGTGGTCGCCCGACTCCATCTGCACCCGCAGGTGCGACTTGCCGTGGAAGTCGCCGTTCCAATCCATGACCCAGGCGAGGCCCGCCTCGATGGGGGTGCGGCCTCCTTCGAACTCGTTGCCGGCGAGGCAGTAGCCTTTCTCGAGGCGCAGCGTGTCACGGGCCCCAAGTCCGATGGAGGCAAGACCGTGCGAGGCGCCGACCGCCATCAAGTGTTCCCAGACCGCGACCGACTGCGCGGCGGGGAGGTAGAGCTCGACGCCCTTCTCGCCCGTGTAGCCGGTGCCCGAGACGAGGCACTCCACGCCGGCGATGCGCATCGTCGTGAGGTGGTGGAATTTCGGTGCAGCATCCGACGAGGCTGCGGCAAGGATTTCCTTGGCCTTCGGCCCCTGCAGGGCGAAGATGCTCGTGGCTGCGGTGACATCTTCGACCGCGGCGCCTTCACTCCGCAAGGCGTCGCCCACGGCGACGTTGCGGCCGGCATTCGGGATGACGTAGAAGCGGTCCTCGGCGACCTTGAAGTAGAAGGCGTCGTCGAGGATGGTTCCGTCGGCGTTGAGGATGACGGTGTACTTGCCCCTCGCGAGCGGGACGACGGCGGGGTTGGAGGGGGTGACGCGGGCGAGGGCGGAGGCCGCCTTGGGGCCGCTCACCCAGAGATTCGACATGTGGCTGACATCGAACAGGCCGGCCGCCGTGCGGACGGCCGCGTGCTCCGCCTTGATGGAGCCGTAGTGCACCGGCATGTCGTAGCCTGCGAACGGGACGAACGTCGCGCCGTGGGCGGCGTGCCAGTCGTAAAGCGCGGTTCGGAGGGCCATGCGAAGGCGACGCCACGGCGACGGATAATCAGCACGCTGAACGAACATCGTGCGGGCCGAACGCAAACGGACCATTGCATGCTCCATCCGAGCGAACAACGTGCGGGCCCGGGGGGACGCACGGAGCGCAGCAGCGCTCCGGGCGAGCGAGCGAAGCGAGCGGACCCCCCGGGCTCGCTGAACGAGGCGCGAAGCGCCGAAGTGAAGCGGGCCCGGGGGGATTTGAACCCCCGTCGCAGGCTCCGCAAGCCTAAAGGATATCCAAACTACCCCACGGGCCCTAGAGTCTCTCTTTGGTGCCTAAACTTGTTTATCCCCCTGTTGGGGGGTGGACAAGTCAAGGCGCTCCCGCATGCGGAGTGCAGGATTCCAGAGGACCGAATCGCCCGACTCGGGTCCCCTACAAAAGGTGACCGGATGACCCGAGACGCACAACAGGATGAAATTGAGAAGCCAGAACCGACGACCGCGCCGGACCGTGACGATCAGACGTTGGGCTACATCGACCGAATGGTTGCCCAAATCGGTGCCGCCAATCGACCCTTCGTGGCCGATTTTGTGCAACGCCAACACGCCAGCGGGCTAAAACCCGGCAGCGTGGCGCACTATGCGGCCAGCGCCCGGCACGCCGATGCCTGGGCGCAGGGTCAACGCTTCGACCTCATCGAGGCCAAGCGGTGGACGGAGTTCGTCATCAAGACGCGCGCCGATTTCGCGGACTCGAACGCCTACACGATGACGCTGTGTATGCGGCGCATGATGAAAGAACTCCACCAGGTCCCACAATTGGGGGACGTGTCGTGGGAGCTGGACAACTGCCTCTACATGCGAGAACCGGAGGCCCGCGTCGCTGGCCAACTGGTGGCGCGGGAGTGGTTCCACCAAATCGTGAAGGTTGCCACGAGCAAGTTCGCGTTCTACAAGACCGTCCCTGCCATCTTGTTGATTCAGGCGCTTTTGTGGACGTTGTGGGACTCCGGGTTCCGCATCTCCGAGTTGCTGAGTCTACGCGTGGGCGACGTGGAGTTTGTGAAGGAAGGCGTCAAGCTTTCTCTCAATCCGCGCGCGAAGCGGCTCAAGACCGGTCCGCGCAACATTTTCGCCCTGGAATGCGCCGCCATCCTTCGAGCATGGCTTGCGGTTCACCCGGCCGCGCACGACAAGCAGGCACCCCTGTTCATCGGCATCCGCGACCGCACGGGATACCGCCGCATGACCTACACGGTCTGGTATCGGGTGCTGGTCGAGTTGGGCACGGTGTCGGGATGGGAGGGAGTCCAGAGCACGGGGGAGCCGCTGAACTCGCATGATTTCCGGCACTCCTGTGCAACCCGCAAGGCACGTCTCAACTGGCAGCCGTACCGATTGAACGCGTATTTTGGTTGGAAAGCCGGTAGCAAGATGGCTGAAACCTACATTCATTTGGCCTTCGGGGACCAGATGGATCAAGTTCGCCGCGACGCCGGACTCGACGAATACGGCTACAAGGAAGCCGTGGAAGCAGGCGATGAAGACGAAGCGTATTGGGCGCTCCTGGAGAAGCGCTTGGCGGCTCGGCACGTTCGGCGCTCTGGTGCCTTGACGGGTTCGCCCGCCTCGACAGGAGTTCCGAAGGACTTGGTCCCGAGCCCATAGCGGAGTCATTCTGGGGGCCGGTCGTCGGCGGGGCCAGAGAGTTCCTCGTCGCTCAGCGGTTCGCCCCAGTCCTGGCATTCCATGCATGGGCATCCGGTGCCGTGAGGGCGGTCGGTGCCGCCCATCGCCTTCTCCGTTTTTCCGATGGTTCGGTCGGCGAGATGGCCGTAGCGCCAGTGGAGGATTTGGCGGCCCCGCCGTTCGTCCTGGCTCCAGGGGCCGAGCCGGTGCTCGTACTCGGTGAGACCGAGGAGGAAGTCGCCGACCGTGAACTTGGTGCGTTGGTTGTCCTTGTAGCTGTTCCACCACACAGTCTTCTGGTCCCGGCTGTAGTCAATCTTGCGCAGGTCCACGAGCTCGCGCAGCTGGTACTGGAGGATTTTCGCGTAGTCGGGGATGCCCACGCGGGGCTCCGTGATGTGGAGGCTGCGCGGGTGGAGGAAGTCGAAGGCGCGAATGTCCCAGCGCGTGGCCCGCTGAGCGAGGAGTTCCTGGAAGCGGCGCGCGCCGTGGCCAGTGAGGTCAATGCGTTTGGTTGGTTGGGGTTGGCCGTCGACGAGTTGCCAACCGTTGAGGGTCATGTCGATGTGGGGGTGGCGTTTTGCGAAGGAGCGCTCGCCGAAGTCTTGGTAGGTGAGCCAGCCACCGGCACCTTCGCCAACGTGGTCCTCGATGGTCTGCCACACCATCTTGGCGAAGGTGCCGGCGTTGCGGCTGGCCGGCATGCCCCAGCCGGTTCCGTCTTCGAGAATGGGTGCCGTCTGGACGATGTGGACGAAGCGGGGCGCCTTGCCTTCCGGCGTGCAGCGGTAGAGGGCGTTGAATGCCTCGCTCATGCGGCGGCGTTGCCGGCGCTTGTTGCAGAGGACGCAGAAGGGGACTTGGTGGCAGCTGGTGGCTTCGACGCGGTACTTGTCGGGCAGGTACTTGTGGGGCCGGACGCGGAAGCGGGTGTTGCACGCGTCGATGGCGGGTTTCTTGTCGGGGCAGTAGTCGGCGACGAACTTGGTGAGGCCCTTGTGTGCGGAGCGTTGCTCGCGGGCGTGTTGGCGTATGGCGCGCATGGCGTGGTCGATTCCGGCCCGGGTGACGACGCGCATGCTATTCCTGGTAGAATTTCTCGGCGACCTCGATGAGGCCGGTGGGGGCAGCCATGCCGAAGTCCGCCTCGAACGTGCCCTTGACGCGCGTGTAGGCTTGGCAGAGGTCGCTCATGAACTTCGCGAGCTGGTTGAGCTGTCCAGCGCTGAGCATGCGACCTTGGTACAGGTTGTAGGCAGCCTTGAAGTCGGCGACCTTGGGTTTGTTGGCGACGTTGCTGAGGTAGGCGGTGAAGCGGCGGTCTTCGAAGGCTTGGACGACGGCGCGCATCGTGTGGGCGGTGTCTTGGAATTGGCCGCTGAGGCTGCGCTGCGTGTTGAATTCCTTGATGGGCTCGTACTCTTTGTAGAGCGGGTCGGGCATCCAGCGCAGCGCGAGGACGCCGACGGGATAGCCCGCGAGGTGGACCATGAAGAGGCTGGTCTTTTCCTTGGGCATCCAGAGGACGAGGTCGAGGACGGCTTGGATGGTGCTGTGCTCCTTGGAGTTGGGGCTGACCATGAAGAAGTTGACCATGCTGGCGCGCAGCGTGTCCTCCATGTTCAGCAAGAGTTGGCCCATGGTTCGGCTGCCTTCGCCGCTCGTCTGGAGTTGCTCGTCGAGGACGATGGTGTCGCCCGGAAGTTTCGTCTTGAATTTCGTGGGCAGTTCGCCCAGGTCGATGCTGACGTGCTCCTTCAGTTTCGCCGGCGGGATGGGGGCGACGTCGTTTGCGAGACCGATGGCGCAACTGCTCTTGCCCATCCCGGTGGGTCCGGTAAACTCGAAGTGGACATTGCCGCCGTGGCGGAGACGGTACGCGATCTGGTCGGCGACCATCTGGCTGGCGTCCGTGAAGAGGGCGCGCAGGAGGGCCAAGTGTTCGAGGGGTTTGCCGCTCGGGTAAATGGGGGCCGCTTGGCGCAGAAGTGAGTGGGCTTGGAAGGGCGGAGCTTCCCAACCCCTCTGCGCGTAGGTTGCGTCAAAGAGGGCGCGAATGCGCCGCTGGAGCTTGACGTACTCGACGTAGTTGTCGGCCTTGTTCTCGCCGATGCGCTGGTAGGTGCCGCCCAGAAGGAGCAGAATCTCCTCGCGCTCCTTCGCATCGAAGGGGGGCAGGTGTTTGCTCTGGAGTGTCTTGAGTGCGGGGATGCCCTGCGGCAGCTTCCTCATTTCGTGCCTCCAAGAAGGGCGCCGAAGCCGCTCTTGGGGAGCTGCGGCTTGGGGGCGGCGGGCGTCTTGAGCGCCTCCGCGAAACTGCGCGGGATGTCGCCGAGGCGGCTGCTGGCGACAAGGCGGGCGCGTGCGTAGTAGGCGACTTCGGGCGGTCCCATGGCCGCGAGGTAGCCGAGGATGGGAGCGTCGTTCGGATGTTGGTAGTTGGCAACTAGGACGTTGAGGTCTTGGCCGCGACTCACATCCGCAAGGTAGAGCGCCATGATTTCCCGCTCAGCACCTTGGACCTCTGCCGTTTCCAGGCGGGCTTGGAGTGTTGCCAGGAGGTCCCGTTTGGTCTCCGGCTCGGATTGCGCCATGTGGTTGGCGAGCGCTTCCGCTTGCGATGCTTCCGGTTGTTCACCGGCGATGTCGCCGAGGGCGTCCTTCATGCGCGGCGCACCTCGAGGAGTCGGCGGCGCACGATGATGAACAGGATGGCGCCGAGGACCAGGAACGCTTGGAGGTCTTGCGGGATGAAGCGGTAGACGTCACCGCCAATTCCAGAACCGAGTTGGATGCCAGTGTAGAGGCTGAGGACGACGAAGGGGATGACGTTCGTGCTCGATTCGACTTGGGTCTCCAGGCGGGCGGCGATGTTGGGATGGAAGATTTGCGCGGTGTGGCCGACGTTCTGGTTCTCGGCAAGCGCTCGCACCAGCACCATCGTGTCCACCGTGCTCACTCCGGCGCTGAGCAGTTCGGTCTGGAGTTTCTGGGCGCCGGGAAGGTTGGGACCGGTGCCGCCGCCAGGTTTCGTAGTGGTGGCGAGGGCGGTGGCTTTGTTGAGGAAGGTGCCCCATCCTTCCAGGACCGCTTGGAGGGGGAGTTCTGCGTAGGCGGCGCCGACGCGGGCGAAGTAGCGTAGCGTGATGGGGGACTGGCCGACCGCTTCGCGGGCGTTGGCCCAGCGCCTCGCCATGCGTCGTGGCAAGGGGGCAAGGTCGAGGAGGGCGGTGAAGTCGCGCAGGGTCGTGGGAGACCACTGTCCGTTGTCTTTGACGTAGTTGGGGTGTCCGTCGAGGTCGAAATTGTAGTAGCCGTCGGCGTGCCGGATGGGCACGACGATGACGGCGTTGCCGCGTTGGACGAAAGCGTAGTCGTTCATGGTTCACCAGGGTTTGTTCTTGGATCGGGGTCGTTGTCCGATGAGGTAGGCGAGAAGTGCGCCGCCGCCAACGAGGCCGTAGGTGACAAGTTTCTGTTGTTGCGTGGCGGGGGGCGTGGCTGAAGTTGAATTGGCGGCCGGTTGCGGCTCCTCGTGGAAGGCCGCGACCTGATTAGGCGCCTGAAGAAGGACATCTCGCAGGAGTGTGCTTCCGTCCTGGCCACCTTGACTTGCGACGACCTCTCCGAATCGTCCCTCGCAGGCGTCTGCCTCGCAGCGCACGGTGAAGCGGCAGGTCTGGATGTAGGGGATGGTGGTGTTGGCGTCGCGGACGCCGCAGACGACGGGGGCGGGGAGGGTGGCCTCGAAGCAGGAGGGCGGAAGGCAGGTCGGAATTGAGTTGTCTGCCTCGCGCATGGTGATTCCGAGTTGGGTGAACGTGCTCGCTGCAAAGGCACTCCCGTTGCCGAGTGCGGGGTCGACTTCGCCGAGACCGCCTGCGGTAACGCTCGCATTGTCGGCTTGGCCGGCAACGTCGCCCAAGGCGCCACGAGCAAGCAGGGTGACGTTCATCTGGATGGGCAGGTCAATCTCGAGGACGTATCCGGGTCCAATCGGAAGAGTGGCGGGAGGAAATTCGGGCGGTGCCTGCGCCGTGGCTGCGGCCAACAAGAACAGAGCTGTGATGGGGACGATGCGGTTCATCGTCGCACCCTCCCAGTCGTGTAGCCGCCTGCGACGATGGCGGCGATGAGAAGCCACCAGGGCCAGTTCTGCTTGTTCTCCTCGAACCATTTCCCAGCATCGAAACTCGTGATGCTGGAATTGGTGGAGTTGGTGGCGGGTGGTGCGCTCGTTGGCCTTTGGACGAGGGTGACGTTGGGCTGAGACGTCCGTAGGAGATTTTGCCAGGGGTCGTTGTCGTCGAGGTCGCCCACGGCGCCAAGCGCTGTGTCGGCGCGGCGTTGGCAGCCAGTCGTGACGTTCTCTACGAGGGTGCCAACTGTTGTGGCATAGCAGCGGTAGTTGTGGAGGCAGGGTTTGACGACGGGGATGCCGTCGTGGTCGCGGTCCTCGATGGTGCAGACGGCGGGGGCGATGAGGTCGAGGTAGCCGACACACGATGTCTGGTTCTGAGCCTGTTGGGCGCAAGTTTGCGCTTGCTCAGTGACGTTGTTGGCTTGCGGCGTCTCGTTGCTGGGGATTGCCTGGGTAGTTTGAAGGGCGAGAGGGACGGGCGGGGATGGTTTCTTGCCGATGCGGTAGAAGTCGGCGTCTTTGCTGGTGGCTGCGTTCTGATTGTAGGATGCGTCGGCCGTCTGGAGAGACATCCAACTTTGATTAGCAACATCATAGACGCTTGCGCCGGTAGCGTAGCGTGCGTAGACGTAGTCGAGCTGAGGCGTGGTTCGGACGACGTAGGTTTGGATGCCGCACCAAGGCAATGAGATCGTCTTGGTGGCGGCTCCATCGCGGATGGTCAGAGTACAGGCTGCGTTGCGAGCTTGGATGTGATGCTGTGGGTCCACGATGAAGTAGGGACCGAGGGTGGAGTCGAGTGTCGGAGCAGCGGCGATTGTGTCGTTCGCGGCCACAAGGGCGTGGAGACCGCTTGCGAGCTGCACGTACGCATTGTGATTGTAGTCGACCTCCAAGGCCAGGGTTGGACGAGAATCGAGGAAGGGCACGCAGGTGGTGACGTGGCAGCGTTGGATGGCCTGGGCGCGTCTTGTGGGCTGTTGGTCCAGCAAGACTTCCTCGGGTGTGCTTGGGCGCGTGATGTCGCTTCTGACGTAGATGTGGTCGCCGTCGACCCAGGCAAGCCCTGTTGGGGCTTGGATGCCGGTGGCGTATGTGCGAATGGCGCCATCTTGGTTGCGGGTTTTGACTTCGCCTTGATTGGAGAGGTAGGCATACTGGCCTTCGAGGCCCTGGTTGACGAAGGTGGCGGTTTCGTGGTTGACGTTGCTTGTGCGCGCGCCGGCAAGGTTGGCGGTGGATGAGGTCATGACCTCGTAGGTGGGTTCGTCGAGGAAGCGAATGTCCTGAAAGCCGGAACTGAAGTCAGCTGCCTCCCAGATGCTTCCGTCGAACGTGTAGGCGCGGTTGTTGCGGTACTCGACGGCCACGAACGGGACCTGGATGACCTTGAACGCAACTTTGCGCTGTGACGTCAGGCCATTGGTGTACGTGGCCTTGTAGACCACCTCATTGACCCGCGGCAACGTGTCCGCTTGAACTTCGCATCGCAAGGTCGTGGTCGAGCTGGAGCATGCCTGGATTCCGTTGATGCTGGCGTTGAGGCTCCGAAGGGCCAGGTTGGGATGAAGAATGGAGGCATCCAGGGGGACGATGGAGTCTTTCAGGAAAGCTTCCATCGGATTGGGTGAACGTAGGGTCCACGTCGGCGCGACATCGGCGATGATGTTTTGCACGACGGACGTTGGCCTCGGTAAGTGCCCGCGTGTCGTCCACGCCTCCTGTGAGTGTTTTCGTTCGTAGACTGCGTTGTCGATGCCGACCAAGAACTGCCCCTGGACATCGTCCGTGCAGGAGTGGATCGTCAGCTCGTTGGGCATCCTTGGGATGATTGTGAGGGTGCCGTCGCGGATTCGGATGGTGCTGTCGCGAAGGCCAATGTCGACGCCTTTTGGTCCAATTTCAAAGCATGGCCCATACAGGGTCGGGATGCTTGCTCGTGCGTCGAGTTGAAGGGTCGGCCACGGTCCTACGCGGGTTAGCGTGCCGTTGTGCTCAATCCGGTACAGTCCGAGCAGGCCGTTGTTGTCGGCGGGAGCGTATGCGGAGTCCGAAGCGTAATCTACGTAGACTCCGGCGAGGGCTTTTCCAAGCCCGGGTCCTTCCCGGATGGCTCCGAAATCCCAGATGGATGAGCTGCCTTGCCTGCACACCAATGCGTGCGTGCCCCAGAACTTGGTGGGTGAGAACTCGGTTGCATTGGACCACGTGGTTGCGGGACAAAGTGATCGGAAGGGGTTCGTGTGGACGAATGGCTGGCGTTCACCTTCGAGGTTGACGACTTGGTCTTGGTGGGATGCCTGTCCGCGAAACACGTACCGGGTGGGGTCCATCCAGTAGTAGCCGGTGGCGGTGCTTGGGTGGGGGATCCATTCGAACCCGGTCCAGAATCCCTTGGCGGCAATGGCTTGTTTCCCATTCGTTTTGATGGAATCGTTGGGAAGGTCTTCGTGGTAGTTGGGGCTTCGGATGCGGGAGTCCTGCTGGACGTACCCGCCGATTCCCGAGCGGGTTGCATACGTGGTCAAGGTTGTGGGGGTGGGTCCCGGTGAAAGTTTGAGGTCGCCGGCTGCGAGGCCGAGGAATACGGCGTCGCTTGAGAGCGGCGTGACGATTCCGGCGGGCGTGATTCGGAAGAAGATTCCGTTGAGTTCGGGGGTTCCGCCGAGGAAGCTCAGCACGAGGCCGTCTTGATCCTGGAGGGCGCCGGCGAAGATGGGGTGCGTCGCGGGTGCTGTGATTGTTGCGAGGCGCTCTGATGCGCTCCAGATTTCGAGGTTGCCGGGCGTGCTTGTTGGGGCGTAGAGGAAAGAACGAGTTAGGGGAAACAAGCCAAAGGGCTCGACAGGTGGGTACGTCGTCGTTGTGAGGGTTTCAATGTCGAGGACGCCCCTTCCTGTTTGATGGTGGTAGAGTGCGACGTGTCGTCCTGCATGCGGTCCCGTGAGGGGGAAACTCTGCTGGAAACCGCCGTTGATGTTGCCGCTCAAGCTTGTTGCGCGAAGCTGGCCCTCGCCCATGAGGAACATTGTGCGCGCGGGTGCAGTACCTTGGAGAAGCGCATGGCCATCCCCGACGTACCAGGGGGCAAAATTGCGCGTTGCCGTCTGGAACAAGGTGCTGTTGGTCTTGTTCCAGATGCATGCCGCGTATTCGGGGCTCGGGATATTGTCGACGCTTCCTCCGACGTAGATGTAGTCACGGTCTTCAACGATTCCAGGCAAGTTCTGGAAACTCCATTTCTTGAATGCGGGGAAATCAGAGTAGCATGTGCGGGTCCTTGCCAAGCCGTTCTCAATTGTGTAAATGTGGAGATTTCTTCCGTCGGCAAAATGGGCCTGCACCTGGACTTCACTGGTCGCGTTGAGTGTAGCGGAGCCTACACCTTGTCCAAGCAGCGGGACGCCGAGGTATGGGGCGTGGCCGGCAACCTCCCCTTGCGCCTCGCTTTGGCGGTCTAGGAATTGAAGGTAATCCGGGGCAGGCTCTACGATAGCGTAATTGGGCGCTGTTGACAGTCCGCCAGCGATTGGCAGGAGAAGGATTGCAAGGGCAAGATAGATTCGTGGCATTGACGCTCCTTTGTTGAGGTTGGAGTTGGTTGGCCTCCGCAGCGTTGCCGCTACGGGTGGTCGTAAGGGTTGGAAGAGGGGTGGAGGGGTTGAGGGGGTTCAGCGGCGTGGTTTGCCAACACCGCGCGCGTAGGTCCACCATGCGGCCCAGGTTGCGCTGCCGGCGCCGAAACTGGCGAGCAGGAGCACGACGAGGGGGAGGAACAGGTTCCGCATCGCCATGCCTGCCGCGAGCGCGACGAGGAGGGCGAGGACGAAGCCGTTGAGCTGCTTGCGCGGCTCGATGCGGACGTCGAGGTTGCGGGCCATGCTCTCACAAGTTGATGGTGGTGGTTCCGAGTTCGGCGTCGATGATGCGGATCGCATCACCCGCGTCGTGGGCGAGGTAGTCCACTTGGACGAGTCCTGCTTGACCGCGCTGCAGCTCCTTCGTGAAGGCGACGAGGCCGTCGGGCAGGATGACTTGCAGTTTGACGCCGGTGACGCCGTAGCTGGTGAAGCTTGCCTGGTAGCCGGTGGCTTGCGGGTTGACGAAGCTGGGGCCGATGTGGGTGTAGGCGTCGCCATCGAAGCTGAGGAAGGCGCGCTTGTAGCTGCCCGTCGGAGCTTGCGTTCGTGTCAGGTCGGTGACGCAGCCGACGGGGTCTTTCTGGGCGCGTTTGAGGAGCCCGTCGAGGAATCCGGTCGAGCAGGGCACCTCGTCGGGCTGCCCGTTGGGGGGAGTCGCGGTGTCGTCGTCCTTGTCGGTGGCTTTGACGCCGGCGTAGGTGGCTCCGCCCGCGCCGAGGATGGCGAGGGCGACGAGGAGCGCGGTGGCTTTGCTGTCCATCAGAACCACCCTTGCTTGGTGAGCTTGAATTCGCTGGTGCTGTGGCCGGGGTCGGGTTTGGGGCTGTAGGGCAGCCACCACGGGTTGTTGTCGTTCTGGTTCTCGAATTGGAAGTCGAGGAGGTAGGCGCCGAAGCCGCTCGCGGTGCTCCACTTGAAGGTCGCCTTGAACGTGCTCGTCTCGTCCTTCTCGACGCCCACGTTGATGCTCATGGGAGCCGAGTTGCCGTGGTTGCCGGGGTAGTACACGGTGGTGGTGATGGTGCCACGTCGGTTCCAGAACCAACTCGTTGCTTGGTCGGGATCCTCATACTTGGCCTCGCTCTCGTCGAGTTTGCCATCCTCCAACTTGCCGGAGTCACAATCGACGAGGCTGGCGTGGAAGCCCTCCGTGCCGTCCAGCTTGAAGTTGCAGATGACGGTGAGGTGCTTCGCCTTGAGCTGCTCGACGGTAAGGCCGGTCTCAGCACCTTTGGGTTTGACGCTGGGTCCGGCGCAGCCTGCGAAGAGCAGGGTGGCCACGAGGGCGATGGCGAGGAGGGGTTTCATGGGGCACCTCGGCGGCGGGGTTGGCTGCGCCGTTGCGCCCGGTCGAGCCGCCCCTGCGTCCGCTTGGCCTGCCGTGTCGGGTCCTTGCGCTTGTCTTGCACGCGCTGGATGACGAGGTAGGCGACGAGGGCGAGCGTGAGAAGGCCGACGATGCTCTCGGCTTTGTTGTTGTTGAACCAGTCGAGGGCGTTGTTGCCGGTGCCCGACTCCATCGTGTATTCTTGGCCCGCTTTGCCACCGGGGGCGGGGGCTTGTCCCGTGCCGGTGGCCGGTTGGTAGCCCTGCTTGGTGAGCGTCACGGTGTATTGGCTCAATGCGCTGATGGGCAGCGTCGCGTAGCCGTTCGTGTTGGTCGTGGAGGTCGAGCTGGTCTTGCTGATGCCAAACAGGTCCGAGGAATCCACTTGGACGGCGACCTCCTTGAGTCCTTGGCTGAGATAGCCAGTGCTTGAGCCGCCGACGGCGCGGATGGTGAGTTGGCTCATGGCGCCGATGGGGGCTTGCTGCAGCACGCTGAGAGGGACCGTTGCGATGGCGGTGCCGACGGCGTTGGTGAGCGCCGCGACGACGCCCTGGCTGGCGCCCATTGGGATGATGGTGGCGGCGTTGGGCATGGCGGGGGCCTGCATGCCTTCGTAGATGCCGTCGAGCACGTTCAGGTCATGGTCGGGGAGGCAGCTGCCTTTGCATCCGACATCCTTGAGGGCGCTCGGGTTGGGTCCGTCGATGCCGGGGATGGCGCCGATGCCTTCGCTGGGCAGTTTCCATTTCCCGAAGCTTGGCAGGGTGGGGCCGAAACCGACGACGCCACCGAGTTTGGTTCCGTCGTGTGGAATGGGCGGGAGGTCCTTGAGGAGGCCGGTATCGGTCCCTTTGAGGACACCGTTGAAGCTGCCAAGCGGGCTTGTCGTTCCGAGGAGATTCTTGAACTTGCCCGCGTCGCCGAGGTTGCGCACGACGCTTGCCATCTTGGGGGTGACTTCGAGGGCGCCGGGTGTGAAGCACATGGCGTTCTTGGTTGCGGCGTTGAGGTTGTTCTTGCAGACGGCCGGTGTCGGCACGATGCTGGTGTCGATGCCGGTCTTGGCAAGCTCGTCGAACTTGGCGAGGTTTTCGCGGTAGTTCCCGAGCGTGGAGTCGAAGCGGATGCCGCCGGCCACTTGACGCGTTGCATCGAGTTGGGAGAGGTAGCTGAAGTGCGTGGGGTTGGTGCTGCTTGCGCTTTTGAGGGCGGTGATGAGGTTGTTGTCGGCCACCATGCTCACCGGGTCCGAGAGGAGGACGATCTTGCCGAAGCCGCCATCCACGAGGATGAGCTGCTTGTTGGCGGTGTCGAGGATGGTCTTCGGGTCCGGGTTGGGCAGCGTCACGGTGCGGGTTGCGTAGCCGAGCGTTGCCATGTTGGCTCCGAGGGCGGTTGTGTCGAGGGAGCCGATAGCTTTCGTCGCCGTGCTGAGGGCGCCAAGCAGGTGGTTGAGGTCCAAATCGGTGAGCGTCTTGGCGTCCAGCATGGACTTGATGCCGGAGGCGGTGGTCGCGAGCGTGTCGGTGGTGGGGACCTGTGTGGTGGCGCTGGTGAGTGTTCCGAGGACGAGGTTGTCGTCCGGATCAATCGCCATGAGTTTCGTGACGGGTGCCAGCGCGTCGGTGACGCAGAATCGTTCGGCCGCGATGCTGGTGGTGGGCGGCTTCTGGATGCTGGCGGGGTTCTGGAAGAGCTTGCCCGCCTCGGGGGCAACCTCAAGCGTGGATTGGACGGCGCCCCAGACGTTGAGGGTGGCGGTGACGACGTCGCGCGGGTTGAAGCTCGTTGCCGGGTCGAGGCTCGGCTGGGTTCCGGCGCGCTGGATGGTCATCGTGACGGGGGTCAGGAAGACGGTGAAATCGTAGAGTCCGTCCGTTCCGCCAGCGGTTGCGTCGAGGGGTGGCAGGTTGAGGCTGCGCACCGTACCGGGTCCGACGATGGTTGCGTTCAATTTGCCGGCACTTCCCATGGCGATGAGGAGCGGGTTCTTGGCGAAGTTGACGACCATGCTCTGGGCGGGGGCGAGGCCGCTGACTGCCATTTTGAGGACGCAGCCGAGTTCGGCGTCGGCGAGTGTAGGGTTTGGCGGGACGACGGCGGGTGGGTCGGGCTCGAACCCGGCCCAACCCGAGCCGGGGTTGGCGATGTCTTTCGGGGCTGGACCGGCCGCCACGAGGGGGGCCAGCAGCAGTAGGGCGAGTGCGATGTGTGTTTTCATGTGGGTTCTCCGGGGTTGGGTCGCACGGGGCGGCCCAGCAGAATGGCAAGGGTGGCAGCCGAGGTGGCGGCGAGGATGGCGGGGAGCCATTGCCGGGTGACGGCGAGGTAGAGGGAGAGGACGGCGAGGGCGTAGAGGAGGATGTAGTCGGCGAGTCCCTTGACGCGGCGGGCTCGCCGGTTGCGTCGGCGTTCTTCGTGGAGGATGCCGTAGAGGTGCAAGCTCATCGTTTCCTCCGGACGAGTTTGGTGGCGCCAATGGCGGAGCGGGCGGGCAGGGTTCCGGCCTTGACTGCGATGCCGATGAGTTGGGCGCCGAACTGGATGGCAAGGAAGGCGATGACGGCGAGGGGGAGGGCAAGGAAGCCGAAGAGCCAGCTGCGCCGGAAACTGATGTACACCACTGCGCCAAGGGCGAGGGCGAGCAGGGTTTTGTGCGGCAGGCTGACCTTCACAGGTTGGCCTCCCAGTTGAGTTCGCCATCGAGTTGGGGAACATGGACGGGGTCGAGGATAGTGTAGAGGTGGGTCCAATCGCCAGCAGCGCGGGTGCTTGGCGGGAGCTTGTGGGTTGCGCAGGGTTCCTCATTCTGGCAGCGCCACCAGCCTGAACCGGTTGCGCAGTGTCGGAGGTAAATGCATTGGGTCATTCAGGTTCTCCTTGGGTTCCACCGGTTGCGGGTGCCGCGCTGGTGATGGGCGCGTTCGACATGGTTGCCGGGCCTGGGCTGGAATCGGCTCGGGTGGAAGTAGGCCAGGATGCCGAGGTTGAACCAGCCCTGGTTGGCGGCGCTGGCGGCATTGGCGCTGCGACCGCTCCTGCGTTGTCGAAGGACGCGGTGGGCGGTGGGGTAGACGGCGTCGGCATCGTCGTCGCGCACGAAGCTGGCGGTGGCGAGGATGCCGCGTCGAAAATGGTCGAAGGGGCGAAAGCGGCCATGATCGGGTGGGACATGGCTGTCCAGGTCGCCGCGGTCGGTCTTGCGCTTGAGGCCGGCAATGCGGGTGGCGTTGTTGCGGCGGGCGCGTTCGTCGGGGTTCCAGATCTGGTCAATCGCGGCGCGGGCGGTGCGTGGTGCGTTGCTTTTGGGGAAAAGTTGTGCGCGCAAGCCTTGGTTGTAGACGTACGCTTCGAGCGCCCAGGGGGAGCGTTTCCAGAGGGCGTACGGGTTGCGGATGGTTCCGGGCGCGCCCGGCTTCTTGAGGCGGTGATAGACCTGCGGGGGTGTCGCTTGGTTGAGGCGTTGGCGGGTCGGGTCGCGGCGCACGTCGTCGCCGGGTCCGTACGGGGTGCCGTCGCGCAGCTCGCGGATCTCTTGGCTGCGGGCGGGTCGGCCGACGCGGTGCGTGGCCGTGGGGAATTGGCGACGTGGGTGGACGACGGTGTGTTCGCCGAGCCGTTCGTTGCCTCGTCCGGGTTCGCGGGCTGCGTCATGGCTCGCCTGGAGGGCGGCCAGCGCGTCGCGGCGGGCTGCGGCGTAGCGCCGCTCCAGAGGCGACGGCTGGCCGTTGGCCATCAGCGGAACCTCCGGCGGAAACGATTGCCAGTGCGGCGTTCGTAGCTGGACTTGACGCGCTCGACGCGGCCGGGGTTGGCGCGGTCGAAGTCGCTTGCGTTGCGGCGGCGCTGGTTCTTGCCTTCCGTGTAGCGCTGGATGTTGCTGCGGCGCGCGTTGGCTTGTTCCTGGGTGCGGTAGCGGCGTTGGGCCGCCGCTTGGACTTCAGGGCTGACGCGAACGTTGGGATCGGGGCCTTTGCGAGCACCGAGCGCCTTGGCCTGGGCGTCGAACTTCTCCGCGAGGGGCTTGTTGCCGGCGACCCATGCGCCTTTGGCGGCACCCATCTTGAAGGCGCGCTTGTAGGCGAGGTTGAAGCTGGCGGCGAAGCTGCGTGCCTTCCCGGTCTTGAGGGGTTTGACCTGGATGGTGCGGTAGGGTTTGCCGGAGAGACCTTCGAGGAAGCCGCTGCGGCTTCCTTGGAAGGCGCCGCCTTTTGCTTGTTTGGGGTTGGGGCTGGGTTGCGTCATGTCAGTCTGCCTCCTCTTCGTCGAGGAGGATTGTGTAGAGATGGAGGGCGTCGCCGAAGTCGTTCATCGGGGCACCACCGCTTCGACGTCGATGATGTCGCCTTCGCGCACGATAGCGGGGCCGCCGTTGGGGGCGCGTAGTGCGCGTAGGCGGAGCGTCTCGCGTTCGGGGGCGGCGTTGCGGTCGTGCAGGGCGAGGTAGGCGTCGTCGGCATCGCGACGCGCGTTCTCGTCCCTGTGGGTGTCCTCTGCGGGCGGGGGAGTTTGCTCGGTGCGGTGGCGGTTGCGGATGAGGGTCACGAGCAGCGCCGCGCAGAGGATGAGTTGGAGTGCCATGGTGGCGGTGGTGGGGTTGGCGCCAAGTTGGGTTCCTTGGGCGGCGAGGTCGGCGCGTTCGACGGCGGTGGCGAGGCTGGCTTCGCTTTGGTCGCCGGCTTTCACGATGCGGGACTCGATGCTGGCGAGTTTGCTGGCGAGGGCGGCAACGCTGGATGCCATGGTGGCGACGTCGGCGGTGAGGTTGGCTTGGTCGGAG
Organism: Thermoplasmatota archaeon; assembly: GCA_038046785.1. Classification (GTDB taxonomy): domain Archaea; phylum Thermoplasmatota; class E2; order JACPAO01; family JAHFTW01; genus JAHFTW01. Next base: position 113,335 of record JBBSVM010000006.1, read on the forward strand.
CGCAAGGTTGCCAGGGCGGATTCGTCGCTGATGTCGCGCAACTCAACCCAGGCGAGACGAGCTGTGCCGTTCTGGACGATGCGCAGGCCGACCGGTTCGCTGTTCGTGGAGCGCAGGATGGCGATGTTGCCGCCGTCAAAGGCAAGGAGTGTTGCGTTGATGGGGCGGCTGTAGGCGGCGACGGCCTCGCCGGGTTGCAGTTCGGCCATGCCCTGGTAGGTGGCGGCTGAGGCGATGGGAACGAGAATGAGGGCGGCGAGGAGGAGACGCATGGCTACTCCTCCTTGACCACGAAGTAGCGGCGTTCGCGTCCGACGGTCTCGACGCTCACCACTTTGCGTTGGAGGAGGCGTCGGCAGTGCCGGTGGATGGTCTGATGGGAGGGTGCGCGGACCTCCGGGCCGTACTCGTTGCGAAGGGCGCGGATGGTGAGGCCGGGGGGTTTGCGGGGCAGCCGGTGGAGGATGCTGCTTCGGAATCCTGTCATGGACCCAACGCATTGGCCGAGGGGCTTAAGCAAGTCCCAAACAGTGGAGTGAAACTACTCCGAAAGTAGCACAATGGTTGGCCTTGCGAGGAACGCACCGGCCCCTGCGCTTTCGTTGCGGACGGCAACGATGACTCCGCGTTCCGGCTCCGCTTCGCTGCGCAAACGGAACGCGGGTCAACGTTGCGCCTGGCGGCGTTCCCGTCCTGCACTTTCGCTATGGGGCCGGTGCTGGGCGCCTTCGGCGCGGCGGGGCTGCGCCCCCGAGTGGGGGCGAAGGGGCGCAAGCGTTCCTTCAAGGTGAACCCATGAAAAACAAGCAAGCACGAGAAGCATACCTTGCGACCCTTGCCCACTGCAGCCACTGCGACCGCGCCGGCCTCGACGGCCAACTCGGCAACTGCGTCCACTGCGGACTCCTACCCCAGGTGACTGCATGATTGGCAACCTGCGGCCCGGAAGCGAGGCGCGACGCATCCGAATCATCGATGCACTCCAAGCACGCCCTGGTTCAACCTTCCGCGATCTGGCTCGAACCACTGGATTCGCCGTCGGCATCCTGGCGCACCACCTCAGCGTCTTGCGGAGACAGCGACGAGTCATTGACGAATCGTTTGGGCAACGACGTGTCATTCGGTTGGCCGCCGAGAGGCGGACGGCCCCCGAACTCGTGGTGGCGCGAGACTCCCGATTGCGCGCGATGGTGGAGCGAATCGGCGCCGGAACTTGGACTCAAAAGCAGCTCCTCGACCTGTCGTCCGACCCCCGATCAACGACGCAATGGACGCTCCACCGCCTCCACGCTTTGGGCATCATCACCCAGCAGCGCCAGGGCCGTTACCTGGTCATCCGCCGCGCGCAAGCCATCCCCCAACCCACGTTCACCAACTTCATCGAGCCGCTGCACGACCTGGTGCTGCGGCATGAGTCTGCGACCCTACACGCCGAGGGAGTGGTCGCGTGAGCACTCTCTACACCATGTTCTCCAGCCTCGCGCCAGGTTTGCGGGCAATGGAAGCGGGAACCACGCTCCGTTCAACGAGTCCGCCCTACATGGACCTCGTCGGTGAAGTTCTGGAACGTTCCGCCGATGGCCGGGTTCAACGCGTGAGCCTCGCGCACTACTACGAGCAGAACGGCGACCTGATGGCCGATCCAGAGATGGAGTTCCGGGTCGTCCACCCCTCGACTTCAGGTCCGGGGATGCTCGTGCCCCTCCATTACAAGCAGGACGGGCTGGGCATTTTCCGGCCCACGCACGGTCCCGGCGTGGTGTATCCGAAGCAGCTGAAGGAGCAGGTGAAGTTCACGCGGTTCTGGCTACGGAACTTGAAGAGCCAGGGCCACCGGCTCAACCGAGGAACCGTGCCCAATTCGTAGGACACTCCTCGATCGGGCACCTGCGCTTTGGCTCCGAGGGCCAGTAGGTGCGCAGTCTGCCAATGAGGTGCGTGTGGATGAGACCAGCTTTCTCGAGTTTCGTGCCGTGCCAGATGACGTTCGAGGGGGAGAAGGCGAGGCGGCGGCCAAGCGTTGCCGAGTTGCCGCCGGGCTGCGCGTGGATGGCCTCGAAGACCTTGCGGCGGGTGGCCTGTTCGAGCAGGCTGTCGTCGTGGGGCAGTCGGCGTCCCATGGGGGTTCTCAAAGCATCGCAGTTCCTGATGCCGCTTACCTACAGCGGGTGCGCCTTGCTGGCTCGTCCGTCCGTTCCGAAGCCGAACTGGCCGCATACGCCGTAGGATTTGTCGAGGTTGTGCAGGGAGAGAATCTCGTCAAACGATGAGAAGTGGTCCACTTTCATCGTCACCGTTAGGTCCGTGAGCGCGGCGGAGCCGGTGGTGCGGACGGTCCAGTTTCCTTCGGCCGCATCCTGGGCGATGCCGGGTCCGGAGAGTAGGTAGGTGCCTTTGAGGTTGGGCTGCATGGGGTCGCCGGTTCGGCCGAGCATTAGGGTGGACTGGATGTTGCCGGCGGCGTCGATGACTTCGGTCTTCAGTTCGCTGGCGCGAGCGCCCGTTCCCGACAGGAACGCTTCGACCTCGATGGTGTTCACCGAGCAGGGCATGCGGACGGGGAAGGTGAACTCGACTTGGGCGGGAGCAAGTGGCGCTGGGGCGCCGGTGACCGCCGGGGGGACGCCGAGGCTCGCCAGCTCGGTGTCGCTGTAGTCGCTCGGGATGTAGACTGGTTCTTGGTAGCCGATGCCGCCTGCCAATTCGGCGGGGAACGCATCACCGTGGCCTTCGAAATCGGCTCCGACGGTGAACTTGGTGTGCATGCCGCCGGGGCTCTGCTGGTCGTTGGCTTCGTGGTTGTTGACGTGGGTGTGGAAGACCCATGCGCCTTGGTTGTGGCCGATGATGAGGACATCGTAGCGCTCGGAGGGGCTGATGGCGAGCGTGTCCACCCAGTAGGGATCGGCGAGGGGAAGGCCGTCTTTGTGCGTGACGAGCATGTCTTGGCCATGGGGGTGCAGGACCTCCTCGGTCTGGCCCGCGTTCAGGATGCGCAAACGCAACCGTTCCCCATCTTGGAGCGTCCAATGGCTCTGTTTTTGCTGGATGGTGTACGGGAAGGCGTGGCCGTTGAGGAGGAAGACGTCCGGCGTCGTGTCGAGGACCGGGTTGGCGCAGCCTGACGTGCCGGACACCAAGCAGCCGGGCGGGTGGGCGTGCGGGTTGATGCCAGGGATGGTCTCGACGATGTTGCGGGCCGCCGTCGAGAGCACCATGACGCCCTCTTGATCCACTTCGGGTTCGCGGCTGGTGTCCTGCGGCTCCACGATGAACATGCCGTACAGCCCCTGCATGACGTGGAACTGGGTGTCGACGTGGCAGTGGTACCAGAGCGTGCCGGGCTTCTTGGCGATGAAATCGTAGGTGATGCTGGGTGCGCCGCTGCCGCCACCGACGGCTTGTTGCGTGACGCCGGGCACGCCGTCGTCCTCGTTGTCCACGAATTGGCCGTGCCAGTGAATCGTGTGGGGGTGGAAGTGGGCGTGGGCGAACTCGACGACGATGCGGTCGCCTTGCTTGGCGCGGATGGTGGGGCCCGGGACGCTGCATGCGCTGCGTTCCCCTTCGCTGAGTTGGGGTGCGTCGGTGGGCAGGGGGTCGAAGTATTCGATGGCGGCCTTCGAGTAGGCATCGTTCTGGTCGAAGGGTTCAGCGCAGAACGCCCACAGATTCGCGCGCAGACCGGGGCTCGTTGTGCCGTCCCGGTTGCTGACTGGGTAGAGTTCGGTGTTGAAGAGGTCCACGACTTTCATCTTGAGGCGGATGGTGTTGCCAGTCTCCGGGACGTCGAAGTCGCCCGTGGGGGCGAACGGGTTTGCGCCCATGCATCCGGAGAGGGGGATGAGGAGGCTGACCAGGGCAATGACGGGAATGCGGGACGTGGCAGCAGGCATCAGGATTCTCTGTGGCCTACCTGTCGCAGGTTTTACGTCCTGTGCTAAGCCCAGGGCCTCCGCTTCATAACGGGCTCAGCGCAGGCCGCGAAGCGATGGGCGCTGGAACCAGGGCGTGGGGACGCGGTGGCGGTGGCGCTGCACGCGCTCCTGCAAATAGCGCCACAGTTCGCCGGCGACGATTGGTGGCTCGCTCCACTTGGGCACAAGCTCGTCGAGGAGCAACACCGTCAAGCGTCGGTTGGCCAGTCGTAACATTCTGCCGGTTGGCAGACGCTCAACGAGCACCAGAGCGTCCCGTTCCATGGCGCGGACATGGTACTCGGCGGCCGTCGTGGAAAGCCCCGTGGCCTTGACGGCTTCCTGAAATGACCGGCGCGGCTGCTCCAAGAGCACCAAGGTGAGCAGGAGGCACCCGGGTTTGACGAGGAGCGCCCGCCAATTCGCTTCCCGCTTGTCCTCCAGCGGACCGCGGGTCGGTGCCAAGCCTACGACCCCGATCGAATGACGGCCCAGGATGCCCCGCCATCCGTGCTCTTGGCAATTGTGGTGCCGCCGGCCGCGTACACGATGTTGGGGGTCTGAGGGTCCACGCCGATGCTGTACGCAGTCAATCCAACGGGCAACTTGCCGGAGGTTGCGTGCCAGGTCATCCCGCCATCCATCGACATCTGCATGCCCGGATTGCTGCCCGCGAAGTAGGCGTACGCGATGGAGGGGTTGTTCGCGGCGAAGGTGAGGCTTGTCGTGGGCAGGCCGACCGCGGAGTAGTTGCTCCAGGTTTCGCCGCGGTCGACACTGCGTTGGATGCCCTTCGCGGTTGCGGCGAGGAGCGTCGTCGGCTCGCCTGGCACTGTAGCGAAGGCGAACGTGGGGATGGTCAGGCCGGTGGCGGCTGCGAGGGAGAAGTCGGCGCCGTTGGTGCTGCGGTAGAGGCCGCCGCCCGAGTTGAGGCAATAGATGGTGTTGGGCGCGGAGATCGTCATGGCGTGGCAGTCCACTTTCCCGGGCAACGCAATGGTTGTCCAGGTCTTGGCGCCGTCCACGCTCTTGCGGATGCCTTGGTTTCCGCCGGTGGTGGGGTGGCCGCTCGAGTAGGCAACGCCGGCCTCGGTCGGGTGGAGGCTGAATCCCATGTAGTCGGAGAGGTCGTCGCCGGTGTAGCTCCAACCCGCATCGCCGCTGCCCGTGATGATGCCGCGGTGGGTGGCGACCCAAAGTGTGTCGGAGTCGGCGGGGTCCACGGCGACGGAGTGGATGTGGACGAACGTGCTGGCGGGGGATGTTGCCGCTCCGTTGGCGCCGGTCGGGGCACTGCTACAGCCGGCAAGGGCAAGAGCCGCCAAGAGGCAAGAGACCAGGATTGGGGTGGCTTTGGTCATGGTCATGCCGGGACTGAACTAATGCTTGTGGCCCTTGTGCGAGGCGTGGCTGTGACTGGAGTGGTCATGGCCGTCGTCGTGCCCGTGTCCGGCGTGCGCGTCTTTGGCCTGGGGTTTGGGGTTCTGTTTCTTGTCTTTTCCAAACAATTTGTCGAGGATGTTCATGGGTTCACCTACACGTGGATGCCGAAGAGGGAGGGGATGAAGACGATGAGGAACGCGACGACGTAGCCGACGCCGAAGCCGATGCCGACTGGTGCTCTCTGTTCCCGCGCCCGCAGTTCGGGCAGCAGTTCGGCCAACGCGATGAAGATGAACGTGGCGGCGGCGAGGGCGATGAGGTGTCCGACGAGTGCTCCTTCTTCGATGATGGTGAGGCCGAGCAGGCTGCCCACGGGAGTCAATGCGGCCATGACGGCGATGCCAAGCAGGACGCGGCTCCGCTTCCAACCGGCAGCAAGGAACAGGCTGGCGGCGGCAATGCCGTCGGGGAACTGGTGGATGAGGACGGCGCCTGCTGCTGCCAAGCCGACGGCGTTGTCGAGTTCGAAGGCGGCGGGGAGAATCAGGCCGTCCACGAAGCGGTGGAAACCCAGGGCGAAGAACGCCAGGATGGCGAGGCCGCCGGCGTGGCTGGCGACCCGTTCGCGGCCGTGCTGGTCGTGTTCGCTGGCGCCGTGGCCGTGACTGCCGTGGCCGGAGCCGCTGTGGTTGTGTTCGCCGGCGAAGAAGTGGCGCACGAGGAAGAGCACGAGGAGCGCGAGGACGATGGTGTAGGGTGCTTCCGGGCTCAGTTCGAGGGCTTCGGGGACGAGGTCCAGCATGGCGATGGCCAAGAGGAGGCCGGCGGTGGCGCCGAGGAGGAAGTGGATGCGGCGCTGCGAGATGGTGCGGCCGGCGAGGACGACGGCGCCTGCGGCCAAGGTGATGGCACCGGCGAGGAGGGCGATGCCGAGGATGGCGGGAATGCCGGGGCCTTCGCCTGACGCAGGCTCCTCGGGCTCCGGCACGACGCCCTGTGGGTCGCTTTGCGTGATGGTGAAGGAGTGCAGTTTCGAGTCGAGGTTGCCGCACTGCACGGAGACCGATTGGCCGGCCATCGCGAGGCCCGTGCCGGTCTTGCTGAGTTTGAGCGCAAGCTGGACGTCGCCGGTGGCGTTCTGGAGGTCGCCAACGTCGAAGACCAATGCGGCCGGCGAGCTCACGGCTGCACCGGAACCATATGCGACGGCGTCGCTCAGGACAACCGCCGCGCCGAGCCGGAGTTCGCCGGCGAGCGTGAAGCCGGTGCCGGCGTTGGCGCCTTGGGCGAAGGCGACCGAGACCGCAACGGCTTGCGCTGGGAGGCCAACGGTTTGGTTCGTGAATGTTCCCGCGAACGTCTCGGTGACGCTTGCTGAGGTGGTGGCGCCGATGGTGAGGCAGGCGGAGGCCGCGCCTACCGCAAGGGACAGCGAGCCATCACTCTGGAGATAGAGCGGAGCGGTCGCCGATGATGTTTGGGCGGCAGCTCCTGTGGTGGCAAGAAGGAGCGCGGCGAGGAGCAAGGTGACGCGGTTCATGCGGCACCTGCCTGGAGACCGCAGGGGGCAGGGCAGGGGGCATCGACGGCCTCGACTTGGATGGTGACGTGGCTCAGTTTGTAGGTGCGCAGAAGATGGTCGTGGACGGCGCGCACGGTGAGGCCGCTTTCGTCGGGGCGGTTGGTGACGATGTGGGCGGTCAGGAAGTCATGGCCGTCGGTGAGGGTCCAGGCGTGGATGTCATGCACGGAAGCGACGCCGGAAACTTTGCTCAAGCTGGTCTCGATGGCGTCCAGGTCGAGGTGCTTGGGGGCGCCCTGCATGAGGACATGCAAGGTGTCGCGCGTGAGCTTCCACGCCACGCGCAAGATGAGGATGGAGATGACCAGGGTGAGCAAGGGGTCGGCCCAGAGCCAGCCGCGCGAGTAAACGAGGTAGCCGGCCAGGAGTGCCACCGCAGAGCCGAGCAGGTCGGAGAGGACGTGCGCGTAGGCGGCGCGCATGTTGAGGCTGTGCGCGGCGCCGCGATGGAGGACGAACGCCATGCCGGCATTGGCGACGAGCGTGATGCCGCCCATGACCATGACGAGGAAGCCGCGCACGGCGGGTGGGTCCATGAGGCGGTGCCATGCCTCGTAGATGAAGTAGGCCGAGATGATCCAGAGGGCGAGGGCGTTGACGAAGGCGGAGACCACTTCGGCGCGTCGGTAGCCGAAGGTCTTGCTGCGGCTGGCGGCTTTCACGGACCAGGTGACGGCAAGGAGGGCGAGTGCGAGGGCGCCGGTGTCGGTGGCGGAGTGGGCTGCGTCGGAGAGGAGGGCGAGCGAGTTGGCGAGGAAGCCAATGCCGACTTCGGCGATGGTGACGGTGAGGCCGACGGCGATGACGGCGATGAGGCGGTTGCGGTTGGAGATGGCCATGCCACGCAGTTCGGAGCCGTGGTCGTGTCCGTGGGCGCCGTGATCATGGCCGTCGTGCGCGCCGTGCGCGTGGTCGTGCCCGTCGTGGTCGTGGTGTTCTTGCTGACCCGCCGGAGAGGGGGACGCAATCGGGAGGGCCGGAGCCGTGCTCACAGCCCCTCTTCAACGGTTGGCGGGTATAGCGGCTGTGCTAACTGGGGCGCCCAGGTTTCATAATGGACCAACCTCTTCTCAGTTCCAATCTTTATCGTCCAGCACGGTCCCGCCACCATTTCCATGTCTGGTTGAGGAGGTAGAAGGTGCCGCCGGCGACGACGGCCAAGAAGAGGCCGTTGAGGAGCGTGCGCGTCAGGTCGGAACGAGGTTCGACGCTTTCCTGAACGAAGACGTGTTGAGTGGGCACGTCGTCGGGGTCAAACAGGGCGCTCGTGAAACGCATGTGGCGCATGCCCGGTTCTCGGAAGGTGACGTCGGCCGCCCACGTGTGGTCGGGGGTGCGTTGGAGGATGAGTTTCTCGCTGCCGAGCATTTGGCTGTGGTCGTCGGTCCAACTCTCCAGCGTGAGCAGGAGGAGGCCGGGCCCTTGGTTGGCTTGGGCGCGCTCGTTGTCGTACCAGACGAGTTTGAAGTCGAGTCGCGTCACGTTTCCGACGTAGGCGTCCAGCTCTTCGTTCACGGGGGTGATGCGGAAGCCGACGTCCTTGTAGACGGCCAAAGCGAGCGTCGCGACTTCGCGGCGTGCTCCGTTCTCGAAGGTGATGGTGGCGTTCCAGGCGCCGGGCGAGGGGAAGAGCCAGGAGCCTTCCCAGGTCGTGTTGGCGGCGTGGCGGAAAGCGCCCTGGAGGGTCTCTTCTTGCGGGCCGGTCCACGTATAGGAGATCTGCGTCGCATTGGAGGCGGCACCGAGACGATTGTCCTTCCATTCCTGGACGATGAGCCGCCACTCCATCGTCTGGCCGGCAATGGGGAGGCGGTCGGGGGAGAGGACGGCGACGTAGGTGTCGCTTTGGAAGACCGTGTCGGAGCCGAACTCCTCAACATGGGCCTGTGTGGACGGCAGGGCCAAGAGCAGGGCCAGGGCGGCAAGCGTGGCGCGGGAGCGGTTCAGCGTCTCAGCCTCCAGGCCGCGCCGGCGAGGAGGGCGACGATGGCGGCAAGCGGGAGCGTCGGGGTCGAAGCGGAGCCCGGTCCGACGGTGAGGGTGCCTTTCATGCCGCCCTCGGCGTGGCCGGCGACGCGGCAGATGTAGGCGTAGCTTCCCGTCTGAAGCTCCACGGTGAGAGTGAGGTTTTGGCCGGTCTTGAGGAGCGGCGTGAAGGCCAGCGGGGTGGAGCAGCCGCCTTGTGCCTCCGACGCGCACAGGGTGAAGTCGTGCGGGATGGAGCCGCGGTTCTCGACGCGGATGGCCCAGCTGCCCGCCTCGGGGAAGATGGACGGGTTAATGGCGACGTGGAAGGGGTTGTCGTGCAGCTGCACGGTCGCCTCGGCGGCTTGGGCGGCGGGCACGGCGAGTGCGCCCGCCACGAGAAGGAAGAGGAGTTTCATCCGGGATGCTTCTCCGCAGTGGATGCGTGCGGTGTGCCTGCGTCGTGGTCGTTGGGGGTGGTCTCCGGTACTGCGCCGTGGTGGTCCTGGCCTTCGCCGAGGCTGGAGATGTTCGCCTCGGCGACGAGGGCGGAACCGTAGGCGGCCCCACCCGCAAGCAGGCCGATGGCCAGCATGACGGAGGTCGTCACCACGGTGGCGCGTCGGGAGGATGTGGCGGGAGCGGCGGCGCCCGCCAGTGCGGGCACGAGCAGGATGGCGGCTGCGACTTGGAGGGCGACGGTGGCGAGGCTGACGAGGTCCATGCCTTCGGGTCCATCACTCCACGGGCTGCGCAGGATGCGTGTTAGTGTCCAGAGGGCCAGGGGTCCGATGGCGAGGAGGGCAAATCCAATGCGTGCCGTCCGGCGCGTGGGTGAGACTGCGTAGAGGACGCTCCAGGCGACCTGCGCGACCCCGATGGCGCAGAAGAACAGGCCAAGACCGAGCGCTTCTTGCAGGTGGGATTGCAGCACGGTGAGATGCAGGACGCCCGCGCCAAGCATCAGGCCGGCTGCCCAAGCGTCGTGCAGGCGTCGCGCCGACCACGCCGCAACGAGCGTGTTCGGAGATGCGCCGGATGCTTTGGCCAACGCAGGACGGGGCAAGGCGTCGAGCGCGCGTCGTGCTTGCAGCGCTGAGAAACTCAGGCCGCCGGGGGGTTGTGGGCTCGATGCTGCTTCGGTCAGGGCTGCTGCGCCGACAAGGGTTGTGGGCATGGATGCGGCCCAACCCAGGGACGAGGAGTTGGTTTCCGGTTGCGGCCTCATGGCTCGAATAGGATTCAATTTCCGACAAAAGGCTGATGCTAAGCTCGGCGCCTCATTTTCATATTCAGATGGGTGCCGGCGTGACGCGGACGCCATCGAGTTTCGTCAACGCGTCGAGGAGTTCGTGGATGCGTGGCCCTTCGCCATGGAGGCTGAGAGCATCCACGCAGGTCTCTTCCAGATGGTGGTGCAAGGAGGTGCGGACCAGCCCCTCGAAACGGCGCAAAACGCGGCTCACCTTCTCCTGGTTATTGTCCACCACATAGACCAGCGTCAAGGCGAGATGGACTTGGCCATCGAACTCCATCTGATGACGCGTGATGAAGTGGTGCAGCGCGTCGCGGACGGCGCTGGAGCGGGAATGGTAGCCAAAGTGCTCGACCAGCTTGTCGAACTTGTCCAGTTCGGCGCCAGAGAGGGAGATCGAGATGACGGCCATAGGGGCTCACTTGTGGGGGGGGGGGGGGGGGGGGTAAATGCGTCAGCCTGCGGCGTGGAGAGGGCGGCTCGTCGAGGAAGACGTCGCCGGTTTGGATGGGGAGCGGGTTTCGTAGGTGCCGGGGTGGACGAGGAAGAGGTTGTGGACCATCCATGTCCCGTCGCCATTTGGCGTGGCGGCGAACGAGGAGCGCCGGCACTTGGGTGTCCAAATGCGAAAGGCACGAGCCCGCAACGCTTCCCGGCCATGCTTATTTCGTATCGTGCGTATTTTCCACATCGACTTGCCCAGATTCCGGCGACCCTCGGGCTCAGTCAGCGGCCCGCATCCGCTCAAGCAAGCCGACGAGCTGCTCAATCTCCTGGAGCTTCCAGTCGTTGAACACCTTCCCGACCCCCTTATGGGCTTCCAGCATGATGCCAATCAGCCGCTGACGGGCCCCCGGCACGAGCTGCACGGTCACGACGCGACGATCCTTGGAGTTCCGCTTGCGCGTCACGAAGCCTGCTGCCTCCAGGCGATCCAGCATGATGCTCACACTGCCCGACGTCAGGCCCGTGAAGGCGACGATGTCGCGTGGAGTCGTGTCTCCGGCATGCGCCATGAACTGCAAGGCGAACGCATCCGTCGTCGAAACCGATTCGCCCGACGCGGCCGCAAGCTGCCGCTGGAACTCCGTAAAGCTCCGTCGAAGAGCATGGATGGCCGCCAGCACGGCCGCCTCACGGCGCGTCCCATGACCCCCCGCACCATGGTCGTGCTTCATGGGCGCTGCCAGCGGCACCGCCCTCTAAGGCCTTCCCAAATCTCTTGATGACAAGATTCTTTATGGCAAGCGGTTTGACCGACCCATGGACCTGGAGCCCAACTCGCCCGCATCCGAGCCCCCCGAGACCCCACGCTGGGTGTGGATTCTTGCGGGCGTCCTGGCTGCCGGCCTCATGGCCGTCGTGACGCTGCACTTGACGGGCAACATGCGCATGGGGCATTGACATGCTGGGCACCGGTGGTCGCCGCCTGTGGCTTTCCATGCACATCGTCTCGTCGGTCGGCTGGATTGGCGCCGTCATGGCCTTCATTGTCCTCGACGTCGCCACAGTCACGAGTGCCAACGTCGGCGTCCTGCGCGGGGCCTATATCTCCATGGACCTCATCACCCGGTGGGCAATCATTCCTCTTGCACTGACCTCCTTCGTGACAGGCCTCGTCGTCGCGTTGGGCACCAAGTGGGGCCTTTTTCGACACTACTGGGTCGCCGTTTCGCTCGTCCTGACCGCGGCGTCCACGATCGTGCTCTACGTTCAAGTGCCTCTGATCGGTCGTCGTGCCGCGATGGCCGCTGACCTCGCAACGAGCGACGCGACCATCCAGGACTTAGGCAACCTTCTGCTCCACTCCATCGGCGGCACCATTGTCTTGCTCATCATCATGGTTTTGAACATCTACAAGCCGCGCGGACTGACTCGATACGGGTGGCGAAAGCAAGTCGCGCAGTAGGTCCCGGCACTTGCTGAAACGGGCGGAGGAGGCGTGCTCGGGATTCCTTGCGTCCACCGTGAACAGGGTCTAATCGGGTTCGTCGGCAATCACTGCATGCTCCATTGGAGCAGGCGGGTTCGGAGCCTGATCTTGCTGGGGATCCTGGTCTGCCTCTTGACCATGGCCGCCACGATGTACTCCATGATGCGGCGCGACAAAGGCCCCTGAGGCCAAGGTGCCCTAACCGTCGTTGCGGCGCGGCACAAACAACGCGATTGCGGCAACAACGGCGCCCGCCGCGCCGGCGAGCGCTCCCAGCAACACGCTGGGGGCGACCCTCTCGACAAGGCCCGACAATTCCACGAGGTGGACGCTCCAGTAAGGCACGCTGACGAGAACTTGGAATCCGCTGGCGTCCCGCACGACCCAGTATTCCGGCTGTCCCTGGTCATCGTTTGGCTCGAGGATGTCGTCGAGGCCAGTTGCCCGTTTGAAAACGATTTCTTTTCTTGAGGTTCCGTCCTCGCCGTCCGGCAAGTCGAAATAGCGCAACTGCAGCCCACTTGGCTCGCTGCCAAGGACCGTCGCATTGACATGGATGACGAACGTGCGGCCCGCCGTCAAGTTGCCACTCAAAACCACGCGGAGAGGGTCGGATTCTGTCGGTGTGGATTCGGGGTGCTTGACGCTCACTCTGATGCGATCGTAGGCGAAAACCTCGGCGCAATGACGGGCAGCGTCGTCCACTTCTTGCCCACAGTTCGCCTCATTGACGTAAATCTCAGCTCCAATCCGATTGCCATGCGCCACGGCACCGCGAATCTTGGTTCGAGCGGCCGTGGATTCCGGGGTCTGAGATTCGGAGATTTCAGCAAAGGTGTGGAAGCTGAAAAAGTGGGTTATGGATAAGGTGCGGTCGTCCAGCCAGGTCAGATTCCTGCTGGTGAGAATGGCACGCCCGCCATCGGGGTACTGAACCAGGACGCCCTCCTTCATCGATTCCTTGGTAATGCCCATCGGGAAAACGAGGATGGCTGCCGCATCGTCGCCTTCAAAGCGCAGGAAGCCCCGAGCATCGTCATGCATCGCCAGAAAGCTGCGTCCGGCACGCAGGACGATCCGGTCATTATCGCGACCCAACCGAACTTCGCTGTCCGAGTCCATGCGAAGGGAAACCAGAACCTCGCGGCCATCCACTGTCAGGTTGGCAATCCCGATTCCGTCCGCTGCGAGCGCGAAACCCAAGTGACGCGGACCGCTCTCCGCCGCGCACAGGCCTGCCTGCGAGCGGCCCTTGCAGCGAATCTTGCAATCGCCAGGCGAATCGACGCAATCATCTCGGACGCATTTCCCGTGCTCTTCCGGTTGCGTGTCACGAACGCAGGCGCGTTCCTTGTCTGGCCGACTTGCATCGTCGATGGTGGTTGGTCCACCCTCTTGAGCGGTAGCCACGTTTGCCACGTTTGCCAGTGCCAGCAACGCCACGGCGGCAAATTGAAGCGCCCGTGGGTGCATGGCGCAGAATGGGCCACCGACCTAAAAAGTCCAGCCTGTTTGGGCACGGATTTGGACGGGACTGGCGCGGCTCAAAGGCGGTGCAAGACCGCGCCGCAGCAGCGGCTCCGGTGGCTGCGCCCCCGGCGGGCGGATGGCGGGCATTAGGACAAGATTGGAAGACCATGCGCCAGAGGGTAAACGCAAGAAGGAGACGCGAGGTCGCACCTGCATGCGCAGCGTCGCCCCGCTCTTTCTTGCCCTGCTAATCCTCCCCGCCGCGTCGGCCCACAACCCCTCCGAGGCAAACGAACTGGAAATCCTGCTCATCGAGGATGAGGGCACGGACGCCGTCGAAGCCTACGGCGGCTACGACATCAATTCCGTCTACCTCGGATTGGCCCACGACGCCAGCGTCGGCGCCGGCGAGGCGGGCGACGGCTTCTACCTGCGCGCGGAGCTCTACGGGCTGCGCTCTGAACAGGTCGTCCCTAGCCCACCGGGCCAAGAAGAGTGGCGCATCACCTTCTTCTTCGAAGGTGGCGACGGTCCCACGAGCCGTTACCTTGCCACGACGGACGGCACCACGTTCACCACCGATTTCGATGCCTTGTTCACCGAACTGGAAGAAGAGTTTCGCGAGACCCATGTCATCCGCGCCTTCGTCTCCTTCGCCAGCACAGGTCTAGCCCCCGGCGACACCCTGCGCGGCCTGCGCCTCGAGTCCACCGTGGGTGGCGACCTGCGCGACCTCGCTCCTGGCGGCATCCCCCTGCCTTACACGGACGGCGCCGCTGCCTATCCTGCGCAAGCAGCTGGCTCCTCGCCCGGCACGGTCGAGGCCGAACCTGTCCTCGGCGCCCCGAGCCGCTACCTCAGCGTGACACGCCTCGACGTTTCCGCCGGAACCTACACCATCGCAGTGCAATCCACGTTGAAACAGTCCGGTCAACACATCCACATCGCCGCCCTTGACGGTGACGGTTGGAATCTCACGTACGCAACACCTCGCGTCCTGAACGTTCCCGCAGGCGGCGAAGCCACCTTCACGTTCCAAGCCTCCCCCAATCCTGGGGCCGCCAACCTGGCCCTCGAAATCGTCACCGATGTGGGCGGCCGGTTGCCCATCTTCATCGAGCCCGACGGGACCATCCAAGCCGCAGGATTGAGCCAAGATGCGCCAGCACTCAGTCAAGTTGCGCCCGCTGTTGGCCCCGTTCTTTTCCTCGGTCTTCTCGCCTTGGCAGTGGCGATGCGTCGCCGCTAACCCAGCAGGTTGAGCGTGCTGAACAGGGCAGGTCCCACGCCGATGTACACGACGACCAGGAAGAGCAGCAAGCGCTGGTAGGGATCGTCCAGGCGCCCGCCGAATCCCGAGAGGACGCGAGCCAGAACGAGTGCAAGAATCCATTTGACCAGGATGTAGCCGGGCCCCGTCCATTCGATGAGGAACGCCGAGATGGCCATCTGCTCTGTCAAGCCGAAGGGCAGCAAACCGAGCGGGTTCTTGACGGCCAGGTAACTCACCGTGCCATCCAGCAGTTGTGTTGCCGCCAAGAGCAGGGCGGGCGCCCCCGCAAAGACTGCCAGGGATGGGCGCCGGAGGATGCGGTGCGCCGTGAACTGGAAAACCAGCAGCACGCCGGCCACAAGGATGGTCAGCCCCAGCGTGCTCCACGCGCCTGGCCGCGGTTCTCCAAGCAGCCCAAAACCCGCGACCGTGAGGGCGGCCAATCCAAGCGACGTCCAAGCGATGAACCCTGCGCGTGACGCCCAGGTCGCTGGCGTCTGGGTGCGGGGTGCGAGTAGGACAACGGTTGCAAGCGACAGCAGAACGACGGGGAGTGCCAGCGTCCGGTAGAAGGCGACGGGCAGGCTCCAGGCTTGCTGAACTGCCAGGAAACGAAGCGCGGTCGGGATGGCCAAGCTGGCGGCGACCGCCGTCATCCAGGCGCCGTCGGGTTCTCGGCCGCGCCACAATCCGAGCGTCTTGGCGAAACTGAGGTAGCCCCACACCAGAGCGCCATCGAGGAGGAGAAGGCCAGCCGGTAGCGGCGCGACGTAGCGGAGCCCGACGAGGCTGATGAACAAGGCAACGGCGCCGCCAATCAGGCCGCTGCGGCGCGCGGCCCTCTCCTTCTTCTCGCGCTTGGCCTCGTCATCGACGGCTGGAGGCGGAGGCGCCGCCTGGAGGGCGCGAATCTCGGCCTGCAACTGCTCATCGTCGCGAAACGGATCCTCCTCGTCAGGATTAGTCGGCTCGCTTCCGGAGCGCATGGGTTCGGTCTCACTCGGGGTGGGCAGCGCAGTCTCCTCCAGCTTCCTTCAACTGCTCCACCGTCTCGTAGTAGTCAACCTGGACCGTCGCATCGATGCTCGTTGCGATGGCACGCCCCTTCACGGAAAGCGTGTAGTTCCCGTGCGGCAACTCGATGCCCGCCTCGGGGAACTCCTTCGACCACGACACGAAAGCTTGCGCGCCCAGCGTCTCCGTCGCGAGCGCCGCGCCATCGGCGTCACGCAGCGTTACCACCAGGCTATTGCCCGCCTGCAACGCCATCATGTCCGCCTGGGCGGCCAAGCTGAACCGCAGCGTCCGAACCGCACAGCCATCCACAGGGAACGTGAAGACGGCCTCCGGCTCCATCACAGTCGGAGTGCTGGAGAGTTCCGCGTGGAACTCCTGCAGCAAGTCCGCCGGCAACTCCACAGGCGCCACATAGCCACAACCCGCAGGCAGTTCCGCTTTGTAGGCGCCATACTCGGACTCAAAGCCCGTGTAGACGAGCGGCGCCTCCATGCCGCCCGGGCTTGCGCCACAGTTCGTCTCATGGTTGTTGACGTGCGTGTGCAGAATCCAGGAACCAGGGTTGTTGGCCTGGAACACCACATCGTAGCGCTCGGCGGGACCGATGGTCAAGACGTCCACGTAGAACGGGGCCACAAGGGGTGAGCCGTCCCGGTGCGTGACAAACATGTCATGTCCGTGTGGGTGGATGGTCTCCACTGTGGTTCCCGCGTTCAGGATGCGCAGCCGAATCGTCTCCCCTTCCGCCATCTTCAACGCCGTCAATGGATCTTCATCCGTGAGCGGCGCACTCTTGCCGTTGATCATGAAAACGTCCGGCGTCACATCGACAGCTGGATTCTGGCACCCTTGTTCTCCTGTGACGCCGCAGCCGCCGCCCGCCCGGTGCTGGGCGTGGGGGTCTACTTCTGTGCCAGCTGTGGCGGGAATTGCCTCGATGAGGCTGCGCTTTGCGGTTCCTAAGACGTGCAGGTAGTCGCGATCCACGCCCTCCGGTTCAGCGGACTTGTCCTGTGGCTCGACGATGAAGCCCCCGTAGAGGCCTTGCATGACGTGGAATTGGGTGTCGACATGGCAGTGATACCACAGCGTTCCGGCCTTCTTGGCGATGAACTCGTAACGGTAGGTGTCGCCGGGCTTCACCGAGTCCTGGTTGACTCCAGGTGTACCATCGGACTTGTAGGGGACGAGTTGTCCGTGCCAGTGAATGGTGTGGGGGTGGACGTGCCTGTTCTCGAAATCGACGATGACGCGGTCGCCCTGGTTCACACGGAGGGTCGGGCCCGGCACGCTGCACTTTCCTTTCGATTCCTCCGGGACGTTGCCGGACTGCTCGCGGTACTCGATGGCAGCCAGAGAATATGCGTCGGTGGCATCAGCAGGCTCTGCGCAGAAGGCCCATAAATTCGCCTTCAGGCCGGGATAAATGTCGGCCTCCTCCAAGTCCACCACCCACATGCGCAGGTGCACGGTCTTGCCGGTCTCCGTGAAACGGGTTCCAGGTTCAAGGGGCTCAAGATTGCTTGAGTTGGACCCGGCGCAGCCCGCAAGCGTAGCGGCGACCAGAACGAGAGAAACATAGAGCGCTTTCATGGGAGGCCTCCAAGAGGACATGTGCGGACTTCCGCCAGGTGGATTAAGGGTTATTTGACGACCTTGGAGAAACGACAGAGAAAAAGGGGCACTCCCGAACCAAATCGAGTGCCAGACCGCTGCCCGTTTGTTTGACAGACTCCGCCAGTTGTCTCAACCATTATCATCGGGGTTGCTCTGCGATGTGCCATGCGCCGACTCCTGTCCGTCCTGGCTCTGATGTTCCTCCTGCCCGCAGCACTTGCGCAAGCCCCCGCGACCCCCCTGGACGCGGCCGCCAACCTCGCAGCCTCAACGGACGCCTCCCCCGGCCTTGTCATCGAGCGCGGCTCCGAACAGACCGTCAACGTCAACGTGGAACTCAGCTACCGCAACCTCATCTGCAACCAAGCCGCCACGGTCGATGTCGCCCTCTCCCTGGAAGACGCAGGCCTCCCGGGCGTCACGGGCATCGCCCCCGCCTCCATCGCCGTCACCATCCCCGCCTCGGCCCCCGCCTCTCTCAACACCGGCACCGGGACCGCCACCGGAACCTTCCGCATGACCGTCGCCAAGTCCTCCCTGCCCGACCACGACCACTCGTTCACCCTCACGGCGACCACTCCGACGGCCATCCCCGCCGGCTGCCAGAGCATCTCCCCCAATGCGCCCGCCGCCGTCAGCAAGGACGTCACGATTGAGATCAAGACCGGCCCCAAGGATGCAACGCCTGGCTCCGCTGCGGGCGGACCCGCTGGAACCGGCTCCGCCGCATCCACCAGCGCCTCCAAGGGAGCCTCCGGGTTCCCCGTCGTCGTCCTGGTCGGCGCCTTGGTCTTGGCATCCTTGCGGCGCAGGTGAGTCATGCAGGGGACGTGGGCGAGCACTCTTCGCCTGCGTCTCCTGCCCATCTGGGCCACCCTCCTCATTCTCGCCGGCATGGCGTTGCTCGTCGCTGGATTCCGCGCCGAGGACCCCTGCTGCCACGAGCAAACGCCGGGCCTCGTCGTCGCCGGCCTTGGGGCATTCCCCCTCACCGCGTACCTTGTCCGCCTCCGACGCTTCCACCGCCTCCTTTCCACCGCGCATCGCCACAATTTCCGCACCATCCACAAGCAATTGGGGGAACTGGCAAGCCGATTGGGGCCGCGTGAGCGGAGTCTATTCGAGGAAACGGCGCGGCGATTTGCGTAAGACGCCCAGCGCAAGGACTGACTGCCCTATCCTTGCTGCCGACCCAGAAAGCCAATCGAATGCGAGAGGCACCGGCACGCTGCGCCCGAAGCGAGAATGATCCCGCAGTCGCCTCCGGTGCCCCTTCTTCGCATCCGTGCTTTCCGGCGTTCTCGAAGAACCGACAGCACTGCCGCCAGCGCACCCCCGCCCATTCGATGCGGTTGAAACGTTGGCACCGGAGACTCGTCAGAATTCACTCATTGCCGGGCCGTCTGAACATGGGCTTCCGAACATTGGACGGACTGCTGGTCCCTGACCTATCCAGAGGAATCGACAACGTCTCGCCAACGTGTTGCGGCCACCCCGTGCGGGTGCTTTCGCTCGTCTCAACCAGCTCCTCGTCTCGTTTCCGCAGCTTTCGCAGCCGGCTCCATGCGGCGGCGGGTCCTACCCGGCGCCACGAGAGCGGCAGGCCAAGGGCGAAATAGGCGCCCAACAGGGCGGCAGCAACGAAAAACAGCAAAGCGGCCGAAACGTACGCGCCCTGGACTTTGACCGTGAATGTTACCACCGTCGTGTCCTGATTCAGGGTTCCAGTGGCCGTTCCATCGTACGTCGTCGTGATGGTCGCCTTGAAAGTCGAGATGGAATTCGTGTATCCCCAAGCGATCGGCGTCGTCGCTTCAAGCGAAGCCGTCGCGTCGCTTTGCGGGTCGAGGCGAAGGTCAGGGCCACTGCTGAGTGCCGCAAACGTCCCTTGCGTGGATTCCAGCCGTACCGAGACACGCGCGGGACCGTTTCCGAGGTTGCTCACGGTGATGGGGAAGACCACTTTCTGGTCGGGGCCAACCGTTGCGAACGAGCTGGATGCGACAACGGCGGTGCGGGGAGAGAAATCGTTCTTGAGGCGATACGTCGCAGTCACTGGACGCGAGTCACCCAGGCTGCATTGTGTGCCTGCGGAACTGGACTGGCTGCGGGCCTGCATTGTCACGTCGTACAAGCCGTCCGCGAACGCGGGTGCATCCCGTCCGACACTAATCTCCAAGTCGGTCGCAACGGGGAACGTTTTCCGGGACGTTTGTGAACCGCTGCTGGACGCGCCATCCACCAGGATGGTTTTGGTTGGGGGGACCATCGTGGCGGTCGCATAGCTCGGACCTCGAACCGTGAACTCCACGAGAACCGGAATGGGGCACGAGGACGATTGCCCGAACACGTTGGCGTCGAGGTTGGCTTCAACGCGGACCTTGGCAACGCCCGTCTGTGGAAGGATTCGATTGCCGGACAGGGAGGCGTCGGCGACGAACCGGTCCAAGCTCAAGCTGAGGCGCTCTGTAGTCTGCGAGGATTGGGCCGAGGCGGAGGGAACGAGTGCAGTCCCAGCAAGAAGGACCAGCAAGACCGAAGTCAGAACGAGGCCGCGGCGGGAAACCGGCGAGGATTGTAGGCGCGTGGTGGCCATGCGGAAGGACTGCGCGCGGCCTATGAATGGCCGATGTTGCGTGAGACGCCAGATGGATGTTGTCAAAACGAATATTGTCAAAGACGTGATGCACACAGACCCCACGCACTCTGCAAAACGACGCTACGTTTCACGCCTCGAAGCAACCTTTTTGGCGACGGATTCGCGCCGGTACCATGGATCGTATTCACGGAGTCGGCGCTGCTGGACCCGCTCCTGCAACCGCTTCCAGAGCGCGCCTCCCATGATGGGCTGAATGGACCATCCTGGGTGCAGCGAGTCGAGCAGGCGCCGCGTCGAAGCGGGGTCGGTGAGGCAGAGGCGGACGCCTTCGTCGGTCTTGCGGTTGAGAAGTGCCTCGCACCGTTCGAGCGCTTTCGTGTGGTAGCTGGCACCGCCCCAGGACATGCCGGTTGATTCCATCAGTCCGCGCCGCGAAAGGGGGCCTCGTTCCAGCAGGGCCAGGACGATCAGCATCGTGCCCGGCTTGCCCAGCAACAAACGGAACCGGTCCTCGAAAATGACAGCGGCCCCGACCCGGTGTTTCACAGTAGGAATCAGGGTGGCCACCGGGCGGTCAATGTTCATGGGCATGGCCGTCGGAGGTCGGCGGCATGCTCTCCGTTTCCGGCATGGACCCGTGTGCATGGCCCACGTCGGGCTCTCCGAGCCAGGGGACCGTCGCCTCGGCCGCCATGGCAGACGCATAGCCGCCAACTCCGAGAAGTACGCCCGTAAGGACGAGCACGATGGCTGCCCGTCTCACCGTGGGAGATGGAGCGCTGGAGCGCCCCAAGCGAGCGGCAACCAGGATGACTGCCGCCAGCACCTCAAGGGACATGGTGGCGACGCCGAGCGTGTCCATCGCCTCGGGGCCACCGCTCCAGGGCGAGCGGAAGATGCGCGTGATGAACCAGAGAACGGCTGGTGCGATGGCCAGGGCGGCCAATCCAAGAGCAGCGGCGCGGGCGCTGGGGCGAAGCAGGAAGCGGGCGCCCCAGATGACCTGAAGGGCGCCGATGGCGAGGAAGAAGAGACCCGCGCCTCGTGCTTCCGCCAAATGGTCCTGTAGGACTGTGAGGTGGAGGATGCCCGCCACCACGACGAGGCCAGCAACGGCGGTGCTCCAAGCTGGAATTTCTCGCACAACGTGCCCATGGACGTCCTGCGGTGCGGTCGTCTCCAGCCATGAGCGCAAGCGAGTTGGCTTTACAACAGAGGAGTTCGAGTCCATGCGGTCACCTCAAGCGATGCGCCGGCGCAGCAGGAGAGCGACACCGACCGCGCCCACGACCAACAGAAGACCTGGGGCCGGAGCGCCCTTGCTGGATTCTGTGGCACCCGCCCCATCGACCTGCGAGATTTGGTCGGGCGCCGCGTTCACGAACGTCCAGGTAAGGACGCGCTCCAACTCGTTGCCGCAGTCGGGCCCGTCCAGGCAGTGGCTGTAGTTCCGGAACGAGACCGTCACTTTGTCCCAAGCGCCCGTGGGGGGCGTGAAGACGACGTTGCGCTCCTCGACGATGAGACCAATCTGCCCCGGCGGAACATCGAAGATTTTCGCCTTTAGGCCGTTCACCAAGGCGTCCGGGTTGCTCACCGTTTTGTCTTCGAACATCACCATGGTGCGCGCGTTGGCCAGCACCTCGATGCGAAGCGGGACGGTAAGCGGCTTGGAGCTCTGCACTTGGAAGGTCTGGTCGCCTTCGGGCGTCAGGCGGTGTCCGGGAAGGTAGGCGACGTGGAATGCAGGCAACACCGCGGAAGCCTCCACGGTGTCCCCCAGAAGGGAGGTGTAGGTGGCCTTCGCAGTGAGTTCGGCAGGGAGGAGGCCGGGCGCGCCAGCAATCGGCTCAAGCCCACCCGTCAACGCAAGCTCAGCAACGCCGGTCGGGTCCGCCAAGCAATCCTCTGGAGCAAGCTCCCCTCCAGCCGCAGTGGCGGAGAGCCACTCCGGGACCCCTTCCAATGCGAGTGCGACGTCGCCCCCACCGGACGTCAGCACCGTCTGGCAGTCGAGGGTGAACAAGAAATCGATCGGCGTGACACCCGACGCAGGAATCTCCTCAAGCGCAAACGAGGTGGTCAACAGGGCCTCCGATGTCGGCGCCTGCGCAAACGCGGCAGGAAGCAGGAGGAGGGCGGCAAGCAGCGGCAACGTGCGGCGCATGAACCCAACCAGTCTTGCCGGAAAGAACACCCTTGCGTTTGTCACGGCCAACGCCAATCTTGTCCAAGCTGCGCGACTCCCGTCCAAAACCTACCCGCAAACCAAGCGGTAAGCAGGTATCCCCGCTGCCCGGGTCATGCGCCGGCTTCTTGCTCTGTTGCTCATCACCGCCACCCTTGCTGGTTGCGCCTCCTCTAGCGGCCCTGCGGACGGCTACCTGACGCCCAAGCAGGATGCCCAAGGCCGCTACGTCATCGACTTGACCGCCGACAACAAGGTCGCCCCCGTGAAAGCCCAGGTTCCAGTTGGCGCCACCGTGGTCTGGACAGTCGGCTCCGGCGGCATCCACGATGTCACCAGCGACCCCGACTCCGCTGAAGCGTTCAGCAGCGACGCCCAATACCCAGGCAAGATGAAGGGAGGCAACCAGTACGAACACACCTTCACGAAACCGGGCACCTCCACCTACCGGTGCGTCCTGCACGGCGAGATGATGAAGGCGAGCTTGCGCGTCGTGTAACTACGCCGTGGTTTCCGGCTTCGGTCCGGTTGCGTCGGACTTGAGCCAGTAGCGCGTCTGCCGCATGTCGCGCAGGTTTCCGCGCTCCTCCAACAATTCCAATCGGCGCAGCATGTTGATGCTGTTGTAGACGGTGCGCCGCGCCAACCCCGTCTCCAAACCCAGCTCCTTCCCAGTCAAAGGTCCGGCAAGTAGCGCCTCGTAGAGCGCCTGGGCACTCACCGGCAGGCCGCGCACCGCCGGGGGCAAGTCCGGCTTGGCTACAAGTGGGGTGGAGAGCACCGGTTCCGGCAACGCAGGCGACGCCTGGAACGCCTGGATGGCTCGCGCCCACATTGAACCAAACTCCGAGAGCGCATCGGGCATCGGGTGGTAGGTGCGCAGCAGCTCCAGCACTCGATCGGCGTCGCCAAGGCGGATGCGCGTGGTGCTGAAATCGTCGCCCTGTACGACCAGGCCCGCCGCTTTCATCGTCTTGAGTTGGTACATGGCGGTGCTGGAGGGCAGCTGCACGATGCGGGCAAGCTCTGTCGGCCGCGCCGTCGGATACTCAATCAGGTGCAACACCATTCCCAACACGACGGGCCGGCGCAGCAGCGCAAGCCAGCGGCGATCGGTCGCATCAAGCTGCATGGGCAAGTTGCGGGCCGGGTAGAAGTTCCGGTAGCCTCCCTGCTCTTGGCTGGAGATCAACTCCATTTTCTCCAAGATGTTCAAGTGGTACTCAGCCAGCATGGCGCTGGTCTCGATGCGGCGCTGAATCTCACGCAGGTGCAAGCCCGGGTAGCGCTCCACCAAGAGCAGGATGCGCCTGCGCACCTCCACGCTGGAGGCCGGCAGGTCCGATTCCGGCGTCATTCACGGACTCGCAACACGAACGGCGTCGCAACGAGAAGGACTGCGACGAGGTCCATCACGGCGTCCAACGACTGCACCACTTCATGATGGATCTCGGCGGCCTGATGAATGAGGAGGATGACGATGACACTCTTTGCTGCGAGGACGAAGAAGCCCGCCGCGACGAAGCGCAACCGCATCTGCCCGACGCGGACGCTCGCTGCCCAGAGCGCCAACCCCAACGCGAGCGCGACCGCGCCCACGATGGTCAGCGTCACGCTTGAGAGGGTGGTGAAGTTCGACACGCCCTTTGGAATCTGGCGGGCCGCATAAGCCGGTCGAAACTGCGTCCGACCTCCAACTTCGTCAAATGAACCCTAAATAATCCCGTAGAATGGAGAAGACTCATGCTTCGGCTCCTCGCCATGTTCCTCCTATTTTCCCTCACGCTTGTAGCTGGGCAGACCAGCCAAGAGCCAGACCCTGGCCTGCGCGGTCCCGACCAGGCGCCTGGTCAAACCTTCAACCACACGTTCATGCAAGCTGGTCGCTTCGACTACCACTGCCATCCCCACCCCTGGATGGTGGCCGCCGTCGTCGTGCAGAACTCCACCGGCCGCGCCCCGATGACACACACCATCCGCATGGTCGAACCCGAGGGCAAGGACTTCGATCAGTGGACCTTCTCGCCCAAGAGCCTTGCCATCGAAGCCGGCGACACCGTCACTTGGCTCAACGCGGGCGGCGCCATCCACGTCGTCCAGGAGACAGTTGGAGAGCACATCGAGCACATTGGCACCGCGGAGGGCCACGATGATGTGGCCACTGGCGCTCACGATGAGGTGGGCGGTGACGACCACGGGGCAAGCCCTGCAGGACAGCACGTCCACGGCAAATCCCTTTTTGACAGCGGCACCGGTTGGGTTCTGATTCTCGTGGTCGGCGGCCTCGCGCTCGCCTTCTTCATGAAGCGCAAGAGTGCGTGAGGGCTCAGGCCACTTCCCGTTCGCCGGCGCGGACGGAGCGGATGCTGGCTGCGGCCCACAGCAGCGCAATCAGCGTGGCGACAAGGGCCGGCAGGGCGGCCAGGCGTCCATCCACGGACGCCAGCAAGCCGGAGAGGGCCTGATGCGCGTATGCCCAGGCAAGTGACGTTGCCACGACGCCGGCGGTCACCGCGATGCAAAGCGCGCGCCACTGGAGCCCGGCAAGCAAGCCTACGAGGCCCGCCACCACGGCGCCATTGGTCAGAAACGGCACCAGCATGAAGAGAAACAGCGCGAACGGGCCGCGGCCATGGGCCAGTTGCGACGCCGCTGTCTGGCGCAGGGAATCAAAGAGACGCTGCACAAAGGATGGCTGCGCGTCTTCGACCGGCGCTCGAACCATCGCTCGCTGCACCATCGGAACAAGGAGTGCGGCAAGGGCAAGATTCTGCAACACGCTGGCCAGTGCCACCCACCACGTTGGAATCCCGGTCACGAGAGCAAGCGGCATCGTCACCTCGCGACCCGTCACCAACTCGGCCGCCATCGCCGCCGCAAGACCGGCCCCCCAGGAGGAATTTGTTTGGAGCACGAGCACCAGCAAGCCCAGACTGGCGGTCGCCAACGCCAACCCGGCCAACTGAATCCTCACCGCCACTTGCACAGGAAACGCAGACTGCGCGGGGGATTTGGCCCTTCGGAGGCTTCCCAAACCCGTCAAACGCCATTCACGCAAGCCAAGCGCCATGAGCCACCCTGCCATGGCTCCACTATGCGATCCTACGCCTGGCTTGCCGTTGCCACCGTTGCCGCCCTGGCCCTTGCCGGGTGCGCCGGCAGCACCCCCGCCCCGACCAGCAACGTCCAGCCCGCCGCCACCTACGAGGTCAAGGTCATGAAGAGCCACGCGCTGCAGAGCAAGTCGCAGTGGAACCTGCGCACGGAGCTCGTCCAAGGCGGTAGCGTCGTTGGAAGCGGCAGTTTCACCATCTCAAAGACGGACTCGCAAGACCCGCAGACCGCGTACTCGAAGACGCTGCCTGGGGGCCCCATCCAACTCAAGGTCTTCGAAGGCAGCAATCCGGTCGGCACCAAGACGCTCGATCCGGCCAAGTGCCCCAAACCTCTCGAGTTCGAACTGCACGTCGTCGATGACGCCGTCCACACCTACAGCAACTGCGACTGAGCGGCGTAGCGCGCGCAAATCACGATTTGCTTGAGGCAATTGTGAAACGGCGTCTGCGGCCAGCTACCTCCATTTTGCGCGGCCTTTGTTTGGACGCCAGACGACGCGGTGCGGTGGAACCACGTCCGGGACCGGTTTCGGTCTCCACCTCTGCATGTTTGACTTGACCGGGATTTTCTCCTGTAGGTGCGCGAGCGCTTGGTCCACCTGGTCCCTTGTCGAGGTGTGCGTCGTGATTCGGCTGGCTAGCTCGATGAACTTGTAGCAGAACAACCAGGATCCGTGGCTGAACGCCACGTGCGCCCGCACGGCGGCGTACCAGATTGGATCTTGCAAGTCGGCGTTGGCCGGGAGGACAACTTGAAAGTGGTCGAGGGCTTCACGAACTTCCTCGGGCGTCGTTGGCCGATATTTGAGCGGGTACTTGTGGTCGCCAAGCCTGGCGCGCGTGATGGCGGCGCCGAGCTGCTGAGGTACCAGGTGGCGGGGGCTTCGTCGTTGTCGAAGCCGTTGATTTTGAGGCCATTCATGATGGCGAATTGGGCGGCGCGAGCGTCGTGGCGGCGGGCGGCCTCAACGGCGACTTGGCAGTGTTGCCATTCCGGTTTGGCGAAGTCGGCCTCGACCGGCGAGATCGTCGAGGTACTCGAGCAGACCTTCGCGACTGCCATACTTGGTGGCGCCCTTTGTGCAGGTGGTGATTGAATGATTGGCCCGCAAGCTCGGGCTCCATAGAAATGTAGGCTCCTTGCGTTACCGTGTCTTCGGCAAGTCACTTTACCGAATTTGCTTCCATGAGGCTCCCGAGTCCTCGGTCTCGAGAATCTGACCGCTTCCCGTCGCTGCGAATG
Organism: Thermoplasmatota archaeon; assembly: GCA_038046785.1. GTDB lineage: Archaea > Thermoplasmatota > E2 > JACPAO01 > JAHFTW01 > JAHFTW01. The sequence continues at coordinate 139,893 of JBBSVM010000006.1, forward strand.
CATGGGTGCTGGCGCTCTTGGCAAAGGCAAAGAGGACTTGCCCGGGGGCGTCGTCGATGAGGCGGTGGTTGTTCTTGCTCCACGTGAGGCCGCCATCGACGCTGCGATAGGTGGATCCGGTTTTTCCGTCGCCAGTGCCCGCCAGCAGGACGGTTCCAGCCGTCGAGACGGCGACGGATGACACCAAACCGGAAACAGGGCCAGCAAGCTTCGTCCAATTCGCGAACGCGGTCAAGTCGGTCGTCTTGTAGAGTCCATTGTTGGTCGCCGCGAAGAGGGCCTCTGCCGTGCCGCCCAGGGCAAGCACGGATGCCGGTGGCGAGGCGTAGTCCGTCCACGTTGCGCCCCCGTCGCGCGAGACCTTGGTCTTGCCCTGCCAGGAGCCAGCCAAGTGGCCTTCGCCACTGCTCAGGGCGGTCAAGGCGTGGAAGTCGACTTGCCCCTTCAGACTCCGTTGCTCCCACGTTTCTCCGCCATCGGTGGACCGACGCAAGCCCAGGTGGACGCCGCCATACGCGCGAGGATCGTCAGGGTGGCCGCTGGAGTAGAACACTCCGTCTCGCACGAGGTCCTTGGTGAATCCCATGTAGTCGTAGGGGTCCCCGATGAACTCCCACTGCCAAGTGTTGCCGTCGGGCACACCGCGGGCGAGGCCGTGGTGGGACGCCAGGTAGAGGTTGCCAGACACTTCGTCGTAGGCGAGACCGTGCACGTGAGAGAGCTTGAGTTTGTCGCCGGTGGGTTGACTACAGCCAGCCAGTGCTGCGGCGACGAGGACTGCGGCCAGGACTTTCATGAGTCACCTAGCGGCGCCACAGAGTCCAGCGCGACGTTGGGGCTTCGGTTCCGGCCACGGCCTTGACGCCGTAGCCGGCCTCTTTGACGGCGGCGACCATGGTGGTGGTGGACGCGCCGGGCTTGGCGCGCACTTGGGCCGTCTCCTTCTTCAGGTTCACCGTGGCTTCGGTGACGCCCGGCGTCGAGCGCAGGGCTTTCTCGACGTGGTTGACGCAGTTCTGGCACGTCATGCCGGTGATTTGCAGCGTGAAGGCTTGTTCCGGGGGGCTCACGAGGCCAAGCACGGTTGGCGGGGCTTTACCCCTTGTCCTTGCCATTTGGAAAGACGGGCATCTTGCAATCAAACGGCAAGTTGTGGCCACGATTGCTTGACGTTCGCAAACTTCAAGCCTGGGAAATCATCCAAGTGCTTGCATGGAACTCGACGCCATCGACATGGGCATCCTGCGCGGCCTGCGGCAGGACGCCCGCACATCCTTCCGAACCTTGGCCGGGCAGCTTGGCACCACGACGCCGACGGTGAGTGCTCGCGTCAAGCGCCTGGAGAGCCTGCGCATCATCCAAGGCTACCGCGTCGACCTCGACCCGCAAGCCCTCGGCGGCTCCCTGCAGGTCCTGCGCCTCGAGGTGCGCCCCGCGGGTCTCCACCGCGTCACGGAAGCCCTGACCGAGATGCAAGGCGTCGAGGAGATCATGGCCATCAGCGGCGGTTCCTTGCTCGTCAAGGTTCGCCTGCGACCCCCCGTTGTGACGTTCGATGGCCTGCACCAATCCATTGCGGGTCTCGACGACGTCATCCGCTACGATGCCTGGGAGGTTTGGAGCGTGCGCCAGCGCAGCGCCGACATCGCTGTCACGGGCCTTGAGCTGCGGTGCCACACCTGCCACAGCCCCATCCAAGGGGAGCCGGTGCGCAGCAAGATCGGCGGCGAGGAACACCTCTTCTGCTGTCCGTTGTGCAAGAAGCAATTCCAGGAACGACACGCCGCCGCAACGGCGCGCACGAAATCGGAGAAAGCCGCGCGTAGCGGCTAGCGCGCTGGCCTCGCGGCGAAAGACTTGGGCACATCGTCGCAGCAACAGGGCACCCTGCATGCGACGACGCGAAGGGCCGCCTCAACTTCGCATTGGCAGTCAGCGCACTTCACGAACATCACTTCCCGGTGATTGGTTCGGTTTGGCCGCCGGCGTGGGGCAGGCGGCGTCTTCGTTGCGGCGGTTCCAGGCGTTGCGCGCCCACAATCCAGCCACCAGCGTCAGGACGGCGACAGCTGCCAAGCCTTTGAGGGCTAGCGCCGTTGCTCCGAAGACGGCGCCGACGGCGAGGAAGAAGCCGCCGGCGCAGGCAGGGCAGGCCACCATGAGGACCAGCCCCATCTTGCGTTTGCTATCTTGTTTGCCTTCCATTGGTTGACCTCGCGGGCTTTGTCGGGGGGCGGGCCGCTGGCGCCTTTCGGGGCGCAACCGGCATGACCGCTGGCGTCGGTGAAGGGCGCACGTGCCCGTTTGTGCCCGCGCGAGGTTGGCTTGCAGAATGGAGGGAAGCCGCGGAACCGTCGCTGGCACGCGCCGCGTTTCCGTTCTGCGGAGCCATCTCAACCGGCCGCAACACGATTGAGCGCTGCAAATCCTGCACGGTTCGCTGCAGCTCAGTGATGGTTTGGCGCAGCTGCTCCGTTTCCGAAGCTGCCCCTTGCAATTCGGGTTGGGGAGGCCGCAACGACGCCACGGGTCGGGCCGGGGTCCACGGCGCGGCCGCTGGCGCGCTCACGCCGTTTCGCGAGTGTGCGGACGAGCCATTGTGTACTGGAACTGCCACGAAGGCGACGGGGATTTCCACGCGGCTTTTGCCGTTGCGCACGACAGGGGATTTGCCCGGGCCGACGTGGGCGGGTCGCCAGCGTCGCAGGAGATTGGTGTTGGCAACGACGCTGACGCTGGAGAGCGCCATGGCTGCGCCCGCCAGGATGGGGTGCAGCAGGACCGGTCCGCCGAACAAGGGCCACGCGACGAAGAGGCCTGCCGCGAGGGGGATGAGGATGACGTTGTAGCCGAAGGCCCAGGTCAGGTTCTGGTAGACTTTGCGCAGTGTTGCCTTCGACAGGTCGAGGGCGGCGACGGCGTCACGCAGGTCGTCCCGCAACAGGATGACTTGGCCGGCTTCCTTGGCGACATCCGAGCCGGCGCCCATGGCGATGCCGAGGTCGGCGGCCACGAGGGCGGGGGCGTCGTTGACGCCGTCGCCAACCATGGCGACGCTGAGGCCCTGGGATTTGAGTTTGTTCACGACGTCTGCTTTGCCCTGGGGCAGGACTTCGGCAAACACTTGGTCGATGCCGACCTGCTTGGCGATGGCTTGCGCGGTCTGGCGGTTGTCGCCAGTCAGGAGCGCGACCTTGAGGCCGCGCTTGCGGAAGGCGGCAATCGCTTCCGCGCTGGTGGGTTTCACGGTGTCAGCAATCGCAACCCATCCCAGTAGGAGTGTGCCGGACGCGACGCCAATGATGGTCTGCCCCCGGCTCCGTCCCGCAGCCAGAGATGTTTGGTGCTGAATGGTCTGCACGCCTTCCTGGGTGAGCCACTCGGGCTTGCCTACACACACCGGGTCGGCTCCCAGCCAGGCACGCACGCCTTGGCCGGGAACGTTCTCGAACCGCTGCACGGGTCGAGCTGTGATGCCCTTTTGGGTCGCGTAACGAACCACCGCCGCAGCGAGGGGGTGCTCACTTGTTGCCTCGACGGAGGCGGCGACCGACAGGAGGGTGTGGAGTTGGCCGCTTGCGACGTGGATGTTCGTCACTTGGGGCTTGCCTTGGGTGACGGTGCCGGTCTTGTCGAGGATCACGACGTCGATCTTGCGGGTTCCTTCGAGTGCTTCGGCGCCTTTGATGAGGATGCCGTTCTCGGCGCCTTTGCCCATGCCGACCATGATGGCCATGGGGGTCGCCAATCCCATGGCGCATGGGCAGGCAATCACGAGGATGGCCACTGAGGACAGTAGGCCCAGGGTCAAGGGCGTGTAGCCGGCGTCACGGGCCACGTCGGCGCCGATGGTCATCCAGGCGGCAAACGTGAGAACAGACAGGAGGAGGACGACGGGGACGAAGCGTGCCGTGATGGCGTCGACGATGCGCTGAATGGGAGCCTTGGCCGATTGGGCGTCCTCGACGAACTGGACGATTTGGGCCAACATCGTCTCGGAGCCGACCTTGCTGGCTTGCATGGTCAGGGCGCCGTTCTGGTTGACGGTGGCTCCGATGACGACGGAGCCCGGGGCTTTCTCCACGGGGATGGACTCGCCGGTGATCATGCTCTCGTCGATGGCGCTGTTGCCCTTGAGGACACGGCCATCGGTCGGAATTTTCTCACCAGGTTTGACCAGGAGCCTGTCGCCGACCTTGACTTGCTCAAGGGGAATCTCAATCCATTGGCCGTTGCGTTGCACGCGGGCATTCTTTGCGCCCAACTCCAGGAGCCTCCGGATGGCTTCGCTGGCCTTGCTCTTGGAGCGCGTCTCCAAGTATTTGCCCAGTAGGATGAGGGTGACGACGACTGCGGCCGTCTCGTAGTAGACGCCCATGCCGTGGAAGGCGGGCACGAAGGCGACCGAGATGGAGAATAGGTAGGCGACGCCTGTGCCGGTGGCCACGAGTGTGTCCATGTTGGCGCTCCAGCGACGCAGCGCCTTCCATGCGCCGACAAAGAATGTCGCGCCGCTGTAGAGCATGACGGGGGTGGCGAGCAGGAACTCCGTGAGCATCTGCCATTCAAAGCCAAGAATCTCCCCGGGAATCATGAAGAAGCCGAGCGTGTTCCCCATGGCGACGACCACGAGCGGCGCGGTGAAGATGGCCCCGATGATGAAGCGACGAAGCCGGATACGGGCCTCGTTGCGCTCCGGCGCGGCATCTGCTTGGCTGGAATCTCGGCCGCTTGGAGCCGTCCGGACGCCGTAGCCAGCGGCTTCGACGGCGGCCACAAGTTGCTCGCGTTGAACTCCTGGGGCAAGGGCGACGGAGGCGCTTTCGGTGGCCAGGTTGACGCTCGCATTCTTGACGCCGGGAACCTTGCCAAGCGCCTTGGTGACATGGCCGACGCAGCTGGCGCACGTCATGCCCGTGATTTCCAGTTTGAGTTGGCTCGGTCCGTTGCCAGGAGTGGTTGCCGCGGGTCGCGGGGCCGGTGGTACGAGCTTGTAGCCGGCGCTGCTGACGGCGCGTTGCACGTCGCTGGGCTGGACCTTCGCGGGGTCGGCGGTGATGCGGAGGCGTTCCGTGGCGAGGTTGACGTCGGCTTGCTGGATGCCGGGCAATTTTCGGACGGCGGTCTCGATGGTGCGCACGCAGCTGGCGCACGTCATTCCCTGCACGGCGTACGTGGCTTGGATTTGGGACATGGCTGCACTCCCTCTTATGTGTCAGGCCTTAACCGGATTGCCGCTTCCAAGTGGAAAGCTTCCCGGGGGGCCTTGGTTGCTGGTGGAGTGGGTGGGCTGCCACCGGCGCAAGAGCAGGCTGTTGAGCATGACGCTCGTGATGGAGAGCGTCATGGCGACACCCGCCAGCATAGGATCCAGACGAGTGGCGGAGCCGAACAGGGGCCGTGCCACGAGGAGGCCAGCGGCGACCGGGATAAGCAGTGCGTTGTAGGCGAACGCCCAGGCGAGGTTCTGGTGGACTTTGCGCAGGGTGGCGCGGGCCAAGTCCAAGGCTGCGGGGATGCCCAGCAAGTCGTCGTCGAGGAGGGCGATGCCGCCGACGTTGCCGGCGCGGCCGCCTACGGTGATGCCGAGGTGCGCTTCCGCCATGGCGGCGGCGTCCGTTGTGGCGTCACCGACGAGGGCGACGCGACTGCCTTCACCCTTCAGGTGGCGGATGGTGGCCGCTTGGTCGGATGCGGGGACGTCGGCCAGGATGCGGGTGATTCCAAGGGGTTTGGCCAGGGCGTGCGCAGTCTGGGCGTGGTCGCCGGTGAGCAGCACGACTTGCAGGCCCTGGTGGCGCAAGGCGTCCAGGGCGCGGGCAGCATTGGGGCGAACGGGGTCGGCCGTGGCGATGATTCCGAGGCTGGTTCCGTCTTGGGCGATGCCAACGACGGTCTTGCCTTCGTTGCGCAGGCGCTCGATGTGGTACTGTTGTTCGGCAAGTGAGATGCCTTTGCTCGCAAGCCAGGCGGGAGTGCCGACGAGGACCTGTTTTCCTTCGACCTGGGCCGTGAAGCCCTTGTCGGGGAAAGCCTCGAAGGATTCGGCTTGCGGGATGGCGTTGCCTTGGGCGCGGCGCTGGATGGCGATGGCCAGGGCGTGGTCGCTCTTGGCGGCAGCCGAGGCGGCGAGGATCAGCAGCTCGTCTGCATTTTTGGGGCTGAGGACGAGCGTCGTGGCGGGCAGGGTGTCGGTGACTTCCGGGTGCCCCGTTGTTAGGGTGCTCTTCTTGATGACGACGGTGTCGAGTCCGCGCGCGGCTTGCAGGGCTTCGCCGCCGCGGAGGATGATGCCCTTCTCGGCGCCGCGCGACGTGCCCGTCAGGACCGCCATGGGAACGGCCAGGCCGAGGGCGCAGGGGCAGGCGATGATGAGCACGGTGAGAAGGCTCACGAGGGCCATGGAGGATGGCGTGAAACCGGCATCTACTGCGATGGGGGCTCCCAGGGTGCTCCAAAAAATGGAGGCCGCGAAGGCGATGACGAGGACGGCGGGGACGAAGTAGCGCACGATGCGGTCGACGGCGTGCTGGATGGGAATCTTGGAGGTCTGCGCCTGTTCCAGCATCTGGCCGGTGGCCGTGTCCTTGGCGGTGGGCTCGAGCATCCGGCGTAGCGTGGCGCGGGCGCGGCGTTGCGCGCGCTGCTCGATGAGTCGACCCAGCAGGAGCAGCGTGACGACGACGGCCGCGGTCTCGAAGTAGACCCCTTGCCCACTGTCGAGTCCAGGCCAGATGAGGATGGCCGTCGAGTAGCCGAACGCGGTACCTACGCCAGTCGCTACAAGGGTGTCCATGGTGAGGTGGCGGCTGCGGTAGGCGTTCCACGCACCTCGGAAAAATGGCGCGCCACCATACACGACGACGGGTGCAGCCAAGGCGAATTGGAGCCAAAGGTCGCCCATCGCCATGCCATCGTGGCCTCCGTGGCCGCCCATGTCCATGCCGGACATGTCCATCCCCATCGCGGCCATCTCTTCGGCCGTCATGTTCTCCATCCCTTCCATGCCGTGCATACTGTGCATGCCTTCCATCCCCTCCATGCCTTCCATTCCACCCATTCCGGACATGTGGTCGCCGATGCCCAGGAACATCATGATGTGGGGCCCCATGGCGATGGCGAACAGGGGAATGGTGAGTGCGGCGGCGATGATGAGGCGGCGCGTCTCGCGGCGGTCGCCCTTTTCTTCCTCCTGCGGCGCGGAGTCTTCGCGGACGCTGTAGCCACTCGTCTTGACGGCATCGACGAGGGCTTGCCGGGACAGGTCCTTGGTGCCATGCACCTGGGCCTTTCCGGTCGCGAGGTTGACGACGGCGCTGTGCACGCCAGGCGTGGTGCGCAGCCCTTTCTCGATGGTGGCGACACAGCTGGCGCACGTCATCCCGGCGACGCGAAGCGTGTACGTGGAATCAAGAGGGGCTTCAGGCACAGGGCTTCCAGGAGGCGGGTGTCTATACTGCTTCTTCTTTCCAAACGTCAAGGACAACCAGGATAACAGGAAAGGACCTGGCGTAGGTCAATGGAAGCAGTCAAGACGAAACCGGGTCACGGGCAGGAAGGTCACGACATGCAATCCTGTGGTCACTGCGTGGTGGACCCGAAGCGGAACAAGTCGTCCCTGGTTGCCTGGATCGTTGCGGGAGTCGCTGTCGTCTTTGCCATCGTCGTCTACTTCTCACGCGCGGGGTCACTGGGCAGCAACCTGGCGGGCGGTGGCAGCCTCGCACTGTTGGCCGTCTTGGCTTGCCCCTTGATAATGGGTGCCATGATGTTCATGATGGGCAAACGTCACTGAGGAGACACAAAGTTCAATGACCGCACCGGTTTGGCTCGCAGGCATGCGCTGGTTGCTCGTGGTCCCTCTCCTGCTTGCCGGCTGCGCCGCCAACGACGCCCCGGATGCCCCATTGAGTGACGAAAGTGCAAGGCCGGATCCAATCATGAAGATGGTCCCGATGGTCGACGATTCGATCAAGAACGGAAACTTCGCCATCCGTACCATGGACCAGGCCATGTACATGAACGAAGGAGCGCGTGCCCACACCGTCACGGTCCACAAGGTGGGTGACGCTGCCACAACGACGAGGATTGATCGGACCTTGCAGCCTGACCAGACGTACACTTACACCTTCGACGCGCCAGGAACATACCATGTCTACTGCCGCTTGCACGGCACTACAACCTCTGGAATGACGTCGACCGTTGAAGTCGCCTAGACCCGTGCCTCCTGCCAAGAAACAAGGTCTGGCAAGATATACGGCGAGGCCGCTGAAATTTCTGCTTTGAGATGCGACGCGACGTCAGGCCGTTAGCGAAAAGTCGCAGCTAAGTCCAAAATGTCTCAGCGGAGTTTCTCAGATGGGGGCGGGGGTGACGCGGACGCCGTCCAGTTTCGTCAATGCGTCTAAGAGTTCGTGGATGCGGGGTCCCTCCCCGTGCAGGATGAGGGCGTCCACGCAGGTGCCTTCCAAGTGGTGGTGGAGGGAAGTGGTCACGAGGTCTTCGAAGCGGTGCAGGACTTTGCCGACTTTTTCCTGGTTCTTGTCGGCGACGTAGACGAGGGTGAGGGCGAGGTGGACGTGGCCTTCGAACTCCATCTGGTGGCTGGTGATGAAGTGGTGCAGGGCGTCGCGGATGGCGCTGGAGCGGGAGTCGTAGCCGAAGTGCTCGACGAGTTTGTCGAACTTGTCCAGTTCAGCGCCGGAAAGGGAGATGGAGATGACGGCCATGGGGGTTCACTTGTGGGGGGTCGGATAAACTCGTTAGCCTCGGACGTGGAGGGTGAAGGGCAGCTCGTCGAGGAAGACGTCGCCGGTCTGGAAGGAGAGCGTGACATCGTAGGCTCCCGAGCGGACGAGCAGGAGATTGTGGACCATCCAGGCGCCGGCACCGTTGGGGATGGCGTCGAACGAGGAGGCGCCCAGGCTGGGGTCGGCTTGGGAGACGAGGGTGAGGCGTAGGCAGGAGTCGCGGCCACACGTCGCGGTGCCTTCGTTGGCACCCGTGTCAATGCGGGTGACGGTGATGGAGGGGTGCGAGGGTTGCCCTGCCAAGGGGGCAGGGTCGAAGACGATGCGCGCCATGTAGGTGTCGCCGTGCGCCATGATTTCGATGGCTTCTGGAGCGGTGGCCATGACGGGTGGGGCAATGGCGGTCAGGATGCCGGCCAATGCGAGGACTGCGGCTCCCACAACGGCCTCCATGGCGATGGTGCGGCGAAACGCCGTGGCTCGGGCCGGCTCGTCCTGAGACGTGCGGGCGAGGCGGCGCAGGTGGACGAAACGGTTGATGGCGGCCAAGCCGACCATGGCAGCGGCGGCGGCGACCTTGAAACCGAGGACGGTTCCATAGCGGGAGTCGAAGAGGCTGAAGGGGTCGGCGACGAGGTCGGGTCCCAGGATGAGGAGGGTCGAGAGTGTGCCGGTGAGGGCGACGATGAGGACCGCCCAGAGCGCCACCTTCGAGAAGGCGAAGGCGCGCTCCAGGATGGTGCGAGCCGTGAAGGTGCGGTGGCGGGTGAGGTCGACGAGGAGGATGAAGAGGCCACCGACCCAGGCGGCACCGGCGAGGTAGTGGATGGCGTCGATGGAGATGGCCAAGATGCCGCTGCCGCTGCTGTGCGCAAAGCGGGCACTGGCGAGTGCCGCAACGGCGGCAAGCAAGAGGGGGAGAGCGGGACGCAGACGGCCATGCCGCAGAGCGTACATCCCAAGCAGGAGGAGAGCGGCACCTGCGAGGATGCGAATTGCCAGGTTGAGGCCGAGGGTGGTGCCGAGGAAGGAGGGGAGTGAGAGGTTGGCGGAGCTGCTGGTGTCGAGGAGTAAGCCGATAGCGCCGAGGCCAACCAGTGCACCCGCGATGGCGGTGAGTCCGGAGGACCATGTCGCGTCGAGGCTCTGGCCGCGCGGGAGCATTAGGCGGTAGAGACTGACGCCGACAGCGAGGGCGAGGCCGGCGTAGGCGATGACGCGCCACCCCATCGAGGCGGGCGACTCGTCGGCGGTTTGCATGGACGAAGCAGGGGGTGTCGCGTCTCCGATGGCGAAACCGAAGGATCCCGTGGTGACGTGGCCGTCTGCGCCGGAGAGGGCGCGCCAGGTCACCAAGTAGGCGCCGGGGCCGAGCGGTTCGAGGGAGACGCGCATCGTGCGGTCGTCGCTTGGGTCGAAGGTCGTGTCGTCGCGGTCCACGCGGCGTCCGGAGGAGTCGGTGACGGTGAGGCGGGATGCTGCGTGGTCAGGCGTCTCCGTCAACGTAACCTGGACGGTGGTTGGCGCGGCCGAGAGGTGTTCGCCTTCGGAGGGAACGCTGGAGGCGTAGACAGCGTGCGCTGCCACAGTGGGAACCGTGAGCAGGAGGGCCAGGATTCCTCCCAGCAACCAAAGGTTCCGGAGACTGGAATTGGCCCGCACGGCGCTCAGACGACGGAGGTGCCCGATTTCATGGCGCTGCTAAGTCCGATGCTGGTTTTTCATAAGGGTGGGTGCGGGAAGGCGTGCGCACCCGAGGCAGAGACGGGAGCCACGCAAGGGGGCAGCCGTCACTCGATGACTTCGGCGAAGTCCGCTTCAACTTTGTCCTGGAAAGCTTTCTTCGCGAACGTGAGGTTGCCTTTTACTGCCGGCTGCGAAAAGGAAAGGTCAGTGCGGACACCAACGTTGACGTTGGTCGGGATAAGCGTGGTTTCACGACGGGGTGTGATGTTGGTGACTTGGTAGGGTTGCGCTACGTTGACGAAGTCTCGGAACAGTTCGCCTGCGACCAGCTTGTCCATGATTTCGAGCACTTGGTTGATGGTGGTATGCCCAGCGACAGTTTCGGCAGAGCGGAGTTGGGCGCGAAGGCGCTGAAGTTCGCGTTGGCGCCCTGTCAGCGCCTGTTGGAGCTCCTGTCGGCGCTTCATGACATTCTTGACTTTGTCCGGGATGGACGCGGAGAAGGAACGTTCCACGCCGACACCTACGGAGACGTCGACTTTGTCGATGTTGAGGTCAGAGTAGATGGTCTCCAGCATTCCCGCATCTTTGATGGAGGAGTGCAACCAGTAGAGGTCTTGTTCCCGCTGTCGTTCCGGGTCGACTGGCGCGCGGACTTCGACAAGTTCGTCGAGGGCCTCTTTCGTGATTTGGCCCTTGAGGATGACGAGGAGGGTTTCGCCGCGTGAGAATTGCTTGGCGCTGGCCAGCCAGTGGCGTGAGCCTTCCTCCCAGACGACCGGTATGCGGTTTTGCCCGCTGTCGTAGACTTCGTCGATGCGGTATCCGACGATGCCCGGAATCTGTAGCTTCCGGACGGCGGTGAGGGCGCTGTCGGGAATTTGCACTTTCATCTTCATGACCGAGGTGCGGTCTTGGTAGTCGACTCGAAGACTCTGTACGCTTGGTCCAAAGTTCTTGAGCTTTTCAATGGCTTGGTTGAATCCGACGGCGACCTCTTTCAGTGCCTTCGTTTCGCCGTACCCGAATGTCATTTCTTTGCCTCCATTTTTTCTTTTAGCCATACAATACGGACAGGAATCTCGAATGACTTGCCGTTGGTGCGTTCATCGTTGACGCTGATGTGGTGGTTCAGCACGGGGTAGTCGTTGCCCATCGAGTCCTGGTAGGTGAGGGCGAAATCCAGGGATTGGAAATGGTGGTCGAGGACAATGCTCGTGTTGCCCTGCTGCATTCGGACGCCCTCGGCGGGGTTCATGGACATCATGTCGAGGAGGGAGGCGATCCAGATTTGTTCGATTTCCGAGTGGAGCAGCCTTCCCAGTTTTTCTCGGTACTCTTTGTCCCCGAGCATTTCACGTTGGGCGCGCATGGCGGCCAAGAATTCGGGGTCGAGTTTTTCGCCTGTGTCAAGGGCGTTGAGGATTCGCGACATCGTTTCCACCACAAGTTCTTCCCCAACTTTTACGCGCGTTCCCTTTGGGGGCTCGCTGGCGGGCAAAGGCTCGTCGAGGTCGCGACGGGGGGCAAGACGCTTGAGGATGGCCTCAAAAAGGAGTTCGTTGCGGATTTTACTCTGCCCATTGGATGTAACCTCGACGTGGACGCGAGCGGAGCCGCTGCCCACGAGTTTGACTTTGATCTCAAGTGGTCCGGCCTTCCCATCCGGGGGGATGCGGAAGTTGTCGGGGGCGTCCACGATTTCGATGGTGGGGCGAATGACTCGAGTTTGCACGTCAACGACGTGAATCTCTTGTTCGCCGGAGAAGAATGCCGCTTGGATGTTGATGATTTCTTCGCGTGCCACGGGAAGTCGCTTGCAGAGCAAGGTGCCGGAAAGGTAGCCATGGATTCCAACGTCCGTGACGCGGAAGGTCGTACCAGTTGTGTGCTCGTCCATCGACGTCAAGCGGGCATTGTGGATTGCCTTGATCTCCACCCCGGTTGGCAGACGGAATTCGACTGCATTGAGGGCATCAAATGGAGTCCAGAGCAAGTGGAACGGGGCGGCCTCGTTGGGGAGGACCCAATCTGCCAGATATGCCTCCTTGAAATGGAATCTTGGACCATCAGCCGCCGGTGAAGATTGGGGGGCGGACTGCATGGCAGAGATGCCAAGCGCCAGAGTCCCATTTGAAGGTGCGTGGAGCCGGCCTTCGGCCGGGGGCGTGGCGGCGCTGCGGCGCCGCGCACGCTTGCCGACGACGAGAGGAACAGTGCCGCGTTGGGGCTTCCAAGTGGGCGAGCGGCTGGCCCTTGCGCTGGGGCGAGCCGAACGCCCACTTCGTTCGCGCTGGCGTTCTTCGTCGCTCCACACCGATCCTCATTCGTGTATGTGAGTCCACGCACAGGCCAATGCGTGTACCACTTTCACTCATCCTCCCCGGTCGCTTATCTTCTGATACGCGTTTCGCGCCTTCAGCGCGAAACGCGCTTCAGTGGATTGCGACCGGGGGGATAAGAAAAATAGGGAACCCCCCAACCCAGTTCCTGAACCTCCCCCACCCAATAAGAAAAGGTGGGAGCACCAAAGAGAGAATACGGGCCCTTTGCGCGTTGATTGGGATGCGGTGCGGAGTCCGCCTGTCCCGCGCAGGCGCCGCGACTTTGGACCCATACTTAAGCGCCTCGGGCGAGAGCGCGTCAGAGGATGCGGACGTTCTTGGCGAGCGTCTTGAATCGTTCACCCGATTTCGTGGTGACGGTGATGGAGACCTGCTTGTAGGTCGCTCCGATCTTGAGGTCCGAGATCGTTCCCGATTTGCCTTTGTGGGTTCCGTCAACGACTTCGCAGGCGGCGCCGTCGCGCAGGCCGGTGGGTGTTGCGGGGGATGACTTTGCCATCTTGTGGGCACCCGAGATGTCCCGCAAAAGAGTTGCCGTGGGGCGTCGTCGTCACGCGTTGTGGGTTCAGCGCGCGAGGTCCACGAGAGCAACTGCTTCGAGGACCAGGTCGAGGCGGCGTTCCGGCGTCGTCGCCGCGAGCTGAAGCGCGGTGATGCCGAAGTCGAGCAGTTTCGATTCGCGGGGGGCCAGCAGGGCGTCGTCCTCGTCGAGGCCCAGGCTGTGCACGAAATGCTCGACGGCGTCGCTGCCTTTGGGGCCGAGGCCGATGACGATGGCGCCGGACGTCACGTCGGGGAGGCCCATTTTCTCCAGCGCCGCCGAGATGGAGCGTTCGCCGGCGAGGTAGCGCAGGAACTCCACTTCCGGCCGCTCGGCTTGGGCGCGGCCCTCGGCGGCGGCGCGGGCGGCAAGGCGGGCGGCGTGGCGCACGTGGTCACTGCCGAGCACTCGGTCCGCGCGCACGACCTGCAGCGGAGCGATGCGGCTGGATTTCTTGGCGACGAAGAGGGCGTCCTCCAGCTTGAGCGGGCCGCGCACGGCGGCGAGGGCGACCTGATCTTCGGGGAAGCGCATCATGGATTTCGCTCTCCGAATCCAAGGATGGTGGCTTGGCCCTTGCCCTTTTGTGGCGGCGTCGCGGCGGCGTCGGGCGCTTGCTGGTCAGGGTCGCCTCCCACTTGCCGGACAAGGTCGGCAGCGAGCTTTGGCCCAAACCCGGGCAGGCTGGCGATGCGGCTTGCGGGGGCCAACCTGAGTTTGGCCGGTGTGCCAAACCCGGCGGCGTGCAGGGTGCGAGCACGAACGCGACCGACGCCGCGCAGAGCGATGAGTGGCAGGAGTTCCGGTTTGATGCCATGCTCAAGACGCAGAGAGAGCTCCTGAATCGGTTTCTGCCAGGCGGGGGCAAGGCCGCGCGCCAGCTCGCCGAACGCGTGCAGCATCCAGTTGGCGGAGTCGAGCCGCATGCGCAGGTCGCCGGGGCCGATGGCGTAGCGCTCCTCGATGGCGTCGAGGCTGGACTCCGCCATCCAGTCCTCAAGCAGGAAGGCGGTTTTGGCGTAGCTGAGGGCCGCTTCGAGGTCGCGGCCATCCCCTTCGATGAGCAGCTCTTCGTGGTGGTCCCAGAACCGCTGCTGCACCCAGTCGTCCTCTTTGCGCAGGTAGAGCGCGAAGAGGTTGGGGCAGCCGGCGATGGCTTGCAGGAGCGCGAACGGTGTTGGTGTCTTGCCCGATTCGAGCGCCTCGCGCAAACGCAGCGCCGAGAGCGGGTCGATGTAGAGGTCGCTGGCGCGCTTGCCAAACGTGGTTGCTTCAAGCCGCTTGCCCTGCGGCTTGACGAAGTCGTGCTCGATGAGGAACGAGAGGACGTCCTCGACGCGGTCGCGGCGAATCCAGTCGGAGACCTCGGTGGCCCAGAAGGTTTTCGCGAAGAAATTGGCGAGGCTCTCCTCCGAATCGGCGTAGCCGCCGGCGAGCGTCGCAAGAACATGGGTGCGCAGCGCCCCCTCGGCGGCAAGCTTGCTTGCCACCGGTTCCACCTCGCCGCGCAGGTAGGTCTCCTCAAACGCTTCTTTCTGTTCCAGAGTTTTGGCGATGAGGACCGCCTCGCCGTAGGGGTCGAAGCGGGGGCGGCCGGCGCGTCCCATCATCTGCTTCACCTCCATCACGGGCAACGGGCGGGAACCTTCGCCCGCCTCGAAGCGGGTCATGTCGCGAATGATGACGCGGCGGGCGGGGGTGTTCACGCCGGCCGCGAGCGTCGGCGTCGCACAGAGAACTTTGACGAGCCCTTTGCGGAAACTCTCCTCCAGGAAGCGGCGCTGCTTGGAGTCGAGGCCGGCGGTGTGGAAGGCGACCCCCGCCTCGACCAGTTTGCGCAGCTTGCGCCCCGTCAGGCTGCCTTCTTCCTCGTCGAGGGTGGCGGCCGCTGCGGCAAGCGCCTCCAATTGCTGCGGCGAGAGCTGGGCGCGCACCGGGCCGGCGAGGCGCTGCGCCGCGGTCTCGGCCGCCTTGCGCGTCGAGACGAAGACGAGGCATTGGCCGCCGTCGCGGATGGTCTCCTCGGCAAGCGAGGCGACCGGGTCGCCGCCCGCTTCGAGCCGTCGCACCGGTTGGCCGAGAAATTCCAGGCGGTCCCCGTAGTAGGTGCCGGTGTGGAGCTTCGTCGGGCGCCAGTCGGAGGAGACCAGCTTGGCGCCGAGCCAGTGCGCGACGTCGGCGGCGTTCTGGATGGTGGCCGAGAGCGCGACAATCTGCGCCTGCGGGTTGAGGCTGCGGAACCGGGTCAGGATGACTTCGAGCGTGGGGCCGCGCGAGGCGTCGTTGAGGAGATGCGCCTCATCGGCGACGATGCAGCCAATCTCCTCCATCCATGGGGAGCGATGGCGCAGCAAAGCGTCGGCCTTCTCCGAGGTGCAGACGATGACGTCGAAGCGGCCCAGGCGCGGGTCGCGCTCGTCAAGGTCGCCGGTGGCGAGGCCGACGGTGAGGCCGAGCGACTTGAACTGCTGCAACTCCTCGTGCTTCTCGGATGCGAGGGCGCGAAGCGGAACGATGTAGAGCGCCTTCGTTTTCGTGGCCGGGCCGGTGATGCCGAGCCAGCGGTGCAGGATGGCGAGGTAGGCGACGAGTGATTTTCCGCTCGCGGTCGGAATCGCGACGAGGGCGTTCTTGCCCTCTTTGATGACTGCCCAGGCAGCCTCCTGTGGCGGGTAGAGCGCCTGGATGCCGGAACCCTCGAGCACGGCGGCGACACGAGGGTCGATGCCAAGCGCCAGGAGGCCCACAGTGGGGCGACAGGGCGGGCTCGGTTAAGGGTGCGGGAGGGTGAAGGAAAACGTTCCAGCGACTGCGTGACGCCCACCCAAACGGAGATGACGGGGGCGGCCGTCCCATCCGGTGATGAGCATGCCGAGCCTGCTGCCGCCCGCCATCCACCCCATCCTCGTCCATTTCCCCATCGTCCTTCTGCCCGCCGCCGCCATCCTGGCCACGTTCCGCAACCGGCTGCCGTGGGCCGCCCAAGCCACGCCGCTTGCCCTGGTCGTCGCAGCCGTCGGTGCGCTGGCCGCCATGGTGTTCGGCATCCTGGAACATGAGCCGTGGGAGGAGCTGCTGAACGGCACGCCACAGCAGCCGTGGCTCGACAACCACAAGATTCTCGGCGTCGCGACCGCCACGGTCACCACATTGCTGGCCTTCGCCGCTTGGCGCAGCCGCACCAACCTGTTCGCCGGCCGCCGCGGCTCCACCTGGACTCTCGCGCTCTGGGCCGCCACCGCCTTGGTCGCCTTGACGGCTTGGTACGGCGGCGCCCTCGTGCACGAAACCTGAACGCCCCACGAGCAACCATTGGGCAGACAAGAATAGTCTCTTATAGAAGTGATAGGCACTACAGGAGTGGATGCTGCGTGGAGATCTCATCGAGCAGGTGCGCGCCGTGCTGGCGCGCGCTGGCTTCACGGTGAGCGACCGCTGCGACTTGCGCCCGGTCAGTTTCGACCTCGTCGCCCGCCGCGACAAGGAGCTCGCCATGGTCAAGGTGCTCGGCAACGTCGACGCCCTCTCCGAACCCATCGCGCAGGAGATCAAGGTGCTGTGCAAGTTCCTCGACGCGCGCCCCATCCTCGTCGGCCTGCGTGCCGGAGCGGGAGCGCTCGAGGACGGCGTCATCTACAACCGGCACGACATTCCCATCATGACGCCGCCGACGCTGGAGCGCTACGTCCTGCACGGCGAGGCGCCCATGGTGTTCGCGGCGCCAGGAGGATTCTACGTCCACCTCGATGCGGCAGCGCTGCGACGCGCACGCGAGGAAGCGCAGGTGAGCCTCGGCGTCATGGCGCAGTTGGCAGGTGTGTCGCGCCGCGCCATCCAGATGTACGAAGAGGGCATGAGTGCCAGCATCGACGCCGCGATGCGGCTTGAGGAGGCGTTGCAGTCCGACCTCATCCAGCCGGTGGACCCGTTCGCCGCCTTCGACCCGACCCGCTTTGCACCGCCGCAACAGGCAGCCCCCACCGATGAAGACCCGATGCAGGCGGCGGTGCGCCGCATGCTGGAGTCACTTGGCTACCAGGTGCGCGCCACCCACCGCAGCCCGTTCAACGCTCTCTCCACTCCCGACACGCCGAAGGCGGAGAGCCTGCTGACAGGCATGGGTACCGATTCACCGCAACTGCGCCGCCGCGCCCGCGTCGTCACCAGTGTCAGCCGCGTCACCGGCCGCCCCGGCTTCTTCATTGTTGAACGCACCACGCGCACCAGCTTGGAGGGGATGCCGGTCGTGACGCGCGAAGAGCTGCGCCGCCTTGACGACCCGGTGGCCGTTCTGGAACTCATCCTGGAACGGCAGTCGCGCGAAGCGGCAAGCGACCTCTAGGCTGTCGCGAGGAGCGAGGCTCGCCGCAAGCCGCGCGGAACTTAGAGCGAAATCTGGCCTTCTTTGCTGCGGCGACTCAGGTCGCGCAGGACCCAGGCGGCAAACGGCAGGGCGGGGATGCCGCCGGCGCCGAACAGCAGGAAGAGACCCGCCGCCTTGCCCGGGTAGGGCTTGAAGCCGACCGAGTCGCTCGGGACGTAGGCGCGGCGCAGGATGGAGCCGCCCGCGAACGCGAACGGCGCGAGAACCAGGCCGCTCAGGTTGGGGGTGACGAACCAGCGCATCTGGGTCTGCTTCTGCGCCTCGAACTCTTCGCGGTGGTGGTAGGCGGCGTCGATGCCATCCGCCATTTTCACTTCGACCTGGTGCGAATCTTTGGAGACATGCGTCACGCCGGCTGCAACGGCGGCGTCCAGGAGGACGCGAGCCTCCGCGATGCGATGGGCGTTGAGGAGTGGGAGGACTTGGGCCCAGAGCTGGTGGTTCGGGGTGAGCTTGGTGACCGTGGCGCGTGCTTTCGCGAGGTCGTCACGCGTGGTGTTGACGACTTTCCACAGGTCGTCGCGCGCCTTGCGGTTCTCCGCGTTGGGCTCGGACGCGAGCTTGGCGTTGGCGGCATCGAGGCCGGCCTGCTGTGTTGCGAGGGCGGCCGGCTTCGTCTCGGTCGCCTTCACGGCGTCGAGGTAGTCGCCTTCGCCGACGGTGAGGTTGAGGCTGGAGACGAAGGTCTTGTGGATGCCGGCGTCGGCGGTCGCCTCGAAACTGGAGATGGCGAACCAGCCGCCCGCACCAAGCAGCACGGCGGCGCCCAGGGCCATCAGCCGCTTTGTGCGGGCGCGCGGGTCGACCTCCTTGTGCCGCTCGGCGAGGGTCCCGAGGACGCGCCAGGCGACGGCCAAGAGGACGAGGGTGCCGACGACGACGAACCAGGCCCACGCCTGCTCGATGACGGACCCGGTGGCCTCCAGGAAGGAACTCATTGGCGCGCCCATAGGGAGGACCCTTAAAGCCTGTGGGAGGGCAGTTTCAAGCGGCCGGTCCCGCTCGATGCGCTGTGCCGCGCACCACCTACGTCGAAGGGGTGCGCGAGGCGGCCAGTTGGGTCGCCGATTTCCTGTCCCCCGCGTACGGCCCGGGCGGCGGGTTCAAGCTGGCGGCGGAGGAGGGCGCCCTCTTTTCGTCAGGAGCCTCGGCGCTGCGGGAAAGCGGCCTGCGCAGCCCCGAGCTTTCGCCCTACGTCGGACTTGCGACGGCGGTGCAAGGACAGGTGGGCGACCACGCCACCGGCGCCACGCTGCTTGCGGCGCGGCTGGTTCTCGCGGGCCTCCGTTTGGAGGAGAACGGCGTCGGCCGCGCTTCGACCATGGACGGGTTGCGATTGGCGCGCCGGCAAGCGTTGGCGCTGCTTGGAAGTCTGGAGCGACCCGATTCAATCGGCGTCGCCCTCGCGACGGTCGGACGGACATCCGCATGGGCTTCCATTGCGTGGAACAATCTCCCCGTCCTCGCGGCTGACGGCGTGGTGCGGCTCGATGATGTGGACATCATCGCATCACCTGCCGCTTCGACGGCTTCCTGGCTCCCGGGTCTCGTCGTCGCACTTGAATCGCCTCGCCGAGCCGGAACCGTGCGCGTTGCCATCCTCGACCAACCCCTCCGAACCAAACCCCGTTCGGATCTGATGCTGCACGTTCGCGACCCCACAGTGCTCACCCCATTCCATGAGGCTGAAGAGCGTCGGCTGCGCCAGCAAGCGAAACGGTTGGAAGACCTCGGCGTCGGTCTCGTCGCGGCGCCCGGAATCATTCCCGAACCCATTCAGTCGCATCTCGCCGCCCTTGGCATTCAGACCGTCGCCAACGTTCCGCTTTCCGCTCTCCGCCGCATCGCGCGCTGCACCGGCGCCGAGGCGGCGCCCACGCTCGATGCAATCGTCTCCGGTCAGCTTGGCGAAGCAACCATCCGGCGCGACGGCAAGCGCTGGCTTCTCTTCGGCCGAGGACCAACGGCGACCTTCGAAATCCCTGCTGCCACGGCGGCCCACGTAGCCGACGCGAACGACCAGGCGGAGCGTCTTGTGCGCGCCGCGGGCCGGCACAGCACGAATCCCCGCTCCCTTCCCGGCGGCGGGCGTTGGCAGCGCGAGGTGGCCTCGGCTTTGCGGCGTTCGGCCGATGCGGCTCCGGGCAGGTCGCCTCTCGTTCTGCGCGCCGTGGCGGACGCCTTCGCCAGCCTTGTCGATGACCTGGTGCGCAACCTCGGCCGCGACCCCTGGCGCGAATCGTTGCACCCCAATGCCGAGGCAACGTTCGACGTCGCCGCCGCCGTGCGGGTCGCGGTCGAGGGCGCGTTCGAGGCGGCAACGCAAATCCTGCGCGTCGATGCGCGCCACGCCCGGCGCTCCAGCTCGACAGTTGGTTTACGCGGCGCGGGCCAACCAACCAAGATTCGCAGCGGCGATGTTCCGCCGCTGATGTGAGGTCAGACGCGTTTTCGAACGTTGACAATCTTCTCGACGGACGCGCAGACGGTTCCATCCTCTGCGACGAGGTCGACGCTGTAGGTGCGGTCCACCTTGGGCTCCGTTTCCAGCAGCCGTTTCACCTCTGCCACCTCCGAATCGGGCATGCGGCAGACGGCGGTGAGCGTGGAGCGTCCGGGGCGGCGGAACCGGATGGTCGCCCCCTTGTCCCACACCAAGTAGTCGGGGCCGAGGCGGTGCATCAGCATGAACATGAAGTGCGGGTCCACGGAGGCATAGAGGGAGCCGCCGAAGATGGAGCCGACGTAGTTCTTCGTCCGGCGCGACAGCGGCAACCGGACCCGCATCTCCGACCAGTCCGCCGCGATGTGCGTGACCTTGGCGCCGGTGCCGCGGAAGCAGGGGTAAATGTTGAGGATGCGGCGGAACTTGTTGGGGTTCTTGGTCGCCCAGATGTGGAGGCGGGAGGCGCCCATGCCGGTCTGCTTGGATTCGGGGCTCATGTTCGCCACTTAATGTTGCAGCCCATCGAAGGTTTCTGAGCGGCAAGAGTGGGTTTGCCAACCAGCAGCGCGTCAATCGCCGCGGTCAAGTCGGCGCCGGTCACGTGCTTGCCGTTGCCGGGCCGCGAATCGTCCATTTGACCACGGTACACCAACTTGTGTGCGGCGTCGTAGAGGAAAAAGTCCGGCGTGCACTGCGCATTGTAGGCGCGCGCCACGGTCTGCGTCGCGTCGAAGAGGTAAGGGAACTCGTAGCCGCGCTTTTTCACCTCGGTCTTCATCGCCGCGGGAGAGTCATCGGGGTAGGCCTCCGCGTCGTTGGCGTTGATGCCGACCACTGCGATGCCTTTCTCGCTCCATTTCTGCGTCAGCATCGCAAGGTCGTTCGCGATGTGTTTGACGTAGGGGCAGTGGTTGCAGAGAAAAATCACCAAGAGCGGCTTGCCCGCGAAGTCGGCGCGGCGCACGGTGCGTCCTTCCGTGTCGGGCAGCGCGAAGTCGGGCGCCGCCGTCTGCAGCGCGACCATGGAGGATGGAACAAGGACCACGCCGTGCCGATGTCGCAGACCACTCTTGAAGTCTGGCGGTCCTGGAAGTGCGGTCAGACGAGGCTCATTTGAAGGGTTCCTCCACTCGCCTTATCCCCCTGCAGTGGTTGTGGCCTGCATGCGTGGCGCGTGGTTGCTGGTCACCGCAGTCGTTTTCTCAGGTTGCACTGTTGCAAGTGACGGCCCGGGGCGGGACGGCCAGGACGAGCCTAGCGCGATGGAAAACCCTGGAGACACTCCCGTGGCGGAGTGGGCCGATTTGGCCATTGGACTGACCTACAAGGGCACCGGACCCACGGCACTCGTCGCAGAGATTCGCTTGGGGATGCCCACCGACTGCGACCTGAAGGTGGCGGGCGAGTTCAATGCCACAGGCACCGGGGTTCGGTTCATGACGCGGTATCACGGAGCGGACGGGACCGCAGGCGCGACCGGAAATTATCACCGCCAGACGGAAGCAATCCAGGCGGGCCCGATTGACACACGGTCAAATGGGGTCGACAAGCCCGGCGCGAGCCAGGGCAGTTTCGGCATCAACAGCGGCGGCAGTCTGTTCGTCGGAATCCCCAATGCGCAACCCGTGGCGGACATCGACTGGGTCCCTGAGGGAACCGTGCTGGTGACCTCGACTTGCCCGGGAGCGACGGGGCGATGGACGGTCGTTGGCGTGGATCCCATCTTCTTCACTCCGGAAACGCCCGATGGCACCTTGCTGGTGTCGGTCGCTCCAACTCTAGTTGGCGTGGTCGTTGCGGCAGAGCGCGGTTTCAATCACGCGCTGAACACGCCAAGCGCCATGCTCGTGGCCAACATCAGCGGCGCTGCGGCCGGCGTCCTTGAGCTCACGTCCCCGGGAGGCACGGAGAGCTGGAACCTTGCCACCGAAAGCGGGATTTGGCACGAAGGCCAGGGCGGCCAACAGAACGTGGGTCTGAGCCAAGCAGGGTCGGGGTTCTTGATTGGCGCGCTTTTCGGCGTGCCTGGTTAATGGCTCGCGCTCACGAAGATGTGGGAGCCGACAAAAGGGAGAGGAAGGGGAAAAGGGAAGCGGGCTTTGCCTACTTGCCGCCGCGGTGCTCGCGGAACGCATCGGTCCACTTGACGTGGCGGTTGATGCGGCCGAGTTTGAGCATGTTGCGCAGCGACTTGGAGGACTTGAAGTGCAGGACCTCGCCGTTCTTGCGGACGTAGAGGATGCCCGTGCCGGGCTCGATCTCCTCGCCGCTGAAGGTGTCCTTCGTCATTCCTTCTTCGCCCCCTTCTTCTGGCCGGGGCCGCCCATGGTGCGGGCCTCGCGCTCCGTCTCGCGCAGCATGAGGACGTCGCCCATCTGGACGGGGCCCATGGCGTTGCGGGCGATGATGCGGCCCTTGTCGCGGCCCGCGAGAACGCGGACCTTGACGAGGGTGACTTCGCCGGTCATGCCGCCGCGCGAAACCACTTCAACGACCTCGCTCGGGAACGCGTCCTGATCAGCAGGGTCCACGTTCTTCGGGGCGGCGGGCGCCGGGGTGGTGGCGGGGGCGTCGGATTTGCCCTTGACCTCCTTGGTCTTCTCGGCCTTGGCATCGGGCTTAGCGCCCTTGCCCTTGGCCTTTTCATCAGCCATGTGTGCGCCTCCTTAAGCGGCCTTGAGGGCCGTGGTCTTCTTGGCGATGTCCTCGACCGCTTCGGCGGCGGTGCCCACATCGACGATGGCGATGGCGGCGGTGCCGACGGCGAGGCCGGCGGCGGTGCCGAGCTCGGCCTTCGAGGGGACGTAGGCGTACGGGATTCCCTTCTCTTCGCAGAGGAGGGGGATGTGGGCGAGGATCTCAGGCGGGCTGACGTCCTCGGCCATGATGACGAGCTTGGCAACGCCGCGCTCGACCTGCTTGGTGACCTCGTTGGCGCCCTTGGCGACCTTGCCGGTGCTGCGGGACTTCTCGACGGTCTCGTAAATCTGCGCGCCGAGCTCCTTGGGAGTCTCGAATCGAACGTATTGGGCCATGTGTGTGTCTCCATTACCCGCCCGAAGGCAGGGTCATCTTTCAACGACTCGGGGGCCGGTCCGGAGCGAAGCGTCCGGCACAGGGCCAGTCGCCTCGGCCACGATTGGCCTCCTTGGCGTCGAAGCGGGCTCAGGAGTGGCCCTATATGAGCGTGACTGGAAGCTGCGGCCCCAGGTCCCGCCGTGGCAGTCGTATCTGCCGCGCTTTATCAAGAACCGTGGGCATCGTGCAACGTGGCCTCGGCCTCCATCATCCTCCTCGCCTGCGCGGCAGTCATCCTCGCCGGCTTCCTGTCGGGCCGTCTCTTCGAGCGCCGCCGCTTCCCCGACGTCCCCATTTTGCTCGCCCTTGGCCTTTTGCTCGGGCCGGTGAACCGCTGGGCGGTCGAGCGCGGCTTGGGGTGGGACGATCTTGCCGTCGGCTTGAGCGTGGAGAACCTGCACAACGTCGCGCCGCTCGCCACCGGCCTCGCCCTCGTGGTGCTGCTCTTCGATTCCGCCATCAGCATGGAGTTCCGCGCGTTCGGACGCGCTTTGGGACCCGCGGCGCTCCACACCACGCCCATCACCATCTTGACCATCGTCTTGGTGGGCGGCGTTGCGACGCTTTTGGGAATGCCCATTCTTCTTGCTGCGATGCTGGGGGTCGCCATGATCAACGTCGACCAAGCGGTTTCGGCCGGAACCCTTGCGCGCATGCGTCTGCCCGACAACATTCGCGCCACCTACCTGCTCGAGATGGCGTTCTACGACCTTCTGGCCATTCCCATCCTGGTCGCCCTCGTCGCGGCGGCGGGCGGAGGCGGCTCGCTGGGCGGCATCAACCCGTTCGTCTCGCTGCTCTCCACGTCGCTGGCGCTGGGCATCGGCGCCGGGCTGCTCTGGGTATTCGCTCTGCGCCGACTGCACGAGCACCCGCACTCCTACATGCTCACGTTCGCCGCCATCCTCGCCACCTACGGCGTCGCGGAACTGGTGGGCGGCTCGGGCGCGCTTGCCATCCTTCTGTTTGGCCTCCTGGTCGGAAACCGCGCCTGGGTCCTGCGCCGCTTCGGCAAGCGGCTCATGGATGATGAGCATGTCAAGGTGCACGCCTTCCACGCCGAGATTACGTTCTTCGTGCGCACCTTCTACTTCCTCTTCCTGGGCGCAAGCGTCGTGCCGCCAAGCCAGGCCGCCTGGCCGGTTGCGGTGCCGCTGCTGGGAAGCGGTACGCTGGTCCTCGCTGTTGCAGCCGTCGGAATCTTGGCCGCCATCATGCTGGCGCGGCTGGTGCCGGTGCGCATCGCGGCCATCCGCGACCCCGCCAAAGCGGAACTCGCCTCCGTCTTCGGACGCGGCCTCGATACGGCGGTCCTCTGCACGTTGCCGTTCATCGCCCCCGGCTTCGTCGCGGGGACTACCTACCACGACATGGTGGCGCCGTGGGAGCCGGTCTTCGTCAACCTCGCGTTCTTCACCATCGTTTTGACGGTGTTCACGTCGAGCCTCTACGTCTTCCTCACCGAGCGGCGGCGCGAGCCAGTTTCGGCTCCGCCCGCTCGGCCAAAATCCCCAACCGCTCGGTGAGCGCTTTCAGCGTTCCCGACGACGACAGGGTGCGAAGCGTCGTGTTGGACAGGAGGTCGGCGAGGGTCGGGATGAGCGTGCGCAGTGCGGTTAGCTGGTCGTGCTCGCAGCGGGCGATGCCGTGCGGCCAGGAATAGCGCGTGAGTTGCGGTGGCGGGCCGGTCCATCCGGCGTCGGGCCGCTTGGCGGCCTGGGTGAGGGCTTGTCCGACGTCGCGGCGCGAGAGCGGCATCGGTCCTGCCAGGGCGAAGGCGACGTAGCGCGGCCGCGGCATCGACAGGTTGCTCACAGCACTCCCTCGTAGGCGGCGGTGCGGCTCAGTCGGTTCAGGATGCGAATGCGGCGCCGGCTTTGCCGGTAACTGTGCAGGCTCGTTCCGAGCGGGGCGATGAGGCTGATGGGGAGGGCCACGCGGATGTCAAGGCCAGCGCGCAGGAGGATGAAAAGAACCGGCGCCGCGCAGGCGAAGAGGGCGACGATGGCCCAGAAGGGCAAGAACGGCTTGCGGGCGTCGGTTTCCAGCGCAGCTTTCTCGGCCTCGGTGAACGGTTCGGCGCTCGGCACCGCGACCTGGCCGCGCTTGGCGAGAAGGTCGCGCACGACCTGGATGGATTCGCGGTAGCCGCGGCTGCGCGGTGTTGCGGAGGCGAACCGCGTCGGCGTGAACTTGATGGTTTCCAGGGTT
Organism: Thermoplasmatota archaeon; assembly: GCA_038046785.1. Lineage (GTDB taxonomy): Archaea > Thermoplasmatota > E2 > JACPAO01 > JAHFTW01 > JAHFTW01. The sequence continues at coordinate 165,334 of JBBSVM010000006.1, forward strand.
CCATCCGCGAGCTCCAGGCCGAGTCCGTACAAGGTCACTTTTCCGTCGCTGGAGGCGAACGGCGAGACGAAGGCGCCCGTGACGTCGTAGCTCACCGGGTAGGCCGCCGCGACCGCTTCCCAGGGGATGAACGGTCGGCGCCAGGCAAGAAGTGCGATGCGGCCGGGCTCGACGCCGTCTTCCCGGATGCGGATTGTCCCCGGGCGAAGCACGACCATGAGGAGGGCCACAGCGGCAAGCGGCGCAGCGTAGATCCAGTAGAGCGACGCCACGTTGTCGCGCAGGACATTCTCCAGGCTCCCGGTGAGGAAGACGAAGCCGAAGACAAGGAGACCAGCGTAGAGGATGGGGTGAGCGCGCGGCGGCTTGTACTCGAACAGCACCGCACCGCGCGCGTCGGGGGCCGTCATCGCGTCCCGAGGCGAACAATCGCTTCCGCCAGGTCGCCGTTGGTGGCCTCGAGGGCGGCACGCGCTTCGGCATTGCTGCGGCCGGTCTGCTCCATGACGAGCCGAACATCGTCAGCGGAGATGGGCGTCGGTGCGGGCGGCTGCGGCGCAGTCGTCGGCGGGACCGCAGCGGACGTCGCGGTCTCGGCGCCACGAGGCGTCTTCTCCGGCTTGCCCTGGATTTGCCAGGTCTCGGAGCCCTGCGCGCGGACGACGGAGACGGAGGCCTTGCGGAAGCGGTACTCCACGGTCTTGGTGCGCACCAGGACCTCCTCGACGCCGTCGATGTCGGCCATCTCGACCCCCATGCGCTTCATCATCATCGCCATCTGGCGCGGGTCCATCCCGGGCATCATCGGGGCGGGCCAATCCTCAAGCCCGCTTCAGGGTTTGGCTCCCCATGGCTCCCCGAGTGCCCGCCGCCATCACGCCGGAGGAGGTGCTTCGACTCGATGCGAACGCAGAGGAGCTGGGGGTTCCAGTCGCGCGGCTCATGGCCAACGCCGGGCGGGCGCTTGCTGACGCCATCGGGCGCCGCGTGAAGCGAGGCGACGACATTCTGCTCTTCTGCGGCCACGGCAACAACGGCGGCGACGGCATTGTGGCGGCGGTGGAGCTGCTGGCCCGCGGCCACTGCCCTTGGATTGTCCTGGCCCAGCCCCGCTCCAAGATGCGCGGGCCGGGGCGCGCCTGGCTGGACAAATTCCCGAAGGAGCTGACGACGGTCTGGAGCGGGCGGGCAGAGCCAGACTGGTTGAACGTCCCCCTCGTGGTGGACTGTCTCTTGGGCTCCGGCCTTTCGGGGGCGCCCCGCGCCCCCTACGCCGCGATGATTCGCTGGATGAACCGGAGCGCTCGTTCCGTTCTCTCCTGCGATGTCCCGAGCGGCCTCGGCAGCGGCCTTGCGGTCAAGTCGGATGCGACTGTGGCCTTCCACGCTCCCAAAGTGGGCATGACGCAGGCCAACAGTGGCCGCATCACCGTCGCTCCCATTGGCATTCCTGCGGGCGCCGCCGACATCGGGGTCGGCGACCTGCGCATTGGCTACAACAGCCCCGACGCACGCAGCCACAAGGGGGAGAACGGTCTCGTCGTCGTCGCCGGCGGCTCCATCCCCTACGTCGGAGCGCCTCTCTATGCGGCGCTTGGCGCCCTTCGTTCCGGCGCCGACCTGGTGCACATCCTCACCAACGACGACGTGGCCGGACACCTGCGCAGCCTCAGCCCGGAACCCATCGTCCACGGTGATGGTGTTGCGTCCGCCAAGGCGCTGAAGCTGGCCCATCGCATTCTCGAGCGCGGCGCCGCGCTGCTCGTCGGTCCCGGCCTCGGGCACGGGCGCGTCGCCCGCGAGGATGCCCAGACTCTCCTTGACCTTGCGGCGCGGAGCAAATCTTGCGTCGTCGTGGATGCCGACGGCTTGGACGCGCTGGATCGCAAGCTGATGCGCCGCCTCGCTGGCCGTCTCGTCGTGACACCGCACGCACGCGAGTTTCGCGACCTTTTCGCGCTGCCCGCGACAGCGCGCAACGTGGAACGCATGGCGCGCGAGCACGGCATCACCATCTTGTGCAAGGGCGCCGTCGATGTCGTGAGCGACGGCGCGAACACGCGGCGCTGCCTTCGCGGCCACCCCACCATGACGGTCGGGGGAACCGGCGACGTCCTGGCCGGAGCGGTCGCCACGCTCTTGGCGAAAGGGGCGAAACCGTTCGACGCGGCGTGCGCGGCCACCTACTTGTGCGGGGCGGCGGGGGAGCTTGCCGCAGCCAAGCGGTCGTGGGGGGCAAGCGCTCTCGACGTAGCGGAGTCCATTCCGAGCGTCCTGCTGCGCCTTTGACCAAACAGGCCAACGCCTGTCCAGAGCGGGCAAACCCCCGACCGTGCTCGCGCAACGATGCGCCCAACCTGGAGCCTCACCCTGGCCCTCGTCGCCCTGGCCGGCATCGGTTGGCTGATGCTCGAGCCACCTGCCGCGGTCCTGCCCTCCGGGGCGGCCGCGCACGAAGGCCACGGCGCGGTGAGCGTGGAGGGCCAGGCGCGCAACGTCGTGGTGGAGCGGGGGCGATCTCGTTTCACGCTGCACGGCGGCGGCGCAGAACTTGATGTACAGGTCGCAGGCGATGGCCCCATCCAGGAGGGCGTCTGGCTGCGCGCCACCGGGTTTCTGGCCCGACGCGCAGGAGAGCTGACGCTCATGGTGGCCGCCAGCCGCAGCATCGAACCGCTCGAACCGCCACCCGTCGGGCCGACGCCCCTTGCCGCCCTTGCCGCATCGCCCCAGGATTGGCTCGGCCGCAGCATCATGGTGGAAGGAACCGTCACGGCGGCGGGGTTGGGGGACGGCGAGGGCCATCGCGTCCGCATCGCGGGCGACCGGCTGCCCGACGGCGCCATCCGACTCCGCGGCGTTCTCGGCTACGAGAGCTCCTGCCTCTGCTATGCGCTCCACCCCATTCCAGCATGGAGCTGAGTTGGCTCGGCTGGTGCCTTGCTGGTGCCCTGGCGGGCATCGCTGCGGGACTTGTTCCCGGCCTGCACGCAAACACGCTGCTTCCCATCGTTGCGGCGCTGCGGCCGGAGCCGCCCGAACTGGTCGTCGCGCTGCCGGCCTTCGCCACCGCGCACGCGTTCACCTCGATTCTCCCCGCCACCTACCTCGGCATCCCCGACCCGGAAGGCTCCCTCCTCGCGCTTCCGGCGCACCAAATGGTGGCCGAAGGACAGGGGCCGCGCGCCGTGCGCATCGCAGTCCATGCGACCTTTGCCGCCGTTGTCGCCTCGGTGGTGCTCCTTCTGCCCGCGATCTGGCTCTTGCAGGAGCCGGGCCGCCTCGGCGCTTCCATCCAGAGCCTCTTGCCGTGGGTGTTGGCAGCGCTCGCACTTTGGCTTCTGTTTCTTGGCTGGCGCAAGCCGTTGGCAAACCTCGTCTGCTTCGTTCTTGCCGGCCTTTTCGGGCTGTTCGCTGCGCGTCTCCATCCGTCCGGCTTGCTCGGTCCGGTCACTCCGCTTGGACCGGCCCTTGCCGGCCTCTTCGCAGGCGCTGGGCTCGTCGCTGCCGTGGTTGGGAGCGCTTCGACTCCGCCCCAGGATGACGAGCCGTTGACGCGCCGCAGCACACGGGTGGCCGGTCGCGCCGCCTGGGTCGGGTCGCTTGCCGCAGCGCTCTTGGTTCCGGTCTCCGCAGCCACCCCCGCGCTGGTCGGGAGTCTGATTCCGGCACGCGCCAAGGAGCGCTCCATTGCCGTCGTGGCCGCCATTGGGGTGGCCCACCAGACGCTCGCTCTCGCAACGCTCTGGCCCACGCTGCGGCCGCGCACCGGTCTTGCCGCGGCACTTGTTCCTGCGGCCGAGGCGCAGCCGTGGAGTGGCGGAGCGCTGCCACCTCTGCTGTTGGCGCTCCTGGCGACCACGTTGCTGGCGGCACTTCTGGCCCACCCGGCGACGCTTCTGCTCGGCCGACGAATCCCCGACCTGGCGGCGCGCCTTCCAGCCCGCGGCATCTCCATCGCAGCGTTGGCCCTGCTTGGAGTGCTCCAGGTCGGGCTTGGCGGCTGGCACGGGACCGCGCTCTTCGTGGCAGGAACTGCCATTGGCCTTGTCCCCTTGGCCCTCCAAGCACGGCGTCTCCAGCTCATCGCCTGCCTCCTTCTGCCCGCACTCTTACGCAGTGCTGGGGTTTCGTTTTAGGGAACGAATCGGGCCGCCTCGGCGCGCACATCCAAGCCCGCCTCCGCTGCGAGCCAGAGCGCCGCCGCAAGAGCGGTGAGTTGGCCTCCCATGCTCTGCTGCCGCGCTGCGACCTGGGCAAGAATGTCCGGCAGCGCGACGCCGCGCCGCGTCGCCACCGCCTGCGCCAATCCCGCAAACGGGTCGATGCGGCCCTGCGGTTGGGCCGCGGGGTCGGGGCGGAACCCGAACGGGATGGCGACGGTCGCAGGGTCCACGGTGAAACGGAGCGTTTCTCCTTCTGCCCAGAGGGTTCCGGCATCGCGCGCCCGTGCCACGAAGTCGCGTGCTTGGGCTGGCGTCATCCACCCCAGGTCGAGTGAGAGGAGGTGCACCCACTCGGCGGCGGGCAGGTCGCGTCTCCCACGCCGTTTCGCAACGAAAGCCAACGCGCGCTCGACGTCGCTCACAGAATCATGCGCCCTTGCCGGTCTTCCGGTTCGACCGGCTCCGTCTCTTCGGCGGGCGCAGGTGCCGGCTCCGGCGCGTCCAACCCGTCGGCCGTGCTGCGTGCCACCAAACATTCGGGGGCGGCGGCACGCACCGTCTCCTCGTCGGCTTCGTCGCACGCCACGACAAGAAGTTCGCCAAGTTCTGCGCCCTGCTGCAGCACCCACGCTCGGTCACGGGGCCAGCGCGCCAGGATGTGCGAAGCCCCGGCAACGGCAAGGTCGAGCGCCTCCTCGTCGTCGGCAGGTGTTGCCTCAAGCCAGACCGAGGTGCGCCGACCAAGCCGTTGCAGCATCTCGACCGAGTCGTCTCCACCGGCCACGAGGACGACTTGCTTTGGGGAGCCGAGGGCGCGCCACGCGGCGACCGCCTGTTCGGCGTCGGTGGCCGCAAGGAGCGGGATGCGCACAGACGCGCCACGCGCCTCGGCTTCAAGGAGGCACCGGGAGCTGCCGCACCGCCCTCGCACGGCTCATATCCTAGACCCCCGTCGCGCGCTTGCCGCGATGACGAAGAATTTTGTCTCTGATTCGTGAAGAAAAGACGGGCGGGCTGAGCGGCAATCGGGGACAGTGCAAGGATGCGTCGGCAAGGCTTATCGCGCCCCGGCCGGGTCGCAGGGCGTGCGCGCCTGGCTGGTCCTCCCACTTCTGCTAACGTTTGCCGCCGGCTGTGCCGGTTCCTATTCTTGCCCTGAAGTGTACGGCCCCGAATTCCGCGAGGCGTATCTGGCGGCCGTGGACGAGCTGGCGAAGAACGACATCGAAATCCCCGATGCTGACCGCGACTGCGTCCCCGACCCGGTCGAAGCGGAGTACGGCACCGACCCGAACGACGCCTCCAGCTTCCCCTCGCTCGAGCAGCTTGGTGGGTCTGCCCCCGGCCCGGGCAGCCTCCCGGGTCCTGGCATTCAGGGCAACGCGACCGCGAAGCCGCCCGTCGTCAAGACCGCCTCTGGCACCATCACGGCGGCCGTCGGCGTCAACGGCGGAGCCTCGTTCACCCTTGGCGGTGCCAGCGCGGAAGGGAACGTCGAGGCGGGCGCGCGTTTCCTGCTCGCAGAACTCTCCTGGGACGGCGTCGCAGACCTCGACCTCTGCGTGGGCAAGCCCGCGAGCGGCACCACCGGGCCTGCCGCCAACTGCGACGGCGCCCCAGGCACGGGCGGGCTTCCCGGCATGCCCGACTCGCCCATCGCATTTGTCTACACGAATCCCGAAGCGGGCGCCTGGTCCGTAGGCCCCTACGCCAACGGCCCCGTCGCCAACACCGCCTTCACCGTCGCCTTCACGGTCTTCTACGACGAGACCGAGATTCCGGCTGGCTACACGGCGCTCTGACGCACTCCAGAGTTGGATTACCGAATCGGTCAAATAGGGCCGTTAAGTCGCCGGGCCAACGCGCGGTTAGTCTAGTGGTAGGACTGTACCTTGCCAAGGTACAAGCATGGGTTCAAATCCCGTACCGC
>JBBSVM010000006.1:171529-183831 GCA_038046785.1 Thermoplasmatota archaeon
ACCGCACCCACCGCCGTCTTCGGAAGCTAAGACGTCTTCACCGGTTTGTCCTTCACGGGCGAGCCGCAGACGGTGCACTCCTCGCGTTTGGGCATGGCGTCGAACCAGCGTCCGCAGCCGCTGCAGCGCGGGCGGAAGTTGAGGGTCGCCGCGATGCCAGACGAGTTGACGGTGCGGGTCGGGATGCGCAAGCGAAGCGCCACGTCGAGCATGGTGTGGTCGTCGGTAACGATGGTTCCGGGCAGTTCCAGCGCCAGTGCCAGGAGCGAGAGGTCGGCGGCGGAGAGGCGGGCAAGGTTCCCTGCCGCAAGGGCCGTCTCTTCGACGCGGTCCTGCGCTTCGGAGCTGGCCGAGCGAATCTGCAGGCCGATGGTCAGCCAGCCGTCGTAGCGCCGTGCGTCCTTGCCGCCCGGGCTCACTTCGGCCGCTGCCTCCGGGGTCGTCGCCCAGGAAGCGTCGCGCGGAGGCTCTTTGCCGCCAAGAAGCAGGCTGGTGTCGAGGACGAGCCAAGGCACGGCGACGCAAGGGGGCGCCCTCTTTTTGGCCGTGTCGGAGCCCCGCCAACCCTTTGAAGCGCCCCCCGGTCGGCGCACCCAATGACCAAAGTTGGCTTCGTCGGCGCTGGCACCATTGGCGCGAACTCCATCTTCGCGACCCTCATGCTCACCGACCGCATCGACGAGATCGCGGTCGTGGACATCGCGGAGGCCGCCGCCGTCGGCCGCGCGCTCGACCTCAACACCGCCTCGGTCGCCTTCGGTCGCCGCACCAAGGTCTCCGGCAGCACCGACTATGCGACGCTCAAGGGCAGCGACATCGTCGTCGTCTCCGCCGGCGTCCCGCGCAAGCCTGGCATGACGCGCGCCGACCTGCTGGGCATCAACATCAAGATCCTCAAGTCGGTCTGCGCCGAGGTCAAGAAGCACGCGCCCAGCTGCGTGTTCCTGTTGGTCAGCAACCCCGTCGACATTCTGCTCTACGTGTGCTGGAAAGAGCTTGGGATGCCGCGCGAGCGTGTCATCGGCATGACCAGCCTGCACGACTCCGCCCGCTTCACCGACATCGTGCGTGACGCCACCGGCGACCGCACCGTGCGCGCAACCATCCTTGGCGAGCACGGCGAGACCATGTTCGTGAGCCCCACCCTGAGCAGCCCCAGCCTCAAGGGCGGCGACTGGGCGGGCTGGGAGAAGACGACGCGCGGCCGCGCCATGGAGATCATCGAGCGCGTCGGCGCCACCGCCTACGCCCCCGGGGCCTGCACCGGTCGCATGGTGAAGGCCATCATCGAAGACACGCACGAAGAGATTCCGACCGGCGTCATTCTCACCGGCGAGTACGGCCACAAGGATGTCGCGACGGGCGTCCCCGCCGTGCTCGGCAAGGGCGGCCTCGTGCGCGTCGTCCAGTATGAACTGACGGCCGAGGAGAAGACGAAGTTCGACATCACCGTCAAGGCCGTGAAGGAGAAGATTGCGGAAGGGCTTGCCATTCTGGCGAACCCTCCGGCGCCGTCTCCTGCCCCTGCGGCGACCCCCAAGGCGTGAACCCGCTTCGCGTCAGATGAATGTGGGCGCAGCGGGAAGAGAAGGCGGCTCCGCCTGTGCCTGGGTGCGACGAATCTCCACTTCGAGAGCCATCGCTTCCTTGAGCAGCGGCTTGGCGTCCACGGAGACGTCGGGCACCAGTTTCGCAATCGCCTCAACCAGGGCGACGGCGGCCCGGCCGTCCGGGTGGTCCTTGCTCGCCTCGACGAGGAGGCTTGCAGCGTGGACGCCGCGCAGCGGGGCATCGAGTAGAATCTGGGCGCCGAGACCCGCGATGAGGGCGCGCTCCATGGCGGGAATGCCCGCTTTGCCGAGCGTCTTGATGAGCTTGGCGTCGGGGCTTGCAACGAAGACGTCCGGCGTGTCGTCCCCCTCGGCGCGCACGACCGCCTCGAGGACGAGCAGCAGGTGGGCGTCGCCCTGCGAGGCCCACGCCATGATGGCGGCGGCCACGCGCTCCATCACCTTGGGCGGAAGTCCGAGGTCGCTGGTGATGATGTAGAGGCTGGGGCAGGTGCGGCCGATTTTGCATGCCACCTCGCCGCCGTAGATGCGCACGACGCTTGTGACCAGGCCAGATTGGATGTTGACGAAGCCGCCGAGCTCCGGCATGCGCAGGTGGCCCACCAAGGGCAGCCCAAGGTGGCGCACCAGGTACTGCGCCGCGATGGAGGGGGCAGAGCCGGTGGTGGGGAAAGCGGTCAGGATGACGGCGTCCTTGAGGCGGACGGGCTCGAACGCCTCGACCGGGCCGATTTCAGGCATGGGCAAGAGACGGCCGAGACGTTCAAATCGATGTCGAAGCCGGCGCATCAGCCGACCGAACGTCGGCGTCGGCGCTCCTCGGAGATGAGCGCAAGCTCGCGGCCGGTCTGGCCCCGGATGAAGGTGTTCTCCTCGGCACGGCGCGTGAGGTAGGGGACGACGGCGCGGACAGGGCCGTACGGGACGTACTTGCACACGTTGTAGCCCTCGCTGGCAAGGTTGTAGGAAAGGTGGTCGCTCATGCCAAGCAACTGGGAGAAGAAGAGCCGCGGGTCGTCGCGACGGATTCCGCGCTGGTCCATGAGAGTGGTCAAGAACAGGGTCGAAGCCTCGTTGTGCGTGCCCGCGACGATGGCCATGCGGTCGATGTGCTCGACCGAGAAACGGAGGGCCTCGTCGAAGTTTGCGTCCGTCGTCGCCTTGTCCGGGAGAATGCTCGACTCAACCCCGCCGGCCGCGGCATGCGCACGCTCCTTCTCCATGTAGGCGCCACGCACGAGCTTGAGGCCGAGCCAGTAGCCTCCAGCCATCGCTTGCTGACGGCTCTCGCGCAGGAATTCCAGGCGGCCGCGGCGGTAGAGCTGGATGGTGTTGAAGACGATGGCCGTCTTCGTGTTGAACTTCGCCATCATTGTGTTCGCAAGATCATCGATGGCGTCCTGAATCCACGATTCCTCCGCGTCGAGGAAGATGCGCACGGACTTCGCGTGCGCGCGGGCGCACAAGCGTTCCACGCGAGCCTTGGCGCGAGCCCACTCCGCGGTCTCGCCATCGTCGAGCGGGGCGCCGCGGTCCACTTTCTCCAGCAGCGCGAAGCGGGCCACGCCGGTGACCTTGAAGACGCAGAAGGGGATGGCGGGGTTCCCCTCGGCAAGGTCGATCGTGCGTTCGACCTCGTCCGCGGTGCGGTCGAACTCTGCTTCGCTCTCCTGCCCCTCGACCGCCACGTCGAGGATGGTCCCGATGCGGAAGCGCCAGAGGGCCTCGATTGTGGGGCCGCATTCCGCGATGGTCTCTCCGCCGCAGAACTGCCGGAACATCGTGCGCTTGATGAGGCCGTGGACGGGGAGGTGAAGGAGGAGGGCGCCGCGGAGGGTCCGCGTGCCGGTGCGGACAAGCCAAGGATAGCGGAAGGCCCGGAAAATCCAGTGCGACCGACGGAGTGCTGCGTCGGTCTTCGAGCGGAAGGCGATTTCTGTGTTGGCGAAACTCAGGGCCATGGTCCGACGATGGTTTGGAGGGCGGCATCCGCAAAAAAGGAACGGGTCGTGTTCAGCGCAGGACGTGCTTCTCGCGCTCGCGCCCGAGCCGGCCGGTGAGCGTCACCCAGACAAGGCGCCAATCGGAGGCGAACGAGAACCACGGGTAGGTGAAGGTGGCGGGGCGGTTGCGCTGCACGACGAAGTGGGCAAACCAGGCGAAGCCATAGCCGACCGGGAGGACGAGGAGGAGCCACCACCACATGGCGAGGGCGGCGAACCCGACGAGGAGGCCGAGCGAGAGGAGAGAGCCGACGACGTGGAGCGCGATGGTGAGCGGTTTCGAGTGTTCGCGCAAGTAGAACGGCCAGAATGCGTCGAGGGTGCGGTACGCCTTCTCCATGCGGGCCCATCGTGGCGCCGGGTCGTCAAGCTACCGCTGGCAGGTCGGGCAGTAGAACGTGCTGCGGCCCGCCTGCACGATGCGCCGCACCGCCGTCCCGCAGCGGCTGCACGGTTCGCCTTCGCGCTGGAAGACGGCCACCTCAAGCTGGAAGTTGCCCTCCTCGCCAATCGAGTTGACGTAGTCGTTGAACGAGGTTCCGCCCGCGGCGAGCGAGTCGCGCAGGGCGCCGAGGATGCCAGAATGCAGCGGCGCGATTTTGGCTTTCGGTGTTGCCTTCGCCTTGCGGCGCGGTGAGAGTCCGGCGCGCCAGAGAGCTTCGCAGGCGTAGATGTTTCCGACGCCGGCGAGTTTGGTCTGGTCGAGCAGGAACGCCTTGAGCGGCGAGCCCGAGCCCGCCAACAACTCCCCGAGTGCTTCGGGCGTGAAGGCAGGGTCTAAGGCGTCCACGCCGTAGTGCGCGAGGTCGGGAACGTCAGCTTTCGGCGCGTAGAGTTTCAGCAAACCGAAGCGGCGCGGGTCGCTGAAGCGCAACTCGCGTTCGTCATCGAGCGACAAGACAAGGTGCGTGTGCGGTCGAGTCTCCTCGCCCGGCTCGTGGAAGAGCCACTTGCCCGTCATGCCGAGGTGGGACAAGAAAAGTCCGCCGTCGTCGAGGTCGGCGAGCAGGAACTTGCCGTGCCGGCGCAGGGTGCGCACGCGGCGGCTCTCCAACCGTTCGAGGGCGACGGGGGAGGGTCCTCCGCGCAGTTTCGCGGGACGCCAGTCCACGCCCTCGATGCGGCGGCCACGCAGCTCGCGCTCGAGGCCGCGGCGGATGGTCTCGACTTCGGGCAACTCAGGCATGCTCGGATGGGTTCAGAGCGGCAAGTTGTTCGTGTTGGGCAGCAGCTTCTCCGCCGTCACGGCGGCGTTGAGGAAGGTCGGGCAGACCTCGGCAAGCCAGGTGCGGGCCGGCCAGTCATTGCTGGGAGCTGGCTTGGCGCGTCCCATCTGGGCGTAGCCATGCTCCCAGGCGCCCCATCCGCCCTGGCGGCAGAGCGAGTCGGCCACGAACCAGTCTGCCTGGTCCGGGTCCTGCTCGGCGTACCAGCCGCCCGCCGCGAAATCGATGATGCGCTGGACCTCGCCGCCGTACTCCTGGTCGCCGTGCATGCGGCCCCAGTAGAAGCCGTGGCCCTCGGCGAGGAAGGTCGCCTCTGGGCCGTTCGTGGCGGGAATGGGGCCGGTGAGGCCGCCGATGTCCCAGCCCGCCTCGTTGGTTGCCGGGGAGCGGAAGAGCGCCTCGCGCAGTTCGTGCACGGTGAGCTGGCCGTCCGCGGTGGCGCAGGCGGGGTTGGCTTCGCCGCAGGCAAGGGCGCCTTGGGCGATGACGCCGGCTTTCTGGATGCGGCTTGCGCCTTCCATGCGGGTGCGCAACTGGTGGAGCGCTTCGCCGAAGAGGCCCGCGGTCACGGGGGTTGCGTTGGAGGTGCCACCGAAAAGGCCGGTGCCGTTTACCGTGGTGGAGCCGTACGCGCTCGTGTAGTCGCTGCCCGGGGCGGCGACGTCGGCCGGTTTGCCCGAGCCGGGGCTGGAGCCGTCCGGGTTGATGGCGCCGACGGTGGTGATCCAGTCGGGCCCCTCCTGGCTGCTGAAGAGTGTGGGGTTGGTCGCGACGAAGGCGCCTTCGACGCCGTTGCCGGAGCTGAAGAAGATGCTCTGGCCACGGTCGACGGCGGCGCGCTGCGAGTCGGTGTCGCTGTGCGCGTAGACGCGTTCGCGGCCCGCCACCGACGTGGAGAAGCCCCAGGAGTTGGTTTGGAGGTCGATCCAGTCCTGAGACTCGACCCAGCGGTTGGCCTGCTCCTGCGTGCCGTCCACGAAGACGAGAAGGCAGCTCGGGCAGGTGCCATGGAGGTTGCCGGTGGAGACGCTGGAGGTGCCGACGCCGTGCGAGCCGGAAGCGAAGCCGTCGCCGCCGTTGAACGTCACGGCGCCGATGACCTTCGTGCCGGGGATCCAGCGCATGTGGACGGACTCCAGGCTGCTCTGCTGGACCTTGGACCAGGCGGCGTTGTCCTGGGTGTGCAGTTCGCCCGTGAGCGCCTCGGGATCGTTGCTCAGTGTGAGGTCGAGCTGGCCGTAGCTGGCGAAGGCGGCAGCGCCCGGGTGGCCGGGCAGCCAGGTTGCCGGGTCGCGGTCGAGCGGCAGGTCGTTGCTCGCGTCGCCGTCCAAGGCTTGCGGCATGAGGCTGGCGCGGAAATCAAAATGGTACGGGTTGAAGCCGGAGTCCACGACGGCGATCACAACTGCATCGCCCGGGCCATTCGCCGCGGATGCGACACGCGGGACGGAGCTGGCGTTGTTGGGGTCGCTGCCGGCGGCTTGCTCCGCGGCATCGGCAAACCCGTCCCCGTCGGCGTCAGGCTCCGACTTCGAGGCGCAGCCAGCAAGAAGGCCGGCCGCGAGCAGGGCAACGAGAACGAGGCTCCAAGCGCGCACGGCGGGGAGGGCGCCTGGGGCGTTGAAAGGGTTGTGGTGGTGGACGGGCCAACCCTTAACGGCGGCGCACTCGTCGCACAAGGTGGATGGGTGAGGCTGCGCCGCAAGGGCCCGCAATGTCGGACGCCATGCGCGCCTATTTCCGCGACCTCAACGACAAGGCGATGGTGGAGTACGGCATCGCCCGTCAGGCGCGCGCCCAAGGCAAGGACCCGCTGCTCGACGTCGAGATTCCCCCGGCCGAAGACCTTGCGGCCCGCGTCGAAGCGCAAGTCGGTCCCCCCGGCGTCGCCGCCCTTGTGCGCCGACGAACGGCGGAGCTGGGCAACCGCGAGGTGGTGAGCTTGCGCGTCGCCGAGGAGGTCGCCGATGCGACGCTCGCCCAGACGCAGTCGAAGGAGAAGGCGCTCGACCAGGCGGTGCGCACCGGTCTCAGCATTCTTACTGAAGGCGTTCTTGTCGCACCGCTGGAAGGCATTGCCGAGGTCAAAATTGGCTCCAACGCCGACGGTGGCTCCTATGTTGACCTCTACTTCGCTGGACCCATTCGCGCGGCGGGTGGCACCGCGCAGGCGATGTCGGTCCTCATCGCGGATCTGGTGCGGCGCAAGCTTGGCATTGGCTCCTACCAGGCGACCGACCAGGAGGTGGAGCGCTACAAGGAGGAAATTTCCTCGTACAAGGTGGAAGCGCACCTGCAATACAACCCCAGCGCGGCGGAGATCGAGCTCATCGTGCGCTCCTGCCCCGTCTGCGTCAACGGCGAAGGGACCGAGCGCACCGAGGTCACCGGCTACCGCGACCTGCCGCGCGTCGAGACCAACCAGCTGCGCGGCGGCGCCTGCCTCGTCCTCGCCGAGGGCATGATTCTCAAGGCGCCCAAGATTCTCAAGCACGTCGATGCGCTCAAACTCGAAGGCTGGGACTTCCTGCAGAAGTTCGTCAAGAAAGAGAAGCAGGCGGAGCTGAAACCGGGCGAGATTCCCGATATTCCGCCCAATGTGAAATTCATCAAGGAGATCATCGCGGGCCGGCCGGTCTTCGCCCACCCAAGCGTGCGCGGTGGCTTCCGGCTGCGCTACGGCCGCGCCCGCACCTCCGGTCTCGCCGCGAACGCGTTTCATCCCGCAACGATGACGGTGTTGGACGATTTCCTTGCGGTCGGGACGCAGCTCAAGGTGGAGCGGCCCGGCAAGGGCACCCTTGCCACGCCGTGCGACTCCATCGAGGGACCAACGGTGCTGCTGCGCAACGGCAACCTTGTCCGCATCAAGACTGCGACGGAAGCGCGCGAACTGCGCACCGCCATCGCCGAGATTGTCGATGTGGGCGAGATTCTCATCCCGTTCGGGGAGTTCACCGAGAACAACCACCTCCTCGCCGAATCGTCGTGGTGCACGGAGTGGTGGGCGCTGGAGCATGCCGAGACGATGCCAGGCGCACCGCCGACGCTCGCCACTGGGCGCGCCATGGTCGCGGATGCGGAGCAGACAAAGAGCCCGCTCCACCCTGACGGGACGCCGCTCTGGCACGACCTGGAACTGCTGGAGATTCGCGACCTCGGCGGCTGGGTCCTTCAGTCCGGTGCCCTTGACGGCGGTGCGCTCCTCTTGCCGCTGGACCCGTCTCGCAAGACACTGCTGGAGCGACTCCTTGTTTTCCATACTGTTGCGGAGGGCCGCATCCGCATCGAAGAGCCCACCGCGTACCCGTTCCTGCGGGGCCTCGGATTGGACGCGAGCGCTGGCGCGGAGAGCGCCATTCTCGACACGCCGCGCCGCCGCATCCTGTTCGACCCGTGCCAGCCCGACCTCCCCCTGCGCCACCCGACGGTGGAGCTGGTGTCGCGCCTTTCTGGGTTCAAGGTGATGCCGCGCGCGCCCTGCCGCATCGGCGGTCGCATGGGCCGCCCCGAGAAAGCCGACGAGCGCATCATGAAGACGCCCGTCCACACCCTCTTCCCGCTCGGCCAGGCGGGAGGCTCGTCGCGGCAGGTGCGCGACGCCGCTGAGCAGGGCACCATCCAGGTCGAAGTGGGGGAGCGGCTCTGCGCGATGTGCGGCCGCACCACGTGGAAGATCAGTTGCGAATGCGGTGGCCACAGTGAGCCGCGCCCCAAGCCGAAACGTGAAGGCGGTTTCCAGGAGCGTCCGCTCACCGACATTCCGCTGCGCGCTGAGCTGGAGCGTGCCAAGAAGAACCTCGGCATCGATCGCCTGCCCGATCAGGTCAAGGGAGTGACCGGGCTCATGTCGGTGGACAAGGTGCCGGAACCGCTTGAGAAGGGCATCCTGCGTTCGAAGCACAAACTCACGACGTACAAGGATGGCACCGTCCGTTTCGACCTCACCGACGTCCCACTGACCCACTTCAGGCCGCGCGAAATCGGCACCCCGGTCGCCCGCCTGCGCGAATTGGGCTACACGATTGCCCTTGATGGCACGTCGCTGGAGCGCGACGACCAAGTCGTGGAGCTCAAGGTGCAGGACGTCGTCCTCTCCGACAGCTGCCTCGCCTTCTTCCTGCGCGCAACGCAGTACCTCGATGAGTTGCTGGAGCGGTTCTACAAACTGCCGCCGTTCTACAAGTGCGAGAAAAAGCGCGACATCGTCGGCCACCTCGCCATCGGCCTCGCCCCGCACACATCGGGTGGCGTCCTCTGCCGCATCATTGGCTCCACGAAGGCGCAGGCGCAGTTCTGCCATCCCGTCTTCCACGCTGCCAAGCGGCGCAACTGCGACGGTGACGAGGATGCTTTCATGCTCCTCCTCGACGGCCTGCTCAATTTCAGCCGCGCCTACGTCCCCGACCGCCGCGGTGGCCTCATGGACCTCGCCCTGTTGCTCTCGACCCGGCTCGACCCCAACGAGGTGGACAAGGAGGCGCACAACGTCGATGTCCTGGCGCGCTATCCGTTGGCGTTCTACCGCGCGACGCAGCGCCACGCCAGCCCCAAGGAAGTGGAGAAGGTGATGGGCCTCGTTGCCAGCCGGCTTGCGACGCCTGCGCAGTTCGAGGGATATCAATTCACGCACGACACCGCCGACATCGCGGAGGGGCCGGCCGCTTCGGCGTACAAGACCCTCGGCAGCATGATGGACAAGATGACGGCGCAGATGGAGCTCGCGCGCAAGATCCGCGCCGTGGACGAGGCGGACGTCGGGGCCCGCGTCATCGGCAGCCACCTCCTGCCCGACCTGATTGGCAACCTCAAAGGCTTCAGCAAACAGGCCATCCGCTGCCCCAAGTGCAACACGAAGTTCCGCCGCATGCCGCTCAAGGGTTCCTGCCTTTCCTGCGGCAACCCGAACCTGACGCTCACGGTTCACGAAGGCTCCGTGCGCAAGTACCTCGAAGTCTCGAAGCAGATTGCCATCAAGTACAAGATTGATGCGTACACCCACCAACGCATTCTGCTCCTGGAACGCTCCGTCGAGTCGCTGTTCCAGAATGACAAAGTCAAGAAATCGAAACTGAGCGATTTCTTCTGACCTCGAATTGCAGGTTTAAGCGATTTCGCCTCCAGGTTTATCTGTCACGGGGCCCCAACGCATAGGCTGGATGGAGATTTGCCACCCGCATCCGCAACACGCCCATGAGCATGGGCAGCACTGCGGCCACGGCCGCCTCCACCATCAAGACCATTTCGACTATGTGCACGATGGCCACCTCCACCACGCGCACGCCGGCCACGTCGACGACCACGCCTTCGCCGTGGACGCTGGCCACCCCGACGCCTGCACGCACGGCCACCGCTGCGGCAGCCACATGCCAGCGCACAAGCACAGCCCGACCTGCGGCCACCCGGCCATCCCGCACGGCGCGCACGCAGACTACTTGGTGGCGGGGCATCTCCATTGCCCGCACGAAGGCCACTGCGACCACCACGGTCTGCTGGCGGCGTGAATATCGGGGAGTCGTTCTTGCGGAGGCTAACCCGCCGACGGCGCGCAGCGCCGGAGGCCAAGCACGAGGTCGCGGAGGCCCGCAGGGCCGCCGCGTGGGGGGTGAGGGCGGGGGGCGAAGCCCCCCGCACCGTCGTGGGGGGGGGGGGGGGCCCCCCCCCCCCCCCCCCCCCCCCCCGGGGGGGGGGGCGCGGAGCGACCCCACCTGATGAGCCTACGACCGCGGCTATGCGGTCCCGCCGCGGGCCTCGACGGCCTTCAGGCGGAGGTCCTTGCGGTGGCACTTGCGGCACCGCACCGCCAGGATGGCGTTGGTGAGGTTGCAGTGCATGCAGATCTTCTTCTTGAGGCGGCGGGCGATGGCTTCAGGGAAGGCCATGGGAAATCTCCTAAGTGGGTTCGCCGACAAACAGGGGGTATTTCAACCATCCCGCGCCGCTTCTGGAAGAGGCCCGTTCAGGCGTCGGCGATGGTGTAGGATGGGTCCACCAGGCCGTTGAAGAACGAGGTGAGATAGAATTGGAACTCCTGCTCCACGGTGGCGCCGACAGCGCCGTGGTCGTGGTTGCCGGTTCCCGCTCCGGTCTCGGCAAGGGCCGCGATGGTGTGGCCTGCGGCGAGTGCGGCGGCGAGGGCGGCTTGGCTCGGTTGGATGCGCAGCGGGCCTGGACCTTCACGGAAGCCGAGGATTTCGCCGGTCTCCACAACGATGAGTTTCACGAGGAGGGCTTGCGAAAGTTCGGTGGTTGCGTCCCAGAATGTCTCGAGAACGATGCCGGACGGGGAAGGTGCGTCGAGGACCCAGAGGTTGCGCTCGTTCCCCAGGGCGTCGCTGCAGCGCACCGCCTTGTGCTCGTGCGGTTGGCCGGGGTTGCCGCCCACGGCGACGGCGAGGCCACAGGAGAGGAAGCCGCGGAAGGTGGTGACGACCTGGTAGGGCTTTCCGTCGGGAATCCGTTCGAGCGTGAAGTTGAGGACCGCCTCGCCGGAGGGAATCGCCTTGGTCGCGGGTTCAAACCCGTCCGCTGCGACGCGCACGAAGAGGCTCCCGTCGCGTGGGATGCGGAGCGTAAAGTGGCCCTCGGCATCGGTCTGGGTGCCGTTGACGTCCGGGGCGGTCGCGCTCGCACCAACGATGGGGATGAGCGCCACGTCGCGAATCCACCCTTCGACGAGTCGCGTCGCGTCGGCGGCTTCGGGCGGGGGGAGCTCGCCGGCCTGGGCGCAGCCCGCGAGGGTGAGGGCGAATGCGGCGGCCAGGAGGCGCTGCACGGCGGAGGTTTTCCGTTCCGACGGATAGAGTTTGCTGCGGTTGGCCCACCGGTCGAGAGGAGCGCTAACGGGCCCGCCGCGCTTAAGGGTGGCCCCCCGCCTCGCTGCGGCGTGAGCGTCGAGGCCCGCATCAGCGACCTGCGCAGGAAGAAGGCAGACTCCCTTGCCGGTGGAGGTGCCGAGCGCGTGGAGAAGCAGCACCAGGCGGGAAAGTACACCGCCCGCGAGCGCATCGAAATCCTCCTGGACGCTGGCTCCTTCGTCGAGTTGGACGCGCTGCGCGAGCACGATGCGCACGACTTCGGAATGGCGGAGAAACGGTTCCCGGGCGACGGCGTCGTCACCGGGTGGGGCACCGTGGAGGGTCGCACCATCTACGTTTTCGCGCAGGACTTCACGGTGTTGGGCGGGTCGCTGGGTGGCGTCTACGCGGAGAAGATCTGCAAAGTGATGGACCTCGCCATCCAGAACGGCGCCCCCATCGTCGGCCTCAACGACTCCGGCGGGGCGCGCATCCAGGAGGGCGTCGTGGCGCTTGGCGGCTACGCGGAGATTTTCTGGCGCAACACACGCGCCTCCGGCGTCGTGCCACAAATTAGCGCCATCCTCGGCCCCTGCGCTGGCGGCGCGGTCTATTCGCCCGCCATCACCGACTTCACCTTCATGGTGGAGGGCACCAGCCACATGTTCATCACCGGCCCCGAGGTCATCAAGACCGTCACCGGCG
>JBBSVM010000007.1:0-83800 GCA_038046785.1 Thermoplasmatota archaeon
CCCCCCCCCCCCCCCCCCCCCCCCCCCCCCCCCCCCCCCCCCCCCCCCCCCCGCGCGGCTGCAAGCCGCGCAGTTGATCGACCGAGCTTTCGGTCGCGGCGAACTCGCGCATCGTCTGGCGGACGAGCTGCTGCTCAGACGTGGGCTGGAACTGCACGACCCCTTCGAGCGGAGGGCACCCTTGAAGGTTGCGACCCTGCCTCACGCACGCAAGGCGGCCCCGAGCGGGTCGCGCAGCACCGCGCGGGACGCGGCGGCAACCGCCAGGGCAAAGCCGGAGAGTCCGACCAGGACCACCGTCGCCAGCGTCGTCCAGGGCAGGGCGAACTGGGTCGGAACCGGGAAGGTCCCCGGCGGGAGTGCGACAAGGACGGCCACCGCTCCAGCAAGGACCGCCACGGCAACGAGGGCGGAGCGCCCCGCAAGATGGAGTGCAAGGCGAGCGAGCGAGAGATGGAGGTCAGTGGTGGAGACCCCGATGGCGCGGCAGACGGCGATCTGCCGACGCTGCCGGTCCAGCAACTGCTGCAGGGCGTGCCAGACGAGGAAGAGCGGGAACGCCAGCAGGAGGGTGGTGACTCCCACGCCGACCGCCTCGATGACCTGGAGAAGTTGCCCGACGTAGCGCGCCGCGAACCCGTCGGCCCCCTCGGCCTGGAAACCGTCTGATTGCGCAGCATCCCGCACCGCATCGGGTCGGTCGGTCGTGACGGTGAAGACATTGGCCTTGCCCCGAATCGGGTCCTGGCCGACCAGCGTGCGCGCCGAAGCGAGCGTTCCAACCGAAACGAAGCGATCGAGAATGTCCAGGCCGCTCGTGAAGAGCCCCACGACCCGGGCGGGCAGGCGCACGATGTCCTTGAAGAGCCCGCCGCCGCTGACACGGCCCGCCGTCACCTCGAACCCGAGCGCCTCCATCTCCGCCTCCGTCGGCGGCCATGACGAGAGGCTGGAGCGCTCTTCCGGGGAGAGGTACGAGGCGAACGCGGAGAGACTCAAGGCGAGCTCGACGGTGCGCCCGCGCTCCTGCGGCAGCCGGCCCGCCACCAAGTGCGGTGCCACCGGGACCATCGCCTCACCGGGGAGCCCCAGCAGGAGCCCCGCCCCGAAAGCGTCCGGTCCCGCTTCGGCGCCCGGCACGACGACCTCGTACTGTTCCTCTTCCTCGAAGTAGGCTTCCAGCAGACTACGGCGACTCAGGATGATCTGTGTCTCGAGGCGTTCCAGGGCACTCGTCCCGGGGCCTCCTGCGGCCTCCAGTCGAGTCGTGAAGGCGGCGCTCGCGTTGGCATCCAAAGCGTCCGAAATCCCAGTGCGCCCGTCACGCAGGGTGACGCGCACATCGGAGGTGAAGAAGTCGGCGACGCGCGCCTCGGTGCCCGCCTCCATGCCGGCCACAACGCCCGATGCGGCAAGCGACCCGCCGAGGACCACGCCGAGAAGGGCCGCCGTCGCCCACCACCAGCCGCGCTGGCTGCGCAGCCAACCCCGCGCAAGAAGACGATGGGCGGCCACGCCCAGCCAACGGGGGCGGTGGTGAAAGCGCTTCCCCTGTCGGCGCAGTGCTCACGCTGGACGTATTGCGTTGCCCGCCGTGCCAAACGAATGTTTAGCGCAGGATGCCGGTGCGGTTGCAGCCGGGGCAGACCGTGGTGAGCGGCCGCGTTCCCGCCGCCGTGAACTGGGTCTGGCAAGCGGGGCACTGCAGTGTGTGCTGCTCCGCGTTGCCCGCATCATCGGTCGGCTGCGGCTCACCGCTCCACGCACCCGTGCCCGGGTCGCTCCAGCCCTCGACGGCCGCCGGCCGGTTGGCGTTGCGGCGGCGCAACGCGGCAACCAGGATGGCGACAACCAAGAAGAAGAGCGCCAGGCCGATGAGCGCGAAGAACAGGGTCAAGAACGGGAATCCGGCGCTGCTGCTCGTTCCCGCGTAGACGCTGGTGTTGGGGGCGTTGGGGCAGTCCGACTGGTCCACCGTGCAGACCAGGAAGCCCTGCGCCGCCGTCTGGCCGAAGAACATCGTCACCAGGTAGTCGGTGCCGCGCTTGGCCTCGGAGCTGGTGTCGGTATAGACGCCGTCCTGGAAGGCGCTCTCGGACGCCGTCAGGGTGGTCACGAGGACGTAGGGGCTGTTGCTGCGCCAGATCTGCACGCCCTGCACCGGGGCTGGCGTGATGGTGGGCAGCGTCCAAGACACCTCGTTCGAGGAGCCCTTGCGGGTGACGGTGGTGACGACCTGTTTGTTGCAGGCCAGCAGCGTCGCCGCGGAGAGGGTGGCGAAGCAGGGGTTGCTGCCGCCCGTCGGGAGGGTCGGAACCGCCGTGCCGGAGGTGGCGGGCGGGGTGCTGGTGGTCGGCGCGGCCGTCGCGGTGGGCGTCGAAGTGGGCGGCGCCACGCCAGTTCCGGTGTAGGTGAACGCATCGGTGAGGCTGGTGGACTGCAGCCCGGCGGTGACGGTGACGAGCGTGAGGCCAGCCGCGTTGGCGGGGGTGACCGCCGTGATGCGGGTGCTGGAGACCACGACGACGCCGGTGGCGGCCGCCGTTCCAAAGGTGACCGTGGAGCCGGAGGCGAAGTTGGCGCCGGTGAGGGTCACCGCGGTTCCGCCCGCCGCATCGCCCGAGCTGGGGCTGATGGAGAGCAGGACGGGGCCCGGCGTCTGGTCGTAGGCGAAACGGTTCTCGGTCGCGGGGATGAGCAGGGAGTCGCCTGCCTGGCCGCGCGGGTTGGTCACGACAACGTCGGTGGGGCCCGCGGCGTGACTTGGGGCGACGAAGCGGATGGTCTTCGAGTCCACGACCTGGGCGCTCACGACGCGGTCCTTGGAAGTCGCCGTGCAGGGGTTGGAGACCGCCACCGTCGGCGACTCGAACGCATCCACGCATACGAAGGCGCCCGGAACGAAGCCGGTCCCCTTGATGGTGACCAGGGTTCCGCCGTTCGAGGAGACGATGCGGGGCGTCACGCTCGTGAACGAGGATGTGACGGCGTTGGTGTAGGTGAAGGCGGACTTCAGGGTCACGGTCTGGCCGTCGGAGTCCACCACTTGGACATCCGCCAGGCCCGCAGCGCCTGAAGAGAGCGGGACGGTCGCAGTGGCCTTGGTGTTGGAATCGACTTTCGCGTTCAACGCGTTGTTGCCGCCGACGCGCACGACGGGGGGTGCGGCCACCGTGTCGAAGCCGGTCGCGGTCAGGGTCAGCGTGGCGCCGCCGTTGAGCGTGTCGAAGGCGGGGGCGGGCGAGATGGCGGTCGGAATCGCGAGGTAGCGGAACGCTTGGCCTCCGATGCTGGTGGATTGGCCATCCGGGTTGGTGATGGTGATGAGCTGCAGGCCGGTTGTCGTGAGGGTTGGGACGGTGACCGTCAACGAGGTCGCGGTGGCCGCCGTGACGGTGGCCTCCACGGTTCCAAACTTGACGACCGGGAGGCGGCTCGTGCCGGAGACCGCAAAGTTGGTTCCGGTGAGCGTCAGCACGGTTCCGGTGAAGCCGTTGGCGGGCGAGACCGCGGTGACGGCGGGGGCAGCTTCGCTCGTGTAGGTGAACGCGCTCGCCAGGGTTCCGGACTGGCCATCCGAGTTGGTGACCTTCACGGAGACTGTGCCGGACGCATGGCCAGGGGCGAGGAGCATGACCGTGTTTCCTCCGGTAATCTGGCTCGCCTGGATGCAGTTGGTGACCACTGTCGTCGAGCACGCCGGCACAACGGTGGTGTCCACAGTGACCGAGAAGGCGGGGCCAAAGACGAGCCCGCCGCCGCCCGTGCTCACCGTGATTTCGCGGCCGTTCGAGCCGATGGGGCTCGGGGTGACGCCGGTGACTGTGGGCGCGGAGGCAAGGGTGTAGGCGTAGTTCACGACCGCGACCGAGACCTCACCGTTCGGGTTGGTGACCGTGACCGCCTGGTTGCCGGCTGCCGTGACTGCTGGTGCAACCACGACGATGGAGGTGCCGCCGAGCACGGCGCAGTTTCGGACAATCGATACGGAGCAGAAGTCGAGGCCAAGGACGACCGAGTTCGAGCCGAATTTCACGGTCGCGCCGGGGCGGAAGTTGGTTCCGGTCAGGGTGACGTCGATGCCGCCCGTGGAAAGGCCGCCCGTCGGCGAGGTCGAGATGAGCGTGGGAAGCGCAGAGGTTGCCGTGTAGGTGAACGCGCCCACCTTGGTGTCGGATTGACCGTCGGCGTTGGTGACTTTGACATCTTTTGCGCCAGCGGATGCCAGGGCGATGGCGGGGATGTAGACCTTGATCTGCGTCGAGGTGGCGGAGAGAACCTTCGCCGTCTGTGTCCCAACGAGAACCGTCGGCAACGGGCTGGGGATGAAACCGGTTCCCGTGATGGTGAGCTCTCCAGCTCCCGTCACCGTGGTTCCGCCGTTGGTGTCGCTCGACGTTGGGGAGAGCGGGAGGGTGATGGAGGGCGCGGGGCCGTTCAGGTAGGAGAGGCCGCTCTGCAGCGTCGCCGACTTGCCGGTGCTCTTCAGGACGACGGTGACATCTTTGGTTCCTGCAACCAAAGCGGGCGTCGTGAAGGTGATGGAGGTCGGGCCCGCGCAAGTTGTCGTGGTTGCCTCAACCGTTCCAACAAAGACGCGGCCGTTGTCGGTGCTGCAAAGGAGCGTGAACGTGACGCCCGTTCCGGCTGCGGTCGCTGCGGCAGAAATCGTCGCCGAGGTGGAGGAGCCAATTGCGGTGATCGTTGCTCCAGCGGGGATTCCGGTTCCGCTGATTCGGAAGCCGATGTCCGCGGCGGTGAAGGCGGCCGTGGCGCTCGTGATGGTGGTCGAGGCCAAGGTTGTGACACCGCCCGCCACGCTTCGTCCGCCGAAGCCATCGCCCGTGATGGTGACGGCGGTGCCGCCCGACGTGAGAACCGAGGAGACGCTGAGCGAGTTGATGACGACCTGGGCGCGGTAGGTGAAGGCGTTGGCAAGGCTGGCTGGCGTCGAGGCGTCCGGGTTGGTGACGGAGACCGCCACCGCTCCTGCAATTCCAACCGGGGCGACCGCGCGAATCTGGTTCGCGTTGACGAACTGAACCTGGGTCGCCGACACTCCGCCGAACTTGACGTCGAGCGCGCGGCCCGCCGCAAAGCCGGAGCCGGTGATGATGACGGCGGTGCCGCCCGTCGTCGGGCCTCCGGTCGGGGTCACCGAAGTGACCGCCAGCGTCGTCGGCGGTGTGGCCGAGGCCGGGTTGATGAATGTGAAAGAGTCGGCGAGGAGAATCTGTTGCCCATCCGGGTTGGTGACCCGGATGTCCACCGGGCTGCCTGCGCCCAAGGCGGCGGGAACGCCGTCCGTGATGGCGGGCGTGAAGAGATTGATCTGCGTCGGGCTGACGAAGATGGTGGAGGCGGCGGGCGCGACGTTGGTGCCATCGACGAACTCCGCCCGTAGGCCTGCTGCCAGATTGGTGCCGGTGAGCGTGATGACGGTGCCGCCGTTCGTGCTGCCGGTAATGGGCACGATGCCGGTCAGCGTGGGCGCCAGCGCGGCGATGTAGGTGAAGGCGTTCGTGCGCGTTCCTTCCTGATTGTCTGGGTTGGTGACCTTGATGTCCACCGTTGCCGGGGGCTGGCCCGGAGCGATGACGACCAGCTTGCTCGCCTCAGCGGAGACCACAACTGCTGAGACGGTGCCGAACTTGACGACGGGGAAGATGCCGTTGGAGAATCCGGTCCCAGTCAGGGTGATGCGGTCGTTTCCGAGGGCAGTGCCGAGACTGGGGGAGACCGCCGTGATGGTGGGAACAGGGTTCGCCGTGTAGGTGAATCCCTGCGTGAAGATGGCTTGGCTGCCATCGGGGTTGATGATGGTGACATCGACGGGGCCCGCGGCGGCACTCGGCGTCGTCGCGGAGATGCTTGTTCCCGTTGTGGAGATCGCCGTGGCGGGCTTGGCGCCGAACTTGACGATGAGCCCTTCCACGAAGCCGGTGCCGGTGATGGTGACGTTGGTCCCGCCGTGCGACGTCCCCGTGGCAGGCGTGATGGGGGAGGTCGCGGCGAAGGCGGGCGCCGCCTGAACCGGCAGGGCGCCAAAGAGCGAAACAGCCAGGAGGGCGACGATGGCGAGGGGAATCAGGCGAGACGACATGGTGACAGACCTCAAGGTTCCACTAGGAGCGAGGCTCACACCCTCCGGCACGGATAAGACCGTTCCTATCCGGAGTGAGTTTCCTCCTGTTGCGCAGCCGCGTCCCGGCGGGAGTCGCGAAGCCGTTACGGGGCCGGGGGGCTCGGCTTGCGGCGCAGGGCCACGAGCAGGACCACCAGCAGGACGAGCAGGACAACCGCGAGGCCACCGAGGATGAATCCAAGGATGGGCGTCGAGGAGGCCGTTTCATCGCTCGTGGCGCTCGAAGAGTCCAATTGGTCGAAGCCAGGAACCTCGTCGGGGGTTGCGCCGGCCTTGCCCACGCCGTCGGCGTAGAACACGGTGACGACATACTTGGAGTCGGCCGGAGCGTCGGCATCCAGGAAGGTCTTGGACTGGAAGTCGGTGCTTGCCGCATCCAGCGTCGCGACCAGGACGAAGGGGCTGTTGCTGCGGAACACTTGGACGCCAGCCGGAGTGGCAGGCAGGTTCGCGGGCAGGGTGAACTGCAGCAGGTTGCCGTTGCCGAGCCGGGAGACAGTGAGACCAACGTTGGCGTTGGCGTCCTGGACCTGCTGCGCCGTCACGCCGGTCGTGGTCGGCGTGTCCGTGCCCGTGTTGGTGCTGGGGCCCGTGCTGGTGCTGGGGCCCGTGCTGGTTCCCGTGCCGTTGCCCGGGGTGACCGGGGTCGTGCCGGTTCCCGTGTAGGTGAAGGCGGGGGCGAGGGTGAAGGAGCTCGATGCGCTCAGGCTCACGGTGAGGGCGACCGGGCCGGCGACGTTGGCCGGGGTGCGCGCCTTGATGACGCTGGAGCTCTGCACAACCACATTGGTCGCCTCGACGCCGCCGAAGAGCACCTTGGCCCCCGAGGCGAAGTTGGCGCCCTGGATGGTGACGTTGGTGCCGCCCTTCGCGTCGCCCGAGGTCGGGTCAATTGAGGTGATGACCGGCGACGGCGTGGGCGAGTAGGAGAAGAGGCTCCGCGACGCGGAGATGGAGAGCGTGTTGGCCGACCCGCCGGCCGGGTTGGTCACGCTGATCGAGGCGGGGCCGGGGGCGCTGCTCTTCGTGGTGAAGAGGATGGTCGCCTGGTCGAGGACGGTGCTGCTCACCAGGTCCGGGGACGCTGCCGTGCAGGGGCTGCTCGCGACGTCCAGTTTGACGCAGACGAGGGCGCCCGGCGCGAAGCCGTTGCCCTTGAGTGTCACCTGCGTGCCGCCGCTCACCGAACCGAAGCCGGGGGTCAGGCTGGTGAACGAGGGCGAGATGGCGGGCGTGTAGGTGAAGCCGCGCGGAATGGTGAGCGTCTGGCCATCTTGGTCAATGAGCTGGACCGCCTTGGCTCCAATCGAGCCGCCAGCAGGGATGACGACGCTGCTCTGGGTCACCGAGGCGACCGCGGAGGCGGTGCCCGCCACGGCGGCGGTGTCAACCTTGATGACCGGCGCGGGGGAGAGCGGGTCGAACCCGATGCCAGTGAACGTGGTACGGATGCCACCGTTCTGGCTGGCCGAGTTGGGGCTCACGCCGACGTTGGTCTGCGTGCCGAGGTAGCGGAACGAGTTCTGCAGGTTGCCGACCTGGCCGTCCGGGTTGACGACGAGAATGCTGACGACGCCAGGGGGTTTGGCGGGCAGCTTCACCTTGATGCAAGGCGTGGGGTTGCCTGCGCCGCAGTCGGCACCAGTGTTTTTGACCTCGATGTTCTCGGCAAGAACTTCGGTGCCGCCGATGAAAACGCGCGGCTTGAGGTAGCTCTTGTCGAGAGCCGCCGTGGGCGTGCCCACGGAGTCTGCCTTCAAATTGGCGCCCAGAATTGTGATGGTGCCGCCAGCCACACCCGTTGCTGGCGTGATCGCCGTCAGGGCGGGGGCAGGCTCAGGCGTGAATGTGAAGCCGTTTGGAAGATTGAAACTTCGGCCGTCGCCCATAACCACTTTGACGGCGACCGTGCCGACTACGTGGCCCGGAGTGATGACGCGGAAGGAGTTGCCCGCCACGCGGTCTGCGCCGGGAAGCGCTTCGTTGCCGATGCGTGCGTCCTGGACGCCTGCCGCGCAGTTCTCCGTGACGCCGCCTTCGCCGCACGCTTCCGGGAAACGGATGGAGACGGGAGTTTCGCCAAAGAAGACCGTCGCGCCGGCTCCAAACGTTCCCTGCGCTCCGTTGATGGTGATGGAGTCGCCGCCGAGGGCGCTGCCCACAGTCTGCGAGAGGGAAAGAATGGTCGGGGTGCCCGGTTTGACGTACCGGAAATAACCCGCGATTGTGTCCGTTTCGCCGTTGGGGTTGCTCGTCGTAAGGGCGACGTTGCCCGCCGCAGTAGCAGACGGCATGATGGCAGTGATGGTGTTTCCAGAGATGGCGGTGATCGTCGCCACCTTGGATCCGACCTTGATGACGGTTCCGCCAAGGCGCACTTGGGATCCTGGCTCTCCGACCAGAATGCCCGCGACGGTGCCCCCCAGCATGTTGAAAGTGAAGGTTCGCCCGCCATCTGTGGTGCTGGAGAAGCAGGGGTCGTTGTTTCCTCCAATGCCGTCTTGGTTGCAAATCGCATCCGGCGCGTCGATGTTGGTGGAGGTGATGTAGGCCAAGTTGGGGCGAACGGGGTTGGTCGTTGTGCGGGCGGGCAATGTGGCGCTCTGCCCATCCAAATTGATGACCTTGACTTCGACCGGGACGCAGCCGCGGCCGAACTGTGCGGGGGGGGTCGCCGGCGCAGCGGCGCACTCCCCGTTCGTCGGGGCTGGACTGGTGCCGACCGTGACGCCCGGAACCGGGATTCCGGATTCAGGGGTGGGGGGCGCGTACACGGTGAGACTCGTGGTGCTGCACGCGGTGACGAATCCGGGGTTCCCACCCACCAAGACGACCGGGGAAGTGCAGAGACCTGTCTGCGCCCCGGTGCCAGAAACCGGAATGAAGCCGCTTCCCGCGATGGTGAAGGAGCGTCCATTGCTACTCATGAGCTGCGTCGCAGTGGCCGTCGTTGCGGTGCCAGGGTTGCTGTTGTCGACGTCCTGGGCGTCCACCGAGGTGATGGTCGGCGCGGAGGAGATGGTGTAGCCGAGTCCGCCTTGGATGGTCGCCGTCCGGCCGTCGCTGTTGACAACCTGGATGTCCTTGCTTCCCGCCGTGAGCGGCGGGGCGGTGAAAGTAACCATGGTCCCAGCACAGGTGACCGCTCCAGAGGTGCGGACGCCAGCAACGAATACCGAGCAGCCCAAGTTCAGCCCTTTCCCACTCAGGGTGATGGCTCCACCGGCGGTGCTGACCGTGGTGGGAGCGACCGATTCAATGACGGTCTGGTCCTTCGCTGTGAAAAGTCCGGCACCGCCCGTGGAGATGGATCCGCCCGGGTTGATGACCTGGACATCCTTGAGGCCGCCTGCGACCGCTGGCGTGACGGCGGTGAGCTGCGAGTTGCTGACGAAGGTGACCGAGGTCGCGTCCATGCCACCGATGGTAACCCGCAGGCCGGTTCCCGCGGCGAAACCGGTCCCACTGACGGTGACCGGGGTTCCGCCGCTGGAAGGGCCGCTCGTCGGCGTGATGGCGTTTACGGTAGGGATTTCCGCGCCGGCCGGAGCGGTCACCGTGAAGGCGTTGGCGAGGGTGGTCGTCTGGCCATCCGGGTTCGTGACCTTGACATCCTTGAGACCCGCCGAAAGGGGAGGCAAGGTGGCCTGCAACTGGGTGGAGCTGACGTAGGCGATGATGCTGGACTGCGTTGTGCCGAACGTGACGACGGCGCCCGGCGCGAAGTTGGTCCCCGTCACCGTGACAACTGTTCCACCGTTCGTGGAACCGGTGATGGGAGAGACCGAGACCGTGGTGGGTGCGGAGTCCACCGTGTAGGTGTACAGAGTCGTCCCGGTGCTGACGGTTGCGGTCGTTCCGGGGTTCTTCACAGTCACGGGGCCTGCGGGGCTGGCGACCGGGTGGCCGGCGGTGACG
Organism: Thermoplasmatota archaeon; assembly: GCA_038046785.1. GTDB lineage: Archaea > Thermoplasmatota > E2 > JACPAO01 > JAHFTW01 > JAHFTW01. Next base: position 10,064 of record JBBSVM010000007.1, read on the forward strand.
ACGACGAGCCGGGTCTCCGTTGCGGACTGGACGGTGGCGCGCACGCCCGCAATCTTGACCTCGGGAAGGATTGCGGTCGAGAAGCCGGTGCCGGTGATGACGACGGTGGTGCCGCCGTTCGTTCCGCCCTGCCCAGGAGTGAACGCGGTGATGGTGGGGACGTTGGACGCAGTGTAGGTGAACGAGGTGCCGGAGACGGATTGGGAGCCATCCGGGTTGATGACAACAATCTGCAGACCGGAGGCCGCGACCTCTTTTGCTGGCGTGAACGCGGTGAGGGTCGTCGGATTCACCACAGTGATGCCGGTGGCGGCGACGCCGCCCACCGTGACCAGGGCGCCAGCGACGAAGCCGGTCCCCTTGATGGTGATCAGGGTTCCGCCGTTGGTGGGGCCGGAGGCGGGGCTCAGGCTCGTGACGGCTGGGGCGGCCTGAACGGTCGGCGTCACGGCGACGGCGGACAGGACCAGGAGAACTGCGAGGACGATGTGGGTAACCCTGCTCATGACGACACCGATGCTGGACTGCCCAGGCCCATTGGTCCTTATGAAGGATTTGTGTTTGTTCGGCGCTTTGCCATCTGGGAAAACCGGCTGGAAGCAACCCCGAACGTGGCCCTCACGAAATGGGCTGCAGGGTGCGGCATTGCGGGCAGGCGGCGGGCGAACGGTACGCCTTGAACTCAAACTGGCACTGGACACAGAGGACACTGCGGGTTGCACCGGCCACTTCCGACCCGTATCCCCCGGCCCGCCCGCAGTTCGGGCAGGAGAACGCTCCACTGCCGTCATCCGCCCTCTCGAACACCGTGCCGCAGCCGGTGCAGCCCAAGCTCAGGACCTGGCCCGCCACGGCGGCGGGGAGGCTGCGTCGGCGCAACAGGAAGAGCTGGAGCAGAAGGAGCGCCGCCAGGAGCGCCAGCATGATGAGGTCCCAGACCAGGATGGAAAGCGCTCCGGCGGCATCCTTCAGGAAGGGCTCGCTGCGCCGGATGTTGAGCATCCAGCCGAGGGCCAGCAGGGCGCCAACGGCCGCCGTGGCCAACGCACTCACGGAGATGCGGCGACCCGGCAGCAGCGCACCAGCATGGGCGACGGGCCCATCTGCCTGACCCTCTTTCGCCACGAGGGCCAAGGACCGGGTCGCGGTCAAAAAGCCCGCGCTTATGCTTCTTTGCGGATGCGCAGCACGACGGCGTAGCCCAGCGTGCCCACGGCGGCCAGCGCAAGCGCGATGCCGAACAGGAGCGCGAAGGGACTCGGTGCCCCTGAGACCACCGTCGCGGTGCCTGCGTAGGTGCCGGTTTGGGGCGCGTTGGAGTTGTCCAGCAGCCCGTCGCTTGCGCTGGGGCCGTAGTACATGGTCACCAAGTAGCGGCTTGCGGATGGGGCGCCCACATCGTCATAGGAAGCCTCCTCGAAGCCCGAGGAGCCAGCGGGCAAGGTGACAAGCAGCACGTAGGGGCTGTTGCTGCGCCACACCTGCACACCCTTGATGGGTGCCGGCGGTTCAGCGGGCAGTTGCCAGCTAATGGTGTTGATGCCGCCAATGCGCACCGCCTTCGTGACAACCTCCCGGTTGGCCGCCACGGCATCCGCAAGCGGGACGAGCGGGGCGATGACCGGTTGTTCGCCCAGTCCGCTGGACGATTCGGAGCTCGCGGGGGGCACCACGACGGGCGTTTCGACCGCCGGTGGCGTCTCCGGCGCCGGTTGGGCCGCTTCGTTGGCGGGGGGCGGCGTGGTTGCATTCTCCGTCGCCGGCGCAGATTCGGGCAGCGTGTTCGGAGTCACCACGTCGTTGTCGAGGAGTGCAGCCGTCTGCTGCGCCGTGGCTCCAAGCTGGTAGATGGTGCTCGGCTCGGCGCGAAGGATGACCGATTCTTGACCCTCGACGATGGAGTCGTCCAGGGGCGTGAAGATGAGGGTGACGCTGGTGGCGCCAGCCGGAACCACGACGGTGGTTGGGCCTGCGAAGCTTCCCGAGCTCAAGCCCAGCGTGTAGTCGTCCGCGGTCGCCGAACCGGCGAGGGAGAACTCGATGGGAGTTCCGCCGACGCGTGAGGGTTGGCTCAGCGTGATGGCGAACCGCGCCACGTTGGGGATCGGCAGTCCATCTCCATCCACTCCCGGTCCGGGCGTCTCGCTCGCCGTGTCATCGACAGGGTTCGCGGGGGCGACGTTGACGAGCACATCGTTGTCCAGGATGTTGAGGGATTGCTGTCCGGGCATGCCGACGTCGATGCCGGTGCCAGGGTCCTGCACGGTCACAACGATAGCTTCGGTCGGCTCCGCGATGCTGTCCGGGAGGGTCGTGAACTGGAGTTGGACGCTCCGGCAACCGCTCGGGATGCTGACTCCGCGATTGACTCCCGTGCCAGTCACGGGTACGTTGTCGTTTTCCGCGCAAGAGCCGTCCGCAAGAGCGACCGCGGTGAGCGCCACGTCGGTGGCCCCTGCGCCTTCAGCCTTGAAGGGGACCTCAAGCGCGGTCGCGATGCTTGCGCTGTCGCGCGCAATGGTGAGGCGGGCAATCGAGCCATCCTCAACCACGGCGGTTACCCCATCCGTGACGAGCAGGACCAAGTCAACATCAAGGACTGCGACGTCGGCCTGGGCCTGCACGTTGCTGTAGCCGCCGCCGTTGGCGGTGGCGGTGATGCGAACATTGTTGTCGCCGTCGTCCACGCGATCCTGGATGGCGGTCACGGTGACTGTCTGAGGGATGTTCCAGTTCGCGGATGTGAACGTCAGACCCGCAAGGGTTCCAATCTGCCCAGTTGGGAAGGCAGTGAAAGTGACCGGGACGTCGGCCGTCGGCTGGCTTGCCAAACTGACCCTGAACGTGTCCGTGAGGGGGCTCTCTTCGTGGACCTGGAGTCCGCCTTGGAGGTCCAAGGCGACGGTGCGGACCGGCGGAATGCAGTAGCCCAGCGGGCGAAGCTGCGTCGCAACGTTGGCGTTGCCACAGAGCGTCGTCACCACCTGCGGCGGAATCGGGGGCACGAAGCAGACAACGGGGTTGGGCGCAAAGATGAAGTCGTTGCAGCCCGGGGGCGGCTCGCGTCCGGTCAAGAACGTGTAGCAGCGCCCGCCAGCCGGGAGGTAGATGGCTGGATCTCCCTCGACGATGTAGACGATGCAGTCGTCGATGCGAGCAAGAACCGTGTCCACGTCGGGATCATTGTCCGCAATCGTCACCGTCGCCGATTTCTGGCCGGTGCCGGTCGTTCCGGTCGTGGCGCTGATGTCGAAGAGAACGGTCTCCGTCTGCACCAAGGCGACGCCGGGGGGCGTGACGGTGGGCGGGTTGGTCGGGCTGGCACCGGGAGTGACTGTGGGCGGAGTCACCTGCGGCGAAACTTCCGGCGTCGGGTCGTCGATGACGTCAACCGTGACGACGGTGGAACTTGCACCCGCAGGGATGGTCACGAGCGACGCCGCCAGGGCGGTGGTGCCCTGCATCAACGTGTAGTCGGTGCCGCGCGTCGCCGTGCCGGTGACCGCGAATGTGACGTCCAGTGCGTCGGTCGTCGGTGCACCGCTGCGCGTGATGGTGAACGCTCCGTCGGTTCCACTTTCCGTTGCTGCGGAAGTGGTGGCCGCCACGGTGAGAACGAGGGTTGGCGCGTCGCTGGCCGCAATCGTCATCGACGCGGTTTTGGCTCCGGCCGGGAAGGCAGCGTTGTTGGAACTGATGTCCAGGACGATGGTTTCTGCCGGCTCGACGGTAGAGTCGTCGACGACCTCCACCGTGATGGTCACGGAGGTCTCGCCGACTCCCATCATCACGGCCCCGTCAAGGACTTCCTCCCCCTTCTTCAGGACATAATCCGGCGCGGCGCCGCCGCGCGTGGCGGTGCCCGCAGTCGTGAACGTGACGAGGCGGTCCAATTCGGCGCTGTTGCGCGTGATGGTGAAGATGCCAGTGATGGACGGTTCCGCCACCGTTGCGGGACTTGCGGGCACCGCTGTGACGGAGAGCGACGGGGTGTCGTCGTCGGCGATGTTCACGGTGGCAGTCTTCGCTCCGGCCGGGAATCCGGCGGTCGGGGTGATGTCCAGGATGACCGCCTCGGAGACTTCCTGTGCGCCATCATTGACGACCTCGACCGTGATGGCCACCGAAGCCTGGCCAGCGTCGATGGTGACCGTGGTGCCGAGAACCGTTTCCCCCTTTCTGAGCGTGTAATCAATTGGGCGCTCAGCGGCCCCCGTCACGAGGAAGGTTACGGTGAGCGCGTCGGTGGTCGGCGCATTGCTGCGCGTGATGGTGAAGAGGCCATTCGTGCCGGGTTCCGCCGCAGCCGCCGTGGTGGCGACGATGGCGAGCGTCGGTTTCGGGCAGAGCATATCAGCGAGTTGGGGCGGCGCGTCATCGAGGACACCGGTTGAGCAGAGGAAGCTCAGCACCAGCTCGGGCGGTGCACCCAAGAACGCCTCGCACTCGGGCGATTCCGGGTCTTCGCTGGCCAAGCAGGCGGCTCCAGCCGCTCCCAGCTCGGCGATGGCCGCACAGGCTGGGGCAATCGGCGTCACCGCAGTGGTGCCGTCTTGCACACAGTCAAGCACCGGTTGGGCGGGAGAAAGCAGCGCAGCGCACTCTTCGCTCGTGGGCATCCCGCTCTCGACGCAGGCGATGACCCGATCAAGGGTGCTGGAAAGAATCGCACAGACGGGGACTGGAACCATCGGGAGCAGCTCGGTTCCAAGGGTCAAGCAGGCAATGATGGGGTTGAGGGGCGAGACAAGGTCGGCGCAGGCTTCGCTCGTGGGGTTTCCACTGTCTACGCAAGCCGCGATGGCTTCCACGATGGGTCGCAGGGTCGAGCAGGCGGGCACCGGAGTCGGGTCCGTGCCTTCCAAGATGCAAGCCAGGATGGGGTCTGCAGGTTGAACCAGATTCCCGCATGCCTCGCTCGAGGGATCCTCACTCTCAACGCACTCGGCAACCTGTCCGAGAGTGCCGGAAAGAATCCCGCAGATGGGGACGGGGAGTGCCGGAACCAGCTCGACTCCTAGAGTCAAGCAGGCAATGATGGGGTTGAGGGGCGAGACAAGGTCGGCGCAGGCTTCGCTCGTGGGGTTTCCACTGTCTACGCAAGCCGCGATGGCTTCCACGATGGGTCGCAGGGTCGAGCAGGCGGGCACCGGAGTCGGGTCCGTTCCATTCAGAAGACAGGCCAGAATCGGCTCGACAGGAGTCAAAAGGGCGGCGCAGGCCGGACTCGAAGGATCCATGCTCTCCACGCAGGCAGCCACCTGCTCCAGGGTTCCTCCGAGATTGGCGCAGACCTGAACTGGGAATCCTGGCGGGAAAACTTCGCCCTCACCCTCCAGAATGCAGCCAAGGATGGGCTCGACCGGGTCCACCAGGTCCGCACACTCTTCACTGGTCGGCTCTCCACTCATGGCGCAGCTGACGATGGCCTGAACGATGGGTTGCGCAGTCGCGCAGACCGGGGCCGGAGTCGGATCGGTTCCTTCGGTGAGGCAAGAGATGATGGGCGCCACGGCGCACTCGGGCAGGGAACCGGTCTCTTCGGGACAAATCAGGGAATCGTCCAAGCAGACGCCCTCCTGGCCGTTGACGGAAATGCGCGGCCCACTCCCACCAGTCGAACAGGATCCGTTGGGCTCGATTGTGAGCGGACCGACGGTTTGCGCTTGCACAGCGCCCATGAAGCCTCCGACCATCAGGGAAAACAGGAGGACAATTGCGATTCGGTTCATGCGTGCGCCTCCTTGAGGGTGGCTACGGGCTCGGCGGACGGGACCGCAGGAACGCGTCGGACGACGCCGAGAATCTCGAACTCCACGATGTCGCCATCTTGGATTTCCATGACTTCACGCAGCTCAACCGGGAGAGTCATGATGCCGCGTTGGCCGACCTTTCGCACGAAGCGCATTGGAACCCGCAGTGTAACGCCCTATTTATGGCAATCCTTTTTTTCACATAATTTTCTGCTTCAGTATGATTTCATCAATCATTAACGAATCATTGCTGATTATTATCGAGCATTTTCCATGAGAAGTTATGCTTCTGAAGTACCGAAGGCGCGGTGAATAGAACGGCAAAACCAGAAGCACTGCTAAGAAAAGTGGAGATGAAAAGAACGGGGGGAGAAGGAAAGGAAGAAGGAGGAAAGAGAGGGAAAAAGAGTTCACGCAACGCTTAGAGCGTCAGGGTGAGGGGGCCCGCCTTCACGCGCACGCCTTGCCCCAGGACGCCATCTTCCGCGTCACAGACATAGACGGGTGCGGTCTCGAGGCCAGTGCAGTCGGGCAGCAGTTCGCCGAGGCGCTCTGGCACCAGTTCCTGCACGGTTTCGACAGTCTCCTCGACGAAGCCGACGGGGTCGTCGGGGATGGCTTCGCAGACGGTGACGAGGGGGGAGTCCTCCTCGCACAGCAGCTCGGTGAGCATGGCAGGCAGGCCTTCGACCATCTCGACGATGGCCTCCGCCTCTTCCTGGACCATGGCGACCGCCGCGCCCACGTCCTCCGGCAGGCAAGTGGTCGGGTCCGCAGGCTCGCCCATCAGGCAGGCCGCGAGATCGGTCACCAGGCTGGTGTCCGGCTCGGCAATCAGCAGCACCGGGGTGAAGGTGCTGCCGTCGACGAGGTCGAGGGTCTGCGCCGTCACGGCGTTGTCAATCGGAGTCCGCAGAACATAGCTGCTCTGCTGGTAGACGCCGTCCAAGTTGCGCTCCGCGAACACGTGGAGAACCGTCGCAGGCTGGCCGTTGAGCAGGAACTCCAGGTCCGCCTGCGGGATGCCCACGAGCGCCGGGCCCGTGGCGGGCGTGGTGAAGGCGTAGCTCTTCGTCAGCGTCGTGGTATCGGCGCCGCCAGCGCACTCCACTGCGATCACATCAGCGACCGGCTTGAGGGGGCCGCAGTCCACCTGCAGCACCAGTGTGGCGCTGCTTGCAGGAATCGGGGTGCCAGTCGCCGGGTCGATGATGCTGACCTCCACGAGCGAGTCGTCATTGGCAACGAAGGCCAGAGCCGGCGCCGCACCCATGGCGAAGTAGGCCAGGAAGCCGTCGCCCGCCGGAATCGCGCCCTCATCGATGAGGGGGACCGGCGTGAACAGGCTGCCGTCGATCAAATCGGCCAGAGCGTACAAGCCCGCCTCAAGCAGCACGGCGGTCGGGACCGCGTAGTTGCTGGCGCGCAAGCCGTCCTCCACGAAGAGGTGCAGCCCGGTCGCGGGCTGGCCGTTCAGCAAGAACTCCAGGTCCGCGGCGGGGATGAGCACATCGACGCCATCCTCCGGAGCCACATCATCGACCGTGAAGCTGTAGACCTTCGTCAGCGTCGTGGTATCGGCGCCGCCAGCGCACTCCACCCCGGCCGCGTTGGCGACCGGCTTGAGGGCGCCGCAGTCGACCTGCAGGACCAGGTTGTAGGTTCCGCTCGTGACGGTCGCACCCGCGCCGTCGTAGACGACGACGTTCACGATTGCGTTCTCGCCATCGGCAACGAAGCCAACCGTTTCGGGGAGGCCGAACTTGGCGATGAAGTCATCACTGGGCAGGGCGCCACCCAGCTGGGAATCCACCAGGACGACCGGGGTGAACGAGAGGTCATCGAGAGCATCGGCCGCCGTGAAGTCCTCCAGCAGGGCGCCCGCCTCGTAGGCGGCTTCCTTGGGCAGGAAGTAGTTCGAGTAGCGCGATGTCGCCTCGCGGGTCTCCACGAAGAGGTGGAGCGCCGAGACCGGCACGCCGGGGAACGCGTCCTCGAGCTCCTCGTAGGTGAACGAGAAGGTGTAGACGCCCGCCACGGGGCTCTGCGTGTCCGAGGCGACGACGGTTTCGCCGACCTGGCACAGCTCCTCGTCCACGAAGTCGACGAGGGCCGCGAGGCCGCCACAGTCGCGCTGCACGTAGAGCGTGAGCGCGTCCGTGTAAGCGGTCCAGCCGTCGATGAGATCGAACTCCTGCGCCGTGGCCGTCACCTCAACGCCCTCTTCCGTGAGGACGAGGGCGGGCATCTGGCCAACGATGGGGATGCCGAAGCCGGCCACGAAGCCGTCACCGACGCCGCCGTCGCGCACCGCGCAGACCGCTGCGGTCGCATCGTTGGCGGAGCAGGGGTCGTCGTCGGCGTTCGAGACGGTGACGGTGCGTGTTTCGGCGCCCTGGAAGCTTGGGTCGGCGGACGACGCCTCGTGAGTCAGGACGATGATGCGCGGGGCACCGCTGACGAGATTGTCCATGTCGACCTCCTCGTCGTTGACGGCTTGCAGGTCGACTGTCAGAGCGGTCGTGCCGGTCGGGACGCCCGAGCCGGTGGGGCCGAAGACGAGGTCGATGGGGCCGCAGCTGAAGGCCTGGTCGCTCGCGTCGAGCGCCTGGGCGGACTTCATCTCGACGAAGCAGCCCTCGCCGTTCTCGTTCGAGTCGCCAGCGCTAATGCTGACGGCGACGAAGAAGGTGGTGTCGGCCGTGAGCTCGACCGTGTAGGAGCCGCTCGCACCCTCATTCACTGTGATGGGGGTGTTGCTGGCGGTCTCGCCGTTGATGAGGATGCCCACATCGGTGTCGGTGACCGTGACGCCCACGGTGCGCGAGGGCAGCAGGTCATAGACGGAATCGCCCGACGGATCAAGGGTGACCGTGGCGAGTTCGGTCTGGAACCCATCATCGTCGGTGGCAGCGAGAGTGACCGTCTGGGGTGTGTTCCAGTTGCCCAAGTCGCCCGCGGTGAAGGTCAAGCTGAGGGGCGCGGTGGTGACCGTCGTGCCCGCGTCTCCCGTCTCGACCACGCTGAGGGCGACGGTGATGTCGCCCGTCGGCTCGCTGTCAAGCCGGACGGTGAACTGATTGCTGGCACCGTCCGAGGAACCTTCCTCGATCGTGCGGGTTGTCTCCGACAGAACCAAGGCCGCGATGTCGTCGTCGAGGATGGTCACGGCGACGGCCTGGTTGGGCAGAGCGCTGTAGAACGTTTCCTCGGAGTCGGGGTTGTTGACGAGACTGGCGACCTGGTTCGGCGCGCCGTCGTCGACGCGGTCGTCGTTCGCGGCGACCGTGACCGTCTGGGGTTCGAACCAGTTGACGGCCGTGAAGGTCAGGCTCGCAATGGCGGCAATCTCGTTGCCGGCGGCATCGTCAATGGCGACCACGACGTTGCTCGTCGGCTCGCTGGTGAGGACGACGGTGTACGTGTCGGTGCGGCTCGAGGCGGCGAGGGCTTCCTTGACGGAGGCCGTCAGCTTGCTCAAGGTGACTCCGGCGACATCGTCGTCGGTGAGAGTGACCGGCAGCGCGGTGGGATCCGTGATGGCACGGGTCAAGCCCAGGCCGAGCGAGGAGGCTGCAGCCAGCGTGAGGGAGCGCGAGGCACCCTGGTCCACGGCGTCCGCCAGGGGGGTGAGCGTCAGCGTGACCGGACCCACCGCGTTGGCGGCGAAGGTCATCTGGCCAGCGTCGTCGCCGTTGAGGTCGTTGACCGTGAAGCCGGAGCTCGGCGTCACCGTGACGAAGACCGCGGTGTCGATCGGGGCGCTCAGGCTGACTTCGACCGTGTCGGTGCCCGCAGGCTCAGCCAGCGTCGTGCCCGCGCCCGTGTGGGCGAGGAGGAGGTTGGCGGCGTCGTTGTCGAGGACGGAGATTGCGACCGGGTCGATCGTCTCCGCGGCGTAGCCCAGCGCCGTCGTGCCCACCGAGTCGACCGTGAACGTGGCCTGGAAGCCAGTTTCGAGCGCCATCTCGACGACGGCGTCATCGATGGCCGTCACAGTGACCGTCAGGCCGGACTTGTCGTTGGCGGAGTTGAAGACAAGCTGCGCGGGGGAGACGGTGAAGTCGGCAGGAGCGCTCGAGGCGACATCGACGACGACGTTGGTCAACGGTGCCAGGTTGGTGCCGAGTTTGACGGTCAACGTCCCGGCCCGGCCGGCGAGAGCCTCCGTGAGGGCCAAGGGGCCACCAGTGACGGCGACGCTCGGCTCGTCATTGGTGATGCCCTTCAGGAAGAAGTCGTCGATAAGGGGGGCATCTGCGATGAAGCGGGCGTCGGTGCTCGTGGCGACATTCACGAGGTGGTGGATGACGCCATCCAGGTTGCCGACCCGCACATCGTTGGGGTAGGTGACCGTGATCACCTGCGACGTGTGCGTCGAGCTGAATGTGATGGTGGCGGGGCTGATGGTGAAACCATCGACCTGTGGGTCCGGGAGTAGGGCGGCCACGAACGCGGGGTCGGCAGTGAGGTCGACCACGACGGTTCCAGTATCCGCGGTGAGCGGCGTGACGACGCTGACCGTGTAGGTCGTCGAGGGGCAGGTGCCGCCATCCTCGGGGTCGCACTCATCGATGTTGCGGCGGGCCGTGGGGGTCGTTGCGCCGGTAATGCGAATCTCCGGTTCGTCGTTGTCGAGGACGGTGACCTCCTTCGTGCCGGTGATGGCGGCGAAGTCGGCATCGCTCTCAGCGACCGCAACGACTGCGTGGTTCAGAGTGACCGGGACGACGGCGTTGTCCTCGTCGGCGACATCATCGACGGCGCGGACCGTGATGATGCGGCCGGTGTTCCAGGTCGTTCCGGTGAATTGGACCGTGTCCTGGATGCCGTCTGTGAGGCTGTCTGCATCAATGGTGACCTGGCCACCGGCGGCGGTAATCTGGACTGCGACCACTTTGTCAGCAGCCGGCTGCGCGGTCAATTTGACCGTGTAGGTGCCGGAGGTGGCGCCGGCCTCAAGGAGAGCGAGCGGCGTTTCGGGTGCGATGACGAAGCCCGCCATATCCTCGCTGTTGACCAGAGCGGTGACGTCGTCGGGGTTGAGCCCATCGAAGGCGTCGTCGGTCGTGCCTGCGGCGTCCACCGTCGTGGAGACGAGGGCGGCGAGAGCGTTGGCCTCGATGAAGTTGTCATTGATGGAGGTCACCGTGACGGTGGCGGTGCGCGTCGCGGCGTCGCCATTCCCGCTGAGCGTAACGGAGGCCGACGACAGCGTAACCTGGCCGCCCGCGTGGGCGAGGTTGACCTTGACGACCTTGCCGGCGTTGGGGTCGACGTTGGCGCCGATGCTGACCGTGAAGGTCCCCGAAGTCGGGTTGCCGAACTCGTTGATTACGGTGGGCGTGAGCCCGCTAACCGTGATGGCGGCGACGTCGTCGTCGGTGATGGTCGCTGCGACGGTGCCGACGGTGCCACCCAAGTGGAGACCGCTGGCGCCTCCGGCGAAGACCAGCGCGTGCGACACGATGTCGCTGGCGGCGGCCGTGACGTCCACGACGCGGTCATCCGCGGCGGTCACCGTGATGGGAGCCGAAGTGAGGATGCTGCTGAGCGTCACCGGCCCACTGAGTGTGACCTGTCCGTTCTCGGCCGACGGCGTGATTGTGACGCTCTGGCCCGCGTGCGGGGTTCCGCCCGTGAAGGCGAGCGTGTAGCTCTTCGCGTGGTCAGCACCGGCCACTTCAGTCACGGCGAGCGTCGTCGGCGTGACCGTGATGGCGGGCAACTCGTTGTCGAGGACGGTGACCGTCGTGGTCGCGGTGCACGGCGTCGCCGTCGGCGTGGTGGCCTGGCAGGTCGTCGGATTGACGAAGTTGTAGTCCGGGTCCTCGGACTGGCCAACGATGCGGACGGTGAGCGCCTCGTTCTGCGTGAAGAGGTTGTCGTTGATTGCCTTCAGCTTGATGACCTTGGTTCCGCTGGAGCCGGCCGTGTAGAAAGCGAGGTTGGTTCCGGAGACCTCGGCGCGGCCGGCGAGGCTTGCCGCATCGATGGTGATGAAGACCGGCTTGCTGCCGCCGCGCTGCAGGGTGACCGTGCAGTCGATGGTCGTGGAGGGCGTCGCCTCAGCGAGGGGGGTCGCACCGCAGGTGACCGTCATGCCCTTGGCGTCGTCGTCGGTGATGGTGCCGGCAAGGAACTTGCTCAGACCCGCATAGCGCGAATCGCTCGAGCCCGAGAGGTGACGAAGCGAGAACGCCTCCGGGGCGCCCGGTTCCGCGACGGGGTCATCCACGGCAGTGACGGTAATTGTCTGAGGCGTGGCATAGTTCTGCGGCGTGAAGGTGAGGCGAACCGCGCCGGCTGCCGGCGCGGGGGGAACGGCGTTCAGGACCGTTGTCGCCGGACTTGCTGGGCCGGTGAACGTGTAGTCGGCCGAGGTGCCGGCCGTGCCGCCGGAGACCGCTGTGATGTCGATGGTGACGGTGCTGCGCGGCAGCGACTGCAGGGCGACCGTGTAGGTGGCGGTGCGGCCGGCAGCAGCTTCCGTGAGCCCGAGGGAGGTCGGCGTGATGACAAGGGCTGGAACGTTGGGGATGACGAAGACCGGCACGGGGACCGTGTCGGCGATGTCGGCGGCCTCGAACAGGCCTGCACCGATGAGAGCCTGGGCGAGCGGGTTGTAGAAGCTGAAATCGTGCCCGAGGACGTCGGGCGAGAGGAGCCCAGTCTCGGTGGAGAGGTCCTGGACCATGATGGCCCAGCCGTTGATGGGGAGGGCATTGTTCTCGGCGTTTTCGAGGAGGGCGCGAGAAACGGTGAAGGTGGCGACGTTGCCGGCCACGTTGTCCGCTTCGACCACGAAGGCGGCACAGTCGGCGGGGATGGGGTCGAGGAGGTTGCCGCAGAAGTTCTCGTAGACGGTGCCGTCGCCTGCCGAGGAGAGACCGTTGAAACGCAGCTCGGTGCTCTGGCGGTCAACCCAGTTGCGCGCGGTGGTGCCGTCCGACTCGAAGAGGGTGACGGTCACGACGACGTTGCCGGCCGGGTTGTACTGGAAGAACTCGGCCAGGGGGCCGACGGTGGGGGAAAGGTCAGGGGTGAAATCGAAGACCGGCAGGAAATCCATGCTGTTGGGGTAGCGCTGGCAGAGACCGTTCGGGGTCTCCTGGCCATCATTGAAGGTGACCTCCACGCCGGAGCCGACACCGGAGCCGTCGAAGTCATCGCAGCGCTCGCTGTCAAGATCCACGACCAATTCCTGGGCGCAGTTGGCTTCATCCCCTCCAATCTGGAGGCCAGAGCCGCCGGTTTCGCAGTCGCCTCGCGTGACCAAACCATCGCTGTTGTCCGCCACGGCGTCGTAGACCGGGTCGAGCAGATTGTCGGCGGACGATGCCGGGACCGTGGCGAGGGCCAAGCCGATGAAGGCGAAAGCGAGCAGCAGAGACGGGAGGCGGGTCTTCATGGTCATTGTCTCCAAAAATCAGCGGCGCGCGAAGCGCTCTACCTGACTCGGGCAACTTGGCAGATTGGAAACGCTACTTAGACCTAACCCGCCTGGGAACTACGGAGAGCATCGATGCGCACAATTGAGCCCCGACTTTTTGCATTCCAGGGCTGCGGCGGCCGAGTTTTTGGCAAATCCCATCCGTAACAATCTGAACGATTCTGAATACGGTGTCCCCTCCGGAGGGGCAGGCGACAAAAAGAAGGTGACAAGAGGTAAGGAAAAAGAAAGAAAAAGGGAGAGAAGGGGAAAGGGGCGACCGCGAAAGGTCTACAGGGTCAGCGTCAGCGGGCCCGCCTTGACGCGGATTCCTTGGCCCGCCAATCCGCCGCCTGCGTAGCAGACGTACACGGTCGGCGTGACTTGCGCGCCACCACACGATGGCAGAGCGTCCTCGGCGGAGCCCGGCAGATCCTCGGTTGCGTCGGCGACTGCGTCTTGCACATCTCCGGGGAGGTTCTCCAGGAACTCTTCCTCGCAGGGCGGCGCCGTGGGGACTTGGCTGCAGAGCGCCTCGCTTAGCATCCCAATCAGAACGGCAGGGAGGCCGGTCGGCAGGGGCTCACAGTCGCCATCCACGCCGACCCCATCCTCGACGGGGTCGCAGGGCTGCGGCAGCTCTTCGGGAATCTGGGCGAGGACGCACTCCGGCGCCGTTCCGCCCAGAGGTCCGCACGAGACCGGGTTGGGCGTGCAGTTCGGCACGGTTCCGGTTGTTCCCTGCGGGCAGGCCACCGTCGGACCCGCTCCAGCACAGTCGCCATCGTAGCGGCCCGTGAAGGGACCGACGAGGCTCGGCGTGGGCTGCAGGATGACGCAGAGGTGCACGACGGTTGTGCCCTGGAACGCCTCGACGATGAGAACCGGCTCGTTGGCCGCGGGCGCATAAGCGCTGACCGTCGCAACGAGGGCGCCACCCACCGGGTTGCGCAGCAGCAGGCTCACGCCATCGCGGTCGTCCGGCAACTCACCGGTCAAGGGCGAAGCTTGCGAGCCGCTGCCATCCTGTCCGAGCGGGAAGGTAGGCAGCGTGCCATGCGGGTCCACAATGAGCAAGCGCTGCTCGATGAGGTCCACCTGACCGTTGGGTTCGTTGATGACGCCATCTTCGTCCACGTCGGCGACGTCGAGTTGGTCGGCGAGGTTGAAAGCATAGGCGTCGCCGAGCTGCTCTGCGAGCATGCCCGCGAGCTCGTCCGCCATCGCCTCGAGTTCCTCCTGCGTCGGAGGCTCGCTTGGAACCCCTGCGCCTGTGACGGTGTTCAGGATGTAGTTGCCGAGGTGCTGGCTGTAGACGGAATCGGATGCGTCTTGCGCATCGGGTTCGCCGGCAACTTCGCCGTCGTCGGCGGGGTCGCCGAGATCGTGGCAATCGGTTCCGTCCCAAAGCAGGTAGTCGCCTTGGGCGTCACTCCAGTCGATGAAGCCGTTGCTGGCAAGCCGGGCGGCGTAGGCCTCCGGCGCTTCCGACGGGTTGCTTCCCTGCATGCGAACGATGGTCCCACCGTATGGTGCAACCGGCAAACCCCAGCTCAAGGGATCGAGGAAGTTGCAGTCCACATCGGTGGCCGCCACGACCGGGTCGGGCAGGCGCAACGTGTTGAGGATGGCCAGAGGACCCGCGGCGGCTGCGGCTGCGGCTGTCGCTGCGGCGCCTTCTGCAGTCGCCTGCACATCGGCGCAGTCGTCATGGGTGACGTCGTCACCAACATCCACCAGGTCGCATACCTCGTCCGCAGTCTTCAGAATCGTTTCGAGTTCGTCGTCCGGGTTGGAGTCGGCATCGGTCGGATTCGTGGGTGGGTCGTTGTTGACTTCGGCGCCATCGCTGAAGGAGTCCCCATCGGAGTCGGCCACGAGCGGGTCGGTCTTGTATTTCTTAACGCCAGCACCGCAGTTGCGTACCGAAGCGGTGTCTTCACCGGTCGTGCCGGTGTTGGCAACGTAGCCGGTTTCCTGACAGTCGGTCAAGCCGTCGGCGTCGCTGTCCGTCACAGTGGCCTGCGTCTCGGTCGGGTCGCGAACACCGTCCTGGTCCGCGTCCTCGACGTTGTCCGCCAAGCCGTCGCTGTCGGTGTCCGCAGAGGCCGCGCTGGATTCGCCCGCGTCGGTCGCGCCGTTCTTGTTGGCATCCTCGACGCCGTCCGCAATGCCGTCGCCGTCCGAGTCGACCTTCGTCGGGTTGGTGACCGGGAGTGGCGTGCCATCCACTTCGGGGCCGTCCAGGATGCCATCGTTGTCCGAGTCGCCGTCGAGGGGATCGGTGGCGTACTTCTTGCCATCAATGGGTGTGAAAGCGGGTGTTCCGGTGAACTCATTCGCAGGGCAGCCGGCGGCCGCGACTTCGAACGTCGGGGTTTCAGCGACCAGGCCGAGTGCGCCCTTCACCGTCTCCTGGCAGTCCGTCAGGCCATCAAGGTCGCTGTCGGGCCGCGTCGGGTTGAGGACTTGGTCGTTCGCGTTGTTGAGGTAAGTCCCAAGCAGTTCGAGATCATCGCGGATGGTGTCGCCGTCGGAATCACTGTGGCGTGGGCTGGTCTTGAATTTCCCGCCCGCGAGCAGGAACGGCGTGAAGCCCGGCGGAGGTGCGCACGTGCCCGTGGCTCCAACGTCGTTGTTGGCAACAGATGAAACGCGGTTGGCTGCGGCGATTCCCAGGACTGTTTCTTGGCAGTCTGTGAGGCCGTCGGAGTCGGTGTCGGCGAGGATTGGGCTCGGCTCGCCATCATTGACGACACCGTTCTTGTTGGCGTCCTCCACGTCGTCGCGAAGGCCGTCGTCGTCGCAATCTTGGTCGCGACGGCATGCAAAGTTGTTGGCAGCAGGGCCGTCCACTTCGTCGCGGATGGTGTCTCCATCGGTGTCCGCCTTGCTCGCGTCGCTGGGGTCGCCCGCGTTGAAGGAACCGCTCTTGTCCGCGTCCTCGTCGCCATCGGAAAGCGTGTCGCCGTCCGTGTCCAGCTTCGTCGGGTCGGTGAAGTCGGGTTCGGCTGCGACCTCCTTGCCGTCCATGATTCCGTCCGTGTCTGTGTGGGGGTTGGTCGGATCGGTCAGGTACTTGCCGCTCGCCGCAGTTCCGCCCTGGCCGAGCTCGAAACTGTCGTTGAGCAAGTCGGAGTCGGTGTCGCTTGCAGTCGGGTTGGTTGGGATGCGATTGTCGCACGCAGCAACCGCTGTGTCAGCGGCCGCGACGTCTACGCCGTTGCTCATCGCAGCTCCAAACAGGCCGCGCAGGGCCACGTAGGCGGCTTGCGCGTTGCTGTTGCAAGGCGATGCAACGACGCGCTTGGCATAGTCGCCTTTCACTTCCACACCGTCGTTCACAAGGTCGTTGTCGGAGTCGACATCGAGTGGGTTTGTGGCGTAGCGCTGGACGCTCGCACCGCATGTGCCCGATCCGGAGACCTTGCCATCGGCGGTGACCGGCACCGTGGGCGAAGAGGTGTAGACCGTCTCCTGGCAGTCGGTCAACCCGTCGGCATCAGAGTCGGCGTCAAGCGCATCGGTCTCGCCGACGTCCTGGTCGCCATCCCGGTTCGTGTTCTCGTCACCGTCGTCGAGGCCGTCGCCGTCGGTGTCCGCAGTCGCGGGGTCGGAGCCATAGGCATCCTCGTTCACGTCGGAGACACCGTCGGCGTCGGAGTCGGGGTCAGGTTTGGAAGCGGGGTCGGTCGGGTTGGTGGGCGGCGTGTTGGTCGTCTCGGCGCCGTCGTTGAAGGTGTCGCCGTCGGAGTCGGCGTCAAGAGGGTTCGTGGCGTAGCGTTGGACGCTCGCACCGCACGTTCCCGGACCAGAGATTTTGCCATCGGCGGTGACCGGCACCGTGGGCGAAGAGGTGTAGACCGTCTCCCGGCAGTCGTTGAGCTGGTCGACGTCCGAGTCGGCGAGGATGGCGCTGGTCTCGGTCGCGTCGCGAACGCCGTCCTTGTCTGCGTTCTCGACGCCATCTTCGAGGCCATCGCTGTCGTGATCCTTGGACATCGGGTTGGAGCCGTAGCTGCGCTCGTTGGAGTCGCTCACGCCGTCGGCGTCCGAATCAACCTTGGTCGGGTTGCTCGGCTGGGCAGCACCGACTTCGTCGCCGTCGCTGAGGCCATCCACATCCGAGTCGGGGTTGCGCGGGTTGGTGGCGTAGGCTTGGTTAAGGCCGCAACTGCGAGCATCGCTTTCGCCGAGGGCCGGAGAGTTGGCAACGTAACCGGTCTCTTGGCAGTCGTTGAGCCCGTCGCCGTCGGTGTCCGCATTGGCGGGGTCGGTCTCGCCGGAATCGAGTTGGCCATCGCCATCGACATCCTCGTCTGCGTCGTCGAGGCCGTCGCCGTCCGAGTCGGAGATGGGGTTGGGGACGCCGATCACGCAGCTGCTGAGCGGGTTGCCGTCGCCGGCGCCCGTCAGCTCAGCCTGGTCGAGGGCGCCATCGTTGTCGAGGTCGCTGTACTGAGCGTACTGTGCGAACGCGGTGCCCGTGGGACCCGCGCGCTTGAGGTCAACCGTGCAGACCCCCGCATCCCCGGCATCGAGGGTGAGTCGGAGCATTGTGCCCGAGCCGCCGTCGTCGCCGATGACGCCGAGACCGCACAACGGTGTCAGCGCCGGGTTGCCGATGGGGACGCCGCTGCCGGCACCAGGCTTCGGACAGAGATCGAGCATGGCTCCGGAGCCCGCTTGCGGTGCACCGGCGTCGTTGCTGTTGCCAAGGAAAATGCGGTTCTCGGTCGAGGCGGGAGCGAACGTGCTGAAACCGCCGGCGCCGGGGCCGATGTAGTAGTGGACGCCCGCGTGGATGGCCTCGATGTACCAGTCGGCGGCGGCGATGTGCTTCACAGCACTGTTGGCGTGGGCGCAGTCATAGCCGGGTCCGAGCTGAGCCTCCAGCAGTTCCTTGAGGTTGTCATCGATTGCCAAGCAGACCGGGTCGGGCAGGGGAGGCGCGCTCCGAACGGTGGCCGCTGCGTTGTCGTAGAGAACGAAATCGGTGGCGCCGAAGAGCGATTTGGATGCACAGCCGCCAACGGCGTCGCTGCCGCAGATGTATTGGATCGGCGCCTTGGTCTGGAAGTAGACATCGCGGAGCGATGCTGTGGCATAGAGCGGGTTGCTCTGATGATCAGAGAGTGGCGTGCCCGGCCCATCAGGGCACCCGGAATTGCCCAGGAAGTAAGGATGGTTTTGGCTGAACTCGACCCGCGTAAACTCGGGCGAGGCTGCGAGGGGGCGGGGGTCTCCCACCAGACAATTGTCGCTGATGCCGTCGCGGTTCGTGTCAATGCGGAAGAAGGGCTGAATGGTCGTCATTGGTGCCGTCGGGCCGGTCTTGACGAAGATGCTGAACGCCAGCAGATTGCGGAGGGGCGAACCGTCGCTCTCAAGCGCCACCTTCGTGGTTCGACCGCTGCCGCCCGCATAGTGGCCTTCTTTGCCACCTTTGGCGGCCTGACTGCCATCAAGGCCGAGGCCGGGGGCTGCGACAACTTCGCCGCCGCTCGCGGTGTCGAGTTTGTTGAATTTTCCGCCATCGCTGGCGGTCGTGAAAAGCGTGAAGTCGTTCCCCTGGAAGCCCCGGAAAGCCCCGAAACCAAGTGGGTCGTTCAAGTCGAAGCCCGTCACCGGGCCTTCGAAGCCGCCGTTGCGGAGAGCATTGTACGTAGGCTGTACGGATTCCAGCAACACCGGCTGCCAGAGACCAGAACGGTCCAAGCTGTCGGCGGTTGCATCCTCATCATTGGCGAACATCGCTTGCGTGAGGGGATGGTAACTGCTCGTCCGGAAAGCCGGTTCGCCTGAGAAGACGCCGAGCAGATGAACGGCGGTGACCGAGACGCCAGGCGCAAAGAGATTCTGCAATTCCTCAGCGCTGAACTTGAACGCGAGCGGGGTCGTTCCTGTGTAGTCGAGTGTCTTGCGCGCGACGGCATCGCCAGCCGGGAACTCGCCCTGATTGCAATCAATGACTGGCCCATCCGCAGCGTCGACGCCTCCGCAATCGACCTCAAGGACGACCGTCAATTGCATCGCGGTTGGCGCGAAAACGCCAGCTTCGTTGGCGATTTGCGGTCGGGCATAGATTGTCAGCCCAGCCGGTGGCGTAAAACTGAGTGCTGGAAGAAGAGCGGATGTGCCTGCCGCATTGGCGAAAAACTCGACAAAGAAGCCATCCGCACAGCGACTGGGGTCTGCCTCTCCACAGGCTTGATCCACCGGGGATTCCTGCGCTTGTGCGGGCGTCAGCACGGCCAGCATCGTCGTGGAGAGCAGGACTGCGAGCAGGACAGAGATGGATTTCATGCTTTGACGCCTCCCGGGAGACTGCCGGCTTGGTTGGGGTTCGTGGCGCTCTTGGCCTTCACGACGCGCAGGACTTCGAATTCGACGATGTCTCCGTCGCCGACGTCGAGCGCTTCGCGCACTTCGGTCGGGATGGTCAACACGCCACGGTCACTGATTTTGCGGACGAATCTCATGACAACCACTGCCCTCGGCGAAACCGTGCCACCACGGAATGCTATTTAGTCTGTGCCAACACGCTTCTTTCAGGCACAGCCCCATTCCGTTAGGTTTGGAATCTTTCCGGATGATTCGCATATGTCCTGGATTCGACTGCCCCCGCATCTCCATTGGAAGGGAAGGTGTCTCGCCGGAATGTAGGCGCCCGTCCGTCCCACTGCAGCCCACCGCCGCGCCGGAGGTCCCCGGTTTTTCTCCTCGCTCCCGCTCCCGCCGCCGTGGACGTTTCCCCTCGCCGGAACATCGCCCTGGGCTATCTCATCGCGGCGCTCACCCTCTCGGTTTTGGTGCAAGTCACACCCTGGGCGACCCTGAATGCCGAAGTGGCGACCGTCACCGCCTCCGCCCAAGCGGGGACCTACCAGGCGTCGTTCCAGGCCAGCGGTTTTGGCCGCACCACATCCGAGACCCGCAGCTGGTTCAACGCCACCTTCGATGACCAATCCGGCATCGCGCAGGTCCGCGGCGCCATTCCCTTTGCAGCCTTGACTCCACTTGCTCTTGCCGCCGGTCTGGTTTTGGCTCTGCGCCGAAACCGCACCGGATCCGTTGTCGCTCTGACGTCCGCCATCGTCTTGGCCTCCATCGCCGCCATTCTGATGACCTCTGGCCTCAACGATCTCTTCGACGGCCAGCAAGAATGGGCGGCTGCGATGTGGTTCACCTGGCTTGCCGCCCTTCTGGCCGCGGCCTCTGGCCTCCTCCTGTTCCTCGACCGCGCAACGGGTTCGGGAGATCTCGACTTCGTCACTTCGCCTCTCCCTCCGACCCCCCCGGCGCCCTCCAACGAAGCTCCCGAGCGCTCCTGGTTGTTGGACAGCGAACCGGAGCGCGCTTCCCAGGCTCCGCGCGCTGCAGTTCCTGCGGTTCGGCGTGCGCCGGTGCCGCGCGGATCCGATGCGGTCGCCATTCCCATCAAGCCGAAGAAGAAAGCGTGAGAGACGAGTGCGCGGCGGCTTGTCCTACCGCGTCAGCGTCGTCCGCACCACACCCGCCGCTTCATCGCGCGTGAACGAGGGGCCGTAGAACTCGTACACCACCAGGTCACCCACTGCATCGGCAAACGGGTAGGCGAGAGACGCCATCACGGTCGTTCCAGAGGATGCAAAGACGATGTCGATGCCGTAGTCGATGATGCGCTCGGTTGCCAGGGTGAAGCGCGGCTGCAGGTGAGTGGTGCTGCGTGGGCAGTCCCGCTCCCGCACCGCGGCGCTGCGCCCCAGGCTTGCCAGGTTGATGCAGAGGACGCCTTCCTGGGTGCGGCTGTCCGTCACCGTCTCGTTGAAGAGAACTTCGGGGGCTGGGCGTTCTCTTGGCCAGGTTGAGCTCAGCGAGCCGGCGGTTTCCCATCCGGGCACCTCGGCTGAGGGCGGGAGTTGCCGCAGCATGAGGTACTCCGGCAGCTGGATGCCAAACGAGGAGAGGGTGAGTGTGGCACGGGCGGGGCCGTCAATGGGGGAGACATCCACCGGCACCCAAGGCGAGGGTTCGCTCGAAGGTGCGCCGTAGAACTCCACCCAGGCGTGAAATCCATTGACGTTGCCGGCGACGTAGCCGGTGACGAGGCGGGCAGGCACTCCGGCCGCGCGCAACAGGCTGACGTAGAGGGCGGCGAGGTCGCGGCAGACGCCACCTCCCGCTGCAAGGGTGGCGCTTGGCGACAGAAGATCGGTCTCGTCGAGCCGGGACTCGTCGTACTCCAGGTTCTCCGCCATCCAGGTGTAGAGCGCGTAGGCGACCTCTCCCGTCGTCGCGGACGGTTGAACCTGCGATGCAACGATGGCCGCGACGTCAGGGTCGTCGGGTGCGATGCCGTGGCCGGCCGCTGTGAAACCGGGCACTGTGGCGCGCGCCGCCTCCGGACTCAAGTACCGTCCGAGGTCGGTGATGTCCCAGATGCGCAGTGCATTGTTGTAGCGCGCCACGACGCCGAAGTCGAGCCGGCCCGCGGGCAGGTCGGCGGTCGAGCCGACGCGCACCTGGATGGTCGCGTCCGCCGTGTTGCCCGCCTCATCGGTGGCGGTGATGGTGTAGAGGTGGAGGCCCGACGTCAAGCCGCGCAGAAGAACCGGCAATCCGGTCGCCACGACGCCGTCGAGGTCTTGGTCGAGGACGGTGACGCTGGCGGCTCCTTCAATGGTCGCCCCCTCCCCCAGGGTGACATCGCCCTCGGGGACAACAAGGACCAGCTTGAGGCCGAGAAACCGTGGCGCGGTGGCATCCACCCGCACCGGATCAAGGTCGCCCCACGCGTAGCCACCCACCGTGTAGGAGATGGCCCAAATGCCGTCGGGGAGAGTGACCTCGGCCGAGCCGAGCCCGATGCCGCCAAGTTGCAGTCCTGCACGTTCGGTGGCGTCGATGCGCACCTCAACCGCTTCAGCAACCTCGACGCGAAACAAACCGTCGCGGTTCCACCCAGCATCGCCCACGACGACCGGGGTCGTGGCGACGCTGTAGTCGGGCCGGAACAGTGCGCCGAAGTCGAGACAGCCCGAGATGGCAAGCGCCAGCATCAGGGCAACGGCGGTGCGCACAGCCGAAGAGGATGGGTGCCCTTGATAGGGGTTGTCAGTCCCGTGCCACGACAGTGGGGACGAGGTGGGCGACCTGGTCGCGCTTTTCCTTGTGGTTCTTCATCCAGTCGAGCAGAATGGTGGCCGCCTCCGACTTGCAGCCGCCGCAAAGCCGCGCTCCGGAGATGCAGGTGGCGCGCACCTCAGCGAGATGGTTGTCGTCCTTGGCGAGATGGTACAGGTAGAGCTCGTACACCGGGCACTTGTCGGGTTCGGCGCCGAGGCGGCGCTGCTCCTCCGCCGAAGTTTTTCCGCCCGTCACCGCCGATTTCAACTTCTTCTCTGCGACCTTGGCGTCCTCGGTGAGGAAGATGCTGGTCTCCGGCTTGCTCGAGCTCATCTTGCCTCCCGTGAGGCCGGTTTGGAAGCGATGGAACGTCGCGGAGGGGCGCACGAACGGAGCGCTCTGCAGCCCGTCCATTCCTTGTGCGGCCTCAGCGCGGGCGAGGGCGAGGTCCACGCGGCGCAGGTCGAACTTTGTGCCGCTGCGCACCCGCAGCTCGCGGTAGCTGTCGTTGCGCACCAGTTCGCCATAGCCCATGTCGCGAACGGCTTTCTCGGCCACGTCGAGGAGCGAGCTCGCTCCTTCCTCCGATTTGACATAGATGGCAAGCCCGCCATCCTTGTGTTCCTGCACTGCGAAGAGCCGCAGGTCGGCCGCGATGTCACGCGTCAAACGGATGTGCGGGTCCTGATCCACGCCGACCGGGACGAGCACCGGCCGGGGCCCCTCGACGTCGCTTTGTGGGTGAAGGATGTCGGCCGCCTGCATGAGCGGAGCGAGGGCGTGCGCAAGCGAGGTGGAACCGGTGAAGCCGTACAGCGCCGCGAGCGTCGTCCAGTTGATGCGCTCGGCAAAACGGTGCGCCAAGTCCTTGACTTTCGTGCGCCGCGTTTGGAAATAGAACTCCGCCCCTTCCGGAACAAGTCCGAGAGCGAGGGCGTTGTGGACGTACTGGTCAAGGGCGATGCGGTGCGCTTTCTCGCGCGTAAAGCCGCGCGCCGCCATCGCCTCGAAATCGGCCAGAGCGAGGTGGATGTCGGCGCCCGCGGCTTGGTGCGCGATGACCTGCTCGAGCACCATCTTGTGGCCGAGGTGGAGATCGCCGGACGGCATGAACCCCGTCATGACCGACCACGGATCGTGGCCCCGCAGGGCATCCGCCACGCGCTCGAAATCGCGGTGGCCGAACACCACGCCGCGCCGGAACAGCGGGTGCGGGTTGGCGAAGGCGGACCACTCCGGTTGCCCGAACGAGGCGATGCCGAACTGTTCGCGCAGCCGGGCATAGTCCTGGTAGGAGGAGCTGCCCCACGGGTCAATCTGCACGCCCCATCCAGGGGGGCGCGATTCAAGTGCGCTTTGCTCGCGTCAGGGGCTCAGAAGGCGTCGCCGCGCCCACAACGCGGCGCCCGCAAGGGCCGCTCCAAGTGCGAGCGTCGATTCCCCCGGGATGGGCTGCACTGCGGGGCGCTCCCCGTGCCAAGCGGGCACCGCGCTCCAACCGGCCTCCTGCGGGTCGGAGCGCGCCAACGCCTGCCAGGCTCCGGTGGCGGCACTCTGCGCTTCGATGCGGTGGGCACCTTCTGACAGCATCAGCACCATCGCTTCGCCATCGGCCGTGGTCCCGACGGCCCGGCCATCCACGCGCCAGAGCACGAGTTCGTCGTCCAGACCCGTCGCAACCAAGCGGACCGGGCCCGCTTCGTCGAGGACGGGGTGGAGAACGAGGGTCGCCACGACGAAGGCGAGGCTCAACCGACCACCGCCACGCTTGCGCCATACCGGCCTGCAGGCAGGCCGTCGGGAAGTTGCAGCCGGAGACGAAGCGGAACTTCAGCGCCTCCCGGAATTTCGGGGAGGGCCGTCAGCGGCCCATCGTAGCGAATCCAGTGTGTCGCATTCCCCCGCTCCAACCCAATCTCCAGATGGCCGACCAGCGAGGCTTGTCCGGGTCCGCGCAGGTCGCCCACGTCGAGGCGGGGGGTTCGCGGCGTTGCGGCGTCGTTGCGCAGCGTAAGAGGCAGAACCGATCCAACGACTTCGCCAGGCCGCAACTCGCCCATGAAGGGCCCGGTGGGGAACACCAGTTCCAAATCGTTCCAGCGCACCGGAAGAGTGGCGGTCGCATTGGCGCTTGCTCCTGCGCGGTCCGTGACGCGGGCGGCCAGCACAATGGCCGTGGCGTTGTCGGGCACCTGGAGCGAGATTGGCGCCACCGGTGCGCCTTGGCCTGAAGCGACAGAACGGCCGTTGACGGCCAAGCTCCACGCCGCCAGGTCGGATGGACCGTTGCCGTCTTGCGCGAGAAGATCCAATCGGAGCGCCTGCTGGGGCCGCACCCGGTCCGGCAGGCCCAGGAAAACCACGGTCGGCGCAGCGTTGGCAACGACGAACTCCAGCAAGGCTCCAGTCGACCCCGCCGCGAATCCGGGCGTTGGGGGTCCCGTGGCGAAGACTCCTTCGAACGTCACGGAGCGCCCTTTCTCAGGCTTCGGTCCAAGCGCACCCGTCTCGTTGGCCGGTGGCACCACGGCCCCGTAGCCAACCCATGCCGCGACCTGGCCAGCAGGGTTCAGCAGCGTCACGCCATCGCCGGCGTTGTTCCAGACCGCCGCGTTGGACCAGGCCGGACCATGTCCATCCGCCGCGCCGCCGCCCCACACGACGACCCGTTCGCCGGGCGAGAGCCGCCAGGTCGGGAAGGTGAAGGTGTTCGTTGCACCCGAGGCGGTGGGGACGTCGCGCAGTCGCCAGCCCGCAAGCTCCACAGAAGCGTTGCCGCCGTTGAGCAACTCGACGAATTCGCGCTGGCCCGCGTCGGGGTCGCTCAGGACCTCGACGATGCGGAGGGTGGCGTGCGTCGATTGGGCGGGAGCGGGCAGCGACAAGGCAACCAGCGCGGCAACAACGAGGACAACATGGCGCATGATTTCCGGATGGAGCCGCCCTTCATGCGCTGGGTGGAAAGGCCAAGGCGTGTCCGGTTTCACTGCCCTCTGCAGTTTGTTGAAACCTGCGAGAACCTTACGCGAACTCGACCCGGTTCATGGCCGGAACCAAGCGAATTCCAGGAACTGCACCTCACGCCCCACCACGGCGAGAAGGAACTTCTTGCGCACACCGTGCGCCAAGCGAATCGCACGCGACAGGTCGCTCCACGCCAGCGTCGCATCGGGGGCGACAGTTTCGATCAGCCACTCCGCGTGCGTCTCGTCCGGGTTTCCCCGGTACGCGCGAAAGTGGGTGCCGAACTTGAACCCAGATTTGCACAGCGCGCCGCGCGAACGCACCGCTTCATGGACCGTGACGAGAAGCTCGAACCCGGCCGGATTGGCCTCCGTGCGGCCGGCTGGAAAACGCAAGACGCCCCGGCGACGCAGATGCTCTGCCTCGACGAGAGAGAGAACCAGCCCTTTGCCATGGGGGACCCCGATTCCTTCCCGCAACCACGCCTCGCGCACGGAGCCCTCCTCGATGAGAACTCGATCGCGAAGGAGCGTCCCGACTGCAGGCGGAAGAGTCCCCAACGGCTGGCCTCCCTGTGGCTCGGACGCCTCCAGCCGGTAGTGGGTGACCGCTCCGTCGTCATCCACAAGCGCAAGAACGGAGTCAACTGAGGCTGCAAGGTCTGCGGCGACGATGGGGGTCCGTTCGGAGAACGCGCGCACCGTGTAGGCGGGTGCCGCGCCGAGCTCCGAGCCGCGCGGTCCGACCGCGAGGGTGGCGCCCGCGTGGCGAACCACGAGACCCCGTTCGCGCAGATCGGCATAGACCAGGTAGTCCGCCTCGGCCTGGCCAGCGGCGCGAGCGAGAAGGTCCCCGACCGTGGGGACCCCATCGACGTCGAGCCGCTCGCCCAACATGCACCACGCCGCTTCAACGAAGCTGAGACGAAGGCCGCCTGGGCCCAGCTCGCCGACCAAGTGGCGCTTGTGGAGACGCGAGCCGAACGGCTCGGGAACGAGGATCGCATTGCCGTCGAGACGCCCCTTCATGGCTGGGCCGCCAGCGTCGCGACGGCGAGCTGCGCCATCTCCTCGACGCGTTCCACCTTGCCGCGCCGCACGACATACCACCAGTAGCGAAGGCCGCGCAGGCCGAGGTCGGCACCGGAGGCGTTGGGGTGGCCGCCGCCAGAGAACTTCTGCGCGATGAGGTGGCAGACCGCCGCCGGTTTGGCACTGCGCAGGCTGACCTTTCCATTCGGACGGACGTTGATGGCGACCTGGGCGCCGCGCTCGATGAGTTCGTGCAGGCCGGTGTTCTTGGGAAGCTGACCGTACACCACGGCGACGGCGGTCTTGCCAGCGCCGTAGTTGCGCGTTCCTGCCAGGATGCGATCGCGGATGGAGTCCTGCCGGTCGCGCTCGCGCTTTGCCGCCTCGGCGATAACGGGGAGAACGACAAGGGCGTCCGCTCCGGCTGCGAGGTACGCATCGGTGAACGCGTCGGTGCGCAAGTCGGCGAGGGCGAATTCCAGCGTTTCCGAGTCGGGCGTCTTGTTCCACCACAAGTCGCGATCGCGCACCGTCTCGGCGAGGCGCTTGGCGAAGGTGTCGGTGGGGGCAATGGCTTGCTGCTGCAGTGTGGCCCCCGATTCGGTGGCGTCGCCGTTCACTGTGAGGACGGCCAGATGCGCGTGCAGCCGCTCCAGCGCCAGCCCTTCCCACTGCTTATGGTGATGGTCGCGCCACTCAATGGTCCAGCCGCCTGCCTTGAGCTGTGCGCAGGCCGCCACGATGGCGTCGAAGTCCGGCTTCTGCAGTGACAGATCGGCCACCAGCAGCTTGCGGCCGGCGCCAGCCACCGGAGCGAGCCGTTCGAGGAATTCGCGCACCTGGCTGGGTTGTGCATAGGCAACTCCCACGCCGTCTTGGCCAAGCGCGCGCAGAGTGACAATTGCTGAAGCGACGCCGTCAAGGCAGCCGCCGTGCGACAGCAGCAGCGTCCGCGTCGCCTTGCGCACCGCCGCGTCCCAGCGCGCCAACCGCTTGCGTTCCCGCGACGCCTCGCTGCGAAAAGGATGCTCGGGCCAGTACAGGTTCACGCGCCATCGAGAGGCCGCCCCGGCTTGAATCCGACGGAGCCGCGACGGACGGCCACCTTCTTGACCCCCGGGACCTTGGCGAAGGCGTGGCCTTGGAGCTGTACAACGTGCGCACGCGGCGCAAGGAGCCGTTCGTGCCGCGCGTCGCGGGCCGCGTCGGCCTCTACGTCTGCGGCCTCACCGTGTACGACCATGTCCACATCGGCCACGCCCGCACTTACACCAGCTTCGAGGTCGTCAAGCGCTGGCTCGAGCACCGTTTCGGTGCCGGCGCCGTCCACCACGTCATGAACGTCACCGATGTGGATGACCGCATCCTCGACCGCGCCAAAGAACTCGGCGTCTCGCCGCGCGAACACGCCGCGACGTGGGACCGCACGACGCGCTCGGAACTGGAGGCGCTCGGCGTCCGGCTGCCTTCGGGTTCTGACTACCCGCACGTCACCACCAGCATCCCCGACATCGTCCGCTTCATCGAGTCCATCCTCGCCAACGGATTCGCCTACGCGACGCCGGAGGGCAACGTCTACTTCGACGTCCCCGGCTACGACGCCCACGCGGCCTCGCACCTCAGGGACAACGAAGGGCGCGGCTGCGGCTACGGCTCGCTCTCCAACCGTGACTACAAAGAGATGGCCGCCGGCACGCGCAAAACGGTCGAGAGCGACAAGCGCCATCCCGCTGACTTCGCGCTCTGGAAAGCGGCCGACGCCGGCGACCACCCCGATGCGAGCTGGACCTCGCCGTGGGGGAAGGGCCGCCCCGGTTGGCACATCGAATGCAGCCTGATGGCGACCCGCGCGCTCGGGGACTCGTTCGACATCCACGGCGGCGGACAGGACCTCATCTTCCCGCACCACGAGAACGAGATCGCCCAGTCGCAGGCCAAGACCGGTCAGGCGCCGTTCGTGAACGTCTGGATGCACACCGGCTTCCTCAACGTGGATGGGGAGAAGATGAGCAAGTCGCTGCACAACTTCATCACCCTGCGCGAAGCGCTCGACGGACTCGCCGCCAAGGGCCACGGCGCCGACGCGTTGCGGCTCTACTACATCCAGACGCACTACCGCTCCAAAATCGATTACTCGCGCAAAGGCCTCGACGAGGCCGCCGCCTCGCTCAAGCGTCTGGAGTCAACCCGCGGTCTCCTTGCTATGTCCGCTCGCCAGAACTCAAACGGTGACTACGAACGAAATGCAATGTTGAGCGCCGCACGCGACGAACTATCGGCCAATTTTTACTCGGCAATGGACGACGATATCCATACGCCTGCTGCACTTTCCGCACTACACACGTTCATCCGCAAAATTAACCCTCTGCTTGAAGGCGTTGAAACCGAAAAGCAGGTCGGCAAGGAAATTGCGGCCGCAGCGTTGGAAGAGTTCGAACGGTGTGGAAATCTCTTGACCCTTTTCGATTCTCAACCGTCGATTCTTATCCGAGGAACCGAAAACGTGACTCAAGAATTTAGGGGTGCGCTTCAGTCGCTTGGATTTTCCGTTTCTGAAGAACATGATTCTGTGGAAACCGTCATGGCCCGGCTTCTCGAAGCGCGGACGGAAGCGCGGTCTCGACGGGACTGGAAACGTGGCGACGCCATTCGCGACGCGGCCAAGCAGGCCGGCTACCTCATCGAGGACTCCCCGAGCGGGCAGCGGTGGCGAAAAGCGTGAACGCTCCTCCCGCGCCCGAAGCCGCCGGAGAGGCCGCCTACTACGACGGCCCATTCTCCGGCGTGGCACGCCGTCTGCTTGCCTGGGGCGTCCAGCCCAACCACTTCACGCTCCTGCAGTTGCCTGTATTCGGCATCCAGATGGTGGCCGCCCTGGAAGGATGGCCGCTCACTTTTTCGTTCCTGATGTTCGCCATCATCTTCCTCGATGCTGGCGACGGCGTTCTGGCGCGCGTCGGCAAGCTGCAGAGCCGCGCCGGGGCGATTCTTGACGCCCTCTTCGACCTCGTCGGCATCGTCATCGTCCTGTACGGTGCGACCCGGTTCTTCCCCGATGAGGCGCCGTGGCTGATGGCCATCCTGTTTGGCAACCTGGCGCTCTTTGCTCAGAACGCCATTCTCGAGGAGAAAGTCATCGCCTACATCCGCGGCCCTATCGTCGCTGCCGTCGTCTTCCCACAGACCCTCGCCGTCGCGCTCGTCATGTCGAGCCTCCTTCTCGCATTCCTGCTCGTGGTCCGGTTGCCCGCCACCGCGCGCGCATTGGGACGGCAGATTCCCATCTGAAGCCAGTCGCCGCGTCGTGCTTCACGCTTTTCTATCCCTTCCAAGTCGGCGACAGCGTCGTACCGGGTAGGTACCTAAGTGGTCAACCCCGCCCGGTGCTTCGCACCGGCCGGTCCGCTCGGGCCTTCGGCCCTCGCTGTCCACCAGCGCTGCTGCGCTGCCGGACGGGAGCTGGCTCAAGTCTTCCCGTGTGCTTCTCTTTTTGTAGCCGCTCTGGGTCGGCAAATCTGCGGGTAGGTACCCAAGTGGTCAACGGGAGCCGGCTCAAGATCGGCTGCTTTGTGCTTCGCAGGTTCAAATCCTGTCCTACCCATTGGCGGTCCAGGGCGCAGCCCTGGTTGTGCTTGCGCCCAAGGCGGCGCGGTCGCCGCCTTGGGCGTAGTTCGGGCGAAGCCCGAACGGGCCGGCCGGCCGTGCTCGCACGGCCGGGCGGTCGCAGGTTCAAATCCTGTCCTACCCACTCATGACGCCGCCGACTGCGCAGCCCTCGTGGGACGGGGTTCTCGTTCGGTTCGGAGAGATTGGCATCAAGTCGGCGCCGGTGCGGGCTCGGATGCTGGCGCGGCTTGGCGAAAATCTGCTCAACCAGATGGTGCGGCGCTCCATCGAAGGGGACGTCGAGACGCGTGGCTCCAGAGTTTTCATGCTGGGGCCCGACCCGGGCGCTTTGCTCGACGCTGCAGTGCACACGTTTGGCGTCGTCTCGGCAAGTCCGGTCCGCCGCGTTGCGCCGACAATGGCGGCGATTCTTGCCGCCGCGCCCGAAATCGCCTTGCGCCGAAACTGGAGCAGTTTCGCCATCCGTGCCCGCCGCGAGGGCAATCAGGAGTTCAGCAGCCAAGAGGTCGGCATCCAGGCTGGCTCCGCCGTCTACAAAGCAGCCGAGGCGGCGGGCCGAACACCCAAAGTGGACCTCAAGAAACCCGACCTCGAACTCCACATCGATGTCCGGCAAGACGCCTGCTACATCTTCCTCGATGAGACCGAAGGACCTGGGGGCATCCCGGTCTCGACGCAGGGGAAAGTGGTCGCTCTGCTGCGCAACCGCAACGACGCCCTCGCCGCCTGGTTCCTGTTGCGCCGTGGCTGCGCCGTCGCCCCGGCCGGAACCATCGATGAGGCATTGGTGTCGCACCTCGCCGGCTGGGGACTGTCGCGGCCGCGCTGGGGCCAACCGGAAGAGGCGGCGACCTCTTGGGACGCTCTCGCTCTCTGCTCCGGCGAGACATTGGGCGAGCCTCTCGCCGCAATCGGTTCGGGAACACTTCCCATTCTGCGCCCGCTGCACGGCCTCGACCCGGAAGAGCGCAAGCGCTGGATGCGTCGCTCCGGCTTGGAGTCGTAATGACGCGAGTCCTGGTTGCTGGCGCTGGCGCCGTCGGCCAGTGGCTGGGCGCTTTGCTCGACCGCGCAGGTCACGACATCACCCTGCTTTCTTCGCCGCGCCACGTTTTGGCGTCCGATGCGGCACCCCTGCGCATCACCGGCCACACGGCGTTGGAGGCCGACCTCGCATTCGTCGCCGATGCGAATGCACTCACGGGCCAGCCGCCGTTCGAGGCGATTTTTCTCACCTCGAAAGCGCACCTGACCCAAACCATTGCCCCGCAGGTGGCTCCGCTGCTTGCCCCCGGCGGCGCTTTCGTGAGTTTGCAAAACGGCTTGGGCAACGCCGAGAAGCTGGCTCATTTCGTTCCCCCGAACCGCATCGCACTTGCCCTCACAAGCCACGGTCTGACGCTGGAGCGACCGGGCCTCATCCGCCACGCGGGAACCGGTGCCACGCTGGTCGGACCCGGCCCCGTTGGTGACCCCACGGCGGCGGCACACGCGGCAGCACTTTTTGCCGACGCGGGACTGGAGCCCGAGCGACAGACCGCGATGCGCGGCTTCGTCTGGCGCAAGGCGCTCCTCAATCACTCCATCAACCCGGTCGCAGCGCTCCACCAGGCCACCAACGGAGAGCTCCTCGAACGGGCGGAGCTGCACGCCCTCGCCGCGACGCTGCTTCGCGAAGGCGTCGCACTTGCCACGCGCGGGCGCATCCCCCTGCCGCCCGGCGACCTCGCAGCCCTCCTCGATGCGACGCTTCACAAGACCGCTGCCAACAAGGTCTCGATGCTGCAGGATGTCGCCGCCCGCCGTGCCACCGAGATTGAGACCCTGTCGGGTCGCCTGGTGCGACTTGCGGAGAAACTCCTGGTCTCCATGCCGCGCAGCGAAGCGGTGTACGGCCGCCTCAAAGCGCTCGAGGCGAGTTACCTCGGAGAAGAAGGCGCGCGGCAGACGATGTGGGAAGAGTTGCGTTGGGAGCAGGAACCGTTCTGAAAGGGCCCGCCCACCCGAACCTGTCCAGGTCAACCGGAAAGGGTCATACCGGTGCCGCCCGGTTGCCGCGCGTGTCCGGCCACCCCTACGGCGCCATCAACCCCCCCGTCGTGCGCTCCAGCACCTTCAGCTACCCGAACGCAGCCGAGGGGGCGCGCCGCTTCCAGGTCGCGGGCGGAGCCGCAGGGGAGCCCGGTCTCTTCTACAGCCGCATGGACAACCCGACCGTGGCCGCGCTCGAGGCCCACCTCGCCAAACTCGAAGGCGGCGAGGCGTGCGTTGCCACCGCGAGTGGCATGGGCGCCATCTTCGCCGCCCTCATGGGCCACCTGAAGCCGGGCAGCCGTGTCGTCGCGGACCCTTGCGTCTACGGCTGCACCCACACGCTGCTCGACA
Organism: Thermoplasmatota archaeon; assembly: GCA_038046785.1. Taxonomy (GTDB): domain Archaea; phylum Thermoplasmatota; class E2; order JACPAO01; family JAHFTW01; genus JAHFTW01. Next base: position 42,364 of record JBBSVM010000007.1, read on the forward strand.
AGCTCGCCAAATGGGGCGTCCAGGTGACGCGCTGCGACACCAGCGACCCGGCGGCGCTCAAGGCGGCCATCGGCAAGAAAGTGGATGTCGTCTTCATCGAGACACCGATGAACCCGACGCTGCGCCTCGTCGACCTCAAGCAGGCCGCCAAGATGACGCACGCCGCGGGCGGCCTCCTGATGGTGGACAACACCTTCTGCACCCCCGTCGCCCAGAAGCCGCTCGCGCTGGGCGCCGACCTGGTCGTGCACAGCCTGACGAAAGGCATCAACGGCCACAGTGACCTCCTTGCCGGCGCCGTCATCGGCTCCGCCAAGCTTGTGCGCGGCGCCTGGGACTGGCGCAAGGACGCCGGAGCGGTCCTCGACGCCGACACCGCGTGGCACGTCCTGCGCGGGGCGCAGACCCTCGAGGTGCGCGTCACGCGCTCCAACGCCAACGCCCTCGCCGTCGCGAAAGCTCTGGCGGGCGAAGGCATCACCGTCTCCCATCCGCTCCTGCCGAGCCATCCCGACCACGCGCTCGCCAAGACGCAGATGCCCGAAGGCTGCTGCGTCCTCACGCTGGACCTCGAGTCGGAGAGCGCGGCGCACCGCTTCCTCGACCGCCTCAAGCTGGTCGCTCGCGCGGTGAGTCTGGGCGGCTACGAATCGCTCGCCTCGCACCCCTGGAGCACGACGCACAGCGCCCTGCCGGAGCCGGCCCGCCGCGCCGCCGGCATCACACCCGGCCTCATCCGTCTCAGCTGCGGCATCGAGCCGCTCGAGGCGCTCCTGTCGGACATCTTGGGCGCCTTGCAGCGCCGACCGGCGATGCGGATGAACGCGAAGGTCGCTCCGAAGAAGATGGAGCCCCGGCTCGTCGCGAAGAAATAGATTCGCCGCCGAAGTCGCAGATTGCACAGATTTCTTCGGTGCGGGCAAAGCGCCTCTGAGACATCGGCGCAATCTGCGACAAAAAAAAGAATGGGAAGAAGAAGGGAAAAGGACCGAATTCACGTCGCTCTTACGAGCGGAGCATCCGGTGTCGCAAGCGACACCGGAGCAAACAAAACTGAGCCCTACGGGCTCAGCTTCGCAGCATGATTTCGATGTTCACGCCGTCAGGGACCTGAATGCGCATGAGCTGGCGGAGAGCCCGGTCATCTGCGTCCAAATCGATGAGGCGCTTGTGCACGCGCATCTGCCAGCGGTCCCAGGTCTCCGAGCCCTCGCCGTCGGGCGCCTTGCGGGCCGGGACGATGAGCTTCTTCGTCGGGAGCGGAATCGGTCCCGACATCGAGACGCCGGTGCGCTCCGAGATGAGCTTGATCTGCGAGCAGACCGAGTCCACCTTGTTCGGGTCGGTGCCGGTGAGGCTGATGCGTGCCTTCGCGTTCGCCATAGAAAGACCCCCGTTGCCGGGGAATCCGCCTAGCGGGGCTCGACGTCGATGGCGACGCCGACGGCGACGGTCTGACCCATGTCACGGATGGCGAAGCGGCCGAGCGGGGGGAACTCCGTGGCCTTCTCGACAACCATCGGCTTGGTGGGCTGAATCTTGACGACGCCGGAGTCGCCGTTCTTCATGAACGACTTGTCCTCCTGCTCCTTGCCGGCACGGACGACCTTCTTGATCTCCATGATGGTGCAGGCGTTCTGCGCGGTGTAGGCGTGGAACACGGGCGTGTAGCCGACGGCGATGACCGACGGGTGGTTCAGGACGATGATCTGCGCCGTGAACGTCTTGGCGACGGTCGCGGGCTTGTCCGTGGGGGCAGCGACGTCGCCGCGGCGGATGTCATCCTTGGCGAGGCCACGGCAGTTGAAGCCGACGTTGTCGCCAGGGCCAGCCTGGGGCAGCATCTCGTGGTGCATTTCGACCGACTTGACTTCAGCGTTCTTGTTGCTCGGCATGAAGTTGACCTGCATGCCGGGCTTGATGAGGCCGGTCTCGACCTTGCCGACCGGCACGGTGCCGATGCCGGTGATGGTGTAGACGTCCTGGATGGGCAGGCGCAGGGGCTTGTCCGTGGGCTTGTTGGGCAGGATGAAGTTGTCCAGGGCGGTGAGGAGGTTGGGGCCCTTGTACCAGGCCATCTCCGGGGCGGGCTTGCCGATGTTGACGCCCGAGAAGGCGGCGACCGGCACGAACTGGACCTTTTCGTCCTTGAAGCCGATGAGCTTGGTGTACTTCTTGACGCCCTCAACGGCTTCCTTGAACTTGTCCTCGGCGAAGTTGACGGCGTCCATCTTGTTGATGGCGACCACGAGCTGGTCGATGCCGAGGGTCTTCGCCAGGAAGATGTGCTCCTTCGTCTGGGCCTGGGGGCCTTCGATGGCCGAGCAGGTCAAGATGGCGGCGTCGGCCTGGCTGGCGCCGGTGATCATGTTCTTGACGAAGTCGCGGTGGCCGGGAGCGTCGATGATCGTGAAGAAGTACTTCGCGGTGTCGAACTTCTTGTGCGAGACGTCGATGGTGACACCGCGCTCGCGCTCTTCCTTCAGGTTGTCCATGACCCAGGCGAGGAAGAACGAGCCCTTGCCCTTCTCGGCGGACTCCTTCTTGAAGCGCTCAATTTCATGGGCCGGGAACTGGCCGGTGTCCAGCATCAGGCGGCCGACCAGCGTAGACTTGCCGTGGTCGACGTGTCCGATGACGACGAGGTTCATGTGGGGCTTGTTGCTTGCCATGGAAATCACTCCAGACATCCGCGCGGGGACCTCGCGACGCGCCGGCAAAGGGCGGCCAAGGGCCTGCGTCTCTGCCGAAGAAGCCACGTGGCTCCCGCGGGACGGCTCCTGTCGGAACCGTTGCGGATGAATCGCCGACAGACCCCCCCTATATGACTCTGGCGGGGCGGCCCAGGTCTCCCGTTCGCTGCGAAAAACGCAGAAGGGCTCCGGAACGGTGAAATGATTCCGGCAGAGGTTAGTAGCATGAACAGGCTCTTCGGCCTGATGGTCCGCATTGGTCCATCGAAGTGATACCCATGGGATACAATGACCGAGGGCCGCCGCGGGGCGGCGGTGGCGGCGGCGGTGGCGGCTTCAGCCGCGGACCCCCCCGCGAGATGCACAAGACGACCTGCTCGGACTGCAAGAAGGAGACCGAGGTCCCCTTCAAGCCAACCGAAGGCCGGCCGGTGTACTGCCGGGACTGCTACCCCAAGCACGCCCCGCCGCGCACGAACCGCTTCTAAAGCGGACGCAACGCCCTCTTCCCCTTCTCCATTTTTTTTCGCCCTGCGCCTCCGACGCTGCCTACGCTGTGCGGCACTCCTGGCGTGACGAACCGCTTATGAACCGACCCCAAGTCGGCCGACTTGCGGGCCGGTAGCTTAGACTGGTTGAGCACCCGGCTGATAACCGGGAGGTCCACGGTTCGAATCCGTGCCGGCCCACTGTGGCGCCCGCGAAGTCCAGAAGAAGGTGAGCCCCATCGGCACCCCCAAGGGCGCGTAGCCAAGCCTGGATATGGCAACGGACTTCTAAGCCGTCGATCGTGCGTTCGAATCGCACCGCGCCCGTAACGAGCACAGCGAGTGAAGGGCGCGGTGCGATTTGCCGAGCCCGAAGGGCGAGGTTATGCCTCGGGCTGGACTTGTCCTGCCCGAGGCTCGAATCGCACCGCGCCCGCTGAAGCGAACAAAGTGAGCGAAGCGGGTGCGGTGCGTTTGCCGAGCGCCGAAGGCGCGAGGAATCCATCGACGCGCGCTTGCGCGCGACGATGGTCGAATCGCACCGTGCGATTCACGAACAGAGGCTTATCGTAGCCGACGACGGTTGCTGGTGAGCAGGCCGCGAAGCGGCCGGACCCTTGGCCGGGGCGCAGTAGCGCCACGGCCTTTGAGCGAGTCCGCGAAGCGGACTGGCGAACCGGCGAACGCCGGGAGGGTTTTCAACAACGACGCCCCAGGAAACCTCGCCATCATGGATTCCCGATTTTTCGCAGGACCCGTTGGTCGCCTCGACGCGCGCCTGCACGGCCCCACCGACGGCGTCCCGGTGCTGCTCTGCCATCCCCATCCGCTCTTTGGCGGAACAATGGGGTCGCGCCTTGTCTACGACCTCGCCGTCGGTCTCGCTCTGGCTGGCTACCGCGCGGTGCGGTTCGATTACCGCGGCGTTGGCCGAAGCGACGGGTCGTACGGTCGCGGCGACGGCGAAGTCGCAGACGCCCTCGCCCTTTTCGACGCCGTCGCTGCGGAGACTGGACAGGTTCCCGCGGTCGTCGGCTACTCGTTTGGCGGCGGTGTCGCGTGCCGCCTCGCGACGCTGCGCACGCCCGCTCGGCTCATCGTCATCGCAGCCCCGAGCCCGCTCACACAGTCAACGCTGGTGCCGACCTCCGATGCGCCCAACGTGCGCTGCCCGGTCGCTCTCCTCTACGGCGACCGCGACGAATTGGCCCCGCCCGAACAGGCCAGCGCCGTCGCCGCCGCGTTCCGGCCGCCGGCAAAACTCACCATGCTGGAAGGCGCCGCGCACTTCCTGGAGCCGAGCCACAACCCGCGCGCCGTCGCCGCCGTGCTTGAAGCCCTTGCGGGGTAGCCTTTAGGGCAATGTCCCAGTCGCAGACCGGGATGCAGGATGCGCGCCGCCGGGAGGTTGTTGCCCTTTTCGAGGCGCACGGCGCCATCGCAGAGCCGGGCCTCGTCGAAGCGCTGAGCCTCGCCCCCGACGGCCCGGTGCGTCTGCAGGCGGTCCTCGGCAAGCTCGCGGAGATCCCCTTCCACTTCGACCCGGTGCTGTGGGAACGTCTTGAAGCGCAGATGGTGGAGGCGTCGCTGCCGCCCCCGCCGCCCCCGACCCTCGGCGACGACGCCGAGCGGGCGCGCAAGGAGGCGATGCGGCGCAACGCTGCCCGCGTGTACGACTCCCCTGCCGAGGCGCCCGCCCCCGAAGGCGAAGGCGACGAGTCGGAGCCCGAGGATGGTGCCGACGGCGCCATCGAAATCGAAGCGGTTCCAACAACGGCTGCCGAAGAAGCACGCGGCTTCCGTGTTGAGCCGCGCAGCGACTGGTCTCCGCTCGCGGCGCAGCACCCGGACCAGGTGGAGGTGGTCGCCGACATGACCGGCAACTCCACTTGCGAAGGGACAACGGGGGATTTTGCCACCTATTTCCAGGCGCGCTACACCCAGATTGCCAAGATGCTGCGCGGGCGGCGCGAGCTGCGCAACGCCATGCCGGTGGAGCGCGTGAAGCCAGGCATGCAAGAGGTGCAGCTCATCGTCATGGTGGACGAGGTTGTCACCACGAAGAACGGCCACAAGCGGCTCGCCGTCCAGGATGGCACGGGCGCCATCACCGCCTTGGTGCGCGCCGACGAACAGGCGCTCATGGCGATGGCCAACTCCATCGTTGCGGACGAGGTCATCGGCCTCGTCGGGCAAGCCTCCTCCAAAGGTGACCTGCTCTTCCTCAGCGCCATCGTGCGGCCCGACATCCCGATGCCGGACCCCACCGTGCCGCGCGGCGCCGCTGTGCCGCTCATGGCGGCCTTCCTCTCCGACATCCACGTCGGCTCCAAGACGTTCCTCGACCCGAACTGGAAACGCATGCTGCGCTGGCTCAACGGCCACGGCGCCACGAAGCGGGAGCGCGACGCGGCGGGACGCGTCAAGTACCTCGTCATCCCGGGCGATCTGGTGGACGGCGTCGGCATTTACCCCGGCCAGCAGGACGAGCTCTCCATCAAGGACATCTACGACCAGTACGGGGCCTTCGGAGACTGGATCCGCAACGTGCCAAGCCATGTCCAGGTCATCATCCAGCCCGGCAACCACGACGCCAGCCGCCCCGCCGAGCCGCAGCCCGCCTTCTCCACCGAGGTGCGCGCCCGTTTCGACCATCACGCCACCAAGTTCCTTGCCAACCCGGCGACGTTCAAGATGCACGGCGTCACGACGCTTGGATACCACGGCAACTCCCTCATCGACTACGCAGCCAGCGTCTCCGGCTTCGAGTTCAGCGCGCCGCTGCCCATCATGAAACAGATGCTGCAGAGCCGCCACGTCGCCCCGCTCTACGGCGAGCGCACCCCGGTCGCTCCGGAGCACCACGACTACCTCGTCATCAGCACGGTGCCCGACCTCTTCGTCACCGGCCACGTCCATGTCCCCGGCATCGAGGCGTACCGAGGCGTCCAGATGGTCAACTCCGGCACCTGGCAGAGCCAGACCAGCTACCAGAAAATGCTCAACTTCACCCCCGACCCCGCCAAGATGCCGCTCATGGATTTGCAGAGCCTACGCGGGACCCTGGTCGATTTCCAGACGCCAGAGAATGCGGGACAGATTGCTCCCGTTTAGGCAAGGTCGCGCCAAGCGCCAAGGATTTGAGCCGAATACGGTTCCATGAATCGATGCGCGTCCCGGATTTCATCCTCCGGAAACTGTACAAGCGGGGCTCGCTGCGCGAGACCGGCGACGGCCGGGTCGCCTTCACGCTGCAGAACCCACTCGGCAAAGGCACCCTCGTGGCGCCCCCCCGCATCCTCCTCAACGGCATCCTTGCCCCCATCGAGTCGGTGCGCTGCCGCATCGACCTCGCCCACCTTTCACCCGACGCGCCCTACGTTTTCACGAAGGGCGAGAAACTCGACCTCGACCTTCCCGGCCGCCTGCTGCGCGGTGGGAACCGGCTGCAAATCATCGGCCGCAGCAAGGAGTGGGGCGAACTGGAACTCTTCGTCGAGGACCGCGAGGCGACCACCTGCGACGTCCCGGCACCCGCGAAGCCCGCAGATGTCTAAACGTCGAACTTGATGCCTTGCGACCTGCAGTTAGGTCGATCAACACGGGTGGGGCCTTCGGCTTTCCAAGCCTTCGGCCCCACGCCCGCCGCTAAACGTCGAACTTAATCCCTTGAGCAAGCGGCAGCGTCGTGCCGTAGTTCACGGTGTTCGTCTGCCTGCGCATGTACTGCTTCCACGCATCGCTGCCCGACTCGCGGCCGCCGCCGGTCTCCTTCTCGCCGCCGAACGCGCCACCAATTTCGGCGCCGGAGGTGCCGAGGTTGACGTTGGCGATGCCACAGTCGGAGCCACTGGCGGAGAGGAACCGTTCCGCCTCACGCATTGAATTGCTGAAGAGGGCGCTGGAGAGACCCTGCCGGACGTTGTTGTGCCACGCCACTGCGTCCTCAAAACGATCGTAGGTGAAGAGGTAGAGGATGGGGGCGAAGGTCTCCTCGCCGGCGAGCGGGAACTTCGCGCCATCCTTGACCTCGATGAGCGTCGGTTCGACGTAGCAAGCACCGAGTGCTGGGAGCGCCTTCCCGCCGGCAAGAATCTTGCCGCCTTGTTTCTTGGCCTCGGTGACCGCCTTCGTGAAGGTGGCGACGGCCGCCACGTCGATGAGGGGGCCGACCTGGTTGCTCGCGTCGAGCGGGTCGCCGATCTTGAGTTGGGCGTAGGCCGCGACAAGCCGCTTGGTGAACTGGGCCGCGATGGATTTGTGCAGGAAGAGCCGGCGCGTCGAGGTGCAGCGCTGACCCGCTGTTCCGACGGCGCCAAACAGCACGGCCCGGATGGCCATTTCCACGTCGGCATCGGGGGCGACGATGATGGCGTTGTTGCCGCCCAGTTCGAGGATGGAACGCCCCAGCCGTTCGGCGACGGCGACCGAGACTTTGCGCCCCATGCGGGTGGAGCCGGTGGCGGAGACGAGCGGGACGAGCGGGTCACTGGCGAGGGCGGCACCAACATCGGCGCCGCCGCATGCGAGCCCAACAATGCCGGGGTGACCCTGCTCGCGCGCCAGCTCTTCCAGCATGCGCTGGACTGCAATCGCCGTGAGCGGTGTCTTCTCGCTTGGTTTCCAGAGGACGGTGTTGCCGCAGACGAGGGCGAGGGCGGTGTTCCAAGCGTAGACGGCGACGGGGAAGTTGAAGGCAGAAATGACGCCGACGACGCCGAGCGGGTGCCACTGCTCCATCATGCGGTGCTCGGGCCGCTCGCTCGGCAGCGTCTTGCCGCCGAGCGTGCGCGACAGGCCGACGGCGAAGTCACAGATGTCGATCATCTCCTGCACCTCGCCGAGCCCCTCTTGGAGCGACTTGCCCATCTCGAGGCTGACGAGGCGCCCGAGCGGCGCTTTTTGGGCGCGAAGTTTGTCGCCCCACTGCCGCACCAATTCGCCGCGTTTGGGCGCAGGAACGAGGCGCCATGACTGGAATGACTCGTGAAGCGTTGCGACGATGGCGGAGAGTTCCGCCGCCGACGCCTCGCGGACGGTGGCGAGCAGGGCGCCGTCAATCGGAGTCTGGATGGTTCGCTCGGCGCCGGACGCTTCCCACGTTGTCCCGTTGGAGGCACCGACCAGTTTCGGGCCGTCGAGGCCGAGGGCCGCCAAGATGGGTGCGTGGCGCGAGGTTGGGGTCGGGCGGGCAATCGACGATGGAGCTCGGGCCATGCTGGGGCGACGCGGCGGGCGCAAAAAGCCTGTCAGGTGTCTTCGTGCTCGACATCTTTGGAGGCTTCGGCGCGCAGGATGTCACTGCGGGTCAGGATGCCAAGCAGCTTGGTGCGGTCGGCGGGGTCCACGACGAGGAGCCGGCCGATGTCTTGCTGGTAGAGCCGGTCGCGCGCCCGGTAGAGTTGTTCCTCGGGAAACGCGGTGATGGCAAGCCCCGTGACGACGGTCGCAAGGGCATCTTTGCCGCGACCCGCATGGAGATGCTTCGCGAGGTCGCGGCGCGTGATGATGCCCGCCAGCTTGCCTGCCTCGTCCGTGACCGGGTAGCCGGTGTGGCCGCCATCCATCATGCGGTTGAACGCCTCACCCACCGTGACGGTGCGCGGCAGGCACTCCACTTTGGCACTCATCACATCTTTCACCTGCAGGAAATCAAGCGGGCTCTGCACGCGATCATGCTCGTACAGGATGCCCGAGGCGCGCAGCTTGATGGTGTAGAGCGAAACCTGCGACAGGCGCACCGAGACCGCGTCGGCGGTGACTGCAGCAAGCATGGCGGGCAGGAGGATGGCGTAGTCCTGCGTCAGCTCGGCGAGGATGATGATGGCGGTGACGGTGGCGCGCGTCGAAGCGGCATAGAACGCCCCCATGCCGACGACGGCGTAGGCCGCGGGGTTGAGGGCGAGGTTGGGGGCGATGGCGTTGGCGCCAAGTCCCACGAGGCCGCCCAGGATGGCACCTTGGTAGAGGCTGACGCTGAACATGCCCCCGCCGCCGCCGGATCCGACCGTCGTCGCGGTTGCCACAGGTTTGGCGATAAGGAGGATCAGCAGAAGGGGAAGCAGAGCCACGAATCCGTCCGGCCCCGTGCCCAGAATGTCGGAGACGGTGGCGTAACCGGTGCCAAAGACATGGTACTGGCCAAGCACGGCCAGCATCGTGAGGCCGAGGATGCCAACAAGAAGACCTCCGACCGCAGGCTTCAGCGTGTCCGAGAGCGGAAGGCGGGCCCAGCCGGCGTTCGACCAGGAAATGAGCCGGATGAAGGCGACTGCGGCAAGCCCGCACACCAGGCCAAGGGCAAGGTAGGCAATCAGCTCCCATGGCGATGCGAGCGTGAAGGGCGGCAACTGGAAGGTTGCCTGATTGCCGAGGAAAAAGTGCGCGATGGTGACGCCGACGACGGTGGAAAGAACGAGCGGGATGAAGGCGTGCGTGCTGAACTCCGGCACAACCAGCTCCACCGCCATGAAGACGCCCCCCAGCGGCGCGTTGAAGCTCGCCGCGATGCCGGCGCTGAAGCCGCAGCCGAGCAGGATTTTCATGTCGCGCGCACCCAGCTTGAGTCTCCTCGCGATGCTGGAGCCAAGGGCCGCGCCGATGTAGCCGATGGGGCCTTCGCGCCCGGTCGAACCGCCCGTCCCAGTCGTGATGCCGGCGACCAGAGCGTGGCCCCAACTGGAGCGCCCCTTCAGGATGCCCCCTTTCACCTGGACCGCCGCCATCACCTCGGTGATGCCGTGCTGGCGCAAATCGGGCCAGAAGCGGCGCAGCAGCCCGACCAGCAAACCGCCGGCGAGCGGAACCAAGACCACGAACGGGCCCCAGCGCGAGAGGAAATGGAGGGCCTCCTCTTTCGGGGTCCCCGCGAACATGCCCTGGAACGCCAGGTTCTCGACAACACTGATGCCGAGGCGGAAGAAGACGGCGGCAAGTCCCGCCAGCGCTCCGACCAGGAGGGCCAGGCCGTTGAGGGCCGTGAACCGCTTCCCCATCAACACGACGGCGGCAACGACGCCCACCTGTAAAAGGGCACCCGGGGACCTCAAGCAGGAGCTGCAACGTCTGGCGCTGTGAGACGCGCCTGCCCCGGCAGTCGCTCGAGGTCCTGGAACACGAGGCCCCCATCGGAAGCGTAGCGCGCGAACGTCGGGAAGGGGACAAGAGGCGTCAACCGCATGACGTCGTGGAACGAGCGGGCGGGGCGCAGTTGCGGCGGCACCAGGTCCGGGGGAAGGACAGCCCACGGGCTCGACCAGCCGCGGACACGCCGAATCTCCTCGAGGAATCGGGTGACGCGCACTTTTCGCTCCAGCTCTTCCCCCGCCGGCGAGGGAGCGGAGGAGGCCGCATGGCAAAGCGCGCAGAGCATGACGAGATTGTCCCAGCGAAACGAGAACGTGACGCCCTCCTTGCGGCCGATGGCGCGGCTGAACGCGACGCAGTCGGTGATGTGCGCCATCTCGAGATCCTCCTTGGCGCCGCAGCAGCGGCAGCGTTTGCGGTCGCGGGCAAGGATGTGTGGGCGCCAGCGAGACTGCATGCGCGACCGGTAATCCTGGTACGGTTCGCGCGCGAACCGGCGTCGGGCCATGGCCATTCACCCTTGCTCAACCGGTTTGAGACTTGTGAGGAGGGCGGTGAAGCTACGCGTCGAGACGCGCCGGTTTCCCGCGCTCCGCCGCGACCAAACGGTCCACGACCGCTTCCGTGGAGACCTGCCAGCGCTCGGCCGCTTGGTGAATCCAACGCGCCGACTCCTTCGACGTGTGCACCACCGTGTAGTCGATGACGTCGCGCACCTCGGCTTTGAGGCGGCGCGGCAGAGGCGATGGTTCGAGGGCAGCACCCGCTTGGGCGCGCAGCCGCAACAACGACGCGCGCACGACAAAGCCGCCATCCACCACCGATTCGACGCGGTCCCACAACGCGCCGCCTTGCAAGTGCTCGGGGAAGATGCGGCGCGAAATTTGGAAGCCGGACCAGACGCCGTCCTCTTCCCGGACGAGCCACTGAACCCCAAGCGGCACCCAGCCCTCGAAGAGCCACGGCAGCAGTTCGTTGCGGACGCGCGGCTCGAGTCGGCGCAGCAGTTCCCGGTCCGTCTCCAGAACCGGGACCTCGATGACGGCGACGGCGTAGGGCTTGCTCTCTTCCTTGATGAGCGTCACATCCGGGTCGGTGGTGTCGAGGCGGAACGCCCACTCGAACTTGCCCGCCCCCTCAGCCTTCTCGAAGCGGAGGCCCGCCTGGACGCACGCGATGGCGACCTCGCCAGCGAGCATGGGACGACCTATTCGGCGCCAAAGAAGGAGCGCAGCATGGGGTGCATTTCCATGGCCTGCTCCTTCGCAATCTGCTCGTACATGCGCATGAAGATGCCCACGCAGAGCAGGAGACCGGTACCGGTCGCCTGCCCGACGGTGCCAATCATGTCGGCGACGGCGGCGAGGGCGCCGACCGTGGCGCCACCGATGACGGTGAGTGTCGGGATGTAGCGCGCCAGAACTTTCTCGAGGACACGCGGGTCGCGGCGGAAGCCGGGAATCTGCATGCCCGACTTCTCGATCTGCTTCGCCACATCGCGCGGACCCATGTTCGTGGTCTCGACCCAGAACTTGGCGAACACAATGGAGCCACCGATGAAGAGCGTCAGGAAGATGCCGATGCGCAGGAGAATCTGCCACCAGACGTGGCCGAAAACGTTCGCGGCGTAGCGCGAGTCAAAGAGCGGCAGGAACCAGTCGTTGAGACCGCGCACCGCACTCAGGTACCAGGCGCCGCCCATCACAGGCGTCGTCGAGCCGGTGCCGGTCTCGTAGGCGCCGACCCACCAGGCGTGGCCGATGACGGGAATCTCGCTGAACGTCGGGTGCTGCCAGAGCAGCAGGCTGAAGATGCTGACGTTGGCCAGCAGGGCGCCCATCAAGATGACCGGGATGTTCGAGGCGTAGATGAGGCGCAGTGGGTAACGGCCACGGGCGCCGCGGACTTTGCCGTGCGCAAGAGGCAGCTCGATGCGGCTCGACTCCGCCACGATGACGAACAGGAACACGACCACCGTGCCGAGGAAAGTCAAGATGGGGTTGGGGAACGCCGAACCTCCGATGAACATCTGCTCGAAGCCGCCCTGATGGACGAGGCTGGAGATGTCGCGGTTCAGGAAGCTGTAGAACACCATCGGGATGGTGCCAACGGGCGGGTTGCTGACCGGGTCGAAGGGACCGCCGTTCGGGGTCTGGAAGGAGAGCGTGCCCTGGAACAGGTTCTGCGAGACGCCGGCCGCGATGAAGAGCGAGATGCCGGAGCCGATGCCCCACTTGCTGATGAGTTCGTCCATCAGGAAGACGACAATGGCGCCCAGCGCGAGTTGGGCGACGACGACGCTGCGGGCGCCGAACGAGCCGATGCCGTCCACGAGCCGGGCGTCCGGGTTGAGGAAGCCATACACTTGCGGGATGGCTTCGATGAAGATGAACAGAAGGACCATGATCTTCTGGGCGCCCTGATAGATCGCCTTGTCCTCAGCCTTCGTGAGGTCGAGCTTGATGATCTTGGCGCCGGTGAAGAGCTGCATGACGATGCTGCCGGTCACGATGGGGCCGATGCCGAGGTGCATCAGGGTGCCCGAGCTGCCGGCCAGGATGGCGCGGAAGCCGGCGAAGATGTCGAGCTGCGTCTCCGACACCCCGAAAAGCGGGATGTTGGAGAGCATGAAGTAGAGAAGGAGCGAGAGGGTCGTCCAGAGCAACTTGGTCTTGAACGAGACGTGCCCCTCGGGCTTCTTGACGGTGGGCCACCGCTTGATGAGCGGCTCGAGGGCGTACAGGGCACTGCGGCGTTGGGTCTCAGCCATGGTTGACCAACCGGGGAATATTTTGGCCCAAGAGGGGGTGCCTCTTAAGCCCTGGGAGTTGACAGGAGGGAGAATGGGAAGAAAAAGAAGGGAAAAGAGAGGGCGCTTGCCAACCTACTTGGTCGGCTTGTCGCCCGGCTTCGCGGCCGGCTTGTCCGCAGGCTTGTCGGCCTTGGCGGGCTTCGCAGCGGCGGCGGCCGGGGCGGCCGGCTTGGCGGCAGCCTTAGGGGCCTCAGCCTTGGGGGGCAGGAGAACCTGTCCGCCGGCGGCCTTGACCTTCTCGACGGCGCCGGCCGAGGCCGACTCCACCTTGACGGTCACCTTGTGCGCGATCGAGCCGGAGCCCAGCAGCTTGCCGATGCCAAGGGCGGTGAGGTCGATGTCGGACTTGCCCGCGAAGTCGAGGGCGAGGTCACCGACGTTGACCGATTCCGGCTTGGGGTTGCCGTCGCGGCTGCGGTACTTGAAGCCGATGCGGCCCCAGGGCTTGGCGGCCATGTGGGCGTGCTTGCCGCCGAGCAGCTGCAACATGAGGTAGCGGTGCTTGTTGGCGCCAGCGCGACCGCGGCCACCAGCGAGACCTGCACCACGGCCGGCCTTCTTGCCGCGTCCGTGCGTGTGGTTTCCGCGCATCTTCTTGGCTTTGCCACCCGATGCCATTAGACACCTCCCTTCTTGGGGGCGGCCTTGGCGGGGGCGGCGGGGCGGGCGGCCACGAGGGTCTCCTCGGGGCTGGTGATCATCTTGCCGAGCAGCTTGTTGATCTCCGTGCCGCGGTAGCCGAGGGCGCCGCCGTTTTTCACGGAGCGCTTGATGCCTTCAAGGCCGTTCTTCGCCGGGTGCAGGCGGAAGAGCGGCTTGATGTCGGGCACCTTGTTGTAGCTGAACGTTCCGGCGACGATGGCCTCCGCGAGGGCGGCGAACGTCTTGTGCGGCGTGCTCTTCGCGAGGTGGGCCTCGGTGAGCGGCTTGTCGCCGACGACGCGGCCGCGCGCCTGGATGACGGCGGCGAGGGTCTTGGCGTCCACTTCGCCCCAGGTGACGTAGTCCTTGGCGACCTGCAGCATGCCGCGGGTGGTCTCGGAGGCGGGCAGGACGACGGCGTGGTTCACACGGTTGAGCCGCATGTACTTCAGCGTGTCCTTCGTCTTGGGGTTCAGATTCTGCGTACCGCGCAGGCGGATGATGGTGAAGGCGGCAGCCATTATGCTGCACCTCCGGGGACAGCCTCAGGGGCAGCTTCGACCGGGCGGGGCGTCGGGGCCTTCTGGGCTCCGGGCACAACCTGGACCTTGGCGCGCACGGCGGGGGTCATCTTGACGGAATCGACCGACTTGAGGGCGGCGAAAACCGCCTTCGCGTAGTTGGTCGAGGTGCCGGTCTGGCCGCGCGTGTAGATCCACGCGTCCTGGACGCCGGCGAGCGAGAGGACCGCCTTCGCGGTCTTGCCGCCGACCAGGCCGGTGCCCTGCGGCGCCGGCTTGATGGTGACCTCGGTCGAGGCGCACTTGCCGAACAGCTTGAACGGCACGGAGTTGGCGGGAGCGCCGGGGGCGGACTGCCAGGAGCCGGAGCCGCGCTTGACCTCGATCATCGAGATCTTGGCGCGGTCGATGGCGCGCTTGATGGTGGGGCCGACTTCCTTGCCCTTCGCCATGCCGAGGCCGACGAAGCCGTCGCGGTTGCCCGTCACAGCAGTGATGCTGAAGCGGACGCGGCGGCCGGAGTCGGTCATGCGCTGGACGGAGGAGATGTTGATGACTTCGTCGCCGAGCTCGGAGAGCAAGGCGTCGACAATCTCGGCCTCGCGCAGCGGGAGCTTGGTCGCGATGGCGTCGCCCATCGTGCGAATCTCACCGGACTTGACCATCTTGCCGAGGCGGGTCTTGGGGACCCACGGCAGCTTCGGGCCGTCGTCGTCGCGGCGGCGCCGGGGGGCGCCATCGCGGGGACCGCCGCGGCCACGGGGGCCGCCAGCGGCGCCACGGGGACCGCCAGGGCCACCGGGGCCACGCGGGCCGCCGAAGCCACCGGTGCGGGGGCCACCGAAGCCGCCGCCACCTTGGCGGGGGGCGCTGGGGGTGCCGACGGGACCGCCGGCCTGGCGCGGCAGGCGGGGTTCGCGGCGGGGACCGTCGCTGCGCGGGGGACCGCGAGCGGCGGGAGCAGATGGGGAGGGGGTTTCAGCCATGGGGATCTTCCTCGTCAGTTTGACTTAGCCGAGCCGGACTTCGGGGCCTTGCCGGCCTCGATGCTGCCCTTCACGGCGTTGAAGTTCGTTTCCATCTCGAGGAAGGCGCCGGTGATGCGCTCCTCGGAGGGGTAGATGTCGTCGTCGCCGGCGGCGACCTCGATGCCGGCGTCCTTGATGCCCTTGAGGGCGGCAAAGACGCGCGAGCCTTTCGAGGGCACGTGGCGGCCGATGTCCAGAACCGCCGACTCGACGCCAGCGGCGGCCGCGCGCTTGCCGGCCAGGAGGCCAGTGAGGTACGCGGCGGGGGTGTTCTTGGACGAGCCTTCCCAGCCGAGCTTCTTGAGCTCCTGGGCGACGGCGGTCGCCTGGATGGCGTCGCCCTCGTTGGCCCACTCCACGAACTGGACAATGATGTTGGTCGCGGTGCGGCGCACGACGACGCGGGTCTCGCCCGACTTCAACAGGGCGAGGCGCTTGCGGTAGTCGGTGCGGCCTTCGCGGCGGCGGCGGAACGGAACGCGGGTGCGGGGTCCGACGGCCATTAGACGGCCACCTCCTCGGAGATGGAGCCTTCAGTCTTCATGTGGGAGCGCATGTGGGCACGGGAACGGAACTGGCCACCCTTGGCGCGCACGTAGTAGGCGCGGTAGACGGAGGCGTCGATGGCACCTTTCTCGCGCAGGACACGCAGCTCGTCGCGGATGGCGCGGATGACCATCATCCAGCGGTCCTTGCGCGGCGAGCGGGCGAACTTGGCGCCCTTGCGCGAGCCGGGGCCGGTGCGGCGGCCCTTGGCTTTCTGGGCGGCGATGTGGCGGCCGCGGCCGCGCGACACGCCAGTCTTCTGCACGGCGACGATGACGCCACCGGAGACCAGCTTGCGGACGTCGGCGCGGGTGACGGCGCCGGCGACCTCTTCGGCCCGGTCGGGGTCGATGCGGACGCGCGACTTGCCCACCTTCATGACCTCAGAAGCGAGGCGCTTCTGGTTGCGGAGGTCGGCCATTAGGACTCAACCTCCTTGGGGGCGTTGAGGACGCGGATGCCAAGCTTGGCGGCCGCGGCGGCGATCAGTTTCGCCTTGCGGGTGCCGACGGTGCCGCCGATGCGGGCCGCCTGCGTCGCCTTGGCGAGGGTCTGGACGTCGGCCTCATTGTAGACGAGGACCTCTTCGAAACCGGAGGGGTGCAGGCCGCGGACATCGCCGGGGCCGCGGTAGCCAATCGAGACGACTGGCGGGCGGTAGTTGTAGTGGCGGCGCACCTTCGAGTGGATGCCGCTCGGGACGCGCCAGGGGGCGTTCTTGCCGCCGAGCTTCTTGTAGCGCCACCATTCGTGGCGGCGGAAGGCCGGGCGGGCGGCGTTCTTGGATTCGCGCTGTCCGAGGGACTGGCGCTGCTCCACGGAGAGCGTGGGCTTGGGGCCGGCCTTGTGGACGGTTCCCTTGCTCGACTCCGGCTGGGCCTTGACCGCGGCGGGCGCCTTGGGCGCGTCCTTGACGGACTTGGTCGCTGCGGCTTGGGTCTTGGTGGTTGCCATGGTTACTCACCCTTCTTGGTGATGTAGACACCGTCTTGGAAGACGCGGATGTCCTTGTTGCGAATCTTGGTGCAGCCTTCGATGTTGGCCGCGGTCTGGCTCACGGAGGCAAGGTCGACGCCCTCGAGGGTGACGTCCTGGCCCTTCACCGTGATCTTGACGCCGGGGACGATCTTGGCGGTGCGCGGTGCGCGCTCGCCCAGGAAGTTCTCGACGTGGAAGGTGTCGCCCTGGATGGTCATCTTGATGGGGAAGTGGTTGAACACTGCCTTCATGTTGTAGGTCCAGCCCTTGGTGACGCCGACAATCATGTTGGTGATGTGGGAGGCGTAGGTGCCGGCGATGGCCTTCTCCTTGCGGCGCGGGGCCTCCTTCTCGACGACCACCGTGTTGCCGTCCATGCGGACGGTGACGGCGAGGCTGCGGAAGGGGCGCTCGAGGGTGCCCTTGGGGCCCTTGACAACCGTCTTGTTGGCGGGGCCAACGGTGACGGTGATGCCGGCGGGGACGGGGATTTTGTGCTGAATGTTGGGTTTCGTCATGTCAACACCTCAGTACACGAACGCCAGAAGGCGTCCTCCGGTCCCGACCTGCTTGGCCTGGGTTTGGTCGATGATGCCGCCGGTCGTCGTGAGGATGAGCGAGCCCATGTCGCGTCCGGGCAGGAAGCGCGATTCCCAGGCGTCGAACTCGTCCTTCTGGATGGCGTAGCGCGGCTTGATGACACCGCAGTTGTTGATCTGGCCGACGAGGGTGACCTTGTAGAGGCCGCCTTTGCCGTCGTCCTGGTATTCGAAGGGCCCGATGTAGCCCTGGTCCTGCATGACCTTGAGCACGCGGCCGACCAGCTTGCTGGCGGGGGTGAGCGTGGCTTCGGTCTTGCCGGCGCGCTCCGCGTTGCGGAGAATCGTCATGGCGTCTGCGAGAGGATCGTTGAGCATGTCATAACCTCAGGAGTACTTTTTGAAGCCCAGGTCGCGGGCGTTGTCGCGGAAGCAGTGCCGGCAGAGCCGGAGGCCGTAGCGGCGAACCATCGAGCGCATCTGACCGCAGCGGCGGCAGCCCTCGTAGACGCCCTTGAACACTTTGCGTTCTTTCAGTTGGATGGACATTAGCCGACCACCTCGATCTTGAACTTGGGGACCAGGAACGCCTTCGCTTCCTCGCGGGTGACGCGGTGGGTGGCGGGGACGCTGCGGGCGAGGAGGCGGCGGCGCTTGATGCGGAAGCCGGGCTTCTCGAGGGTGATGCAGACGTCCATGCCGAACACACCGACGTCGGGGTCGTAGCGCTCGCCTTCGAAGTTCGTGTAGTCGGTGACGCCGAACTGCAGGTTGCCCTGGTTGTCGAAGGAGTACTCGTAGATCTTGTTCTTGCGCGAGTAGAGGGCGCGCTGGACGAAGGACTCAGCGTCCTCGCCGCGCAGCGTGACCTTGCAGCCGATGGGTTTGCCAATCGAGATGCCGAGTTCGCGGTTGAGCGCCTTGGCGTTGGTGCGCACCGACTTGTGGCCGGTGAGCTTGGCGAGGACCTTCTCCGCCTTCTCGAGCTTCTCGCCACCGTCGCCGACACCGATGTTGACGGTGACTTTGGCGATGCGGGGCAGGGTCATGGGGTTGACGCCGCCGGCGGCCATCTTGGCGGCGGGGGCCTTCGGGGCCTTGGGCGCCTTGGGCGCGGCGGCCTTGGGGGCGGCAGGCTTGGCCTGGGCGGGCTTGGCGGCGGCCGGCTTGGCCGCGGGGGCCTTGGCAACGGTGGTCGCAGTGTTAGACAATCGTCTTCACCTCAACAGTGGGCAGGTTGGCCTTTTCGCCAATCGGGAAGGCGTAGGGCTTGATGGTGGTGAAGGAGCCGTCGGCCGCCGTGAGGTGAATCAGGTTGGGCTTGTGGCTCTTCGTCACTTCGATGGACTTGACGGGGGCGATCTCGCCGGCGTGGCGACCATCGACGATGAAGACCTGGGCGCCTTCCTTGAGCGGGAAGTGGCCGATGACCTTCTGCGAGGGCAGCTCGAGGCGCAGGACGTCGCCGGTGGCGTAGTCGTCCTTCTTGACGAGGAGGTTGCGGCCGTCGTGCAGGTTGAGCTGCGTGAGGCCGCCCTTGACGGTGGACTTGCCGGTGACCTGGGAGAGTTTCCAGTTGACCTTGGCATCCACGGGGGCGAGGCGGAGGCGGGCCTTCTCATCGAGGGTGACGCGCCAGGACTTGCCGACCTTGGGGACGGAGACGACGTCCATGAAGCCGACCGCGAACTTGGCGTCCTTGACGATGCGGCCGTCGACGAGAATCTCGCCGGCGCCGATGACGCGGCGGGCCTCGCGGCCGGTGGCGGTGAGGCCGAGGACGTCGCGGACCACGGTGGCGAGCGGCAGGGCGCGCTCGATGGCGTGCGCGCCGGGGCGGGGCTTCGTGGTGTAGACGTTGGTCTTGCGGGGGATGACCCAGGAGCGGGGGCTCGCCAGGCGCTTCAGGTGCTTGCTCATGGCTTAGGCCTCCTTCTTGGCCGGGGTCTTCTTTGCGGCGGCGGGCTTGGCCTTCGCGGCCTTCGGCTCCTTCGCCTTTCCGCCTTCGCCCTTCTTGGCGGCCTCTTCGGCGGCGTCGAGTTTGGCGCGGCGGCGCTTGTCCTCCATGTTCAGCTTCACGATGAGCAGGTTGGAGGGGTCAATCGAGCGGGGCACCTCGGTGCCGTCCGCCTTCTTGTTGATGACCTTCTCGACGGTGACCTTGCGGACGGTGACGTCGATGGTGAGCACCTTGCCGGTCTGGCCGGCGAAGTCGCCGCGCAGGACCTTGACCTCATCGCCCTTGATGACGGTGAGGTTGCGGCGGTTGTACTTCAGAAGGAGCTCCTCGGAGAGGTGGCTGGCCATCTGCTTGCGCGCCTGGTGGTGGGGCGCGTCGAAGCGGGCCTTGCGCTGTTTGCGGGGTTGCGTGGAGGAAATGGGCATGTTTGGTCACCTCAGACAATGGTAGCGGCGGTTGCGGCGATGCGGGGCCAGCGGGCAGCGGCCTCTTTCGCGACGGGGCCTTTGATTTGCGAGCCTTTGACTTCCCCGTCATCCTGGTTGATGATGACGCAGGCGTTGTCCTCGAAGGCGACCGTGGTGCCGTCGGGGCGCTGGAAGGGGCGGCGCTGGCGGACGACGACCGCGTAGAGAATCTGGCGGCGCATCTCGGGGGTGCCCTTCTTGACGGAGACGATGATCATGTCACCGACGCCGGCGGCCGGGTAGCGCTTCATGACGCCACCGAGCTTGGGGACCATGATGATCTCGACTTCCTTGGCACCAGTGTTGTCGATGACCTCCATGCGGGCGCCACGGGGGAGACCGCGGGAGACGTTGGCTGCAATTCCGCGCATGCTTAGGCCTCCTTCTTGACAACGGGCTTGGCGACAGCCTTGGCGACCGGCTTCTTGGTGGCGGCGGGCTTCGCGGCGGCCTTGGTTGCGGCCTTGGCGGCGACGTGGGTCGCAGCGGTGTCGTTCGGGTGGGCCTTGAACTCCTGCGGGTTGCCGCGGTTCTCGACCACGACGAAGGAAACGGTCTTGGAGAGCGGGCGGCACTCGGCGATGACGACCTCATCCCCGACGGCGACGTCGATGTTGGAGGGGACGTGGGCCGGGTAGCGGCGGGTGCGCTTCTCGATGCGCTCGTACTTGGCGTCGGTGCGGCTGTGCTGCTTCTCGACGACGGCGGTGTGCTGCATCTTCGCCGACACGATGGTGCCGACGATGACGCTGCCGCGGACGGGCAGGGTGCCGTTGAACGGGTTCATGCGGTCGCCGGGGGCCGGCTCGCGCTTGGGGGCGACGATGTCGATGCCGATGTCACGGATGGCCATGGGGTGTGTTCTCCTTAGGTGACGGTGGAGGCGGGTAGGGCTGGAACACCCTTCCATCTCCTTGGCACGACGCAGGGGTAACGTCCCCCCGCCATGCGACCCGACCGCTCGGGCAAGATACGGTTTCCAGGCGGCGGGTGGAGACCCACTACCTGTTCGTGGACCTCCGCGAGACCCAATTGGATATAAACTCGACGGGGCGGCGTCAGCCTTCGACCATGACCTTGAACCCGGCGTAGCCGAAGCGCGCCATGTCGACCGGCATCTCGGACGGGTCGAGGCCCGCCATGCGGGGGTCCGCCATGACCTTCTTGTTGACGCGGTCGCGGTGCGCCTTCGACTTGAAGACGATGAAAGCGAAGACCACGGTGTCGCCGCGCTTGGTCAGCGCCATTTTGGGGAAGGCGGAGGGGATCTTCTGCATCTTGCCTTTGGCGTCGGGGAACTGCGAGAAGGGGTCGTCCATGACGCACTCCTTGTAGTCAAGGGCGCCGTGGTCCGTCCAGACCTTGGCTCCCAGGCGGGCGAACTTGCGGTACGCGGCCATCTTGGCGGTGGGGACCGGGATGAGGAAGCCGTCGACGTAGGTCATGGAGGGTCTCCGCGTCTCGACCGCTTGCGCTCCTTATGAGCGCGACGGGCACCGGCCCTGGCGAGCTTCAGGCGGACGACAGCATCTCGTCGAGGCTGGTCTGGTCCAGCACCAACGTCGTCACGTAACTCGCCTCGACGATGGTGGCGAACCCGGCCTCGAACTTGTCGCGCCCGCCGGCCAACTCGTAGACGTGCTCGACCGTGTCGAGCGGCTTGTGGTACTGGTCGTAGTCGGCGGCGTGGCGTCCCCCGGCAAAGCGCAGGATGGGAACGCCAGCTTCCTTGAAGTTGCGCTCGTCCGAGTTGCGGTCGTGCACGTCGAGCACCTCGACGCCCTCCGCGGGATAGCCAAGCGCTTGATTCATGAGCCGCGCGGTGAAGTCGTAGAGCGGGTCGATGACGTTCTCTCCCACCATGACATACATTTTCCAAGTGTCGTAGCCGGGCCAGTTGAGGCCGGTCATGTCGTAGCCGAGGACAAAGTCGTAGACATATCCCTCGTCGTCCGCCACGACCACGTCATCGACGTACTTCTCCGAGGCGACGAGGCCGCGCTCCTCGCCGTCGAAGAAGATGCAGGCGAGGGTGCGCTCCATCGGGACGGCGGCGAGCGCCTTGCAGATGCTGTACTCCGCCGCGACGCCCGACAGGTCGTCGTAGGCGCCGTGGATGGTGGCGGTCTGCGAATCGTAGTGCGACACCAGCCCGATGCGGTGGGTCGGGTTCGTCGTCCCCGGCTTCGTCGCGATGATGGCGTGCAGGTCGGTGGCGTCGCTGGCGGGCAGGTCGATGCCCTGGATGCGGCCGGGGTACTGGCGCACCTCGACGGCGAAGCCGAGCGCCTCCATGTCGGCGACAATGCGCTCGCGCAGCATCGCGTTCGTGGGCGTGTTGGAGTCGTGCTTGGGATAGTTGGTCGCCACGTCCTCCCACCAATCAACTTGCGCTTCGACGTCCCACACGATGGGCGACACCGTCGCGGCAAGTCGGTCGGCGAGCGGCGCCAACCGGGCCCCGTCGTCTTGCGATGAGGGGTTCTGCGAGAGGCAGCCGGCAAGCAGAAGCAGGACAAAAATCGCGGCGGCGAGGTGTTTCATCACTTTACCTTCTTTGTCCGATGCTCCGGGCGAAACTCGATGCCAGCTCCGACCACGCGCACCGGTCCACGCGGCGTCGTGAACTCGAACGCCGATTCGCGTTTGCCGATGCGCGACTCCCGGCCGTCGACGCGCCGCACCATGAGGGTGTGCAGCGTCTCGTCCACGACGATGCCGGCGAGGCCGACGAGCGACGGGTCACTTGAGCCGACAACGCGCACAGGGAGGCCGATGAGTTCGCCCTTCGCGACAACACGAGCGGCGCCTTCCAAGCGAGGAATGGTGCGCTTCACGGAATCAAAAAAAGAGGAAGATGGGGAAAAGGTTGCGGGCGCGGCCGGTTCACTCGACGCGGGCTTTGTACCCGAGTTCCGCGAGGACAATTTGGACGCGCTTGGCGTGGTCGCCCTGCAGCTCAATGGCACCGGCTTTGATGGTGCCCCCGCAGGCGCACTTCGACTTCAAGGTCGAGAGCAGCTTGTCGAGGCTGATGGTCGAGTCCGTGACGCCATCCACGATGGTCATCTTCTTGCCGTAGCGGCGGGAGTCCGTGGTGATGCGGATTTCCTGCTGCTCGCGTGCGATGTCCTCGCAGACGCAGATCTCCTTGGGGAGTCCGCAGGTGTCGCAGATCACTTGGTGGACTCCGCGCGGATGCCAAGCTGGCCCTCACGGATGATTGTGAGGATGCGCGCGCGTTCGCGGCGCAGGGTGCGGATCTTGCCCGGGCTGGGGGTCGAGCCGCCCATCGCCTGGACGCCACGCTCCTTCATCAGCTCGAGCTCGATTTCGGCGAGCTTCGACTTGCGGTCCTCCTTGGACAGGTTGCGGACCTCAGCGGCCTTGAGCATTACTGGCCACCTCCGACGGTGAACGACTTGCGCTCACGGCGACCGGCACCACCGGGCGCCGGCGCGGGGCCGGTGCTCGTGGGGGTCGCGGGGCTGCTGCTG
The DNA here is from genome assembly GCA_038046785.1 of Thermoplasmatota archaeon. Classification (GTDB taxonomy): domain Archaea; phylum Thermoplasmatota; class E2; order JACPAO01; family JAHFTW01; genus JAHFTW01. The sequence continues at coordinate 65,621 of JBBSVM010000007.1, forward strand.
ACGGCGGGGGCGGGGGCGCCTCCGGACGTCGGCTGGGCAGGCGCGGGGCTGGGCTGGGAGCCGACGGCCGGGGGGGCCTCGAGGACACCCGCAGCGGCGGCGTCGCGGCGCGCCTTCGCGGCCGCTTCGGCAGCGTCCTTCTCGCCAGGGGCGAAAATCTTGAGCGTCGAGGGCAGAACGGCGTCCTTCTTCATGATGCGGACGGTGCAGCCGATGACGCCGAGCTTTTTCTTGCACTGGGCGCGGCCGATGTCCATCAGCGTGTAGGCGGTCTCACCGGCGTACTTGACGTGGCCCGCGATGAATTTCTCGCGGCGGCGCTTGGCGCCGGTCAGCTTGCCGGAAATCTCGACGATGACGCCCTGGGCGCCCGACGCCATGACGCGCTGGACGGTGGAGTGTCCGACGCGGCGGAAGTGCCAGCCGCGCTCGAGGGATTCCGCGACCTTGATGGCCATGATCTGGGCGTTGAGGCCGGGGTTGTAGTTCGGCTCCTCGACGCTGATCTGCGGGTTCTCGATGCCGAAGTGGTGGTGGAGCTGCTGCGTGAGCTTGTTGATGGACTCACCGCGGCGGCCAATGACCATGCCCGGGCGCTCGGCGATGATGTTGACACGGGTGCCAAGCGGGGTGCGCTGGATGTCCATGCCGCCGTAGCCGGCGCGCTCGGTCTCCTTGTGGACGAAGTCCTTGACGAGCAGGCGGTTGACCGATTCCTTGATGAATTTGCGTTCGACAGCCATGCTTAGGCCTCCTTCTTCGCCGACTTCTTGGCGGCGCGCTGCTCAGCCTTGGAGACGAGGGCGGCCGCGGCCTCTTCCTCACCGATCTGGGTGACGATGACCTCGAAGTTGCACTTGCGGTTGTAGTGCGCGGTGGCGCGGCCCTGAGCGCGGGGCGTGAAGGCCTGCGTCACAGTGCCCTGGTAGGCGCTGGCGTGCGAGATGACGAGGCGCTCCTTGTCGAGCCCCTTGTACTCCGCGTTCGCCTCGGCCGATTCCAGAACTTTCAGGAAGCGGGTGACGACGCCGACCGGCCACTTGCCGGGGCCGAAGCCCTCGCCGCGGCGGTGGTGGATTTTGCGGACGCGGACCTTGAAGGGGACCGGCGTCTTGAGATCGGCGACTTCCTGGAGGAAGGTCTTGGCGCGGCCGACCGGCATGCCCTTGATGGCGCGCGCGACGTTGCGGCCCGATTTGGGCGAGCAGTCGAGGTCGCGGCCGTAGGCGCGGGCGGTGGTGCTGGCATCGGTGGGAACAGTGCTGTAGTAGGTGTGGCTCATGTTCTCACTTCAGGGGGACGTGCTTCGAACCGCGGGTCGCACCGACACCGACGCCCGAGTGGACGACGGTCTTGGTGGTGATGGCGAACTCGCCGAGGCGGTGGCCAATCATGTCGGGGGCGATGGTGACGGGCAGGAACTCCTTGCCGGCGTGCACGCCGACAATCTTGCCAACCATGCGGGGCAGGATGCCGATGTGGCGGAAGTGGGTGCGGGTGACCTCACCGGGGCCAGACTCGGCGACCTTCTCGATGAACTTCAGCTCCTCCGGCTTGAGGCCGCGGCTGTAGAGGCGGCGGGTGCGGGCGGGCAGCAGGGGCAGCAGCTCAGCGATGGGCAGCGCCTGGAGCTCTTCCAGGGACTTGCCGCGGTAGCTGAACTCTTTCTTGCTGCGGGTCTCGATGACGGCCTTCGCCTTGCGGACCTTGCGGCGGGCGGCTCCTGCGTTGACGATGATGCGTTTAGCCATGTGACATTACCTCCGCATGCCCGTGCGCTTGGGGGCAATCTTACCAACCAGTGCACCGGGGGGGGTGCCGCGGCGCTGGCTGGTGGGGGCGCCCTTGAAGTTGTGCGAACCGCCGCCGTGCGGGTGGTCGACGGGGTTCATGGCGACACCGCGAACGCGGGGCCAGCGCACGCCCTTCGCCTTCATGGCGTGGTGCTTCTTGCCGGCCTTCAGGAACGGCTTGTCGCCGCGGCCGCCGCCGGCCAGGAGGCCGATGGTGGCGCGGGCGAGCGGGTGGAACTCGCGCATCTTGCCGGAAGGCATCTTGATGATGGTCTTCTTCTCGGTGTGCGTGACAATCTCAGCGGCCGTTCCGCCGGTGCGGACGAACTTGCCGCCGTCGTTGGGGCGCGCCTCGAGGTTGTAGACCGGGGTGCCTTCCGGAATCTTCGACACGATGGTGACGTTGCCGGCCTTGATCTGGGTGGTGTCGGTGAAGACAACCTCTTGGCCCAGGCTCATGCCTTCGTTGGCGAGCGTCAGAATCTTGGTGCCGTCGGTGCCGGTGAGCCACGCCAGGATGCCGGTGCGGCCGGGGGCGTGCTCGATGGAGGAGACCGTGGCGGCGCCCTTCCAGTTGACGGGGTAGCGCACGTCGCCTTTGTGCTGGTGCGACGGGCTGACCATGCGCGGGGGGGCTGCGCCACGGCGGCGAGCCAGGATGCGTTTGCCCATCAGAACACCCCGATGCGCATGCCGATGTCTTCAGCGCTGGTCTCGCCGCCGAAGCGGACGATGGCGCGCTTGCCATCCTTCGTGATGCGGGTGTTGACGGTCGCGACCTGGCAGCTGAACAGGCGCTCGACGGCGTCCTTGATCTGCGGCTTGGTGGCGGTGCGCCGGACGAGGAACTCGAGCGAGTTGGCCTCGTCCATGATGCGCATGGTCTTCTCCGTCACCATCGGGTGCAGGAGGATGGCGTGCGGGTCGTTGCTCATGCGAAGGCCTCCTTGATGTGGGCGAGGGCGCCCTGCGTGTAGACCGTGAGGCGTCCGGCGTCGCCGCCGGGGGCCAGGTCTTCCGCGGAGAGGTTGCGGGCGGCGACCACTTCGACGCCGGCCAGGTTGAAGGCGGCGGGCGCCTTGCCGTCGGCGGTCACGAAGAGCACCGAGCGGGGCGTACGGTAGCGGCGGCCACGGAGCTTGCCCATGCCGGCGCGCACGTGCACACCGAGCTTGGCGCGCTCGAGGTCGGCGCCGAGGCCGAGGAGTCCCAGGACCGCGGCGAGGTCGCTCGTGGCGGGCACGGTGGCGACGTCGTCGGTGACGATGACGGGGAAGGCGACCTTGGCGTCCACCTTGTGGCCGCGCGCCTTCACCGCATCCGCGCTCGCCGTCTGGGCGAGGGCGCTTGCGATGGCGAGGCGGCGCTCCTGGTCGTTGATCTTCTCGGTCCAGAAGTGGCGGGCCTCGGGCGGGTGGGCGCGGCGGCCCTTGTACGCGTTGGGCACGAAACGGGCGGCACTGCCCTGGCGCTGGCGCGGGGTGCGGGCCATGCCCTTGCCCTTGCCGGGCCACTCGACGCTGGCGCGCTCGCCGGCGACCGGCATGGCACCGTAGCGCTGGCGACGGTTGGCCTGCGCGACGTTGACGGCCTTGCGGATGAGGTCGGGGCGGAACGCGGTCGAGAAGACGGCGGGAACCTCGGCCTTGGCCGAAGCCTTGCCCTCCTTGTTGTAGACGTTGACGGTCATGGATTAGACCCCCTGTTTGGAGCCGGTGCTGACATAGCGGATGTCGGGCTGCTGGACCTGGATGCCGCGGTTGTAGCGGACCGGGTCGCGCAGGCGGATGAGGCGCTTGGCGGGGCCCGGGATGGAGCCGTGCACCATGAGGTACTGGTTGCGCACGACGCCGTAGTGCAGGAAGCCGCCGGCGGGCGTGATCTCGGCGCCGTCGGCGCCAATCTTGAGCACGCGCTTGTTGACCTCGGTGCGCTGGTGCATGCCGCGCTGGCCGTCGTTGGGGACCGTGCTCTGGACCCAGCTCGGGTGCCAGGAGCCCTGGGTACCGATCATGCGGCGGTGCTTGCTGTTCTTGTGCGAGAGCAGCTTGGTGTGGAAACGAACGACACGCGACTCGAAACCGTAGCCGGTGGTGACGCCGAGGGTGTCCATCATCTGGCCGGGCTTGACAGCCTGGTCCACGGTGAGGGACTTGCCAAGGATGCTCTTGGCGTACTCGAGGCGGCCCTTGAGGTCGCCGCCGCCGACGCGGATCTCCATCATTTCGGGCGTCTTGGAGTCGACGCCGGTGACGGAGGCGGGGTTGGTGTGGGCGAGGACGCGGATGTCGGCGACTTTGCCCTGGTTGGCGGCGAGCTTGAAGGCGTCGTCGACCAGCTTCCACTTGCCGGCGACGTCGTCCTGCTTGCCGAGGGGGAGGCGGCCGTCGAGGCGCTCGTCCTGCTTCTCGGACCAGATCTCAGTGAGCGTCTTGAGGCCGTAGGGGGTCTCCTCGTAGACGCGGACGGCGACGATGGCCATCGGGGGCGTCTCGATGATGGTGACCGGCATGCGGACTTCCTGGCCTGCGGTGACGGAGGCGGGGCGGTAGTCCACGGCGAGGATGTGGGTCATGCCGACTTTGTAGCCGGCGAAGCCCTGGAGTTTCGGTGTGCTGCTGGTGGCGTCATCGGCCCACGCTTTGACGTGGGGGACAACGGAGCGAGCGCGCTGGCGGGGGTAGAACCCCATGGATCCCTGGCGCGGGTGAGAGCGTTTTCCCATGTGTGTCGACCTTCTGTGTTGACAATCCGGCACCGCTCCCTACGCGTTGCCTTCTTGCCGGGTTCTGGGCGGGTGGCGTCCGACGGGTGCTCCCCGACGGAGCGCCCCTATCGCCCAATGGTCGCATCGTCCCGTTTGTGCCCGAACCTCTCGAAGGGTGCCTTCCGAGGAAGGTCGAGGGGCTCACCGGGGTGCTCAAGGCATTGCCCGAGGCGCATCCGAAGACGTCGCTGTTTTCGGCCGACGAAGGACCCCTATATAATCGCGACGCCGTTCGCCAAGGGCGAAAAAACGAGAGGGGAAAGGAGGGGGAAGGAAGGGGTGGAGGGCGTGGACTCGGGAGTGGGCCTTACGGCGACCAGAACCCGATGGGGACGTTGCCGGGGGCCATGACGATGGCGATGCGGCCGCCGCCGGGAACCTGGTCAATCGGCATCATGACGGTGGCGCCGTGCTTCTTGGCGGCGTCGACGGAGGCGACGATGTCCTTGGTCTCGACGTAGGGCGTCGTGCCGCCCGGCTCGCCGGGGTTCGTGCCACGGATGCCGCCGCCGGTGCCGGTGCTGTGGCGCCACATCGGGTAGACGATGCCGCCGGGGAGCTGGACGTCGGGGCCGAACTCCCAGCCGAGGACCTTGCTCGCCCACGCCTTGGTGGCGGCCTGGTTGGTGCTCGCGAACTCGGTGTGCGAGACGAAACCGGGCTGGACCTTGCGGGTCGAGGCGGCGGCCGTCTTCTTGGCGACGGGGCGCTTGGCGGCGACCTTCTTCACGGGCTTGCGGGCTGGTTTGGCGGAGCGCTTGGCGGCCATGCCGCGACGACAGCAAGGTCCTTGACAAGCGTTTGGGCCAGAGACTCCAGTGCGGGGGCGCCGCGAAACCCCGAAATAGCCAACCCGAGTCGCCGACCTGCCGCAGGGGGCATTGGCCTTCTGTTGTGACCTGCCGAGGTTGCAGCATCCGGTCCTCGCGGACCGGAGCAAAACGCCCTCGGCAGCCTCCTCCCAGTCGACCTGCCGAGGTCGCATAACCCGGTATTGCGCTGGTCTCGAAAACCAGTGTCCCCTGGATTTGCAGGTTCAAATCCTGCCCTCGGCGCTCCATGAACGTGAACGTCCAGTTCCGTCCCCGCCGCACCCCTGATGGCGTCGTCACGTTGGCCGCCGGCGCGACGGCGGGCGACCTGCTCAAGGCGGTCGGACAGCCCCCCTCCAGCACGCTGGTCGTGCGCGGCTCCACACCAATTCCCGAGTCCGTCCCACTCGTCGAGGGGGAGACGATTCTCCTTCTCTCCTCGTTCAGCGGCGGGTGAAATGTGAACCTCACCGCCGGCTTCGCCAGTCTGGAAGGCACCGCGCGTTACTCCGGCGCCCACGCCGCCGCGAAGGGGCATTACCGCCAATCGCAAGGGCTGACCTTCTCCAGCGTCGGCATGGGCTCCTATCTCGGCGAAACCGATTCTGCTGCCCGCGCCGCCTACGCCGACGCCACCCTCGTCGCCCTCCAGTCCGGCATCAACGTCCTCGACACGGCCGCCAACTACCGTGACCAAGCCTCCGAGCGCGATCTCGGCGCCGGCATCGCCCGGTTCCTCGCCGCCGGGGGGCGCCGTGACGAGATTGTTGTCGCGAGCAAAGCCGGCTTCATCCATGGCGACTGCGACGAACCGGACGGCGACGCCTGGTTCGACGCCACCTTCCTCGACCCGAGCGCCCCGGTCCTCCTGCCCGGCGACGTCGTCTCCGGCCACAGCCTCGCACCGCGCTTCATCGAGCGTCAACTCGACCGCAGCCGCGCCAACCTCGGCTTGGCATGCCTCGACATCTATTACCTGCACAACCCGGAGCACCAACTCGAATGGGGCATCTCGGAGAGCGCGTTCTACGACCGCATCGAGGCTGCGTTCGAGGCGCTGGAGCGCGCTGTGGACGCCGGAAAACTGCGGATGTACGGTGTTGCTACCTGGGACGGTCTGCGCGCGGGGCCTGAGGAAAAGGGCCACCTCTCGCTCGTGAAACTGGTTCACCACGCAGGCGCTGCCCGCATGAAGGCGGGCGGCAAAGCGAGCGAGCACCATTTCCGCGCCATCCAGTTGCCCGTGAATCTGGTGATGACGGAGGCGTTTTTGCGCCCTGGCCAACCGTTCCGCTTCGGTGCGCAGACCATCCTGGCAGCCGCCAAGGAGTTGGGCATGGTGGTGATGTCGTCGGCGAGCCTGATGCAGATGCGCATCGCCGGCCGCATCCCCCCAGAGTACGCCATGGCGCTCGGCACGCGCGGCGACGCCGCGACCGCTCTGCAGTTCACGCGCTCGGTGCCGGGCGTCACGACGGCACTGGTTGGCATGGGCCGACCCGAGCACGCCACGGCGAACGCTGCGTTCGCGACGTCGCACGCGCCCGACTCCGGGACCGTCAAGACGCTCCTGGGGACCGGGTCAATTCACGGCGCCTAAACACTCTGGAAATGGGTGGCCAGGGTCCTGATGGGCACCGCGACCTGGTTGCCGCTTGCGAGCTCTTTGACCTGCACGGAGCCGGACTCCAAATCGCGGTCGCCAACAATCACCAGGAAACGTGCTCCGACCGCGTCGGCGTGCTTGGCAACGGCGCCCGGTTTGCGCGACAGCAAATCCAGTTCGACTTCGACGCCGGCGGAGCGCAGCTGCGCGACGATGGGCAGAACCTTGGCTTGCGCTGCATCGGAAAGCGCCGCGAAATAGGCGACCGGACCGGGGTCTTTGCCAAAGGCCAGCGGCTTGCCGTCGCGTTTCGCTTCCTCCTCCAACGCGACAATCGTGCGATCAAAGCCGAGGCCGAACCCCATGGTCGGCGTCGGTTGGCCGCCGAAGACACCGGAGAGGTCGTAGCCGCCGCCGCCAAGGAGTTGTTTCTGCGCGCCCAAAATGGGACAGTGCATCTCGAAGACGATTCCGGTGTAGTAGTCAAGGCCGCGGGCGATGCCGAGGTTGAGTTTGACGTTCGTGACGCCGAACGCGGCGAGGTGCTTGAGGCACGCTTCCAACTCGTCGAACTCCGCCGTCATGTCGCCCATCATGGCGTTGCGGGCCGCCGCCACCGTGGGCGCATCCATGACAAGCCGCAGCCGATCGACGGCCAACTCGCAGCCACCTTTGGCGTCGGCCAGTTTCTGAATCTCCGCGCGGTCGTCTTTGTCGATGGCGCGCATGAGCTTGCCGCGCGTCTCGGCATCGAAGCCAAAGGTCTCCACGGCTGCCTTCAGGATCTTGACGTGGCCGACGAAGAAGTCGCGATTGCGCAACCCAACGGAGGCCATCGTGGCGTCGGCGAGGGCGAGGAGTTCTGCGTAGGCGAGCGGCGTTCCGGCGCCAATCTGCTCGCAGCCGAACTGCCAGAACTCGCGGTAGCGGCCCGCCTGCGGCCGGTCGTAGCGGTAGCAGGCGCCGTGGTAGAACCACTTGATGGGCTTGGGGTCGTTGAAATGGTCCGCGAAATACATCCGCATGACCGGCGCCGTCAGCTCCGGACGCAGCGTCAGGTCGCGGTCGCCTTTGTCCTTGAAATTGTAGAGCTCGCCGATGACGCCGTCGCCCGACTTCGCCGTGAAGAGCGCCAGCTCCTCGAAGGCAGGCGTCTGGACCTCGCGGTAGCCGAAGCGGCGGAAGGCGCCGCGCATGCGCTTGGCCACCTCGTCGCGCACGCGCATCTCGGCCGGAGCGAAGTCGCGGGTGCCGATCGGGGTCTGGAAAGCCACATCCCCGGCAGACCGGCCCGGTTCACAAGCCTGTTTGCTTCGTTGGCGTCGCCAATGGGTAGAAAAAGGTGGAACGCGCCGTTGAAGCCGTGCGGCGCGCGCTCTTCGTCGTCCTTGCCCTTCTTCTCGTCGCCGCCTCTGCGGCGCCCGTCGAGGCGCTCCGGGAGCCCACCCTGCGGCTGCTCACCGCCCACGCCGCGAGCCCTGCAGCCGACACGGTGCGCTTCACCCTGGCGACGAACAGGGCGTGCGACGAACTGCACTCAAGCATCGAGCTGCTGCTGCAGTTCCGCGTCAATGGCCAACCGCGCACGGCTCGGGAGACGGTCATCGGCTGTCCATCGGCCCTCGTCGTGGAGCGCATGCTGTTCCTGACGTCCGACTCGGCCCCTGCCCTCGTCCACCTCGAGGTGGCGCAGCTGACCCACAGCACCGATGCGGGGAGATTCCCGTTCAGCGAACTGCGCCCTGACGGCCAGCATGACTCCTTTCCGGACGTCGCCACTCTCGTACCCGCCACGGCGGACATCTGGCCACGGCTCCACTACGGAGTTTTCCTGGTCTCCTTCGCCGTCCTCATTGGCTTGCATGCTCACTTGACCGACCCGCTGCGGCAGGTGCGCCGCGTCAGAGCTTCTTCGTCTCGGCAATCACTTGGTCAATGATGGCGTCCACGGGGCCGACATACTTGGCCGGGTCCACGGCGTCGGCGATGCCCTTCTTGCCGAGCGCCTTGACGATGCCCTTGTGCGCCGCGAGCGCCTTGGAATAGTGGATCTTCTTGGCGATGGCCTGCATGCTCGCCTCACGCGCCATCTCGTGGGCATCCTGGCGGCCGACGCCCGTCTCGGTGAGGGCAATCATGACCGATTCCGCCATCATGAGACCGTGCGCCCGGTCCATGTTCTCCGCCATGCGGTCAGGGAAGACGCGCAGTTCGTTGAACACCTTGGCCATCTGGTGCAGAATGTGGTCGAGCAGGATGAAGGCGTGCGGGTGGAGGAAGCGCTCGGGGGCGGAGTTGGCGAGGTCACGCTCGTTCCACTGCACGGCATTCTCCCAGGTTGGAAGCACGAAGCTGCGCACCAGGCGTGCGAGGCCGGAAATCTGCTCCGAGGTGATGGGATTCTGCTTGTGCGGCATGGTCGAGCTGCCGACCTGCTTCTTGACGTCGAACCCCTCGGCGACCTCGCCGATTTCGGTGCGCTGGAGAGTACGGACCTCGGAGCTGAACTTCTCCAGGCTGGTCGCGATGTTGGCCAGCACGGAAAAGAGCTCGATGTAGCGGTCGCGCTGGATGATTTGCGTGCTCGCAGTGACCGGCTTGAGGCCCAGCTTTTTGCAGACGGCAGCCTGCACTTCGATGCCCTTGCCGCGGAAGGCAGCCATCGAGCCGGTGGCGCCACTCATCATGCCGACTGCGACGCGCTTCTCGGTTTCGGCGAGACGTTCGAGGTGGCGGCCGACCTCCGAGGCGTACACGGCCATCTTGAGGCCGAAGGTGATGGGGACCGCGGCCTGGCCGTGCGTGCGGCCGAGCATCGTGGTGTGGCGGTGCTCGTCGGCCTGCTTGAGGAGGGCGTCACGCAGCTTGCGCAGGCCGTCGCGCACAAGGCCCATGGCGTCGCGGAACTGCAGAGAGTTGGCAGTGTCGATGATGTCGTAGCTGGTTGCGCCGAGGTGGATGAATTTTCCATCCTCCTTGCCCGCCACCTCCGTCATCGCCTTGACGACCGCCATCAGGTCGTGCTTGATCTCCGCCTCAATCTCCTTGACGCGGTCGGGCTTGACTTTGCCCGAGTCGGCGACTTTCTGCAGACGCTTGGCGGCCTCCTTCGGGATGGTCCCCGTCGCGGCGTGGGCGTGAGCGAGAGCCGCCTCGACCTGGAGCAGGTAATGGAGGCGCTTCTCTTCGGTCCAGAGCCCCTTCATCTCTTTGCGGCCGTAGCGGAAGTCGAGGGGGCAGACCAAGTCCACGACACCGCCACTTCGAGAACGGCCAAGAAGGCTCCGGCTCGACCTGCAGTCAGGTCGATCAACAAGGACGGGTCCGCTGCGCGGACCCCTCCATGATTCCCGGCGGCATACTGAAGCCGGTGGCCCTCATGCAGATGCGTGGCCCTGCCCGGACTCCCCATCGCCCCGAGCGGGGACGACGATGTCCTGAGCCGCATCGACCCCAAACTCTGCGTCGCCTGCAAAGGGTCCCGCATGCTGTGCGGCATCGACCCCTGCCCGCTGCTTGCCCGCATCCGGCACCAACTGCCGCAGGTTGCCAAGTCGGGCGTGGTGGGGCGCGACCTGTCTGGCTCCAGCCCGCCCGCCCTCTTCGTCGGCCGGCACGGCTACCCCAAGGTCACCGTCGGGCCGATGCTGCCGCCCGACCGGCGCGACGAGGCGGGCGCGCGGCGGCTCGACGACCCGCGCAGCTGGATGGGGTTGGCAATTCCCGACGTCGTGGGTCTGCGCAGCAGCCTCGTGCGCACCACGCACAGCGTCCGCATCCACGAGCCGCGGCCGCCAGGGGACATTTTCAGCAACGACCGCATCCTGCGGGCCAGCCAGGAGTTGGCGCTCTCCGCCCGCCCGGTGGACACTGAAGTGCGGCTCGAGCGCGCACCGCGCTTCGGACAGGTCGCGGTCGGGGAGTTCACGCCGCCGCACGGCCCCACCGCCGCGCTGGAGCGGGCGATGCTGGCAGAGAACGTGCGGGTGGAACGGCCTCTTGAGCGGGCCGCCAACGACACCGACTTGCGCGCGGGCGAGGCCATCGGCTCGCTTTACGACGCCGGCGTGGACCACTACCAGTTGGAGAAAGTGCTCTCGGCAGGGCTTCTGGGGTTGGGGGCGAAGCGCAAGTTGGTCCCGACGCGTTGGAGCATCACCGCCACCGACGACCAGGTTGGCCAACACCTCATCGAAGAGGTGCGCGATTTCCCGAGCGTGGACCAGCCGACCGTGCAGTTCGCCGAACGGTTCGGCAACCGCTTCTTCGTCCTCACCCTGCCCGGCCCCTGGTCGTTCGAGTCCATCGAGGCGTGGCTGAAGGGTAACTTCTGGAGCCGCGACGCCGCCGAAATCGTGGCCGCCGACCATGAAGATTGGCGCGGCCGCAAGGCATACGCCGCCACGGCCGGAGGCTACTATGCCACGCGACTTTCGGTTCTGGAACACCTCGTCGCCCTGCGCCGCCAGGCGACGGTCATCGTCCACCGCGAAATCACCGAGGGCTACACGACGCCGCTCGGCGTCTGGGTCGTGCGCGAGACCACAAAGGCGGCACTTGCTGCGAAACCCCTGCCGTTCGACGACATCCCCGCCGCCCTGCGCCACATCGAACGGCACGCCCTGCTGAAGACTTGGCAAAGCCATTCCAACCTCCTTCCCCTGCTGCGCAGCCGACGCACCCTTGACTCCTTCTCTTCGCCCCGCCCCCTTGACCCCTAGACGCGGGTCCATTCATTTTTATAGCCGTACTTTTCGTCGACCGACAAGCCGCGGGCTTGGTGCTGCACCTTGGATGTCAAACTTTCTGGCAGCAAGTCGAAAGCGGGGGAGCGCGCCGTCAAGTGGACGCTTGGCATCGTTCTCGCCTGCGCCCTCGTCGCTCCGGGCGTCTTCTGGACCCCTTACCTGCGCATCCTCTCCACCATCCTGTTCGCCGGCCTCGCCCTGATTGCCGGCCGCGCCTTGATGGCGGGCCTCCTCACCTTCAAGCGTTCCCCCGTCCCGGCCGCCAAGCCGGACAACGTGGAGTGGCCCACCGTCTCCGTCCTCGTCGTCGCTTACAACGAAGCGGCCGTCCTGCCCCGCACAATGGCGTCGATGCTGAACATCGACTACCCGCACGACAAGATTGAGTTCGTCTACGTCTATGAGAAACGCAGCACCGACGGCACCGGCGCCCTGGTGCGCTCGTTCGCCGAAGGCGACCGCCGCTTCGTGCCGGTCGAGCGCGACTCCCCGCGCGGCGGCAAGGCGGCCGCCACGAACTACGGCCTCGACCACTGCACCGGCGAATTCCTCATGAGCTTGGACGCCGACCACTCGGTCGAGCCGCACATCGTGAAGCGCGCCGTGCAGCACCTCCTCGCCGACCCCAAGGTGGGCTGCGTCAAGGGGCGCGCCATGGGCATGAACGCCAAAGAGTCCTTCCTTGCCAACTTGACCAAAGTGGAGCGCGACGCCATCGAAAAGGGCGACATCTACGTCCGCCAGGTCATGAACGGCTTCACTTTCTTCGGCGGCGGCCAGGCCATCTTCCGCCGCAGCGTCTTCGAGTCGGTCGGCCGTTTCGACGAAGAAATTCTCGTCGAGGACATCGATTTCTCCGTCAAGCTCCACGCCGCCGGCTGGAAGATTCTCGTCGACCCGGAAATCCGCACCCACGAGGAGAACCCGGCCCGGCTCAAGGACTGGTGGGCGCAGCGCAAGCGCTGGGGCCGCGGCTGGATGCAGGTGGCAAGCCGCTACATGCCGCAGCTTGCCTCGATGCCCAACATCTCGCTCTTCCAGCGCGCCGACCTGGCCTTCACGCTGCTCTACGTTTTGATGCCGGTCCTCTTCGTCGCCGGCTTCCCGCTCAAACTGGTCGGCCTGCTCGGCTACGACACCCGCACCTACATCCCGTGGGACGGCGTCGAGGCAGTGGGCTGGACCCTGTTTGGTGTCACCCCCTTCATCGGCTGGCTCTGCATGTGGATGCAGGACCGCCGCGACGGCGTGAAGCACGCCTGGCGCGAGTTCCCCGCCTTCCTCTTCCTGCAAAGCTACCTCGTCTTCCAGACGCTCGTCTTCTGGGACGCCTTCCTCGAGGAGCACATCCTGCAGAAGCCCAGCGTCTACGTCAAGACCACGAAGACGGGCGGAGAACTCCCTGCAACCATCGCGCCGCGCCCCGACGGGCTCGCCGAAGCGGTCGTCGTCGCCGAATAAGTCGACTACCCGCCGTAGCCTTCCCGCATCTCGAACGAGTCGGAGACTTCACGCCCGAAGCGGCCGGGGGCAAGCGACGCATCGGGCCGGCCCGCCACCGCGTCGGCCAGCGCCTCCCCGAGCGCCAAACTGCGCATGAGACCGAACCCGTTGTCGCCGGTCAGCACGAACAGACCCTCTTGGCCTGGCACCGCGCCGCAGAGGGGACGCCGGTCTGGTGTCGCAACACAAAGCCCAGCCCAACTCGAGCGCACCGTGGCTCCCTCGCCGTCGGCGAACCGGGCGACGACCCGCTCGGCGATGGAGTGGACGAATTCCGGGTCGCCCACTTCGTTGTAGTGGTCCGGCTCGAACGGCCGCAGCTGCGTACCATTTCCAGCAAGCATCGACCCCTCCGATTCCGGGCGAGTGTAGAAGTGGTGGTCGAGGTCGTGCACGATGGGCAGCGACCCGCCATCCTGGATGGCCAGGCTTGCGAGTTGGGTGCGGTAGGCCTGAATTGGCAACGCGGCGCCCACCTCATTGAGGATGCCCTTCGTCCATGCCCCGCCCGCGACAACGACGGCGTCGAAGCGGCTGCGCAGCTCGGTGAGCCGGGCGGCGCTCTGCTCCTGCACCGTGACACTTTCTTGGTCGAGCCGGGCCCGCAACGCGGCCAGGAAATCGCCCGCCTCGATGACGCCATCCTCCTGCGCCACGATGGCCTCGTCGCCCGGGTTGAACCGGAGCCCCGGGAAAGCGCGCTGTGCCTCGCGGTGGCCGAGCCGCTCGCACTCTTCGGTGTGCCGTTCGACACGATCCTGGAGTTGGTCCAGCTTGCGGATGTTGGCGCCCGAGCCGACGACGAGAGAGGGAGCCGACCTCCACGCCCCGCGCGCCGCACGCTCCCCGGCTGCCAGAGCGAGCGCGATGGTTTCACCAATGGCACCGCGTGTTGCCGCGATGAGTTTGTAGTCGGCATCGTTCCAGGCAAACGAGCTGAGGATGCCCGCCGCCTTCGCGGTGGAGCCGGAGCCAAGTGTCGCCCGCTCCAGGAGCGTGACCTCGTGGTTGCGTCCCGCGAGAGCGAGTGCCGCGCTGCTGCCGAGGGCACCCCCGCCGAGAACGGCAACCTTCACGCGGTCCGCAGATGGCGGCCCGTCAAGACTTCGCTGGTCCTGTCCGACAACGCTTAAGCATCGGCACCGGCCGCGGGTGTTGTGCGTAACCTGGTCGCCCTCCTCCTCATCGCGGCGACCCTTGCGCCTGGCTGCGCGTTCTTGCCGACCGAATGCCCCGAGCTTCGCGACGTCGGCGTCCTCGTCCCCTCCCTGGATGGTGCGCACGCTGAACGGGACCCCGCCCAGCCCTGGCAGACCGTCGTCCTTCCCTTCAACAACAATGCCGTCGCGATGAACATCACCGTCGACCAACCCGGAACCCTTGCGCCGGTGGCGCCCGGTGCCGCCCTCCTTCGCCTCTCCGTCCCCCCAGCAGCCGTCGGAGCGCAGCTCAACTGGACCGTCCACCAAGCAGGTTTGGAGTGCAGCGTGGGTCGCTCCGGCGGCGTGACGTGGAACTCCATGGCCCCCGAGGCAGGCAGCATCGCCGAGGCCGGCATGGGCGCGCGCGTCTGGTACGCCGGTTTCTGGGAGAACGGCACGATGTTCGACACCAACCTCGCCGATCTCGACGCCTCGTCCTGGCCGCGCGCCGCCTGGTACGACGCCACCGTGGGCGAGCCTCTCCCCGTTTACATCTACGACCAGGACCGCACCGAACGGCCGCTCATCTGGGCGCCGGGCACCTCGGGGACTGCTGCGGGGCCGGCCACCGGCAACGCGGCGCCGCTGTGGTCCTACTACACGACCATCCGGGGATTCAACGACGGCCTCAAAGGACTCTCCACCACGACGACGCGGGTCGTCTGGATGGCGGCCGAGGACGCCTACGGCGGCCGCACCGACGTCCCCGCCGGCCTCGACGCCCCGCTCATTTTCCTGGTCAAGCTCGCCGCCGTTGAAGAGCAGCCCTGTACGGCTGGTGTGCTGGCGTGCCTTCCACCGCCGCCCGCATCTTCCCAGATGGCTCCCGCCTCGCACGCCACCCTCCTGTCGCCCGCCATTATGGCTAAATAGGGGGGTCTTGTCGGCCGAGTTGCACACCTGCGCCCCCACAGATGGGGCATGGGAGGGCATCGATCCTCGGCTCCTTTGAGAGCAGGGGGGAGTCATTATGGCTGACAAACCTGAATTTGGAGCGGACTTCCGTTACCTCGTCCGCATCCAGAACACCGATCTTGACGGAAAGAAGCCCGCCGGCGTCGCCCTTGGCTACGTCCCTGGCGTGGGCAAGCGCCTCGCCCCCATCGTCGCCCGCGACGCTGGCGTCGACCCCTTCGGCCGCATCGGCGACCTGCCTGAAGAGAAAATCCAGCTCCTCAACACGGTCATCACCGAGCTGACCGAGAGCCTCCCGACCTGGATGGTCAACCGCCGCAAGGACCCCGAGACCGGCGAGGACCGCCACATGGTCGGCACTGAAATCACCATCATGCTGCGCGAGGACCTCAACCGCCTCAAGAAGATCCGCAGCTGGCGCGGCTACCGCCACGAGCGCAAGCTGCCCACCCGCGGCCAGCGCACGAAGGCCAACGGCCGCTTCGGCGCCGCCGTCGGTGTCCAGCGCAAGGCCGAGCCCGGCGCCGCCCCCGCGGCCGCCGCTCCCGCTGCTGGTGCCAAGGCCGCCCCCGCCGCGAAGGCACCCTCCGCCGCAGCCGGTGCTGCCGCCAAGGCGCCCGCCAAGCCGGCCGCCGCCGCTGCCAAACCCGCCGCTCCCGCAGGAGGCAAGAAGTAAATGGGCCAGCCAAAGTTCCAGCGCAAGCACTCTGACACCCCGAGCCACCCGTGGCAGGGCCCCCGCATCAAGGCGGAAAATGAGGTCAAGGCCAAGTACGGCCTCAAGACCAAGACCGAGCTGTGGACCGCCCAGACCCGTCTGCGCGAGATTCGTGGCCAGGCCCGTCAGCTCGTCGGCCGCACCCGCAACCCGGACGACCTCCAGGCCGCCAAGGAGGCCCGCCTCCTCATGACGCGCCTGCAGACCCAGGGCTACCTGGGCGAGAACGCGACGCTCGGTGAGGTTCTGGGCATCGACCTGGAGCGCATCCTGAACCGCCGCCTGCAGACCCAGGTGTACCTCAAGGGCCTCGCCCGCACCCCGGGCCAGGCGCGCCAGTTCGTCAGCCACGGCTGCATCCAGATCGGCGAGCGCCGCGTCACGGTCCCCTCCTACGTCGTCCGCAAGGGCGAGGAAGAGCTCATCCGCATCGACCCCTCGAAGGCCATCGCCGACGAGACCCACCCGGCCCGCCCCAAGGCTGCCGGCTTCGAGTCCGCCCCGCAGGCCGCCGCCGAGGCGCCTGTTGAGGCCGCCCCCACGGAGGCGACCGCATGAGCGAGAAGAAGGGCATCGCGCACATCTTCGCGAGCTACAACAACATCAACATCACGGTGACCGACGCCTCCGGCGCGGAGACCATCGCGAAGTGCACCGGCGGAATGGTCGTCAAGTCCGACAAGGACAAGGGCGGCCCCTTCGCGGCGATGAGCGCTGCCTCCAAGATCGCCGACGCGATGAAGGAGAAGGGCTTCAACTTCGTGGACATCCGCGTGCGCGGCTACGGCGGCTCCAAGGCGCGCAGCCCCGGCCCCGGCGCCCAGGCGGCCATCCGTGGCCTCGCCCGCAACGGCATCCTCGTTGGTCGCATCGAGGATGTCACCCCCGTCCCGCACGACGGCGCTCGCAAGAAGGGCGGACGCCGCGGACGCCGTGTCTAAGGTGACTCTGTGAACATCGAAATTCGCGAGACTTCCGCCACCGCGTGCAGCTTCGTCGTCGAGGGGGTTCACCCCTACCTCGTCAACGCTCTGCGCCGCACGCTGGTGGCCGAGGTCCCCAAGTTGGCCATCGACAAGGTGACCTTCTACGACAACACGAGCGCTCTCTTCGATGAGATTCTGGCGCACCGCATCGGTCTCCTGCCTGTCCCGACGGACCCCTCGACCCTCAACTTGAAGGGCCAAGTGGACGCCGAGGGCAAGCCGACCTTCTTGGTGCGCTTCACGCTCACGAAGGAAGGCCCCTGCACCGTCTACTCCGGCGACTTCGAGCCCGAGGACAAGGCGTACGCCATCGTGGACCCCAAAATCCCGATTGTGGACCTCCTGAAGGGCCAGCGCCTCATCCTTGAGGCCGAAGCGATTCTGGGCGACGGCACGCAGCACGCGAAGTGGCAGGTCGGCCAAGCGGCCGGCTACAAGTACTTCCCCACCGCCACGTTGGACACCAAGAAGGTCAAGCCCGACGCCGCCAAGCTGGCCGTCGAGCGCACCCCCGCCGGCGTCCTCGGCGTGGACGGCGGCAAGCTCGTCATCCTGAAGCCCGACGACGTCAACAAGGCCGACGATGCCGAGACCAAGAAATTGCTCGGCGACGCCTTCGAGATCCACTACGACGACAGGAAATTCCTGTTCCGTTTTGAGACCGACGGCGCCCTCAAGGCCGAGGATGCCCTGCTCAAGGCCGTCGACCTCCTGAAGGAGCGCTTCGTGCGTTTCCAGGAAGCCGCCGCCAACCTGTAAGGCAGTCGTCAAGCCGCGTTTTTCTCGCGACTTTCCCTTTTCCTTTCTTCTTCCCCCAACGCCCAGGTAATCAAGTGGCCAACGATGGGAGATTGGCCCGAGCGCATCCGCGCTCGGTCCGCGCCTTGAGCGCTGATGCGCTCAAGGCTACAGTCTCCTCCTTTGTGGTTCGCAGGATGCCTGACCCTTTTCCCGAACAAGAAACGTCGTTTCTTGTTCACCCAAACGCCCAGGTAATCAAGTGGCCAACGATGGAAGATTCAGAGTCTTCTCCTTTGTGGTTCGCAGGTTCGAATCCTGTCCTGGGCACCTTCACTCGCTTCGCTCGTTCGGTGCGTCCAGAACAGGATTCTCCGCTCGGCGCGCTTCGC
>JBBSVM010000007.1:83900-95548 GCA_038046785.1 Thermoplasmatota archaeon
GCGGCCTCGCTAAGCCGAAGCGCTGTTGCGCTCCGGCTCCGAATCCTGTCCTGGGGACTTCACTTGCTTCGCTCGTTCGGTGCGTCCAGAACAGGATTCTCCGCTCGGCGCGCTTCGCGCGGCCTCGCTAAGCCGAAGCGCTGTTGCGCTCCGGCTCCGAATCCTGTCCTGGGTCTTCGCGTTGGGCAACGCCCCTTGTGTTCTGCCCCCGCCAACCCATTGATATAGAAAAAGGAGCAATGGGCGCCATGGACAAAACGACCGACGTCCCGTGCGTCGGAGATGCGGGCGGCTGCGACATCGGCGACCTGTTCCGTCTTCTGGGCAAAGTGCACGTCCTCGACATTCTGCACTTGTTCATCTGGCAGAGCTCCGGGCCGCGCCGCTTCGTGGAGATTCAAGACGCGCTCGACATCAGCCCCAATACGCTGTCCGAGCGACTGCGCTCGCTCGTCGAGGCCGGGCTGCTTTCGCGCACATCGTACAACGAGATTCCGCCCCGTGTGGACTACGAAGTGACAGCCAAGGCGCGCGACCTCGGCCCAGTCTTCGCCGCCCTGCGGGCCTGGAGCGAGAAACACGCCCTCGCACCCGCGCCCACGACGGTCGCCCCCCTGCCTCTGGTCGCCGCCTGAACCGCCCGACGGCCACCTTCATATCTGAACGGCCGGGTGCTGCGGCGTCGTGGTGTTTGAGGGCCTCCTGCAATGGGTCGCGGAGATTCCTCCCTGGGTGGTCTACCTGGTCGTCTTTCTTGGCGGCCTGATCGAAGCGATTCCATTTCTGGGCATCCTGGTCCCCGCTCACACGGCCGTCTTCCTCGCCAGCGTGCAGTGGGCCTACGCCGGGCGCAACCCGCTCGCCCTCGTCCTGCTCTGTACCGTCGGAGGCGCAGTCGGCGACATCCTCTGTTTCGGTCTCGGCCGCCGCTACGGCCTCGGATTCGCCGCATCGTGGCCCAAACTGTTTCGCCTCACGCCGGAGCGGCAGGCGAAGATTGAGGCGCTCTTCGCCAGCCACGGCATCCTCACCATCGTCCTGTCGCGCACGCAGCCCTTCGTGCGCAGCTTCACCCCTTACGTCGCCGGCGCCTCGCGATTTGCCGCCCGACGCTTCTGGCCCGCGACCCTTGCCGGCAACCTGCTCGTCACCAGCGTCGTGGTCCTGGGCGGCTGGCTCACCGGCCTCGGCTTCCGCACCCTGGGCGGCCTGCTCGGCAAAGCACTGGTCATCACGGTGCTTGGCATCGTCGCATTCCTGGCCCTTTCGTTCTATCTCACGAAGCAGCTCAAGGTGGTAAGCGCGGGGACGCTTCGCCTCGCGCTCGCAGCACTTGGACTTGGGGCGGCGTTCGCTTTCGTGGCCGCACAGGTTCTTGGCGGCGGCACGCTCGAGGTGCTGGAGACCGGACGCAGCGGCGTGGCGCTGGATCGGCTCTCGCCGCTGTTCCAGGCCATCGCAGAGTTCCTGAACAGCGCCGCAAGCGCTCCACTCCTTCTCACCCCCTTCCTGGTCCTCGCGGTCCGTGACGCCCGGCGCCGCGACTGGCCCGCCGCCTACGCAGCACTTGCCGCGGGTCCGCTCCTCCTCGGACTCGTCGCCATCGTGCAGGACGCAGTCGGCCGCCTGCCGCCCACCGGCACCACCCCCTTCCCGCTCGCCGGCTCCTTCCCGCACGAAGGGGCGACCCTCGCGGCGAGTTTGGCGGGGCTCATTCTCTGGCGCTGCCGCGCCGTCGAACCCATCTGGAGTCTGCTGGCGCGCCGCAGCCTCGCCTTCGCGCTTGCCCTCCTGGTCGCCGCCCTCGCCATCGCGACCGGCGCCGCCTGGCCGACCGACGCCGTGGCCGGACTCCTCGTCGGCGGACTCTGGATCTCGCTCGTTCTCCTTGCCCAGATCTTCGTGCAGCACCTCGTCGCACCGATTCCCGACGCGGCGCGCGGACTCACTGCGGTGCGTTGGCTCCAGAAACTCTGGGCGCGTGTCGCCTCCTGGTGCGATGCTCGCCTCACCGGCGCAGCACCGCTCGTCGCCCTGCTCGGCTTCGGCATCCTGGTCCGCCTCGTCGCTCCCTGGTTCTGGCCGCTCGGACCCGACGGCGACCGCTACGCCGCAATGGCGAAGGGGCTCCTCGACACCGGCGCCTTCACGATGCCGTGGGGCGACATCTACACGCCAGGCAACGGACCGCAACCGAGCCACCACTACCCGCCGCTTTACCCGACACTCCTTGCTGGATTCTACGCCGTGCTTGGCTTCGGACGCGACCCCACCCGCGTCGCCTCGATTGCCACTTCGTTTGCTGCCATCGCAGTGACCTGGCTCTGCACGCGCGACCTGTATGGCCCGCGCAAGGGGCTCATCGCCGCCGCCGTCGTGGCCGTTAGCCCGATTCTCATTCTCACCACCAACAAGGGGTACGCCGAGAACCTGCTGCTGCTGCTGTTTGTCGCCACGATGTGGGCCATCCTGAAGAGCCTCGAGCGCCCCTGGTTCATCGTCGCGGCGGCCCTCTTCGCAGCACTTGGCTACCTCACCAAATCGAGCATTGGCTACTTCTTCATCATCGCCGGCCTCGGCGGGCTCGCCTGGCGGCTGCGCTTCCGCGGCCTCAAGGTGCTGCGCGATCCGAGCTATCTCACAGCGATTGCCCTCTTCGGCTCCGTCGTGGCGCTCTGGGCATGGCGCAACTGGTCCCTGTTTGGCACCTGGCAGACCAGCGAGCACATCAGCGCAGCGTACAGTCACGCCCTCGCCCACCCCGTTGGCTTCGTGAGCCTGCTCGCCTTCTCGTTCTTGGTCATGTTCGGGCTCGGCTACCTGCTCTTCATGGCGGTCGCCCCGTGGTTGCCGCAGCTGCGCCGCATCCCGCTGCTGGCCAACGAACATGACTCCGGGCTTTGGCTTGCAGCCATCCTCCCGCTCGTCTTGACCCTCCTCATCGACGCGGCGCTCTGGCAGTACGAGGAGTCGTTCTTCCTGCACAACGTGCGCTACGTCAGCTTCGCCCTCATCCCGCTCGTCTGGATTTTGCTGCGCCACGCCAAACCGTCGAAGGCGACCTGGTTCGCCCTCCTCGCCAGTTTCACCGTCCTTGTTGCGGGAACCCTCTACTATGCGGTGCCCCAGGAGAAAGTGGAGAACAGTCTCTCCTCCGAATGGGGCCCGCTCGTATCCGAGGGCGACTCCATCACGTTCGTCGGAACGAACGACGTGTACCGCTTCTACTTCGATGTCACGGCAGAGGGGACGCGCAGCATCACCGACGTCCGCGTCGTGGACCCGGTTGACGCAAGCAACGTCACGACGACGTGGGCGTTCGTGCGCGGCGACGGCGCTGGTTTGCCGGCAAGCTACACGAAGGTACTCGAGGAGATGGGGTCCGGCACGGCACGCTTGACCGAGACCTACACTCTCTGGCGAATCGCCTGAACGAGCGGGTCGCTGCGCCAACCGGTCACGACGAGCCAAGAAGCCAGCCCGGCGGCGGCGAGGGTGAGCGGCCAGAGGTCATTCCGGCCAGACGACAGGATGGTCGCCCCCGCCCCCACCATCGTGGCGAGGACACCAAGCGCCGCGAGCAGCCGCAGCGGGCGAATCAAGAGCGCCACCGCCAGCGCCAACTCGAACAGGCCAATGGCGAGGCCGCTCCAAGTCGGATAGCCAATGGAAGCGAAGAAAGCGTCCTGTCGACCAAGCGTCTTGTCCGCGCCTTCGTAGGCGAACAGCAAGACCAGCAAGGCGACGACGATGGCCTCGGCACGGGAGGAGGCGAAGCGAGGCACGACCACAAAGTGGAGCCGAGGCTGATAGGGGCATCGCTTGGTTCAGTCGCGAGCCGCTGCTGCGGCTCGCGGTCCCCACCCGGTCGAGCTCACGCTCGACCGGCTGGTCCGCTCGCGGCTTCGCCGCTCGCTGACGATGTCCAAGCATCTGAGCGCGCAGCGCTCAGATGACTTGGACCTCGTCAATCTCATGGTGCCGTTTCGCCAAGTGGCGGATGGAACCGATGTTCTTGCCGCCCTTGCCGATGGCCTTGCCCTTGTCCTTCGCCTCGACTTCGACGATGGCGCGGATCTTCATCTTCGCTTCCGGCACCGCCTCAGGGCGGGTCGGGTCGGCGGGGGGCATGACGGAAAGAGTCTCCATGCGGACGGAGGCGATGTCGAACGGCTTGAACAGGTTGCGGATGAACACCTGCTTGTCGTCGTCCCACTCCACGAACTTGACGTCCTTCTTGAGAAGCTCGCGCATCATGGCGAGGTTCTTGGCTTCCTTGCCAAGCGCCTGGCCGAGGTGGCCCTTCTCGGTGATGAAGACGATGCGTTCGCCCTCGTCCACGGCGTCCTTGATGCGGGCGCGCAGACGCTTCTCGGCCTCGGAGATGAGCCCGATGGCCTCCATGGAGAGGTTGACGTCGGTCATGGCATCACTTGGCCAGTTGCAGGACGTCGGAGGTTCCGGCGTCCAGGATGGCGAGGGCGGAGATGGCAAAGGGCTTGCCGCAGGCGGGACCCAGCTGGGTTCCCATCCCGTCGAAGGCGTAGATGGGTACGCGCTTCTTGGCGGCGGCCGCCTTGATGGCGTCCGATTCGGGGGCGTTTGTTGCGAGGATGACCAGTTTGGCCTCCCCGCGAGCCACGGCTTTGGCGGTCTGGTCGGATCCGATCAGGACCTTGCCGGTGGCGAGTACGGTTCGCAGGCTTCGTTGCACGTCCATTGTGTTCAGGCCTCCTTGGTTTCTTCAGTGGGTTCGGCGAACTCGGGTTCGGCGGAGCCTGCCGCAGTCCCTTCGTAGGACAGGGTGGGCGCCTCCTGCACGACCGGCACGGTGGAAACCGGGACGGGCATGGTCTTCACGAGTTTGGCGAGTTTGACGGTGTCCATGGCGAGCCGGACCGCTCCGGTGCCGAGGTTCACGGGTTGGCCGACGATGATGTTCTCGGCGACGCCCTGGAGAGGGTCGATTTCGCCAATCATGCCGGCCTGCAGCAGGTGGTCCACGGTGATCTCGAACGCGGCGCGGGCGAGGATGGAGGACTTCTGGCCCGAGACACCCTGGCGACCGATGGCTTTGACCTCGCCGTCGGCCGTCATAACGTCGGCGACCAGCATGAGGTGGCGGCGGTCCACGGTGAGACCCTGGCCCTGCAGGGTGGCGTGCGCTTCGTCCATGACGGACTGGCGCGCCGCCTCGATGCCGAGGCACTCTTGGATCTGCACGATGTCGTTGGTGAGAACGCGGCTGTGGTCGATGCCGGGGATCTCGAGGATCTCCTTCAGGCTCGAGCCCTCGGTGAAAAGGATGTAGCCACCCTCGTCGTCGTCGCGGCGGATGACGAGGCGAGTGATGCCGTCAATCCCCTTGACCTTGATCTTCTTGAGGTCCTCGACTGCTTTCTGGAGGTTCTTGAAGTTGGGCTCGGTGAGCTTGACGAGGATTTTCGGGGTCTTGCCCTTCTCCTCGGTCGCGGTGATGCGGCGCACGGCGTTGACGGCGGCGAGGACATCCTCGAATTTGATGTCCTTCTCCGCCATGCGCTCGAGCTCGGGCGTGACCTTGATCTCAAGGCTGCCGAGGTCGGCGTCGACGGCGGCGATGTCCTTGAGCAGCGTCATCTCAATCTGGTTGGCGATGCGCGTAGCGACGTTGCGGTCCGCCTTCACCTTCTCCTTCAGGAAGATGCGCATCGTCGGAGTGCTCGGCGTGCGCCGGGCGTCCACAATCTCGATGAGGCGGGGCAGACCGAGGGTGACGTTGATTTCTGCGACACCGGCGAAGTGGAAGGTGCGCATCGTCATCTGCGTTCCGGGCTCGCCGATGCTCTGGGCACCGACGATGCCGGCCGCTTCGGTGGCGTCCACCTTGGCGATGTTGTACTCCTCCACGGCGAGGTCGGCCGCCATCTTGAGCTGGGCGTCCGAGAAGCCGCGGGCGAGGCCGCCGTCGACGAGCTTGCGCACGATGCGCTGCGGCAGGATGCCCTCGCCGACGTGCTTGATGAGGAAAGCGTCCTTCTTCAGCAGCTCTTCCTTGCGGGTGTCGACCTTGACCATCGTGGTCTCGAAGTCGCGCTCATCCACGACCACTTTGCGGGTGGTGCGGCGGGCGGCGGCGTCGCGCTTGCCCTTGCTGAACTTCAGGAGGATTTCCTCGACCTCGTTGCCGGCGAAGCCCGCCGTCATGAGGGCCTTCTTGTCGGCCGACTTGGCGGACGTCACGGTGAAGCCGGCCTCAACGAGGCGCTCCGCCGTGGACTTGTCGAAGGCGTAGGTCTTCACCAAGCTGTTGAGGGTCTGTGCGCCAGCCATCTATTTGCCTCCCTTGGTCGCCTTCGCCTTGCCGCTTGCGACGGCGGCGAAGATGTTCTCGAAGTCCACCGGCTCGCCGCCGACGGAGCGCGTGGGGTCCACGCCGTCTTCGCCGTACACGAACTGGATGACCGTGCCCGCGGTGTTGCGGACGGTGCCGTCCTGGGCAACCTTGAGGTCTTCCAGGGCGTTGATGAGACGGCGCTGCATGTAGCCGGAGCGGCTTGTGCGGACGGCCGTGTCGACGAGACCCTCACGTCCACCCATGGAGTGGAAGAAGTACTCGGTCGGGTTGAGGCCGGACTTGTAGGACGCTCCCACGAAGCCCTTAGCGTCGGCGCCCAGGTCGCCCCACTTGAAGTGAGGCAGGGTGCGCTTCTGGTAGCCACGGTGGATGCGCTTGCCACGAACGGCCTGTTGGCCCACAAGGCCGGCCATCTGCGACAAGTTGAGCATCGAGCCACGCGCGCCGCAGCGCGCCATGAGAACGGCGGAGTTGTCCATGCCGAGCGACCGCGAAGCGGTTTCACCAGCAGCGTCACGGGTCTGACCCGTCTCGCGCATGATCTCCATCTCAAGGGTCTCCTCGGCCGAGCGGCCGGGCAGCGCCTGGAGTTCGCCCTTCTTGTACTGCTTCAGCAGGACATCGACGCGCTCCTTGGTCTGGCGGATGCGGTCCGAAATCTCGGTCTGCGCCTCAAGGGGCAGGTCTTCGTCGTCGATGGAAGTCGAGAAGCCGCGCAGGGTGAGGAAGCCGTTGCCGACCTTCGTCACTTTGTCGAGGAATTCGCGCGCGACCTGGTTGCCGTGGCGGCGGCTGATGTGGTCGAGCAGTTTGCCCTTCTCGGACGCAATGCTCGCCTTGTCGATGCCGCCGGCAACGAGCTGGGAGTTGACGATCTCAACCCAGAAATCGTTCTCGGGCAGGCGCGCCTCCTTCTCCTTCATGCCGGAGGGGCAGGCGTTGGCCTTGTAGCTGAGGTTGATGCCGGGGGGCAGCAGGGTGCTGAAGAGGTCGCGGCCGGCGACGAACTTGCGCATCTCGCCATGCTCGTCCTTCTGCTCGACGATGGCGGGCAGTTGGCCCTTGAAGCCGACGCGGGCGAGAACCTGGGTGGCATCCTCGAGCGGCAGCAGCGGGTTCTTCCAGGTGAGCAGGAAGTTGCCCGAGATGTGGTCGTGGATGGCGCCGATGATGGGGCCGCCGAAGCGGGGAGAGCGGATGTTCTCCTGCACCTTCATCAGGATTTCAGCTTCGGCGCGGGCCTCTTCGCCCTGGATGACGTGCAGGTTCATCTCGTCGCCGTCAAAGTCCGCATTGTAGGGCGGGCAGTTGGGCAGGTTGAAGCGGAACGTCTTGCCGGGCATGACGCGCACCGTGTGGGCCATCATGCTCATGCGGTGCAGGGTGGGCTGCCGGTTGAACAGGACGACGTCGCCGTCGTCCAGTTGGCGCTCGACGATGGAGCCGACTTCGAGGCGCTTGGCGACTTCGTCGGCGTTCTTGTCGGTCACCTTGACGCGGCGGTTGTCCGGGCGAATCACGTAGTTGATGCCCGGGACGTACTTGCCGTCGGTGAACTTCGGCTCGGGGCCGCGCAGGATGAGCTCCGCGCAGTAGGCGAAGTTGGCCGGCGTGACGCGAATCGGCACGGTGAGCTCCTGGGCGCACTCGATGGGGACGCCGACGTCGTTGATCGACAGGTTCGGGTCGGGGCTGATGACCGTGCGGGCCGAGAAGTTGACGCGCTTACCCGACAGGTTGCTGCGGAAGCGGCCTTCCTTGCCCTTCAGGCGCTGGCTGATGGTCTTGAGCGGGCGGCCCGAGCGGTGGCGGGCGGGCGGGATGCCGGCCGTCTGGTTGTCGAAGTACGTCGTGATGTGGTACTGCAGCAGTTCCCACAGGTCCTCGACGATGAGCTGCGGGGCACCGGCATCGCGGTTTTCCTGCAGGCGCTGGTTGATGCGGATGACGTCCACCATCTTGTGGGTGAGGTCGTCCTCGGAGCGCTCGCCCGACTCCAGCGTGATGCTGGGGCGCATGGTGACCGGGGGCACCGGCAGGACGGTGAGGACCATCCATTCGGGGCGGCACACTTCGGCGTTGAGGCCGAGCAGCTTGAGGTCCTCGTTCGGGACCTTCTCGAGCCACTCACGAACCTCGCTCGGGGTGAGCTTGTGGCCGTTCTCGCGGAACGTCGTCGGTTTGTCGACGTCGATGGTTCCGTGCTCGCGGCCGCAGTGCGGGCAGACGGTGACGTTGGAGGCGTCCTTGCTGACGCGCTTGGCGAGCAGCGAGACGTCCTTCTCCTCGGCCTCGTAGGTCTTGAGCTGCTTCTCGAAGTCCTCGCGGATGCGCTCGGTGAAGAGCAGCTTGCCGCAGCCGCGGCAGGTGCCGCGCAGGATGTCGCGCACGACGCGCACGAAGCCGACGTGAATCACGGGCATCGCGAGGTCGATGTGGCCGAAGTGGCCGGGGCAGTCGCCGACTTTCTGGCCGCAGGTCTTGCAGCGCAGGCCGGGCTCGATGACGCCGAGGCGGGGGTCCATGAGACCCATTTCGATGGGGAACCCATCCTCGTCGTAGGTGTCGGCGGTGATGACTTTCGTGGCCGAGAGACCGCGGATTTCCTTGGGGGAAAGCAGTCCGAACTTCATGTGGCCGATCTTCTTCGGCTGGTTGGTGAGCATGGTTCGCATTGTCATTTCCTCCTTTACACCAGGGCCTCGAGCTTCATGCGGGGCGCCACGATGAGCGCCTTCAGCTCTTCCATCAGCAACTTGTAAGCGTACGACATTTCGACCGGGTGGATGTCGGCATCGTCGCCGCACACCGTGCAGCGGTAGAAGCCGCGACGATCCAGCATGGCCACGTGGCCGCAGTGGTCGCAGACGTACTGCGTCGTCAGGTCCGACTCGTCGAGGAGGCGGTCCTTGATCACCATCGAGACGCCGTGGCCGATGAGCGCGTCGCGCTCCATCTCACCAAAGCGCAGACCACCGTCACGAGCGCGACCCTCGGTCGGCTGCCGGGTGAGAATCTGCACGGGGCCACGGCTGCGGGCGTGAATCTTGCCGGCGACCATGTGGTGCAGTTTCTGGTAGTAGATGCAGCCGACGAAGATGTCGGCCTCGAACATGCGGCCGGTCTGGCCGTCGTACATCTGGCGGCGGGCGTTGTGCTTGAAGCCGTTCTTGAGGAGAGCCTCACGCAGGACGGTCTCGGGCTCGCCGGAGAAGGCGGTGCCGTCGATGAAGCGGCCTTCGGACGAGCCGACGAGGCCGCCAATCATTTCGAGAACGTGGGCCACCGTCATGCGCGACGGGATGGCGTGCGGGTTGACGACGATGTCCGGGGTCTGGCCCTCTTCGTCGAAAGGCATGCCTTCCTGCGGGACGATGAGGCCAAGAACGCCCTTCTGGCCGTGCTTGGACGCGAACTTGTCGCCGAGCTCGGGGACGCGCTGGTCGCGGACTTTGATCTTGACCATGCGCGAGCCGTTGACCGACTCGGTGAGCATGACGGTGTCGACCCATCCGGCCTCGCCGTGGCGCACGGTGACCGAAGTCTCGCGGCGCTTCTGCGGGGTCAGGAAGTCGGTCGGCTCCTCGAGGAAGCGGGGCGGGCTGGTCTTGCCAATCAAGACGTCGCCGCCATGGACGGGGCGCTCGGGGCTGATGAGGCCGTCGGGCTCGATGTAGGCGTACATCTCCTCGGGGCGCACACCGCGGCACTCGGGGTCCGGGCGCTCGAAGCGGTCTTCCTGACCGCCGGGGTAGCGGCGCTCCTCCGTGTTGTAGGTGCGGAAGAAGGTGCTGCGTCCCAGGCCGCGCTCGAGGCTGCCCTTGGAGATGACGATGGCGTCTTCCATGTTGTAGCCGTGGAACGACATGACCGCGACAACGAAGTTCTGCCCGGCGGGGCGGTCGTTGAAGTGCAGGTAGTTGCCGGCGTGCGTCTGGACGAGCGGGGCCTGCGGCGTGTGCAGCAGGTGACCGCGGGTGTCCGGGCGGATGCGGTAGTTGGCGTCGCCGAAGCCGAGGGACTGCTTGCCCATGCCGGCGCCCATGGTGATGCGGGGCGACGAGTTGTGCTCGGGGTAGGGAACCAGCGACGAGCCGATGCCGAGGATAATCATCGGGTCGATCTCGACGTGCGAGTGCTCTTTGCCGAGTTTCTTCTTGTCGAGGGCGACGAAGAGGTTCTCTTCTTCTTCGGCGTCGATGTACTCGATGATGCCCTCGTTGATGAGGTCGCTCCACTTGATGCGGCCGGACTGGATGTCCTTGGCGTACTCATCGTTGTAGCGCATCTTGCCCGCCTCGGCAACGAGGAGGGGACGGCGGACGCGGCCGGCGTCGCAGTTGAGCAGGATGGCGTTGTTGTCGGCATCCCAGTAGACGTTGACCTCATTGCTGAGGAGACCGGCGCGGCGGCGCTCCTTGATGCGCTTCACCAGGTCGGTGGCGTCGGCGTGCAGGCCGACGAGGTCACCGTTGAGGTAGACCTGGACTTCCGTG
The DNA here is from genome assembly GCA_038046785.1 of Thermoplasmatota archaeon. Classification (GTDB taxonomy): domain Archaea; phylum Thermoplasmatota; class E2; order JACPAO01; family JAHFTW01; genus JAHFTW01. The sequence continues at coordinate 94,734 of JBBSVM010000007.1, forward strand.
GAGTCGCGCTCGACCGGCTTGAGGCCGAAGTCGCGCAGAACGCGCTCGACCTCGCGCTCGGGGAAGCCCTCGGAAATCTCGACGCAGAGACTGAGGTTCTTCACGAGACCGCAGTTCGGTCCTTCCGGGGTCTCGTTCGGACAGAGACGACCCCACTGTGTGGAGTGCAAGTCACGCGCTTCGAAGTGCGGCTGGCTGCGGGTCAGCGGGCTGGTGACGCGGCGCATGTGCGACAGCGCAGCCAGATTGCTCGTGCGGTCGAGCAGCTGCGAGACGCCGGCGCGGCCGGAGACCCAGTTGCCGGTGGCGAGGCTGTGCAGCAGGCGCTGCGTGAGGACGTCGGCGCGCACCGCGGTCTGAATCTTGACGTCGCGGTTGCGGGCGTGGGCGCGCTCGAGTTGGTACTTGAGGTCCTTGCAGAGCGCCATGAAGGCGACGCGGAACAGGTCCTCCATCAGGTCGCCGGCGAGCTTGAGGCGCTTGTTGGCGTAGTGGTCCTTGTCGTCCTCTTCGCGCAGGCCGAGGAACAGTTCGAAGACGGCCTGACCCATGCGGGCGAGGAAGATGGCCTTCGTGATGCGGTCCTCCGGCTCCTGGCCGAGGTGGGGCAGCAGGTTGCGGTCCATGAGGGCCTCAACGCGCTTGACACGGTACTCCTTGGCCTGGCCGCCGGCGAGGCGCTTGCCGAGGTAGCCGATGGCGTCCTCGCGCGAGCTGACGCCGTACTCTTCCGCGGCGGACTCGATGTTGCCGAAGATGAGGGGCTCCATCGCCTTCTGGCGCTTCTCGTCCGTCATGATGGCGTGGACGATCTC
>JBBSVM010000008.1:0-5309 GCA_038046785.1 Thermoplasmatota archaeon
GGCACCAGCCACATGTTCATCACCGGCCCCGAGGTCATCAAGACCGTCACCGGCGAGGAGGTCACCTTCGACGAATTGGGTGGCGCTCACACGCACGGCGCCGTGTCCGGCGTGGTGCATGGCGCTTACGAAGATGAGGAGTCCTGCCTGCGCGCCATCCGTGAACTGCTGAGCTACCTACCCTCCGACAACCTGAGCGAGCCGCCGCTGGTCCAGCCGCAAGACTCCCCCAGCCGGATGGACGAGCGGCTTCTCACTCTGGTCCCCGATTCTCCCGACAAGCCGTACGACATCGTGGGCGTCGTGCGCGCCGTCGTGGACGACGGAACGTTCCTGGAAATCCAGCCCGAGTTCGCCAAGAACATCGTCATCGGATTTGCCCGACTGAACGGACGACCCGTGGGGATTGTCGCCAACCAGCCCAACATCCTCGCGGGCGTCCTCGACATCAACGCCTCCGTCAAGGCGGCCCGCTTCGTGCGCTTCTGCGACGCCTTCAACATCCCGCTCGTTACCTTTGTCGATGTCCCCGGCTTCCTGCCCGGCGTCGCGCAGGAGCACAACGGCATCATCCGGCACGGCGCGAAGTTGCTCTACGCCTACGCCGAGGCGACCGTTCCGAAGCTCACCGTCATCACGCGCAAAGCGTATGGCGGCGCCTACGACGTCATGTGCAGCAAGCATGTGCGCGCCGACTACAACGTCGCCTGGCCGACGGCGGAGATTGCCGTCATGGGCCCGGAGGGTGCCGTGAACATCATCTTCCGCAACGAGTTGAAGGGGCTCACCGGAGCCGCACTCGCCAAGAAGCGCGCCGAACTGGTGGCCGATTACCGCGCCAAGTTCGCGAGTCCCTACGTGGCGGCGCGCAAGGGCTACCTTGACGACGTCATCGAGCCGCAGGAGACCCGCCCCGCTCTCATCAAGGCGCTCGAGGCGCTTGTCAACAAACGCCAAGACGGGCCGAAGCGCAAGCACGGCAATATTCCATTGTAGACGACGACACGCGGATGACGCGGAAGTTCGCGGAACAGAATCCGCTGCATCCGCGCAATCCGCGTTCAGTTGGGTGCGTTGCGCAACGCTGCCACATCGCTAAGCAGTCCCGCCACGATTCCCTCGAATAGTGCCCTTCCTTTTTCTGCGGTTGCAAGCGTCGCGTCGCCCCAGACACCGCTCGGGCTGAAAGTGCCCGGTTTCGTGGCGTCGCGCTGGAAGCCGCCTGGCTTCCATTCGGCGAGTTCGCGCGCAGCCGCCTTCATTTCCACCCGGCTCGGTTCGAGGTGGAGCATGAGGCTGGTCTCCGCTTCGTCGGCATGGCTGCCCCGTGGCTGCGAACAGAATTGCGTCTCGAGCGGCGCGAGGAGCGCTTTCCAATCGGTCCAGCGCATGGTCACGCCGTCGGTGGCAAGCCGGGTTGCGGCGTCGGCGAGCGGCCCCACGGTGCTGATGCCGGTGTTGAGGATGTAGAATCGGCGTGGGCCGTACGCGGCGATGGAGCGAACAATGTCCACCACGAGGTCGCGGGCGGTCTCCGGGCGGAGGCTGGTGGAGCCAGGATAGACTGCGAACGCCGGGTAGTGGTGGTAGCCGAGGGTGGGGAGGACCACCACGTCAGAAGCCGCCGCAACGGCGCGGGCGAGATGATCGGCCAGCCGCGCGTCGTTGTCGAGTCGGAGGTGGTGGCCGTGCTCTTTGGCGGAAGCGCCAAGCGGGAGGAGGACGACGCGCTCGGGGGTCAGGAGGCGTTCCGCTTCGGACCATGTCAGGTCGGCGAGGAACCGTCCCGCCCCGTTCGCCATGGCGCCTGCACCGCGCGGCGCGGGTTGAAGATAGCGCTCACCAAAGTCCAATGCGGTCACATGTCTCCGACGATGTGCCAGATCATCGCGCTGAGTGCGGGGAGTGGGGGGTGCAACAAAACCCCAGGGGGTCCAGGGCCGGGCCCCGCCGCTTCGCCTATTTCGTTGGCTCGCTCATCCAGAAGTAGGTCTGGCGGGTGTCGCGCAGGCTGGGGCCGTCGCGGATGAGGCCGAGCTCGCGCAGCTTGCGCAGGGCGGTGTAAACCGTGCGGCGCGGCAGGCCGGTCGCCTCGCGAATCTGCTTGCCCGTCATCGGGGGATGGCCGCGCAGGCGCTCCAGGATGGCCTGCGTCGAGGCCGAAGCGGGGGTGTGTGGCATTGTTTCACCGGACATGTGCATCCATGTGTCGGGGGAGGATTTGACTCTTGTGGGGATGTCGTGCAATCAACGAACCAAAACCGCCGGTTCATTCCTTGTTCGAATGGCCGAAATCGGCGGCGAAGCGGTCAAATGGAGACGCTTGGGTGGGTCGGCGACGAACATGGTCCTTCGACTGTTCCGCCGCAAGCCCACTCCCGAGAACACCCCCGCCCCGCCCGCCGAAGCTGTTCCCGAGGTCGTTGTCGTCCCGCTCGCGCCAAAGGCGTCCAAGCCCAAGCCGGCGAAGGCCAGTAAGAAGGTTGCCGCCAAGAAAGCCAGCAAAGCGCCCAAGCCCAAGGCAAAGAAGGCGGCCAAGCCCGCCAAGCCCGCCAAGAAGGGCGCCAAAGCGAAGAAGGCGAAGTAGGCCGTCCGCAATCCTTTCACCCCTCCTTCCCAATCCCTTTTCTCGTTTTTGTTGCTCAAGCGGCTCGTGCCGTTGCAGGTCGTCTCCCCCTATGCCCCCGCCGGCGACCAGGGGCCCGCCATCGACGCCCTCGTCGCGGCGGTGAAAGCGGGCAAGCGGCACATCACGCTCCAAGGGGTCACCGGGGTCGGCAAGACCTACATCATGGCGAAACTGATTGAGGCCGCCAACCGCCCGACGCTCATCGTCTCGCACAACAAGACGCTCGCGGCGCAGCTCTACGAAGAGATGCGGGCGTTCTTCCCCCACAACGCCGTCGAGTACTTCGTTTCCTACTACGACTACTACCAGCCCGAGGCGTACGTCCCGCAGTCCGACACCTACATCGCCAAGGAGTCCGACATCAACAAGGAAATCGAGAAGCTCCGGCACAGCACGACGCAGAGCTTGATGACGCGGGACGACTGCGTCGTGGTCGCCTCCGTCTCCTGCATCTACGGCCTCGGCTCCCCCAAGGAATACAAGGAGGCGAACCTCGTCCTCCAGGAAAAAATGGCGCTCGACCGGCGCAGCCTGACCGGTCGCCTCGTGGACATCTACTACGAGCGCAACGACGCCGCCCTCAAGCCGGGCACGTTCCGGGTGCGCGGCGACACCCTCGACATCCTTCCCCCCGGCGACGAACACCCCATCCGGGTGACGCTGTGGGGCGACGACATCGAGAGCATCAAACGGGTCCACTCGACCACGGGCGAGGCGATGAAATCCTACAAGGGCATCACCATTTTTCCGGCCAAGCACTTCGTCCTCGCCAACGACGAATTGGAGGCGGCAGTCGGCCGAATTCAAGAGCAGCTCAAGGACCGCCTGAGCGAGTTGAAGGCTCAGGGCAAGATTCTCGAGGCGGCCCGCCTGGAACAGCGCACCCGCTTCGACGTCGAGATGATTCGCGAAGTGGGCTCCTGTGCAGGCATCGAGAACTACAGCCAGCCCCTGAGCGGCCGCGAGCGCGGCGACCCCGGCTCCTGCCTCATCGATTACTTCCCCAACGACTACCTCATGATTCTCGACGAGTCGCACGTCACCGTCCCGCAGATTCGGGGGATGTACAACGGCGATCGGATGCGCAAGGAGACGCTCGTTGAGTATGGCTTCCGGCTGCCCTCTTGCGTTGACAACCGGCCGCTCAAGTTCCACGAGTTCGAGGCGAAAATGGCGCCTCGCCTCTACGTGAGCGCGACACCGGGCCCCTACGAGGCGGAGCACGAAGAGCTGCGCGTCACCGCCGTGGTGCGCCCCACCGGACTTCTCGACCCGGAGATTGTGGTGCGTCCCATCTCGGGCCAAGTGGACGACCTGTACGGCGAAATCAAGAAGGTCACCGCACGCGGCGAGCGTGTTCTCGTCACGACGCTCACCAAGCGCATGGCGGAGGAACTCACGAAGTACTACCAGGGGCTTGGCATCAAGGCGACCTACCTGCACAGCGACATCGACACGCTGGAGCGCATCATCATCCTGGAAAAACTGCGCAAAGGGGAGTTCGACCTGCTGGTCGGCATCAACCTTCTGCGCGAAGGCCTCGACCTTCCCGAAGTCTCCCTGGTCGCCATCTTCGACGCCGACAAGATCGGCTTCCTGCGCAGCGCCACCAGTCTCATCCAGACCGTGGGACGCGCCGCGCGCAACGTCAATGGCCGCGTCATCATGTACGCCGACCGGATGTCGGATGCCATGACCACCGCCATCGGCGAGACGAACCGGCGGCGCGAGGCACAGGCGGCCTACAACAAACAGCACAACATCACGCCCACGTCGACGACGCGCTCCATGAAGGGCATCGAGATCGAAGGGCGCCGCCTGGGGGAGAAGCCGGTTCTTGTGACGAAGGAGCGGCTCGCGGGGCTGGACAAGCTGGCCTTCGACCGGCTCATCAAGGAGTTGGAAGCGGAGATGCAGGCATCCGCCAAGGCGTGGGACTTCGAGAAGGCCGCACTCCTGCGCGACGAGATCATGGAGCTCAAGTCGAGTTCGCAGCCGAAAGATGCGCCAAGCGACCGCGTCGCCGCCGCGCAGGCGAAGGTGGAGGAGTTGGTGGGTCCGCGCAAGGCCAACCCGCGCCAGGTCGCCCGTCGCATCTTTGAGAAGAGCGCGGTCGAGGCGCAAGCCGCGAAAGAGGACAAGAAGAAAGCGGGGGACGAAGACAAGCCGAAGAAGAAGCCCAAACGGCCTGCCGGTGCCGCGTGAAGGCCACCGTCTGGTTCGATGGCGCCTGCCTTGGCAACCCTGGCCCGATGGGTGCTGGAGCGGTCGTCGAGACGGGCGACAAACGGCAGGAGTTGTCGAAGGGCATGGGCCGCGGCACCAACAACGAGGCGGAGTACCATGGGCTTCTGCTCGGCCTACGGCACGCCCTTGCAGCCGGCGTGGACGAGGTGACGGTGCGCGGGGACTCACAACTGGTGCTGCGCCAGGTCGAGGGGCGCTACGCCGTCCGTGCTCCCGGTCTCCAGCCGCTGCACGCCGAAGCGGTCGCGCTCCTCAAGCGGTTTCGCACCGTCAAACTGGAATGGATTCCGCGTGCCGCCAACGCCGACGCCGACCGGTTGGCAAGCGCTGCGGCAGCGAGTCGTTGAGGCCTATCGGTCAGCCTTTCAGGGGGTCGCGGGGGGGGGGGGGCCCCCCCCCCCCGGGGGGGGGGGGGGGGGGGGGGGCCCCCCCC
>JBBSVM010000009.1:0-91247 GCA_038046785.1 Thermoplasmatota archaeon
CACGACCTTCATCGGCTCCAGAACCGAGCGATCCCCCATCTGGTTTGTAGCAACACTTCTGAAGTCTTCTCCTATTGAAATTGACTTCGGCATTCTGCTTAGTCCAGGCTGCGTATGCACGCCAATCAGATTGTGATTGACCACCCTCATCGGCGCAGACCTCCTTGCGGAATCTGCATCACCTGTGTCTTTCAGGTTTGCCTGGGCGTTCCCGCATCCCAACCGGTCGGTTGGCATGCGGATTTTGGCGGACCTTTGCAGGTCCAGGTCTCTCCCTTTCGGGAGAGTGGACTCGTCGGGATTTGAACCCGAGGCCACCCCGTTGCAAACGGGGTGCTCTACCAACTGAGCTACGAGCCCATGACGGACGATCCGTCGTGGGACCCGCGTCGTTGGATCCGCCAACACGAGACAGCGTTCTACTTGTGAACCGGCCCGGACTCTTTTGTGCCCGGTCGGCCCGCTGGCCGACGGACGTTGGTCCGTGTAGCGCTCCTAAAGGAAGCGATACGAAATGATATAGGAGGTGATCCATCCGCAGGTTCCCCTACGGATACCTTGTTACGACTTAACCCCGCTTGCAGAATCGAAGTTCAAACACGCCAAGAAACGTGCCTTCACTCCGACCCCACTCGCATGGTTTGACGGGCGGTGTGTGCAAGGAGCAGGGGCATATTCACCGCAGAATGTTGATCTGCGATTACTACGCGTTCCAGCTTCACGAGGGCGAGTTGCAGCCCTCGATCCGAACTACGAACAGGTTTCGAGATTGCCTTCCCCTTTCGGGGTCGGAGCCCATTGTCCTGTCCTTTGTAGTGCGCGTGTAGCCCTGGAGATTCGGGGCATACGGACCTGTCGTTGCCTGCACCTTCCTCTGACTTCGCGCCAGCGGTCCCGCCATTGTGCCCCGAGGGCGGACCCTCGAGTTGCAAATGACGGCGCAGGTCTCGCTCGTTATCTGACTTAACAGAACGCCTTACGGTACGAGCTGACGACGGCCATGCACCACCTCTCTACCTGTATTCGACAAAGTCCTTCAGACTGAGTCACATCCGGCAGTCTCCCCAGGTGAGTTTTCCGGCGTTGAATCCAATTAAACCGCACACTCCACGCGTTGCGGTGCTCCCCCGCCAATTCCTTTAAGTTTCAGTCTTGCGACCGTACTCCCCAGGCGGCAGACTCAACGACTTCTCTCCGGCACCGCCAACCCTCGTAGGATCAGCGACACCAAGTCTGCAGCGTTTACACCCTGGACTACCCGGGTATCTAATCCGGTTTGCGCCCCAGGGCTTCGTCCCTCACAGTCAGAGCCGTTCTAGCGTAGCGCCTTCGCCACTGGTCCTCCCCGAAGGATTACAGGATTTTACCCCTACCCCTCGAGTAGCCTACACCTCTCCCGGTCTCGAGTTTGCCAGTCTACCCGGAATTCGAAGCGTTGAGCGCTTCGATTTACCCAGGCATTTAACAAACCAGCTACGGACGCTTTAGGCCCAATAATAATGACCACCACTTGAGCTGCGGGTATTACCGCGGCGGCTGGCACCCGTCTTACCCAGCTCTTTCTTCCCCAGTTACGAACACTGGAGGACAGCCAACACATAGTGCTGGCACTTGGGTTTCCCGCATCGTGGTTTCCCACATTGTGCAGTTTTCGCGCCTGCTGCGCCCCGTAGGGCCTGGATTCGTGTCTCAGAATCCATCTCTGGGCGATGTCTCCCAACACCCATACCCGTCGTAGGCTAGCGAGGACGTTACCCTCGCTACAACCTGATAGGCCGCAGAGCTATCCTACGCCGCCGGAGCTTTGATCCATCCACCGTTCCAGGAGGGATGGACTATGGGGCATTGTCGTCAGTTTCCCGACGTTATTCCCCAGCGTAGGGCAAGTTCTCCACGTGTTACTGAGCAGTCTGCCGAGGGCCGAACCCTCTCGACTCGCATGGCTTAAGCGAAACCCAATAGCAGTGGCCGCTGGCAGGATCAACCAGAATTGATCCTCCAATCGACCCTTGGTCTTGACTAGAGGATGATACACACGATGTGCATCACCTCACTTTAGGAATCAGCGGACCGACCGGGTTTCACAGGCCCGGGTCGGTTCACTAATAATTTTGCTGTCTCGTGCATCAGGCGCGTGAGGTCACGTCGGGTCCCGGCAATGCCGGCCCGTCGGGTTTCACCGCCCTCATGAATGTCCCCCAAGTTGGATGGCTTACCGCATCGCCGGCAGATGCCGAGCTTGGTGTCCAACGGACCTGGGGATTGTGCCGCGGGCGGGTGCCCGCAGCGGGCAGCGTGCGTCGCACACTGCCGGTAGACCGGGCGGATGCCCGGCCTGTATTTACGTGTTCTTCGGGCTCTTGAGAACGAGTTCTCTCGGGACCCTGTCACGTGAACCTGAGCGCCAGAACCCCTTGCGGGGCCGACTCGGTTCGCGTCCCGGGCCATATTGGCTCCGGGCGCAGGAATCGCTGTATCGCGACCCCTATTTGAGCGCTTGGGTGAAGTTCCGCGAGCGGTCCTTCTCCTGTTGCGCCAGAGTTGAGGTTCCGCATCTGAGGCGGATCCGGCCCTATCCTCCGAAGAGGGTCAGTGGGCTCCCGGTGGGGAAACTGTTGCCAGCTCCCTTGCGGGAGTTGCGCCCAAAGAGGGGGGGTATATGACCCGTTCGCTCCTCCTGTTGGCCTCCTGGGAGATTTTTGTTAGGGGCGGACCCCGACCGAGCGGCGCAGCGCCTCCAGCTCGGCCGGGACCTCCTCCAGTGTCTTGCTGTGGCAACAGGAGGCGAAGCGGCGCCGGCAGTCAATGTCCACCTGGACGCGAGCGCGCAGGTTCTCTTCCAGATGCGCCGAGAGGCGCCCTCCAGTGCGGTCCCAATCCATCAGGAGAATGACAGGAGGGGCCGCGGCGGCCAGCTCCTCCAGGAGGCGCGCCATCGGGTCGCCCTGGTTGAGGTGGATGTGGATGCCGCCGATGCCGAGCCACTCCAGGGCGGCGCGGTCCCGTAGCCCCTCGACGACGACGGTGCCGAACTCCGCCTGCTCCCGGAGACGCTCCACCGCGTCCTCCAGGAGGCGCAGACGGTCCGCCTCGGTGCGGCGCACAGGCGAGGCCACGTCCGGCGACCGCTGCGGCACGCGAAAGCCTTAGCCATGTGGAGGGGTCGGACGGCTTGCCCAACCCGAAGCCACTGGGGAGGCCGCGACGCGGACCGTGAACCAGTGTGCATGGTGCGGGCGACAGGCCCCCGCAAGGGGAGTCCAGCACCGGCTTCGGCCGGGAACCTGCCGCGGTGACCCATTAAGGCCCCCGTCCGAGTTCGGCGCGTCGCCGAATGCCATGAGGACGGGACAACACCGATGCGGACACGGCCGCGACCACGCACTGCCTCGCGCGCAACGGACACTGCTGACCTCCATCGAGAGGACCGTCCCTGCGCGATGTTGCCAGCCCTGAAGTCAAGGCTCCGACTGCCCCGTCATCGGGGTTGGATGAAGGAGCCCGTTACAGGGTTGGGCAGCGGCCACACCTCCGTCGCAGCAGCGACGGAGGGGTACATCGGCCGCATGGCCGATGTCGCCCCGGCGACTCAATTTCCTCGGCTCATCCAGTAGAACATCAAGCCGAAGCCGAGCACCGTCATTGCGAAGAGGATGAGGTTGCCCCAGCGCAGCAAATTGGCGCGCCGTGTCGCCTGCGGCGTCGTCCCCTCCGGCTCCGGCGTCTGCGGCCGATTGGGTTCGAACTTGGAGAAGGGCACAGCCGTTTCACCGCGGTGCCACCCATGAGGCTTTGCCCGCGTCCCGCGTCGCCGCTGGCGTGCTCACCGTCATCCTCGCCGAGGCGGAACTGGAACTGGTGCCGGAATCCATCGCTGGCCACCCCGCCGTGCGCGTCTCGGCGCGGGACCAGAAACGCAACCCGGGCGAAATCCTCCTCGACCAGAACGTGCACTGGCAAGCGGTGAAGCCGCTGCCCGAAAGCGCGCGCCGCGGCCGCCCTGACATCGTGCAGATGTGCCTGCTCACGCTGCTGGAGTCACCGCTCAACAAGATGGGGCAGCTCTCCGTCGTCGTGCACACCCGCAACAACGAACTGATTCGCATCAAGCCGGACACCCGGCTGCCGCGCGGCGAGGCGCGCTTCCAGGGGCTCTTCGCCAAGGTGCTGCGCGACGGCCGCAGCCACGACAAGGAGTCGCTCGTCTGGGTGGAGGGCACCGGCGAGCCGCGCGCCATCCTCGACCAGGTCGCCAAAGGACCGGTCGTGCGGCTCGACGAGACCGGCAACACAGCGACTCCGGCGCAGCTTGCCGCACGGGGCCGCGATCTCACCGTCGTCCTGGGAGCTTTCCCGTCGGGCGGGTTTGGCCAAGCGTGGAAGAACGCGGTTCCCGACGTGGTCTCCATCTGGCCAGAACCGCTTGTTGCGTGGGCGGTCGCAGCCGAATTGGTCGCAGGCTGCCGCGCCGCCTGGAGCTAGGGGCGCTGCGCTGAGGCCACCGCGGTCCCGGTTGCCTGAGCCGCCCCATCGGAGCCGATGCGCAAGGCGAGAGCGATGAACCAGCCGGCGATGGCAGCAGCAAGCGCACGCTGGAAGACGGCCGCAAGCGGCCAGAAATCGGTCATGTCGCCAAGCCCCCACGCGTAGCCAAGCACCATGACGATGCCGGGCCAGACGAACGAGGTTCCGGTCCAGCGCCCCCACGATGGGTCGCGCCGGCCGGCGTCCACCAGCAAAAACAGCGCGCTGCCCGTCGAGAGGACGGTCGCGGCGGTCGCAATGTTGTGCAGCCCGCCCACCCAAGTGGTCGGTTGCGGCGTCACATCGGTCGGGAAGAGAATGAGAACCAAGGTCGTGAATCCTCCCACGACCAGGAGGCGGCAGGCAAGCTGCGCGTCGCGGTTGCGTGCTGCGAAACTTGGCAGGGTGAGCCCGAGGACGATGAGTCCGAAGGCGAGCGCCAAGAGCCCCATCCCCAAGAGCCAGGCGCCTGGAAGGCGAACGAAACCTGAGATGTGGCGCGGCCAGGTTGCCCAGTTCAGCACGTGCAGAATGGCCAGGGAGGCAAGGAACACCCCCAAGGCCCCGGCGGCGAGGCGGATGCGGCGGCGGGCGTCCTGCACACTCCCTGATAGCGTCGTTCTGGTTTTTCTCTTCTGCGGCCCGATGCTGTCGTCTACGCAATGGCGACGATTCGGCGCTGCGCCGATTCTCAGGCTGTGGCCTTCGCCTTGGATTTGGCCTTGATGCGCCCCGCCCGGTGCCGCAAGCGGCACCGGCCGGTCTGCTCGCTACGCTCGCTGCGCCTCAACGCCATCCTCCGGCTCAGGCTGCTGCCTTGGCCTTGGATTTGGCTTTGATGCGCTTCATGCTGAACAAGCCCTCGCGCTCCATCTCCTCGAGGCGCAGCGCGATGAACTTCTTGACCTCGTCCAACTCGGGCAGGACCTTGAACTCGAGGGCGTTGACGCGCCGCTTTGTCTTCTCGACCTCGTCCAGAAGCCGCTTGATGGCGGTCTCCAGCTCGGCCGCGAGGATGGCCTGCTCGACGAGGGCCTCGAACGAGGTGACCGCTTCGTCAATGGCGGGCGAGGTGCCAACGAGGCCGTAGCCGCGTTCGCTGAGCGGATGGCGCACGGCGTCCGCCTTGATCTTCGGCACCTTGACGCCCATGATGTTGTGTTCGCGCAGGACCACTTGGGGCGGCTTGGAGGCGGCAAGCGCCACGCTGCGCACCGTGATGGCGCCCTCGACGGCGGAGGCGACCTGGATGGATTCCTGCGCCGCCTTGTAGCGCACCACGAGGTCGGCCCGGATGGACTTGACCTTGGGAAGGATGGCGAACACTTCGTACATCAGGCCGTCGCGCTTCTTCTTGAGAAGGTTGTAGCCCGACTTGGAAAGCGCGATTTTGCGCTTGACGTTGATGAGCTCAGAGCGCGTGGGGGTGACGTTCTGGGCGGCCATGGACGCGGCGGCCCACAAAGGGGGGCTCGATAAACGTTGGGCCGAGCGCGGGGCGGGCGGCTGCTTTGCCTCCAGACAGTGAACACCCGCGTCGCAAGCCTTTCAAGCTGGGTTGAGTGTGGGATGAACAAGATGTTCCTGTACGAATTGAACCGCAAAGAAGCCAAAGGGGAAGCGGATTTCCCTCTCCAAGCGGTCCAATTGAAGGTGGCGGTGAGCCTCGATTTCGGGGCCAACGAGGTCCCGCCGAAGGCGCGCCGCCGGCTTGCGGCTCAACTGCTGCGCGAATTGGCCACCTCGCTCGATGAGGAAGAGTTGGTGGCGGCCAACGCCCCGGGCCACATCCTGCAGACCGAGCCCACCGAGCTGCCCGACGTGGGCGCCCGCCGCGACGGCTGGGTGCAGCCCGCTGGCCTCGACCTGCGCATCGTCAAGTCCGCCCACCGCATCGTCCAGGAGGTCGCGGAGAAGGGGGTCTCCGGCCGCGTCGTGCTTGCCGCCGAACTGGTGGGCAGCGTCGGCCTTTCGGCCCCCACCATCGGCCGCCTCCTGCGCGATGGCGAGACCGCCAACGACTACCTCAAGCAGTACGTCATCGTCAACCCGAACGGCCGCACCAAGGCACTCGACTTGACCCCGGCGGGGCGACTGCTCGCCAGCAAGATTCGCGCTGGCGCTGTGCCCGTCTAACGTTTCTTTGCCGGTTTTGGCACGACCTCGAGAACGTCCAACTCCTCGGCAAGCAGATTGTGGCTTTGGGCGACCCGGGCCTTGGCGTCCCGCACGCCCTGATTGTAGAATGCGGGCCCCAATTCCCTCTCGACGAAGTCCAACAGAAGCGTGGCGCCCAGCTCCCCCAACGCCTCGCCGCGCTCGGCACGGAAATGTTCCTGAATCCGCGCGACGGCGTCGCTGCGGCGCTCGCCCAACAGGATGGCCACGGCTTCGCACGGGCGTAGCGGTCAAATAGACCGTCGGCTCACGACGGTTTGCCCCATCCCTGTGCGTCGAGCGCCCCCCGGCGTCCGGCGACTATCGCAGGACACGGCTTCGGCCGTGGAGAAGGGTAGGAGCAACCACACATGGCACAAACCATCGAGACCGTCGTGGACGGAGGCAAAGTTGCCGCCGGCCCGCTCGGCCCCACACTCGGCCCCACCGGCGCCAACATCGGCAAGGTGGTCGCGAAGCTGAACGAGGCGACCAAGGCCTACACCGGCATGAAGGTCCCCGTCAAGATCGTCATCGACGACAAGAAGGAGTTCACCGTTGAGGTCGGCACCCCGCCGGTCTCGCAGCTCATCTTGATGAAGTCGAAGATTGAGAAGGGCTCCGGCACGCCCAACAAGGCGAGCGTCGGCAACCTCACCATCAAGCAGGCCATCGAGATCACCGGCATGAAGGGCTCGGCCCTCCTTGGCGCCACCCTCAAGGCGAAGGTCAAGGAAGTCGTCGGCACTTGCAGCTCCATGGGCGTCACGGTCGAAGGCCGCGTTGCCAAGGAGATGAGCAAGGCCATCGCCGCCGGCGAGTTCGACGCCCAACTCAAGGAGTAGGCCTACGTCCGACTCCGACGCATCTGCATCCTCTTCCCCTCCCTCTCCTGTTTCTGTAGTCCCCCCCGACGCGAGCGGAACCGCTGCTGAGCCGTCCGGCCGTCGCGTCATCTTCCGCCTCTTCGTCGCCCTCGCCATCGCCACCGCCATCGCCCTGCTCTGGTTCATCGAGCTCGCGCGACAGAACCTGACGCCAGAGGACTTCGCCGCCATCCAGCCGCGCCTCTACGGCGCTCTCGCCCTCGACCTGGCGCTGCCCATCGTCGGCTGGTTCGTGATGAAGCGATTCAACAAACCCAAGACGCCCGCAACCTCATAGTGAGGGGTGGCCGAAGGCCACCCGTCCCAGGCCTGATGGGCCGTCGCCCCAGCGACGGCCCAATCCGTCCGTCGGGGTCCGGGGGCGACAGCCCCCGGTTGGCGCGAAAATGCGCGCAGCGCATTTTCGTGCTAGGCGAAACAATACGCGTCGTGCAGGAAGAGGGGAACCGCCTTGGTGGGAATCTTGGCGCCGGCCGAGTGCGGGTGGCCGCCGCCGACGATGCCGTGCTCGCTGGTGAACTCGGTGACGAACTGCCCGAGGTTGAGATGGTCCGCGTCGGGCCCTTCGCTGGTGCGGCGCAGACTGAGACTGCTAAGTTGGTTGCGCCGGTTGAGAAGAATCGCGACCGACGCGCCGACGTCGCGGGCCACTTGCGAGAGGGCGCGGCTGCCGAATCCGAAGAGGCTGGGCTTGCGGCGGCCGAACTGCAAGAGGGCGACGTTGTGCTTGAGCTCGACCCGTTCGCGCACCCGTTCGAGGGCTTTCTCCCAGCGCCCTTCGTTGAGCATCTGCAGGTAGCGCCCCTTGATTTCGGGGACTTCGCTGGGCCATTTTCCAGTCGAGAGTTTGCGCGCAGCGTGGTAGCGGAAACGATCATCGTCCACCTGGAAACGCCATGCAAAGTCGAGCATGCGCGCCTCTTCTTCAAGTCGCGCCGGGCCTACCTCCGCCTCCACCTCGGAGAGGATGGCGCTTGGGCAGTACTCCATCAAATCGGCGAGGGCGACGAGGTGGCGGTGCTCACCGTTGAGCGCGAGGTAGTCGTAGGCAACACCGGCGGCGCTGATGCCTTGCCGAACCAGCCCCTCCGTGTCGTCGTCCAGTTCATCGAGTTGGAGTCCCGACTGCTCGTGGTGGTCGAGGTAGTGCACCTTCTGGCGCGTTTTCGCCTTGTCATTGAGCGTCTTGATGAGGCGCGGCGTCAAACCGAGGTCCACCAGGTAGACGTCGTGGCTGGCGATGTCGCGCCGCAGGTGGTCCACCGCCATGTCGCCGCTGGGGACAAAACTGACGCGGGCGGCCGGTTCGCGCGCGAGGAAGAGGGCGGCCGAAATGATGCCATCCACGTTGCCGCGGGTGAGGATGTGGGTCTTCCTGTCGTCGCGGGCTCGCAGGTCCATACGGCGGTCCAGTTCCGCCTCTCAATCTATGTCCTTTCTCTTGAGTTTTCCGGTTTCTTCTCCTGGGGCTTGGGGCGCTGTTTCCTCTGGAGCCGACGTTCTTTTCGGCGCACCGAAACGGGGCTTTCTCCACAGGAAATGCAGGGCTTCTGGCGCGCGGCGGGTTGCCCGCATCGGGAGCACCAGCGCTGCGCGCTGCCGGGGCGCCGGAACACGGCGCCAGCGTGAGGAGGCGCTTGGGGCAGGAAACGCAGCAAGAACAGCACGAGTGCCGCCAAGAGGAACAAACCGGCCAGGCCGCGCAGCAGGTCGCCGCCGCCGGCCAGCGAGATTCCCGCTAAAACCAGGCCGAGGGTGGCCGCGGTGAGGGCGCCCCATGTGGTCGGTCGCAGCGCTTGCACGGGTCCGGCACGGGCCGCTTGGTGGTTCAAGCCGTCGGTGCGTCCCACAGCCGCCAGGCGGCCGCCTCGACATCGTGCAGGGCGCCGGGGACGATGACGCAGTGCAACGGCGGCCCGAAGTCAAGCGTGGCGAGATGCCCGGCAGGGCCGGTCCAGCGTCCCGGCTGCGCGGAGCCTGCGCGCGCCACGACGCCCACGGGGGTCGCCTCGTTGAACCAGGAAGCACCGGTGCGGCGGGCGAGGTCGAGGAGTTGGCGCACCCCTTCGCTTGCCGTCATGAAGTAGCCGACGTCCGCCTGGATGTCGAGAAGGACGAGCGTGTGCAGGCCGCGGGCGTGGTTCTCCGCCACCGCGTCGAAGGGCGACGTGGGGTTCCACGACCCCTGCGGGCGAACCAGCGTTGTGGTGCGACCGAACTTGTAGTGCTGCAGCCCAAGAAGCCCAGGCGCCGCCGTCAGAATGGAGGGAGCGTGCAGGATGTGCAGGGCGACTCCCGCCGCTTTGGCGCGCACCAGCAAGTCGGTGTGGGTGGTGGCCGCCATCGGGTCGCCTGCCACCAGCAGCGCGACATCGCCCGTGCGCGCTTCGGAGAGAAGTTTGTCGGCCCCCGTCTCGACGCCGAGCCGGTCGAGGCGCGTCACGGGCTTGCCAAACAGCGCCTCCAACTCTGCGTGCGGGGTGGCGAGGATGGCGGTGTAGAACTCGGCGTAGAGCCGGTCGCACCGCTTGGCCGCTTCGAGGCCGGCGAGGGTGATGCTGCGGGCATCAAAGAGGCCGAGGCCGATGAGCCAGAGCGCCATCAGTAGTGGTAGTCCCGCTCGCCGTCCGGTTCCAACTCGACGCCGAGGCCGACGGCGATGCGGTTGGCGAAGTTGTAGTACCCAACCACTTGCGCCGCCTGGAGAATCTCTTCGTCGCGCAGACCCGCTTTCTGCAGGGCAGCCGTCTGCGCTGCGACGCCCTTTTGCGGTGCGCTGGTGAGTTGGATGGCGTACTCGACGAGCGCCTTCTCGCGCCCCGTCGTCGCCTTGGCGGGGTTGGCGGCGAAACTCTCGACCCACGCGGGTTCCTTGGCGTAGCGAGCGAGTGCGTCTTTGTGGTGCGACAAGCTGTAGGGGTCGCCGTTGGTTGCGGAGACCGCCACCGCGATGAGCTCGACCTCGCGCCGGCTCAGGCCGCCCTTGCTGAAGCAGGTCGCCATGTAGAGGTCAAGGTGGGCGCGCATCGCTTTGGGCTCCAGGCTCTGCGCGCGCAGGATGTTGCTGACGCGGCCACGGTTGCGCTGAATCTCGTCGTAGAGCTCGAAGAGCTTGCCCTCCGCTTCGTCCTCATGGATGACGCGAATCGTGGCCACGTAGCCAGCGACGCTGGACGGGGGAGATAAGGAGGCCGGCTCCGGTGTGGGCTCTCTCGCCCCTCAGCGCTTGCGCGGCAGGAGGAGCATGATGCTGGTGAAGATGAGGGCGATGGGGCCAAGCATCGACCAGTTGAACGCCCACCACGCCATGTTGTCGCCCAGCCAGGCGACGCCGAGAACCAAGAAGAAGAGGCCGAGCCAGTTCACGCTGTTCCAGTCGAAGACCGGTTTGCTCGTCCCGAGGTAGCCCCGCTCGTCCATGGCCCCAAACCCTGCGAGGGGCGGCATAAGGCTGCCCAAACGATTCCGGGGCGGCTCTCATGCTGGATTGCGGCGCGATTGCCAGAGCACGCGTGCCGCCACCGAGTTGTAGGGGGACCACGCCGCCTGCTGGCGCGCCATGACGGTGGCTGCCTTCTCGGGCGGCACGGCGTAGGTGTCGGCGACGGCAAGCCGCAGACCCAAATCTTCGGGCGCGAAGACGTCGGGGCGGCCCAAATGAAACAGCAGGAACATCTTCGCGGTCCAGGTACCGATGCCCTTGACGGCCACCAGCTCCGCGATGATGGCCTCATCGGGCATCGTGGGGAAGCGGTCGAACTCCACCTCGCCGCGCTGTGTCTTGTCGGCAAGGTCGAGGATGGATGCCGCCTTGCTGCGCGACAGCCCCGCAGCGCGCAACTGCTCGGGCGTTCGGTTGAGGACGCGGCGCGGCGTCACCTTGCCGCCAAGCGTCTTGACGAGGCGGGCGTGGATGGTGCGCGCCGCTGCCATGCTCACCTGCTGGTGCGTGATGGACTCAACGAGCGCAGCAAAGCCGTCTTTCGGCGCGAGCTGCGACACGGGGTCGATGGGATGCGCGCGGCTGAGGCGAGCCATCACGGGGTCGCTTTGCGCCCAGCGCTTTTCGGCGGCCGGTTGAAGGTGCCGCATCACGGCGCCTTGCAAAGGGGGCTGCGGCGCGCCAAGAGGAACACAGTGACGCCGAAAGCGAGGATGCCGTTGGCGACGTGCAGCGAACGAACCAGCGGTGCAACGGGGGCGTAGATGAGCGCGTACTGCGCCTGGATGAGGATGAAGACCGCGACGCCGCCCCATCCGGCGCGCTTGTCGCCGCCCACGAATCCGCACAACATCAGGAGCATGGGGATGAGTTCGACGTAGTGGACGAAGCGCTTGTGCGCCGCAAAATAGGAACCGTCCGCCATGAACCCCGCCCCGCCAAGATAGGCCTGCATCAGCAAGCCGGCGGCAAGGGCGAAGAGCAGAAAGGGAACCGCGGCGCCGAGGCGGCGACGCCACGCGGGCAGGGGAGCAGAAGCGGGTTGGCTCACGCGCTGCGCCAGGCGTCGCCGGGCTTGAACTGCGTGGTGTAGTGCGCCTCGAAGAGCGGCGCGAAGCGCAACCGCTGGTCCTTGCCGGTCGCCGTCTTCGGAATGGCCTCCACGAAGCAGACCACCTTGGGCGACTTCTCCCACGGGATGCCTTTCTGCTTGAACCACGCAAGGACGGCGGCCTCTGACAGCGCGGCACCTTCCGCCGTCGCTTTGCGCTCGAGGACGGCGCCCACTTCCTGCCCCAGTTTCTGCGATTTGAACCCGTAGGCCAACGCGTTCTCGACGCCAGGGATGCTGCGCAGCAGTTGGTCGATCTCGAACGTGCTGTACTTCTCGCCGCCGCGTTCGATGAGCTCTTTGATGCGGCCGACGATGAAGAAGAACGGGCGGCCCTTGGCGTCGCGCGCCATGAACCCCTCGTCTCCGGTCGCGAGGACGCCGTGCTGGAACGTCTTGCGGTTCGCCTCGTCGTTGCGGAAATACTCCTTCATGACGTTGCGTCCGGAGACGACGATTTCGCCCCAGCACTCCTTCGGGACAGGTTGGCCGAATGTTCCAGTCGGTTTCGGTTTGCCGGATTCGGGGTCGATGATGCCCATCTGGTTGTGCACGATGGGGACGCCGATGCTGGGGAAGCCGTGGAACGCGATGGCGGTTGCGTACTCGGCATCCGTCAAATCGGCGGGGAGGAAGCAGGAATAGCAGGTGGTCTCCGACATGCCCCAGCCGTGCGCGATGCGGATGCCGAACGCCGCGGTGAACGCTTCGGCGACATCAACGTAGAGCTGTCCCGCACCGCAGATGACCGTCCGGAAGCGCTCGCGCAGGCCGGGGAAAACGTCCGGGTCGCCGCCCAAATCGGTCAGCGACTTCAACATCGCCGGGACGACCGAGGTGGCACTGACGTTCTCGGCCGAGACGCGCTCCCAGAAGAGCTGCGGCTTCCACTTGCGGTTGAGGACGATGGAGCCGCCGCACCAGAGGGCGGTGAGGAACGTCGTGACGATGGCGTTGACGTGAAACAACGGCATCGACGTCATGAAAATGTCCTCGGGGCCGAATCCGTGGTGGCGGGCGATGCCGTGCGCGTCGTAGAGCATCTCGTGTGTCAGGATGACGCCCTTCGGGGGGCCGGTTGTCCCCGAGGTGTAGATGTTGATGGCGTTCGTGGCAAGGGGGCGCGGCGGCAGGTCCAGCTCCGACTCGACGCTGTACATCATCTCGCCCCACTCGGCATCGTAGGTGGTGCGAACGCAGTTCTCACCAAACGAAATCACTGTCGCAGCGCCGGCCTGGCGGGCGATGGGTGCGATGCGGGCCGCACAGCCGTCGCGCACGAAGAGCGCCTTGACGCCGGCATGCTCGAGGATGTAGCGCAGCCGCGCGTCGTCCTCCTTCAGGTTGAGCGGCACCGTGAGGAGACCGCTCGACCAGGCCGCGGCAAGAACGATGAGAGTGTCGGCGTGGTTGAACTCGTCCGCCGTCGCGATGGCGTCGCCTTCGACGAGGCCCAAATCCGCCATCACCTTGGCCGCCTTGCGCACTTCGAGGACGAACTCCTGCCGCGTCCAGTCCGAGCGGGTGCGCGCCTCGTCGTCGTAGAAGACCAAGAACGGCTTGTCGGGCGCCTCGCGCGCGCGCCGCTCCAGCAGGTCGCCGATGCCGTCCACGCCGAGGTCGAACGTGGGCACGACGTCGCCCGCGAGGTGCGGGTGGTCCACGCGGTGCGCCTTGGCAACGAGGTCGGCGACCGAGGCGGTGGGGGCGACGTTCTGCACGAAGCGGCCACAGGGATGCTCTCCTTGAGGGTAGCGGGCGGACTTGTTCCAGCCAATTGTCCAAAAGTGTTCTAAAGTGCCTGGGAAGTTGACGGGTATGGACCGCCTCCTGCTGGTTGCCCTTGCCTCTCTCGCTCTCGCCCCGGTCCTCGCCGGCTGCGCCTCCGTGGCCGCCGAACCGGTCGCCCTCGACTCCACGCCGGCCTACCTCTCCGCCGTCGAGAAAGGAATGGAGCTGGACCCCTCGGCCCGGCTGCGTGAGCTCACCGCCTTCGACGGGCCCCATCGCGCCCACCCCGACGCACAGAGCCTCCTGGCGCAAGAATCGGGCAATGACGGCGTGCGCGGCGATGGGCTCGCCAACTCCTGGGTCGCCACCTTCTCCCTGCACGGCAGCGATGGCCAAGCCACCGGCGGCCTCGAAGTGCAGGTCTTCGCCGACGGTGCCCTGCCCAAGACGCGGCTCGATCCCGACCTGGACACCAACTCGGGCGAATCGCGCAGCGAAGGGCCTGACCTCGCCCACTGGCAGGTCACCTCGCAGCAGGCTGCCGCCATCGTCGCCAACAACGGCACCTTCGCGAAGCATGTCGCCGACTACCCCGAGGGCGGTTACGTCTACCACTACAGCCCCTACAGCCCGCCCCAGGCGGTCTACGATTGGGGCAACTTCTTCTTCGGCGTGCACGATGGGATGGAGGAGCCGGAACCCACCGGCTGGGCCGTTTACGGCAACCAGTGGGTCATCGTCCACTACGACCCCAACGCGGAGGGCGTGCCAAGTGTTGCCACCGCCATCGTCGATGCCTCCAACGGCAAACTCCTCTTCGTCCAAGTCTACGTCCCCCGCACCTTCGCCCTCCTTCTGCAGAGCGACGAAACCTTCGAGGACCCCGTCCCCATCAACCCGCTCGACCCGCCGGTCTTCACCGTCCCCTTCGAGGTGCCCGAAGGCACCACCGCCATGGAGACCGTCGCCGACACCTTCCGCGGCGCCGTCGGCATCGCCGTCCTTGGTCTGGGCCAAGCGACTCTCGAACTGCTGGACCCCGCCGGCAACCTCGTGGAGACGGAGGACGCTGGCTTCGGCTACTTCGGCTACCCCATCAAGGACCCACTCGCCGGGACCTGGACCTGGCGCATCACCCACAACGACGTGGTGCCCGGAAACACCCACTTCTACGCCTACGTCTACGGCATCGTCCCGGAAGGCTCCGTGGAGGAGCCGAGCCACGACGATCTCGAATAGAGCGCTGCCAATCCGCTCAAGAAGCGAACACGCCTGGACAACGCGCCGATGTCGCGTCGTCCGGTCCTCACGGACCGGAGTCCGCGCCGTGGGCCCATCAGCCGACGTCGCTTCATCCGACCCTTGCGGGTCGGAGTCAACGACGTCGGCTCCCCATCAGCCGACGTCGCTTAATCCGGTAGAGCAGCGGTCTCGAGGGCTGCGCCCTTCGAACCGGCGGACGGCCTACGGCCGGCCGTGGGGGGCTCCGCCCCCCGCTCCCCCCGGCAAGGAGGCTTCGCCTCCCTGCACCCACCAACGCCTCGCTTCGCTCGGCCTCAAGAACTCGCGTTGAATGGCGAACTCAAGCCGACGTCGCTTAATCCGGTAGAGCAGCGGTCTTGAAAACCGCCGGACTCACGTCTTTCCAGGTTCAAATCCTGGCGTCGGCGCTCGCCACGCTCGCGCCTCCGCGCGCCTAGAGCGCTGCTGCGCTCAAGGCTGGCATCGGGTCCGCCTGACGGCGGACTTAGGTGTCAGTCCCCTTGCTTCTTCGCCCTTGGCCCCGGCACAAAATTCCAGAGAGCAATCTGCCCGAATCCCTCCTCAGACCAACCCGCCGCCGAGATGTTGCCGTAATCCTGTCCGAACGCGAACGCGTCGGTGTAGGGCCGTTTCATTGTGTAGGACAGGACGGCACGACTCACGCCGGCGTGGGCAAACAGCGCAACGGTGCGCCATTTGAACTCCTCGCGCAGGGCGTCGAGGCCAGCGGCGACGCGCTCGCTGAATACTGTGCCCGACTCGCCACCGTGTGAAACGGTGGTCATGAACCCACTCTTCCACGCTTCAGCCGCGACGGCGTCCTTGGCAACGATTTGCTCCCAGAACAGTCCGTCCCAGGCGCCGAAATCCATCTCCGCGAACGCTGACCGGATGTCGAGTTTCATGCCCTTGGCCTTGGCAAGCGGTGCGGCGGTGTCGAGGGCGCGGCGGCGCGGGCTGCTGATGATGGCGTCCAGCTCGGCCTCCTCGAGGTAGGCGGCGAGGGCTGCGGCCTGGTGGCGGCCAAGGTCGCTCAGCTGGACGTCGGTGCGGCCGATGAAAGAGCCGACAAACTTTGCCTCGACCTCGCCGTGGCGGGCAAACCACAATCGCACAAGGCGACCACGCGCCACGGTATCATGACGGTGCCGACGCCCTTTTCGCCTGGGCCGCCGTGGAGCCGGCATGGCCCCGCCCGCCCTGCCGCGCTTCCTGCGCTACGGCGAGTCGGAGCTGGATCCGGCCATCCACGCCGAAATCCTCCTCGAATCAGCGCGCAACGAGGCGCGCGTCGCCATCTTGGAGTTGGTCCTCGCGCTCGGCTTCGGGTTGTGGACCGGCTTCGTGGGCGAGATGTTTCGCGCCGTCGCGGTCTTTGCCCTCCTCACCGTCCTGCCGCTGCTTCTTGATGCGCAGCTGCGCCGGATGGCCGCCAAACGGCTCACCGGAGCGGGTCCTAAACCTGCAGCGGTCGTGCAGCGCGATTTCGCCTACCGCCGGCGCTAAAGCAGCGCTTCGGAGCCTGTGCGCGAGCCCGCACCCTTCCAGCCCAAGCGGCCCGGTCCGCGCGCCACAATGACGCGCAGACCCGATTTGACCGACTCTGCCTGGATTTTGCGGTCGTTGGTGAAGACGATGCCGTTGAGGCGACGTGCCACTTCGAGGAGGCCGTCGTCGCCGGGAAGTTTCGTCGCTTCGATGCGGCTCTTCTGCACGAGCTTCAGTGCCAGCTTGGCGGCGCGGCCGGGGGCGCCGAGATTCTTTGCGAGTCCGGAAAGTTCGTTCGCGACGCTCTGGGGCACGACAATTTCAACGACGCCGACCAGCCGCTCCAGCTCGGTGAGGATGTCTGCGTCGGCAACGAGCAGGAGGGCGTTGGTGTCAGCGATGACCTGCATGCGCGCCTCTACGCCTTGGCGGTGCCGTAGCCAATCAGGCGCCAGCGGCCGCCAACGCGCCGGCTGATGGCGATGCGGGATTCGCCGTCAATGGCAACCGGGAGCTTGAGCACCGATTCGACCAGGTTGTTGGCCGACTTGAGCACCATGCCGACGGTGGTGGCGGTGCCGACGTTGAGCATGAGCGGCTCCTTGACCTTGATGGGCTCGACGGCCGCTTCGTCCTCGGCGCCGACGACGCGGTCGAGGAGGGTGACCTGCATGTTGAGGCGGTCCACCGTCTTGGGGAGCTTGCCGGGGTGGCCGACGGCGCGGCCAACAAGGTTGTCCGCCTTGGTGACGCTGGGGTCCAGTTCGGTGCCGACTGCGATGAGGCCGCCGGGGCCAGCCGACTCGACCGGCTCGGCGCCGCAGAAGAGGCTGACGATTTTCGACTTGAGCGGCTTCGTCGTGGACTTGCCGTCTGGGGTGTCGACGCGCAGGCCGGGGGAAATCTCAATCTCGTCGCCGACGCGCAGGGTGCCGCGCGACAGCGAGCCGCCCACGACGCCGCCCTGAAGTTTGTCGGGGCGGGTGCCGGGTTTGTTGATGTCGAAGCTGCGCGCGACCAGGAGGACGGGAGCGACCTTTGCCTCGTGCGCCTTGGTCGGGATGGTCGCCTCGATGGCCTCGATGAGGGCGCTGATGTTGACGTCGTGGTGCGCCGAGATGGGAATGACCGGGGCGTTCTCGGCAACGGTGCCCTTCACGAACGCCTGGATCTCCTGGTAGTTGGCGAGCGCCCTCTTCTCGTCCACGAGGTCAATCTTGTTCTGCACGATGACGATGTTCTTGGCGCCAGCAATCTGCAGCGCCATGAGGTGCTCGCGGGTCTGCGGCTGCGGGCACTTCTCGTTGGCGGCCACGAGCAGGAGGGCACCATCCATGAGGGCGGCGCCGGAGAGCATGGTGGCCATCAGCGTTTCGTGGCCGGGGGCGTCGACGAAGGAGACGCGGCGCAGCTTGGTGGGCGGTGCGGCGAAGCGGGGGTCGTCCGCTTTCGTGCTGAAGATGGCGTGGCCTTCCTTGTCGGCGCCCTTGTGGAACGTGGTGTCGGCGTAGCCCAGCTTGATGCTGATGCCGCGCTTCACTTCCTCGGAGTGGACGTCGGTCCAGATGCCGGAGAGCGCCTTCGTGAGCGTCGTCTTGCCGTGGTCGACGTGGCCGATGAGGCCGATGTTGACCTCCGGCTGCTCGAAGACCACTTCGGCCTTCTTCGGGGCGGGACTCTTGGCGGCCATGCCGCTTCGAGAGAGCGGGGGTTGAAGAAGGGGCCGGTGGGGTTATCGGCGGCGTGCCGCCAGCAACACTGCCCCAGCGAGCAGGCCGAGAGGGAGAGCCGGCGTACCGCGCGATGCGCGGGAGGAGAGGCCTCCCAGCGTTGACGGTGCCCCCGCCTCGGCCGGGACGCGTTCGCCCTCCGAGTCTATTTCCTGCGGGTCGGCGTTGGGCTGGCGCGGCAGCCAGACCCCGTCGCGCCGTTCACGCGCCTCCAACGGCAGCGTCTCTGCGAAGACGGTGTAGCCGTCCTCTTGGAAGACCACGGTGCTGTCGCCGTGCACAGTCACCGCGACCCCTTGCACGTCGAGGTCGGTCACCTCGCCGTCGATGCGGTAGGCGTGGCCCGCCACCGTGCCGACCCAGCCGTCCACCCAGGCGAGCGTCGTCGGTGCATACTCTTCGTCGTTGGGAAGCGTCCAGCGCGTCACCTGCCACGCGTCGCCGTCGAGGACCCAGAGGTGCGCCCGGTCCGGGCCGCGGCCGTTGTCCTCGGAGAACAGGAAAGCGCTCGTCTGGCCGTTGTGCGCCACGGCGGGCTCGCTGCCCGACAGGTCCACATCGACGACAAGGTCGCCGACGCGCATCGTGCCGCGGTCGCGCAGCATCGGTTTGCCATCGTGCGTCCAGCCGAGGATGTAGTCGCCGCGGTCGTCCACCTTGTAGGGCACCAGCTCCTCGCCGACGAGGCGGAAGTAGTCGTCGCCCAATTTGGTGAAAGGCCCTTTCTCATGGGGCCAGACGCGGCTCCCGCCGCTGCGCTGCCACACGAGACGGTCACCCTCGTAGAGCCGCAGGAAGTCGTCGCCCGAGCAGTCGGCGCCCAAACCGTTCTGGCCGGATACCAGCAGGCGGTCGCCCACCGTCGCGTAGCTCAGAAAATATCCCTCCTCCAGTTCCGTCTCCGCCCAACCGTCCACGCGAAACAACGAGCCGCCATCGACGTAGTGCAGGGCGCCATCCCAGGTCGGGTCCGCAAACGGCACGTAGAGCAAACTGCACGCTTGCGCCGAGGGGAGAGCGGACAGGAGGGCCAGGAGGCCAAGCGACCGGAGCGGGAGCATGCCGGTGCCATGGCCCGGAGTGCCATCAAGGTTGGGAGATGGTCGGGTGGGAACCCAACGAAGCGAGGGGGGATCTACGCCTTCTTCTCGGCGGCGGGGAGGCCGGCGAAGTGGTCGGCGACCGGCTTGCTGCCGGCCTTGGCGACCTTCAGGTTGACCTGGATGATGTCGTTGCTGAGGCGGTTGCCGCGCACGCTCACGCGTTCGCGCTTGCCGGGGTAGTCCTTCGGGTGGTAGCCGAGGCCCTCGGTGAGGAGGAGGCGGCGGCGGTTGGCGCCTTCGACGTCGGCGCGCATCGGGAAGCCCGCCTTGTCGGAGCCGCCCGTGATCTGCAGCTTGTAGCCGGGCAGGTTGGCGTTGATGCCGTCGATCTGGTCGCCAATCTTCTTGCCGATGAAGGTCTGGGCGTGGTGGCCGGTGACCTCGAAGTTGTACGATTTTCCGGTGCTGGGGTCGTTGATGACCAGTTTGAAGTTCGCCATGGGTTCACGTCTTGCTCCAGGTATTCCGACGCCGCGGGGCGGGTCAGTTCACCATGTGGCTTCTGGAGCAACCCTTCCGAGTCGAGGCGCTACTTAAGCTCGGCGGGGAACCATGGGGAGGCGCAGAGCGGGGTGAAAGCTGGCTCCTCCGGATCTTGTTGCAAGGATGCGACAAGGTTGGCTCATCTATCCTTGAGGCAATCGGTGGTTGTGGAATCCGGAAACGTCTTGCTGGTTCTGCTGGTTGTTGCAGTGGCCGGCTGCGCAGTTCCCGCGGCCGTGGAATCAAGCAGTCTCACGTCCCAGCCGCCGGAACTTGACGTCCTCCTCACCGCATGGACGTTGCGCGCCGAGTTCCCCGCTTGCCCGCAAGGAGCCCACTGCTACCAGAGCGATGTGTTCCCGCAACTCCAGCCCTACGGCGCCCCCAATCGCACGTGGGTGGGTCGCATCGAGGGCCCCCTGAGCCGCGCCATCGAAAAGGCAGAGTGGGTTCTTTCGGGCCCCCTCATGCCGGACAACGCAACGCAGCTCGCAACCTACGCGAACTCCACCAACGACGTTCACATCGAGTTCCCTTACCCCCAGGCCGTCGGCGGACGTTTGACCATCACGCTCCACGACCGAAGCCAGGAACCGGATTGGCCGCCGATCCACATCTGGACGCTCGACCTGCGCCTTGAGGAGGGAGTCTGGCGTGCCGAGATTTACGAAGAACGGGGCGAAACGGACGTCATCGACCGCATCTACACGCTCGCGGCTTGACGCACGCCCAATCGGATTGGTGAACGCTACACGGGCGGGCTGGCGGGCGGCGAAGCGGCGCGCTTGGCGCGCAGTTTGGAGGCAACCCAGAGCCCCATCGGGACGGCGTAGGCAAACCACGACAGCCCTTCCAGGACGGTCGCCTTGGAGCGGTAGACGACGAGGCCGTAGAGCAAACTCCCGATGGCCTCGCCCAAGGTGTTGACACCGTCGGCGTCGCCCTTGTGTGGCAGCGTGGCGCTGATGTCGTAGAGCATCCCCGTGGTGTCGGCAAAGACGCCCGCCTCGCGCAGCTCGTGCACACCGTAGGCAAACAGGCCGGCGGCGATGACGACCAGCATCAGCCCGGTGGCCGCCATGAAGCGCTCCAGGGAGAGCTTCAGGACGCCTGCGAAGATGAGGTAAGCAAGAATGGCGCTGACGGCGATGCCCGTAAGGAGTGCAAAAACGGTGAGGGGAACACCGTCGCTGGGGAGTTTGCCGGCGACGAAGAGGACGGTCTCGACGCCTTCGCGCAGCACGGCAACGAAGGCGATGCCCCAGAGCAGGGCGGGCTTGCCGAGGCTGAGCGCTTTCTTCATCTGCGTGTGCAGCGCGCCAACAAGGCCCTTGGTGTGCCGGTACATCCAGATGACCATGTAGGTCAGGATGGCGACGGCGAACAGCGACGCGACGC
Organism: Thermoplasmatota archaeon; assembly: GCA_038046785.1. Taxonomy (GTDB): domain Archaea; phylum Thermoplasmatota; class E2; order JACPAO01; family JAHFTW01; genus JAHFTW01. Next base: position 21,318 of record JBBSVM010000009.1, read on the forward strand.
CTTCGAAGAGCGCTTCGTTGGCCTCATACAGTTCGTGCGCGACGCCGTTGGCGAGCACGCCAAGGAGGATGCTTGCGAGGAGGCCGGCAAGGGCGCCCCAGAGAAGCGGCTTTCGGGCGGCGGTCTGGCCTGTCTTGTGGGCGATGCCGAGCAGGATGCCCAGAATGAGAAACGCCTCGAGGCTCTCGCGGAGGGCGACAAGGGCGGAGTCGATGAACGCCATGTTAGGTTCGCCGAAAGCGAGCCGATACTTACGTTTTTAGGGCCGCAGAAAACGGATGCGGCCTACCTGCTGGCAATCTGCTCTTTCACTTTGCGTGAGGTGTCGAACGGCTTGCCCATCTTCTTGGCCAAGTATCCGGCGCACCACGCCTCCAACTGCGGTGGAAGCGTGTGCTCCATGTCGCAGGCCGCCTCATGCGCTTCGTCGTGGCCCATGCCGCAAATCTCCTGCAGGAACGCCTGCATGATGCGGTGCTTCTCGAGCTGCCGCTTGCCGACGGCGCGGCCGGTGGCGGTGAGGACGACTCCCTTGTAGGGCTCGTACTCGACGAGGCCCGCCTTCTCCAGTTTCTGAATCATGTCGGTGACCGACGGCGGCGCCACCTTGAGGTGCTTGGCGATTTCGCCGGTGCGAGCAACAACCGATTCTTGCTCGAGGCGGTAGATGGTCTCCAGGTACTCCTGCATCTGCTCGGAGATGTCGCCCTGCGGACCCAGCACAAAGAAGCGAGGGGTTCGGCCGACCTAAAACTATGCCCGCTGACCCGCGCTGCTACGGCTCCGCAGCGAAAGCGACATCGGGCAGCATGGCGCGCTTCAGGACGTCGCGCTGCATCTGCACGGTCTCGCCGACGAACTGCAGCGCCCGCGCATCGCGTGCGAAGCGTTCCGTGCCCCCTTCCCGCATGAAGCCGGTTCCGCCCTGCACGCGAATGGCTTGCCGCGTCATCGGAATGGCCATCTCGGAGGCGAACGCCTTGGCGCGCGCCGCCCAGATTGCTGCATCGGGCTCCCCGATGCGGGCAGCCGCCTGCAAAACGAGGGCGCGCGCAGCCGCGAGTTGGACCTCGATGGTGGTGAGGCCATCCGAGACCGCCTGGTAGGTGGCGATGGGAGCGCCAAACTGCACGCGGTTCTGCGCGAAGGTCGTGGCCGCCGCGAGCGCTCCCCCCACCGCTCCGCACAGCGCCGCCGCGGCTCCCAGCGTCATCCAAGTGCGTCCAGCAGCGACCGCATGCCCCCCTGCGCCCGCGGCTCCGATGCGCGCCGCGTCGGGGGCAGCCACGTTGGAGAGATAGACGGTGCGGATGCCGGCGGCGCGCAGCCCCATGAGCGGGTCGTTGGCGCCAAGCGTCACACCGGCCGCGTCGGCGGGGAGAGCAAACAGACTGAGGCCGTCGCCTTCCTTGGCAAGGACGAGCAGGTGGCGCGCCGCCACCGCGTTGATGCCCCACACCTTCTGGCCGGTGAGCTTGAGCGGGATCCCCTTCGCGACGGTGCCAGGGTGCAGCGCGTCGGAGCCGGACGCCTCTTCGGCCACCAGGAGGGCTGCGATTTCGCCTGCCGCAAGTTGCGCCGCGACCTGATGGTCCGCTGCTGCGGCGAGGGCACCGTTGTGGGCGGCGAGGCAGGCTGCGAGGGTGGGATCCACCTGCGCGACCTCGTCGAGGGCGAGGACGAAGGCGGTGGCGCCGGGGCCGTCGCGGGCGGCAAGCGCTGTGAGTCCCAGAGCCGCCGCGTCCGCCATCGGCTGCGCGGGGTAGCGATCGAACCGGTCGGCCTCCGCCGCGTTGGCGAGTCCCCAACTTTGGGCGAACTGGCGCACGGTGTCGCGCATGAGCCGCTCGTCGTCGCTCAGCTGGAAAGGCACGCGTCTCGAACTTCCAGCTCCGCCATAGCCTTTGCCGCCGAGATTGCCATGACGGGAAGCCTGAAGCGCCGGGCACCCGGTCGACACGCATGACCCAGAGTGAACCGGACAAGAGCCGCGACGCGGAATGGAAAGCGAAACTGGACCGGGAGCAGTACGAGGTGACGCGCTGTTCGGCGACGGAGCGACCTTTCTCGGGCAAATATTGGAACCACAAGGGAGTCGGGATGTATGCGTGCGTCTGCTGCGGCGCCAACCTGTTCAAGTCCGACACCAAGTTCGATTCCGGCACGGGCTGGCCGAGCTTCTGGGCCGCCGTGGACCGCACGAAGGTCAAGGAGGTGGTGGATCGCGCCTACGGCATGGAGCGCATCGAGGTGCGCTGTGCTGCCTGCGACGCCCACCTCGGCCACCTGTTCGACGACGGCCCCAACCCGACCGGGGAGCGCTACTGCATCAACAGCGCCAGCCTTGATTTCAAGGACCTGTAGCAAACGGTCAAGTGCCCGCCTCGGAGTCGATCCCTGTGCGTGCGGCCGCTGTCGTTCTCGTTCTCGCTTTTGCCCTCGCGGGCTGTGCCGGTAGCGACTCGGAGGCCACGAATTCGTCATCCTCCTCTTCGATGCCCGCCTCCACCTCATCCTCCTCTTCGACCGCTCCGGTTCCCGAACCGGTCCTTCCAAGCGAACCTGCAACGCTCCGCTTTGACCTGCTCGGTTGCAGCAATTTCGGCGCCACCGTGACGGTCCCAAGCGCTGAAGCGCAGGCGCAGCTGCCCGCGGGGTTCACACCGATCGATTCCACGGACGTGGCGGGCGGCTCCGTGCTCTACCTCTTGGGGCTCTCCTGCGATGGCAGTCGCGTGAATGGCAACGAGACCGGACCCGCAACGCTCGCCTACGCCGAGCTCGCCGTGGTCCCCTCAACCGAGGCCAAGTTCGAGGGCCGCACCGACTGCACGGTGCCGCTGTTTTTTGCCAGCGACAACGCCGCCGTCGGAGCCGTCCTGGAAGAGCTGCAGCTCGGCAACGCCGGGTCCGGCGACGTCTCGTGGTCCGCCAACAACGCAGGCGATGTCGTGGTGGCGGCGAGCCGGGAGGGCGCAAGTGTCACCCTGCGCGGCGTCTACCAAATGGCTCCCGCCGGCGGCGCCCTCGGCTCGGGCAATTTCGTTCTCTACGGCGTCCAGGAGGGCGCGCTGCGCTCCACGGTTGCTGCCTCTTACGCGGGCGGCACCGGCCAGGAGGCCGCCCTGACGTTCCAGAGCACCAACGTGCCAACTCTTGGCGCGGCACGGCCCGTGGCGCGCGGCTTCAGCGTGCAGGGATTTGATTTGCATTTTGAAGAAGTTCGCCAAGCCTAATCGCTCAGGAACGGTGCGGGAGCCATGGAGCTCTCCGCCGCCCAAGTCGTGCAGGCGACCCTCGCCCCGGCTTTCCTCATCTCCGGCACCAGCGTCTTTCTGAACTTCAGCCAGCAGCGGCTGTTTCGCGTCGTGGACCGCATCCGGTCGGTCGCCAAGACGGAAGGGCATGACCCCGACGAGGTGGTGCGTCTGCGACGCCGCGTGCACATCCTGCGCAACGGCATCGCGTTTGGCGTCCTCACCGTCGCTCTCACCGTCTTCACCGCCATTCTCGTGATGGCCACCGAGTTCACGCCGAACACGGCAATTGCAGTGGGTGCACCCGTCTGCCTCGCTCTTGCCCTCTTGTCCCTCTTGGCTGCCCTCGGCTACGTCTTCGCGGACACGCTCTTGTCGGTGGCGAGCGTGGAGCAGACGAAGTAGGGACTACCTACTCCACCACGGCGACCACTTCGCACTCGAAGGGAACGGCAAAGGGCAACTCGGCGACGCCCACCGAGGAGCGCGCGTGCTTGCCTTTCTCGCCGAACGCCAGGATGAACAGTTCCGAGGCGCCGTTGGCGACGACGTGGACGTCGGTGAATCCGGGCGCCGCCGCCGTGAAGTTGACGGTCTTGAGGATGCGGACGCGATCCAGTTGGTTGCCGGAGGCTTCCTTGAGGACCGCAATGGCGTTGAGGGCGCAGGCGATGGCCATCTGTTTGCCCTGCTCGATGGAGACGCCGGCGCCGAGCTTGCCGGTGAGGAGGGCTTTGCCGTCGCGCATCGGAACCTGGCCCGACACCCAAATCTCGTTGCCGCTGCGCGTGAACGGAACATAGGTTGCAGCTGGTTTGTGCGGCGGCGGGACGGTGTGACCGGCGGCGGCGAGGCGAGCTTCGACGTTGCTCATGAGGCCCCCACCGTCCGCACCGTTTTCAACCCCCCCCTCGTCGCCGCCATCGTGACCCGAATTGCGGTGCTCGTCAAGATGGCTCCTGACGTGACGCAGCTCAAGATTGACCCCGCCACCCAGGCCCCCAAGATGGAGGGGCTGCCGTGGAAAGTGTCGGACTTCGACAAGAACGCCATCGAGGCGGCGGTCAAACTCAAGGAAAAAGGCCAGGCGACCAAAATCACCGCGTACACCTTCAACGGGGGCCCCAACGCGATGAATCTCATCAAAGAGCCGCTCGCCATGGGCTGCGATGAAGCGGTCGTCCTCACCGGCCCCGAGACGGACGGCATCGGCATCGCCCGCGTCCTTGCCGAGGCGGTCAAGAAGGACGGCGCCGACCTGGTTCTCGCTGGCGAGTTGAGCATTGACCGCGTCGCTGGCGAGGTCGGCCCCCGTGTCGCCGCCCTGCTTGGGATGCCGAGCCTGGTCGCCTCTCTTGGCGACCTCGCTGTGGCAAACGGAAAACTGACGGCGACGCGCGACGGCGACCCCGCCGAGACCGTCGAGGTGGCGCTCCCCTGCGCCGCCACGTTCAACGACGCCGCCAACAAGCCGCGCCTTCCCGCCCTCATGCAGATTCTCTCGGCGGGCAAGAAGCCGATTCGCCAAGTGAAGAGCCTCGACCTCGGCATCGCCGACGCCACCCTCGCCCGCCGCATGGCAATGACCGGCAACAAGGCGCCCAAGCAGGAGCGCAAGAACATCCTCTTCACCGGAACCGACGCCGCCGAGCAACTTGCGGCCGCCCTGAAAAAGGAGGGTGTGGCATGACGACCATCCTCGTGTTCAGCGACGACGCCAAACTCCAGACTGAACTCGCAGGCAAGGCCGCGACGCTGGGCACCGCGCAAACGTTCGACCCCGCCGGCCTCCCCGACGGCGACTCGGCAACCCTTGCCCTCGGTCTTGCTGCCGCAGCAAAGCAGTCCGGCGCCGTCCTCGTCCTGGTTGGCGCCACGAAGAAGGGCAAAGACATCGCTCCGCGCCTCGCCGCCCACTTGGACTGGCCCTTTGCCTCCGAAGTCCAATCCATCGCTCCCGGCTGGGTCGTCGAGCGCATGGTGCTGTCGGGCAACTCGAAGGCGACCTACACGATGGGCGCCAACGCCGTCGTGAGCGTCACCGCGAAGACGTTCGAGCCGGGCGCTGCCCCCTCCGCCAAGGTTGGCGCCTCCGGCATCCAGGCCAGCCCGGTCAAGGTCATCGCGAAGAAGGAAGCAAAACACTCCAGCTTCGACCTCGCCAGCGCCCCCGTCGTCGTCGGCGTCGGTCGCGGCTTCAAGCAGCAGACCGATCTCAAACTGGCCGACGACCTTGCCAAGGCGTTTGCGGGTGGCGCGGTCGGCTGCAGCCGCCCCATCGCCGCCGACCTGAAGTGGCTCGGCGAAGAGCACTGGATTGGCCTCTCGGGCCACCAGATCAAGCCCAAGGCGTACATCGCCTGCGGCGTGTCGGGCCAGATTCAGCACATCGCCGGCATCCGCGGCAGCAAACTGATTGTCGCCATCAACACGAACAAGGACGCCCCCATCTTCCAAGTGTGCGACTACGGCATCGTCGGCGACCTCTACCAGGTCATCCCGAAGCTGATGGCGGCCCTGAAGTAAGCTTGGCCGACACCGGAAAGCTGATGCCCGCCTCCGCGGGGTGCGCCTTGTGCGCATCGCCGCCCTCCTTGCCCTCCTGGTGCTCCTGCCTGGGTGTTTCACCTTCCCCGGAAGCGGTGGCGGGCCGCGCGACTACGTCTCGTCCAGCACCTACACGAAATGGGTCATCGAGATTGACTACGCGACCGGGAAGACGCCCTCCAGCGACCTTCTTTCGTTCCTCGACCGCGAGCTGGAAGCGGTCGTGAGCAAGCCGCAAGGCGTGGAACTCCGGCTCGGAGAGTCCCTTCCCAACGCCGACCGCACCTGGAGCGACGGCGACGTCCGTGCCTTCGCCCGCGACCACGCCAGCCAGAAAACGGGCGGCGACACCGTCGTCCTGCACCTGCTGTTTTTGGCCGGCAGGCACAGTGACGGCAACGTCCTCGGCGTCGCCTACGGCCACGACCTCATTGCGATTTTTAGCGACTCCGTAAACAGTCTGTGCAGCGGCGCCATTGTGCCCGGCACCTGCTCGACCGCCCCGTTCTACCGCGCCGTCGTCCTGCACGAATTGGGACACGCCATGGGGCTCGTCAACAACGGCATCGACATGGTGCGCGACCACGAAGCCAAGAGTTGCGCCGAGAACAACCCGAAGGGCCACTCGGCGAACCAGAACTCGGTAATGACCTGCGAAGTGGAGTCCGCTTCCGCTCTTGGGCAGCTCTTTGGCGGCAACCCGCCGCAAGCCTTCGACAACGACGACCGCGCCGACCTCAAGGCAGCGGGCGGAAAGTAGCGGTCGGGAAAGTTAGCCCCTTAAGCCCCCCGCTCCCCTGCCGCCGGCGTGGCGTTCGAGTGCGTCCCGACCCCTGAGGTCCCCTGCCGCGTCAACCTGGACCTGATGCCGGAGGGAACGCCGTTCTGGATGTACGCGCTAAGCGCCCTGGCGTTCCTCGTCTTCGCGTACGGGTTCTGGGAGATGGTGAAGGTGTGGAGGCTCGGCAAGAAGTGGACGCCGGGTGACTGGAAAGCCGGCCTCAAGCGTCTTGCCGTCGGCCTCGCCACCCACCGCAAGTTCCGGCAGGACAAGCGGCCCGGAACGATGCACGCCTGGATTTTCTTCGGCTTCGTCGTGCTGTTCATCGGCACCACCATCGTTGCCATCGACTACGACCTGTTCGAGCACATCCTCGGCACGAAACTCCTCATCGGGAGCAAGTACCTGCTCTTCGAGGCGGTGCTGGACGCCTTCGGTGTGCTGTTCCTCGTGGGGCTTGGTGTCGCGTTCCTGCGTCGCTACAAGGACCGCCCCGCGCACCTGCACGCGACCCAGGTCCCCGAAGCGCCGAAAGTTCTGCGCGGAATCGGCGCCGACGCGTTCGCACTGCAATCGCTCTTCCTGATTGGCATCACCGGATTCCTGCTCGAAGGCATGCGGCTGCGCTACCAGATTCTCCACGACGGCATCACCTACGCATCATGGTCCTTCGTCGGCAACGGCATCTCCGCCCTCTTCTCGGGTTGGTCCGAGGCGCAGCTCTTGGGGGTCTACCCGTTCATCTGGTACACCCATTTCCTGCTCTGGAGCGCCATCCTCGCCATCCTGCCCTGGACGAAGCTCAAGCACATCGTCACGAGCAGCCTGAACCTCTTCTTCCACGACCCCAAGCGGCAGAGCCGGCCCGAGCTTCCGACGCCGTTCTCGCTGCAGAAAGTCCTCGAGTCGGGCGCGACCGACATCCCGCCCGTTGGCTACGCCACCATCCGCGACCTCACCTGGAAAGACCGCCTGAGCCTCGACGCCTGCACGAACTGCGGCCGCTGCGAGGCACAGTGCCCCGCGACGGCCGCGGGCCGGCCGCTCAGCCCGCGCAAACTCATCCAGGACCTCAAGGCGGAGATGTGGAGCGACTATCAGGCCGAACGCAAGGCGCGCCGCGACCCGGCACTTGCCGTCTACGACGCCGTGGAAGTCGTTGTCGACGCGGCGGCCAACTTCCCCGTCGACCCAGCTCCGACGCGCGGCTCCCCAGCGCCCAAACCATGGACCTCGAAGCCGCTCGCCCGCGCAGACGGCGTCGGCGCAGCACTTTCGGAGGCGACGCTCTGGAGCTGCACCACCTGCCGCGCCTGCGTCACCGCCTGCCCCGTCGACATCGAACATGTGGACCTCATCACCGAGATGCGGCGCGGCCTCGTCATGGAATCCCGCCTCGACGAGAACCAGCAGCGCCTTCTGGTGAATTTGACCAACGCCGGAAACCCGTATGGCTTCCCAGCCTCGGACCGTCCCAACTGGATGGCGCAGCTTGCCCCCGGCGTCGTCGTGCCGACCGCAGCCGAGAAGGTCGCCGCCGGACAGTCGTTCGAGTACCTCTGGTGGGTCGGCTGCTCCGGTTCCTACGACCCGCGCAACCAGCAGGTGACACGCTCCATCGCGACGCTGCTCAATGCGGCCAAGGTCGATTTTGCCATCCTCGGCGCTGAAGAGCGATGCAACGGCGACCCCGCGCGCCGCCTCGGCGAGGAGGGACGCTTCCAGCAGTCTGTGATGGAGAACCTCGCCGTGCTGCAGCAGTACAAGGTCACGAAAGTCATCGCGCAGTGTCCGCACTGCTTCAACACGCTGCGCAACGAGTACCCCGAGTTCGGCGCCAAGCTCGAGGTGGTCCACCACACGCAGCTCCTGGAGCAGCTCATCGCCGACAAACGCATCCCGCTCAAGCCGGGCGCCGAGCTGAAGGTGACCTACCACGACTCCTGCTACCTGATGCGGCACAACGGTGTTGCTGACGCTCCGCGCAACGTTCTCAAGCAGGCCAACAACGGCCTTCCCGTTCTCGAGATGGCGCAGAACAAGGAGCAGGGACTCTGCTGCGGTGCCGGCGGCTCGAACATGTGGTTCGAGGTCAAAGACGAGAAAGAGCGCATCAACGTGATTCGCGCCAAGCAGGCCATCGAGACCGGCGCCGACACCGTCGCCACTGCCTGCCCGTTCTGCCTGACCATGATGACGGACGGGCTCAACCTGACCGGCCAAGAAGGCAAGATGGCGGCGCGCGACCTTGCCGAAATCGTGGCGGACCACTTGGACTGGACCCCGCCCGCGCCGCCGGCGCCCCCCGTGGTCGAGGTGGCCTCGGGCGGCGGGGGCGGCTGGAGCGGATAGACTCCCCCGGGTACAGCGGCTGCCGCCCCGCCGCCATCCTCAAAACCCCCCTCCGAGTCGGCCGCCCGTCAAGGGGGACCGGGACACATCGGCCCGGCAGGCAATGCCACCCCGGGCACCGGCGCGTTCCGGGGAGATACCAAAGCGGCTATGGGCGGGACTGCAGATCCCGTTTTACGGGGGTTCGAATCCCTCTCTCCCCTCTCATGCTCGCTCAATGCCGAACGCATGGATACTACCGCGGAGAGAACTGCCAACTGTGCGACCAGCCCGGTCGCTTCCTGATGAAGGATTTCGAGATTGACCGCGTCGGCCGCATGATGGCGGGCATCCTGCGTCACTTCCCGGAGCGCTTCGGCCTCCAGATGGACGGCCGCGGCTGGGTCGACCTCGACTCGTTCGTGGAGTCCATCAAGGGCAGCCGCGAGAACTACCGCCGCTGGCTGCGCCGCGAGCACATCGAAGCGCTTGTGGAGTCGGACGAGAAGGGCCGCTACCAGATTGATGGCGGCATGCTGCGCGCCACCTACGCCCACTCGGTGAAGGTCAACCTCGACGACCTGCCGGAGTGCACGCTCGAGACCCTCTACTTCCCGGTCTCCGAGGAAGAGATGGACCTCGTTCTCGAGGCAGGTCTGCGCCCCAGCGACCGCGACAAGATTCACCTCTCCGCGACCCCGGACAAGGCGTACTCGGCCGGCCGCGTCCACATCGCCGACCCGCTCCTGCTGGAGATCAACGTCAAGAAGGCGAGCGACGCGGGCAACTTCATTTTCCGCGCCGGAAAATCGGTCTACATCACCGAGGCCGTCGAGCCCGAGCACCTCTCGAAGTTCGAGGACGCCGAGGTCATGGCGAAGCTCCAAGAGGAGTTCGGCACCTCGAAGTCCGACGACGAGAAGAAGGCCCGCGACGAAGCGGCCAAGGCGGAAGAGGCCAAGCGCGCCCCCGCCGACGGCGACGCCGCGGACGCCGAAGCGGACGACGACCCGGAAGAGTAGCGTCGCTTAGGGTGCAACGGCCTCGCTTTCCTGCGACCGCTTTGTCGCAGATGACGCAGATTTCTCAGATGACCTACGCGTAAGAGTCTGTGACATCTGCGCAATCTGCGACTTGCGGAGGCAAATCCATGGTCTTACCTGCGGCGCAGCGCAAGGCCGGCAAGCGCCAGCAGAGCAAGCCCAACCGGAAGGCTGGGCGTTCCCTTTGCGGTGCTGCCGTCGCTGCCCGGCTCATTGCCCACAGGGACTCCGGGAACACTTGCGCCATCGAATTCGGAGAGCAGGCCGAGGCCGGTGGTCTGGCGCAAGATGGTGCCCCAGGAGTCGCGTGAATCGGCACCGACCGGCTTCTGCGCGTTGCCCTCCTTCCACGCCGCGTACTGCTCAGCGCACGCCTTCGTGCAGCCGTCGGAGAGGGCAATGTGGAGCCGACCCTGGCTGTCCATGTCCATGTCGTGAAAGTCGAGCAGGTTGCGGCAGGGGTCGCCACCGCCGCCGTTCCAGATGGCGCCAATCTGCACCGGATCCTCCGAGAGCCGCGTCGTCGTCCAGGTGGCGCCGCCGTCGAAGGTCTGGCTCAGGTAGTAGTGCCAGACGTTGGCATCCGAGACCTCGGAGCAGTCGGTGAAGGGCTCCACGCCCGCGGGGTCGGTCGTGCCAAGGAAGGCGAGTGCTGCGCGGTTGTCGTCGCCCGCCTCGAGGTCGGGGAAGGCGCCATAGACCAGCGCGTCGCCGGTCTCGGGGTCGATGAACGTCGGAGCGAGGTCGAACCAGGTCGAGGTCACGCCGGAAGGCGTGTTGGCGCCCAACTGCTCCCAGTTCTGGCCTTCGTCCTTGCTCAGAGCGATGTGGATGCCCGCCTCATCGGCTTGGGCGAGCCAGAGCCAGCCGGATTCGCGGCTGAAGGCGAGGTCGGGGTCGAACCCGGTCCCATCCTCCGCTTGCGGCATGACGCGGGTCTGCCAAGTGGCGCCGTTGTTGTCGCTGTAGGCGAAGCCGACCAGGCTGCCGCCGTCGAGTGGCGTGTTCGCCTCCGGACCAGCACACCCACCGTGCGGGACGGCAGCGAACCCGGTCACCTCGGAGACGCTGATGTGGCCGTGCAAGCCGCCGCAGCCGCCCGTCACCTCGGTGAAGGGAAGGAAAACGCGACCTCCATCCACACTCGTCGCGCACGCCGTGAGCTGGAGTTGGGCGCAGTAGTAGGTGGCGCGCGGGTAGACCAGTTCGCGTGCCACAGAGTCCGGCGATGTCGTGGACCAGGGGCCGGAGCCGACCGATTGATGGTCGAACTGCGCGCCGGAGCACATGTTGCCGGTCGGCGTCCAGGTCGCCCCTTCGTCATCGGAGATGCCCATCAAACTGCAAGGGCCAATCAGGCCGCCGGCAAAGATGCGGCCGGTCTGCTCATCGACGTGCAGCATCGGGTCCACGTTGATGGGAGTAAAAAGCGGGCTGACATCGCGCCACGCCGGCGTGGGCGGAAGGGTGGTGTCATCGAAGGTGGCTTGGTAGGTGTCGGCGAACGCCTGGAAGTAGACCTGCCGCGTCGTCGGAGAGATGCCAAGCGTCGGCTCTGCCGCACCGTGGGCGGAGGGGAGGTCTTCCGGGATGGTGTAGGCGTCGAAGCGCGGCGCTCCGGAAACGCCGAAGACCGGACTGAGCGAACCAGCCGAGGCGGCGGGAAGGGCAAGGGCGGCGACGAGCAGGAGCACGAAGACGAAGCGCATGCCAATCCAGAGTGCTGGGCGCCCATCACGCTTGCGGTCGCCGCCTCCTTGGGCGCAGCCGCAAAACGCCACCCGAGCCCTTATGAAGAGGGCCTTTGTCGCGCGGTTCGCCGCAAGGCATTGGGCGATTAGCCGAGACAGGTAAATGGCAGCGGACTCTTAATCCGCTATCCACCGGTTCGAATCCGGTATCGCCCGCTCATTCTCGCTGCGCTCGAATGAGCGGCCGAACGCCTGGAGCAACCGTCGGCCTTCGGCCTCCTCTGCTCCAGGCTATCGCCCGCCAGGGGCTGCGCCCCTGGACCCCACTTTTCTTGTAGCTGTGCTGCAACGCTGGTGCGTGGCGTTCACGAAGGCAGAACGTGGCCTCATCGCGGGGGCGGCGTTTTTGGTCTTCACACGGGTTTTCGCGTTCAGCTTGACGACGCTCGGGTTCACCGAATACGCGCGCGGCTTGGCTCCTGACCTCGATGCTGAGAGTGCCTCGCTCTGGGCCGGCCTTGCGCTTGGGTCGTACGGCGTGACGATGGCGTTTGCCCAACTCGCTTCGGGATGGCTTTCCGACCGCGTCGGTCGGCGCTCCGTTCTGGCTGGCGGAGCGGTGCTGTTCGTGGCGGGCGCCATCCTGTGCGCCGTCGCGGATTCCATCTCCATGCTGGTGGCGGGCCGGTTGCTCGCTGGCCTCGGCGGCGTCTCCAGCGTCGCCCTTGCCGCCGTGGGCGAGACCGTCCCTGAGGAGCGACGCACCCGCGCCATGGCGATGGTTGGTATCCCAGCTGGCCTCGGCGTCTTCCTTGGTTTCCTCGTCGGCCCCCCGCTTGCCAGCGTCGTCGGTTTCTCTGGTCTCTTCTGGGCAACGGCCATCCTTGGCCTTGTGGCGGCCCTCCCCGCACTGCGTCCTTTGCCGGCCCCGCTGCCCGGACCTGCCGCGCCCCACCGCAGCCTCACTGCTGCCGTGCTCGCCCTCGGCTTGGCCGGCTTTTGCGTCAACTACGCCATGACCTCGGTGATGTACGATTTCCAGAGCGCCGTCCTCGGCCGCCTGGGCATCGGCCTCCTCGCCGTGACGCTGCTGGTGGCGCTTGCCATCATGGGCGGCATCGCTCGGCGCGTGGACCGGGGCGCTGCAGCGGGTCGCGCCCTCGCCATCGCCTTGGCCTGCCTCGCCGTGGCTGCGCCGCTCTTCCGGCTTACCGAGGGCCTCCCGATCGTGGTCGGCGCGGGCATTTTGTTCTTCGCCGCGCACGCCACCCTCTCCGCGATCCTACCAAGCCAGGTGAGCCGCCTTGCGGGCCGCTCGGGAGGACTCGGCCACGGCATCCAACTGGTCATCGCCTATCTTGGCTCAGCTGCAGGAGGGCTTGCCGCCGGCCGCTTCGCTCCAGAGCTTGCCCCCGCGTTCATCCTGCTCGCGATTCTCGCTGGCCTCGCAGCGTTTGCCCTCTTGACCCGTCTTGCCGCCCATCCCCAACCTTGAAATCAGAGGGGGAATGGGAGCCGCCATGGAGGCTCGCATCCAGCGCCTGCAGCGCCTTGGACTGGCATCGATTGGGGTCACGATTCTCCTCATGATGCTTGGCGCCTGGGTGAAGGCGACCGGCTCCGGCCTTGCCTGCCCCGACTGGCCCGCCTGCTACGGCGAATGGCTGCCGCCCTTCCCGAGCAGCGAGAACGGCGGAACCTATCAGGGCGAGCCCGTCCTCTTCACGCAGGCGCAGATTCTCTACGAGTGGGGCCACCGCGCCGTCGTGAGCCTGCTCCTCGTCCCGCTCCTTGCCTTTGCCATCGTCGCGGCGCGCGGAACCGAGCTGCGCCCCGCCTTGCGCTGGCTGCCCCTTGGCGCCGTCGGTCTCTACGTCCTGCAAGCGGGCCTGGGCGCCGTCACCGTCGTCACCGGCAACCCGCCCTGGGCCACGACCGCCCACCTCACCATGGCGGTCGCCTTCCTGCTGGTCCAGACGGTCGCGACCTGCGCCGCCTTCTTTGCCCCCACGCTCCCGACGCCGCCCGCGCCGCCTGCCGAGGCACGCGAACCGCCGCCCGGCTTCGTCCAGCCGCGCCCCTTTTCCGGTTTCACTTGGCCCGAGGCCCCCAAACCATGAGCCGCCTCGGCGACTACTGGGCCATCAGCAAGCCCCGCATTCTCTACCTCCTCCTGGTGGTGGCCTGGAGCGCCATGTTCGTCGCGGCGGGCGGCCTTCCCGATTGGAAGCCGTTCGTCGCCGTGACGCTCGCGGGCACCTTCTCGGTCGCCTCGTCGGGAGCCTTCAACCATGTCCTCGAGCGCCACAAGGACGCCCGCATGAGTCGCACCGCCGACCGCCCCGTCGCCTCCGGTCGCCTCCCCGTCGCCAACGCGGTCGCCTACGGCCTCATCACGGGCGCTCTCTCGTTTGCCAGCCTCGCCGTGATTGGCCTCTGGCTTGCCGCCGCCCTCACGGTGGGCGCCATCCTCTACTACGTCATCATCTACACGGTCATCCTGAAGCCGACGACGCCGCAAAACATCGTGATTGGCGGATTCGCCGGCTCCTTCCCCGCCCTCATTGGCTGGGCCGCACAGACCGGCAGCCTCGCCTGGCCCGCTGCGGCACCCGCCCTCCTCCTGGCCCTGCTGGTGTTCCTCTGGACGCCCGCCCACTTCTGGGCGCTCGCCCTGCTCTACAAGGAGGACTACGCCAAGGCGGAGTTCCCGATGATGCCAAACGTCCGGGGCGAAGAGTCGACACGGCGTCAGGTCGCAGTCTATGCGACGCTCACCGTCCTGTGCAGCTTCATCCTGGTGGCAACCAAAGATGCGGGATGGCTCTACGCCGCCGCCGCGACGCTGCTTGGCCTCTACCTCGTCGCGAAGGCTGCCCTGCTGGTCACGACGCCGTCGCCCAAGGCGTACCGCTCGTTCTTCTTCCTCACCATCCAGTACCTCGGCGTCCTTCTCCTGGTGCTGATGCTGGACCGCGCCCTTGGCGTCGCGACCCTCGGCTGACCCCACGAGCAGCCTCATCAAGGAGCACTTGGATGGTGTAGCGTGGCCCGCATCGACACGGAGGCTCGCACCGTTGTGGTCGCTCACAGCGTGGTGGCTGAAGGCACCGTCGAGCTGCGTGCTGAACAAACGGGTGCCCTCGACATTCCCGCCGGTTCGAAGCTGGTCGTGGTGCACCGCTACGAGTTCGAGGAGGCGAGCCTTGCGCGCGAGTCGTTCCAGTTCGATCTGCGTGCCGAACTCGCAGGCGAGAGCCGCGAGGCCACCTCAACGGTGCGCGACCGGCCCCTGGTCGTGGATGATGGGAAAGGTGCCATCAGCGTGGCATTCCGTGCCGAAGCGGGCCGCCATCGCCTGCACTTCTGGGCCGCAAGCCGCTACACTCCGGGCCCCGGAAAGCCGCCGCTGGAGCGCACCCTCACGGGGACGCTGCAGCTCGTGGCGACAGCAACCGCCGAACGTTAGGCCAGCGACAATCTAAGCAAGCGTCTTGCGGAGACGGAGCGCACTGCAGCCTTCGTGATAGAAATCTTTGAGGCGGGCAACGCGCACGAAACCCATCCCCTCGTACCAGCCGACGAGGCGCGGGTCCTGCTCCTCCGCCTCGAGGCTCATGGTGCGCGCGCCCTGCTGTTTGGCAAGCTTCTCCGCGTGCGCCATGAGGCGGCGTCCAACCCCTTGGCCTCGCGCTTCGGGGTGGGTGGCAATGTCGTACACGCGCACGGTGTCGCGGAAATGCCAGAGCACCAGGATGCCGTCGAGCCGCTTGGGACCGGGGATGACCCAGAACGATTGCCGCGGGCTCGCAATGGAGCGACGCAGGCTCGCCTCCGATGCTTGTCGGTAGTCCTGGAACGCAGCGCGCTCCAAGTCCAGAATGGCAGGAAGGTCCGACTCCTTGGCGCGGCGGATTGGGGTGGTCATGCCTTGGGCCCTTCGCGCGCGATGCGGTCGAGAATCTGCCCGAAGACGGGGGAGCCCTTGGGCAGTTCGCCGCCCGGGTCGATGTTGGGGTTGTCGTTGACCTCGATGACCACGACGGAGCCATCCTCGCGCTGTTTGAGGTCCACGCCGTAGAGGCCGCCGCCGATGACGGCGCAGGCGTCGAGCGCCGCCTTCATCACCGCATAGGGAACGTTGCCGAGCGGCACCGGTTCGATCTTGGCCCACTCCTTCTTGGTCTGGCCCTCCGGGGTGTCGTGGATGCGCCAGCCGCCCTTCGGGATGTGGTAGCGGGCGGCGTAGAGCGGGGCGCCGCACAGGACGCCGACGCGCCAGTCGAAGGCGCTCGGGGTGTAGCGCTGCAGCAGGATGACGTCGCTCTGGATGCTGAAACGGCGCACCAGCGTCTCGAGCTGTTTGGCGTCCGCCGCCTTCTCGACGGCGCTGCTGAACGCGCCGGACGGCGCCTTCACGACGATGGGGGTGCCCAGCTCCGCAAAGAGCGCCTCGGCATCGAGCGTCTCGCGCCCCTCCTTCGTGAGCAGCACAGTGTCGGGCGTCGGGATGGCGTGGTGCTCAAGGAGCTGCTGCACATGCGCCTTGTTCATGCAGGTCACCATGCTGCGCGGGTCGTCGACGACGCGCAGCCCGAGTTTCCAGGCGAAGCGGCTCGCCGCGAACGAGAGGCCGAGGACGTTGGTGTCGAGGCGGAGGAAGCAGGCGTCGAACTCGGCAAGGCGCGCCATGTCATGCACGTCGATGATTTCCGCCGTGTGGCCGTGCGTCGGGGCTTGGGCGACGTAGGTCTGCATTGCCTCCAGCTCGACGGCGCGGGCGCGGCTCGATTCATCCGATACAATCGCGATGCGCGCCATCACAGCCCTCCGTGGTGCAGGTCGAGCGGGCGCTGGCTGACCTCTTCCAGGATGCGCAGGTCGCGCTCGGTCAATTCGTGCAGCGGCAGTGGGTCGAGGCCGAGGAAGAGCGGCTTGCTGCCCTCCGGCCCGTCGGGGTCGCCCGCCTCGACGAACCAGATGGTGGCGAGCGGAATGGCGAAGGTGCGCCAGACGTCCCAGGCGAGCTGGTAGTTGTCGTGCGCGGTGCAGCCGACGACCATGCGCATCGAGCGCAGCTCCCCCGGCATCGCCACGGCGAGCGCCGCGCGGGTGCCGTTCTGGGTGGCGCTGCGCCACTGTGCGGCTCGGCTGCGGGCCGACTGCACCTCGTAGTGCGCATCGGTCAATCCGGCGACCGGGACGAGGAGGCCCGGCACCGGGACATCGGAGGCCGCAAGCGCGACCTTCCATTCCACAGTGGGGATTCCAGCGTGGCGGGCGACCAGGAGGCAGGCGGCGGCATTCTGCGCGGTGGCGGCCTGCACCGGCGTCGGACTCGGCTCGATGCCGTTGATTTCGGCATCCACGAGCGCCCAGTAGCCCGCACGCAGGAAACGGTAGTCGCCGCACAGGTTGATGAATGGGCGGCGCACGCCGGGCGCTCCAAGCGCTGGGGCAGCAACCGGCAGGGGCGGCTCGTTCACCGACTTCGGGGCGGTCGCCTTGCGCCGGCGATTGGGAAGACGGCGCACCGGCGTGAGCGGCGACGGGCGCGGCGCGGCGGGGGAAGGCGGGCTGGCCACGGGACCAAGCGGCGGCAGGAGCCGCCGTTTAATGGGTTGTGGTGGGCACGGCGGCTTGATACCGACCTGCAAACAGGTCGATCATTTGGACGGCGGGCCCCTTCTTTCAGGGCGGGCCCCGCAGGCCGACCTGACGGCCTCCGCTTTAACGCCCAAACTCGTCCCGCGAACGTGGAGCCACTGACCCTCGTCTTTCTCTTGGCGGCGGGCTTCGTGGCCTCCTTCATCGACTCCCAAGTGGGCGGGGGCGGCGTCATCACACTCCCCGCCTACCTGCTGGTCGGACTGCCGCCGCAAGTCGCATTGGGCACCAACAAAGTCGGGGGGACCGCCAGCGCTCTGGTCGCCTCCATCAACTACCTGCGCAGCGGCGCGGTCCCGGTGCGGCAGGCTCTCCTCTTGCTGCCGCTCTCCATCCTGGGCGGCGCCATCGGGGTTTGGGCGGTGCTGCACTCAAGCGCCGACTGGCTCGTCCCCGCCATCATGGCCATCATGGTCGCGATGGCGGCCTACGTCCTGCTGCGGCCGCGTTTCGGGACGGAGGAGCGCATCCAGGCGGGCTGGATGCCGATGGCCGCCATGGCTCTCGCCGCCCTCGACATCGGCACCTACGACGGCATCCTCGGCCCCGGCACAGGGTCCCTGCTGCTCTTCGCCATCGTGGGATTCCTCGGCTACAATTTCCGCCGCGCCGCAGCACTCGGTCGCGTTCTGAACCTCGGCAGCAACGTGAGTGCCCTCACCTATTTCGTCGTCGCTGGCAAAGTGGATTGGAGCCTCGCGGTGCCGATGGCCATCAGCATGGGCATCGGCGGCTGGGTCGGCTCGCACACCACGCTCAAGCATGGCGACCGGTTCCTCAAACCGCTCTTCGTCGCCATCACGCTCGCCCTCCTGGCGCGCCTCGCCTTCGCCTGAACCGTCAAGAAGGGATAGCCCAGTCCAGCGCTGCGTGCGCTTCGCTCCCGTCCTCTTTGTCGCCCTCCTCGCCGGCTGCACAGCTCCGAGCGCCGCGCCGGATGCGCAGCAAGCGGCAACGGACCCAACCTGGGACCCTCTCACCCTGGGAACGAACGACGTGGCGGAAGCGACCTACGATTTCGGTCTCCTGTTGGTCACCGACCCCGCTCTGTTTCCCTATCAATATCCCATCCAGATGACGGGAAACATCCGCTCCCCCGCCACGGGCGACGGCCCGTTCCCGCTCGTTCTGCTGATGCACGGCCGGCACGGCACCTGCGAACTGGCCGGTCTGGCAGAAGGCATCGGCACCCACCTCTGCCCCGATGCGCCGCCCATCATCGAGCCGGTGAACTCCTTCGAAGGCTACGACGGCCTCGCCCGCAACCTCGCGAGCCACGGCTACGTTGTCGCCTCCCTCAACGCCAACCAGATCAACGACCGCGACCTCGTCGGCGACTCCGGCGCCAACGCGCGCGCCGAACTTCTGCTGGCCACCGTGGCCAACTTCGTCAACGTGAACAGCAATGGCGGCTCCGGCCTCGACGCGCTGCGCGGCCGCATCGACCTCGACCGTGTCGGCTTCATGGGGCACAGCCGCGGCGGTGAAGGGGTCGCCCGCGCCGTGACGCTCAATCAAGAGCGCGGCAGCCCCGTCGCGCTCAATGCCATTTTCGCGCTCGCTCCCACCGATTTCGCCCGCTGGCCCATCCCCGATGTCGCCTTCGCCACACTCTTGCCCTACTGCGACGGGGACGTCAGCAACCTGCAGGGCGCTTGGCTCTACGACGACGCCCGCACCCTGCCCGGGGGACCACGCCACCAGATTCTTGCCATGGGGGCGAACCACAACTTCTACAACACCGTCTGGACCGGCGACGACTGGGGCACGACCGGTGCGTGGTGCGGCAGCGCCGAGGCGGGCAACGGCCGCGACAAGCCGGAGGCTCAGCGCGCCCACGGCGACGGTCTCATGGCGAGCTTCTTCCGCTTCTACGTTGGCGGCGAGGAAGGTTTTGCACCGCTCTGGGAACGCGGTGATTTGCCAGAATCGCTTTGCCCCGGGCGCGATGGTTGCGACGGCCGCATTCTGCTTTCGTCGCAGCAGCTTGGCTCGCGCAGGGTCGACGTCGACGGCAAACCGACCCGCGTGGACGGATTGACGGCGAAGCGCTGCGCACCGGCGACCTGCCCCGGCAACGTCACCATCGGAACCGCCGCGCAGACGACCTTGAGCGGAACCGGTGTTGCGAGCTATGACTTGGGCGACGCCGCCGGGTTCCGCGACGCGACCGTGCGCCTTGGCGTGCCGACGAGTACCTATGCGCGCGGGTTCCTCGACGTCGGCTGCGACGGCCACCGTCTCGTGCAGCCGTTCAACTGGAAGGCACCTCCCGGTGAGGCGGCGGCCAAAACCGTGCTCTCCATGGTCCGCCTTGCCCTCCCAGAGGCTTGCCAGCAAGTGACCTTCCGCGTCGCACTCGACGACGGCAACTTGCAGGTCGCCGACGTCCTCCTGCAGCCGTGACTAGAGCCGCTGCAGCGTGAGCGCGTCCTCGGGGCAGGCGACGACGCAGAGGCCGCACGCCTTGCACTGATCGGAATTCGGAAGGTACGCCTGTTTCTTGCCGTGCGCGGTGACCTTCAGCTTCGCGATGAAGCCAAGCGGCTTGTAGTCCTCCGGCTTGATGCGTTGGACCTCGAAGACGTCGTACGGGCAGACCGAGACGCAGTCGCCGTGCCCTTCGCACTTGCTGCGGTTGACGACGGGGACCCAGGTGGCGGCGGGCGCTTTGCATTTCTCGCCCGGGCGGTCGGGGTCGGCCGCTGCCGCCTTCGCCTTCGCAGCGTCCTTGGAGTTGCGCTCGTCGCGGGCGGCGGACTTGGCCATGCCCAAGCAGCCCGAGGCCTTGACTTAACCGCTCGTGTGGGGGAAAAACGTTCAAGCGTCCCCCGCGTCCCGGCCTCTATGCCAAGCGGCGACGAGACCACGTGGAACAAACCGGATTTCTTTGCGAACCCGGTCAAGCAGGTCCAGCCCACCAAGGATGTCGTGAAACTGGTCGAGATGATGCGCGACACCAGCGCCCAGGGCCGCCAAATCGGCATCGTCTGCGACATCCTGCGCCGCGCCCTCGAAGACCCCGAGCGCCCCACCGTTGTCCTTGCCACCGCCGGGACACTCATCTCCACCGGCATGCGCGACCTCTTCGTGAAGATGGTCGAGGCCGGCTTCATCGACTGCTGGGTCAGCACCGGCGGCTGCATCGACGACGACCTCTACATCAGCCTCGGCGGCCCGGTCGGCATCGGCCGCCCCACCATCGACAACCTGCTCCTGCGCGACCACATGATCGACCGCCTCTACGACTCCTACATCGACGAGGACTTCCTGCGCGCCTGCGACGGCTACATCAGCTACATGGCGGACGACCCGCAGCTGGCCGGGCCGCTCACCAGCCGGCAGTTCATGAAGCACCTCGGCGAGTCGATTCTGGCGCGCAAGAGCTACAACGGTCTCACGCCGAAGAACAACGGCGTCATCGCCGCCATCGCCAAGCATGATGTCCCGCTCTTCATCCCGGCCCTCACCGACTCCTCGATGGGCATCGGCCTCTGCATCAACCACTGGCGCCACACCCGCGCTGGAACGAAGAAGGTCTTCTTCCACGACCCCGTCGCCGACAACTGGGAAATCACTCAGCTCAAGGGCAACTCGAAGAAATCCTGTGTGATTTACTTGGGCGGCGGCGTGCCGAAGAACTTCGTCAACGACTGCGAGGTCGTCTGCGAGACCACCGAGTACACCGACCGCGAAGGCCACGAGTACGCCGTCAACATCACCATGGACCGCCCCGAATTCAACGGCCTCTCCGGCTCGACGCTGGAAGAGGCTCAGGCTTGGGGCAAGATCCACAAGGACGCCACGAAGGCCACCTGCTACGCCGACGTCCTGCTCGCCTGGCCCATTGTCGCCAACTACCTGCTGGCCACTTGCAAACCGCGCAAACTGCTGCGCCCCAAGTACCAGGGCAACGACCTCGTTGAGATGGGCGGCAAGAAGATCACCCGCCGCGACGGCGCCTTCGACGAGGCGCCCGCCCCGTTCGTGCCCGCCACCGGAAAGAAGGTCAAGGCGGCCAAGAAGTCGGTGAAGGGTGCCAAGCCGCTCGTCACCGTGAAGGCGAAGTAGCGCCAACGGCGCTTCACCACCCTTTTCAGGGACCTGCACCGGTCCTCAGCCGTTGCCCGACCGTGTGGAGCCGCAGCTCATCGACCTCCCCATGGTCAAGGAAGGGCGGGCCCAGAAACTGCGCTCTGCCGGCATCGACACGGTCGAGAAGCTCTGGAAGGCGGACCTGGACGCCCTCGCCAAGCACAAGGTGTTCGAGGTCGACGACGGCTTCGTCAAGCAGCTCCACCTCTTGCAGGGCTACGCCGAGGCGCACGCCAAAGGCGAAGCCATCGTCCACGCCGCCGACGAGCGGTTGTGGGACCTGCGCGAGCCCATCCTGCACGTTGACCTGGAGTTCGACGGCCCCGCCATCGAGATTTTTCTCTACGGCTACCTCGACCACAAAAGTGGGAAAATTGAGCAGTGGTTCGATGCCTCGCGCTCCGGCCAGGAATCCCTCTTGCGCCGCTTCCACCAACGGGTGAAGGACGAAGATCCCACCTTGGTCACCTGGGGCGGCGATTCCAGCGACATCGTGCAGTTGCGTCGCGCCTGCGAACGCTACAACATTGAGACGAAGTGGCTCAAGACGGCGCGCTGGCTCGACCTGCAGAAGGACGTCGTCTTCACCGGCTCCCCCGAGACGCAGCGGCTCTACCTGCCAGTGAAGAACTTCAGCAGCGACACGGTGGCGAAGTTTTTCGGCTACCAGAAGCCCCGCCTGCGCGTGAAGGATGGCTACCAGGCGCTGAAGATGTACCAAGCCTACAAGCGGGCGCCGCGCGAAGGCATCAAGCTGGACTTGATGGAATACAACGCGGAAGACATCAAGCACACCGCGTTGATTCTCGATGGCGTGCGGAAATTGATGGAGAAATTCCGCTGAGCACAGGCGCAGTAGTTTCTCTCACCCCTTCATCAGTCTGAACATCCCGTCTTCGACTCCCCCGCCATGACCCGCGGTTTCGTGGTCCTGCGCGACGACCTCTCCGGCCCCCTCTACCTCGCTTCCGGGGAAGGCTGGGTGCAGGACCTCCCGCTCGCCCGCGTCTTCGACCAGCGTTTGGTTGCTTACGAGACCGGCCGCCGCGTCGGCGCCGACGGCGTCGTGACGCTCGGCTTGGCGCGCTGGATGCGCGGCCCCCTGGTGCGCGCCGGCGCCGGACTCCTTGCCCGTTAAACCGGCACAAGGCGGCCGTCCGCGAGACGGTAAATATCATCCCCCAAACGGGTCGCCTCCTCCACATCGTGCGTGACCCAGAGCGCCGGCACCCTTTCGCGGCGCAGCAAGTCTTTGACTGTGGCACCAAGGTCCAGGCGGAGTTCGGCATCGAGGTTGGCGAGCGGCTCATCGAGCAGGAGCGCTTGCGGCTTCGCGGCCAGGGCGCGGGCGAGGGCGACGCGGGCGCGCTGCCCGCCAGAAAGCTCGTCCACGGCGGCGTCGTGGCGATTGGCTGGAATCTGCACCAGGTCGAGCAGGCGGCGCGCCTCCGCTTCCTCCCAGCGTTTTGCGGCCGCGGCGGGACGGTCGGCGCGGTAGCGCAGCGGGAAGGCGACGTTCTGCCAAGCGTTGCGGTGCGGGAAGAGCGCCGGTTCCTGGAACAGCAGACCGATGCTGCGCCGGTGCGGCGGCTGTTCCGTGACGTCGCGGCCCGCAACCTCGATGCGTCCCGCATCGGGGGTCTCGAGCCCTGCGATGCAGCGCAGAAGTGTGCTCTTGCCGACGCCGCTTGGCCCGAGCAGGAAGGCCAACCGGCCCGGCTCCACGATGAGGGCGACGCCGTCGAGCGTCGGCGCGTAGCCGGGATAGGTGAAGGACAAACCCGCGATGCGGAGGCTCATGTCGTCCTCCGGCGCGGGGCGGCAAGGGCGAGGACGGCGAGGGTGAGCAGCATGAGCAGCCCGGCCAGGGCGGTGGATTGGGCGCGCGCCAACGGGTCGAAGCTGCCGGGGCCGCCGTGGCGCGCGATCCACACCGACAACCCCAGGGCGTCGCCGGGGGAGAGCAGCAGGCTGGCGCCGAAATCACCGAGGCTGGCGGCCGCCGCAAGCGACGCAGCGCCGAGGAGAGCCGGGCCAAGGAGAGGGAGATGGATGCGGAAGAGTTGCCTGAGCGGGGAGGCGCCCAACAACGAGGCCGCTTGTTCGAGACGACGGTCCACGGCGTCCAGGGCGGGCACGACGAGGCGGCTTGCGAGCGGGAAGGCGAGCAGGGTGTGCGCTGCCACGACGAAGAGCGGGCTGCGGGCGGGAATCCAAACCGCACCCAAGACGGCAAGGCCACCGCTGAAGGCGGCAACGAGACCGTAGCCAAGCGTCAGGCTGCTTGTGGCAAGCGGGGTCGCCGCCATCCATTCAGCAACACGGCGCAGGCGGCCAAGCGGACGCAGCCCGTAGGCGAGTGCGAGGGTGAGACCGAGGGCGAGGAGGGTGCTGAGCAGGGCGTAGCCGAGACTCCAACCGAGGGCGGAGCCGAGGGAGAAGCCGGAGAGGTGGCCAGGCGCCTGCGCATCGAGGAGGGTCCGCCAGGGGGCAAGGCTCCAGGCGCCGCGCAAGCGGAAGCCCCCCACCAGGACGGCAACCAGCGGCAGCGTGGAAAGAACGGCAAAAGCCCCCAGGAATGCGGTTCGTGTGCGGCTTGCGGGTGGAGCCGTCCACGGTTGACTTGCGCGACGGGTACGTTTGCCGAGGCGAAGAGCAAGAGCGACGAGGAGGCCGTTGAGAACGAGTTGGAGGAGCGCGAGTGCCGCGGCGCGGTCGGGGCGGGGAAACGCTCCGGCGCGGTTGGCATAGAGCAGCGTCTCCAACGTGTCGATGGCGCCGTCGCCCAGCAGCAGGACCACGCCGAACGAGCCCAAGGAAAAGAGCAGAACCAAGAGGGCAACGGCAACGAGGCGAGGCGCCAGGAGAGGCCCGGTGACGCGCGCCCAGACGCCGCGCGGCGGGGCACCAAGTGTCGCGGCCGCCTCCTCCAGGGCGCGGGGTCGCCCATCGAGCACCTCGACGCCGAGGCGGGCGGCGAAGCCGGCGTTGTAAGTGGCGTTGGCGAGGGCGACCGCGACGAGGGGCATTGCGAGGAGGTTGGGGCCGCCAAGGTTTGCGAGCCAGCCGTTTGCCCCCACGGTGGCTTGCAGGCCGAAGACGACGACGAAGACCGGCATGACGAACGGTGCTGCGTGGAGGGCGAGCATCCAGCGCCGCCCCGCAACGCGCCGGCTGTGGTGCAGCCAGGCAAGCGGAACCGCAACGGCAAGAGCAAGCAGGAGGCTCAGGAATGCTTGCGCAAGAGCTCCGGCGACGCGGCTGCGGACGTAGGGCGTGCCGAGCCAGGCAATTCCGTCCACGCTCGCTTGTTGGACGACGGCGGCAAGTGGCCAGAGCAGGAGAAAGGCAAGGAAGCCCCCCGGGATGATGAGCCAGGAGGGGCGGCCAATCATCGCATCACGCCTGCGACGCCTCATAGACGGCGGTCCAGGCGCGCACCCAGCCCTCTGCCTTCTCGCCAAGAGTTGCCGCGGTGAAGCCGGCATCCTGGAAACTTCCTGGGGCGGGGTCTTTGCCCGCATAAACGGCGCTCACAGTGATGCCGTCCACCACGGGATAGATGGCGTTGTACTCCGCGGCGAGCGCCTGGAAGGCATCGCTCAGAGTGAATTCAATCCAGGCCTGCGCTGCCGCGGGGGAGTTGGGGCCGTTCTGGACAAGGGCCATGGTCTGAATCTGGTGGAAGGTGGCGCCGGGCTGCAGGATGTTGCGATTGAGCACTGGGTTCTCGTAGAACTGCTCGTAGGCGGGGCTGGTCGTGTAGCTCGCAACGATGGACTTGTCGCCGACGAACCCCTCCGAACCCTGGCCGTAGCCGCCGGAGAAGCGGGTGGCGTAGGCGGTGGTCCAGTCGGCGGTCACCAGGGCGCCGTTCTCGAGCAGGTCGCTCCAGTAGCCGAGGTAGCACGCCTCGCCGAAGACCGCGACGGTGGCGACGAGGAAGCCGAGGCCGACGCTCGAGGTGCGCGGGTCCTGCGTCACGAACTTGCCGGCTGCGGGGACGAGGTCAGCCAGCGTCGCAGTGGCCGGGGCTGTGCGCGGGTCGGCGTTCACCGCGATGTAACCGTGGTCCACCGGGGTGGCAAGCCACGGCCCGTTGGGGTCGGCAAACAGATAGTCTGCGTCGATGCGCGGGGCAAGCAGGGGACGGTACGGGACAAGGATGTCGGCGGCGACGGCGCGGCCGTAGAGGACGTTGTCGAGGCCGTACAAGACATCGAAGCTGGGGCGTCCTTTTTCCGCGATGGCGCGCTCCAGCATCGAGCCGGCGTCCTGGGCGGCGATGTGCTCGACGGTGCCGTTGGTGAGCGCCTCGAACGCCGCCTTCGCTGGCCCGAAGGCGTAGTCGAAGGCGCCGTGGTCGAGAACCACGACCTTGGCGCCGTGCAGGTCGGGCCATCCTTTTGCGTCGTTCCCGGTCGAGTCACTGCCGACAAAACCGAGCGCTTGGTAGGCGGCTTTGGGGTCATGCACGCGAGCAGCAGAGCGAGTGGCCTGGTTGCCGGGTCCAGGCTGTGGGGTAGCGTCCTTCCAGCAGTCGCTGGTCGCGGCAGGCTCCCCAAGGCAGCCAGCAAAAGCGGGGATGAGAAGCAGGAGAAGTGGGAGGGCGCGGGCGTTCAGCATGGTCATGGTTTCACCTGGTTGTTGAGTTCGAGGATGCGGCGCGCGGCGCTCTGCGCGTCGGCGGCAAGAAGGTAGAGGCAGGGTTCCAGCCCGATGGCGCCTGGTTCGAGGAAGCCGTCGGGGAGGCGGCGCGCAGCATCCAATGCGCGAAACAGCCGCGCTTCGGCATCGCCCGGACCATCGAGAGAGATGAGACGAAGCCCAAGGCGACGCGCGGCCTCGGCCACGGCGGGGGTCCCCGCGATGTTGGCCAGGGTCAGGATGGCGGGGTCGCGGCTGCGGATGCGCAGCAGGGCTCGGGCAAGGTGGCGCGAACCCCCGAACGCGGGTGGGGCCGGGCTCACGAGACGACCAGCGGCCTCGACGAGGCGGCCGGGAAAGGCAAGGACATCCTCGGGCGCGGCAGCAGTCGGGGTGGCGCGCGCAACGTTGAGGCCAACTTGCGGAACGAGGGCGACCGGGTTGCCGTTGCGCAGCAGCCGCTCGGCCGCCAGCAGATCGGCGAGGGCCGCGTCGCCGCCCGGCCGCTCGGCACCGACTGTGAGTGTGGCACACCAGGGCGACGCTCCCGTGGCGGGTTGCGGGGCGCGGACCTCGTCGCAGAGCGCCTCGGCAAGCGCGTCCACGACGGGATCGTTGGGGGCGGGAGCGGCAAGGTGGCGGCTCACCATCGCTTGGCTGAGGCCCACGGCCGTTGCGGCGCGGCTCTGGCTCCAGCCGGCAGCAACGAGGCGACGCGCGGCGGCAGCGCGCACTTTGGGGAACACCTCGTCAGCGAGCCGGAGGCAAGCGGGAACCGCCACGACCCGGCCAGGACCCCCTGCTATTACTATTCAATGGAAATCCATGAATGAGTAATGATAATGGGTCGGAGGCTTCGCTTTCTGGGCGGGATGCCATGGAGGCTCCCGAACGTTCAGCGGTGGGCGAGAACGGCGGCAACCGGGTTCGTAAGCCCCGCACCGCCCGCCGTGTGCATCAACGTCGCGAGCGACTTCTGGCCAAGCGTCGTCGCGAAGAACAAGGACGCGCCATCGCGCTCCAGCTCATCGACCAGGTTGAACTCCTTGAGCTTGCGCAGGTGCCAGCGCACGGTGCCAGCGTGGATGCCGGTCGCCGTCGAAACTTGGGCGAGCGAGGCGCCCGGGTGGCGTTCGACATGCTCGAAGAGGCTGCGGGCATTGCCGTTCTGCAGCGCGGTGACGGCGCGGCTCACCTGGCGCACCAGCTGCCCGCCCTCGACGGGGTAGAAGACGCGGTAGCCGTTGGCGCGGTCGCTGCGCACCAGCTCGGCTGACTCCAGTTTGCGGATGTGCCAGAGAATGCTGCTGGTCTTCATGCCAAACTCATCGGAGAGTTTCTTGAGATGGACGCCCGGGTTGCCGCGCACGAAACCGTACAGCATGCTGCGCTGCGGGTTCTCAAGCGCGACTTTGGGGTCGATGTAGCGCGTGACGAAGGCGAAGCCAGCGAGACCGAGGCCAGCAGCGACGATGGAGCCGATGCCCGCCATCACCATGCCCTCCTCGAGTCCGCCGCGCACGCGGTCGGCGAATCCGGGATCGACGCCTTCGCGCGGCGGTCCGGCGCCCTCGGCGGGCTCATCGACGACGCCCGCAGCGGTGCCGACGGGATCTTGGGCGACACCGTTGGGGTCGGCCACTGCGTCGCGTGCTGCTTGTTCAGCGCGCTGGAGGATGGCGGCCGGGTCGGGCTCCCCGAATGCCGATTGCGCTGCAACGGCGGGCGCCAAGACCAGGGCCAACAGGAACAGCAACGTGCGCGCCATCATTGTCCCTGTGGGTTCGGCATCCTATAGGGTTTGCGGACGGGGCCGCACCGGGCTCAGTTGGAGTCGAGCCGGGCGTAGAGTTTGGCGAACTCGGCCTGGGCCTGGGCCAGCGGGGCGGCGCGCTTGCGGCGAATCTGGCGCACCAACGGGACGGCAAGGCCCGCCACCGCGAGGAGGCCAAGCCCGCCCAAGCCGACGCCCAAGCTCGAGGAGACCGGCGGCGCCGTGGTGGTGGATTCGGTGGAGATGGAGCCGACCAGGTCGGACTGCGCCGGGCGCAGCGCGGCAACGATGCGCTGGCCGGCAATGCGCTCGGGCGCCTGCACCAACGTGTCGCCGTCGAGGACCAAGCCGCGCGGTTCGACGAGCTTGAGGACGCCGGAGCCTTCCAGGTTGAGCTCGGAGAGGCCGAGAACCCAGTTGCCATCGGCGGGAAGGTCCAGCTGCAGCGTCGCGTCGGTGAGTTCGATGTAGGCCTGCCGCAGGGTCGTGAGGGCGACCGAGGCGGGGTCGATGCCGACCTTCTGCTCGGTGGTGGCGCCCGTCACGAGGAGGTCGCGCTGGCCGGTCGCATCAACGATGTCGAGGGTGCGTGACCAGGCGACGAGCCGCATGTCGCCCGTGAGGGTCCACTCCTGCCGGCAGCCGGACGAGCGGATGACCGGCTCCGCAGGAACCGCAGTGGCCGACTGCGTGGTGCTGGCATGGTTGGGAATGCGAAGCATGGCCGAGAACGCGTCCAACGAGGCGCAAAACAGGCGCGATGTCGCCCGCGCGTTGAGGCTGGGTTCGACATAGAGAATGCTGTTGGGCGTGGTTGTGCTGCCCGACACCTCGACGTCGTTCCGCACAAAGCTCACGGGGTTGGCGTTTCCCTGTGTTGCAACCGCGTTGCCGACGTTGACACCCGACTCCGATTGCTCGACGTAGATGGATGCGCGTGCGGCGTGAAGGTGGAACGAGGAGGCACGGCCGCCCTGGAAGGTGTAATCGTAATCCAGGAAATAGGTGGGCGACGCTTGCGCCACGAATCCGCCTTCCAGGCTGAGGCCGGCCATTTCGGTTGCGGGTCCCACGGCCTGGCCAGCGCCGCTTGGCGCGACGACGAGGACGCAGAGGAGAATGCCCAACAGCGGACGGCGGATCATGCTTAGGTGGATCCCGAGATGAGCTCCATGGCCGCTTCCCAGGCCGGTCCGGTGTAGGGTAAGGGGAAAACGCAAGCTCCCTGGAAGATCAGGGGTTGCGCAATCTGCGGGCTGATGATGAAGATGGGGCCGCAGTAGGGGTAAGCGCCGCTCTTGGCGAGGGAGTAGTCGCTGGGCTGGCCGTCCTTCATGACGTAGCGCAGCGTGTAGTAGGCGAAACGCTCGTTCGATTCCGTGTCAGTGAACTGGGGGTGCTTGCCCTTCGCGTTGGCGACGAGTTGGCCCGACTCCAGTCCGTCGAAGCGCCACACTTCGACGTAGTCCACCTTGCTGTGCATGACCCCGTCGGGGTACTCCCAACTGATGATGTTGCCCGCATCGGTGGTCAGAACGGAAATGTCGGGCTCCGCGAGGTTGCCCGGCAGCGCCTGGGCGGGCACGGCGGTGAGGGCGAACAGAAGCAGAAGTGCGGCAAGGGGGGCAAGTCGGGTCATGTCAAGCGTAGCTCGGGTCGGTGTCGGTCGGTTGGCTGGAGGGAAGAGGTGGAAGTTGTTCCAGGATGCGCTCCAGGAGGGCGATGAAGGCGGATTGGGCGCCGGGCCGCTTGCGCAGGATGAGGCGGCTCGGGTGGATGGGGTTGCATTCGACGCGGCCCGCCGAGAAAGCGACCGCCAGGGCGTCGGCGGCGGCCACCATGCCGATGCCTTCCTGCGCAAGGCGGTCGACGTACGGCTGGCTTGCCGCCTCGAGAAGGCCGGAGCGATCGAGGTGGGGGTTGCTGCGCAGGCGTGCCATCGCCGCGTTGAGCGGGGCAGCAAGCGACTGCTGCGCCTCCAGCGAGAGAGCGGTGGGCGCCTCCTGGAGTTGCTGGAACGCCGACTGGAAACGAAGTTCCACCGGTTCCCGCAGCCGCACCTCCCGGTCGCGCACCATCTTCAACCAGGCTCTGCGATGCTGTTGTTAAGGCTTCCCGTCCACCGTCTCCTCGAGACCGCCCGCCGCGATGCGGAAGCGGGCGCTGCGACCTTCTTCGATGGAGCGGTGCTTCAGGATGGTGGCGCGCCGGTTGCCGTCGGGCCGCTTCTCGAACCGGACGAGCGCTTTGACGAGGTGCTCCATGACGCGGCGCGCGAAGGGCTGCGTCGCATCTTCGCCGCCATACACCTGGCCGGTGATGAGGACCGGGACGCGCGTCTGGCGGGCGAAGCCGGTGAGGTGGTGCAGTTGTTTGTAGAGGCTGCGCGCCGCCTCCGACTCCCCCTCTGCACCTCCGTCGATGGCGAGGCGGTAATGCATGTTGATGGAGTCCACCACGACGAGCCCCAAATCGGGCACCCGTGTTGCGTTTTGCACGAGCCGCTCCTGCTCCTCGATGGTGTAGGGCGTGAAGAAGAGAACTTGGTCCACCATGTCGGCCGACGCGTCCGGCCCGAACACCTGCGCGAGCCGCACGCTGCTGACTCCTTCAGTGTCCACGTAGGCAACGCGCCGTCCTGCCCGTACCGCTTCGCGGGCGCACTGCAGCGCCAGATTGGTCTTGCCCGAGCCGCCCTCGCCAAAGACGAGTGTGATGGCGTCCGCCTCCAGGCCGCCATCAAGGAGCACGTCCAGGCTGGGGCAAGCGGTGGCGAGGTGCTGCATCCCGACGTGGCGAGCGGGACGGTCGGCATGAAGATGCTGGACAGGCGTTGGCGTGACACGCGGCGCCGGGAACGCTTAAGCCTCCGGGCGGGGACTGCCTCGCAATGCGTCTCCTCGCCATCGCGTTCGCCGCCGCCTTCGTCCTGGCCGGCTGCGCCTCCACCACGCCCGCCCCATCCAGTTCCGACGCCCTCGACCTCGCCATTGACGGCCGCGGCGCGAACGATGGACCGGACTGGGTCGAGCGCATCCTGGGCGATCATGACGGCGACTTTGAGGCGCACCGCGACTGGACGAAGCACACCGGCCTCTCGACGCCCAACTTCATCGAGTTGGCGCACGACCCGCTCGCCATCGCCGCTTTCGAGGGCGCCTCCGCCGGCGGCTACTTCTGCGGCGGCCAGGCCTCCACCGACGACGGCCGCGCCATCACCGTCATCTCCTCCTTCGACACCTCCGTCGCTTTCGTCGTTGTGGACACCACCGACCCGCTCCACCCGATTCACCTGGGCGACTACATCCTCGACAACGCGCAGACCTACGACGTGGACATCACGCCGGATGGCAAACATGTCGCCATCGCCGCCAACGTCGGCCCGATGCAGCCCGCGCCCGGCGCGTCGGCCCTCGAGGCGAACGCCGACCTTCCCCTCCCCACCTTGGTGACGATTCAGCCCAAGTTCCGCGACGCCTGCACCGGCGAGGTGCGCCTGGCCGGCCCCGACCAGACCTACGCCGCCGGTCCCAGCACCATCCTGGTGTCGCTGGCCGACCCGACCCTGCCGACGTTCGAGGATCTGGTGCCCAACCCCATCATCGGCCCGCACAGCGTCAGCACCGCCATCGTGGACGGCACCACCTACGTCGCCGCGTCCATCACCAACCTCGCCCATCCGGCGAGCTACTACATCTTCTACGAGCTGGCCGACCTGCCGAGCGGGACGAAGCTCCAGCCCATCGGCTTCGTGGACTCCGCCATCTTTGGCGCCACCGCCGTCACGAACGGCCACGTCGATGCGGAAATCAGCAAACACCCGGTGACCGGCCAGCTCATCGCCTACCTCAGCGACTGGGACGGCGGCCTCGTCATCGTGGACCTCACCATCCCGCAGCTGCCGCAGCTCCTCTCCGCGTGGAGCGACCCCGGCCTCGATGGCGGCCAGGTGCACAGCACGCGCAGCGTCGACGGACTGCACAACGGCCGCCACTATCTCATCGTCGGACAGGAGTTCATCGCCCACCCCAGCAACCGCCCCTCCGGGTGGGTGTACATCCTCGACGACACCGACCCGCGCAACGTCTTCGAGGTTGGGCGCTGGACGCTGCCCATCGATGTCGAGGCCGACTGGATGGGCATCGAACTCTACTCGACGCACTACTTCCGCCTGCTCGGCGACACCCTCTTCGTCGCCATGTACCACGGCGGCATCTGGGCCGTCAAACTCGACTTCGAGACCCCCGAGAACATGAAGCTCCCGCCGTCGGTGGGCGCCTTCGTCCCCGACCGCAACGCTCCGACCGGCCGCGCCGCGACTGGCACCTACGACTTCGCCCCCTTCGTCCTCGACATCTTCCCCTACCCCGACGGCACCCTCGTCATCTACGACGGCCTCTCGGGCGTCTACGTCGTGAAATACGACCCATCACGCGACATGGCGCCGCCCGCACCGTGGCCGGCGGAAGGCCGCCAACTCTGAGAATAGAGTATTTGCTAGTCCAATTGTGGCACGGCCCACAGTTCATTTGCCGTTGGCACTAACCTCGCTTTCGGACTAAGGTGGTACGAGAGTCCCGTTGCCATTTCAGTAGCAAACCCTTGTTCCGCTCCACCCTGGTACACGATAGATGGGCGTCCCTGTCGGCGCGCCCACTGAAGCTGATTGATTGTTCCCCCCGTTGCCTTCGTTGCCGGGACAATAACTAGCCGTGCAATTCCACTAATGATGCGATTTCGTCTTAGAAACGAAGATTTGTTTACCGAAACGGCGGCAGTAGTCTCTCCGACAAGGATGCCTGTCTTGGAAACTTGCCGAAACTCTGCTTCACATTCGAGAGGTGTCCAATACAAGGGACTTCCCGGTAATATTCCAATCACGCACCCTCCCGCGAAACTGGCAGAGCGTGCTGCGATCTGATCGGTTCCTCTGGCCATTCCAGTAATGACCGGCACGGCCATTGCAGAAAGCCACGATGCCACAGTGCTGGCTGCTTCTTGCCCCGCCACGGAAGGTTCCCTTGAACCCACAACTGCAACGCCCGTGGTAAGTCTCTGAACATCGCCTGCCACATGGAGAATGGGGGGCGGCACGGGAATGGAACGGAGTTGCGGTGGATAGATGCGACTTGTGATAGGTACAGAGACCACGCCTTTACTGCTCATCACGCTCAGCGACTCCTGAGTTTTCTTGTACTGAACCTTCCAGTCGGCCCTTAGTTCTAGCCTGCCCAACCATTCCTCAAGCGGAGGGGCGAACGCGATGTCCGCAGCCCAAGTAGGGGGGGTTAGACTCTCATCTCGAGGTCCGAAACGCTCCCAGTGAGCCGCCAGCAAGTCCGCAGCCGTTGCCAGACGGGCAACCGCCTCGGAATCAGTCACAGTACCCCTCTAGGTTGTGCTTATCTGTATATCTTGCGAAAGTCAGCAGTCTGATATCTCCCGCACCGGCCTGACGCAGAACCATCGCAGAAGCTGCGGAAGTCACGCCTGTAGTAAGCAAGTCGTCGACCAGTAACACGTTGTGCCCAGCCAACACACCTTGAGCCTCAATACAAGCTTGATCATGGAGGTCTTCGAAACTACTCGCTGGGCGCTTTCCTGTAAGGCTCGAGCGAGGCGCCACTGCTGGGCTCCGTACAAGCATGTCAGCTAAAGGGCGCTGAAGGACTTCCGATACGCCAGCCCCAAGAGCAAATGACCTTGGAAAGGTCCTAACCTTGCTGCTTGGGCAAGGCACGATTACATCGGGCTGCCAGGAATTCCAGGGCCAATTTTTTGTCATCTCTTTGGCTGCAGCTCTCATCATTTCTACGGTGAGGCCGTGATCGTTTTTTGATGCCCTCACTACGCCGGTACTAGGAAAATCCGGGTGCGAGTCTAGATAGACCGTCAAAGACCAAGCTGCAGCAATTCCATCGTGCCCGAACCCCACCTTGCCGGGGCAATCAATGCAATGGCCATCTATTTCGGCGAATCTTTTCTTGATTGGCTTGCTGCAGAGCCTACAGCGAAAAGCGATGACAGGAATCTTCGCTTGCCCTACCGTTACGGTTTGCCAATTGGCCGATGCTCCTACTGGCATCGTTCAGCTACAGCCCATGCTGTTCCCGCAGTTGAGGCACTTGTAGCAAGCGCCGTTGCGCACCGTGGTGTGGCCGCACTGGTCGCAGTCCGGGGCGTCGCCGCCGAGGCCCGCGAGCATCGCGTTGGGGTCGTTGCCCGCCGACTTGCCAAGCTTGGCATCGAGCGACACCGTGGGGGCTGCCGCCGTGGTGGCGGGAACGAAGTCCTTGAGCGTCGTCTCGTTCTTCGGCCGGTTGCGCGCGATGGCGAGCGTCTCGAGGTACTCGCGGCGCGTCAGGACGTAGTCGGGCGCCGTCGGGTCCGGCTTCACCGACAGGAAGTCGGTCTCGCCGAAGTACTCGTAGCGCAGCAGCTTGCCAAGCAGGTCCTGGATGCCCAGGACGTTCTTGATGTACTTGTGGTCGGTGGCGCCGGAGAGCGGCCCGTTCTCGTTGATGAGCTTCTGCGTCAGCTCGTCGAGGTTCATGCCGAGCTGCAGCAGGCGGCTGTAGTTCTTGCCGATCTCCTTGAGGAAGTTGTCCACCATGGTGCCCGACTTGCGGGCTCCCACGAAGATTTCGCACGGGCGGCCGTCGGTGTACTCCCACACCTGGATGTCCACCTTCTCGGCGCCGCGCGCGGTGAAAATGTTCACGGTGCGCTTGAAGCCCTGGTCGTTGTCCTGCGGCGGCTTCTCGAGTTCGCCATGTTTCATGCCCGGCGCGACGGCGGGGGCGTCACTCTTTGCTTCCGCCTGCTTCTTGCTTGCCGCCGTGCTGAGCGGCTGGCTGAGCTTGCAGCCGTCGCGGTAGAGAGCGACCGCCTTGAGCTGGAGAACCCAGCCCATCTCGTAGGCGTCGCGCACGTCGGAGACTGTGACCTCGTTGGGCATGTTGATGGTCTTCGAGATGGCGCCCGACAGGAAGGGCTGCGCCGCCGCCATCATGCGGATGTGGCCGGTGTGGTGGATGAAGCGCGAACCGTCGCCGCACTTGTTGGCGCAGTCAAAGATGGCGAGATGCTCCGGCTTGACGAGGCTGCCCTCGACTGTCTGGTGCCCCTCGACGTAGGCCGCGGTGGCGGCGATGGCCTGGCTGGTGAAGCCTTTGGCCTGCATCGTCTTGGGGTTGATTTTCGGCGTGTACTCGTTGAAGGATTTCGAGGCGGCGACGGCGTCGTACGCCTCCTGGAACTCCTCCTCCGTGAACCCCTTCGCGATGAAGGTCGCCTTGGGGACGGGGGCGCCTTCGAGGGTGCCGTGGCCGATGGCGAACTTCTCGACCGCCTTGATCTCCGCTTCCGTGTAGCCGAGGAAGCGCAGAGCGGGCGGGATGCTCTGGTTGATGATCTTGAAGTAGCCGCCGCCGGCGAGCTTCTTGAACTTCACCATCGTGAAGTCGGGCTCGACGCCGGTGGTGTCGCAATCCATCAGCAAGCCGATGGTTCCGGTCGGGGCGAGGACGGTGGCCTGGGCGTTGCGCCAGCCGTGCGTCTTGCCGAGTGCCAGGGCGGCCTCCCAATCCTCCACGGCGGCGTCCCAGAGCGGAGCGTAGATGGTGAGCCGCTTGTCCTTGCTCGCCGCGAGGTCGCTCGCCGCGAAGCTGCGGATGTTGTGGCGGCGCAGGTCGACGCCCTCCATCTGCTTGAGGGGCGAACCGGTGGTGCGCAGAAGCTTGGCGGCGTCGAGGTGCATGGCGATGACTTCGGCCATGTAGTCCTGGTTCGACTTGCCCGAGGCGTCCTTGATGTGGATGCCCTTAAAGGGGCCCTGGATGGCGGCCATCTCGGCGCTGACGCGGTAGGCGTGGCCGGTGAGGATGGCGGTGAGGGCGCCAGCGATGGCGCGCCCCTCCGGCGAGTCGTACGGGTGGCCCGTCACCATCAGCAGCGTGCCGAGGTTGGCGTAGCCGAGGCCGAGCGGGCGGTAATCCTCGCTGTTCTGCGCGATGTCCTTCGTCGGGTAGCTCGAGTAGCCGACCAGGATTTCCTGCGCCACGAAGAAGACGCGGATGGCGTGACGGTAGCTGTCGAGATCGAAGGTGCCATCCGGCTTGAGGAACTTCATCAAGTTCAGGCTCGCCAGGTTGCAGGCGGTGTCGTCAAGGAACATGTACTCCGAACAGGGGTTGGAGCCGTAGATGCGCTCCGTCGCCTTGCAGGTGTGCCAGGTGTTGATGGTGGTGTCGTACTGGGTGCCGGGGTCGGCGCAGGCCCACGCCGCGAAGGCGACCTGGTCCCAGAGCGCTTTGGCGTTGTAGGTCTTGACGACCTCGCCGGGCACCATGCGGCTGGTGGTGTTCCACGGGCCGTTCGCCTGCACGGCCGCCATGAACTCGTCCGTGATGCGCACGGAGTTGTTTGAGTTCTGGCCAGCGACGGTGGCGTACGCCTCGCCGTTGAAGTCGGAGTCGTAGCCCTGCGCGATGAGGGCGGCGACCTTCTTCTCTTCGCGGACTTTCCAGTTGATGAAATCCTCGATCTCCGGGTGGTCCATGTCGAGGCTTACCATCTTGGCGGCGCGGCGCGTCGTGCCGCCCGATTTGGTGGCGCCAGCGCCGGCGTCGAGGACCTTGAGGAACGACATGAGGCCGGACGAGGTCCCGCCGCCGGAGAGTTTCTCGTACTTGCTGCGCAGGCGGCTGAAGTTGCTGCCCGTGCCGGAGCCGTACTTGAAGAGGCGCGCCTCGGCTGCGAGCAGCTCGAAGATGCCTTTGCGCTCGACGAGGTTGTCCTCGACGCGCTGAATGAAGCAGGCGCTGCACTGCGGCCGGGCGTAGTTGTGCTTGATCGCCTCGACGATGCCGTCCGCGTTGGCGGCGAAGTTGCCGCCCGAGCCCTGGATGCCGTAGACGTGGTGGTGGCCGGCGTTGAACCAGACCGGGCTGTTGAAGGCGCCTTTCTGGGTGATGAGGTAGTGCTTCAGCTCCGCCTCGAACGCCTCGGCGTCGGCGGGGGTGGCGAAGTAGCCCTTCTGTTCGCCCCACCAGCGGGTGCTGCTGGCGATGCGGTGGACAACCTGAGCGGCGCTGGTCTCGGAGCCAAGGACGCCGTCCTTGCCGGGAACGCCCGCCTTGCGGAAGTATTTCGAGACGATGATGTCGGTGGCGAGCTGGCTCCACTCGCGCGGCACCTCGCACTTCTCGACGGCGAAGACGACGGTGCCGTCGGGCTCCTTGATGACCGACTTGCGCGTGGTCCAATCGACCGAGGCGAAGGCGTCCACACCGGGCTTGGTGTTGCGCCGTTCAATGGTGAGGCCGCGGCCGGCGGCGCTGGCTTGGGAACCCTTGACGATGAGGACCTTCTCGTTCATGCCGTGTCTCCTTGGTGCATCCCGTTTCTGATGTGTGTGAACTGAACCCGCACCCGATGTCCGGGCGGGGTGGCTGGTGGTCGGGGGCGCCGGCCAGAGCGCCCGTCATCCCGGTGCATCCCGACCTCGAAGGAGCGCTTCGAGGCGAAGGTCGCAGGAGGTCCCATGATCCCCTGCAGCCCCCATCCCATCCTGGTGCTGCCAGGACCCTCGGCCGCATCCCGGCCGGGACCGCACCAGACTCCCGGGGGTTTATGCCCGGTTTGATTACAATGGGGCGAACCGGTCGAGTGACCTTGCCTATTTCCCCATTTACGTGAAACGATGTTTGATAACATTCCCTTTGGGAAACTCCAACGGAAGTGTTGGGGGGTGAAATGATGGGCAGAACTGTTCATTCTTGCTCATCTGCTGGTTGCCAGGCTCGCCATCTCTTTTTCCCTCTGGGCCGAAACCACGCCCAGCCGCCACTCTGCGACCCGAAGCGGGGAGGTCGGGTGGGAGACCCACGGGACACGGTGCACCGTCGGGATCGCTTTGCGCGACGCGGCGAAATCTCCGGCGAGGTGACCCGCCCGGGCGAAACCTGGCCCCGGGAGAAACCTGAAGCGCCACGCGGCGTCCCCCGCGGCGTGGCCGGACGCGCCCTCCTCAACGCTCGCATCCACCCCATGGCACCCGGAGCCGACCCTTGGAACGGCACGCCTTGGCTGGAGCAAGCCGAGGCCATCTGCTGGAAAGAGGGCGTCCTCTTGGCGGTCGGCTCCAACCGCGACGTCCTCGCCGTGGCGCGCACACACGGCATCGCGCCCGAGGATGCGGCCGGGCTCCTGGTGCTGCCCGGTTTCGTGGACGCTCACACCCATTTCCTGCACATCGGCGTCAAGGCGGGCCGCCCCGCCCTGAACGATTGCCGCAACAAAATGGAGGCGCTGGCGGCGACGGCGCAGTGGCTCGCCGCCCACCCCGTCGCCGCGGGGGAAATCGGCGCCGTCATCGCAGAAGGCTGGGACGAATCGGAGTGGCCTGGCCGCGAACGGCCGACGCGCGCCGACCTGGATGCCCTTGTTGCGGCGGCTGGAACCCCCGACCGCCCCCTCGTCTTGCGTCGCGTGTGCGGCCACATCGCTGTCGCCAACTCTGCTGCCCTCACCCTGGTGCGCGCGCGCTGGGACGACGACGCCCTGGTGGCGCTCGACTCGGGACTTCTCCTGGAGGCGCCGAGCCTCTACCTCAACGAGGTGCTGCCCTCCAGCCCCGCCCAACTTGACGCCGCCCTTGCGGCGGCCTGCTCCGCCTCGCACGCGCTTGGCATCACAACGGTGGGCGATTACTCGCAGGCGCCCTACCGCGAGGCGCTGCGGCGCGCCGCAGCGTCGGGCCGCCTCACCGTACGCACCAGCTCCAGCATCTACACGCAGCAGCTCGACGCCGAACAGGCCGCCGGATTTCGCACCGGACGGCGCCACGACGGGCCGCAGCCTCGACCTCTCCACGCCGCTGGCGCGGCAGCGGCGCCGGGACGCTGGCTGCGCGACGGGGGACTCAAGGTGTTCCATGACGGCTCTCTCGGAGCGCGCACGGCAGCGCTTCGCTCCCCCTACCACGATGCTCCTCCCTCTCTCACTTCCGCTTGCGGCGCGCATGATGGGGCCGAGGAGACAGGGAAACACGATGCAGGTGGTGCCTCGGCTGCGCGGCGCTCGCGGCACGGCTGCGTTGGCCACCCTCATCCGCGCGGCACCCTCAACTGGGGCGATGGCGAGGTGGAACGGCTCTTCGCCACCGCCCACGCGGCGGGCATCCAGCTGCACGCGCACGCCATCGGCGACGCTGCCATCGATCAGGGCTTGGAGGCGTTCGAGGCCATCGCCGCGCGCGCCGACCTGGAAGGGGCCGGTTGGGGGGCGAACCGGTTGCGGCACCGTTTCGAACATTACGAGATTCACCACGACGAGCAGTTGGCCCGCACCGCGGAGCTGGGCATCGTCGCCTCCAGCCAGCCCAATTTCGTAGGAACCTGGTCTGCGGCGGGCGGCATGTACGAGGAGCGTTTGGGCGCAGGATACCGCCTCAACAACCGCTTCCGCACGCTGAAGCAAGCCTCCATCCGCCTCGCCTTTGGCTCCGATGGGATGCCGCCTGGCCCCCTGGTTGGGTTGGCTTCTGCCACTGAGCACCCCGACTCGCGCGAACGGCTCGACCCCTTGGAGGCGGCTTGGCATTACACTTGGGCTGCGGCATGGGGCCTGCACTGGGAGGACCTGGTGGGCTCCCTTGAAGCGGGCAAACGCGCTGATGTTGTCGTTCTGGAGGCACGTGACCTGAAACGCCCCGCGTCCTGGCGCCTCCGCGAGACCATCGTGGATGGCATCACCCGATTCAAACGGTAAGCCAGCCAGTCCCCCGTTTGCCATGTGATGGGGTTGGACCCCCGACCCTGCCATTTCCCCTGGAACCCTTTCTCCTGTTGCGATGGTGTTTTTTCTTTCCAGTGGCGATTTCTTTCAACGCAAGCTCTTTCTCTTCTTACAACTTCGATTGTTACGGTATGAAGAATCCAGATGAAAGAGAGAGTAAATGGAATCCAGAGTTATCCGGTTCCAGTCGCATTCAGGGGGTGGGGGTGGTGTTGCGCCTCAAGCGGTAGGAAACAGGGCCAAAAATTCGCCACCATTGCATTCTGAGATCAAGGGGTCGCGCCCATGGATCATTGAGGAACCGTTATGCCGATGCCCTCCCTGAATCCTCTGTGGCTCTGTCGCGCCGCACGCCCCTTGCCCTCCCCGTGGCGGAGCTGGAGCGCATGCGCGGCCAACTCGATCCCCACTACGGTTTCGAGCGCATCGAAGAGCCCACGCCCATCCTGGTCATCCGGGTGCCGCGCGACGAGCCGGACCTGGTGAACGACCTCGAAGAGGCGGCCGAAACGGTCGCCCCCGTCGATTTGGAGGGCGCCACCATCCTTCTCTTGGGCCATCGCCGCGAACTGGTGGTGCCCCTCGTTCCTCTGCGCGACGCCGTCGCTGCTCGCATTCGCATGGATGGCGCCATCGCGGCAGAGGGCCGCCGCGCCCTTGCCCCCGGAAGCCATCGCGCTTTGACCTGGCCGGGCGACCACCGCCGCCGCCCCCGCCTCCTGGTGCGCCTCGCCGGAACGGTGGCGGACCTGGAGGAGAGCGGATTCGATGCGTTGGCGGCCAGCCTGGCTCCCCTCGCCGGCGATTCCGCCCTGCGCGAGGTGCAGGCGGTCCATCTCATCGGCGACCAGGACGAGGCGCGCCTCGACGGGGGGCTGTTCTGGGACGACCTGCTGCGCCACCACGCCGAAGCAAGCGAGCGGCACAGCCTCGCCATCCAGTTGGCGGCGCGCGTCACCCCCGCCCCGCCCGCCCCGGACGGCCTTGCCCCTCTTGCCGCCCGGTTGGAGCAGCTCGGCTACGTGGTCCGGCTCCACCCTTCCGCTAAGGTCCCCGTCGATCTTGCCGCCGAGCGACGCCATCCCCCTCAGCGCGTCGTCGCCTTCTTGGCTCCCATTCTGGATGGCGACACGGCGCAGGCCGCCCTGGAGGCGACGCGCGCCCTCGGAGCGGATGTTGGTCTTGTCGTGGCGACCCAGACGGAACGGGAAGGGGCGCGCAAACTGGTGGCGACCCGGGTGCGTTCCATTGCTCCCGACGATGTGGCGACCCTCCAACTCTAACCCCCATTTCCGATGGAATCGGATGGGGTAAACTCTCTTGACAAACCCTCAACCGCAGCGGAAGCGGTGGGGTTGTTTTCAAGCCAGAGAAGCCGGTTTGGCCGCACGCCCCCTCCCCCCCGCTCCTCAGCAGTAGCAGGCCAGCAGCCGTGCCGGCTCCAGCCCCAAAGAGGCAGCAAGCTCGGTGGCGCGGGCGGGATCCGGCTTGGGCGTCGCTGGCAGGGCCGCCTCGGGCAACTCCCGGATGTAGGTGTCCAATTCGTCAAACAGTTCCAGCGTGAACCCGTCGGCGCGGAAGCGCTCAGCGGGTTTGCCCACCCCTCCCGCCGCGGCGTCGCGAAGGAGGGCGCGCAGGTCGTGCGTCTTCACCAGCTTGGCGGCGGTTTTGGCACCATACCCCGTGACGCCAGGATGCCAATCGGTTCCGGACAAGATGGCGATGGCGCGCAATTGTTCCTGCGTGAGCCCCTGTGCGGCGAGGTCGCTGAAGTGGTGCAGCCAGGGTTCGGCGGAGCCCGCTTTGCGCAACACGGTGGGAGCGCCGGCAACGAGGGCGTCGTAATCTTCGGTCGCCACGGCGTGGGCGTGACCGGCGTGGCAGAGCGCTGCCGCAAACCGTTCCCCGTCGTGCGGGGCGCGCACCACGGCGACCCCGAGCGCCTCCAACACCTGCGTGGCGTCGCGGATCATGCCGCCGTCGAGGTAGGTGGTCATGCGCTGGTACTTGGCGTAGGCGCCCTGGTCGCCCTGCTCGAGCGCCTCCTGCGCGTTCAGAGCCGCTTCGACCCGTTTGGCGATGCGCTCCTCGACGGTGGCCCGTTTGCGCGGGTGAATGTCGCCGTCCCAGATGACGATGGGTTCGGCGCCCCGTTCACGCAGGTGGCGCACCAGGTTGACGAAGCCAACCAGGTGGGCAATCGCTTTGCCTTCCTTGTTGCGCAGGACGTCGCCGTCCTTGCCGCGAAACGAGGTGAGGTAGCGAAACGCGACGTTGTGACCATCGACGGCGATGCGTTTGCCCTCGTACCAGCCGGCCGGGACCGGATGCGCGGGGAAGAGCTCCCCCAACTTGACGCCCAACGCACGGCCGACGCCGGCCGGGGATTTCAGGATTCGGCGCCCCCGCGGCGAGCCGCATCGGAAAACTCCATCCCCTCCACGCCGTGGCTCCTTCCATGCGCATCCTCGTCACCGGTGCCTCCGGCCTGCTCGGCCGCCGCCTCCTGCCCGCCCTGCTTGCGGCGGGCCACTCCGTCGTCGCCCTCAGCCGCACCCCCTTGGCCACCGCCTGGCCCCCCGGCGTCACGGCGCTCACCTGGACCGGCGCTCTGCCCGAGGTGGGCGCCGTCGACGGCGTGGTGAACCTCGCCGGGGAGCCCATCATCGGGCGGCGCTGGAACGAGGAACAGAAACGCCGCCTCATCGCATCCCGCGTCGATGGAACCCGAGCCCTCGTTGCCGGGCTGGGGCCTCAAGCCTCGCCCCCCATTCTGGTGAATGCGAGCGCCGTCGGCCACTATGGCATTCTCACAACGGCTCCTTGCCCGGAAGAGACCCCGGCCGCGAACGATTTCCTGGCGCAGCTCTGCGCATCCTGGGAGGCGGCAGCACGCGCGTACACGGGCCGCAGCGTGCAACTGCGCTTCGGACATTTGCTGGACGCCTCGGGCGGCTACCTCGGCAAGCTTCTGCCCATCTTGCGCGCGGGGGTTGGCGGCCCCATCGGCAACGGTCGGCAGCCGATGCCGTGGGTGCACATCGACGATGCGGTGGGCGCCATCCTGTGGGCGCTCACAACCTCGACCGCTTCCGGGCCCTACAACGTCGTGGCGCCCGAGCGCGTCAATCAGGGTCAGTTCACGCGTGCCCTCGGCCGCCACCTGCACCGCCCGACGTTCCTGCCAGTCCCGGCATTCGCCTTGCGGCTGCGTTTTGGCGAGGTGGCTCCGGTCCTCGCGGGAGGCCAAGATGCCCCACCGTACCGCCTCCTCGGCGAAGGCTACCGTTTCCGTCACCCCGAACTCGTTGCAGCACTTCCGACGCTTCTCTGAGGGGGGCTCGCGCGCCGGACCGGCGCCATTTTGTTGCGCACGAGTCTGGGACGCCGCATGGGCGCCTTCGACGGCAAGCGGGTCTTCATCACCGGGGTCACTTCCGGCATCGGCGCGGCCACGGCGGAGGCGTTTGCGCGCGAAGGCGCCGAACTGGTGGTCGCTGGCCGCCGCGAAGAGCGTCTCAAAGAGGCAGCGCGGGGCTGGTCGGACACCTACGATTGCGACGTCGCCGCCCTCGTCCTCGATGTTTCCAGCCGGGTCGACTTGGAAGGAATCGCGCGCGACCACCCCAACCTGCTGGATGTGGACATCCTCGTCAACAACGCCGGCCTGGCGCTCGGCCGCGATGCGATGCAGGAGGCCAACCTCGACGATTGGGAGGCGATGGTGAACACCAACATTCTCGGCACCCTCAACCTGACCCGGCTTGTCCTGCCGCACATGCTGAAGCGCGGGGCGGGGCACATCGTCAACCTCGGCAGTGTCGCGGGGCGCTGGACCTACCCCGGGGGCGGCGTCTACTGCGCCACCAAGGCGGCCATCACCGCCATCACGGAGGGGCTGCGCATGGACCTGCTGGGCAAGAACATCCGCGTTACCAACATCGAGCCCGGCATGGTGGAGACCGAGTTCAGCCTGGTGCGGCACAAAGGCAACGCGGCGCAGGCGAAGGCGGTCTACGCCAACACCCGCCCCTTGCGCCCCGAAGATGTGGCGGAGACCATCCTGTGGGCCTGCAGCCGGCCGGCGCACGTCAACATCCAGGAGTTGGTTCTCTATCCCACCGACCAGGCGCACGTCGGCCAAGTCCACCGCACACCGAACTGAATCGGACCGCTGCGGGCCGTTGACGCAACCTTGATGGGCGGGTTCGCCTCGCCGCAAGCGTGCGCATCGCGTCCGCCCTCCTGGCCGTCTTTCTCGTTCCCCTCCTCGCCGGCTGCGCCTCCACGCCGAGCTCCGGCCCCGCCTCCAACCCCGGGCCAACAGCAGGCCCGGCGCTTGACGACGCGGCCGCCGCCTTCGATGCGGGCGCTGCCAGCAGCAACATCGAGCGCTTTGGTCAGTGGGGCGGCGGAACCGCCGAAGTGGACGCCTGGCGCGACCTCCTCTTTGTCGACACCGGCGCCTCCGTGCAGATCCTCAACATGAGCGACCCGAGCCTCCCCGTCGAAGTGGGCGCCATCACGTTGCCCAGCGTCGAGGATGTCAAGGTCTCCGACGATGGCGCCTGGATGTTCGTCGGCAACGATGCCGAGGGTTCCATCGCTCCCTTGGCCGGCAACGGCCCCCTCGTCGGTGGGTTCTACGTCATCGATCTCGCGGACAAGTCTGCTCCCCGCCTCGCCTCCTACCTCCCCGTCGGTCCGCGCCGCGGCCCGCACATGGTGGATTACCACCGCATGCCGGACGGGCGTGAACTGGTCCTCGGCGCCAACGCCGATGTGAGCATCAACCTCTTCGACCGCGCCACCGGCACCCTCACCGAATTGTCGCGCTACCAGGCCGACCTGGTGACCGCGTTCAACCGCAGCCCCGGCGTCGTGGATGTTCTCTACCAGGGCTGGGCGCACGACATGGTGGCGCGCAACGAGCCGGACGGGCGCACCCTGCTCGACGTGGCCAACTGGGACGCCGGCCTGCGCGTCGTGGACATCAGCGACCCCTCGAATCCTCAGGAACTTGGCGGCTGGAACGACTTCCCGGAAGGCCACGAAGGCAACCTGCACACCGTCAGCACC
Organism: Thermoplasmatota archaeon; assembly: GCA_038046785.1. Classification (GTDB taxonomy): domain Archaea; phylum Thermoplasmatota; class E2; order JACPAO01; family JAHFTW01; genus JAHFTW01. Next base: position 66,029 of record JBBSVM010000009.1, read on the forward strand.
GAGTGGATTGGCGGCCGCCGCATCACCGCCGGCTCCGTCGAGGTCGGCTTCGCCGTCGTCGGCGGCACCGCCTACGCCACCGGCACCGACCGCGGCATCCTCTATCTCTGGGACACCACTGAGCCCGCCAGCATCCAGCTCCTTGGCACCTGGGAGAACCCCAATGGACTTCCAGCCGGCCGCGACCTGGTGCCGGGCGAGACCATCACCAGCACGCACAACTTGCAAATCGAGGGCGGCCGCATCTACATGGCGCACTACGGCTTCGGCCTCTTCATCCTCGACGTCTCCACGGCGGCGGCGCAGGCCGACCCGCCGCTGCTGGCGTTCCACCAGGAGCCGGACGACAACGTCTGGGACGTCGTCCTTGGTCGTGGCGTCCTCTACAGCAGCGGCGCCGCCGGCGTCGTGGCGCTGCACTACCTGCCCGAACACCTCGGTCCGGCGGGGCTCACCTCGCGCGCCTGAGGCCGCGGCGGCCGCAAGGGCGAGAGCCCGCAGAGACAAGCCTCATCTGGCGGCGAGCCTCGTCGGCGTCATGCGCTTGGCGCTCACCCTTGCCTTCCTGCTTTTGGTTCCTGCCGTCGCGGCCGACTCCTTTGGCCGCATTGGCCCTGCCCTCTTCGTCGAAGTGGAGGTGCCTGCCAGTTCCGCATCCGAGCCGACGATTGGCATCCCGTGGACCACGAACTCGGTGTTCTACCACGCCGGTGTCGCCACCTACCGCGCCCGCTTCGACGAGCAGGGCAACCCGAACTGGGCGGAGGTCACAGCGCCCTACCAGATTCCCATCAACCTCGACCCCATGCTCACCGCCGATGTCGTCACCGGCCGCGTCTTCGCGGGCGGCTTGCTGGGTCCTTGCAGCGAGATGCTCATCTCCGATGACGACGGCGAGACCTGGACGCCCTCCATCAACATGTGCTCGGGCGCCAACTTCGACCACCAGACCATTGGAACGGGGCCCCCTGCGGGTCCGCTTCCGGTCCTCGGCGGCGAGGGCGGACACGTCGCCTACTACTGCGCCCAGGGCGGAACCATCAGTTGCGCCCGCAGCCTCGACGGCGGCGCCGTCTGGGGGCCGTTCCAGAATGTGCCCGGCTCCTGCCAGGGCTTCCACGGCCACGCCCAAGTGAGCCCGGTCAACGGCTTCGTCGCGATCCCGACGGCATCGTGCGGCGACAAGCAGGGCTACATCGCGAGTGCCGACGGCGGCCTCACCTGGACTTCGAACCAAGTCCCCGGTTCGGACGAGTGGACGAACGGCTTCGACCCGAGCCTGCAGTTCACGCGCCAATCGGGCTGGATGTACTACGGCATGGCAAGCGACGACGGCATCCACATCGCCCTCAGCAAGGACAACGGGGCGACCTGGGAGTCGCTTGGCGCAAGCCACGGCGAGCCCACCGGCTGGCTCGACCTCGGCGCCCTGCACGACCCGCCCATCTGGGCCGGCAGCTTCACCGACGTCGAGGCGGGCGACGACGACCGCGTCGCCTTCAGTTTCTACGGCATTGAGGAGAGCGCCACCGCGGACAAGGAGTTCCTGCGCAGCGAGGAGATTTACAAGTGCGACTCGTCGCGCCAGGCCGATCTGGTCTGGCGTTCCTACATCGCCACCAGTTTTGACGCCGGCCAGACCTGGAGCGTGGCGCGCGTCAGCGATGACCCGGTCCAGGTGGGAGGCATGTGGGACGTTGTCATCGGCGGCGATGGCTCCTGCCGCAACCTCTTGGATTTCAAGGACATGGACATCGACGTCAACGGCCGCATCGTCATCGGCTTCGCCGACGGCTGCACCGGCGAATGCGCGGCCACGTTGCAGCCCGAATCCGCGGGCTACCGCGACAACGCGGCGCGCCTCCACCGCCAGGTCGCCGGCCGCGGCCTCTTCGCCACCGCCGACATTGTCGTGGACCCGGTCGACCTCGACGGCGACGGCACCGCCAACGTCGAGGACAAAGACCTCGACGGCGACGGCATCGACAACAGCGCCGACAGCGACGTGGACGGCGATGGTGTGGGCGACCAGGCGGATGACGACCAGGACGCCGACGGCATCGTCGATGCGCAGGACCCGGTCGTCGAGGTGGCCGGCCGAAGCGCGGCACCCAGCAGCAGCGGCAAGGGAACGCCCCTGCCGGTTGTGCTCCTCGTTCTCGCCTGCCTCTTCGCCGCTTTGCGCCGCCGCTGACCCCGTCGATTCAGCTCAAATCGCGGCGCCAAGTCGGCGACGCCCCCGCCCGGTGCTTCGCACCGGCCGGTCCGCTTCGCTGGCCGACGCGCCGGTGGGCCTCATATATTCGGCCCAAGTCGCGCCGGCCATGGCCCTCGAAACGACCTTCGTCATGATCAAGCCCGATGCGGTCCAGCGCGGCCTCGTCGGAGCCATCGTCGCCCGCTTCGAGCAGAAAGGCATGAAGATCAAGGCGATGCGCCTGGAGATGCCCGACCCGGTCATCATTGCGAAGCACTACGAGGTCCACAAGGCCCGCCCCTTCTACCCCGGCCTCGTGAAGTACATGACGAGCGGCCCGGTCGTCCCGATGATGGTCGAGGGCGAGTCCGCCATCGCCGTCAGCCGCGCCCTCATGGGCGCCACCAACCCGGTTGCGGGCAAGCCGGGCGAAATCCGCTTCGACTTCGGCCAGCACATCGGCCGCAACATCATCCACGGCTCGGACTCCGCGGAGACCGCCGCCTTCGAGCTCGGCCTCTGGTTCCCCAAGGGCGGCGCCACCTACAAGCGCGCCGGCGACGAGTTCCTGTACGAGTAGTCGCGCTCAAGTTCACCATTTGAGACTTTGCCGCCCCGGTTAAGTCGTCCCCGCCGTCGTAAGGGGCCGTGTCCGGCTGGCACGCTCAATTCCTCCTGCAGTTGCGGGCGGAGCGTCCCTTTGCGCCGCCGCCGCGAGTGGTTGCGACGCGCAGTCTGGCCAGCTTGGTCGAGGAGGCGGAACCCTCTCTCGTTGCGCAGGGCGGGAGCGTCCTCCACCTCTCGCAAACCCATGTGCGCAGTTTGGCTGCCCGGCTGCCGCGCGGGCTCGCCGACACTTTGCAGGTTCCGTTGACGGCGCAGCGCGAGGGCTCCAGTGCCGTCGCGGAGGGGGCCACGGCGCAGGCGTTCGAGAGGTTGGGGGTTCCGGGGCAGTGGCAGGGCCACCGCTTCCTCGTCGCGCCCGCCGACGTCGAGAATCTTCGCTTGGAGATGCCCGGGCTCGTCCAGGTCGTCTAGCTTCGTCAACTTGCAGCGGCAAGGACCGGTTCCGAGACGACGTCGAACGTGGTCTGGCCCCCGGTCACCCGCATGCGCAGGTCGCGCTGCGGGACAAGGAGGCCGCGCTCGTCGATGTGCTGGACCGCGACGCCCGCCTCTTCGAGAGCGCAGCCGAGCAAGCGGTAGCGGTGGCACGATTCAGGGCGCAGTTCGGCGCACAGGAACGCGACGCGCCGGTCGCTGCCCATCAGGGCAAGGCGGCGCAACGCGGAGCGGAACCGGACAGCAGAAGGGGGAGCGCCGTTGCAGCGACCTCCAAGCGTGTCGCCCATCCAGGCGTAGCTGAAACCGGCGGCCTGGAGGTGTGCTGCGAGGGGATCGCGCGCGAACTCGGGCCGAAAACGGCTGAAGGGAATGCCGCGCACATCGACGACGGTGGCGATGCGGTGGTCCTCCAGGAGGGCAAGAAGCTCCGGCAGGGTGCGGTTTCCGGTGCCGATGCTGAAGAGGCCGGGGCCGTGCACAGCGTCTGACCCGGCGAAGAGAGCAAAGCGGTTGGCGAGGGGTAGGTGAAACCGTGCCGCTTCGCATCCGAGAAGCAAGCGGTTGAATCCAAGGTCGCCTACCTGCCGGCGTGGAACTTGGCATCTCAACCTTCGGCATGCTCACCCCCGGCCCCGATGGTGATGCTCCCAGCGCGCGGGACGTTCTGGCTCGCACAGTGCGGTTGGCCAAGCTTGCCGACGAGGTCGGCCTCGACGTCTTCGCTGCGGGAGAGCACCACCGTCTCGACATGGCCCTCAGCAGTCCTGCCGTTCTCCTCGCCGCCGTCGCTGCGGTCACCGAGCGCATCCGGCTCACCAGCGCGACGACGCTGATTGGAACCCTCGACCCGGTGCGGGTCTACGAGGACTTCGCCACCCTCGACCTCCTCTCCGGCGGCCGCGCCGAGCTGATTCTCGGCCGCGCTTCGTTCATCGAGAGCTTCAACCTCTTCGGCCGCGACCTCGACGACTCCGACGACCTTTTCCTGGAGGGGCTCGAGCTTCTGCAGGCGCTCAACCGCGACGCTACGGTGAACTGGACGGGTCGCTTCCGCTCGCCGCTGCGCCACGCGGAGATTGCCCCGCGCGCCACCCGACCGTTGCCGCTGTGGATTGGTGTCGGAGGAACCCCCGAGAGCGCCGAGCGGGCGGGCCGTCTTGGCTTGCCCATGACCCTCGCCATCCTGGGCGGCCCGGAGCGGTTCATCCCGTTCGCCAACATCCACCGCACGGCAGCGCTGCGCGCCGGCCACGCCCCGCCAGCCCTCGCCATCGGCGGCTTGGGCCTTCTCGCAAGTGATGCCGACGAGGCGCGCGCCCTCCACCAGCCGCTCTACGTTGCGCAGTGGCGGCGCGGCCTGCGCAACCGCATGGCCGGTTTCGAGGTGAGTCAAGCGCAGTACGACTTCGAGACAGGACCGCGCGGCGCCCTCTACGTTGGCTCCCCACAAGAAGTGGCGGCCAAAATCCGAACGCAACAGAAATGGTTCGGCCACGGCCGCACCCTCGTCAGCGTGGACCTGCCGGGCGCAACCGAGCCCCAGCTGCGGCGCTCCGTCGAGCTTCTGGGCGAGGTCCAACACCTCCTGAAACGGTCCGGGTGAGCCCAAAACCGGCAAATAGCGGCCCCAAGTCGGCGTGGCCATGGGCGACGACCGCACGGCTGAGGAAAAGCTGGCGGACGAGCTGGCTGCCGAACTGGAAGCGGAATTCGGCGACCAGGTGGAAGCGGCCCCTGCCGAAGCGGCGGCCGCCCCGTCCACGCCGGCCCCCCCGCCCAAGCGCGAGGAACCCAAACCGGAACCCATCAAGGTCTCCGAAGAGGCCATCGCCAAGGCGAAGGAGAACGCCAAGAAGGCGACCGAGGGCAACCTCGAGGCGGCGCTCGACGCCCTCGCAGCGAAGTCCGCCACCGCCTACACGCGCCACCCCATCGTCTCCGTCCTCGGCCATGTGGACCACGGCAAGACCAGCATTCTCGACAAAATCCGCGGCACGAAGGTGTTCGACCGCGAGGCGGGCGCCATCACGCAGCACATCGGCGCCTCCGAGGTTCCGCTCGCCACCATCTACCAGCGCTGCGGCGTGCTGCTCAAGGGCAAATCGTTCACCGTCCCCGGCATCCTCTGCATCGACACGCCGGGCCATCACGCCTTCTCCTCGCTGCGCCGGCGCGGCGGTGCCCTCGCCGACATCGCCGTCCTCGTCGTCGACATGACGGAGGGGCTGATGCCGCAGACGGTCGAGGCGATCCAGATTCTGCGTTCCAGCAAGACGCCGTTCATCATCGCGGCCAACAAGGTGGACCGCTGCCAAGGCTGGGAGACGGCGGACAAACCGTTCATCCTCAACGTCCGCAACCAGGGCCCAAGTGCCCAGGCCGAGTTCGACACCAAGTTCTACACGCTCATCGCGGCGCTCTACGAGCAGGGGCTCAACGCGGAGCGCTACGATCGCATCAGCGACTTCACCAAGAACATCGCCATTGTCCCGACCTGCGCAAAGTCGGGCGAAGGCATCCCGGACCTGCTCGCCATGCTGGTCGGCCTCGCGCAAAAATTCCTTGAAAGCCGGCTGGAAACCGACGAGGACCTGCCCGGAGAAGGCACCGTCCTCGAAGTCAAGCAAGATGTCGGTCTTGGCATGGTGCTCGACGTCATCCTCTACGCCGGCTCCATCCGCAAGGACGACACGATTCTGCTGGGCACCAAGAATGCCCCGCTCGAGACCCGCATCAAGGCGCTGCTGAAGCCGGCGCCGCTCGACGAGATGCGGGACTCGCGCAAGCCGTTCAAGCCGGTGGACCAAATCATCGCGGCAAGCGGCCTCAAACTCCTCGTCCCCAACGCGGAAGGCGTCGTCGCCGGCGCCCCGCTGCGCGTCCTCTCGGAGGACAACGAGGCAGAGGCGTACGCCGCCGTCGAGGCCGCATCCAAACCGCAGGTGGATCTCGCGGAGACCGGCATCTCGGTGAAAGCGGACACCATCGGCGGCCTCGAAGCGCTCGCCACCCTGTTCAAGGAGCGCCAAGTTCCCATCCGGCGCGCCGAGGTGGGCGACATCAGCCGGCGCGACGTCATCGAAGCGGCGAGCATGACCGACCCGCTGCACCGCATCCTCCTCGGCTTCAACGTCAAGATGCTGCCCGACGTCGAGAACGAAGCGGCCGCCCGCGACCTGCCGGTCTACGCGGAGCCGGTCATCTATGCCCTGCTCGACAAACATGACGCCTGGCTCGCCGAGGCGAAACAGAAATTGGAGAAGGCGAACCGGCAGGAGCACGTCCACCCGTGCAAGGTGAAGTTCCTGGAGAACCACTCCTTCCGCATGCGCGACCCCGCTGTCTTCGGCGTGCGCGTTCTTGCGGGGCGACTCATTTCCGGCCGCCGTCTCATGCGCGAGGACGGCCAAGCGGTCGGCTTCGTCAAGAGCATCCAGAAAGACAAGAAGACCGTCGAGGAGGCAAAACTCGGCGACGAGGTGGCCATCAGCATCCAGGGCCCCACCATCGGCCGCCAAATCAACGAGGGCGACATCTTCCACATGGACATCCCCGAGGGAGACGCCAAGTGGCTCCTCACCGAGGGCAAGATTTCGCCCGAGGAGAAGGATGTCCTTCTGGAGCTTCTGCGCGTGCGGCGCAAGGAAGACAAGTTCTGGGGCATGTGAGTTCGGCAGCCGCCTACGACGATTTGCCCGAACGCCGCGCCTCAAGGTGCCGCGCCATCGCAGGAAGGAACTGGATGGTGTGCGCGAAGACGAGGAGAGTCATCGCGATGGAAGGCCAAGTGTGCCAATACTTGGCGATGAACTTGAGCGGTGTTTGCGCTGTGTCGAAGTAGAGCATCGGGAAGCCGGAAATGTTTGCGAGGATGGTCATGGGCAGCAGCCAGCTGTCGGTGAACGCCTGCGTTGCCGGCCTCTTCCCCCACGTCGGAACCGTGTTGCTGCGGGCGCGAAGCTGGACGATTCCCCAGGCGATGTAGGCCGGACTCAGAAGGAAAATCCAGGTGAACAGAGTGAGTTGGAGATAGTTGCGGTCGCTGATCCAGCTCGGCGCCGAGGTGAGCCAGGTGAGCGGGATGAGGACCACGATGGCGAGGAGAAGGCCTTGGTAGAGCAGGGCATCCCGGGCGCGCGTGTGCATGCGGCGCAGACTGCGCGCGAGGCCGGAGCGGTTGACGGATGTGTGCATCACGAAGAAGAGGAGGCCGAGCCAACTCCATGCGATGTGCCACCAGACGGCCCAATCCTTGAATCCGGTCGCCTTCAGAAGCGGTTTGAAGTGGAGAACGAGGAAGCCGCTCAGGATGGCGAGCACGGTGGTCGCGAGGACGCCAATGCCGAGGAACCGCCGGTCAAGCATGCGTCGGCCGAACGCCGCGCAGAGGACGATGGCGCCAAGCAGGCTCGCGTTGTGGTGCCAGGTCGGCCCGCCGAGGCCGGGGACGAGGGAGGGGACGGTGAGCAGCACCAAACCGATTTGGGCGCCCGTGGCGGCAATCCAGACCGCCCCTTTCATGCGTCACCGCCAAAGAGGTCAAGCCAGACCGACTCGAAGGCGTCCAGGTCGTCCGGCAGCGGTGTGAAGCTCGCAAGCAGTCCCGTCACCCAGGCAGGTTCGACCAACCGGTAATGGCGCCGTCGCCCCTCGGCTCGTTCGAGAACGACGCCGGCATCGCGCAGCAGATGGAGATGGTAAGTGGTGCCCGCTTTGGCCAGTCGCAGGGCGGCGGCCATCTCTTTGTGCGTGGTCTCCCCGACCGAGAGAAGGTGGACGACGATGCGCAGGGCGACCGGGCGGCGCATCAAACAGGTGAAAGCGACGGTGCGTTGATCAAAACGGGGCCGGGTGGGGCGTGGGAAATAACGCGTGTGGCCAGGCTCGCTTACGTGCTGCACTGCCCCCAGCAGCTCCAGTTCGCGCAAGTGGTAGGTGGCCAATTTGCTCGGCAGGCCAAGTGTGCGCTCCAGAGCGCGTGGGTGGATGCCGGGCCAACGCTGAACGGCGGCGAGAACCTGTTCGCGCACGGCCGGCATCTCACGGCCTCCGGCTCAGAATGGGGGCGGCGATGAGGACGACCGCCGCAAGGTCGGCAAGGGAGAAGAGAAGCTCGAGCGACCCCTCATCGCGCCCCGAGGCCAGGACCATCGCCTTCGCGATGTTTTTGGCGGCAAGGAGGGCGAAGGCGACGATGACGAAGGCGATGCGGCGGTTGCCGGTGCGCACCAGGGCGCGCCAGCTCGCCACCGCGACGACGGCGCTCACCAGGCCGACGAGGGCAGCGGTGAAGGCGGAAGCGTCGGCGGCCACGAAGCGGTCACGGCTCCTGTCGTGATGAGACTACTGAACGACGAAACTGGCGTGCATGCCCAGCGCGTCGTGGGTCGGGTTGGTGCGCACCTCGCAGATGATGCGGAAGACGCCTGTCTCGCTGGCCACGAAGAAGCTCTGCTGGCAGGCCGAGCCATCAGATTTCGGGGAGGAGGCATCGCCGTCGGCGCAGGTGGTGACCGGAGCGCGGCCCGCGTACGCTTCGTGCTCGTAGTCCTTCCCGGCGTAGTCGAGGAGGGCGACGTCGTGGAAGTTGTCCTTGCCCGGACTTGCTCCGTTGTAGTCCTTGCCGGAGTCGTCGTTGTTGGTGACGATGAAGCGCACTTTGGCGCCCTGCTCGACGACGAGGCAGCCCGGGCGCATGTACTGCGTCTTGAGGTCGGCGGACCAGCCGATGGCGATGTTGAACACGGTGACGTCGCCGTCTTTCGTCCCGGTGTTCGCGACGAGGCCGTCGGGGCACTGCGGGGTGGGGCTTGCGCAGCCCGGCATCCCAAGTGCGAGCAGGCAGGCGGCAGCGAGGGCAAAACGCATGCGCCCCCGTTGGGCAGGGGCTGGAAAAAGCCAATGGTTCGAGAAGTGCGGAAAACCTTTGAAGGGAGTGCCGAGTCGGCCGGCGTGCGCAACCTGTTTGCCCTTGCCGCCGTCCTGATGTTCCTGCTCGCCGGCTGCGCCGCAACCCCGGCGGCATCCTCCAGCGACGCGCCGCAACCGCTCGCCAATTCGCTCTGCGCTCCTGCCGCTGGCGCCGCCTTCACGGAGTCGTTTGACGGCACCTTCAGCGGTTGGGTGTCGGTGGGTGGAACCTGGGCAGTCGCCGCCAACAGCTCTGCCCGGAGCGGCGGCCACCTGCTGCGCGGCACCGGAGCGGGCGCCGTGAGCGACGACGTCGCCTGCCCGCACGGCAGTTTCACCGACTTCGAACTTGAGGTCGACCTGCGCATCGTCGCCCCCGCCGAGGACGCGGCGGGTGCCGGCGTGGTCATCCACTTCCACAACGCCACCAACCACCAGATCGTGCGCTACTCCGTGCGCGAAGCGGGCTGGCACATCTTCACCTGGACCGACGCCGAGCCGCGCTCAAAGAAGTCGGAGGCCAACGTCGAGGGCCCGAGCCCGCAGCACGTTGCCGGCGAGTGGATCCACCTCAAGGTGGTCTCGAAGCAGGCACTCATCACCGCGTTCGACGGCGCCACCAAGATTCTCGAGTACCAGCTCCCGCCCGGCCACAGCCGCAGCGGCGCGGTGGGCGCCTTCCTGCGCGACGTCACCACGGCGGATTTCGACAACCTCACCGTCAAGTTGCTGTAACGTCCCACGCAAGCGGGCGGTGCAGGTGGCGCCGCGCTGCGACCGGCACCTCGTGCCAGCCCAGCGCGATGCGGCGCGGCTCGTTGCGCCAGCGCTCCGATTCGGGTGCTTTTGTTCCGCACGCAGCGCAGCGTAGGCCAGCGCCCACTCCCACCGACTTGAGCGCCTTGCCGCAGGCGGGGCAGGGCAATCGTTCGACGCGGACGCGGTCAGGAGCGAGGCTTCGCACCTGCACTTTTTCCAACTGTACGGTTGTGCCGACGAGGGCGCCCACGACCGCAACGGCGTCGCCTGGGCGTAGCGCTTCGACGGTGTCGCGGAACCGCTTGGTTGGCTCGAAGGCAACCGCGTCGAAGCGTGCGCTTTCTGCGTCCATGCAGGGCACGACGAGGTGGCCGCCCGCTTCGCGCCGCGGTGCTGCAGTGACGAGGGCGGCCACCGCGACGGTGAGGCCTGCGTCTGCGGCGTCGATGGCGTCGCGGCGCACCACATGGTCGCCCGAACCTTGGTTGGACTGCCAGAGCATCCAGGTGTCGAACGGTTCGGCAGCCAGGCGCAGGGCGGCAAGGCCTGCATCGAGCAAGGCGTCGGCGTCCCGCCCGCGCAGTCCGGCAAGGACCGGGCACGGGGTGTTGGGGACGCAGGTGAGCCGGTCCGCTTCGGCGTCGAAGCTATGGAACGTCACCGCGCCGTCCAGGGCGGCAAGCGGCGCGGCTACAACGGTGCGCTTCGTGCCGACGCGGTTTGGTTCTCGGTACGCGATGAGCTCGAAGCTCGATGGAGGGCCGGGCCACGCTGCGGCAGCGCGCGCCCCGACGAGCCCCCAGCCGTCGCCCCGCTTTGCGTGCAAGCCTCCCGTCGCTTCCGGAGTTGCCACCAAGCCGCGCACCGCCTCCCAGTAAAACGACGCGCTGGGCGGTTCATTGGCGAGGGTCAACCCCGCACCCGCTTCGGGCTCAGCCACCTGCTCGACGGCGGTCCAGAGTCGCGCAAGCAGCTCCTTCGATGCCGCAACCGGGGCGCCATCGGGATAGGCGAACAGAGCAGTTCCTTTCCAGGCACCGACGACGCGGGGGGCGCCACGCGGTTGCACGAGGTCAAACGCGATGGCGCCATTGCCGCGCGTCTTGCGCGGAGCGTTGGGATTGAGCCGAACCAGGCTTGGCGGTGCCGCAAGTGCCAGCTCCGGAACCGCGGCAAGGAGTGCGAAGAGGGCGTGCGTGGTGCAGCCCCCCGTGAGGGAGTCGGTGTCGTCGAGCCCCACGCGCACGGCAGAGCCGAGGGGCCACAAGATGAAACGGCTTGCCTCGCGGCGGCGCGCCCGTCGTTTTTTGGATGCAACAAAAGTTCAACAGGTGAACCAGTCAGGCTGAATACTCCCCCCCTTGTGTCGCCCCGTGGAGACTCTCCTCCAGGTTCGCGGACTTCGCAAACGCTACGGCCCCGTCGAGGCGCTGCGCGGGCTCGACCTCGACGTTGGCCGGGGCGAAGTGTTCGGCTTCCTCGGGCCCAACGGAGCAGGGAAAACCACCTTTACGAAGTGCGTGACTGGCTTCGTGCGGCCAACCAGCGGCGAAGTGCGCGTGCTGGGCGAGGACGCCATTCGCAACCCCACCCGAGTGGCCCCCCACCTCGGCCTCGTGCCGGACCAATACGACTTCTACAGCAACCTCACCGGCTGGCAGCACCTGGACTTCTACGGACGACTCCTGGAGATGCCGAAGCGGCTGCGCCACGAACGCATTGACGAAGTACTTCGCATCGTCCGCATGGAGGAGGGTGCGCACCGCCGCGTCAAGGGCTACTCGCACGGCATGAAGCAGCGGATTTGCATTGCGCAAGCCATCCTGCACAAACCCAAACTCATCCTCTTCGACGAGCCGACGAACGGCCTCGACCCGAAGGGAGCCGTCGAGTTGCGCGAACTGATTCGCAGCCTCGCGCGCGACGGCACCACCATCTTCCTCAACAGCCACCTCCTCAACGAGGTGGAGCAGACCTGCGAGCGGGTCGCCATCCTCGACAAAGGCCGCCTCGTCACGGTCGCCCCGGTGAGCCAGCTGCGCAAGCGCAGCGGCAAGGGCAAAGTGCAGGTGCGCCTCCTCAACCCGAACGCCAAACTGCTCGCGGCGGCGAGCAAAGTGGTTGTGAAGCCGAAACCCACCCTCACCGGTGACCTGCTGGAATTCGAGGGCGACGCCGACAAGACCTCTGCCGTCATCGCCGCCCTTGCCGCCGCCGGGGGCCAAATCGCCTCTGTCGAGCAGGTCGGCGCCGGCCTCGAATCCGCCTTCCTTGAACTCACCGGAGGCGACGCATGAACGCCTTCCTCAACGCCACCTACCAGGTCGCGCGCAAGGAGGTGCTGCAGCACATCCGCACCAAGCGGCTGCTCATCATCGGCGGCATCATGATGCTGCTTCTCGTCATGGTGACGCTGGTGTTTGGTCCCAACTTTGCCAAGGAGTTCACCAGGGGAGGCTCCGGCGATTTCCCCAACGCTCTTGAGAACTCGGTCCTCGCCATCTACTTCGGCATCGGCCTCATCGGCGGACTGCAGTTCACGCAGCTGCTTGCCATCGTCCTCACCGGCGACGCGGTCTGCAGCGAGTGGGCCAACCGCACCATCTTCCTGCTGCTCTCCAAGCCGGTGAGCCGCGTCGCCTTCGTGACCGGGAAGTTCCTCGGCAACCTCTTCACGGTGTTCGCCGCCATCTCCATCCTGTTCACGCTGGACTACCTCGTGATGCAGCCGTTCTACGCCGGCTCCCCCGACGCGGCCGAAGTGGCAGGCTTCTTCGGCATGCTGGGGTTCATCCTGCTGGGGTGCGCGGCGTTCGCCTCCATCAGCCTGTTCTTCTCGACGCTGACGAAATCGACGCTCATGAGTTTCCTGCTCACGCTCGCGCTCTGGCTCATCGTCTTCCCGCTGATTGGCTCCATCGGCCTCTTCACCAGCCTGAACAGCGCCGAGAGCGTCGATTCCCAGGAGGAGTTCTTCGAGCAGGACCGCATCCAGAACTGGCTCTACCTCAACCCGGCCGCCGACATGCAGGCGGGGCTCAAAGCGCTCCTGCCCAACGATTCCGGCGAGTTCAGCGACACCCTGCAGTTCCTGAACGTCTTCAGCATCGCGCCGAAGAACGGCGGCATGGCAGCATTCGCACTCATCGCGTACACAGTGGTCTTCTTCGCCGCGAGCGTCTTCGTGGTCAAGCGCCGGAACTTCGAGTAGCGGCGGCCAGATCGCGCAGCGTTGCCGCGTCGGCGGCACCGTTGAACTTGGCGCGCAGGCGTGCCGCACCCGGCTCGCCCGTCACCATCCGGACAGCAACCCGGCGCAGCTCCGGCACCGTCACCGTCGGGCCAGCACGTTCGACGTAGTCGAGGAGAGTGCCCATGCGCTCCGGCAGCGTCGGCTCCGCGTCCACGGTTTTGCCATCGAGTGCTTGTCGCATGCGGCGGAAAATGGTGGGGTCACGCATCGCGGCGCGCGCGATGAAGAATCCCGCACAACCGGTCGCCTCGCGCATGCGCACGACGTCGTCGGGGGTGCGCAGGTCGCCGTTGCCAAGCACGGGAATCTCAACGCCTTCGACGAGGCGGGCGATGTGGCTCCAGTCGGCGTCGCCGGAGTAACCCTGCGCGACGGTGCGGGCGTGCAGCGTCACCCAGTCGGCACCAGCGGCCGCCACTTCGCTGGCCACTTCGAGGTAGGTGAGACGGGTGGCGTCGGGGCCGAGCCGCATCTTGGCGGAAACGTGCGGGATGCCCGCCTCGTCTGCGGCTTTTCTCGCTGCCGCAACAACGCGGCCCGCCTGCTTGGGGTCGCGCATGAGGAAGCCTCCGGCGCAGGACTTCAGGATGTTGGGCGCAGGGCAGCCCAGGTTCACATCGACGTAGTCCACCTTCACCCGTTCAGCCAGTTGCCGCACCGCATCGGCAAGTGTCGCGGGGTCGGCCGACATGAACTGCACGCCATACGGCGACTCGGCGGGGCCGCGTGCAACCAGTTCCCAGGCGCTGCGGTTGCCGTGGGCGAGGCCGATGGCGGCAATCATCTCGCTGCAGGTGATGTCCGCCCCGTTCGCCTTGGCGAGGGCGCGAAAGGCGGGGTCTGTGACATCCACCATGGGCGACAGCACGAGCGGCTGGGTGATGCCCAGGACGCGCTTCATGCCGCGACCGGTGGGGTGCCGTGGTGCTTGTTGCTCCACAGGCCCAACTGGTCCATGAGCGGGACCAGGTCCTTGCCTTTCTTGGTGAGCCAGTACTCGACGCGCGGTGGCACCTGCTTGAACGTCTTGCGGTCCAGGACGCCGGCCTTCTCCAGTTCGTTGAGGCGCTGGCTCAGGCTCACCGGGTTGATGCCGAGGGCGCGCTTGATGTCGTTGAAGCGGCGCGGCTTTCCGTCCTGGAGCAGCCAGACCAGGGTCATGGAGTGCTTTTTCGAGAGAAGGTCAATGGCTTCCTGGAACGGGCAGCACCCTTCCAGGTCGGTTTCAGGCTCTTGGCTCACGCATTGGTATAGTCGGTTAACCGGTATGAACTTTTCACCTCTAATACTCCCCCTCGCATAGTAGGTCCTATGCCCTGCAACGAAGTCGTCCGCAGCCTGCCGCACATCTCCCCCTCGGTCCAGACCGTCCTCTGCACCCTGGTGGAGCACACCCCGATGACCGGTCAGCAGATCCGGGAGTCCACCGGCCTGCCCCGCCGCACCGTCTACGCCGCCCTCAAGGTGCTCAAGACGCTTGGCATCCTGCGCGAGCGCGCCAGCCTGCGCGACACCCGCCAGACCTACTTCTGGGTCACCGCCGCCCCCGGCCAAGTCGCCCCGGCCGTCCTCGCTGGCGCTGCTGCCTAAGCCACCATCGCCTGCTCAGCCGTCCCACTGGACACTGCGGCGCCAATCGATGCCGACGGTCCTGGCGCCCAGCTTGGGAATGAGCGGTGTCGACCGCTTGTGTTCCGTGCGGCGCACCATGCTGTCCACATCCTCCACCATTGCCACCGGAAGCCCGCTCTTGCGCGCCGCGGTCGCGGCGTCATGGTTCAGCTCAAGCTGGCGCAAGCAGGCGTCGAGCTGGTCGTAGGTGAGCCCCATGTCGCCTTCGTCGGTCTGCCCCGCATAGAGCCCCGCCGACGGCGGCTTGTCCAGGATGGGCTTGGGGATGCCGAGAAACCGGCCCAGTTCGCGCACTTGCGTCTTGTACAGGTCACCGATGGGCTGCAGGTCGACGCCGCCGTCGCCATGCTTGGTGAAGTAGCCGGTGAGCAGCTCCGACTTGTTGCCGGTGCCAAGCACCAGGAAACCGTGCCGCGCCGCCTCCGCGTAGAGCAGGGTCATGCGGGCGCGCGCCTTGGCGTTGCCACGCTCGCGGGGCGCCGGCGTGTAGCCGAGCGTCTGCTCGAGACCCGCCACGATGGGGCCGATGGAGTGGGTGATGGGTGAGAGGCCGAACGCGGTGCAGCCGAGGCGGGCGTGCTCGGCATCCTGTGGGTTGGAATCGGGCGCCGGGAGCATGATGGCCAGCACACGCTCCTTGCCGAGGGTGCGCGCAGCCAGGGCGGCCACCACGGCGGAGTCGAGCCCACCCGAGACACCGACGACGACGCCCTTCGCCCCAGCCTGGGCGACGGCGTGGCGCAGGAACGCGGCGATGACGGTTTCCCACCGGGCCGGGCCATCCACGACGGTGACCGCACCGCCTGAACCAACCCCTTCGCCCTTCGTGCGGGGTGCCGGCTTCGCCACGAAAAGGCCAAGGCGAGGCTGGATTTGAAGGAGGCGTGAAGCCGACACGATTGGCGCTGTGGAGCGCCAACCCCAAGCTGGGCAACGTCGAGGCCAACGTCGCCACCGTCGCGAAGGCCATCGCGGCGCGCGAGGCCGACTTCGTCGTCTTCCCCGAGATGTTCCTCACCGGCTACGCCATTGGTGACGACGCGCAGCGCCTCGCCTTCCGGCTTGGCGACGATCGACTCGAACCCATCCGCAAAGCGTGCGCCCAGGCCAAAACGCACTGCGTGGTTGGTGCTCCGCGCTCGCCGCGGCGCGGCCT
The DNA here is from genome assembly GCA_038046785.1 of Thermoplasmatota archaeon. Classification (GTDB taxonomy): domain Archaea; phylum Thermoplasmatota; class E2; order JACPAO01; family JAHFTW01; genus JAHFTW01. The sequence continues at coordinate 82,001 of JBBSVM010000009.1, forward strand.
GACGCACAACTCCGCCCTGCTGTTCGGGCCGGGCGGCGAGGAGGCCGCCTACGACAAGCGCAGCCTCGCCACCTTCACGACGTTCGAGGACGGCCTCTTCTTCAAGCCAGGCACGACGAGTCCAGTCTTCGACACCGGGGTCGGCAAGATTGGTCTCACGATCTGCTACGACTGGTTCCTCCCCGAATACCCACGCGCCCAGGCGCTTGCCGGTGCTGACCTTCTTCTGAACATCAGCGCGAGCCCGACGACGAGCCAGCGCTTCTTCGAGGCGCTCATGCCAGCGCGCGCCATCGAGAACGCCTGCTTCACCGCCTACAGCAACGTCGTCGGTCCACAGGATGGCGTCGTCTTCTGGGGCGGCTCGCAGGCGTGGGGGCCGCGGGGCACCCTGCTTGGCCGCCTCGACGCGCTTCAGTCGGGCCGCGTCGTCGTCGAACTGGACTGGGACGACCTGGCGCCCGCCCGCGAGTTCCGTCCCACGCTGCGCGATGGCCATCTCGCCAATCTCCCGGATCGCACCAAACCCAAACGCGCGTTGTCTTCGAAGCGGAAGCCGGCCGCCAGGAAGAAGGCGCGTTGATGCGGGTTGCTGCCCTCCTGTCAGGAGGCAAGGACTCGGTGGCCGCCGTCGAGGTGGCACGGGGCCACGGCTGGGACGTCGTCGGGGCCATCATCGTGAAGCCGGCCGAGGATGACGCCTGGATGTTCCACACTCCCAACCTGGCGGCGGCCGCGGGCGTTGCAGAGTGTCTTGGTCTGCCGGTTGCCGAGGTCGCCGTTCGCTCCGGAACTGTCGAGGAGGTGGCGGATTTGGAAGCGGCGCTGGCGCGGCTCAAGGGTGAGTGGGCTCTCGACGGCTTCATCTCCGGCGCCCTCGCCTCGGAATACCAGCGCACCCGGCTCGACGCCATTGGTCACCGCGTTGGCTTGAAATCGTTCGCGCCGCTCTGGCACAAGGAGCCGCTGGGATATGTGCGGTCGCTGCTGCGAGCTGGCTGGGACATCCGGTTTAGCCGCACCGCCGCCGAGGGCGTTCCCAATGCGTGGTGCGGGACGCGGCTCGACGAAGCCAAACTCGATGCTATGCTGGCCCACAAAGCGCGTCCCCACCCCGCCGGCGAGGGGGGCGAGTACGAGACGCTCATCCTCGATGTTCCTGGTTTCACGCGCAGCCTGGTCGTGGACAAGGCACACGTTGAGGCGACTGCGAGCCGGGCGACCTGGGTCGTCGCGGCGTGGCGCACAGAAGCTACATCGTAATTTGGTCCGTTGCGCTGCCATCGACCTGGAGCGTTCCACGGTAAGCAATGAGACGGTACTGGATTCGATAGTCCCCCGCTTTCGTGAAGGAGTAGAGTGTTTGGCCGTTGTCGCAGGTGCCGGTCGTATCCGCCAATGTCTCGCCGTCCGGTCCCGTGATGGTGTACCAGAGACAGCCAAGGTCTCCTTGCTGCTGAATGAAAATCTGGCTCTTGATGGTGTTGGGGCGGATGGAGAACGAGTCCTGGAACATCGACGTGGTGGGCTCAGGGTAGGAATCGGAGCGCAAAATCAGATCGCGTTGCACGAACGAGGTCGCTTTGTCGGCCAATTTTTCGACGGTTCCGCTGTAGGCGATGAGCGCGGTGACGCCGAGAATGAGGCCGGAGACCAGGAGGATGAGCGCCACGATGCCGGTCCATTTCAGGAAACTTCGCGCCCCTCGTCCGGCCGCCTTGGCGGTCGCCACGGCGCCCCGTCCGGTCAGGACCGCCACGCGCAGAAGGAGATCCCCCGACGATTTGCGCACGATACCGCCGTGTGGGCCATAGGCAATCCCCAACTCCTCCGGCTCTCCGAACGCGGCGGTGGCGCGCAGTGCTGCCTCGTCCGCGGACAAGCCCGGCTCCTCGCTGCGCAGCCGTTTCACTTCGCTCTGGAGGTGCGCCTTCATCTCGCGGGCGATGGCGTCGCGTTCGCGGAAAGGAAGATGGGCAATCTGCTGTTTGACTTCGCGGAGGTAGTCCTCCAGGACGTAGGCGGTCATGAGGGCTCCAGCAGGCGGTCCACCGCCGTGCGGGTTTCGTTCCAGGTGGCGATGGCGATGCGCAGCGCCTGCACGCCGGCCGGGGTGAGCTGGTAGTATTTGCGGCGCGGTCCGGAGGCGGGATCGCCCCAGCGGCTCGCAACGAGTCCTTCGCGCTCGAGCGTGGCAAGAAGTGGATAGATGGTGCCCTCTTTCCATGCACCTCGGCCGCCGGTGGCCTCGTCGAGGGCGCGGATGATGCCGTACCCGTGCGCCGCCTTCTGGCGCTTGATGACGGCGAGGACGAGCAAATGCTGCAGGCCGCCGACGAGGTCGCGCTCGACCTTGACGAGGAAGGCGGCAGAGCTCCCGGCTTTCACAATACCTCGAATATCGAGGTAGTATATGATTCGATGCTTTCCCTGGACGCTCTCTTTAAGCCGCCGCGCCGGCTCGACGACGCATGAAGCTCTACCAGTTCGCGGAGTGCCACGAGTGCGGCTTCGTGCGCCGCCTCCTGCGCCAGGCCAACATCGCCTTCGAAGCGATCACGCTGCCCGTCGGCGACAAGACGGTCGTGCGGCAGAAATTCAAGTCGGAGTCGGTCCCGGTCCTCGAGGATGGCGCCTTCGTCAGCAACGACCTCGCCGCCATCGCCCGCCACATCCAGGCCAAGACCTGAGACCGGTTCGTCCCCGCTCGAAAGGGAGTCGGCTGCGAGGACGGTTGTAGGAGCCGTCGGCAAACTGTATATGCGGCAGGCGAATCGTGGTGAAGTGATGCTTCGCTTCGTTCTCGTTGTCCTCCTTGCCTGCCTGACGCCGGCCGCCCTGGCGCAGTCGCAGGCCAACGCGTTCTGGACCATCGCTGTTGACAGCGACTCCGCCACGCCCACCATCGCTCTTGGGGGCAGTCAGTCCATCAACGTCACGGTGAGCCTTCGGCTCTCCAATGCCATCTGCCAAGGCGAAGGGCGTGCCACCGTCGCCCTTGCCATCGAAGATTCGGGGCTGCCCGGTGTCTCTGCCACCCTGCCCGCCAGCGTCGAGGTGGTCTTCCCGGGCGGTGGCGGCCCTTCCCCCGTCAACACCGGCACCACCACCGAGGAAAGCGTCGCGGCGATGGCGATCACCGTGGCCGCTTCCTCCGCTCCGGACCATGACCACTCCTTCCAGGTGACCGCGACCGCCCCTGCGACACTCCCCTCCGGCTGCACGGCTGCGGCTGGTCCTGCTGCAGCCTCCGCCGACGCCGACGTCGCCATCAAGACAGGACCCGCGCCCAAGGCCGTGGCGACTGGAACCGGGACGCAGGCGGTCGGTACCGTCGGGGCGCAGGCATCGTTCAGCCTGCCGCTGCCGCTCTTGCTTGGCGCCCTTTTCGTGATGGCGCGGCGCCGCTAAGCGGCCCCTTCGGCCGTTCCGACCCCTTCGGCAAGGAGGCGGGCGCGCTGCACCTGCAAAGGCGAGCCAAGGACGATGAGACGGTCGCCCGCCTGCGGGACAAGTTCGTCACGGAACGGTTCCGGATGGGAGGCGCCGCGCACCCAAAGCCCGACCACGCGCGATCCGGTGCGCTCCACCAGGTTGCTGCCGTTGAGCGGGCGCCCTGCCAACTCCGAGAGGGGCGCCACCTCGACCTCCTCCAGGTTGGCAAGCCGACTCTGCGCACTCAGACGGAGCGCTTCGCCGTGCGCCACGACGAGCGCCTCGGCGCGGGCGAGTTGATGGTCATCGCCCATGAGGACCAGCGTGTCGCCGGAGCGGATGGTCTCGGCGGGGCCGGGGTTGACCATCTCGCGTCGGTGGCGCTGGATGACCGCCAGGGTCGCCCCGGACATCTCGGCCAGGCGCGCTTCCGCCACCGTGCGCCCGGCAAGCGGCGATTCGGAGGGAACGGAGACGGCGCTCACGCGCACCCCCCACGGGTAGCGTTCCAGCACCCGGTCCAGGAGCGGGATGGTTTCCGGGTCATGCCCCAGCACGCGGGTGACGGAGGCCTCCAAGGCGCGCTGGAAACGGGCGAGCTGGCGCCAGGCAACCGCAGCGACGACGAGGGCGACGACCAGGCCGCCCGCCAACACCGGCAGGGCGCGCGGCACCAGGACCGCCAAGGGCAAGAGAAGCAGGATGGCGCTCACCGCGACCCAGACATCGACGAGGCGGGCGCGCACCGCTCCGCCCTCGCCGCGCACCAAGAGGTGGACGAGGTCGCGGTAGCGCCGGTAGGTGCCAAACGCCAGCGGGATGGCGACGACGAGGGTGGCGCCAAACAGGACAATCGGGGCGACAGTGCGCGACGGAATGCGCGCCTCCAACAGCGGCGCCGCCGCCACAGCGGCCACCAGCCAGGTGGCAAGGAGCAGGAGGTTGGCCAGCAGGCTGCGCACGCCGGCGCGCACCTCGCGGCTCGGACGGCCAAGGCGGCCGCGTCGTGCGCTCTGGATGAGGAGCCAGAGGTTGCGCCGGAGACCTTCCGGCAACCGCTCGGCCATACGCGCCAGGGCCGGGGTGAGGGCCATGAGGAGCGGGGCAAGGACCAGAAGGATGAGGGTCGTCCCCACCACGGTGGCAAGGAGCTGAGGCGAGGCGAGGCCCTGTGCCACGGCGGCACCAGCCAGGATGAGGCTGAACTCTCCCACCGTGCCGAGGGCGAAGCTGCTGCGCAGGGCAGCGGGCATGGGAAGCCCGGCGGCAAGTGCCGCGGGGAAGTGGATGGCGCTCTTGGCCACCACGAAAAGAAGGGCGACGAGAGCGGCCAGCGGCAGTTGGCCTCCCACCTCGTCGAGCCGCACGGTCGCACCGGCGGCAAAGAAAAACAGCGCCAGGGCGACATCGCGCAGGCTCTGCACGGCGTTGCGAGCGACGAAGCGCGCTCCCGCTTCGGCGGCGGCAACACCGGCCACAAAGGCGCCAAGCAGGGCTGAGCCGCTCCACAGCCCCAGCAGTCCGAAGCCAAGCACCAGTCCGGCCGCCACCAGAACCAGGAGGTCATGCTGATGGGTGCGCGCCACCGCATCGAGGACGCGCGGCACGACCAGGAGGGCAAACGCACTGAGCAGGACGAACAGCACCGCGAGTCGCCCTACATCGGCGAGCGGCTGCCACCACTCCGCCCCGGAGCCGCCAAGGACGACAAGAAGGGCAAGCAGGCCGACCGCGAGGATGTCCTCGACCAGCAAGATGCCGAGAACCCGGTTGCGGACCGAGGTGTGGCCGGCGGTGAGCCGTTCCCCGAAGAGGGTGCTGGAGAGGCTGAGGCTGATGCCCAGGGCGGCTGCCTCCGTGAAGCCCCAGCCAGCAAGTCGCCCGGCCGCAGCGACGGCAAGTCCTGCAACAACGAGGCCGCCAAGGGCGACGAGGGAGCCCTCCCGGATGGCGCTGCGCAGCCGCTTGATGTCGAGCTCCAAGCCAATGACGAACAGCAGGAAGAGGGTGCCCACCTCGGAGGCGCCGCGCAGGATGGCGGCATCGAACGTTGGGGTCCAGGAGACGCCCGGGCTGAAGGCAAGTCCCGCCGCGAGGTAGCCAAGCGCCGTGGGGAGGCGAAGCCGATGCGCGAGCCAGCCGAGGCCGAGGGCAGCCACGGCCGCCACGGCCAAGGTCACCAGCGCGCTCGCCACGGACCCGGGAGGGCTGTGCTGGCAAAGGGCCTTTGGTCGAGGCGCCGTCGTGCCGAGCGTGGCGCAAGCGCGCGTGGGGCTGCCAGCATGGAGCTGGAGCTACGTCACGTTCCGCTTCGGTGACGGCGTCTCGACCAGCCTCATCCCGCTTGCCGTCGTCCTGCATTACGGCCTGCCCATCTGGGCCCTTGCTCTCACCCTCGCCGCACAGAACCTTGCCGGAGTCCCCGCCGCTTTCCTGTGGGGGTCGCTCATGGATCGCGGCATCCCGCGCCGCCCCGTCGTCGTGGCGGGATTCGCCATGGCCGGACTCGGGCTTCTGCTGATGGCGAGCCTTCCGGCGTTCCCGCTCTTCATCCTGGGAGCGGTCCTGTTCACCGTCTTCGGCGTCGCGACCGCTCCCGCCGCCAGCACCATGATCTTGCAGCGCGTCCCACGCAAGGATTGGGCCTCGGCAACTGGGGCGCTGAGCCGCCGCACTGGGGGCGCCTTCATGCTGGGCATGGTGGTGAGCATCGCGCTCACGCTTCCTGCCGACTGGTGGCGCCACGCCGGAGCCGTCGGCCTCTGGTTGTTGGAGCGCAATTTGGTGGGCTCCGTCCATTTCGCGGCGCAGTTTTCCGCCAGCGCCGTCCTTGCCGCAGGTGGCGCCCTCTTGGCGTGGCAGACCATCCCCCCTTGGCAGCCGCCGCTGCCGCACGAACCGGGCCACGACGCTCGCTTGGTGCGCGCCTCGCAACGCACCTTCGACCGCACGGTCTTCTTCCCCGGCCGCTTCCGCAGCTTGCCCGATTGGCGCGGCATCGCGGCGTGGGCCGCGACCCCGCACCGCCTCTGGCCCCTGGGCTACACGCTCACCTTCATGGGCTCCATCTGCTTCTTCTCGAGTTACCCGGGCGTCCTGCACGAGATGGGCATCCCCGCTGGCCTCATTCTTTTGGCCCAACTTCCCAGCCACCTTGTCTCCCCGTTGAGCTACCAGTGGGCGGGGCGGCACGGCTCGCGCATCGGCGAAGCAAAAGGCGTGTTCCAGGGCTCCATTCTGCGCACGGCGACGCTGCCGCTCTTTTGCGCCACGGCGCTCTGGGCCGGTGTTGCCGGCTACCCGCTCCTGCTGCTGTTCCACGGTTTGATGGGGCTCAGCTTTGCCCTCATCCAGGTCAACGGCCCGGTCATCATGGCCGGCCTGCATCCGGGCGGCCACGGCCAAGGGGTCGGCACCTACCACGCCGCCCTCGGCGTCGGAACCCTCCTCGGTTCTCTCTTGGCGTTCCTGCTCCTGCGCGTCGCCTCGGTGGCGGTGAGCTACCTCTTCGCGGTCGCCATCGCCCTGGTCGGTTTCGCCTGCCTCTCGGCGGCGCGCAAGACGAGCAGCCCGTCCACGTAGCGCGGTGCGCTACAGCACGTAGTATTCGCTCTTCTTGCGCTCCACGACGACGAGAACCGTGCCGGAGCGCACCGCGATGCGCGCCCCGTCGGAGAGAATCTTGTTGCTGACGCCGCGCGCATCGGTGCGACCCAGCACGATGTCGGCGCCTTCCCACGCCGTCCCGGTGAGGCTCACGACGGCGTCGCCGTCCATGGCAAGCAGGTTGAGAATGGCGCCTTGCCGCCCCGGCAGAGGCAGCTCCTGGCCGGCGGAGACGAACCGGATGGATTCGCCCCGCCCTACCATGGAGCCCTCGAGGCCGGAGTCGTGGATGCGGCGCAACATCTTGAGCGTCGCCAGGAACATCGCGCTGCGGCCGCCGTGGCCGCCCAACACCAGGACGCTGGTGGCGCCGAGGCTGCGCGCCTTTTCGAGGGCCAGGTCGCCGTCGAGGAGATCCTTGCGCTCGGGATGGCGTTCGATGGGGATGTCGAGCGAATCGGCCCACTTGTAGGCGTCCCCCTTGAGCGAGTCCATGTCGCCGACGATGACGGTGGGGACATGGTTGGTCTTGAGAAGCGACTGGGCGGCACCGTCGGCGCAGATGATGGCGTCGCAGGCGTCGAGCAGTTTGAGGTCGTCGCCAGATGGCTCATCGCCGTTGAGGACCAGGGCCACCTTCACGGCGTGGCGGTGGACGGGGCGGGGAAAAACCCTGTGCGTGCCGGACGGCTATAAACGAGGCTCCGAATTCTCTCCTGTTGGAGCGGCCCCAAACCGCCATAAGCCAAACGTTCCTGGCCCAAGCGAATGAAACTCCTGCTGGTCCACTCCGACTTCATCGAGTACCAAGCCACCAAGAAGGCGCTCAAGGCGGCGCCCGAGCTTGCCGAGGCGGAGAAGGCGGGCCGCATGGAGGAGTGTCTCTGCGCCTTCGTTTCGGTCGAGAAAGCGGACGAGGTCAACCTCGGCTCTGCGGTGGCGAAGGCGGCCGCCGAGATTGTCAAAGTCGCCGACCAGGTGAAGACGAAGCGGGTCATGCTCTACCCCTACGCCCACCTCAGCAACTCCCTCGCGGCACCCGCCATCGCCATCGAAGCGCTGCCGGCCCTCGCCGCCGCCCTGCCCGGCGACTACGAGGTGAAGCGCAGCCCATTCGGCTGGTACAAGGCGTTCACCATCAAGTGCAAAGGCCACCCGCTCAGCGAGCTCTCCCGCCACGTCCTGCCCGACCCGCCCGCGGGCCACATCCACGCTGGCGACGACTGCTGCACGCCCGGCGCGGCGCCAGGCATGACGGCGAGCGTCACCGTCGCCTCCGCGCAAGCACAAGCCAAATCCTCGATGAAAGGCCCGTCCAGTCCCGGCGCCCCCGACGGCGGCTCCTCCGTCCAATCGGACGAGCAGAACGCGGCGCTCAAAGCAGAGAAGAATCTCAAATCGAGCTGGTTCGTTCTCAGCCCAACCGGTGCGCTCACGCCAGCCGCCCAGTTCGACTTCAAGCCCTACCCCGGCCTGGAGAAGTTCTACGCCTACGAGATGGGAGGCTCCCGCAAGGCGGACTCCGAGCCGGCGCACATCCCGCTCATGCAGCAAATGGAGCTGGTGGACTACGAGCCCGGCAGCGACAACGGCAACATGCGCTGGTTCCCCAAGGGCAACCTTATCAAGCGGCTGCTCGAAGAGAAAATCAACAAGGTGTGCCGCGATGCCGGAGGTCTCCAGATTGAGACCCCCATCATGTACGACGTCAACCACCCGGCGCTCAACAAGTACCTCAACAAGTTCCCCGCGAGGCAGTACCGCATCAAGTCCGACGAGAAAGAATTGTTCCTGCGTTTTGCCGCCTGCTTCGGCATGTACCTGACGATGAGCCGCGCGACACTCAGCTACAAGCACCTCCCGGCGCGCATCTACGAGCTCACCCACTACAGCTTCCGCCGCGAGCAGTCGGGCGAGACCGCCGGCATCAAGCGGCTGCGCGCCTTCACCATGCCCGACATGCACACCCTCGTCGCCGACTTGGAGCAGGCGCGCGAGGAGTTCAAGCGGCAATTCGACCGCAGCAAGGCTTGGATGGAGTCGCTGCAGGTTCCCTTCGAGACCGCAGTGCGCTTCGTGAAGGGATTCTACGAGCAGAACAAAGAGTTCGCCGTGTCGCTTGCCAAGACGGTGAACCAACCGGTCTTGGTGGAGATGTGGGAGCAGCAGTCGTTCTACTTCGTCATGAAGTTCGAGTTCAACTTCA
>JBBSVM010000010.1:0-2165 GCA_038046785.1 Thermoplasmatota archaeon
TCGCGCTCTCCGACATCGGCTTCAACGTCTTCACGTTCGAGTCCTACCCCGCCGAAATCAAGGGCGGCCACTGCTGGTACCAGGTGCGCTCCTCCAACGACGAGCTCGCCTCCGCCGGCGTCGGCGTCGATCTGCTCTGCGCCTTCAACCAGGAAGCCATCGACAACCACGCCAAAGTGGTCTCGAAGGGCGGCGTCATCGTGTACGACCCCGGCCAGGTCACCGCCCCGCCCACCCGCAGCGACGTGACGCTCCTCCCCATCGCCTTCGACGAGATCGTCAAGACGCAGGTGCAGTCGGCGAAGTCGAAGAACGTCTTCGCCGTCGCCACCGTCGCGGCCTTGAGCGGCATCCCCGCCGCCGAGGTCAAGAAGACGATGCAGAAGAAGTACAAGGGCAAGAAAGCGGAACTGCTCGCCCTCAACGACAAGGCCATCGACGCTGCGTACAGCCACGTCACCACGTCGGGCATCAAGCCGTTCGCCAACCTCGCCATCGGCAGCCACGCCGAGGAGCGCACCCTCATCAACGGCAACGACGCCATCGCTCTCGGCGCCCTCGCCGCCGGCTGTGACTTCTTCGCCGGCTACCCCATCACCCCCGCCTCGAGCATCCTGGAAGTGCTCGCGGTCGAGATGCCCAAACTCGGCCACACCTGCATGCAGGCCGAGGACGAAATGTCGAGCCTCGCGCACTGCCTGGGCGCCAGCTTCGCCGGCAAGAAATCCGCCACTGCCACCTCCGGCCCCGGCCTCAGCCTCATGCAGGAGCTGCTCGGCCTCGGCTCCACCGCGGAACTCCCCGTCGTCATCATCAACTGCATGCGCGGTGGCCCTTCCACCGGCCTCCCCACCAAGCCCGAGCAGTCCGACCTCAACGAGATGGTGTACGGCTCGCACGGCGAAGCGTCTCGCATCGTCATGGCGCCCGCCGGCGTGCGCGACTCCATCATCCAGACCATCTGGGCGTTCAACCTCGCCGAGAAGTACCAGGTTCCAGTCATCATCGCGACCGACCACTCGCTCAGCAACCGCACCGAGAACATCGTGCTGCCGAGCCTCAAGGGAACCCCCATCCTGCGCCGCAAGCTCGCCACCGAGGCGGACCTCGCCGACTACAAGCGCTACAAGTTCACCCCCGACGGCGTCTCGCCGCAGGCCATCCCCGGCATGGTGGGCGGAACCCACGTCGCCGAAGGCCTCGAACACAACGAGTACGGCAACCCCAACTACACCGGCTCCAACCACGAGGCGATGATCAAGAAGCGGCTGCACAAGATCGACGACGCCTGGAAGTACCCGGCGGCTCTCGAGACGTTCGGCGACGAGCACCCCGACCTCCTCGTTGTCACCTGGGGCAGCACGAAAGGTCCCGTCAAGGAGGCGGTCCTCGCCGCACTCGCCGAGGGCAAGAAGGTGGGCTACGTCGTCCCCAAGATTCTCAACCCACTCCCCGAGACCGGCTTCCTCGACATCATCCAGAAGGCGCCCCAGGTCATCGTCGCCGAGATGAACCACACCGGCCAACTCGAAGGCCTCCTGCGCAAGCGCGTCACGCGTGATTTCATCCGCCTCAACAAGGTGCACGGCACGCCGCTCACCTGGCTCGAGATCAAGGAAAAGATCGACGGCGCCCTGGCCGGAACCATCAAGCCAACCGGAACCCATTCCACTCTCAAACAGGAGCTGACCGCATGAGCCCCACCAACCCCGCCCTCGCCCCCGCCGGCCACGCACTCGCCGAAGCCGATCAGGTGAAGGCCACGGTGGCCCGCCCCGCCATCCCGATGGCGGGCCAGGTCCTCGCCGCGAAAGACTACAAGGGCACCTTGCCCCCCGTCTGGTGCCCGGGCTGCGGCGACTTCGCCGTGCTCGCCGCGATGCAGAAGGTCCTCGCCGACCTTCAACTCGTCCCGCACGACGTCACCTTCGTCAGCGGCATCGGCTGCAGCAGCCGCTTCCCCCACTTCATGAACGCATACGGTTTCCACGCCGTGCACGGCCGCAGCCTCCCCGTCGCGGTCGGCGTCAAACTCGCCATGCCGGAGAAGACCGTCATCGCGGTCGGCGGCGACGGCGACGGCATGGCCATCGGCGCCGGGCACTTCGTCCACACCGCGCGCCGCAACCCGAAGCTCGCCTACGTCATGATGGACAACGAGATCT